>CAWBOU010000047.1:0-349365 GCA_963790365.1 uncultured delta proteobacterium
CGTTCGTCCACTACTACGCCGCGCATGCGGCTTCTGCACCTCCGGAATGATGCTCGCCGCGCAGGCGTCTCGATCGCGGCGGCACGGACGACACCGGGCGACCCAGCACCGTCCGCCGGGCACGTCTGCCGGTGCACCGGCTACTCGAAGATGATCGACGCCGTGGCCGTTGCCGCGCGCGGCGACTGGTTCGACCTGACGAGATGCCGTCGGGAAACACACGACCATGGCGAACGGAAGCCCCGAATGAGGTCGTCGGCGCGCGAATCCCACGCATGACGGCGTCGCGCACGTCAACGGACGGAGGACGTAGTCGACGACGTGAGCGTCCCCGGCACGCTCTGGACGAAGGCGCTTCGCTCCGCCACCACGCGGGGATCACGAAGCTGGACACGTCGAAGGCCGAGTCGATGCCGGCGTCCACGCGGTCGTCACCTGGAAGGAGTCCCGCTGCTCGAGTACGGCGACCTCTCGGCCTCGGCATACCGGCCGACGAGCCGATGCTCGCAAAGGACGAGGTGCGCTACCTCGGCCAGCCGATCGCGCTCGTCGCGGCCGAGAGCGAGGAGCTCGCTTCGGCGGCGGTCACGCGATCGAGGTCGGCTTCGACGATCGCCCTGCGCTCTTCGACATCCGCCAGGCGTTCGACTCCGAGTCCCCGAAGATCCACCAGTGGGGCAACTGGTACCCGCACTTCGAGGGCGAGATGGACGTCCGCCAGATCCGCAAGGGCGACATCGAACGGGCCTTCGAGGACGCGGACATGATCGTCCAGGGCGTCTACCGCCCGGCGGCGATCGAGCACGCGCCGATCGAGACGCAGGTGTGCCAGGTCGTTCCCGAGCCGAACGGCCGGCTGACGATCTACTCCTGCACGCAGGCGCTCTACTTCTCGCTCGGCGTCGTCGCCGCGCACCTGCAGGTGCCGCTGAACAAGCTCAAGATCGTGGGCGGCACGACGGGCGGCGGCTTCGGCGGGAAGGTCGACACGGCGACGGAGACCATGTCCTGCCTGCTCGCGATGAAGGCGAACCGGCCGGTGAAGTGGCGCTGGACGCGCGAGGAGGAGTTCCTCTGCTCGTCGACCCGCGCACCGTGGCACATGGAGCTTGCGACGGCGGTGACGAAGGACGGCTGGATCCTCGGCCAGAAGATGCTGACACTGCACGACTCGGGCGCGTACGCGCGGTTCTCCCCGTACGGCCTGACGAAGCACAGCTTCCACCACACGGGGGCGTACTCGATTCCGAATCTGCACTTCGACGGCTACGTCGTCTTCACGAACCGCACGCCGACCACGGCGATGCGCGGGTTCGGCGTGACGTCGGTCTCGTTCGCGGTGGAGACGCACATGAACCGGATCGCGAACGAGCTCGGGCTCGATCCGATCGAGATCCGCCTGAAGAACGCGAACCGGATCGGCGACACGTCGCCGAACGGCATCGCCTACACCGATCCGTCGACCGTCGAGACGATTCAGGCCATCGCCGAGGCGGTCGGCCACGAGCTTCCGGCGGACTACCGCACGATGACGAACGAGCCCAGGACGGGTGAGCTGCTCCCCGAGCACCTCGTCGCCCAGGTCGGATCGACGGAGGGTCACTGATGGCCAAGCACACCGGCCGCGGGATCGCGGCAATCGAGTACCCGACCGGGATGAACCAGAACGGCGATCCGTCGCAGTGCTGGATCAAGGTGAAGCCGGACGGGCGCATCGACGTCTTCGCCGGCACCGCCGACATCGGCAACGGCTCGAAGACGATCCAGTCGCAGATCGTCGCCGAGACCATCGGCGTCCCGTACGACTGGATCACGTACGACAACTCGAACACCGACTCGTCGCCGGTCTGCACCGGGACGTTCGCCTCGCGCGCGACGTTCGTCGCCGGCAAGGCGGCCGAGAAGGCAGCGCTCCAGGTGAAGCAGAAGATCCTCGAGATCGCCGGCAAGGAGATGGAGATCGACCCGGCCGACCTCGAGATCATCGACGGCGAAGTCATCGCGAAGGGTGCGCCGCAGACGAAGCTCGGCGTCGGAGACGTGGCGGCCGCGGCGACGTGGGGACACGGCGAGCTCATCACCGGCACGGGCGCGCAGCTCAAGCCGTACGCGGCGATCATCGACCCGGAGACGGGTGAGGTCGACCTCCCGCCCCACTCCGCGATCTCGTACGCGTCGTGCGCAGCCGAGGTCGAGGTCGACGACGAGACGGGCCAGGTGCGGGTGACGCGGCTGCAGCAGTGTTACGACGTCGGCCGCGCGCTCAACCCGTCGCACGTCGAGGGGCAGATCGAGGGCGGCGCGATGATGGGCCTCGGGCTCGGCATCCTCGAGAACTGCTACCCGTACTACCCGTCGGTCGAGCACCGCGGCGGCGCCTTCGGCTCGTACCTCGCACCGGGCATGGAGGACATGCCGCAGATCGACACGATCATGATCGAGAACCCCTCCGCCGACGGCCCGTACGGCGCGAAGGGCATCGGCGAGATGGCGAACAACCCGCAGCCGCCGGCGATCGCCGCGGCGGTCTACGACGCGGTCGGCGTGTGGGTCACGGAGCTGCCGATCACGCCCGAGCGGGTGTTGCGTGCCTTGGAGGCGAAGGCGGAGCCGACGCGCGAGGGCAAGAAGGTCGTGTTCGACGAGGAGCTCTCCGTGAACGCGGTCTCCTCGGGCGGGATACGCTTCGAGGTTCCCGCCTGACTTCGCCCTTCAGAACGTGGAACGGCGTGGATCGCCACACCCTCTTCCCGGGGGTGGCGATCCACGCGATCGGCGGCGAGCAGGTGATGCTCTGCCACGTCGTCTACGAGCCGGGCACGACGGTGCGGCGCCACTCACATCCGACCGCCGAGCAGGTGATGTGGATCGTCGACGGCGATGTGACGATGACGATAGGCGACGAGACGAAGACGCTCGGAGCGGGTGACGTCGTCGTCGTGAACCGCGGGATCGAGCATGAGCTGTACTCGGAGGGCGGGATGACGTTCGTCGAGGCACTGTCGCCGGTGCTCCGAGACCACGTGCCGGACGCGGAGCGCGATCTTGTGCTCGGGGCGCAGGGCGACTCGCTGCATTCCGACGCGTGACCTGGGTGCGGGTGGCGCGCTGTCGCCGTCCTCTGACTTATCTTAGGACGGCGGCTCGTCCGGCGAGCTGCACCGATCGCATGGCCACGCCGTACAAGCGCACGCCCTGAGAACGGCCTCTCTGAGGGCTTCGTCAGCCCGCACATGGACGTCGCCCTGTCGTGCGCTGAGCCGGTCCGAGGTCGCGCCGCAAGCGACCGTGGAGAGCGAGACCACCGGTCCTCCACGATGAGACCGGATCGCTCAGTAAGCCGTTCGCTAAGCGGCGAGAACGTCCGCACGCAGTTCGTCGTAAACAAGCATCCCCGGTCGAACCAACGGAGCCAAGGTGTCCGCGAGGAACGCTTCGGTGGTGCTACCCGCATCCGTCAACGCAAGCAGCTGGCGGACGGTCACGAAGAACGTGCCAGCTGCTGACTTCAGGTCGTCAGTGTCGTTGCCCCTGTCCGCGACGCTTGTAGCGATCGCGGCGTTTCGTGCTTCCACTAACGCAGAGAGCTGCTCCGGCTGTCCAACGGACTCGCAGAGTGCCGTAAGAACTTCGTCGTCCAGGAAATAGGACTCAATGTGCCGGCGCCGCAGAACCCGAGTCCCGCTGGCTTCCAAGTCAGCGATCTCCTGCTCGCTCCGCATGTCTCGGTCGACCACACGAGTGACACGGGTTCCAGTCGCGATCGTCTGTATGGCTCGTCCCACCTCTACTCGGTCCTGGTGCACGTCAGCGACATTGCCCACCGACAGGAAGTCGGTGCGCGGAAATTCCGCTTCGAAGATCCGGCGATAGCAGCGTGCGTCAAACTCCGCCTTAGCGACATTGGCACCGCCGGCAGGGCGGCCCTCACAGAGAACAACACGGTCCGGTGCCACCAGGTCAGCCATGTCGCCAAGCGCCACCTTCAGCGTTCGCGCCCAAAAGTCGCGATTCGGCTTGACCGGCGCCATGCTCACAGGTTCATCGAAATTGACGTTCTCGAAGTCGAGGAAGGCCACAACCGAGCTGTCGTGCTCGTAGAGTTGCTGGGCGCGCCGCATCATGCCGATCGAATGAGATGCGATCCACAACTGCGCCGACTCGCTCAGCACATTGAGTAGTGAGTCCAGTAGCGACGCTTGCAGTCGCGTGTTCATGTGCAGCTCTGGTTCGTCAATGCAGAACACAGTGTCGTCGTAGACCGCGGTCTTTATGACGAGGTCGAGGAGGAGATCGAACGCCGCTTTCTCACCACCGGAGAGATTCTTGTAGTGGAACGCGTCCTGACCGGCCTTGCGGAAGTAGAACGTTCCACCGCTGAGCGGATCTCCGGGGCCCTGAAGCTCGAGCTCCGGAAACAGTTCGAGCATGGCATCACGGATCTGTCCTACGTGCAGGTCTCGTAGCTCGGCGACGAGCATTGCGTCGCGCGAGCCGCCGAAGAGGTCGTCCAACGTCGCCGATACGAGCCGCTGATAGTTGTCGGATACCTTCGATTCGGGATCGATCATTCGGCGCGACCTCGGCGCATCGAAGAGCTCGCCCGCCCGCGAAATCGAGCCAGTCTGGAAGTCAGGCTCGTGCCGATATGCCGACCTCGCATACAGGAGCTTGCGTGGATTCTCCGGTTGGGGCTCAACGAAGTCGATCTCCACGAGTTGTGTGATGTCGACCGCTATGTCACCCGATCGCCGGTGGTAGGTCTCGTCGGTGATCCAACCCTCGCCCGAATTCGGGGCATGCCAATAGCGGAAGGCGTCGATCACCGACGACTTCCCCATGCCGTTGGGTCCGCACATCATCACCAGGCGAGGCGTTCCTGGGGTCTCGATGGTGAGATCGTGGAACCGCTTGAAACCGCGGGCGTGCATGCGGGCGATGTGCACTCTTCCCTCCTGGGTCCTCGACGACTGTCAAACAATGCCTTCTGGGCAGGTCGAACTCACGCTCGTGGACGCTCGTCCCGCACTCTCCGGGTCAGATCTTCGATAGTCCTCGACTCCGGTCGGTCAGCGGAACATGGAAGACGTAAACCCGATCCTCGGAGGTTCAGCGTCCGAAGCGCTGATCCGTCTTCGCGGCCATGATGAAGTCATTGCGGTGAAGGCCCTTGATCTTGTGCGTCCACCAGGTGACGGTCGTCCTGCCCCACTCCGTCAACAGCGCAGGGTGATGCCCCTCCTCGTCGGCGAGCTCGCCCACTGCCCGCGTGAAGTCGAGCGCCTGCGCGAAGTCGTCGAACGCGAATGCGCGCGTGAGCCGGTCGATGCCGTCGACCTCCACCAGCTCCCAGTCAGGCACCTGGGGATGGAGTTCCGCGACCTCGGCCGCCGTCACCGTCGGTACGTCCCCGCTGCAGGGAACGCACTTCATCTGTGTCAACGTGTCCATCCCGGTCAGCGTAGAGAACTCTCCACGTGGTACGAGCCGAACCTAGAGCACGGCGCTTCGGTCCGCCTCGTGCAGTCACGGCGGACGACCAACAGCTGCCGCTGCTCGTGGTGCTCGTGGCGTGCGGACTCGGCTTTGCGCGGCAGCGTCAAGTCGCCACGACCTGTCCATCGGATGACCCTAACTACACCACTGACGGCGGGCTTTGGACGATGACGCCCATGCCGCCCTCGGGGACAAGGTCACCAACGATGAATGTGCAAGCCGCTTTCGAAGCGTGCAGGACGGCTAAGAAGTCTTGCCTACCCCATCAAAGGACTCCGACTCCGACACGGGCTCCTTCTCGCCTGGGGTAGTGACATCGAAAATGAACTCGCGGGGCGGCTGATCTCCGGGAAGCGTGGCGTGAATCGTCAGTAGGGCTACCCAGCTGTCCTCCCGGTCCGGAAAGACCTCAAACTCGACCGTGCGCTTACCCCCGGAGCCGGACACGGTCACAATCGGCCGCCTCGCGAACGCTAAGCTCACTTCCGTCGATGGCTCCCATCGCCTGGCGTCGCCGTGGAATCCGTCGGGATCGCTCCAGGGTCTCTGTGTCACCGGCGCGGAAGGACTCGGGAAGCTGAGGAAGCCAGCCTTTCGACTCGCACCCCAGCGCCCCGTCCACGCCAGCCACCCCGCGGACCCGGCCGTGACATCGATCACTCGCGGAGTCGACCTCCTACCCAGCGCATCGCAGTAGTCGTCGATGACAGGCGCCGGATGCCGCCCCGCCGTCGGCAACGACGCGTGCGAGCCGAGGGCGACAAAGACGGCCGGCCGCCCATCCTCCTCGACGTCGGACCACGTAGCCTTGAGGGGCTTTCCATGTTGCGAGTAGGTGACTTCCCAAGGATGACCCGCGTCGTCGAGGCCGATCTGAATCATCTCCCAATCGCCTTCGTGCAACCCGAGACGTTGAATCTGTTTGGAGTTGTAGTAGTAGAAGATCCAGTACTGGAACCAGCGGCGACCGCTACTCGCGGCCATCACCTCTCGGGCGTACACGACATCCCCGTGCGTAGACCACCATGTTCGTGAGTCGGCCGCGTACGCCGCGTGACCCGCATCGAGATAGTCGCCCTCAAGCACAGGGTCGCCCGTCGGATACTCACCTGCCCGGAGAAACGCCAGCGTCAACGCCGGCTCCCCGCCGACCGTAGCGATGACCGTCCCGTCCGCGCGCTTCAGTGTGTTCGCATATGCGGCACCAGGCCCTCCGTCGTAGTGATTCCCTACGAAGCTCTCGACCGCCACGGCTCCATAGAGTTCGCGCGAGTCGTAGTAAAGGATCGGAGCGAGATCTTCGAGAGTCGGCACACTCGAAGCGTCGGCGATCATGGATTCCTCAGGCTGCCGAACTGTCTCTTGAGGAACTGCGAGATGAAGTCAGTCCCCACGTAGCCGGCGGCGACCATTGTCAGGAGGTCGGCCGAGCTGACGTCCTCGCCCACGAAGGTAACGGCACCTAGCCCTCCCGCGGTTGCGCCTACCACGGCTGCGGTCAGCACATTGATACCGAGCGCGCGCGCGTTTAACGAGCTCTGGGGGTCCGCCACCTCGCCGAGCGTGCGCGCGAACTGACCGAGGGTACCGAGCAACACCCCGAGCAAGATGACGAGCAGCGCATCCCCCGCCGAAACCGACGCACCGATCTCCATCGTGGGCCTCCTTAGCTGACGTGGGTCGCGCAACCCTAAGCGCGAGGTACCCAGCGGTCAAACATGTGGTGCGATGGGGGTCAGGTCCTGAACGTTGCAGCAACAGGTGTGTCAGGTCCAGGCAGTTGCGCCCAACGGCGGCGACTCCAGACACAGGATCTGACAGGTACAACCGCCGCATGGCGTCACGGTCAGTCCGCCTTTCGAGCCCCGAGCGAGTCCTCTTCCCCGACGACGGGTTCACGAAGGAGGACGTGTTCGAGTACTACCGCGCGATCGCGCCGGTGCTCGTCCCGCATCTCCGCAACCGCCCGTTCACGATGAAGCGCTACCCGTACGGGTCAGCACCGGGGACGTGTACTTCCAGAAGCAGGCGCCGAAGGGGATGCCTTCGTGGATCCCGACCCGCACCTTCCGCACGCATCCGCGCGAGGGCGGGTCACGGATCGTCGACTTTCCTCTCCTCAACTCAGCCGGAGGCGGTCCTCTGGATGGTGCAGATGAACTGCATCGACATGAACGCCTGGTACTCGCGCATCGACAAGCCCGAGCGCCCGGACTTCGTGCTCTTCGACCTCGACCCGCCCGATGACGGCTTCGCGCTCGCGATCCGCGTCGCTCACCTGATCCGCGCAGGAGCTCGAGCGGCTCGAGCTCGCGTCGTACGTCAAGACGAGCGGCGCCGACGGGATCCACGTCCTCGTCCCGATCGCGCGGCGCGCGACCTACGAGCAGACCTACGCCTTCGCCGAGGCGGTGGCACGTCGGCTCGAGGAGCGCCATCCAGGGCTCGTGACGACCGAGTGGCTCAAGCGCAAGCGGAAGGGCGTCCTCGTCGACCATCGCCAGAACGCGCGTGGCAAGACGATCGCCTCGGTCTACTCCGTCCGGCCGAAGCCGGGCGCGCCCGTCTCGACGCCGCTGCGCTGGGACGAGCTGACGGACGACGTGACGCCTCGTCACTTCGGGATGCGCGAGGCCCTCGAGCGCGTCGAACAGCACGGCGACCTGTTCGAGCCCGTACTTGCGGGCGGCCAGGCGCTCGGGCGTGCCCTGAAGAAGCTGTGAGTCGGGCGATGTGCACGGTCCGGCTATGGTCGTGCCGTGCCCGAGCTGAACGCGATCGGCATCGTCTCGTCGAACCTCCGCGCGTCGATCGCCTTCTACCGCCTGCTCGGCGTCGACTTCCCCGAGGACGGTGAAGGGCACATCGAGGCGACGCTGCCGAGCGGGCTGCGGCTCATGCTCGACGCCGAGGACGTCGTGAAGAGCTTCCGGCCCGACTGGACACGCGAGACCGGGAACCAGCTCGCGCTCGCATTCGAGTGCTCGAGTCCGGCCGAGGTCGACGAGCTCTACGAGCAGGTCATGGCAGCCGGGTTCCTCGGCGAGAAGGAGCCGTGGGATGCGTTCTGGGGCCAGCGCTACGCGCAGCTCAGCGACCCCGACGGCGTGCCGGTCGACCTCTTCGCGACGCTCTAGATGTAACCCGTGCGCGTCGCGTACGCGGCCGCTGCCGCGCGCGACGACTGCGTGAGCTTGCGCAGGATGTTGGCGACGTGCCTGTGCACCGTGTGCTCGCTGAGGACGAGCGACCCGGCGATCTCGCGATTCGAGAGCCCGGCGGCGACGAGGCGGAGCACTTCGGCTTCGCGGTCGCGTCAGCGGCGAGTCTCCGTTGGCATCCTGCGCGCGGCGCGTCGTCGAGGAACCCGGCCAGCGCGCGATGAACCTCGCGCTGGTCGTCGACGTGCGGCAGGTGCGAGTCGCCGCTGAGCGCGACGAAGCGTGCGTTCGGCAGGAGTGAGGCGAGCTCCCGCCCGCGGGCGATCGGCACCGTCCGATCGCCGCGGCGATGGAGAACGAGCGTGGGCATCGTGATGCGCGGAAGCAGCTCCCGCGCGTCGCTGTAGAGCTCGAGCTCGAGGAACGCCGAGGCGGTGTCGGCTTCGCAGGACCGACGCTTGTACCGGCTCACGGCAGCGATCTCGTCGCCGCTCGCGTGCGGAACGATGAGGCCGGCGAGCATCTGGGCTGCGAGCGGCCAGTTGAAGCGGACGAAGTCGACGAGCGAACGCCGTGTCGCGTCGGGGAGATCGTCGCGTGAGACGAAGCTTCCGAAGAAGACGATCTTGCGCACGAGGTCTGGCTCGTGCGCCGCGAGGTTTGCGGTCACCGCGGACGAGCACGAGCACGCGAACACCGTGGCCGGCTCGCCTCCACACGCCTCGATCACCGACCGGAGGACGCGCGTGTCGAGGTCGATCGACGGCGGGCCGGGCAGCGTGCGATCCGAGAGCCCGGCGCCGAGGCGGTCGTACCGCACGACGCGATGGCCCTGCTGCGCGAGATCCTCGTAGAAGCTGCGCGCTCGCAGGTCGTCCCACTCCTCCTCGACGTGCGAGACCCACTTCGCCCCGAACACGAGCAGCGGCCCCTCGCCGATCGACGCGTACGCGATCCGGCGGCCGTCGAGCTCGCAGAAGCGGATGTCCTGCTCCATGACCCGGAGTGTTCCTGGCCCGAACGGGCCATGTCAACAAGATGGCCCGTCGCGGGGAAGTCTCGGGCCATGCGCATGCGTTTACCCTCGTCATATGCAGTCGCGCTACGTCAACGGGCTCACGATCAGGTCTCTGCGAAACGGGGACACGGACACCGTGTCGTCGCTGTTCGCGCGTCTGGGTCAGAGCTCGCGCGAGCGCCGCTTCTGCGGCGCGAAGCCGCGTCTGTCGGAGCTCGAGCTCGCAAAGCTCGCGCGCGTCGACCGCGACCACCACGTCCTCGTCGGCTTCCTCGACGGAGACTCCGAGCCTGTCGGGATCGCACGCCTCGTCCGCGACGGCACGTCGGCCGAGATCGCGTTCGCGGTCGCGGACGACGTGCAGAGCCGCGGCGTTGGATCCACCCTCGCTAGCGTGCTCGCGGACGACGCGCGCGCGGCCGGCATCACGCAGCTCATCGCAACGGTGTGCGGTGACAACCCCAGAGTGGTCGCGCTCCTGAAGCGCCTCGGAAACTCCGTTAACGTTTCGTGGCAAGGCCGAGAGCGCGAGTTCGTCGTGGGGCTCGAGACGTAGCCGCACCGCCCCGGGCCGATAGGCTGGAGGGGTGAAGCTCGCAGTCGGGACCATCGTCGCCTACCCACCGCACGGAGTCGGGCGCATCTCGGCGCGCGAGAAGAAGGTCGTGCTGGGCGTCGAGGAGGAAGTCGTCGTGATCGAGCTCGGGAACGAGCTCTCCGTGACGCTCCCCGTGTCGCGTGCCACCGAGCTGCTGCGTCCACCGGCGACCGCGGCCGACCTCAAGAAGGTGCAGAAGACCCTTCGAGAGGACGGCGTCGTCAGCGACGAGATCTGGTCGAAGCGCCTCCAGCACGCGCAGGAGAAGCTCCGCAGCGGTGACCCGCTCGACCTCGCGGAGATCGTCCGCGACGGCGTGAAGCGCGAGCAGGGCCGCACCGCGACCGGCACGCCGATCAAGCTCTCGACGAGCGAGCGGGCTCTTCACCTCAAGGCCCGCGAGCTCCTCTCGGGAGAGATCGAGGTTGCACGCGGCATCGATCGCGCCGAGGCCGAAGCCTGGATCGACCAGCAGCTCGCGGTTTCGAGTTAGGACCGACGCTCTAGGTGCGCTGCGATGCGGCTGCGGAAGCAGCCGCCTTCAGGGATTTCCCGCGATCTGAAGTTCGCGCTAGCGACTTCAGATCTTGCGGCGTGGGGCAACCGAGCCCCACTTCGAGCGTCCGCGGCGCGACGAGTAGACGCGACGCGGCGGCGCAACCTTCATGCCTCCGGACGCGAACTGCTCCGTGTGACCCGCGAGCCGCGCGACGCGGCTGACGTCCTCCTGCTGCTCGGGGAGAACGAATGTCACGCCTATGCCGGCTCGTCCAGCCCGGCCTGTTCGGCCGACACGATGGACGTACCCAGAGTGCTCCGCCGGCGGGTCGAAGTTGATGACGTGGGTGATGTCGACGAGGTCTAGACCGCGCGCCGCGACGTCTGTCGCAACGAGCGTGGTCGCCTTGCCGGTCTCGAACTTCCGCAGGGAGCGCTCGCGCTGGCCCTGGCTCATGTCGCCATGGAGCGCGACGGCGTCGACCTGGTGGAACGCGAGCTTCTTCACGAGACGATCCGCTCCGCGTCGTGTCCTGACGAACACGAGCGCGAGACCGCGATCGCCTCGGAGGAGCTCCGCGAGCGTCTCGACCTTGTCGTCGGCCTTGACCGAGACGAAGCGATGCTCGACCTCGTGCTCCGTCTCCGTGACGATCGGCGCGGCCTCGCAGCGAACGGGATCGCTCGTATAGGCGCGTGCGAGCTCGCCGACGGTTGAGTCGAGAGTGGCCGAGAAGAACATCGTCTGCCGCGTGCGAGGCATCCGGCGCACGATGCGGTCGACCTGTGGCTTGAAGCCCATGTCGAGCATCCGGTCGGCCTCGTCGAGGACGAGGACCCGGACGCCGTCGAGGTCGATGGCCTTTCGCTCGAGCAGATCGTTCAGGCGGCCGGGCGTCGCGACGACGATGTGCGCGTTGCGTGCGCGCTTCGACTGCGCGTGCAGCGGAACGCCTCCGTAGACGGTGGCAACGGACATGCCGTCCGGCGCGATCGCCTCGATCTCGCCGGCGACCTGCGACGCGAGCTCGCGCGTCGGCACGAGGACGACCGCGGCGGGCCGCCTGGCGCCGGTATCGATCAGCTCGACGAGCGGGATCGCGAAGGCGATCGTCTTGCCCGAGCCGGTCGGGGCCTTGGCAAGGATGTCCCGTCCGGCGAGCGCGTCGCGAAGGACGTGCTCCTGGATCGGGAACGGGGTATGGATGTCGCGCTTGGCGAGCGCACGCACGATGCGCGCGGACACGCCAAGCTCGGAAAACTGCTGCATATCGATTCAACTCCTATGTGTGGTGCTGGGTCGAGATCCGTCTGCCTCGACCACCCTAAGGAGGAACCGAAGAAGTCAAACCTCACGGGACAACGGCGTTGTCCGTGTTCGCAGGGTAGCAGCCATTGCCCCTGAGCAGGGAAAACAGTGTCAGGGGCCCCACGCGTACACTGAGATGACACCGGACGTATACCGACGGCGCCGCCTGCGCCCTCCCTATCCGTTCATGGCAGGAGGAGACGCATGGCCACAACAGCAGAGGAGCGCTCGGCGAGAGCAGAGGCACGCTCGGTGACCGAAAAGGAAGGGACTCTGCACCGCGTCGCACGACGCGACGCGAACAGGCGAGCCTCGGAGGCGTCGAGCTCGAAGACGGACGCACAGAGCCTCGTCGAGCTCTCATGCGAGTGCACGAACGTCGACTGCGAGCGCCTCGTGAAGGTGCCGGTCTACGTCTATAGCCGGATGCTCGAGTCCGACCAGTACCTCCTACAGGCCGGGCACCACGCGTTCCCCCAGTACCGCACCATCATCTCCGTCGGGCTGATGCGGATCGAGGAGCGGATCTAGCTCCGACTCCGTCGCTTCGTCGCCGTCGGCCGCGCCCGGCATCACGCCACCGTTCTCCGCCAGGAGCTTGCGCTCGAGCTTTCGCTCCCGCTTCTTCTCGAGCTTTCGCTCCCGCTTCTCCTTGACCGCCCGCTCGCGGGTGATCTTGGCCATGGTCTGCTGCCTCTTGGTCGTCATACACCGTCCCTTTCGTCGCTGACATCGATCCGCGTCGCGAGCGCCGCGGATCTGCCGGCTCGAGCCAGGTCGCTCGCGAGCGACGACGCTCAGGCGTGACGGAAAGGGCGTGCGCGAGGTCTCACCATAGCCTGTCTCGTGGCGGCGTACGATCGAGCCGTGACGACCGCACTCCCGGACGGCTGGCTCGACGAGCTCGCCGAGTTCCTCGCGATTCCGAGCGTGAGCGCGGATCCTGCGCATGCAGCGGACGTCACACGGGCCGGCGAGTGGGTGGCGGACAAGGTGCACGCGCTCGGCGGGAAGGTGGAGCTGCGAGAGGACGGCCGGCTCGTCGTCGGCGAGATCGCGGGCCCGCCCGGTGCGCCGACGGTGCTCGTGTACGGGCACTACGACGTGCAGCCGCCGGCACCGCTCGAGCTGTGGGAGAGCGACCCGTTCCTTGCCGAGATGCGAGGCGAATGGCTCTATGCGCGTGGAGTCGCCGACGACAAGGGGCAGCTGTGGATGCAGCTCAAGGCGATCGAGGAGCTCCTGTCCGAGGGCGCTCCACCGTTGACGTTCCGCGTCGTCTGCGACGGCGAAGAGGAGACGGGCGGCAGCGCGATCGTCCGGTTTCTCGAGCAGGACACCGGGCCGGTCGATGCGTGCGTCGTCCTCGACGGCTGGATGAAGACCCGGAACACGCCCGAGTTCGTCGTCGCGTCTCGTGGGCTCGTCGCGTTCGACGTCGAGGTGCAGACCGGCGACCGCGACCTGCACTCCGGTCACTACGGCGGCACCGCGCTCAACGCGATCCACGCACTCTCCCAGGCGCTGACTGCGCTCTTCTCGCGAGACGGCCGCCTTCCCGAGCCGTTGCGCGCAGGCGTCACCGAGCCGAGCGAGGACGAGGTCGCGGGTTGGCGAGAGCTACCGCCGGGATCGGAGGAGCTCGCGCGGGTCGGTGCACCGGCGCTCGACGAGACTGCGGCCGAGGAGTTCTACCGGCGCGTCTTCGTCGAGCCGTCGCTCGACATCACGGGCATCCTCGGAGGCAAGCCGGGCCTCCGAAACACGACGCTCGTCTCGCGCGCCGGAGCGGGGATCACGATCCGGGTCGCGCCGGGCCAGGAACCAGCTGTGATCGCTGCGGCTGCGGAGCAACTCCTGCGCGACGCGCTGCCGGACGGCGCAAGCCTGGAGATTCTCAACCTGGATCTCACGCCGCCAGCCGTTCTCCCGCGCGACATCGATGTGCTCGCCGTCGCCCGAGACGCGTTCGAAGGCGTGTTCGGGCGCCGACCGCTCATCGTGCGCGTCGGCGGAACGTTGCCGATCACAGCCGCACTCGCGACACGCAAGATCCCAACGGTGCTGGCCGGCCTCGCGCTTCCCGACAGCCACACGCACTCGCCGAACGAGCGGATGCTGGTCGAGACGTTCCCGCTCGGAGTCGCCGCCGCGCGCGAGACCTACCGCGCACTCGCGCGGATCGGGCCGACCGGGCTTTCGTAGCGCGCGTCAACCATTGAATGCGCGAGCAGCTTTACGCTCGAAAGCCTTCATGAATCGAGCAGCACCTGCAGGACGGAGCAGCGCTTGTTGGAGCGTCGACCCGAAGTCGTCGCCGAGCGTGCCGGGCAGGAGGTCCGAGCCGTCCGAGACGAAGGCCGTCGCACCGATCAGCTGCTCGGCCTCCGCACGGACCAGGATGTTCGGGTACGCGTTGAGTGGGACACCGTTGTTCGGCGAAACAGCGGCACCCGTCGCTATCCACACGGTGGCCGCTCGCGGTGAGCTGAGGTACTCCAGCAGCCGCCTCACGCCTCCGTTGTCCACGAATGCGGTGGCGAGATTGCTACCGCCGACGAGCGGGCTTCCAACGGTCGGATTGATCGCCGGAAACGGTGCCACAGCGATGGTTTCGCCGGGTCGCGGCTTCGGCTTCAGGAACTCGAGTGCGAGATTGCCGACAAAACCGCCCTCCATGTAGAGGTGCGCGCCAGGATCTGCACCGAACACGAGGCTGATCCCCTCGCCGAACTCGGTCTCGAGAGAAGCGACGAGGCCCCCTGCGACATACCGGTCGTTGAGAAGCGTCGTCATCTGCTCGAACGCAGCCATGACGGACGGATGATCGAAACCGACCTCACCAGCGAACAGGTCGTTGTAGGCCGCAGGCCCGTACGTCCGGATGTAGATGTTCTCGAACCAGTCGGTCAGGGTCCACACGTCTTGCGCTCCGAGCGCCCACGGCTTCTCGGCTTCGGCGTCGATCGTCGCTGTTACCGAGCGCAGCTGCGCCCAGGTCCTTGGCACAGCCAGTCCAAGCGCCTCGAACGTGTCGGGCCGGTACCAGATGAGACTCTTCGAGGTCGCCTTGGCCGGAAACGCATAGGTCGTTCCGTCGACCGTGCCATGATCGATCCACACGCTGCTGTAGTTCCTACTGAGCTCACTGTTGGGGATCCCGAGGTCTGTGAGCGACTGGAGGACACCCTCTCGTGCGAGATCCGCGAGCATCCCCGAGGTCGGAACCATCGCGATCATGGGCGGATTGCCTGCACTGATGCGACGGCGCAGGGTCCCGAGGAAGTTCGGAGCTTCATCGACCTGCGTCGTCAAGCCGGTCTCTTTCTCGAATGCCTTCAGCACCCTGAGAAACGCCGTCTCTTCGCTGCCCTCCCATGGGGAGAGAACCGTGATCGGATTGCGCGACGAGCCGACGGAAGGCGGCGATGGTTTCGTCCAGTAGAACGCCGTCACGCCGGCGGCGACGACAAGTGCGGCGGCGATGGTCGCGGCGACTGCCGCTCTCTGCCGCCCCCGCGGCGTCCGCACTCGGCGGGCATTGGGCTGCGGAAATTCGTGTCGAAGCCCTTCCGTTTCGAGCTGGAACAAGCGCTCGGGCCGGTCGACGTCCTTGAGCTCGTAGGCGCCGAGGTCGCGGAGGCGTGTCCCGGGCGGAAGCTCGTCTTCGACGAGCTCGCGCGTCGCGTTCGAGACGAGGATCTGCCCACCGTGCCCGGCGGCCGCGATCCGCGCGGCCCGGTGCACACCGAATCCGATGTACCGCTCACCGGCCGCGCGCGGCTCGCCGGAGTGCAGACCCATGCGCACCAGTACCTGGACACCGTCGGGCCAGGTGTAGGCAGCTAGTGCTCGCTGGGCCGCGATCGCGCTCGCAACGGCGTCGCCAGCGCGCGCGAACGCGACGAAGAACGAGTCGCCCTGGGTGTCGACTTCGCGTCCGTGATGCTCCTCGAAGCTCTGGCGAAGGATGCGGTGATGGTCGGCGACGACGTCGTCGTACCGCGTCCGCAGCTGTTTGAGGAGTTGCGTAGACCCCTCGATGTCGGTGAAGAGGAACGTGACCGTCCCGGCCGGGAGGTCAACCATCGCACGCCCCTTGACGAAGTGGGCGAATCTTACGCTCGCGAGCCGCGAAGTCACCCCGCGTTCGTGGTCGAGCTACATCGAACGGCGTGGCCGGTCTCCCCCGCGCGCGAGACCTACCGCGCGATCGGCGCGCGGGTCGGCGCGTCGCGCTGATCGTCGCCCGTGTGCTGGAAGAGCTCCAGCACGTGGCCGTCGGGATCGAGGAAGAAGACCTGCACGTAGCCGTCCCCTCGTGGCATCGGGCCACCCGCGAGCGCGACGCCGTTCTCGGCAAGACGCGCGCAGGCGGCGTGGAGGTCGTCGACGGCGAATGCGAGATGGTGCGTCATTCCGCGCTCCGCGCCGGCACCGGGATCGCGTTGCCCCGCGCCGCCCGTAGCGTGCGCATCCGAGAGGAGATGGAGCTCCGTTCCGCCGAACCGAAACCACGCTCCGTCGAAGGCGAAGTTCGCTGGTCGCGGCACTTCCTCGAGACCGAGTGCGTCCGCGTAGAAGCGGCGCGAGCGTTCGAGATCGGACACGACGAACCCGACGTGCTGGATGCGTATCGCCACGGCGCCTACCGTAACCTCGCCGAACCGACGAAGGAGAGTCCATGCCACTGATCAAGGTCGAGCTCTTCGACTACCGCATGAGTGACGAGACGAGCGCAGCGCTCATCGAGAAGCTCACCGACGCACTCTGCGAGGCAACGCACCCGGGACTCAAGGAGCACACCTGGGTCATCGTCGAGGGTCACAACCCGAAGAACTGGGGTGTCGGCGGCAAGCCGTGGCCCGTCGACGAGATGCCGCCCGCTCCGTCGGAGTAGCCCGAGCTCACACGCGCGAGCCCGTCGTGCGGAGCGTCGGCAGCTCGAACGGCCTCTCCCCTCCGCCCGGCGTCTTTCGCAGACACGCGGCCAGCGACGCGCCGAGGTCGACGAGCCAGACGAGCACGATCGCAACCAGGACCAATGCCGCCGGGATCACCGCGATGGGCAGCGCGATCAGTGCCGTCGGCCACAGCCAGCCACGGAGCGTCGGGTCGACCCAGAGCCCCCAGAGCGGCCCGAGGAGGGTCAACGCCAGCGCGGGCACGAGGAGCGTGAAGGGATCGAGGTCGAGCTCGAACGGGTACGTCCACTCGTTGGCGAGAGGGACGACGATGAGCAGGCTCGTCAACGCGGTGGGAAAGAGCCAGCCACCGTGGAGGTCGACACCCGCGCGCCAGGAGCTTCCCACGACGACGAGGAACGCGGGCACCGCGAGTGCGGCGACGACCACCTGCCACCAGCTCCAGCCGATTCCGCCGATGCCGTCTCCCCACGCCCAGACGATCGCCCAGAGCGTGAGCGCCCAGACCGCCACGAGGTGGAGCCCGAAGACGACGCCGAGGCGCCAGCGCATCGTTCCGAACGCGCTCACAGCGGCCCACATGAGCCAGTGCCGGAAGGCGCCGCCTTTCTGCGGGCCAGGCTCGCGGAGCGCCGTCAGGAACAGGCGGTCTGCGGTCCTCCGCGGAACGGGTGGCGCTCCCGCGTCCACGTACAGCGCGTCGTGCAGGAGCGACGCGCGCGTGTGGTTTCCGTAGCTCGCGATGAGCCACCAGAAGAGCGTCGGCACGGACGCGAGGTCGGTCCTGCCGGACGTGTCCGGCGGGACCACGATGGGAGGATTCGGCCCGTGCTGCGTCGGCGGCTCGAAGTCCTCTCCGGGCACGAGGTAAACCGTGTCCGCATCGGGGTCGGTGCTGGCCGCGCGGTAGCAGAAGCTCTCGAGGATCACGAACGTGTCCTCGTCGACCTGGCGGAGCTCGGGGTCCGGCGTCTCGTCCCCGGGCACGACCGACCCGTTCTCCACGGTGTACGTGCGGAACGGCATGACGACCTCCTCGATCAGACGGCGCTGTCCGAACTAGGATCGAGCCTCGTCGACAGGAGGTCAACCATGCCCGTGATCGAGGTGAAGCTGTACGACCGTCGCGTGACGGAGGAGTCCGTGCCGAAGATGATCGAGGCGCTCACGAACGCGCTGCACGAGTCGAGCGGCGCGGCGATCGAGCACATCCAGGTGATCGTCCAGGGCGTTCAGCCGAGCCACTGGGGCAAGGGCGGCAAGCCGAGCGAGTAGACGAAGCGGGCTAGCGAACGGACGCGCCGACGAGCTCGAGCTCGACCGGCTCGGCGCCCGGGACGATCGCCTGCGTCTCGCGCGCATGAAGCAAGGTCGTCCGCACGATCAACTTCGCGCGCGCGAAGTTGTCGAGCTGCGTTGGCACTGGCCCGACCCGCTTGCCCAGGGCGTAGCCGGCGGCGTTCCGCCCCATCGCGCGGTACGACTCGAGCGTGTAGAGCGGCGACATCCCGAACAGCTCGAGATTGTCGAGCGGCTGCAGGTCCGCGCGGTGGATCACCGCGGTGCCCTTCGACTGGAGGCCGATCGCGACACCCGAGCCGGACAGGCGCGCGCCGTCGTGCGCGATGAACGCGACGTCGGCAACGCGGCGGACGCGGACGAGGCGAGGCTCGCCGCCACCATCTCGCACGCCCTCGCAGACTGCGTCGAGCACGGCGCGGTGATCCAGGTCGGCGATCGTGCGGCGGATCGAGTCCGCGAATGCCGGGCCGACTGCAACGACGACCTCGGCCGGGTCGTCGCTGCGCGCGGCGGCATCGCCTTCGGACACGATCGGCTCGGCATCCGAAGCCTCGCCGAGGAGCGCCGCCGGCGCGACGACCTGCGGCAGCGACTGGAGGAGCGCCCAGCGCTCCCCCTCGAGGCGGTAGCCGGTTCCCGGCCCGGAGTACTCGTTCGGATCGTTGACCGCCGAGCGCACGACACCATCCGGATCGATGACCGCCGAGGTCTGCAGGTAGTCCGCCGAGACGCGCTGGCGCTGCATGCCGAGCACGGCCTCGGCGACGTCGGCGAACCCGTGGCGATCGAGCGCACGCGCGACGTCGAGGCCGGAGACACCGCGTGCGAGCAGGTCGTCGGCTGCCTCGACATCGGCTGCACGATCGCGGTCAGGCATCTCGCGCGCGTCGTAGCCCGTCGTCGCTATCGCGACCTCTTCATCCGAGATGGCCGGTAGCCCGAGCTCGGCGAACACGGCCTGCAGCGGCACGCGCCGCCAGCTCTCGCACGCGCAGGAGCTCTTCTTCGGAGACAGGTTCGATTCCGGCATCGACCTGCCAGTCGCGCTGGATCGTCAGCCACTCGTCGAGGTCG
Source organism: uncultured delta proteobacterium (assembly GCA_963790365.1). GTDB lineage: Bacteria > Desulfobacterota > Binatia > JACPRU01 > JACPRU01 > CAWBOU01. Next base: position 19,382 of record CAWBOU010000047.1, read on the forward strand.
TCGGCGTCGAAGTTGCCGCCGCCGAACGTGTTGTCGTGCCGCGGCATGACCGAGTAGCCCGAGGTCACGAAGTCCGTGCCGGGGAGGAACTGACCCATGAGCTTCGCCGTCTTGCGGATCTCCGAGTGCGACGCGATCGCGTCGTTGCCGGACGCGACCTCGAGGTCGAGCCAGGCGGCGAGCACGTTCTCTCCGAGGATCGCGCGCGTGCCGCCCGGCACCGACAGGACGAGCGCGACGCATGAGATCGAGCCGTTCTGGACGCCCTGCGAGCCCGCTGCGCGCACGACGGCGAGGCAGCGCGCCTCGAGGTAGAGCATCGAGAGGCCCTGCGCGTATCCCATGAGCGCCTCCGAGCCGGTGCCCGACGTGAAGCGCACCTTCACGCCGCGCGACGCGTACGCAGCGCCGAGGAATGCCTTCGACCACGGCGTGTCGTCGCCGTCGACGAAGACGGGCTCGGTGCCGTACACGGAGAGCGTCTCGGCATAGGTGACGAGCCCGCGAATCGCGAGCTCGAGGTTCCGCCGCTCCTCGACCGCGCACTGCGTCATCACCCCTGGACGCCCCGTCTGCGAGCCCACGAGAAGCGCGATCGCATTCAGCGGCGCGTAGCGCGCGACGCCGACCGTCGTCTCCATCTCCGCGAAACCGCGCCGCGCCGCCTCGGCCGCATCGGCAGCGAGAAGCGCCGGGCTCTCCTTGAGATTCGTCACGTGCGCCTGATTGGCAGGGACGCGGCGCGCGCGGAGCTTCTTCAGCGCCAGCATCAGCTCGACCGGATCGAGCAGTCCGATAACGCGGGCGAGCTTCGCCGGCGTGAGACCGCGCGACAGCCGGATGAGGTCGCCGCGCGAGACGTTCACGTCGACGAGCCGGCCAGCTAGGTCGAGATCGTCGAGTGCCATGGCCTCTCCCGCAACGTCGAGGTCGAGGCCGTGCGCGACGACGAAGCGATCGATGACGTCGAACTCCGCGGCGTCGCGACCGTCCATCCGCGTGACGACGCCGTCGACCACCACGAGCTCCGGCTCCGGATCATTCGGCCCGTTGGCGGCAACGAGTCCGAGCTCCGGCAGCGGCGACACGAGCTGCTCGAGGTGGAGGTCGCGGGTCGCGCGCGACGCGAAGCGCCGACTACTCATCTGCGAGCAGTCCGCGCACTGCGTACGCCGCGGCGGCCTCGCGCACGAATTCGGCCGTCTTCGGCGCCTCGTGCGCAGCGAGACGCAAGGCCCACTCCTCGAGCTCGGACGCGGTCGCGCGGCGCGGACGCAGTGCCGTGTAGATCTCGAGGAGCAGCTCGTCCGGAACGGCAGCGAGCTCCGCAGCGCGCTCGAAGCTCTCGGCGAGCTGCGTCCGTCCCGCCGCGAGCGCGACCTCCGCCTGCATTCGAAGCGTCTCGGGCGTAGCGCGCATCTCGTCGGCGCGAAGCTCCCCCGCCCTCAGGGCATCCAGGGTCACGCCGCCGAGCGGAGTACCGCCCGGAGTCGATACGAGGTCGGGACGCCGCGTCCCGAGCGGGTAGTCGCTGTTCGGATCGAAGGCCACGCGCCCAGACTCTAGAGGCCTGATGTGGGTTAGCCGCACGCACGCCTAACCCACATCAGACCTCTAGGCTTGGGCGCGAGCCATGGGCAACGCGGAGCGATTCTCGGGAAGGGTGGCGCTCGTCACGGGCGGATCGAGCGGCATCGGCGCAGCCGTCGCGCGGCGGCTGCTCGACGAGGGTGCGCGCGTCGCCACGCTCGATCTTCGCCTCGAGGAGCAGGACGGCATCCTCGCGTTGTCCGGCGACGTGTCCAGCTCGGCCGACGTCGAAGCCGCCGTCGCGCGTGCGCGTGACGAACTCGGCCCGATCGAGATCCTCGTCTGCTCGGCAGGCGTCGCGGGTGCCTCACTGCCGACCGTCGACGTCACGGACGAGGAGTGGCGCCGCGTGATGGGAATCAACGCCGACGGCGTCTTCTTCTGCAACCGGGCCGTGATCCCGGGAATGGTCGAGCGCGGCTACGGCCGGATCGTCAACGTCGCCTCGATCGCGGGCAAGGAAGGGAACCCGATGGCAGGCGCCTACTCCGCCTCCAAGGCCGCGGTCATCGCGATGACGAAGGCGATCGGAAAGGACCTCGCGCGCACGGGCGTGATCGTCAACTGCGTGGCGCCCGCGGTGATCGAGACGCCGATGCTCGACGGAATGTCAAAGGAGCACGTCGACTACATGGCCGAGCGCATCCCGATGGGCCGGATCGGCGAACCGCACGAGGTCGCGGCACTGATCTGCTGGCTCGCAAGTGACGAGTGCTCGTTCTCGACCGGCGCGACGTACGACATCTCCGGCGGCCGGGCCGTCTACTGATGCGCTACGTGCGGGTGCGCGGACCGAACGGCGTCGAGAGCGGCCGTTTCGAGGACGGCCGCATCGTCACGGACAGCGGCACACGCATCGAGCCGCTCGACCCCGACACGCTCCAGCTGTCCGCGCCATACGAGCTCATGGCGCCGTTCGACGCACCTGAGATCTGGTGCGCCGGCGTGACCTACGAGCGTTCGCGGGACGCACGCGTCGAGGAGAGCGCGGTGAAGGACGTCTACACGATGGTCTACGACGCACCACGCCCGGAGCTCTTCATGAAGGACGCGATGATGCGCCGGACGGTCGGGCCGGGAGCGCCGATCGGCATCCGCGAGGACTCGACGTGGAACGTCCCCGAGCCGGAGATCGGCGTCGTGCTCGGCAAGAACGGCCGGATCGCGGGGTACACCATCGGCAACGACGTCTCGTCGCGATCCATCGAAGGCGAGAACCCGCTCTACCTGCCCCAGGCGAAGATCTACGCGGGCGCGTGCGCGTTCGGGCCGTCGGTCTTCGTCTCCGGCGATCACGATCGACCCTTCCAGCTGACGCTGCGGGTCACCGACGAGTGGGGGCAGATCGTATTCGAGGGCGAGACGTCGACGGCGCGGATGAAGCGATCGTTCGACGACCTCGTTCGCTGGCTCACGGTGGACAACCCCGTGCCGCAAGGGAGCATCCTCTTGACGGGTACCGGCCTCGTCCCACCCGACAGCTTCACGCTCTCGCCCGGCCACTTCGTCGAGATCCACGTTCCCGAGATCGGCACGCTCGTCAACCCCGTCGTGCGTGCCTCCGAGCTCATCCCAAAGGAGCCCGTGCCATGACCGAGACCGTGACCGGAGCGCCGGCCCGCAACTACATCGGCGGCGAGTGGCGCGAGAGTGCCGGCGGCGAGACCTACGAGAAGCGGAGCCCGTGGCGACCCTCGGACGTCACCGGTGTGTATCCGGCGTCGACGGCGGAGGACGCGCGCGCCGCGATCGAGGCTGCAGGCGAGGCATTCCCCGCGTGGTCGGCGCTTCCGGCCGGGCAGCGCGCCGTGTTCTTCGCGAAGGCCGCCGCTGCGATCGAGGCACGTGCGGAGCAGGTCGCGCAGGACATGACCGCCGAGATGGGAAAGCCGCTGCGCGAGGCGCGCCTCGAGACGCTGCGCGCGGCGACGATCCTCCGCTATGCCGCGGGCGAGGCGTACCGGCCGATCGGCGAGATGTACGAGCCGTCAGTCCCCGACCAGCGACTCTTCACCCTGCGTCGGCCGCTGGGGGTCGTGGGTCTCATCACGCCGTGGAACTTCCCGATCGCGATCCCCGTGTGGAAGCTCGCGCCGGCGCTGATCTACGGGAACACACTCGTGCTCAAGCTCGGGTACGAGGCGCCACGGACGGGACTTCACGTCGCGGAGTGCTTCGCGGAGGCCGGGCTGCCTGCGGGCGTGCTGAATGTCTTGACGGGTGCGGGTTCGAAGGTCGGTGCGGAGATCGTTTCGAACCCTGGTGTGCGTGCGATCTCGTTTACGGGCTCCGTCCCCGTCGGCCGCTCCGTCCGCGACGAGGCGACCGCACGCGACTGCCGCGTCCAGCTCGAGCTCGGTGGGCACAACCCACTGATCGTGACCGCGGCGGCCGAGCTCGACCGGGCGGTGGAAGCCTCGTACGCGGGGGCGTTCTGGTCGGCCGGGCAGAAGTGCACGGCGACGCGGCGCATCCTCGTCGAGGACTCGGTCTACGACGCGTTTCGCGAGAAGCTCCTCGCGCGTGTCGCGGCAGGGAAGGTCGGCGATCCCGCTGACCCGGAGGTCGAGGTCGGCCCTGTGGTGAACGAGGGAGCGATGGACGAGATCCTCGGGGCAGTCGAGCGAGCGCGGGACGCAGGCGGCACGGTTCTCGCCGGAGGCGAGCGAGCCGACGACGACGCGTACTTGATCGCGCCGACGGTCTTCGAGGGCGTCGCCGACAACGCTGAGCTCTCGTGCGAGGAGGTGTTCGGCCCCGTGACCTCCCTCTATCGCTACTCGAGCTTCGACGAGGCGATCGAGCGCGCCAACGCCGTGCGATTCGGTCTCTCGGCGTCGATCTTCACGCGCGATCTGCGCGAGATGCAGCGCTTCACGAGTGAGATCCAGGCCGGGATCATCCACGTGAACTCGCAGACCGCCGGCGCGGACGTGCACGTGCCGTTCGGCGGCGTCAAGGGCTCCGGCTGGGGGCCACACGAGCAGGGTCGGGCCGCGATCGAGTTCTACACCGAGACCGTCACCGTCTATCAGGACGCGCCGCTTGCCTGAGGCCGCCCGCACGCTCGTCACGGGCGCCCTCGGATGCCTCGGCGCCTGGACGCTCAAGGCGCTCCTCGACCTGGGCGAGGAGCCCGTCGGCTTCGACCTCGGCTCAGACGACGCACGGCTGCGACTCGCGCTGTCCGAGGAGGAACGCGCCCGGGTCACGCTCGTGTCCGGCGACGTGACGGACGCCGCTGCACTCGGCGGAGCGCTCGACGAGCACGACATCGCGCACGTCGTCCACCTCGCCGCACTGCAGGTGCCCTTCTGCCGCGCCGATCCCGAGCGCGGCGCGCGCGTGAACGTGCACGGCACCGTCGTCGTGCTCGAGGCGATCAAGGCTCGGCTCAACCGGATCCGCGGGCTCGCGTACGCAAGCTCGACCGCCGTCTACAACGTCAGCGACCCCTCCCCCGCGCCGGAGTCCGGCGGTACCGCGCCGACGACGCTGTACGGCGTGTTCAAGCTCGCGAACGAGGGAACCGCGCGGGTGTACTGGAACGACGACGACGTCGCGTCGATCGGAATCCGCCCGTACGTCGTGTACGGCCCAGGCCGGGATCAGGGACTCACCTCTGGGCCGTCGCTCGCGATGGAAGCGGCCGCGCGGGGCGACGGCTACACGATCGCGTACGGCGGGACCGCGCAGTACGACTTCGCCCCGGACGTGGGTCGCGCATTCGCGCTCGCCGCGCGTGTCGCCACGGACGGCGCGCACGTCGCCAACTTCCCGGGCGTGCCCTCGACGATGCAAGAGGTCGTCGACGCGATCGAGTCAGCGGTCCCAGCGGTCGCCGGCAAGGTGTTCTGGGAAGAGGGCCAGCTCCCGTTCCCGGAGTCGCTCGAAGGCAGACATCTCGAGCGCCTGATCGGGCCGATCACCCCGACGCCGCTCGCCGACGGCGTGCGGGCAACGATCGAGCACTTCCGCAGGTGAGCGACAGGCGGCTCAGAGTCGGACTCGTCATGGCGGCGGCAGGCTTCGACGACTCGTACGAACACGGGGCCTACCTCGGGCTCGAGCGGGCTGTCCGAGAGCTGGGGATCAGAGGGCGAGTACTGACACCGGCCCCGAAGGAAGGCTACGTCCCGAGCCTCTCGCTTCTCGCGCGACAGAAGTACGACCTGGTCATCGGATTAGGTCTTTTCGGCCCTCGCGATCGACAGAGTCGCCACCGCGTTTCCCGAAACGAGGTTCGCGATCATCGACGTCGCCCACGACGATCTGCCGCAGCGCCCGAAGAACGTCCTCGGCGTCGCGTTCAGCGCAGAGCAAGCTGGTTATCTGGCCGGCCACCTGGCTGCGCTCGTGCTGACGCTCTCTCCGGGGGAGGAGGTGGTCAGCTCGGTCGGTGGCGAGCGGGTGCCGGTGGTGGAGCGGTGGATTGCCGGCTACCAGGCAGGGGCGAGAGGAGCCAATCCTCGCGTCACGACGTTGAACAGCTATACCGACGATTACTACGACCCGGTGAAAGGCAGGTCGGTCGCCCTGAGCCAGATCGCGAAGGGATCGCGTGTGGTGTTCCAGGTCGCCGGCCCCTGCGGCCTGGGGGCGCTGGAGGCGGCAAGCGAGCGTGGAGTCTGGGGGATCGGAGTCGACGTCGACCAATCCCACCTCGGCCCGCACATACTGACGAGCGCGCTGATGAGGTCCGACGTGGCCGTGTTCGACACGATCGAGGCGCTCGCTCGCGGGACGCTCGAGACCGGTCGCACGTCCCGCTTCTCCCTCGAGAACAACGGGGTCGGCCTCGGCGCGATCAGCGCGGCGGTGCCCCGCTCGCTCACGGCCGAGATCGAGGGCGTCCGGGCCGAGATCGTCGCCGGGAGGATCCCGATCTCGAGCTCGCTCACATAGCGCTCTCGCTCTGTATCGAAACCCAGACGGTCCCGTCCGCAGAGGCCACGTCCGTCGGCGCGTGGCCAACCGGAACGAGGCCCACAACTCGACCGTCCTGCGGATCGATCTGGACGACGGTGCCGTCGGCGTTGTTGGCCGCGAACACCGCTCCATCCGTCGCGCACAGGCCCACGAGCCCTCTCCCAACCGGGGTCGTCTGAGTCACCGCTCCCGTGTCCGGGTTGATGCGCCAGACCTGCCCTCGCGAGTCAGAGACCCAGACAGCCTGCTTCCCGGCCGTCACCGCGACGGGGTACCCGACGGGCACCTCGGTCGTGGCTGTGTTCGTGTGCGGCTCGAGGCGCAGGGCCCGCTCGGCGGTCGTCACCACCCAGACTGCCTCCTCGCCGAGTGCCACGCCTACCGGCGCACGGCCGACGTCGATGATCGCGGAGGGCTCGTTCGTCGCCGGGTCGATGCGGAGCACATGGCGCGGACCCGCGGCGATCCAGACGGAATCGTCATCGGCGTCGACCGCGTAGGTCGGGTTCCAGACGAGCTCGCTCGAGCCCCTCAGGTCGATCGTCTCGACGACGGCGTCGGCGCTGGGATCGATGCGGGAAACTGTGCCGTCGCTTCCGTTCGCCACCCAGACCGCATTGGTGGAGACAGCGAGGTCTATCGCCGGTGCTCCGATGCCGATCGTCCTGATGACTTCGCGGCGATCCGGATCGATGCGAGAGACCGTTCCATCGTCTGCGTTGGCGACCCAGACCGAGCCGTGCCCGATCGCGAGGGCGACGGGCCTGCGGCCCACGGGCACGTGGCCCACGACCCGGGAGCGCTGCGGGTCGATCACAGCGACTGAGTCGGGAGGAACTGGCGCCTTGGCACGGGGCGACGTTCGGCGAGGCTGTGCGACAGCGGGTCGTTGTGGTTCGACCGCTACCGGCGACTCGAGCGAGGGATCGTGGTTGAGAATCGCTTTCTCGAGGCGTTGGAGCTCATCGCCCGGCTTGAGCCCAAGCTCCGCGTCCAGCAACCGCCGGCCCGAGCGATACGCCTCGAGCGCGTCCGCCTGTCGACCGCTTCGGTAGAGCGCGAGCATGAGCTGGCCGCGGAGGCGCTCGCGCAGCGGATGAGTCGATACGAGCGGCTCGAGCTCGGGGACGAGCTCCGACGCTCGACCCAACGCGAGGTCCGCGTCGATCCGATCCTCGGTCGCTGCGAGCCGCAGCTCGTCGAGTCGCGCGATCTCGCTCTGTGCGAAGTCCTCGTACGCGAAGTCTGCGAGCGCGCGTCCTCGCCACAGCGCGAGCGCCTCTCGGAGCGTCTGCCCGGCTCGGCCGGGATCCTCCTCGAGCAGACGATGGCCCTCTGCCGCGAGACGCTCGAACCGCTTCGCGTCGAGATCGTCGGCGTCGAGCCGAAGGCTGTACCCGGGAGGTCTCGTTGCGATCGAATCCGCGCCGAGCGAGCGGCGAAGCTGGGAGACGAGGTTCTGGAGCGCCTTGGCAGCGGTCGGCGGGGGCGAGCCGCCCCAGAGCCCCTCGATCAGACGATCGGTGGCGACGATCTCGCACGCATGCAAGGCGAGCAGCGCGAGCAACGCGCGTTGGCGTCCTGCGCCGACCTCGACGACGCGGCCATCCTCTGACACCTCGAGCGGACCGAGGATGCGAATCTGCATGCGCCTCCGATCGGTTGCCACAGAGCCGACGCATTCTCCATTACCGCGGCGTTACCGGAAATGGGCGCCGAATGAGCGGCGCGTCGGACTCTTGGCCGAACGACGACGGGAGGCAGAGATGCACGAGCTCTATCGCATGCTGGGAAGCGAGTGGGAGGCCGACCTCCAGGCGACGGCGGACAAGATCGACGCCGGGCTGAAGGCTTCGCCGCTCCCACGTGACGGAGTCGCGATGAAGGCTCGCACGAAAGGCTCGATCCTCGTAGCTTCCGCAATCGTCGCGATGATCGGCGCGGGCGCAGCGCTGAGCGGCGGCGACAACGACCAGCAGTGGAGGAAAGCGCTCGAGGCTCGCAGCGAGGGTCTCAACGCGCAGTACGGACTCGGCGTCCATGCGCCGGCGAGCGCCGGATCCGCCGAGGCGACGTCCGAGGCGGCGTGGGAACGGGCGTTGCGCCTGCGCAGCGAGGCACTCAACCGCCAGTACGGCCTCGGCGAGTGGCAGGTGCGCATGAGTCCTGCGCCGCAGGGCGACGAGCCGGCCTGGCTCCGCGCGCTGCGTATTCGAAGCGAGGCGCTCAACCAGCAGTACAAGCTCGGCGAGTACAGGTCATAAGCCCTCGTTACGACGAGCGCTGGGGCCGCCGGTGACGGCGGCCCCGCTCCATGGACCTCAGACGGTCGGGTCGGGCACGAACTCGCGGACTCTCGAGCCGGGCCCGAACTCGCGGACCTCTTGAGTACAACGGCAGGCGACGGCGATCTTCGCAGCCCACTCCAGCGCCTCCTCGCGCGAGGCTACCTCGACGACGGAGAAGCCACCGATGTACGCCTTGGCCTCCGGGCCGTCTGTGACCGTTCCATCGGTCGCCACCACGCTCACCTCTTCGTGGGAATGCAAGCCGCCGCCGAAGACCCAGACGCCAGCGTCCTCGGCCTCTCGAGCCACCGCGTGTGCAGCCTCGGCCACGGCGGGCAGATCCTCCTCGGGGAAGGTCATCGCCCCATCATCGAACGAGATCAGGTATCGCGTCATCTCATGACTCCTTGTCTCGGCGGCCTGCTCCGGCCACATCGCGGCAGAGACTCACAAACCACCTCGAACTCATCGGCTGTGGCCAGATCCACGGTCGCACCCTTGAGGTCAGCTGCCATTGTGTGGTGACGCCGCGGGTAGTTGCACCGTGACGCGGAGTCCGCCTGCAGCCCGCGGGGTAAGAGTGAGGTCTCCGTCGTGTGCTTGGGTGATGCTCTTGACGATTGCCAGACCGAGGCCGACACCCGCGTGGTCGGTGCGGATGCGTTTGGTGCCGCGTTGAAACGGCTCGGCGAGCGTGGAAACGAACTGTGGGGTGAGCTTCTCACCGCTGTTCTCGACGGTGAGCAGCACACTCTTGGGCTGAGCGCTGGTCGTGACCCACACGGTGCCCTGCTCAGGCAGGTTGTGGACGATCGCGTTGTGCACGAGGTTCGTACTCATCTGCAGCAGAAGCGCGTGTGAGCCGACGGTGGGGGTCGTGTCGCCAGAGGTCTCGATGGTGACGCCACGCGTTTCCGCGAGGGGGAGGAGCGTTTCAGTCGCTTCTTCCGCCATGAGGGACAGGTCGACGTGTTCTCGGGAGAAGGATCGCTGGTCGGCGCGGCTGAGCAAGAGCATTGCTTCGGTCAGGTCGATCGCGCGGGTGTTGACGGCATGGAGGCGGTCGACGAGTTCGCTGGTGTCGCGGTTCTGATCGTTGCGGGCGACGTCGAGAAGGGTCTGCGTGATCGCTAGCGGGGTGCGCAGTTCATGGGACGCGTTGGCTGCGAATCTCTGCTGTTCGGCGACGTGCGACTCGAGCCGCGCGAGCATGGCATCGAAGGCGTCGGCGAGTTCACGGAACTCGTCTCCGCGGCCCTCTAGCACGATTCGATGTGAGAGCGATCCGTTCGTGGCCGTGCGTGTGGCGTCCGTAATGCGAGTCAGAGGGGCGAGCATCCGGCCGGCGAGAATCCATCCTCCTAAGAGACCGAACACGAGCAAGAACGCCAGCACGATGGCCGCAGCCGGAGCGAAAGCGCGCAGGAGGAAGGCATCGTTTCCGGGCACCAAGCCACCGAGCGTGCTGACCACCTCGTCGGGTACGTATCGCAGGAAGTCGACCGATTGCCCTGGCTGGCCTGCGAGCCATGCGGCCGCGAGCATCAAGAAACCCGCCAGCATAAGGAAGCCGGCGTAGCTCAGGGTGAGCTTCAGACGAACGCTCAACCCGGGCTTTCTATCCACGTTTCGATCCCTCGCGCCCTGTTTCTCGCTGCGTCTCGATGCGGTAGCCGACGCCGGCCACCGTGGCGATGATCCAGGGCTCGCCGAGGCGTTTGCGCAGCTGGGAGACCGTGATGCGCACGGCGTTCGTGAACGGGTCTGCGTTCTCATCCCACGCTCGCGCCAAAAGCTCTTCGGCGCTGACGACACCGCCTTCGGCAGCGACGAGGACGTCGAGCACTGCGAACTGCTTCCGGGTCAGCGCAACGTAGCGCTCGTCGCGGTAGACCTCTCGACGGAACGGATCCACGCGCAGACCTGCGATCTCTCGCACAGGCGGCCTGACGTAGGCGCGCCTGCGGTCGAGCGCTCTGAGCCGGAGCACGAGCTCTTGGAGTTCGAACGGCTTCGTGAGGTAGTCATCCGCGCCGAGCTCGAACCCAGAGGCCTTGTCGTCGAGACGGTCAGCAGCGGTGAGCATGAGGACGGGCATGCCGCTGCCGGAGGCGACGATGCGTTTGGCGATCTCGTCGCCGGAAGGTCCGGGAATATCTCGATCGAGGACGGCGATGGTGTAGGCATTGACGCTCAGCAGCTCCAGAGCGGTGTCACCGTCACCGGCGATGTCTGCCGCGATCGCTTCCAGGCGTAGACCGTCGCGGATGGCTTCTGCCATGTAGGGCTCGTCCTCGACGATCAACACACGCATGCTCCGATGCTAGAGGCGGCGAATATCGTCGGCGTATCGAAATCCACATACGTGCTGGCAACGCCGCGCCGCGTTCACTGGAGGAGTGGCCTACAGCACGCGAGTACGATCAACGCCTCGACGGATCCGGGTTCGGAGGATCCGTGCCGCCGGGCTGCTACTCGTCATCACGGCGATCGCCGCAGCCCACAGCCACCACTTGCTCGTGTCAGCGTCCTCAACGCGGTCATCCATGACGCCCTCGTCGTCGACGGCAGCAGCACCGTTCGCTACCCCTCGCAAGGAGCTCCGTGACTTTCGCAACGAGCGTCGTAGTCCGCTTCGCGAGGACAACGGTGCCGTACCCGCGGGCGCGACGGTCTTCGATGACGACGTTCCGGGTGTAGCCAACCTTGATCCAGCCCTGCTCGGTGCCCTGCGCCAAGCCGCAAAACATGCCGCGTACGACGGGGTCGACTTCTTCGTCGACAGTGGCTGGCGTTCGGCGGAATACCAGAGGCTATTGCTCCAGCAGGCGATCCTGAAATACGGCTCGAGAGAGGAAGCTGCTCGCTGGGTGGCCACCCCCAACACGTCTGCTCATGTGTCGGGCGAGGCGGTCGACATTGGGCGCTCCGACGCCACAGCGTGGCTGTCCGAGCACGGCGCCGAGTACGGCCTGTGCCAGATCTACAGCAATGAACCCTGGCACTACGAACTCCGCCCCGGAGCCATCGATAACGGTTGCCCGCCGATGTACGCCGACCCTACGCACGACCCAAGGACGCGGAGGTAGATCACCGAAGCAGCGGGTTGGGGCCGGTGGCGGTGACCAGCCGCTGCGGCACCCAGTCGTCGACGTGGACGAAGCCCTCGAAGCCCCCTTCCGCGTCCTCGACGACGTCGAAGAAGGAGCGCCGGTAGAACTTCACGTGGGTGAAGTCCTCGAACAGCACGTAGACCGGGTCGACGGCGGAACTCTGGAACTGCTGCCCAGTCAGCGCGTCCCGATGCACCCGCGAGAACTCGTCGAACTCCTCACCGACGACGACGCCGAGGTGCTCGAGGCCCATCCGGTAGACACGCTGGTGAACAGGCGGGATGAGCTCGATGTTCGAGACCGGAGCCCCGTCGAGGACATCGAGCGGCTCGGAGAGCACGATCAAGGAGATCGGACGCCCGTTCCAGACGTGCTCGAAGTTCGCCCTCGCATGGCGCTCGAGAAGCGTGCGCTGGTGGACGTACAGGTCCCAGTCAGCGACGCGGACGCAGAGATGGCTGAGCGGGTAGGGCGCGATGTCGATGCCGCGGGCAGAAAGACGGTCGCGCTGCATCGCCGCGAAGGCGCGATAGTCCCCGATGATCTCGGCGATCGGATCAGACGTCGTCACGTGAGCATCCTCCTCCGCGATCGTACGAGATGCACAGCCGTATTCACGGTTCCGGGCTAGTCTCACTCAGACAGGCATGGCGCTTCGACGGATGGACAACGTAGGCATCGTCGTCGACGACCTCCCGGCGACGATTGAGTTCTTCCGCGAGCTGGGCCTCGAGCTCGAAGGACAAGCCTTGGTGGAGGGAGCGTGGGCAGGGCGCGTCACCGGACTCGGCGACCAGCGCGTCGAGATCGCCATGATGCGCACGCCGGACGGCCACAGCCGGATCGAGCTCTCGCGCTTTCTGACGCCGCCTGTGATCGGTGATCACCGGAACGCCCCGGTCAACTCTCTCGGCTACCTACGCGTCATGTTCGCCGTGGACGACATCGACGAGACCCTCGCGCGGCTCCTCGAGCGCGGCGCGCAGCTTGTCAGCAGTGAAGTGGTCCAGTACGAAGACGCGTATCGGCTCTGCTACATCCGCGGGCCTGACGGCCTTCTCATCGGGCTCGCCCAAGAACTCGGCTGAGCGCCGGCCGAAACACTGACGCTGTAGGCCGCGAGACGCGGCACGAGAGGCGACGCACGTGACCTAACCTCTCCGCCAGATGGCCGTGGGGATCGACGACGTGCGCGATCTGACGGCGGGGTTGCCGCGGTCGTACGAGGTCTTCGTCAGGGGCCGGATCAAGTTCCGCGTCGGACGGATCGTCTACCTGGCCTTCTCGCGTGACGAGACCCTGATGGGCTTCGCCTTTCCGAAGGAGGAGCGCGAAGCCGCGCTCGAGACGTATCCGGACAAGTTCCTGCGGCCGAAGCCGCCGGACATGCGCTACCAGTGGCTGGTCGTGCGGCTCGACGCAATTGATGCGGACGAGCTCCGCGAGCTCGTCTTCGATGCCTGGCGCATGGTCGTGCCGAAGAAGCTCGCCTCGCTCTCCGACGACGAGCTTCTGCGGCAAGCGGCGCCCTAGGACCTGCGCACCACATGCGCAGGCAGGTGGTGTGCCACGATTCGCCGCGTGGAGGGAGATTTGCGCACCGGTGGATGCCTTTGCGGAGCAGTCCGCTACAGCGTCCGCGGTGAACCACTCCACGTCCTCCGCTGCCACTGCGCGAACTGCAGAAAGGAATCGGGAAGCGCGTTCAGCGTCTACGCGCACTGGCCGGTCGAGGTGTTCGAGCTGACCGGAGAGGTCGCAAGCTATGACAGTCGCGCCTTCTGCGCTCGGTGCGGATCCAGGCTGCTCGATCTCTCCAACGTCGAGGAGGGCGTCATCGAGATCAGGATCGGAAGCCTCGACGATGCGCCGTTCGAACTGACGCCACAAACAGAGATGTGGGTGAAACGTCGCGAGAGCTGGATTCCTCCGGTCGACGGCGCCACCCAACACGAAGAGAACCGTCGCTAGCGAACGCGTCCACGGTGCGTGTCTCGCCCGGTTGAGCGCGATCGCAGGTCGGGGTACGTTGCTCAAATGAGTAGGCAGGCTCTCGGGAACCACGAGCCGACCCGCCGCGGCTACCTGACGACGCGGTACTTGAGATGGGTGACGCCGGGCGCTTCGACTGCGCGGATCTGCTCCAGCTTCAGGTCGCCGACGTCATCCAACAGGCGTTCTCCACTACCCAGCAGGACGGGCACGACATGCAGCTCCAGCTCGTCGACGAGACCGGCGGCGAGAAACTGCCGCGCCACATCCGCTCCGCCGCTGAGCTTGATGTCCTGGTCGCCGGCCGCCTCCTTGGCCAGGTCGAGCGCGGACTGAATCCCATCGGTGACGAAGCTGAAGGTCGTGTCAGAGAGCTCCAGAGGCTCGCGCTCGTAATGGGTGAGGACGAAGACGGGACAGTGGAACGGCGGATCGTCTCCCCACCATCCCTGCCACGAACCATCTCCCCAGTCACCACCGCCAGGCGGGCCGAACATGTTGCGGCCCATCAGTACGGCCCCGATGTTCGCGATCTGCTCCTCGATGATGGGTGTGCTCTCGTTCACCTCGCCGCCGGCATGGCCGTGGGACTTGCGCCACGCCTCGAGCTCGACGACCCAGTCGTGGAGCCGCTCGCCGCCCGCTCCGAGCGGGTTCTCCTCGCTTTGGTCAGGGCCGGCTACGTAGCCGTCCAGGGACATCGAGATCTCGAATCGGAGCCTGCTCATCTCGCCTCCTCGTGGGGTTCTCTCGTACGACCGCGCCTGCCCGGCGAGTTCATCGGTTTCTCTGAACGGTTAGCACCACGTGTCGCGCTAGGAGCATTCCATGACCAATCGAGTAGGCTCGAAGCTCTGTGTTCGATCACGTTGCGATCAACGTCAGCGACATGGATGCCAGCCGCCGTTTCTTCGAAGCGGCTCTTGCGCCGCTCGGCTACGAGATCTCGTTCGAGTCGCCAGAGTGGGTAGGTATGCCGGCCGGAACGACTTCGGGCTCGTCCGCCGCGACCCGGTCGGGCCGACGGTGCACCTCGGATTCGAGGCGCCGGATCGGGCGACCGTGGACGCGTTTTACGGCGCTGCGCTTGCCGCCGGCGGCCAGGAGAACGGCGCCCCAGGGCTCCGTCCCGACTACGGCGACAACTACTACGCCGCGTTCGTCATCGGTCCCGACGGCCACAACGTCGAGGCCGTGACTCAACGCGCCGAATAAGTGCACCGCCTGAACTTCTTGGAAGACGAGCCATGGGATCAAGTGGAGGACGACGTCCGCATCCGGTGGTTCGGGCACCCGTTCGGGGCCGACCACCTCGGAGCGTCGCTGATCGAGTACCTGCCGCAGGCAGACGGAGGCCCGATGCACATGCACTACGGCGTCGAGGAGATGTTCTTCATCCTCAGCGGGACGCTCACCGTCCGCACGCCCGAGGGAGAGGAGGAGTTGTCACGCGGCGACGTCGTCTACTTCCCGGAGGGCCGGGACGGGCTGCACACGTTCTCGAACCCCACGGATGAGCCTGTGAGGTTGCTTGGGATCTCGACCAAGCGGTTCCCAGACGTCGTCGCCTACCCGGAGCGCGGAGTTGCGTGGGTGGCGACCCGACATCCTGAGCGCCCGGTACCCGAGGGCGGCGACGACGGAGTCATCGCTCGCTTCGACCTGGCGGCGGACGACTGAGGTTCGATCGACATTGGAGTGGCGGGCGTTAGCCTCAGCCTGTGGGAGTGTCTGAACGCGAGCGCGCCGAACTGCTGCTTCGTGCGCCCACCCGGAAGAAGGATCTCCGGCTCGTCTTCGACGAGACCATCGCCTCGTCGGCGGAGGTGCATGTCGAGGGCCGGAACTTCTATCCGCCAATGCTGGCGGACATCGCTTCGGCCGCATCGTCGATCCACGTCAACCAGTTCGGGTTCCGGCCGGGTTCGATCGGAGACCAGTTCGCGGAGCTGCTGATTGCGAAGGCCTCCGACGGCGTGTCGGTCCGAGTCGTCGTCGATCGCCAAGGGTCGGATCCCGACAGAGGTAGCCGCGCGTTCTACGAGCGGCTTCTGGCCGCAGGCATCGACGTCCGCGTTGTACGTGCGATCCAGCTACGAGCCCCAGTCCGCCCCTCGGCGGCCGGCGGCTCCACTCGGTGGAACCTCGACCGACTCGGGAGCATCGACCATCGCAAGCTCGTCGTCGTCGACGGTCGTGTCGGCTGGGTCGGTGGCGCGGGGATCGAGGACCACTTCCACGACGGGCGCTTCCACGACCTTTTCCTGCGCGTTGCGGGTCCCGTCGCATCGCAGCTGCAACTCGTCTTCGTCGCGACATTCCGCTGGTTGGACGGCGTCATTCTCCCGGAGGAGCTCGCTGAGCTCTTCCCGGAGCACGAGGTCGGATCAGGCGCAGTGCCCGCGACCGTTTTGCACAACGCACCGGGTGGCCAGCGTCCGATCACCACCGCGATCGCCAGCCTGCTGGACGGTGCGCGGGAGAGTCTCGACGTCGTGAACCCCTACGTCACGGACGCGCAGATGATCCGGCGAATGGAAGTCGCAGCCCGCCGCGGCGTTCGAGTGCGGCTCTTCGTCCCGGCGACAGCGAACAACTGGGCCTGCGCTGCGGCGCAGCACCACCACCACGGGGCTCTGCTCGAGGCGGGCGTTCGGATCCTCGAATACCCGACGATGCTCCATGCCAAGGCGTTCGTGCGTGACGGCGAAGACGTTCTGGCGGGAACGTGCAACCTCGAGGCCTGGAGCCTCAAGCGCTTCTTCGAGATCGACGTGCTCGTGCGTTCACCGGAGCTCGCGAGACAGTTCGACGAGCGCTTCTCGGCACCGGCCGAGATCATCTCGCGGCCGGGTCGCGCTCTCGTAAGGACGCGCGAAAGGCTCAGGGCGCGAGCGTTAGCAACCATCTCCCCGCTGCTCTGACCTCACCCGGAAGGCTGCCGCAGGCGCCCTCCGAGGCCGAGGAACGGCTAACTCTATGCATCCAGTCGAACGCGCTCCGCCCGTACCACCGAGCCACCGGTCGGGGCGGTTCGGAGGCATGAAGCTGACCAGGATGAGAATGACCGCTGTGGAAGCGAAGTACGTGTAGAGGTCTGCGGTGCCGGCGAACTGATTGGTCGCGGTCTGACCGAACGCGAGACACGCGAACGTCAGCAGCGCGACCGAAAGCCCGACCTGCAGGATCGACTTGTCGCGGTGCGGTAGGAACTCGAGGCGGATAAGGCTCGCGAGCAACAACACGAACACGCCGAACTCGAGGACGCCGAGGATGAACCACGCGGTATCGACACCGGGGATCGTGTCGAGGAAGGTGCCCTGGAACTGATCTTTGATGCCTTGCGGAGCTTCCCCGTCGTTGTCGAAGAGCTTGCCCTTGCCGGAGTAGAACATCAGTCCGCCGACCATCAGGTAGATGCCGGCGAGCGTCACCCAATACGCGATGCCGTCGAAGACCGTTCCGCGTCCGACGACCGCGAATTCCCTATCGGATCCCGTGATGGGCACTCAAACCTCCTTCGTCGATACAAGGCGCGTGCCGGGGGATTATCTCGCGTGCCGGAGCGCCGCTTGCGTACCTTCTACGCCTTGTGCTTCTATGCATAGCACTTCGAGCCCTGGAGGCGCATGCATATCGACAAGGACCTGGTTGCGGCCTCAGCGACACCGCTCGTGCTCGCAATTCTGGCCGGGGGTGAGAGCTACGGCTACGCGATCCTCAAGCAGGTACGTGTGCTGTCAGGGGGCGAGCTTGAATGGACCGACGGGATGCTCTACCCGCTCCTCCATCGCCTCCAACGGCTCGGCCACGTGACGACGGAGTGGCGCACGCCACCGGAAGGTGTACTCATAAAAATGCGCCTTCCTTAAGACGAAACCATGGCATTGCATAGAATTCCCGGATGAGAAATCAAGTACCCAGCCAGGGAACCTATCGGAATTACTTAAGACTCTGTGCGATCTCTGTGAACTTTGTGCCTCTGTAGTGAATTTAATTAAGGAAAAGACTCACCACAGAACACAGAGCAGACTGAGTACGCACAGAGAAAAACTCGTTGTTCCATTTTCTGGATATTACAACAACAGCGTGTCTACCCGGTGCGCGTGAACCATCTCTTCACAAGGTGACCACGCAAAGACCGTAAACTTTCCGTCCTGAGAAGCCACCAGGGCCAAAGAATCACGCTGATCGTGTACAAACTGTGCCGCCGATAAATGTCGGGTCCGCCATTTTGTGCCGGATGAATCAAGACGGGGTGGTCGCCAACTACCGGTTCCGTCGTCACCATCTGCTCGACCGGCGCACTGCCAACCGGCCGGCCTATCTTGGCGCCAAACGCCAGCACTTCGTATTGGTCGTTGATTATCGTTGCGCCGTCGACAGCAGTGAGGCCGGCAACAGTATCAACGGCCCGGCGCACGGCCGCGTCTAACCAATTCTCATTTGATTCGTTAACTTCCTGTCGCATTAATTCCGCCAGCGCCGAGAAGGGCGGAGTGACTGAATAAAGCACCGGCTGCACGATCGACTCGCGCCACGCTTCAGAACCAGTAGGAACTACCAGCAAGGAACCGCCGTGGCCGTGCGCGCGCATCGATGCTGCCAGCTGAACGTGCAGATTGAAGCGGTGGTCCCACGATCCCGGAGAAGTGAAGGGAAGCAACTTAGCGAGCAGCGCCGGGCAATCCGGCAAGCTGGCTCCATGCTCGTCTACGATCTTCACTTCTTCGCCCTTCAGGACGGCTACGTTGGCAAACTTCCCGAAGCCGGCCATCCGACGATGTTTGATAACCAGCAGACCAGGTTCGATCACTTCCAAAACAAAACAGAAACTCGGCACTTTGCGGGTGGCGCCCCACACCTGCAACTCGCCGCCACTCGAGGACGATTCGTCGTGGGCAGTGAAGACGCCGAGGTGAATTCCCGGACGTTCTACGGCAGGTCCAGTTTTGTCAAAACCTTGGGTGTCAGCGATAGCGGCCGCTCAAATATCAGTGGTTGCGGTACTTGTTCGGGAGGAAAAAACGCGAGCGAAATTTTCGGTGAGCGCCCTTCCTCTCTTCTCAAACTGGCCCAGAACGTAGCGTCGATGATCGCTGCGATTGCGCCGCGATCAGATTCGGCGCCAACGCCTCCTCGCCACGCTCATGCGCCGCGGCGATATGTGCAGCGAAGTGCGTCTCGATAGTTGCAGCTACCGCCCGCGCGGCCTGGTAGGTGGGCCGCAGGTCGGAGGTTCTTGGTCGGAGGTCGGAGATCGGAGATGGGCAGGTCGTTTCTGACACCTGGCCGGTGACCTCTGGCGTCGCTGTTCCTAAATCTGGGGTGGTCTCTGACATCTGACCTCCGACTTCTAACTTCTGATCCCCTTAATGCATCCTGAACGGCCCGCCGCGTGGTTCAGCTTCGAGTTCAGGTCTGGTTGAATCCTGCACAACCTCGTGCATCTCCAAAACGTTTGCTTGTGAAAACGCGTCCTTCGGCAAGGTGCCTGATTGAGCGTGTCCCTTTACAAACTCGTCCGAGCGCACCCAGTTTAGAAAATCCTGCCGGCTATTCCAAAAAGTAAAAACGACGTACGGGTCACCATCGTTCACGGGTCGCAACACATGGTTTGAAATGAATCCCGGCATCTTGTCAACGAGGCCGGCGCGATCGCGAAACCTCTGTTCGAACGCGTCGGCATATTCCGGTTTGACATAAATACGATTGGCGACAGATATCATTCGTCGGTCTCCCCATTTTCATCTCGCTTCATTCGTCCAGCGCCGGCTTGGTTCTCAACCGCTTGATCTGAGCGCGTCGAGCTTTCTCTTCCAGCGTACGGTTCTTTACGGCCGCAGGTACGCGCGTTTGCACTCGCTTGGCGGGACGATAGTTAAGTCTTTCAATCTTCTCGCGCAGCTTGTCGAGGCATACCTGCTTGTTCCGGTGTTGGCTGCGTTCCTGTTGTGACGTTACCACAACACCGGAAGGCGTGTGCCGGAGACGAACCGCGCTCTCTGTTTTGTTGACATGCTGGCCGCCTGGACCGCTCGCCCGAAATGTTTCCACTTCGCATTCGCGCAGCAGATCTTCGTCTGATTCCGGAAGTTTGATCGTGCCGGTTTCGCCGTCCATGCGGTTTTCGTCCTTAGGTAACGATAATACCCCATGACTGCCATCAACCCAGATTACTAGGCAAGCGGGCGAATCCGCCACCTGCCGTACGCAACGAAGGCACAAAGTAATCCCGCAATCAGCGGCGTTATTGCCGGCGCAATACCATCACCAATAATCGTGAGTACGATCGCGCCGATCATGATTATCACCAATCCGGCGGCAGCCATGGTGTCAAATCCGTTCGCTTGCGAAAAAGCCCGGGGAAGGATTAAACCAAGCGCGCCCAGCACTTCATATATGCCGATGAATCGTATTAAGAGCCCCGGCAGGTGTACTTGATTGGGCGACCCCATCGAGGTCAGCACGTCGATAGGCAGTACCAGTTTGGTTCCACCGGCGAACAGGAAGAGCAGCGCCAGCAGCACCTGAATGATCCACAATGCGATGTTCATGATGGGTTTTCTCCTCGATGCAAAGGAATAAGTCTGGGGACGCAGCGCATTGCGCAGATAAAGTCCTCCCCAAACCAATACGGCTATAATGATAGGGAAAAGTTTTTCAAACTCAGTACCGCCGACACGGACGTGTGTTGCAACTGCGCCGCCCAAATAACCCGTAAGCAAGATGGCACCGAGAACGGACGTGCGCGGAATTGCGTAAAAAGAGTGGAGATCAGCAGCACGATTCCGATGGAAACGATGGTGTATTCTGGATAACCAAGTCGAACTGTCCTCTCCACGACCATCGCCGGCTTCACCAGTTTCATTGCGCCGTCGAATAGCAGAAAAAGTATCAGTAGGCCGCTGACGATCCGTCCGATCCAGAGTGTCCTATTTGAAACTGCCGATGTAACGGATTGCATAGTGTCATCCCTTCCTAACGAGGCGCCATGTCCAACGTCCAACGTCGAAGGTCCAATGTCATTCAAGAAGTTCAGAGTTCAAGCTTTAGCTTGCCCGACGTTTGGCTCAATTGTCTGACCTTGAAAGGAGACAAGCTAAAGCTTGAACTCTGAACTGCTTGAAGGACGTTGACATTGGACATTGGACATTGGACGTTGGACATTGGACTTTGTACGTTAGCCAGCTTGCTCGCAGTTAACCATCCACGGTATGCCAAATTGATCGACGCACATGCCGAAACCGGGCGACCAGAAGGTCTCCTGAAACGGCATCGTCACGCTGCCGTTCTCAGCGAGCGCGTTGAAGATCCGCTCACCGTCAGAAACGCCCTTCACATGAATCGATACATTCATGCCCTTTGGTTGTTGGTAACGGTCGGGCGGAGCATCAGCGCCCATCAGTAATTGATCGCCGACACTGAGCGTCGCGTGCATGATTAGTTTGTGCGTTTCCGCCGGGAATTGATCAGCACCGGGCATTTCACCCCAGGTCATCATGAAAGTGATCTTGCCGCCAAGCACTTGCTCATAAAATTTGAAGGCGGTTTCGCACTGGGCGTTGAAATTCGAGGTATCAATGTCAATTGCATACTAGACTCCTTTTGGATAAGGCGGTTAAAAAATTGGGGACGAAGCCACGAAATCACACTAAAACGTTCAAAAATGAGCAGTCAAAATTCGTGTGTGTTCGTGGTAATACTTCCGCGGTTTCTCAAATTAAAGCGCCTTGCCAAAAGTAGAGTAACCAACTACCAACCTTCACGGTCTCGCGATCCCGTAATGTGGGCCGTATGATGACGGCCATGCCAGGCGTAAAGCTGAATGCCCTCGTCAAGTGAAACTCTCCCGCGCCGCCCATGTTGATAGGCGCGAGCGAAGTCTTCTTGCTCAAGAAGATCCAACAGGATGATCCAGCGCGCATGCAGTGCGGTTCACAGCGCCAGTGACAACTCAATCGGCGCATCCCGAGCATCTTTCGTTTCTGCCCAACGTGGTTCGTCATACACGTTGACTGCTGGATTATCCTCGGTCGCTGCCTTTTTAAAATAGCCCGAACGCATTCAGGTGTTCATCTGCCAGATGATGTGCGACCTGACGCAAGGTCCAACCTCCCTCGCGATAACACTGATTGAGTTGAGCGTCAGACAAGCCTGCCAGGGCAGAACGCAATCCTGCAGGGGTGGCTGCTATTTCCGCGATCCCACGCGCGGCGATCGGCAGCGGTAACCTCGGTGGCAATCGTCACGCGGCCAATCGGATATCTAATCGCCTCCAGGTGATCTAATGAAGTCATCTCATCCCTTCCCTAATTGGGTCGTGACCTATTTCAGCTTTCTCAGTGCTACCTTTGTGTTCTCTTGTGCCTCAGTGGTGAAGTTAATTCGGCAAAGACACACTTCAGAGTTCAGTATCCGTCATTTTGAGAATATTCCCCGCTAACGCTTCACGCGTCCAAGTTTCTTTGTTGCTTTTAGCTCGGGTGATTTAGTGGCAGGCTTGTTCCCACCCTTCTTCAGGCCCAGATAATGCTCACGCTGTTTTTTATCAAACTTTTCGATCGAATAACGTAAGAGCGTGCGCGGCATAGTGGCCGCGTGCTTATCTAAAAAGCTTAGTAGTCTCTTGCGATCCACTCCGCCGGCCGTGCGCAACATCCATCCCGTCGCCTTGTAGATAGACGTTCTTTTCATGTTCGTCCTTAACCAGAATCTCAGCAATCTTGAAAGTGTCCGCTACATCGCCTTGCCTGATAAATTGGCCTGGATTGACTATGGCCGTGCGGCGTTCCCATATGTTTTTAAGAGCACCAGCTCTTATAGGATGTATTAGCGGTTTATCAATCAGGTAGATGCCGACTATATAGAGTGCACCAAGATCAACCAGGTCCCAGTTGTTAACCCGGTCGTGGCGTCAAATGTAGAGATCGAACAACTCTTTTCGGCGCGCCTCAGATGTCTTTTTACTGCGAGCTTGTTAACCCTGATGCTAAGCGCGGCCGCTCTACTTCGTGGATTGGGTTTTCCAGCGATTTTTTAAGTTCGCCAGGCGGCATTTCAATAAACTCTTTGGCAAGCTCGAACAATTGGCCCATCCGCACACCGATGAACTTGTCGCCCTCGCCGTATTCGCCTTTGCCGGATTTGAAGTAACGTTGAGTCTTCTCAACCTCTTCCGGCGAACTGTAAGTCTTTAACTTCCGGACAAACTGCGCGGCGTTAATCGCTGCGGACATAGGAGAGACCCTCGCTTCTGATATTTACATTTGCTCGTCTGCGCTTGGCCCATAGGAACCAGGCACGGGGATGTTCAGCAGTCGCAGGTAGACCGAAAACTGGCCGCGGTGATGGATCACGTGGCTCAACACGAAGTCGCGGAGGACAGCCGATCTCGATCTTTCAAAAAGCAGCCGGTCTCCCACTTTAAGTCGCCAGGGCTGGTCCAGCTTCGCGTCGCTAACTTCCGCCAGGGTTTGCTTGCCCTTTCGCACGTGGCTGTCGAAAGTTTCCAGCAAGTCAGCGACTGAGGTGGCTTGATAGGGCTTGTAAGTGGCCGGATCGAAGCCGAATTCGTCCAGGTTGAATATTGCATCGGTCCAGCCGACGCATTCCACGATGTGCGATGCCAGGCCGGACGCTGTAAACGACTTTTCGTGCGGTCGCCATTCAAGCTTGTCTTCGGGCAGACGTTCCAGGTGCTTGCGCGTTGTCTGCGCTTCGTGCTCAAACTCCTGGATCAGTGAATCGATCAGTTTCATTGCGTTGCTCCTCTTTCAGACTAATCCTCTGGAAGGCCTTCAATTTCCATCACTGGGCGAATCTCAATCGTGCCGAAGCGCGCGGGTGGAATTCGTTCGGCAATACTTAGCGCTTCGTCGAGGTCGCGTGCCTCAACCAGATAATAGCCACCAAGTTGTTCTCGCGTCTCTGCAAACGGTCCATCAGTAACTACGCGTCGTCCATCGCGAATGCGAACGCTGGTCGCTGTCGAAACAGGATGCAGCGGACTGGCAGACAGGTATTGTCCGGTTGCGTTTAGATCTTGTGTTAGTTGGGCAGATTCCACGTAACAGTGCTCTCGCTCGGTGTCGCTCAGCGCGTCCTCAGCCAGGTAAACCAACAACATGTATTTCATGAAGGTACCTCCAACAGTTGCTTTAATTGTTATGAACCAAGGCCGTGCGTTTGGCCCGGTGCAGTAGCCCGACCGTCAAGGAGGGCTTGGTTGCCCTGAACCGTTGAGTGATAAGAAGCCCTCCTTGACAGTCGGGCTACTGCACCGGCCCTACTCCGTGAGTAGGTCGAATGACGACTGCCCGGATCGACAGTTTGCCGGAAAATTTTTATTATCGCCTATGCTTCCAAATGCCAATGCCGCGGTAGACGCAGTGTACCACTCTGACTGGGGCAGGATTGTAGCCACTCTGATTGGTCATTTTGGTGATTTTGAGGTGGCTGAGGAGGCGGCGCAGGAGGCTTTCACGGCCGCGGTCGATCAATGGCGAACAGACGGAGTGCCGGATTCTCCGCGAGCGTGGATTGTCCAGACCGCTAAGTACAAGGCGATCGACCGGCTGCGGCGCCGAACGAAGTTCAAGGAAAAAATTGAATCACTCGTCGAGTCCGGAATGGTCCGTACCTTCGAGGAGCCGAATTACGACACCGATGAAATCCCTGACGACCGCTTGCGTCTGATTTTTACTTGTTGCCACCCGGCGCTCGCGGCGGAAGCACAGGTGGCGCTAACGTTGCGCACGCTGGGCGGTTTAGAAACAGACGAAATCGCAAGAGCGTTTCTCGTGCCGGCGACGACGATGGCCCAGAGGCTAGTGCGTGCCAAGCGAAAGATTCGCGATGCAGGAATTCCGTATAAGGTCCCGGACACGAGCGACCTGCCGGAACGCCTTGACGCTGTACTAACTGTCATCTACCTAATCTTTAACGAGGGCTATCTTGCCACTCGAGGTGAGCCGCTTCTCCGTGGCAGGCTTCTTTGCAGCGAAGCCATCCGGCTTGCGCGGCTGGTAAGGGCCTTGATGGCGCCGAAGCCGCCGCCGGAAGCCAGCGCCCTGCTCGCGCTGATGCTGCTGCATGATTCGCGCCGCGAAGTCCCGGAGAGGAAGGTGGCCCAAGACACCGGTGCGCCGATGAACGAGAGGAGCCCCGCGACCGTCAAGGTCTTCAGGAGAGCTGCGACGAACACCATCGCGACGTTGGAGATGACGTTGTCCATCCAGAGCCGGCGCGAGACCATGTACACGATGAAGAACACGAGGCTCAGGGCAAACGCGTGAAGACCGACCGCGCTCCCGGAGACGCTATCCGTGAAGTAGCCGAGCAGGAACGCACCCGTCGATCCGGCGAACGAATGCTGATGGAGGCCGAGATAGACGCAGAGGATCAGCATCAAATCCGGAATCACGTGCGTGAAGGGCAGGAAGTGAAACAGCGTCGTCTGGAAGAGGAGGCCGACGACGGCGGCGACGAGCACGATGGCGAAGAGGCCCACGGCGAGTCTTCTCACAGCGGCTCCACGGCCTCTTCGGCCGGAGCCTCGATCCGCGGCGTGGGCTTGCGCTTGGTGGCGGGCTTGGCAGGCTTCGCGGGCGCGCTCGGGCGCTTCGCTTTCGCGGGCACCGCGGTCGGCTTCGGCGTGGGCGCCGCGGTCGGCGTCACGGTTGCCGCGGCGGCAGCCGCCGCCTCCGCCGCGATGCGCGCCGCTTCCTCGGCGGCCTTCTGTGCTTCGCCGGCTTCGATCGCCGCGTTCACCTCGCGCGCCCCCGAAATCAGGATCAGCGCCTCCTCGAGCTTCGAGAAGTCGACGAACGGCACGACCTCGGCGAGCTGAAAGAGCCCGCTCTCGCGTCGCGTGACGCCGACGACGCGCCCGAGCCGCAGGCCTTTCGGAAAGATTCCGTCGAGCCCGGACGTCACCACGAGATCTCCGACCTCGAGCTCCTCGGACGGCTTCACGTACTTGAGCGACGCCATTCCCGAGAGCGTGCCCTCGAGGATGCCCCGCGCGCGGGTGCGCTGGATCAACGCATCGACGCCGCTGTTGTGATCGCTGATCAGGAGCACGCGTGACGCGTGCGGGCTCACGCTCGCGATGCGGCCGACGACACCGTCGGCGCAGACGACCGCCATGCCGGGCGACACGCCGTCGCGCTCGCCGCGGTCGAGCGTGAACGTCTCGAACCAACCCGACGCGTCCTTGCCGACGACGCGCGCGGTCAGCGCCTTCGACGGGACGGTGCTCCGGAAGTCGAGCATTCGCTCGAGCCGCGCGTTCTCGAGCTCGAGCTCGGTCATCCGCTGACGCTCGACCTCGAGCGTGCTCAGACGACCGCGGAGGTCGCGATTCTCGGCGACGACGCCGACGAGGCTCACGTAGCTCGTCCAGAGCGAGCGCACCTGCCCGACCCCGGTCGCCGTCACTCCCTGGAGCGGCTGCAGCACCTCGAGGAAGACGGTGCCGAGCGGGTCCACCCTCCTCAAGCCCCCGCGATTCGCGGAGAGCAGGAAAAACGACAGCGACAGGAACAGAGTCGAGGCGAGAAGAACCTGATTTCGCCTGAGGAACTCGAGCATCGCGACTTCAGGGTTTCATGCGCCGAGATGCAGGGCCCGTCAAATCCCGAGCGTCCCCCGGCGACGACCCCCTTTGGCGTCCCTGACGCCGTCGCCACAAATCTACTGAACCGTGACGTCTTTGAGGAGAGGCAGGTCGTCGAGCACCTTGCCCGCGCCCATCACGACGGAGGTCAGCGGATCCTCGGCGAGCGTCACCGGAAGCCCGGTCTCTTCACGAAGCAGGGTATCGAGATTCCGGAGCAGCGAGCCGCCGCCGGCGAGGATGATGCCCTTGTCGACGATGTCGGAGGCGAGCTCGGGCGGCGTGCGCTCGAGACCGATCCGCACCGCCTCGACGATCTGGTTGATCGGCTCGAGCAGCGAATCGCGGATCTCCTCGTCGGAGATCTCGACGGTCTTCGGTACGCCGGCGACGAGATCGCGTCCCTTGATCTCCATCGTCTGGATCTCGTTGCCCGGGAACGCGGAGCCGATCGTGATCTTGATGAGCTCGGCCGTGCGCTCGCCGACGAGCAAATTGTACTTCCGCTTGATGTAGTTGATGATCGCTTCGTCCATCTTGTCGCCGCCGACGCGGACCGACTTCGAGAAGACGATGCCGGAGAGCGAGATCACCGCGACTTCGGTCGTGCCGCCGCCGATGTCGACGATCATGTTCCCGGTCGGCTCGGTGATCGGCAGACCCGCGCCGATCGCGGCCGCCATCGGCTCTTCGATCAAGTAGACTTCGCGCGCGCCCGCGGATTCCGCGGATTCGCGCACGGCGCGCTTCTCCACTTCGGTGATGCCGAACGGCACGCAGATGATGATGCGCGGACGCACCAGCACGCGGCGATTGTGGATGCGCTTGATGAAGTAGCTGAGCATCGCCTCGGTGATCTCGAAGTCCGCGATCACGCCGTCCTTCAGAGGACGAATCGCGACGATGTTGCCGGGCGTGCGGCCGAGCATCTTTTTCGCTTCGGCGCCGACCGCGAGGACGCGTCGCCCGCCGCGGGCGTCCTTCTGGACGGCCACGACCGACGGCTCGTTACACACGATGCCCTGCCCTTTGACGTAGATGAGGGTGTTTGCCGTCCCGAGATCGATCGCCAGATCGTTCGAGAAGAGCCCGAGCAGGGAATCCAAAATCATAACGCCATCCTCCTCAGCGACTGACCGTAAAATCCCGCCACCACGGGATTTTTTGCTCTGGCAAGCCGCGTAGCAAAATTTGTCAAAGACATCAAGAAAAACTGTTTCAGAATGCGCGGCGAGGCTAAGGGGTCAATTCACCTTGATACCTGACCGCCCCCTGCCCGGGCAAATCCGTTCCCTTGCCTAGCGTCCGAAGAGCCCTTCGAGTCCTTTCTTGAGGAGCTCCTGCTCGGGCTTCAGCTTCTTCGTCGGCCTCGGCTCCGGCGCGGTCTCGCCGGGGCCGAGCGGCACCGGCGCTTCTTCCTTCTTCGGCTTGCCGAAGATCTTCTCGAGACCTTTGTCGATGACCGCGCGGCCGATCGCTTTCTGGATGATCGCCGCGTCCGGCATCGGCTTCACGCTCGGCAGTGCACCCGTCACGCGGAATGGAATCTCGATCCGCCCGTCGGAGCCGGCGAGATACTTCGCCTCCTTCACGTCGTCGATGATGTCGGTCGACAATGCCTTCGAAGCAAAGAGCGTCGCTTTGAAGTCGAGCTGGTTCCGCAGCTCGTAGACGCCTTCGCCGCGCATCGAATAGTCGCGCGCGGTGATCTCGAGGTCGCGCGTGTCCGCTCTGCCGTCGGCGATCTGTACGCTGCCGCCGAGCTTTTCGAACTTCGTGTCGCCGGTCGCGAAGATGTCCGGATACTTCTTGCGGATCCGCGGTGAGATGAAGTTCGAGAGCCCGGGCACGCCGGTAACGCCGGAGAGCACGCTCTCCGCGAGGTTCACGTCCTTGAGCACGCCGTCTTTCACGTCGACGCGCCCCTGCCCGCGGAGCGTCTGTTGGATGGTCTCCCAGCCGCTGCCGGAGCCGTTGAGATCGAGATCGGCGAAGAGCTTGCCCGAGATGCGCTGCGCAGCCGCAGGCATCTGCGCGCCGAGAAGACCGGAGAGGTCCATGTCGCGGACGTCGGAGCGGAACGCGAACTTCGGGTTCGTCGCCTCGCGCATGTCGTAGCGCCCGCTGCCCGAGTAGCTGCCCTGGTAGGCGCGGAGCGCGAGCTTGTCGAGCGTGGCGATCTGTTCGCGGAGACCGAAGTCGACCTCGAGCGCCTGGAAATCGACGTCGCGAAGAGTGCCGGCGCTCGAGCGCACGGTGCCGCGGAAGAGCGGATTCGCGCTCGTCATCTCGAGCCGGCCCTGCGCGTCGAGGTCCTTCACCACTTCTTCCTTGGCGACGCCCTCGCCCGCGACTCCGAGCGACGCGAGGCGCACGCCCGGCGACTGCAGCCGGTAGTCGACGATCGGCTTCTGGAAGCTCGCGACCTTCGCCTCGATCTGGATCGGCGAGCCGCCGAGCGAGAACTTCGACGGCGGCAGCGTCATCGTATCGCCGTCGAAACGCGCCGTCGCGGTGAGCCCGGAGATCTCGTACGGCGAGCCAGCCTGCTTCGCGTTGACGTTCGCGAGCGCGACGGTGCCGTTCAGCTGCGGTAGGACCCCGCCGCCGACCGCGCCCTTCGCCGCCAGGTGAACCTCGACGGTCCCCGAAACTTCGTGGCCGGTGAGCGCGGGCAGCATGCGATCCCAGCCGGAGAGCGACGTCGCGTTCGAATCGATCTTGAAATCGACCACGGTCTTCTCGCCGGCGACGACGCTGCCCTTGCCGCCGACCTCGAGCGCGGCGAGCTTCAGGAGGAGCTTCGAGACGTCGGCGCCCTGTCCCTTGCGAACCGCGTCGACGTTCACCTGGAACGGCACGCCTTTCGGCTTCACGAACGACTTCGCGTAGCGGATCTCCGCGTCGTCGCCGTCGAAGCCGAGCACGAGCGCGAGCGTGTCGGGCTTGCCCTTCGCCTTGACGCTCAGGTTCACCGGATCGGCGGACGAGAGCTCCGCCGGAAACGCGTTCTTCAGCTGCTCGAGCTTCTTCACGTTATCGATGACGACGGGGCCGAGCGTGACCTCCGCGTCGATGACGATGTCGGTCGTCGGGATGCCGGCGCCGACCGGTCCGACCGCGCCCTGCACGATGAGGTTCGGCTTCGGCGCGCCGAACACCGCGGCGGCGAGATCGAGGTCCTTCACGTCGAGCTTCGCGAGGGTGCCAGAGAGGCCCGCCTCGAGCTTCACCGGCCCCGAGAGGCCGAGCCCGGGCGGGATCTGCTTCGCCGCCACCGGCAGCGACTTCCGCAGCTTTTCGATGTCGAGCGGATCGAGCGAGAGCTTCGCGTCGAGCGGCGCCTTCTGCACGTCCGGCGGATCGCCGACCGGCCCGAGCGTGCCGCTGAGCGTGAAGTTCTGCTTCTCGGAGTCGAACAGCGCGGCCGCGATCTCGAGCGTGATCGGCGACGTGAGGCTGAGATCCGACGCCTCGAAATCGAGATCGCGGATCCGGAGATCCGCGGCGGATTCCTTGCGCTTGTCGAGGTAGCGGATCTCGCCGTCGCTGATCTGCATCAGCGACACGAGGAACGCCGCCTTCTCCTCGGTGGTCGGCTCGCCTTCCTTCGGCGCTTCCGTCGTCTTCGGTGTCGGCTCCGCGGACGGCTCGGCCGCCGCCGCCTTGGCCATCGAGTCGAAATTGAAGCCGGTCTCGTCGCGGATCACGTTCACGACCGGCGCCTCGAGCACGATCTTCGACACTTCGATCGAGCCGAAGAGCGCGGGGATCACCTTGACCGCGACCTGCGCCTCACCGGCGCGGACGAACTCCTCCGTGCCGTAGCGGGGATCGTCGGCGATGCTCAGGTTCTTCACGCGCGCGCCGATCGACGGGAACAGCGACACGCCGACCTCGTCGAAGCCGACTTTCCGCGCGAGGGCCTTTTCCACCTCGCCGCGCACCCACTCCTTGTTCGAGTTGAGGTACGAGTTGAGGTTCATCACCGCGATCGCGGCCGCGCCGACGACCACGAGGAGAATGACGCCGAGGATGATCCACTTCCGCATGATGACCCCTCTATTCGAACTCCTCGAAGTTGACGATCTTCCAGCTTCCTTCCGAGCGCTGGAGCACGAGGAGAATGCGGCGATCGAACGTGTCGGCTCCCTCGACCGCGAACGTGGCGACGTAGATGAGATGCGAGCGATCCCCGCCCGCGGCTCGCTCTTCGACGAACCGATAGTAGACGTGCGGATGGCGTGTCGATTCGTCGATCGCGGCCTCGCCGACGAGACGGCGCTCGTCGCCGAGCTTCTTCCCGGCGACGCCGCCGGTCAGCGCTTCGGCCGCAGCGAGATCGATCTTCACGTAGTGGGCGTCGAGGAACCGCTCGGCGACGCCGCGCGCGCTCGACGGATCCTTGCAGGCCGACACGACGAGAAGCGCGACGAGGAGGAGCCCGCACCGGAATCGCATCAGCGGGACTCCGGACGCTTCGCGAACAGCGCCTCGAGGCGCGCCCGCGCGTCGTCCGCCTTGCCCTTCCCGGGCGCGGCGCGGTCGACGTCCCAGTGGAAGTAATCACAGAAGTTGCCGGCTTCCTTGTCCGCGACGAGGTCCGCGGCCGGCTCGTGGCAATCGCGCGACGCGCCCGGCGCGTAGAAGTCGCAGTGCCGGCACGAATGGAGGTACGCGAGGCACGACGGACAGGTGTCCCGGACGCCGATCCGCTCGGCGGCGATCGCGGCGCTGCAGGCCGCGCAGCTCCTCACGCCGAGCTCCCGAGGTGGTCGAGCAGCCAGCGCTCGCACTCGTCGAGCATCCGCTCGAGGTCTTCCGCGCGCGAGAAGCGGTGGTCGCCGCCGGGATAGCGCGAGAGCCGCTTCTCCCCCGCAACCGCCGCGGCGATCTCCTCGCCGTCCGAGAACGGCACGACGCGGTCCGCGTCGCCGTGCGCGACGAGCACGGGCACGCGGATGCGCGCGCAAGCGGCGAGCACGTCGAGCGACGTCACGTCGTCGAGGAATGCGCGGCGAAGCTTGACGCCGCCGAGCGAGAAGATCCCGTCGCGCTTCCAGCGCTCGACGTCCGCGGGGTTCAGCTCGGAGACGATGCGGCCGGGCCGCGCCACGGCCGCGATCACGGCGAGCGCGCGCACACGCGGCTCGTCCGCCGCAAAAAGAAGCGCGACCGCGCCGCCGAGGCTCGAGCCGAAGAGGCCGACCGGCCCTTTTGCTCGGGTGGTCACGAAATCCATCGCACCGCCGAGGTCCTCGACCTCGCCGCGGATCGTCAGGTCGGCGAACTCCCCTTCGGACTCCCCGACGTAGGAAAAGTCGAAGCGGAGCGTGCCGACGCCGCCTGCGACGAGCCTCTCGACGAGCAGGCGATGCTTCGTTCCCTCCTTCGTCGACTCCATGCCGTGGCAGAGGATCGCGACCGGCGCGCCCGGCGCCGGCGGCGCGCTCCAGAGACCGACGAGGCGGCTGCCGCGGCGGCTGGGAAACTCGACCCGGGCTTCGGCCGTGCGCGCGGAGGGGAAGGTGCTCCCGGCCATGCCTTCGAGTTGCTAGCATAGGGCCGCGTCGGAGCAACCTTTGGACGAAGCGATCGAGCGATACCTGCGGATGCTGCGAGTCGAGCGGCATGCCTCCGCGCACACGCTGCGCGGCTACCGCACGGATCTGCTCGATCTTCAGAAGTTCCTTCGCGAGCGCCGCGGCCGCGCGGTCGCGCTCGGCAAGGTCGACACGGACGACCTCCGCGCCTACGTCGCGGCGAAGCTCCGCGACTCCAAGCGGAGCACGATCGCGCGACACGTGGCGGCGATCCGCGGCTTCTTCCGCTTTCTCGCGAACGAGAAGACGATCCGCCGCGACCCGGCCGCCGCGCTCGCCGCGCCGAAAGGGGAGTCGCGACTGCCCGACTTCCTGCCGATCGACGAAACGGAGAAGGTGCTCGGAGCGCTGCCGGAAGGCTCGACGTGGGCCGAGCGCGATGCGGGGATCCTCGAGACGCTCTATTCCTCGGGGCTTCGCGTGAGCGAGCTCGTCGGGCTCGACTGGCGCGACGTCGATTCGAGAACGACTGCGTGCGCGTGCTCGGCAAAGGGCGGAAGGAGCGCATCGTGCCGATCGGCGAGATCGCGCTCGCGCGGCTTCGACGCTATCGCGAGCATCTCGCCGCGGAGAAGATCCGCGCCGACGCCGTCTTCGTGAACCGCCGCGGCGGACGCCTCACGACTCGGAGCGTGGCGCGGTTCGTCGAGCGCTGCGGCCTCCGCGCGCGGCGCCGCCGTCGCGTCCACCCGCACGCGCTCCGCCACAGCTTCGCGACCCATCTGCTCGGCGCAGGGCGCCGATCTGCGCGCGATCCAGGAGCTGCTCGGCCACGCGAGCCTGTCGACGACTCAGCGCTACACCCACGTGAACCTCGACCACCTGATGGAGGTCTACGACGATGCCCATCCGCGAGCGAAGTGAAGCGAATCGACTGCGGGCGACGACGATCCTCGCCGTCCGCCACCAGGGCGAAATCCGTGATGGCCGGCGACGGCCAGGTGAGCCTCGGGCCGACCGTGATGAAGCACGGCGCGCGCAAGGTCCGGCGGCTCTACGGCGACAAGGTGCTCGCCGGCTTCGCCGGCGGCGCGCGCCGACGCGCTCACGCTCTTCGAGAAGTTCGAAGCGAAGCTCGAGCAGTTCGGCGGGAACCTCCGCCGCGCCGCCGTCGAGCTCGCCAAGGACTGGCGCACCGATCGCGTGCTGCGCCGGCTCGAGGCGCTGATGGTCGTCGCCGATCGCGAGTCGACGCTCCTCATCTCCGGCACCGGCGACGTGATCGAGCCCGACGACGGCGTCGTCGGCGATCGGCTCGGGCGGCAACTTCGCGCTGGCCGCGGCGCGCGCGCTCGTCAAGCACTCGCCGCTCGACGCCCGCGCGATCGCCGAGGCGGCGATGCGGATCGCGGCCGCGATCTGCGTCTACACGAACGACCAGCATCGTCATCGAGGAGCTGTAGTGCCCGAATCGAATCACCGCCCGCCCGTCCCGATGACGCCGCGCGAGATCGTCTCCGAGCTCGACCGCTACATCGTCGGCCAGCGCGCCGCGAAGCGCGCGGTCGCGATCGCGCTGCGCAACCGCTGGCGCCGCCAGCAGGTGCCGGAAGAGCTGCGCGACGAGATCGCGCCGAAGAACATCATCATGATCGGCCCGACCGGCGTCGGGAAGACCGAGATCTCGCGCCGCCTCGCCAAGCTCGCGCAGGCGCCCGTTCATCAAGGTCGAGGCGTCGAAGTTCACCGAGGTCGGCTACGTCGGCCGCGACGTCGAGTCGATCATCCGCGACCTCGATCGAGCTCGCCGTCAACATGGTGCAGCGAGGAGGAGAAGGAGAAGGTCGGCGTCCGCGCGCGCGAGCTCGCCGAGGAGCGCGTGCTCGATCTGCTGCTGCCGCCGACGCGCGCCGACCGTCGGCATCCGGCCGCCGGCGGCGACCGGACGACGCGCGACGAAGACGCGAGCGGCACGCGCGAGAAGCTCCGCCGCATGCTGCGCGAGGGCAAGCTCGACGACCGCACGGTCGAGATCGAGGTCGACCAGGCCGGCGTCGCCGATGATCGAGGTCATGACGCCGCAGGGCATGGAGGAGATCGAGTCGAACCTGAAGGACCTGTTCTCGAACTTCATGCCGAAGAAGACCAAGAAGACGCCGCAGGTCAAGGTGCCCGAGGCGCTCGAGCTGCTCGCGCAGGAGGAGGCCGAACCGCCTGATCGACATGGAGGCGGTCACCGCGAGGCGGTCCGCCGCGTCGAGCAGTCGGGCATCGTCTTCCTCGACGAGATCGACAAGATCGCCGGCCGCGCGAGGGCGTCCACGGCCCCGACGTCTCGCGCGAGGGCGTGCAGCGCGACCTGCTGCCGATCGTCGAGGGCTCGACGGTCAACACGAAGTACGGCATGGTGCGCACCGACCACATCCTGTTCATCGCCTCGGGCGCGTTCCACATCGCCAAGCCGTCCGACCTGATCCCCGAGTTCCAGGGCCGCTTCCCGATCCGCGTCGAGCTCGAGCCGCTCACCCAGGCCGACTTCGTCCGCATCCTGACCGAGCCGGAGAACGCGCTCATCAAGCAGTACATGGCGCTGCTGGCGACCGAGGGCGTGACGCTCGACTTCGCGCCGGACGCCGTCGACGAGATCGCCCGCATCGCCGCCGCAGTGAACGAGCGCACCGAGAACATCGGCGCGCGCCGCCTGCACACCGTGATCGAGCGGCTGCTCGACGAGCGTCTCGTTCGACGCGCCGGAGATGCGCGGCGCAGACGGTCACGATCGACGGCGCGCACGTGCGCGAGCGGCTCGAGGCGATCCTGAAGGACCAGGATCTGTCGCGCTACATCCTGTAGTCGGGAACGGCGCCAGGCTCGCGCTCCGAGCCATTGGAACGACGCGGGAAAACCTGTAATTTCCCGCCCTTCCCGAGCGAGCGCGACGATGCCCGACATCACCGAAAAAGCCGAGATCCTGCTCGAAGCGCTGCCGTATATCCGGCGCTTTCAACGGGAAGACAGTTCGTCATCAAGTACGGCGGCGCACGCGATGGTCGACGACGAGCTGAAGGAGAGCTTCGCCGAGGACGTCGTGCTCCTCAAGTTCGTCGGCATCGATCCGGTCGTCGTTCACGGCGGCGGGCCCGCAGATCGAGAAGCTCCTCGAGCGGCTCGGCATCCCCACGCGCTTCGTGCGCGGCATGCGCGTCACCGACGAGGCGACGATGGAAGTCGTCGAGATGGTGCTCGGCGGCAAGATCAACAAGGAGATCGTCGCGCTGATCAACCGGCACGGCGGCAGCGCCGTCGGCCTCTCGGGCAAGGACGGCGAGCTCCTGCGCGCGCGGAAGATGATCGTGCGCGTCGAGGAAGCCGGCAAGCCCGCCGAGGAGGTCGACGTCGGGCAGGTCGGCGAGATCGTCAAGGTCGACCCCGCGGTGATCTCGAGCGCTCGACGCCGGCAACTTCATCCCGGTGATCGCGCCGATCGCCGTCGGCGAGAACGGCGAGAGCTACAACATCAACGCCGACCTCGCCGCCGGCAAGATCGCCGAGGCGCTCCGCGCCGAGAAGCTGATCCTGTTGACCGACGTCGAGGGCATCAAGGCGAAGGACGGCAAGCTCATCCGCACTCTCTCGAGCGACGGCGTCTCCGAGCTGATCGCGAGCGGCGTGATCTCCGGCGGCATGATCCCGAAGGTCGAGTGCTGCGTCGACGCGCTCCGCACGGGCGTCGCGAAGACGCACATCATCGACGGGCGGCGTGCGGCACGCCGTGCTGCTCGAGATCTTCACCGAGGAAGGCGTCGGCACGGAAGTCGTGTGGCGCGCCCCCGCGAGAGAAGAGAAGCGCAGCGCGCTCCGCGCCGGATGAGCAACTCCGAGATCATCTCGGCGACGGACGCCGTTCAGATCGGCGTCTACGCCCGATTCCCCATCGCGTTCGTGCGCGGCCGCGGCGCGCATCTCTGGGACGCCGACGGCAAGGAGTATCTCGACTTCTTCTGCGGCCTCGCGGTCACGAACCTCGGCCACGCGCACCCGGCGATCGCCGCCGCGATGTCGGAGCAGGCCGGCAAGCTCTTCCACACGTCGAACCTCTACTACAGCGAGCCCGCTGTCGCGGCTCGCCAGCTGCTCGTCGAGCACTCGTTCGCGGACCGCGTGTTCTTCTGCAACAGCGGCGCCGAGGCGAACGAGGCGGCGATCAAGCTCGCGCGGAAGTACGGCGCCGATCACCGCGGCGGTCGCTACGAGATCCTGACGGCCCTCGGCTCGTTCCACGGGCGGACGCTCGCGACCCTCACCGCGACTGGCGCAGGAGAAGGTACCAGCGCGGCTTCCAGCCGCTCGTGCCAGGCTTCCGCTACGTGCCGTTCGGCGACGCCGCAGCGATGGCCGCGGCAGTCCGCGACGAGACGATCGGGATCCTGGTCGAGCCGATCCAGGGCGAGGGCGGTGTCGTCGTACCGCCGGCAGGGGTACCTCCGCGCGCTCCGGGAGCTCTGCGATCGGCATGGGCTCCTGCTGATCTTCGACGAAGTGCAGACGGGGATCGGACGGACGGGCACGCTCTTCGCGTACGAGCAGGAGGGCATCACGCCCGACATCATGGCGCTCGCGAAGGCGCTCGGCGGCGGATTGCCGATCGGTGCGATGCTCGCGAACGGGCGAGATCGCGGCCGCGCTCGGCCCCGGCACGCACGGCTCGACGTTCGGCGGTAATCCGGTGTCGTGCGCCGCGGGCGTCGCGGTCCTCGAGACGCTCGCCGACGGCAAGATCCTCGAGAACGCCCGGCGCCAGGGCGCGAAGATCATCGAACGCCTGCGATCGCTTCAGAAGCGCCTGCCGATGATCCGCGACGTCCGCGGGCGCGGCCTCATCATCGGCGCCGAGCTCGATCGCGACGGACGACCGGTCGTCTCGGCCGCGCTCGAGCGCGGGCTCGTCGTGAACTGCACGAACGAGCGGGTGATCCGCCTCCTGCCTCCGCTCGTCTTGACCGACGAAGACACCGATCGCGGCCTCGACATTCTCGAGAAGGTGCTCGTGGAGTACGGAGCGAAGGCGTGAAGCGCGATCTCGTCTCGATTGTCGATCTGTCGCGATCGGAGATCGAGGAGATCCTCGCGCTCGCGAAGAAGCTGAAGGCCGCGCAGAAGGCACGGCGGCCGCATCGGTTGCTCGACGGTCGAACCCTCGCGATGATCTTCGAGAAGCCGAGCCTGCGCACGCGCGTCACCTTCGAGACGGGCATGACGCAGCTCGGGGGCAACGCGATCTACCTCGCACCGGGCGACATCCGGCTCGGCGAGCGCGAGACGGTGCCGGACATCGCCCGCAATCTCTCGCGCTGGGTGGACGTGATCGTCGCGCGGACGTTCTCGCATGCGTCGGTGGCCGAGCTCGCGGAGCACGCGACCGTGCCGGTCATCAACGGGCTCTCCGATCTGGTCGCATCCGTGCCAGGCGCTCGCCGATTGCTTTACGCTGGTCGAGCGGCGGAAGCGGCTCGCCGGGCTCGTCTTCGCATTCGTCGGCGACGGCAACAACATGGTGCATTCGCTGATGTTCGCGGCGATGCGGCTCGGCATGCAGTTCCGGCTCGCCTGTCCGGAGGGCTACGAGCCGGATCCCGCCGCGATCGAGCAAGCGCGCGACCTCGGCCCCGGCAGCGTGACGATCACGCACTCGGTCGCGGACGCCGCGCGCGGGGCCGACGTCCTCTACACGGACGTCTGGACGAGCATGGGCCAGGAGACGGAGTCGGAGCGACGGCGACGGGACTTCCAGGGCTTTCAGCTGAACGCGGGCGCGCTCGCGCTCGCATCGCCGAAGGCCGTCGTGATGCACTGCCTCCCCGCGCACCGCGGCGAAGAGATCACCGAGGAAGTCTTCGAAGGTCCGCAGTCGATCGTGTTCGACCAGGCCGAGAACCGCCTCCACGTGCAGAAGGCGATCCTCGTCTGGCTGCTGCGGGCATCCGCACGGAAGGCAAAGAAGACGTCGCGCCGCACGAAGGGGAAGAAGCGATGAGCGCGCCCAATCCGAAGAAGGTCGTCCTCGCCTACTCCGGCGGTCTCGACACGTCCGTCATCCTCAAGTGGCTGATCGAGACGTACGGCTGCGAGATCGTCGCGTTCTGCGCCGACCTCGGCCAGGGCGAGGAGCTCGCGCCGGTCGAGCCGAAGGCGCGGAAGACGGGCGCCAAGGAAGTCTTCATCGACGACCTCCGCGAGGAGTTCGTGCGCGACTTCGTCTTCCCGATGCTCCGCGCCGAACGCGCTCTACGAGGGCATCTATCTCCTCGGCACGTCGATCGCGCGGCCGCTCATCGCCAAGCGCCAGATCGAGATCGCGCGCGCGACCGGCGCCGACGCCGTCGCGCACGGCGCGACCGGCAAGGGCAACGACCAGGTGCGGTTCGAGCTCACGTACTACGCGCTCGAGCCCGGCATCCGGGTGATCGCGCCGTGGCGCGATCCCAAGTGGGAGCTCACCTCGCGCACGAAGATGATCGAGTTCGCCGAACAAGCACGGCATCCCGGTGCCGGTGACCGCCGAGAAGCCGTACTCGATGGACCGGAATCTCCTCCACGTATCAGCTACGAGGGCGGCATCCTCGAGGATCCGTGGTGCGCTCCGTACGACGACATGTTCCAGATGACGGTCTCGCCGGAGAAGGCGCCCGACACCGCGGAAGACGTCGAGATCGAGTACGAAGAGGGCAATCCGGTCGCGGTGAACGGCGAGCGCCTCTCGCCGGCCGCGCTCCTCGCGCGCGCTGAACGAGCTCGGCGGCAAGCACGGCATCGGCCGCGTCGATCTCGTCGAGAACCGTTACGTCGGCATGAAGTCACGCGGCGTCTACGAGACGCCGGGCGGCACGATCCTTCACGCGGCGCACCGCGCCGTCGAATCGCTCACGCTCGATCGCGAGGTGCTGCACCTCCGCGACTCGTGGATCCCGCGTTACGCCGAGCTCGTCTACTACGGCTACTGGTTCGCGCCCGAGCGCGAGATGCTGCAGCACGCGATCGACGAGTCGCAACGCGTCGTCGCCGGTACCGCGCGACTCAAGCTCTACAAGGGCAACGCGATCGTCACCGGGCGCAAGTCGCCGCGGAGCCTCTACCGCGCGGACGTGGCGAGCTTCGAAGACGCGACGGCATATCGGCAGGCGGACGCGGAAGGCTTCATCCGGCTCAACGCGCTGCGCCTCCGCACGCGCGCGATCGTCGATCGCGACCGCAAATAAGCCCCGAAAGCAGCGCGAAACCTCGCGCGTCACCCTCCCCGCGCTCGGCTGTTTATACCAGTCGAACGCCGCGCACCGCTGAAAAGCTCTGCCGGCGCCCGGTGCGGTCGTATCGCACCGCCGGAGCGCCGGCGCGACGCGGCGATTCGACTAACGAACAGGAGATTTGCGCATGAACTGGCAACGAATCGAAGGCAAGTGGGATCAATTCAAGGGCCAGGTCCGTCAGCAGTGGGGCAAGCTCACGGATGACGACATCGAGCGCGTGCGCGGCAAGCGCGACGAGCTGCTCGGCCGCCTGAAGGAGCGCTACGGCTACGAGCGCGACAAGGCCGAGGAAGAGCTGAACGGCTGGCTCGATAAGCTCGAGGATCGCTGAATGGACGCGAGACGAGCAATCGGCGTCGGCTTGGTCGCGGGAGCGCTCGCTCTCGCACCCAGCATCACCGCGGCGGCGGACGCGAGCCCGCCGCATGATGCGTGGCTGACGACGAAGGCCAAGCTCGCCGTGCTCACGAACACCGGCACGGCGGGGACGAACGTCAACGTCGACACCGTTCGCGGCGTGGTCACGCTGCACGGCACGGTCGCCTCCGACGAGGAAAAGACGAAGGCCGAGCAGTCCGCCAAGAAGATCGACGGCGTGAAGGAAGTTCGGAACCTGCTCAAGGTCGTGCCCGCGAAGCAGGCGAAGGATGTCGCCGCGAACGACGACAAGGTGAAGGACGCCGTCCAGAAAGCATTGAAGAAGGAATCGTCCCTCGGCGGCAGCGAGATCTCCGTTCAGTCCGTCAACGACGGGACGGTGTTGCTCGCCGGCAAGGCCGAGAATGCGCTCGTGCATCTCAAGGCCGTCGAGGTGGCGCGCGCCATCCCGGGCGTCGTCACCGTGGCGAGCGAGATCGAGAGCCCCGACCTTCGTGCCGATACCGAGATCTGGAAGCAGATCGAAGGCGCCGGCCCGAGCGGCGAGACGGCTCGCGAAGAAGGTCTCACCGAGAAGATCGGCGCGAAGGCCAAGGACGCCGGCAGCGCCGTCAGCGACACCGCGAAGTCCGCGGGAGGCGCCATCGCGAGCGGTGCCAAGAAGGCCGGCGGCGCCACCAAGGACGCGTTTTGGGGCCTTACCGGATCGGCGAAGGACGCGGCGATCACCACCGCCGTGAAAACCAAGCTGTTCGCCGACGACGAGACTCCTGGAACCGCAATCAACGTCGACACGGAGAACGGCGTCGTGACGCTGTTCGGCACCGTCCCCTCGAGCGAGGTGAAGAAAAAGGCCGAGCAAGAGGCGAAGAGCGTTTCCGGCGTGAAGAGCGTACGGAACGAGCTCAAGGTCGACGCGGTCGCGAAGTCGAAATCGTAATCCGTTCCCCTGGGCGCCGTCGGCTCCCTCCCCCGGGCCGGCGGCGCCCCCTCCCCGCCCTCACACATCCTGACCCATCGTTTCCCGGCCGTGCTAGTGTCGGCCGGTGGCACGCAGCTTTCACCCCACGCGCCGGCATCGCTCGAAAGCGACGCCGGCGTCGTCCGTCGACGAGCTGATCCGCGAGGCGAAGGAAGGCGCACGTGCGCGTGCCGTCGACTATCGCGCGCGCTCGCTCGCCTTGTACGGCTGGATCTGCGCGCGCTGCGCGCGCGAGTTCGAGCGGGCCGATCTCCACCTCCTCACCGTCCACCACAAGGACGGCAATCACGATCACAACCCGCCCGACGGCTCGAACTGGGAAAACCTCTGCGTTTACTGCCACGAGGCCGAGCACACGAAGAACGGATGAAGGACTTGCTCGGCGACGAGGTGCATAGCAAAGGATCGCGCGTGAAGGCGTCGGAAGACCGCTTCTGGCAGGTGTTCCGCACGAGCCCAGTGGCGACGATCCTCCGCTCGCTCGACACGGGTCGGGTGGTGGACGTGAACGAGCGATACGCGCAGCTCGTCGGCTACACGCGCGAGGAGCTCGTCGGCCACACGGTCTACGACTTCAACATCTGGGCCGACGTCGCCGACGCCGAGCGCATTCTCGGTGAGCTCGAGCGCGTGGGCACGATCCGCGACGCGGAGTCGCGCTTCCGCCGCAAGTCGGGCGAGATCCGCGAAGTGCTCATCTGTGGCGAGCTCGTCACCGTCGACGGCGAGCGCATGGTCGTCGGCATGCTGATCGACATCACCGAGCGAAAGCGCATGGAGGGGAAGCTCACGCGATCGCGCGAGCAATTGCGCGCGCTCACCGCGCGCCTGCAGAAGATCCGCGAGGAAGAGCGGATCCGCATCGCGCGCGAGCTCCACGACGAGATCGGCGGCTTCCTCACGGTCTTGAAGCTCGATCTCTCGTCGATGGCGAGCCAGGTGCCGAGCTTGACGGCCGAGGCGCGACAGCGGCTCGACGGGATGGGCGCGACGATCGTCTCCGCGATCGGTGCCGTTCGTCGCATCTGCAGCGATCTGCGACCGAGCCTGCTCGATCACATCGGGCTCGGCGCGGCGATCGAGTGGCAGCTCGCCGAGTTCCAGTCGAAGACGGGCATCCGCTGCGCGCTGCTCGGCGGGATCGAAGACGATACCCGTCTCGATCCGGACCGCGCGACGGCGACGTTCCGCATCCTCCAGGAGGCGCTCACGAACGTCGCGCGTCACGCGGACGCGAAGCAGGTGAGCGTCCGCCTCGAAGCCGACGCCGAGCGACTCCACCTCGAGATCCAGGACGACGGCCGCGGGATCGACTCGGAGACCGTCCTCGCGCCGACGTCGCTCGGCCTCCTCGGCATGCAGGAGCGCGTCTTCCCGTTCGGCGGCTCCGTCGAGGTGCGCGGCGAATCGGGCGTCGGCACGACCGTCGAGGTGTCGGTGCCGCTCGGCGAAGCGGCCGCTAGCTCCTGACCCCGAGCGCGGCCTCGAGCCACGGCCGCGCTTCGAGCGAGGGATTCAGCGTCGGATCGAACTTCCGCCCGATCCCTTCGACGACCATGAGCGCGATGTTCACGACCGTGAAGTCTGCCTTGGCCCGCACGCGGTGCCGGCGAAGCAGGTTGAAGATCTCGCCGATCAGCGCGGTGATCTGCAGCTCCTCGAGCGGGCGCCCGTGCACGCGCGCGACGTAACCGATCACGTCCGCTTCGAAAGCCGCGAAGGCCGCCGGGCTCGACCACGCGGTCTCCGCGCCCATCAGCGCCGCGAGCTCCTTGCCCATGCCGGCGGCCATGAAGAAGTTGATCTCGGCGATCGTGCGGCGGGCATCGTCGTCGAGCCGCGCGACGAGCCCGAGATCGAGGAGCGCGATGCGATTTCCCGGCAGATAGAAGACGTTCCCGGGATGGAGATCCGCGTGGACGAAGCCGTGGTGGTAGATCATCCGGCAGATGATCTCGATGCCCTTCCGCGCGAGATAGAGCGGATCGTTGCCGACGACGCGGAGCTCCGAGTCCTTCACGCCGTCGATGAACTCCATCACGAGCACCCGGTCGGAGCAGAGCTCGTCGACGAGCTCCGGGAAGAGAACGTGCGGGTCGTCGGCGAAGTTCCGGCGGAACGTGTGGTTGTTCTCGGCCTCGATGCGGAAATCGAGCTGGAGGTTGACCGCGTGGCAGAAGTGATCGACCGACTCGACGGGCGAGATCAGTGAGACGGTCGGTACGAGCGCAAGGACCTTCGCCCCGGTGCGGAGGATCGCCTCGTCGAGATACGCGCGCCGCACGATGCCCGGCCGCCGCACCTTGACCGCCACGACCGCGGGACGACCGGCGCGCTCACGCAGCACGCCGCGATGCACTTGCGCGACCGAAGCCGAGGCCACCGGCTCGGGCGAGAGCTCCTCGAACACCGCCTCGAGCGGCCGGCCGTATTCCTCTTCGAGCGCCGCGCGCACCTCCGCGAACGGAAACGGCGGCACGCGATCCTGAAGGAGCGTCAGCGGCTCGAGGAGCTCGACCGGAAAGATGTCCGGCCGCGTGCTCATGATCTGCCCGACCTTGATGAAGGTCGCGCCGAGCCGCTGGAAGAGGAACGCGATCGCGGCTCCCGTGGCGCCGGCCCAGCTTCCGCGCCGCACGCGGAAGATCGGCAGCGCGAGCAACGTCGCCGCCAGCCAGAAGGCGATCTGCAGATTGCGGACGGCGAGGCGGCCGATCCAGACGGCGCGGCTCGCCGGGCGCCCGGCGAGATCGATCTCGCGCGGGGCGGCTACGCCCACCCGGAGAACGCGCTCGGGATCGTCTTGAGGTCCGCGACCAGCTCGCGGGCGACACCGTCGGGCATCGAGCGCGGGAGCTCGAGCGCGAGCCGGTCGGAAAGGCCGCCGAAACGCGCTTCGAGGCTCTTCTTGAGCCCGGCATGCGGTGCGACCGCGGTGAAAGCGTGGACGACGTCGTCGCTCACGGCCTTCGCCATCTGCTCCCATTCGCCCTTGACCGAGTGACGATGCAGCCGCTCCGCCACGTCGTTCCAACCGTGGAGATTGAGCACGCCGGCGTATGTGCGCGTCGAGCCGTAGAAGGCGATGCGATAGCGCACCGCCTCGATCTGCTTCGCGACCGCCTCTTCATCCGGGCCGGTGGCGATGAAGCCGCCCCCCCACACTTCGAACTTCTCGCGCGGGCGTCCCGAGCGTCGGAGCCCCTCCTCGATCGCCGGAAGCGCGACCTCGGTCAGATACTTCCGCGTGCAGAAGCCGTGGAGACGCACGCCTTCGCAGACCTCTCCGGACAACCGCAGCATGTACGGCTGCACCGCTGCGATCGTCACCGGGATCGGCCCGAGCCCGGTCGCCGGCGGCGAGAACTCCGGCGTCATCAGCGAGAAGTGGTAGAACTTGCCCTCGTAACGGAGCGGCACCTGCTCTTCCCAACAGCGCCAGATCGCGCGGAGCGCCTCGATGTATTCCTTCAAGCGTGGCCCCGGCGATTCCCATTTGACGCTGAAGCGCCGCTCGTTGTGTCCCTTCACTTGCGTGCCGAGCCCGAGCACGAAGCGGCCGCGTGAGTTCTGGTGGAGATCCTGCGCGAGGTTCGCGACCATCATCGGGCTTCGCGGAAACGCGATCGCGACCGCGGTGGTGAGCCGCACACGCTCCGTCGCCGTCGCCGCGAACGCGAGCGGGATGAACGGATCGTTCTGAATCTCGAAGGAGAGCACTCCGCCGAAGCCGAGCGCTTCGGCGCGCCGCGCCGCCTCCGGGATCGTCTTCCAGTCGGCGAGCGGGATGCTCGTGTCGATCTCCATGGAAACCTCCGACTTGCCGCGATGAGGTGAGGGGACAGAGCGTGGAAGATGCGCTGTCCCCCCGAGATTCCTAGCCCAGGTGCTTGCCGAACCAGGCGAGCGTTCGCTCCCACGCGAGCTTCGCCGCCGCGGCGTCGTAATCCGGCCGCTCGTCGCACATGAAGCCGTGGCCGGCGCCCTCGTAGACGTGCACTTCGAACGTCTTCCTTTCGCGCTCGAGCGTCTTCCGGACCTCCTCCACCGCCTCGAGCGGGATGTAGGAATCCTTCTCGCCGAAGTGACACTGGATCGCGGCCTTCATCTTCGCGGTGAGCGTCACGGGCGCCGTCGCGCCGGGGGCGAACTGCTGACCGGCGATGCCGCCGCCGTAGTACGGCACGGAGGCACGGAGCTCCGGCACCTCGCACGCCGCGAGGTAGCTCGCGCGCCCGCCCATACAGAA
Source organism: uncultured delta proteobacterium (assembly GCA_963790365.1). Classification (GTDB taxonomy): domain Bacteria; phylum Desulfobacterota; class Binatia; order JACPRU01; family JACPRU01; genus CAWBOU01. Next base: position 64,369 of record CAWBOU010000047.1, read on the forward strand.
GCCGGTGATGCCGATGCGATCGGCGCGCACGCCCTGATCGTTCTGCAGCTTGGCGACGACGGCGCGCACGTCGGCCACCACCTGATCGTCGGTCCACTTCAGCATGAGACCGATCGCTTCTTGCAGACGGTCGTAGCCGACCGCCGTTCCGCCCTGGCGATAGTAGAAGTTCGGCGCGACCGCGTGATAGCCGGCCCCTGCCAAACGCTCCGTGATCTTGCGGATGTTGTCGTTCAGGCCGAACGCTTCCTGCACGACGATGACCGCCGGGCGGCGGTCCCCTCCCTCGGGACGCGCGACGAAGATCGGAATCTCGCCGGCCACCGTCTTGAGGGTCTCGTTTCGAGTCTCGACGCCCATGACAGTCCTCCTCCTGCGACGAATCTCGAAACTCGTATCCGCGGCGGCTCCGACCGTCAACCGAGGCTCTCGCCGTCGCGTCGCGATGCGAGCTCGGTCAAGTGCCGGATCGCGTTCGCGACTTGTTCCGGCGAGCCGAGGAGGAGCAGCACGTCGCCCGGCTCGAGCGCTTCCATGGGCGGCGGATTCACGATCGCGTTCTCGTCGCGATAGATCGCCGCGATCGTCGCACCCGTCCGCGAGCGGAGCGCGAGCTCCTGGATCGACACGTTCAACGCGCTCGGTCCGAGCGGCAGGATGAAGTCCTCGAGCGCGACGTCGAGCGGATAGCGCCGTTGCACGAGCTCGGCGAGCCGCTCCGTCTGCCCCTGCGGCGCCTCCGCCGGCGCCGGCGACTCCTCGGAGAGGAGCTCGCGGAGCGAGCGCTCGGCGCGCGCGTGAACGTTCGCGAGCTCCCGCCAGAAGACGACCGCGGCGATCGCGACGAGCCCGAGGACGAAGAACATCGGCGGTCCGGGAGGGAACAGCGGCGTCGCGATCGCGAGGAACATCGCGCCGCCGACGACCGCCATGGCGAAGCGGATCGCTTCCGCCGCGACTCGGGTCGCGCCTCCGGCGGTCGGCCGAACGAGGAGCCGTGACAGCTCTCCGGCGCTTCGCCAGAGCGCGATCCAGAGCGGAATGCTCACGAGGCCGGCGACGGTCCAGATGCCGAGCTCGACGTCGTTGTCGAACCCGATCGTGTCGAGGCCTCTTCGTTCGGCGAGGATCACCGCCGCCTTCGCGCCCGCGAGCAGAGATACGAGCAATGCCGCGACGAGCATCACGCGGACCAACGGGCGACGCGACGCGCCGGGCGGCGTCCACCACCGTCCGCCTTTCGGCCGTTCGAACGTCCGGCCGTACGCGGCGACGAGCTCGTGCATCATGCGCGGCATTCGCTTGCCGATCGCCGTCGCGAAATCGTCCGCGAAGCGGATCTGGAACGGCGTCGTGAGGGTCGTCACCGCGGAGACGGCGACCGTGATCGGGTAGAGCTGCTCGGAGACGACGCCGGTCGCGCGCCCGAGCCCGGCGATGATGAACGAGAACTCGCCGATCTGCCCGAGCGCCATGCCCACGCGGAACGAGTCCCGCGGAGAGGTGGCGCACACGAGCGCGCCGAAGGAGCAGGTGACGACCTTGCCGACGATCGTCAGGACGGAGATCAACAGCACCGCGCCCCATGCTTCGAACAGGATCCTCGGATCGATCTGCATGCCGACGGCGACGAAGAAGACCGCCGAGAACACGTCGCGCACCGACTCGACCCGCTTCTCCACTTCGTGGACCTGGGCGGTCTCGGCGATCACCGCGCCGATCAAGAAGGCACCGAGCGCGACGGAGAAGCCGAGCTCGTGCGCCGCGATCGCGATCGCAAAGCAGAGCCCGAGCACGCTGACCGTCAGCACCTCGCGCACCTCGAAGCCCGCGAGCCACCGCAGCAGGCGCGGCACGAGGAGAAGCCCGATCACGACGACCGTGACCGCAAACAGCGCGACGCCGCCGATGGCCGTACCGACGTCGCCGATATCGACGCTGCCCGCCGTCGCGAAACCGGACATGACGACGAGAAGCACGATCGCGAACACGTCCTCGACGATCAACGCGCCGAGGACAATGCGCGCGAAGCTCGCGCGCGCGAGCCCGAGCTCGAAGAGCGCCTTCGCGATGATCGTCGTCGAGCTGACCGAGAGGATCGCCCCGAGGAAGAAGCTGTCGCCCTTCGTCCAGCCGAGCAGCTGCCCGGCCGTGTAGCCGAGCGGAAACATGCCGAGGATCTCCACGGTCGCCACGGCGAACGCCACCAAGCCGACCCGCCGGAGCTTTCTCAGGCTGACCTCGAGCCCGATCGAGAAGAGGAGAAGGATCACGCCGAGCTCGGCGAGCGTCTCGATCGTGTGGGTGTCGGTGACGAGCGCGAACGGCGGCGTGTGCGGGCCGATGAAGACGCCCGCAATGAGATAGCCGAGCACGACCGGCAGCCGCAGCTGATGGAAGACTGCGGTCACGGCGCCGCTGACCGCCAGCACGACGGCCAGGTCACGCAGTAAGGTCTGCTCGGTCACAACGTCACCTTGACACCCGCCGCCATCGAGTAGATCTAAGGTCCGCTCGCCGGCTTGGAAGGAGTTGCCACCATGGCGGACAATGTTCCATCGGACCGAAGCTTTTTCGGACCCGGATCGAAGATCGAAGGGAACCTGGAGATCGACGGTGACGTGCGTCTCCAGGGCGTGATTCAAGGCAAGGTCAGCGGCTCGGGGACCGTGACGATCGGCGACCAGGCGACGATCCAGGCGAACGTGTTCGCGCCGACGATCATCGTGCAGGGGCTCGTGCGCGGCGAGATTCACGCACGCGATCGGCTCGAGCTCCACAAGTCGGCGAAGGTCTACGGCATGCTTCGCGCGGCGCGGATCCGCATCGACGAGGGCGCGCAGTTCGAAGGCGAGTGCAAGATGGCTCCGGCCGAAGCGCCGAAGCCGATCCCGACGGCCACAACGCCGCGCATCCAACCGCTGTCGACGACACCCGTGGCGGCGCCGGGGAATTCGGGCACGGCCGCCGTGGTCCCGCCCGGGACCGTGAAGAACTGAACGGCTGAAGCGGCCGACGTCTGCGCCGCCCGGCTCCTGACAGGAGGGGGGCACATGTACCGTGACTTTCGGGTGATCGACGCCGACGGTCACGTGCTCGAGCCCCCCGACCTCTGGGAGCGTTGGATCGATCCGAAGTTCCGCTCGCGTGCGCCGCGCGGCTTCGGCGTCATGAGCATGGAGGTCGAGGGGCACCGTCTCCCCGACGTGCCCGGCGGGCTGTCCGACGTCGCGCCCGACTACACGACCGGCCCGAACGCACGCTACGGCCACGCGGCCGCGCGCGGCTTCGACGCCGTGAGCCAGATCGAGGCGATGGACGTCGAGGGGATCGACGTCGCGGTGCTCTACCCTTCGCGTGGCTTGTACGCCGCGTCCGTCGACGGTCTCGACGCGGAATTCTCCGGCGCGATCGCCCGCGCTTACAACCGCTGGCTCGCGGACTTCTGCTCGCACGCGCCCGAGCGACTCCTCGGTGCCGGCATGGTGACCTTGCACGATCCCGAGGTCGCCGCGCGGGAGGCCGTCTACGCGGTCGAAGAGCTCGGCATGAAGGCGGTCTTCATCCGCCCGAACCCGGTCAACGGGCGCACGATCGATCACAAGGACTTCGACGAGCTCTACGCCGAGATCGAGCGCATGGGCGTCGCGCTCGGCACGCACGAGGGCGCTGGCGTCCACCTCGCGCAGTACGGCATGGGCCGCTACGACAAGCTCTTCAAGCTCCACATGGTCTGCCACGCGGTCGAGAACATGGGCGCGTGCATGGACCTGATCGTCGGCGGCGTGCTCGAGCGCCACCCGCGGCTCCGGTGCGTGTTCCTGGAGTCCGGCGCGGGTTGGGGACCCTGGTGGCTCGAGCGCATGGACGAGCACTTCGAGGGCTACTTCGGGCCGCTCGACGCGCCGTATCTGACCATGGAGCCGAGCGACTACTTCAAGCGCCAGTGCTGGATTTCCGCGGAGGTCGATGAAAGCGGCACGAAGAACGTCGCCGAGGTTCTCGGTAGCGAACGGATCGTGCTCGGCAGCGACTACCCGCACGGCGACGGCAAGTATCCCCGCGCGATCGCCGAGTTCATCGCGGTGCCGACGCTCTCCGACGAGCTCAAGCGGAAGATCCTCTGGGACAACCCGCGTGCGCTCTACGGCCTGAACGGGGTGGTGTCGTGAAGGAAGCCGAACGAGTCGGCGTCATCGGCGCGGGCAACATCGGCGGCGCGATCGCGGCGAACCTCGCCGCGGACGGCCACTGGGTCGCGGTCTACGACAGCGACCCCGGTCGGCGCGAGCGCATGGTCGCGTCGGGGGCGGTCGCGTTCGACAGCGTGGCGGACGTCGCCGCGGAGGCGGAGTTCACGTTCACCTCGCTGCCGACGCCACAGACGATGCGGAGCGTCGCCGAAGAATGGCTCGGCGCCTCCGACGCGGGCGACGTGCTGATCGACTTGTCTACGAATGCACCGGCTACCGTCCGCGAGGTCGGCGAGCGGCTCGCGAAGGAAGGACGCCACTTCCTCGAGGCGCCGCTCACTGGCGGCGCGCCCGGCGCGCAAGCGCGCCAGCTCGTCTTCATGGTCGGCGGCGAGTCCGCCGTGTTCGAGCGCTGCCGCCCACTCCTCGACCGGCTCGGGCGCGCGACCTTCTACGTCGGGCCGCTCGGTCTCGGAAACACCGCGAAGCTCGTGAACAGCCTCCTCGCGTTCAGCGCGACGTGGGCGTCGCTCGAGGCGCTTGCGATCGCCGCCAAGGCCGGCATCGACCTCCGCACGATGATCGACGTCGTGCGGACGGGCGGCGCCGGCAATTTCTTCACGGACCGCATGGTCGAAGGCATCAACGAGCGCTCGCGCCCGACGATGTTCTCGCTCGCGCTCGCCGCCAAGGACGCGGGCCTCGCGGTCGATCTCGCGCACGATCTCGGCTCACCGGCGCGCGTCGCCGAGGTCATCCGGAGCTCGCTCGCCGACGCCGTCGACGCCGGGCTCGGTAGCCACGACTACACCGACTGGGTCGAGCTCATGGAGCGCCAGGCGGGCGTGAAGCTCGTGCTGCCGCCGCCGCGCAACACCTAGCCGCGAGCTCAGCGCAGAAGACCCGCGGTCGAGAGAGCATCGAAGAGCTCCTCGGCGACCAACCCGTGCCGCAATGTGTTCGTGTGCGAATCGTTCGTGCTCAGCCACACGGCGCTTGCTGGCAATCGGTGCTCGCGAAGATACGTGGCGATCCTGTCTTGCGGGTCGATGATGAACAAACCGGAGCGTGCCAATCGGTCGCAAAGGTCTCGAACCGCACGCGGTCGGACGTCCGTGGTCCGCCCCGCCAACCGAGCGGTGTAGTCATCGATGTTCACGAGGACGGCGGCCGGGACCTCGTGCTTCCGAGCGTACGCCGCGAGCCGCCGAAAGGCGCCTTCCATCCGTTCCCAGCCCGCGAGCTTGCGAAAGCGAGGCGGCGTCCGACGCTCTTCGAACAGATATCGATGCGAACGCGGATCGGGTTCGAGGCCGACGACGAACAGCGGCGCAAGGTGCGCTCCCCGAAACGTCCACCATCGACGACGAACCACTTCGGCAAGATAGGAGACGTTGGTCGCGAAGGTGTCGGGCGGCTCGGTGAGGAAGTTCGGCAGATCCATGTCGTTGTGCACGTAGTTCACGACGATGAGATCGGGTCTCAGCCGATCGGCGCGAAGTCGAAACGCTCGCACCTCTTGCACCGTGTTGTACCCCGGTACGCTCAGGTTCCAGACCTCGAAGCGGCGCGGCGCCAGACGATCGTTGAGCAGGGATTCGAGGCGTTCGTAGAACGTCGCATCCTCGGGCACGCCCCAGCCAAACCCGTGCGAATCGCCAAGTCCGACGATTCGAAAAACGCCAGGACCTTTTTCGATCGGCCGGTCGCGCCCCCGCATGCCGTGGTCATTCGTTCTCACGTCCACGCCCATGAGGCGGCCGCGAAGGTTCGGCCGCAGCTCATAGACGACGCGATCGTCGGGATGCCGCTGAATCACGTCGCCCAGCTCCAGATCGGTATCCGGTTTCGGCAGCGGCCGACCGTCGACGGCGTCGATGAAGTTTCGATCGAAGAGGAGCATCCATCGGATGCCTGCCTCGAGCCCGAGGAGACCCAAGAGGAGACCGGCGGCGAGGAGGGTGAGTCGCGTCAATCGCGTTCCTCGCGTAAGCTCGAGCTGGCGGGACCGAGAACTTGATGAAACGGCGCGAGCCACTCCAAGGGGCTTTGATCCTAGCCGCCTTACTCCTCTTTGTCTCGGCGGCGACCGAGGCCGCCGGTCCGCGGCACATCCGGGTCGACGTGCGATTCCGCGAGACGGGCACGAGCGATCGCGATTCCGCCGGGGGCACCGGCAGCGTGATCATCACCGAGCGCGGCGTGTCGCGCGGCGCGTTCGGGCTCGAAGGCTCGAGCCGAACGGTGAAGACCCGCCGCTCGAGCGGCGTCTTCACGATCGTCCAGGACGGCGGCGAATCGCGCATCGCAATGGCGACGCAGGTGCCGGTGCGCGAGGTTGGCTGGTTCCACGACTACGCGACGGGCGGCGGCTATTTGAGCGAGAGCATCACGTTCGAGAACGTCGGCACCTCGCTCAAGGTGCGTGCGAATCGGCTCGCCGACGGCAACATCCGCGTGAGCCTGGTGCCATCGGTGTCGTGGTTCTCGGCCGAGCGCGCCGGCGCGATCGACTTCACCGAAGCGGCGACGGAGCTCGTCGTCGCGCCGGGCGAGGAAGTCGTGATCGGCGGCGGCACCCGCGAGCTCTCCGAGATCACGCGGCGCGTGCTCGGCATCGAGCGGGTGAGCGGCGCGGGCGAGAGCTCGGTCGTGCTGAAGGCTACGCCACAGTAGCCGGCGAGACCCCTCGATCGAGCACGCGATCCATGTCGTGCTTCGGATCGTTCTCCGCGCCCCCGGCGCGCAGCTCGGCACGCACCTCGCTCCCCGGCAGCGTCGCGGTGAACTCGCGGAGCAGCACGCGCGCGTCCGCGAACGACTCGACGTAGCCGAAGGCGTCCCGCAGCCGCTTCGCACCGGGGAAGCCGCGCGCGTACCAGCGGAGGTGCTTCCGCGCGAGGATCGGCGCGATCGTCTTCCCAGCGTAGACGACCTCGTGCGCCGCGAGATGCGCCTCGACGACCTCGCTCCACTCCGCGAGCGTGACGGGCACGCGCCGGCCGGCGAGGAGATCGCGGAAGATCCACGGATTGCCGAGCGCGCCGCGGCTCACCATCACCGCGTCGGCGCCGCTCTCGGCGAGCATGCGCGTCGCGCTCTCGGGATCGAAGACGTCGCCGTTCCCGACCGTGACGATCGGGCGCGTCGCCGCCGCGCGCGCGGCATCCAGACCGGCGCGGATCGCGCCGCGGTCGGCCGGCGTGCCGTAGTCGTCGGAGCGCGCGCGGCCGTGGATCGTCACCATGTCGGCGCCCGCGGCGGCGATCCGTGCGGCGACGTCCGCGACGTTCACGCGCTCGCGCGTGAAGCCGATGCGGATCTTCGCGGAGATCGGAAGAGAGGTCGTCCGGCGCGCGAGCTCCATCGTCCCGGTTACCCGCTCCGGGTCGCACAGGAACGCGCTCCCCCACCCCGCGTTCACGATCTTCCGGACCGGGCAGCCCATGTTCACGTCGATCGCGTCGAAGCCCATCGCGTCGAGCATCGCGATCGCGGCGGAAACCTGCTCGGGCGTGTTGCCCGTGAGCTGGACGCCGAGCCGCGGCTCGTCCGGGTGGCGCGCCATCATTTCGAGCGTTCGCGGGCTTTTCCGGAGGATCGCCTCGGCGGAGAGCATCTCGACGAACGTGAGCCCCGCCCCGAATTGCTGGCACAGGCGCCGGAACGGCACGTCGCTCACGGCCGCGAGCGGCGCGAGGAAGGCGCGGTTCGGCAGCTCGAGCGAGCCGAGCCGGATCGGGCGGTTCAAGTCCACGAACCTTGGACGTTGCCATGCCCCGGGGTTTTTCGGAAGAAAGGGTTGTGGCACCCCGAACCGTCAGCTTTCCCGAGATCGAGCGCATCCTCGAGGTGACCGACCGCCTCGGGCTCGACCGCGAGCGGGTGCGCGTGCCGCTGCGCGCCGAGCCGGGCGGGAGAATCACGCGCAATCGCGGCGGAATCGAGATCGTCGTCGACGCCGACCGGCCGTTCGACGACTGGCTTGCCGGCCTCGAAGGGAGCCTCTCGTCGTGACGCCCCGCCCGATCGACTTCCGCAGCGACACCGTGACGAAGCCGTCGCCCGAGATGCGCGAGGCGATGGCTCGCGCCGAGGTCGGCGACGACGTCTACGGCGAGGACCCGACGATCAACCGCCTGCAGGAGACCGCCGCCAACCTCATGGGCAAGGAAGCGGCGATCTTCGTGCCGTCGGGCACGATGGCGAACCAGTCCGCGATCCGCGCGCTCACCCATCACGGCGAGGTCGTACTCGCGGGCGAGGGCGCGCACATCCTTCGCTACGAGGGCGGCGCGGCGTCCGCGTTCTCGGGCGTGCAGATCAAGACGATCGGCGCCGGCGGCTTCTTCGACGGCGACGACGTGCGGGCGGCGGTGGTGCCGGCCGATCACCATTTCGCGCCGGTGACCGTGGTGGCCGTCGAGAACACGCAGAACAGCGCCGGCGGTCGGATCTTCACGATCGACCGCGTTCACCGGATCGCCGCCGCGGCGAAGGAGCTCGGCCTCGGGATGCATCTCGACGGCGCGCGCCTCTTCAACGCGGTGGTCGCGACGGGCATCGAGGCGCGCGAGTGGGCCGCGCCGTTCGACACGGTCGCGTTCTGTCTGTCGAAGGGACTCGGGGCGCCGGTCGGCTCGCTCGTGTGCGGCTCCGCGGCGGTTGTCGATCGCGTGCATCGCGCGCGGAAGATGATGGGCGGCGGCATGCGGCAAGCCGGCATCCTCGCCGCGGCCGGGCTCTTCGCGCTCGAACGCAACGTCGCACGCCTCGCCGACGATCACGCGAACGCGCGCCGGTTCGCCGACGGCGTGGGCTCGCTCGGCTGCGAGGTGCGCGTGCCGCCGGAGACGAACATGGTGCTCTTCCGCGTGCCGGCGGCGGCTGCGTTCGTCGATGCGGCACGGGCGGCCGGCGTCCTCTTCAACCGCGTCGGGGCCGACGAAGTGCGCGCCGTCACCCACCTCGATCTCTCCGCGGCGGACGTCGACGAGGCGATCGAGCGGCTGCGCGGCGCGACGACGGCACGCAGGGCGGGTTAGGAACGGCGGAGGATCCTGCCGATGCCACGAAGGACTTACGAAGTATTTTTCCAGTGCTTGCCGAAGACTGTCTTGAGAAAAATACTTCGTAAGTCTTTTCTCGCTCTTTTCCTCGCGCTTCCGCTGAGCGCGTGCATGCGTTCCGATCCGCGCGTCAGCGCGGCCGAAGACTTCCGGCAGACGGCATTCGGTCTCATCCGCGAGGACGAAGATCGTGCCGCGAAGCTCGCCGGGCTCCGGATCGGGATGACCGATAGCGAGGTGCTGAACGCCGCCGGCACCCCGACGAGCCGCGAGGGCCGCACCGCCAGCGACGACGTCCGCGTCGAAACGTGGACGTACGGGGGCCAGCTGAAGACGCTCGGCACCTTGACCTTCGAGGATCAAAAGCTGGTACAGGTGAAAGTCTACTGATGCTCCGCCGCCTCGCCATCGCCGTTGCGCTCGTTTCTTCGATCGCCGTCGGCGCAGGCGCCGCGTTCGAGCCGAGCCTCGAGAAGGCGCTCGACTCGAGCCAATACGTCTACATCTCGTCGACACGGAAGGACGGCAAGCTCTCCAAGCCGGCGGAGATCTGGTTCCTCTGGCACCGCGGCGCGGTCTACGTGGCCACGCCGAAGACCGCGTGGCGCGTGCGGCGGATCGAGGCCGGCCGCCCGCAAGCGAAGATCTGGGTCGGCAAGCCGGACGGGCCGTCGTTCGTCGCGACCGGCGCGCTCGTGAACTCGCCCGAAGTGAACGCCGTCATGTTCGAGACGTTCGCGAAGAAGTACGCGGATCACTGGAAGTCGTACGAGGAACGATTCCGAACCGGGCTCAAAGACGGAAGCCGTGTCCTCGTCCGCTACACGCCGAACTAAATTTTCTTGGCGACGGCGTCATGGACGCCAATGGCGGTCGTCGCCGGGGACCGCTCGAGGCGGCCTCGTCGTGGTCGCCCTCGCCCTCGCGCTCGCCAGCTCGGCCCTCGCCGCCGAGCGCATCCGCATCGGCACGAGCGGCGACTATCCCCCCTTCTCCATCGGCGAATTCTCCCCCTCCCGCGCTTCGCGCGACCTCCCGACGGGAGGTGGTGCCGGCTTCGACGTCGAGGTCGCGCGCATGTTCGCGGAGAACATCGGGGCCGAGATCGAGTGGCTGCGCTTCACCTGGCCCGAGCTCGCCGACCGCATGCGCGCCGGCCACTTCGACGTCGTGATGAGCGGCGTCACCTGGCGACCGGAGCGCGACGCGATCGGCTGGATGACCCGGGCGGTGGCGGTCGGCGGGCCGTGCATCGTCGGCGCGGCGGCGCCGACGCGTGTCGCGGTCAATCGCGGCGGCGTGCTCGAGCGCTGGGCGCGCGACCGGTTCGACGAGCGGTTGCTGCTGTTGATCGACGACAACCGCTCGCTGCCGGCGCGTCTCCGCATCGGCGAGGTCGACGCCGTCGTCACCGACAGCTTCGAGAAGAGCGCGTTTCCGGCTTCGGTGCCCGCGCGCTGCGAGCCGCCGCGCGACCGCAAGGTCTACTGGGTGAGCCAGTCGCGCGCGGATTTTCTCGGCCCCCGGCTCGATCGCTGGCTCGCCGCGAACGAGCGACGCATCGACGCGCTCCGCGCGCGCTGGCTCGGTGCGCCGGCGCCGCGCGACGACGTCGACGACCTCGTCGATCTCGTCGGCCGCCGGCTCGCCCTGATGCCCGCGGTCGCTGCGGCAAAGCGGACACGCGGTCTGCCGACCGAGGATGCGGCGCAGGAGGCGCGCGTGCTCGAACGGATCGGCGGAGCCGCACCGGAGGCCGTGCCGTTCTTCGCGACGCAGATCGCGCTCGCCAAGCGCGTCCAGGATCGATCGACCGAAGAGACGGCCACGCTCGACCTCGAGCGCGACCTCCGCCCGGCGATCGAGAGGCTCGACGGCCGGATCCTCGCTGCCCTCGCGCGCGTGCGCGGCGTGCCGATCGCGCGCGAGCGCCTCGCGCTGCTCGCCGGCGTCCTCACCGCGGACGAGATCGAAGGGCTCCACCGCGCCCTCGCGATGCGAGCCGGGGCGAGTCATGGCGGCTGATCGGATCGCGAGCCATCTCCGCACGCAGGCCAGTTGGTGCGCGCGGCTCGGCTCGCCGCTGTATGCGTTCCTCCTCGAGCGCGCGGCGGTCGACGCCGAAACCGGTGGCGCCGTCGGCGACCTGCTCGTCCCGCACGCCGAGCACGCCGCGCCGAACGCGCTCGGCCTCCGCTTCATGGGCGCGCTCCATCGGCTCGTGCTCACCGGGCGCGCTCCGGCGCTCGCCCGCCACTATCCTTCGGCCGGCGGCACGGTCGGCGACCTCGAGGCGGCGTGGACGGACTTTCGCGATACCGTCGCGCGAGAGGTCGACGCGATCCGACCGCTCCTCGAGCGGAACGTGCAGACGAACGAGGTCGGACGCGCCGCCTCGCTCTTCGGCGGCTTCCTCCGCGCCGCGGAGAGCGGCCTGCCGCTTCGGCTCCTCGAGGTCGGCTCCTCCGCGGGGCTGAACCTCCGCTGGGACCGCTTCCGCTACGAATGGCGCGGCTGGGCGTTCGGCCCCGCGGATTCGCCGGTTCGCTTCGCCGAGCCGTTCGCGGGCGCCGCGCCGGCGCGGGTGCCCGCGGTCGAGATCGCCGAGCGGCGCGGCTGCGACGCGAGCCCGATCGACCCGGTGAGCGAGGACGGGCGGCTCACGCTCCTCTCCTACGTCTGGCCGGATCAGGCGGAGCGTTTTGCGCGGCTCCGCGGCGCCCTCGACGTCGCCGCGTCGATGCCCGCGGCCATCGATCGAGCAGATGCATGCGAGTGGCTCGCGGCGCGGCTCGCGACGCCGGCGCCCGGGGTCGCGACGGTCGTGTTCCACTCGATCGTCCTCCAGTATCTCGGCCGCGAGGGCGCGGCGCACCTCCGCCGGATCCTCGAGGAGGCCGGCGCGCGCGCGACCGCGGAGGCGCCGCTCTTCTGGCTCCGGCTCGAGCCCGAGCAGAGCGACGGAGAATGGATCTACCCGGTCCGGCTGACGAGCTGGCCCGGCGGCGCGGACCGCAAGCTCGCGATCAGCTCGCCCCACGGCCCGCCCGTCGAGTGGAGCGGTACCTAGCGCATCTCACCTCTCCCCGTTGGGGAGAGGTCGGCGCGCAGCGCCGGGTGAGGGGGAGGAGACCGGGGGCGTCTCCCCCTCACTCGCGCCTTCGGCGCCGCCCAAGATGCTCCTCGCCGGTTCGGAGCGGGCGCTCCCCAACGGGGAGAGACGTTGGGAAACTCTAAAGCAACTCCGCGATCTTTGCTCGCTGGTAGACGCCGTCCCCGAACAGCTGCTGGTTGTGCAGCTGGCGCTTGAACCAGATCTGCACGTCGCACTCCCAGGTGAAGCCGATGCCGCCGTGGAGCTGCACGGAGCGGTTCGAGCAGAACGCCGCCGCGTCGGACGCGGACGACTTCGCCATGCGCGCGAACAGCTCGGCCTTGTCGGGCTCCGTGTCGATCGCGCACGCGGCGTTCAGCGCCTGTGAGCGCGCGTCGTCGACCGCGAGCATCATGTTGACGATCGGGTGCTTCACCGCCTGGAAGAAGCCGATCTGGCGGTCGAACTGCTTCCGCACCTTGGCGTACTCGGCGGTCGTCTGGAGCTGCCACTCCCCCGCCCCGCCCATGTCGGCCGCGATCACCGTGAGGATCGCCGGAAGAGCCTTGTCGAGCGCCTTCGGCGCGTTCGGCGCGGCGGCGACGACGTTCGCCTTCGGTACGGTGACGCCGGAGAGCTCGACGGACGCCTGGTCGCGGGTGAGGTCGACGATCCGATCCGGCCGGATCGTCACGCCCGGCGTGTCCGCCGGCACGACGTACATTCCGACGCCTTCTTTGGACCGCGCCGAGACGACGAAGAACGACACTTTGCGCGCGTCCTGCACGAACGACGCGACGCCGTCGAGCACCGCGCCGTCGCCCTGCGCCTTCGCCGAGACGTCGGTCTCTTCGAAGTCCCACGAGCCGGCCGCGTTCGTGATCGCGAGCGTCGCGCTCTCGCCGCCGGCGATCTTTTCGAGCCAGGCATCCGCTTCCTTCGTGTTCGCTTCACGCAGCGCGAACGTGGCGTTCAGCGTCGCGATCAGCGGCGAGGGGGCCGCATGACGGCCCATCTCTTCCGCGAGCGCGGCGACCGCGACCATCTTCATGCCCGCGCCGCCCGCGCGCTCCGGCACGGCGAGCGCCGTCCAGCCGAGGCCGACCATCTCCTTCCAGAGCTTCTCGTCGTAAGGTGCCGGCGGCACCGGCGACTCGTACGCCTCCTGGTGGCTCGCCGCGACCGTCTTGCGGAGCTTGTCGACGGGACAGTTCTCGTCGAGGAAGCGCCGAACCGAATCGCGGAGCATCACCTCGTCCGCGCCGAAACCGAAATCTTTGGGCTGTGCCATGTTTGATCTCCGTCTAGCGGCGTTTGAGCCGCCGAGCAGCAACGCTTACCTCGAGCGCGGACGAGCGGTCGGCCGGCTCCAAACGCCGCGGCCTTACTTCGACTTCGCCATGCCGAGCACGCGTTCGCCGAGGATGTTTCGCTGAATCTCGTTCGACCCCGCGGCGATCGTCATGCCGAAGGAGTTCATGTAGGCGAGCGGCCATTGTCCGCCGTCGGGCGCGCTCTCGTCGCCGATGTAGAGGCTCGAGGCGATGCCCTCGATCTCGAGCGCGACCTGCGAGAGATCCTGCGAGAGCTCGGTGATGATGAGCTTCGACGAAAGCGGGATCCGCATCGGATGGTCCGTCAGCGATTCCACGCGCGTTCGGCGGAACGTCTGGCCGAAACCGTTCGCGCGGACGGCGATCTTCACGATGCGGTCGCGAATCGCCCCGTCTTCCCAGGCGCTCTTGCCGTTCCGCTTCGTCCGCTTGGCAAGCTCGATCAAGGCTGTCACGCGATCCTCCAGAGAAGTGCCGCCGCCCGAGCCCGCGCCTTCCGCGGCGCCGCGCTCGTAGAGGAGCGTCGTCATCGCCACCGTCCAGCCTTTGCCGACTTCGTCGAGGCGGAGCTTGTCGGAGATCTCGAGATCCTCGAACAGCACCTCGTTGAAGCCGGTCTCGCCGGTCATCTTGATGAGCGGCCGCACGGTCACGCCCTTCGCGTCCTTGATCGGCACGATGAAGTACGTGAGGCCGTCGTATTTGTGATCGCGGCTGTGGCGCGCGAGCAGGATCATCCAGCTCGCGAAATGCGCGAGGCTCGTCCACACTTTGTGGCCGTTGATGATCCACGTGTCGCCGCGCCGCTCGGCCCACGTCTGCGCGCCCGCGAGGTCGGAGCCGGAGCCCGGCTCGCTGAAACCCTGGCACCAGATCTCGTCCGACGAGAGGAGCGACGGCAGGAAGCGGCGCTTGTTCTCCTCCGAGGCGTGATTGAGGATCGTCGGCGCGGCCATGCCGAGGCCGATCACGTTGATCATGAACGGCACCTGCGCTCGCGCCATCTCGTTCGAGGCGATGCGCTGGAAGCCCTTGTGGCCGTGCCCGCCGTATTCTTTCGGGTAGTCGGCGCCGACGAGGCCCGCGCCGTGGCACTTCTTCTGCCAAGCGCAGAGATAGACGCGCTGCTCCTCCGTCATGACCTCGATCGCGTTCTGCGGCATGCGGAAGGTCGGCGCCGGCGGGCGGTTTTCCTTCAGCCAGCGGCGGCAGTACTCGCGAAACTCGGCTTGCTCGGGCGTGTCTTTCGCTTCGGACATCGGGTTCCTCGTCGCGCTGTTGGGGATCCGGCTAGGTAAGTCGGCGGCCGACCCTGAGTCAACGAGGATTCGGCCGGGATTCTCGCGCCCCCGCCTGTCGTGGTAGACGGGCCGGTCATGGCCGATCTCTTCCACCCCACCGAGGAGCACCGCGAGCTCCGCCGCACGCTCCGCGAGTTCGTCGAGAACGAGGTCGATCCGCAGGCGATGGCCTCGGATCGAAGCGAGACGTTCAACCTCTCGCTCTTTCGCCGCCTCGGCGAGCTCGGCGTGCTCGGCATCACGGTCGACGAGAAATACGGCGGCGCCGGGCATGGACGCCGTCGCCGCGGTGATCGTGCACGAGGAGCTCGCGGCGTCCGATCCCGGCTTCTGCCTCGCCTACCTCGCGCACTCGATGCTCTTCGTGAACAACTTCTTCCACAACGCGAGCGACGAGCAGCGCGCGCGCTACCTGCCCGACGCCTGCTCCGGCAAGAAGGTCGGCGGCATGTGCATGTCGGAGCCGGGCGCCGGCACGGACGTGCTCGGCATGCAGCACGACCGCCGTCCGCAAAGGCGACCATTACGTGCTCAACGGCCGGAAGATGTGGATCACGAACGGCGCGATCTCGCGATACGGAGCTCGGCGACGTCTTCCTCGTCTACGCGAAGACCGGCGACCGCGGGCCGCGAAGCCTCTCGCTGTTCCTCGTCGAGAAGGGCTTCTCCGGGTTCCGGCTCGGGCAGAAGATCAAGGACAAGCTCGGCATGCGCGCCTCGACGACCGCCGAGCTCGTGTTCGACGGACTGCGCCGTACCGGTCGCGAACCGCATCGGCGAGGAGGGCGCCGCCGTCATGCACATGATGCGGAACCTCGAGCTCGAGCGGCTGACGCTCGCGGCGATGAGCCTCGGGCTCGCGCGGCGGTGCGTCGAGGTGATGAACCGCTACGCGTCCGAGCGGAAGGCGTTCGGCCAGCCGATCCGCGAGTTCGGCCAAGTCCAGCGCCACATCGCCGACTCGTACGCGAAGTGGATGGCCGGACGGAGCTACGTCTACCAGGTCGCCGGCAAGCTGGATCTCGGCGCGACCGGCAACCGCGTCGACTCCGACGGCGTGAAGCTCTTCTGCTCGGCGATGGCGAAGGAAGTCGCCGACTCGGCGATCCAGGTGCTCGGCGGGTACGGCTACGTCGGCGAGTACCAGGTCGAGCGGCTCTGGCGGGACGCGAAGCTCCTCGAGATCGGCGGCGGCACGATCGAGGCGCACCAGAAGAACATGACTCGCGATCTCGCGTCCGCGACGACGCTCGAATGACCGAGCTTCGGCGCGCGACGCCGAGCGACGCCGACGCGGTGCTGGCGATGATGCGCGAGTACTACGCGTTCGATCGCCTCGAGTTCGAAGCAGCGGCGGCACGCGCGGCGCTGGACGGCTTGCTCGCCGATCCCGAGCGCGGAGAGGCCTGGCTCGCCGAGCACGACGGCGTACCGGTCGGCTACGGCGTCCTCTGCCTCGGCTGGAGCCTCGAGTTTCACGGGCGCGACGCGTTCGTCGACGAGATCTTCGTGGCGGAGAGCGCGCGCGGCACCGGCATCGGCCGCGAGCTTCTCGCGCGCCTCGAGGAGCGCTGCCGCGCGCTCGGCGTCCGCGCGCTCCACCTCGAGGTCGATCACGAGAATCGGCGCGCGCTCGAGATGTACCGCCGCGCGGGCTTCGTCGACCACGACCGATTGCTGATGACGAAACGGATCGCGTGAAGCACGCGACGACCCGCGAGGCCGTCGCCGCGCTGTTTCTCGAGCGGCAGCGACTCGACAAGCCGCGCGCGCGGAAGCTCTCGGCCGCCTCGCTCGTCGACTTCGCGCGCGCGACGGGCGGCATCCAGCTCGATTCGATCAACATCGTCGACCGCGCCCACCTGCTCACGCTCTGGAGCCGCTTCGGCGAGTTCGATCGCCGGCGTTTCGAGGCGCTCGCGTACGAGCGCCGGCTGCTCTTCGAGTACTGGGCGCACGCCGCCTGCCTGATCGCCGCCGACGACTTCCCCGCGTGGCGCCGCGCGATGCTCGACTACCGCGAGGGAGACCGCGGCTGGTCGACGTTCCTCCGGCGGAATTCGCGCGTCCTCGCCGAGGTGGAGTCGGCGATTCGCGACCGCGGACCGCTCGGCAACGCGGACTTCGAGGGACGGCGGCCGCGCGGCGCGAGCCCGGGATGGTGGAGCTGGAAGCCGGAGACGCACGCGCTCGACTTCCTCTGGATGAGCGGACGGATCCTCGTGTCGCGCCGCGTCCACTTCCAGAAGCGCTACGATCTCGCCGAGCGTGTGCTCGGCGCGGCGCTCGACGGTGAGCCGCCGACGATGGAGGCCTTTCGCCGCTGGCATCTCCGGCGCGCGCTCTCCGCGATGGGCGCAGCCACCGAGACCGACCTCCGCATGTACCTCACGTTCCCGCGCACCGCCGCTGCCGAGCGACGACGGACGCTCACGGCAATGATCGCAGACGGAGAGGTCGTCGAGGTCTCCGTGGCGGGCGATGCCGCACGCTGGTTTGCGCTCCGCGAAGACATGCGGGCGCTCGACCGCGCTGCGCGCCGCTCGATGCCCTCGATCGGCACGACGTTCCTCTCACCGTTCGACTCGTTCCTCTGGCACCGCGAGCGGACGATCCGGCTCTTCGACTTCGACTACCGGATCGAGGTCTACACGCCCGCCCCCGCGCGGCGGCACGGCTACTACGTGCTCCCGATCCTGCAGGACGGGCGGCTCGTCGGGCGCGCGGACCTACGGAACGATCGCGCCGCGCGTCGGCTCGAGGTGCCGCGGATCGCGCTCGAGCCCGCGGCGGAACGCACGACGTCCGCCGCGGGAGTGGCCGATGCGCTTCAGTCGCTCGCGCGATTCGTGGGCGCGACGTCCATCCGGATCGACGCGGCCTCGCCTGCACGGTTCGGGCGCGAGCTCCGCAAAAAAAATCCTTCGTAAGCATTTTTTTTAGGCGGAGAGGCGGTGCCGGTCGGCTTGACGGGTCAGTCGCTCGACCGCATCGGCGATCCGCGGCCAGGCCGGTCGCGGGAGATCGTGGCCCATGCCCTCGATCACCAGGAGCTCGGCGCCGGAGATCGACCGGGCGGTGTCGAGCCCGGCTTCGAGCGGCACGAGCGGGTCGGCATCCCCGTGCACGACGAGCGCCGGGATCCGGAGCCGCTGAAGCGCGTCCCGCCGGCTCGTGGCCGTGAGGAGCGCGACGAGCTGCCGGAGCGCTCCCTCGGGGTGATGGCCGCGGTCGTAGGAGCGGCGCTCGCGCTCGCGGATCCCCTCTTCGTCGAACGGGAAGCCCGGGCTGCCGATCGTGCGGAAGAGATTCACCACCCGCTCGATGTTGCCCTCGCGGTCGGGCGGTCGCGGCGTGAGGAGCGCGGCGGCGGCTTCGGCACGGGCGGGCGGCAGCGAAGGGTCGCCCGTGCTGGAGAGCATCGAGGTGAGCGAGCGGACGCGGCCGGGCTCGAGGATCGCCATCGTCTGCGCGATCATGCCGCCGAGCGAGGCGCCGACGACGTGCGCGGAGGACAGGCCGAGCACGTCGAGCACGCCGAACGCGTCGCGCGCCATGTCCTCGAGCGTGTAGGGAATCTCGAACGGCGCGCGCGCCATGATCCGCACCATCACGTCGAACGGATCCGGCGCGCCGAGATGGTCGAGCTTGGACGAGAGGCCGACGTCGCGATTGTCGAAGCGGACGACGAAGTGTCCGCGGTGCGCGAGGTCCTCGCAGAACGGCTCGTCCCACAGGATCATCTGCGCGCCGAGCCCCATGATGAGAAGCAGCGGGCGCGCGTTCACGTCACCGAACGTGTCGTATTCGATCTCGAGATCGTCGACCCGAGCGCGGGGCATGACCGCCCGCCATGAGGCGTTCCCGGGCCCGCGTCAATGACTCGGGAACCGATGCACCCCCTCAGGGGGTCGGGCGTAAGCCCGGGGGGTGAGTCGCCTAGGGCGGGCCGAGCGGAAGCTCGGCTTGCGGATCGGGCTCGGCGGAGGAGCGACGAAGCGCGGCGAGCTCCTCGTCTCGTTTGCGAAGCTCCTCTTCGAGCATGCTGCAGCGGACCTCGTACATGCGGACCTGACCGAGCTCCTGCACGAGCGCGGTGAGGCGCTTCTCGAGCTTCCGGCGGTTCGCGCGCTCGCGCTTGAGCTCGCGCTCGAAATCGACGGCCGGGGGCGCGGCCTGGTTGGCGACGACCGCTGGCTTCTTCGCGGGCTGCGCCGGGGCGCGGCGCTTCGCCGGTCGCGGCGTCTTCTTCGGGGCCGGCCGTATCCGCTTTTCGGCTTTCCGGATCGGAGCTTTCCGCTTCGCGGCAGCCTTCGGCTTCTTCCTTGCGGCCTGCGGCTTCCTCTTCGCGGCCTTCGGCCGGGCGCGCTTCTTCCCGCCTCGCTTCACTTCGCGGGTTCTTAGCGAGGAAGCGCGCGGCGCAAAAGAGCCGGCCTGACTTTTTCGGCCTCGGGTGGTCTCCGGCGACGACGCTCTTGGGCGTCGGTGACACCGTCGCCAGGAAATCAGTAGAGGGAGGGCTCTCCGGGTGGCCGCGTCCGCCAGCGCTTGTGCATCCAGATCCAGTGGTCGGGATGGCGGCGGACCATCTCGGCGAACACGCGGTTCAGGCGCGTCAGGTTCTCGAGCGTGTCGCTCGCACGGTCCCCGCCGTGCACGAGCTCGACCTCGGGCAGGATGACGATCTGGTGGCGAAGCGAGCCGTCCTGCCGCACGAGAAAAACGGGATAGACCGGCGAGCCCGACATCTGCGCGAGACGCGCGAGCCCGGGGTGCGTCGACGCCGGCACGCCGAAGAAGTCCGCGAACACGCCCCAACGCCCGGTCGCGTTCTGATCGTAGGGCACGGCGACGATCCCGTTCGAGTGGAGGACCTTCACCGCCTCGCGCGCGGCCGAGCGCTTCGAAATGAGCCCCGTGCCCGCGCGCGAGCGCTCGGCATCGACGAAGCGGCCGAACACGGGGTTCCGGAACGGGCGATGGATGAAGTGGACGGGCGTGCCGTACATGCCCATCGCGTGCGCGAGAAGCTCCCAGTTCCCGTAGTGTCCCGTCAGCACGAGGATGCCGGTCGTGCCGATGACGTGATTGTTCGCATCCCAGTACGCCTTGTCGGCGAACGTCACGCGCTCGGCGACGTTCGCCTTCGTCACCTCGTGCATGTGGCAGAACTCCGCCGCCATGCGCCCGTAGTTCCGGCACGCCGCGCGGATGATCT
Source organism: uncultured delta proteobacterium (assembly GCA_963790365.1). Classification (GTDB taxonomy): domain Bacteria; phylum Desulfobacterota; class Binatia; order JACPRU01; family JACPRU01; genus CAWBOU01. The sequence goes on from CAWBOU010000047.1 coordinate 84,578, forward strand.
CGAGGTGCCCGGCCTCGCTGCGCTCGGGGAATGCGATCCGCAGGTTGACGAGTGCCGTCCGCCGCTGCGGGCGCGCGACGCGGTAAGCGAGCCCGCCGAGCGCCTCGCCGAGCCGGAACGCGCGCGGCAGCGACAGCGAGCGAATGATCGCCACCGGAAGCGCCACGCCGAGGCGGTACTCGAGCTCGGCGAGGAACGAGGCTTTCGCGCGTGACATCGGGCCCTCTCTCTACCTTGCGAAACGTGACCACGGTAGATTCCGCCCGCGATGCGGTTGGATATCGGAGACTGCGCAATCCGCGGATACGAGGCAGGCGACGTTGCCGCGCTCGTGCGCCATGCGGACAATCGCCAGATCTGGCTGAACCTACGCGACCGCTTCCCCCATCCGTACACGGCGATCAGCGCTTCCCGCTGGCTCGAGCAGGTGGCGCTCGAGCAGCCGACCGTCAGCTTCGCGATCGCCACGCCCGAGGAGCTGATCGGCGGCATCGGCTTCGTGCTCGGTAGCGACGTGTTCCGCGAAACGGCGGAGATCGGCTACTGGATCGGCGAGCCGTTCTGGAATCGCGGCATCGCCACGCGCGCGGTGCGCGCATTCACGGAGTGGGGCTTCGCCGAGCTCGCGCTCCGGCGCATCTTCGCCGGCGTCTTCGAAACGAACCTCGCGTCCGCCCGGGTGCTCGAGAAGTGCGGTTACGTCTGCGAGGGACGCCTGCGGAAGAGCATCCTCAAGGACGGTCGCGTCCTCGACGAGCTGCTGTACGCGAGCGGTCAGAGAGGCGTGAGGGACGCTCCTCCTCGGCTCTCTCGACGAGATAACCGCGATCCTCGAGCCGGAGAGGAACGTCCCCTACCCGCGCGAAACGCTGGTGCGTTGCGCGCGGTGCGCGAGCACTTCGTCGCGATCGCCGACGAGCGTGCCCATCACCCAATCCCAGAACGGCACCGTCACGTTGAAATTCCACTTCTGCATGAGGCGCGGGTCGTGGTGGATCCCGTGATAGCGGCGGAGCCAGCGCACGAGGCCGAGCTCGCCGATCGGGTTCCCCTTCGGCAGGTGATACGAGAGATGGAGCCACTCGTAGCTCGTCGCGTACATCATCGTCGTCGCCACATAGAGGAGCGCGACGTTCAGTGAGGCTACCCACCAGAGGATCGCGCCGAGCGGCAGCAGTGTGACGAAGATCAGGAAGAGCCCGTAGGCGGGGATCAGCACGAGGTGAAACTCGCGCCAGTCGCGGATCGCCATGTCGTCCGTGACGTAGATCATGTGGTGCTCGGGCGTATGGCGGTCGTAGAGAACGGGCGCGAGGAAGAATCGCCGATGCAGCAGATCGCGATGGATCCGCCACTCGTTCGCGTTCGTGAACGCCCACGTGAGCGGGATCACGAGCCAGACCCACGGGCTCGGGTCATTGAGCGAAGCGAGACACGAGACAATGACCGTGATCGAGAACGCCGAGGGCAATGTGACGTGGACCCAGGGGTTGTACCAGGCCGGTGCGGCGGCCAGGACCTCGGCGCGAAGCGCGTCCCGTTTCTCGACCGGGAGAAGCTCTTCCTGAGGCTTCTGATATCCCTTCTTCACGGGTCGCATGGGGCGCCATCCATAGGCGTCAATCAGCCGCCCTGCGTCAAGGCCCAGTTCGCCCGACGGAGGGGGCGGTGAGCTCGCTTGACGCCGCGCGCGAGTGCCGCGTAGAGCCTTCGCGGTGAGCCTGCTCTTCCGCCTGATCGCGGTCGTCGTCGGCGTCCTCGCAGTCCTCTACGGCATCGTCTGGTCGATCTATGGAGGCGGCGAGCCGCTGCCCGATCGGACCTCCTCGCCGAGCCTCCCGGCCGCCGCGCTCGAGGTCGTCGCGGACCTCGAGTAGCCGCCGGGGAACATCGCGGTCTCCGACACGGGCGCGTGTTCTTCACGTTCCACCCCGAGGGCGCGCCGCTGATCAAGGTCGCCGAGCTCGTCGACGGCAAGCCGATGCCGTTCCCGACCGAGGAGTGGCAGCGGCAGGCCCCTAGCATCCCCTACTTCCAGACGCCGCTCGCGATGCGGATCGATCGACAGAATCGCCTCTGGGTGCTCGACCACGCGAGCTACGCCACGGGCACGCCGCGCATCCTCGCGTTCGCGCTCGACAGCCGCGAGCTCGTTACGAGTACGAGTTCCCGTACGAGGTCGCCGGCCTCGGCTCGATGCTGAACGACTTCCAGGTCTCGCCGTCCGGCGAGCGGATCTACATCGCGGAGGCGAGCCCGTTCCTCCGCACGCCGGCGATCGTCGTGCTCGACGTGCCCGGGAAGAAAAGCCGCCGCGTCCTCGATCGCGACCGCACGGTGATGCCGAAGGACTACGTGATCCAGGCGCCCGGCCGCGACATGATCGTCCTCGGCGTCTACGTGCTCCGGATCGGCGTCGACTCGATCGCGCTCGATCGCAAGGGCGAGTGGCTCTACTTCGGGCCCGTGAACGGCGACCTCCTCTATCGCGTCCGCGCCGAGGACCTCGACGACGAATCGCTGCCGCAGGAGAAGCTCGTCACGAAGGTCGAGGACTACTCCGAGAAGACGCTCTCCGACGGCATCGCCACGGATCTCGACGGCAACGTGTACCTCACCGACATGGAGCACTCCGCGATCGTGCAGGTGACGCCCGATCACAAGCTCCACACGGTCTTCAAGGACGACCGCCTGCGCTGGCCGGACGGCCTGTCCTTCGGCCCCGATGGATGGCTCTACGTGACGGCGAGCGCGCTTCACCACGTGATCCTGAAGAGCTCCGCGGACATGCGCGCGGCCGCTCCTTTCCAGATCTTCCGCCTCCGGCCGGGACCGCAGGGGATCCCTGGGCATTGACAAATGCTCACCCCCCGGGCTTTCGCCCGACCCCCTGAGGGGGTGCCTCTTGTCTGACGTCCGTCACTCCACCGTCTCGTCGAACGGCATTCGCATCCACGTCGCCGAGCAGGGCGAGGGGCCGCTCGTGCTGCTCGTGCACGGCTTTCCCGAGCTCTGGTACTCGTGGCGCCATCAGCTGGCGGCGCTCGCCGCGGCAGGCTATCGCGCGGTCGCCTACGACCAGCGCGGCTACGGGCTCTCGTCGAAGTTCTGGAACCCGTCCGAGTTCCGCATCTCGAAGCTCGTCGGCGACGCGCTCGGCGTCGTCCGCGCGCTCGGCGAGGAGAAGGCCGTGATCGTCGGACACGACTGGGGTGCGCCGGTCGCATGGAGCGCGGCGTGGATGCATCCCGAGGTCTTCCGCGCGGTCGTCGGCATGAGCGTCCCGTTCAGCGGCCGCGCGCTCGTCGCGATCCCGGGCTCGGCGTTCGGCGAGCTCCGCCCCTCCGAAGCGCACCGCCGCGTCGCCGGCGAGGGACAGGACTTCTACCAGGAATACTTCGGCGCGCTCGGTCCGATCGTCGACGAGATCGAGGCGGACCTACGCGGCTGGATCCGCGACCTCGTGCACAGCTTCTCCGGCGACGCGCCGCTCCCGCCCGGGCTCGATCTCGGGAAAGTCGACGTCGTCCAGCTGATCCGCTCGAGCGGGGCTTGCATTCCGCACGGCACGCGCATGCGCGATCGCTTCGCCAAGCCGGAGCGGCAACCCGACTGGTTCACCGAGCGCGACCTCGACTTCTTCGCGACGGAGTTCGAGCGCACCGGCCTCCTCGGCGGGCTCTGCTTCTACCGCGCGATGGAGGAAAGCTGGGAAGAGCTCGCGCCGTTCGAGAAGAAGCCCGTGCGCGTGCCTGCGCTCTTCATCGGCGCGCGGCGCGACGCGGCAACGATCTGGGGCCGCGAGGCGATCGCCCGCGCGAAGGAGTACCTGCCGGAGCTCGTCGCGTCCGTCGTCCTCCCGGACTGCGGTCACTGGATCCAGCAGGAGTGCCCTGCCGAGACGAATCGCGCGCTGCTCGATTTCCTCGGTCAGCTTCGCTGACGCACCCCCACACCCCCTCAGGGGGTCGGGCAAAAGCCCGGGGGATGAGGAATCGGGGTCGGGCGAAGCCCGGGGGTGAGTCCTACTTCTTCGGCTTCGACCACTCCGTGTGGAACGAGCCCTTCTTGTTGTCGATCCGCTCGTACGTGTGCGCGCCGAAGAAGTCGCGCTGCGCCTGAATCAGATACGCCGGGACGCGCGCACGGCGGAACGTGTCGAAGTAGCCGAGCGACGCGGCCATCGCGGGCGCGGTGATGCCGAGTCGGATCGAGAAGCCGACGGTCGCTTCCCAGCCCTCGATGCGCTTGCGGATCTCCTTGCGAAAGCCGTCGTCGAGCAGCAGGTTCGCAAGCTCGGGATTCTTCGCTGAACGCCTCGCGGATCTTGTCGAGGAAGATCGCGCGAATGATGCAGCCGCCTTTCCAGATGCGCGCCAGCTCGGCGAGCTTGAGGCCGTACTCGAGCTCCTGCGAGGCACGCCGCAGGAGATCGAAGCCCTGCGCGTACGAGCAGATCTTCGACGCGTAGAGCGCCTCGCGGATCTGCTCGATCGCCTTCTTCTTCCCGCTCCGCAGCGGCTTCGGCATCGGCGTCTTGTAGGCCTTCGCCGCCTCGACGCGGATGTCCTTGATCGAGGAGAGGATGCGCGCGTCGACCGCGGCGGTGATCGTCGGGATCGGCACGCCGAAGTCGAGCGCCGCCTCACCGGTCCACTTGCCCGTGCCCTTCTGCCCCGCCTTGTCGAGGATCAGGTCGACGAGCAGCTTTCGGGAGCCCTGGTCGTCCTTGAAGTTCACGATCTTCGCGGTGATCTCGATCAGGAACGACTTGAGATCACCCTCGTTCCACTCGGCGAACATGTCGGCGATCTCGGCGGAAGACAAGCCCGAGTCCGTGACGCAGCAGGTCGTAGGCTTCGGCGATGAGCTGCATGTCGCCGTACTCGATGCCGTTGTGCACCATCTTCACGAAGTGGCCGGCGCTCCCGACGCCGAAATAGGTGACGCACGGCCCGCTGTCGGCCTTGGCCGCGATCTTCGTGAGGATCGGCTCGAGGTGGTCGTAGGTCTTGCGGTCGCCGCCCGGCATGAGGCTCGGTCCCCAGAGCGCGCCTTCCTCGCCGCCGCTCACGCCCATGCCGAAGAACTTGATGCCGGTCGGATCGAGCTCGGCGATCCGCCGATCCGTGTCGGGGTAATGCGAGTTGCCGCCGTCGATGATGACGTCGCCCGGCTCGAGGTGCGGACGGAGCGCTGCCGCGACGTCGTCGACCGGACTTCCGGCCTTGACCATGAGAAGTATGCGGCGCGGCCGCTCGACCTGCGCGGCGAGCTCCGCGAGCGTCTTCGCGCCGACGAAGCGCTTGCCCGCGGCGCGACTGCCGAGAAACGACTCCGTCTTGTCCCAGTCGCGATTGTAGACCGCGACCGAGAAACCATTCCGCTCGACGTTCATAGCGAGGTTCTCGCCCATCACGCCGAGGCCGACGAGACCGAACTCTTGCGCCACGAAAATTCTCCTTTTGCTCAGGCGGCTTCGCCGGCCGACGCGCGATCGAGCCACCATACGAGCTCGCCGCGCGACGGGCGGACGCCGAGGATCGGATACTGCTCGACCGCGGCCGGGTCGTCTTGGGAAGCGAGGCACTTGGCGATGATGTCTTTCTTGTCACCGCCGGCGACGAGCACCCAGACGCGCTTCGCCGCGTTCAACAGCGGGTAGGTGAACGTCATCCGCCGGGTGTTCAGCTTCGGCACTTCGTTCATCACCACGAGGCGGGTCCGCTCCTTCGTCGCGGCCGTGCCCGGGAACAACGACGCCGTGTGACCGTCCGGCCCGATGCCGAGGAGGATCAGATCGACCGCGGGGATGCCGTCCGTCCCCGCCGGCACGCGCTCGCGGATCTTCCGCTCGTAGGCTTCCGCCTCGCCGGCTTCGGCGCGCATGCGGTGCGTGACGATCGGGATCTCGTGGAGGAGCGCCTTCTCGACCATCGCGAAGTTGGAGTCCGAGTGGTCGGGCGGCACCGCGCGCTCATCGCCGAAGAACACCTCGGCGCGCGCCCACGGCACGGCGGCGGCGAACGGCGGCTTCGCGAGCGTCTCGTAGAGACGCTTCGGGGTGGAGCCGCCCGAGAGCGCGATCGTCACGGGAGGGGTCGGCGATTCCGCGACGAGCGCGGCGAGCGCCTCGGCCACGCGACCCGAGACGTCCTTCGCGTCGGCCGCGATCACCAGCCGCCGCTCGCTCACATCTCGTCCAGCGAGCGCCAGCGTGCGGTCGTCCCTTCGAGCAAGCGATTCGCCTCGTCGGGTCCGTCGCGTGAACGGATAGTAGTTCGGGAACGTCGGCGGCGGCAGCGCCGCCCAGCCCTCGATGGATCGAGCTGATGAAGCGCCACGCGTACTCGACCTCGTCGGAGCGCGTGAACAGCGACGGGTCGCCGCGCAGCGCGTCGAGCAGCAGCCGCTCGTAGGCCTCCGGCGAGCGCTGCTGGAACGCCTCGCCGTAGATAGAAGTCCATGTCGACTTCCTCGAGCTGGATCTTCATGCCCGGCTGCTTGCACGCGAACGAGAGGCTGATGCCCTCGTCGGCTGGATGCGCATCACGAGCCGGTTCGAGCGCGGGATCGCCGTGCTCGACCTCGTCGTCGTCGACCGCGCTGGCGGAAGAGATGCATCGGCGGCTGCTTGAAGCTCACCGCGATCTCGGAGACGCGCTTCGTCAGCCGCTTGCCGGTGCGCAGCAGGAACGGCACGCCCGCCCAGCGCCAGTTGTCGATGTGGATGCGGAGCGCGACGTAGGTCTCGGTGATCGACTTCGGGTCGACGCCCTCTTCCTGGCGGTAGCCCTTCACGACCTTGCCGTCGATCTCGCCGACACCGTACTGGCCGCGCACGGTGTCGGCCGCGACCTCCTTCGTGGTGAGCGGCAGGATCGCCCGCAGCACCTTCACCTTCTCGTCGCGGATCGACTGTCGCCTCGAGCGCCGACGGCGGCTCCATCGCGATCAGGCAGAGGAGCTGCAGCATGTGGTTCTGCACCATGTCGCGCAGCGCGCCGGCGGTGTCGTAGTAGGCGCCGCGCCGCCCTCCATGCCGAGCGTCTCGGCGACGGTGATCTGCACGTTGTCGACGTACTTCTGGTTGAAGAGCGGCTCGAAGATCGAGTTGCCGAAGCGGAAGCGACAGGATGTTCTGGACGGTCTCTTTCCCGAGGTAGTGATCGATGCGGTAGATCTGGCTCTCGTCGAGCGACGGACGTGACGTCGCGGTTCAGCTGCGCGCGCGCTCTCGAGGTCGCGCGCCGAACGGCTTCTCGATGATGACGCGCGACCAGGCGGCGTCGCCGCGGGCGGACGCACGAGGCCGGCCTCGGCGAGGCTGCTTGATGATCGTCGCGAAGAACTCCGGCGCGACCGAGAGGTAGAAGAGCCGGTTGCCCGGCAGCGAGGCTTCCTTCTCGAGCCCCTCGACGCGCTCACGCAGACCGCGGAACGACTCCGGATCGTCGGCGTTGCCCGGCGAAGTAGTGGAGCGAGCGAACGAGCGGGTGCTCCGCCGTCACGTTCGGGTCCGCATGCTCCTTCAGCGCTTCGAGCATCACCTCGCGGAACTGCTCGTCGCTCATCGGGCTTCGCGAGAACCCGACCACCTTGAAGCGTATCGGGGAGGAAGCCGTCCTGATGGAGGTGATAGAGGGCGGGGATCAGCTTGCGTTTGCTGAGATCACCCGACGCTCCGAAGATGACCACCGTGAAGGGGTCGTGAACGCGGATCTGTTCCGAGCCCGCGCTTGCCGGCGCAGAGACCGAAACCGAGGCTTTGGGGCGGGTCGTCGGTTCCAATCGAAGCCTCCTCCGCGCTCGTATCGTCGCGCGAGGCCCGCGGTGTCAACAGGTCGCGCGTCAACATCACGGGCGCCGGCGATTTCGCCGGCGCCCGTGGCGTCGATCGGACCGACGATCTCCGCTGAGGTCGGGACTACCAGCCGCGGCGATGATCGTACCGCCAGTCGAGGCGATCGCCGCGACGGTCGAGACGCTCATCGATGCGGTCACCGCGCCGATCGTACCACTCCTCGATCCGATCGCCCCTCTCGTCGAGGTAGCGAGCGCGCCGATAGTCGCCACGCGCCGCGGCACGTTCCGAGAGCCGATCGTAGTGATCCTCGATGCGATCGCCGCGCCGGTCGAGGCGCGCGTCGATGCGATCGCCACGACGGTCCCAGCGGTGCTCGACGCGGTCGCCGCGGTCGCGGCAGAATTCGTCGGCCTGCGCCGCGCCCGCCGTCAGGAGAAAAGCCAAGCTTCCGGTTGCCAACAGGATTCGCGTCTTCATGCCCGATAGACCGCGCTCGCGCCGAAACGGTTCACGCGAGCCGAATGCCGAGCGGCCGCAACATCGTCTCATTGGTGCGGTCCGATGCAGCGCGTCGCTCGGTGAGACGATCGGAAGCAGCGTCCCCTCAGGGGAGTGACTGGCTGGTCGACGGAATCGACCGCTCGCCACGATCGGTGAGGATCCGTCCGCTCGCCACGCGAACCGTCGGACGCTCGCTCGTGTCGGCGTCGACCGCGCAGCTCCTCACGGACAGCGTGAACGGTTGCTGGCTGCGCGGCGGGACGACGCCCGCGAAGGGGAACTCACGCGACTGACACGACGGCGGCTGGCCGGCGCCGCCGGCAGTGAAGGGAAAGTTCGTTTCGTAGGAAAGCGCCGTCCCCTGACGGACCTGCAGCGGCTCATCGCAAGGATTCCCGACCGATGCGGTCACGACGAAGTCGACGTGCTCGATGTCGGAGTCGCGGGAGACGGTCGCGCGCCGGATCGCGACCTGCGCGTCGACCGTGAAGCCGGCGCAGACCGGCGCGCCCTGCGGGAGCGCTCGCGCCGGCGGCTTGTCGCTCCGAAAGTGAGGCTGCGCGAGCGCGAGCTCGGCGATCCCGACGAGCGTGACGACGAGCGGCGCCCTCACGGCGCCGGGGATTCGCTGAACGACGGCACGCATCCCGACAGGTCCGAGCTACAGACCTCGCCGACCGGGCAGCAGCAACACGTCTGCCCGCAGTTCTCCGCGGTCTCGTCGGGGCAGCCGCCGGTCGCCGCGCAGCAGCCGGCCTCGCTGTTGCAGACGGCCGCCTGCTCGTCGGCTCCGTTCGGGCAATCCGACTGCGTGTTGCAAACGAGGTTTCTCGCGATGCAGGTTCCCTCGCCGCACTCGAACTGGTCGTTCGGGCAGTTGCCCTCGCCCGGCACGTCCCCGCCGCCGTCGCCGCCGCCACTGCTCGCCGCGATCCCGCCCGCGACCGCGCCGGCAACGACCGCCACGCCGGCGATCACCGCGGTGGTCGTGCTGACGCCGATTCCACCACCCGCCGTCGCGGCCGTTCCCGTGGCGGCGACCGCGCTCTGTGCGGACGGCGCCGCGCCTTCGACGGCGGCGACAATCCCGGCCGTAGAAAGGAAAATCAGCGGCAGCAAGGCAAGCTCGCGGCGCGCGAGCTCGAAGTCCGGATCCTCGCGGAGCGCCTGCTCGAGCTCGCGTCGCGCGCCCTCGTAGTCGCCGCGATCCTTGGCGTCGAGCCCGTTCGAGAACGCGATCATCGCCGGCATGCTCTTCGTCTGCTGCTCTTTCACTTCCGCGATGACCTGCGAATCGAGCGGCCGCACGACGACGGGCGCCGCCACGGGCCGCCGCGGCGCGGGCGACGGAGCCGCGGACGGCTGCGTCACCCAGGCCGGCACCTCCTCCTTCGGCTCCGCCGGCTTCGGTTCGGCGCGCTCCAGCGCGGCCGGCTTCTCGCCGTAACCGAGATCGGCGAGGATCCGCAGCGCGAGCGCTTTCTCGAGCTCGAAGAAATCGTCGATTCCCCCGCTCGCTTCCTGCGTGCCGAGAATCGCGGCCGTGCCGCTCTCCGCGACGACCGAGTCGAGGCGCAGCTCGCTCTTCGACGGATCCACGTAGCTGCCGGTCGTCACTTTGCCGGCGCCGAGCAGCTTGCCGACCTTCGGCGCCGTGCGCTCGTCGACGAGGCCGCTCTGTCCGACCTTCATCTCCTGGAGCATCGCCTGCAGGCGATCGCGCTCGACGACGCGCAGCTCTTTCACCTTGGAGACGTCGTCGATGAGGAGCGCGGTGAGGCCCTTCTGCAGCGGCGTCAGCTCCGCGGAGCCGAGGTTGCGGTAGTACGTGATCGCCACGGTGCGTGGATCGCCGGGCCCGAGCCGCTGCTCCTTGGCGATCTGCTCGCGCGCGAGCTGCTCGTTCGCCTCGCGGATGAGCAGCGTGAGATGGCGCCGCACGTCCTCGGGAAGCTCTTGTTCCCGCTCTTCCGGAGTCGACGGCGCGAGCTTCGTGTAGGTGTCCCAGGCGGCAATCGCGTCGCTCGTGCGTCCGAGCCGCAGATGGGCGAGACCGAGGTAGAGCGCGACCGGGCTCGACTTCGGCGCGAGCGCGCGGGCCTGCCCGAGCACGCGGGCGGCCTCTTCGTAGTTGCCCGCCTTGTACGCGTCGATGCCGGTCTCGATCGCGCCCGCGGCGTTCGACGGCGACGCGGCATGGAGCGCGGGCCCGAAGGCGATTCCCAGTGCGAGCCAAACGGCCAAGGCCTGTCGCGAGCGCATCACTCCACCCCTTCCGGAATCGTGACGGTGCCGAGCACGAGCGGGAGCCCGGCGAACGTGAACGACCCGTTCGGCCCGGCCGCGGTCACCGCGGTCAACCGCTGCGTCGAAACCGGCCGCGTCGGTACCGCCGTATCGTCGTCGTCCCCACAGCTCGCCTGAAGCGCCGCTGCGGCGAGCAGCATCGCGAGCACGAGCGCGCGCTTTCGCCGCGACGGCGCCGCGGCGGCGAGGAAGACGATCCCGATCACATCGAGCCAGCCCGGGTACCGCGCGGGCGTCAGACCGGCGAGGACCACCCGCGGGCGGCCGGCGAAGAATTCCGGCGTGCCCACGAGACCGACCGTCAGCTCGAACGTCGCGGTTCCGCCGGGCTCGAGCACGAGCGGATCGACGAAGCAGAACTCGCTCGGGCGGGCAGGCACGGCTTTGGCGCGCCGGTTGAACGCGCCGGAAGCACCGACGATGATCGCGGTATCGAAGAACTCCGGCCGTCCGAAATCGATCGCGGCGCACGAGACCCCGACCGCGACGCTCGACCGGTTGTGGAGATCGAAGCGCCCGGCGACGACGGTCTCGTCCTCCGAGCCGAGGGCACGCACCGGCGCCTCGGTCGTGGCATCGCTGTCGGGATCGGGCGTGGGGCTCGGGCCCTGAGTCGGGGTCGAGGTCGGGCCGAACGGCGGCGTCGCGGTCGGGCTCGGGCCGGGCGTGATCGGCGGCCCGCTCGTCGGCGTCGACGTCACGGTCGGTGTCGGCGTGGGCGATGGTCCGAAGGTCGGCGTCGGCGACGGTCCGAAGGTCGGCGTCGGGGTCGGCAGGGAGAGCGGATTGTCGAACGCGAGCACGCGATTGTACTCGTTGTCCGCGACGTAGACGTTCCCCAACGAGTCGATGGCGACTCCGGTCGGGCCGCAGAGCGCGTCCGCGCTCGGGCTCGCGCAATCCCCGGTGTTGAAGCTGCCGTTCTGGCCGAACACGAAGTCCGCGGTGGTGTCGATGGTGCCCGGATCGAGGTAGACGAGGACGCGGTTGTTGCCGAAATCGGCGGCGAAGAGATTGCCCGCCGCGTCGACCCCCAAGCTCGAAGGGTCGCAGAGTCGATCCGCCGTCGGACCCCCGTCCTCGTTGCACGCGCCGTCCACGAACGTGCCCTGCCCGATCGGGAACGACGGCGAGCTGCTAGCGAGCGGGTCGGCGAACTTGAGGATCCGGCTGTTGCCCGCATCCGCGATGAACAACTCGCCGAGCGGGTCGAGCACGACCCCGCCGGAGGCGCAGAGGACGTCGGGCCCGAGCGGCCCACCTTGGTTGCACAGGTTCGTCGCGAAGCTCCCACTCTGACCGAAGACCCGATCCGCCAACGCATCCCCGGCGATCGGCGCGTCGTATTCGAGCACGCGGTTGTTCCCCGCATCCTTCACGTAGAGGTTCCCCGCGCTGTCGAGCGCGAGGGACACCGGGAAACACAAGCTCCCGGCATCGATTCCGTTGGTGTTGCAAGAGGTCGTCGCGAAGCTTCCGCCTTGCCCGAACACCCGGTCCGCAACCCCGCCGGACGTGAACGGGCTGTCGTACTCGAGCACCCGGTTGTTGAACGCGTCCGCTACGAACAGATTCCCGGCGCCGTCGACGGCGACGCCGATGGGATTACAGAGAGTGGACGCGCTCGGACCCGATGCCTGGTTGCAGTCCACGGCATCCGCGGTCGGCTGCCCGATGATCAGGTCGGGCAACGCGCCGTTCGTGAACGTGGTCGCGTTCGCCCAACCGAGCACGCGGTTATTGTTGGAGTCGACGACGTAGAGGCGGTTCGACGAGTCCACCGCCACCGCCGCGGGCGCGCTGAGCCCGCCTCCGTCAGGCGGGTTCGAATCGGCCGAAACGAAGTCGGTCTGGCCGAGGACGCGATCCGCGGTCGTGTCGCCCGGCGCCGCTCGGCCGGTGACCGGCAGGAGAGCAAGCACCAGGATCGCGAGACAAGCGCTGGATCGGCGCTCATTCATGACGCAGAGCCTCGATGGGATAGATCGCGGACGCTCGTCGTGCGGGATGAAACCCGAAGACGAGCCCGAACGTGATGGAGATGATCGAAGTCCATAACATCGCCGACGCGGACACGTAAATCGGGAAACTCGCGAACGCACGGAGCGCGAGCGCCGTGACGAGCCCGAAGAACGTGCCTGCGATACCCGCGCCGAGCGCGAGCGCGGCCGATTCCGCGAGAAACTGGAGCTGCACGTCGCGTGCGCTCGCGCCGACTGCCCGGCGGACACCGATCTCGGCCGTGCGCTCGGTGACCGTCGCGAACATGACGTTCGAGATCCCGATGCCGCCGACGAAGAGCGCGAGCGCGGCGATGCCCATCAATGCGAGCTCGAGCGTCGCGCGCGCTTGCCGCCCGCGCTCGAGGAGCTCGATCGGCGCGACGACCTCGTACGCGCCGCGCCCTCGGGACGAGCGGTCGAGGACGCTTCGCACGAGCGTCGCCGCCGCGGGCACGTCGGTCGTGCGCTCGAGGTCGAGCGCGATCTCGGTGAGCGGCCAGCGCTGCTGCGTCGTGCCTGCCGGGGCGAGCAATTCGATCGGCACGTAGACGTCGCGATTCACGTCGCGCGCGCGCACCACCGCCTTCTCCGCACGAAGCTCGGCGCGGTCGGCGAGCACGCCCACCACGCGGAGATGCATCGCGCCCGCCTGCAGCCGCCGTCCGATCGGGTCGGCGAGGCCGAAGAGCTCGCGCGCGACGCCGGCGCCGAGCACGCAGACGGCATGTCGCCGGCGTCCGTCCTCGGGGGCGAGATAACGCCCGGAGGCGAGCCCGAGCCGAAACGTCGCGTACGACTCCGCCGTCGTGCCGACGATGCGCGCGTCCGCGCGGCGGCCGCCGGCGAAGACTTGCGCTCGCCGCTCGTCGCTCGGCGCGATCGTCGCGAGGCTCGGAATCGCGCTCGCGAGACGGGACGCGTCGCCGAGGGTCAGGGGCACACCCCCGGCAGACGCCTCCGCACCGGCCGCACGCACGAAGATCGACGTCGCACCCGCCTCTTCCACCTGGCGGACGACTTCCTGCCGCGCGCCTTCGCCGATCGCGGCGATGACGATGACGGTCGCGATGCCGACCGAGATGCCGACCGCGCTCGCCGCCGCCCTTCCGCGATGGGCGCGAAGGCCCTGCCACGCGAGAACCGCGAGCCGGCGCCAGGGGATCCCCGTCCGCTCAGCCGTCGAGGCGACCATCTTCGAGCTCGAGCACGCGCGTCGCGAAAGCCGCGACCGCGGGGTTGTGCGTGACGACGACGACGCTCGTGCCCGAGGCGTGGAGGCCGCGGAACACTTCCATGACCTCCGCCCCGGTCCGCGCGTCGAGGTTGCCGGTCGGCTCGTCGGCGAGAAGCAGCGCCGGCTCGTTCACCACCGCGCGTGCAATCGCCGCGCGCTGGCATTCACCTCCCGAGAGCTCGGACGGCCGGTGGCCGGCTCGATGCGCGAGACCGACCGCTTCGACCGCGCGGAGCGCACGCCGACGCGCCTCCGCGAGCGACGCGTCCGAGTAAAGGAGCGGTACCTCCACGTTCTCGAGGACGGACAATCGCGGGATCAGGTGGAATCGCTGGAAGACGAACCCGATCTCCGCGTTCCGGAGCGCGGAGACGCGCACGTCGTCGAGCGCCGCGACGTCGTCCCCGCGGAACCGCACGCAGCCGGTCGTCGATCGATCGAGGCAGCCGAGCAGATGGAGCAGCGTCGACTTGCCGGCGCCCGAAGGTCCCGTGATCGCGAGGAACTCACCCTCGGCGACGTCGAGGGACACGTCGTTCAGCACTCGCACCGAGCGCACGCCGGCGCCGTACGTCTTCGACACGTTCGCGAGCGACGCGAGCGGGGTCATGGTTTCGCCGTCCGCGGTATGAGGCTCACCTCGTCGCCCTCTTCGAGGCCGGCGACGACCGCGACGAAGTCGTCGTTGCTCTCCGCGACCTGCACCTCGCGATCGACGAACGTGCCGCCCGACTTGACCGCGCACAGTCGCCGCCCGTCGCGCTCGAAGATCGCTTCGATCGGCACGAGCATCGCGTTCGCCGCCCGGCCGAGCGCGATCGCGACTTCCGCGGTCATCCCGGGCCGGAGCCGCGGGTCACTCCCGTCGAGCCGCACGCGGACCTCGAAGTGCTTGTCTTCGCGAGCACCGGCCCGGTCCGTGGCGAGGTTGCCGACGAAGTCGACGACGCCCGCGAGCCGGAGATCGGGGAACGCGTCGAGCGTGATCTCGGCGCGTTGCCCGGCGGCGAGGCGGTGGACGTCGAACTCGCGAATCGCGGTCTCGACCCCCATCTCCGAGGTGTCCGGGATCGTCATGATCGGCTGGCCCTGCCACACGGAATCGCCGATCTGAATCTTGCGGTACTCCGAGCCCATCGGGATCGCGTCGTAGACGAGGAATCCGTCCGTCGGCGCGAGGACCTCGAGCCGGCGGACGTCCGCTTCGGAGCGCGCGAGATCGGCACGCGCGGCCTCGAGCGCCATTTCCGCCTTCGCGGCGAGCGCTTCCTGCCGCACGCGCTCGTGCGTCGCGCTTTCCGTCAGGCGGGAGACTTCCTGCTTCGCGCGTTCGAGCGCGGCGCGCGAGCGCTCGATCTCGGCCGGCTGGCGGTACTTGAGCAGGTTCTCGTGCTGCGCCGCCGCGAGCGCTCGCGAGCGCTGGGCCTCCGACAAGCGCGAGTGCGCCTCCTCGAACTCCTTCCGAGTGACGAAGCCCTGCTTCAGGAACTCGTCCGCGTCGGCGGCCGCCTGCGAAGCCTGGAGGAGCTGCTCGTCCGCTTGATCGAGGCGCGCCTTCGCTTCGCGCACGGTGAGCGGCGCACTGCCCTCCTCGAGCGTGCGGAGGTCGATCTCCGCGAGCCGAGCACGCATCTCCGCGTCCTGGATCGCCTGGGCGGATTTCCCCTGGAGGAGCGCCGAGTCCGCGCGCGCCTGCGCGAGGCTCGCCTCGGCTTCCTTCACCGCGCGCGAGAACTTCGTCACTTCCTCCGCGAAAGGCGCCGCGTCGAACTGCACGAGGAGGTCGCCCTTGCGGACGAACGTGCCCTCCTGCGCGAGACGGATCACCTTCGCGCGGTTGCTCTGGATGTCGGACGCGATCGTCACCGAGCGCGGCGCGACGAGCGTGCCGCGCTCGACGATGCGGCTCTCGAGGGGGCCGCGACGAACACGGGCGGTAGGCTCTGCGACCGAGACGCGCCCGCCACTGCCGACGCGACCGCCGAACACGAGGGTCGCCCCGATGAGCCCTACGGCCGCCCAGGCGAGCGTTCTCTTTCCCCCGTGATCCATCTCAGGAACAGACCGAGCCGAGCGGGTCGTCTCCGACGAGCGTCCGCAAGAGCTCCTCGAGGCGACCCGAGCTGCGCCGTACCCGGAGCGAGGCGAGAATCCGCTCGATCCGCAGCGCAGCCTCGTCGCGCTGCGCCTTGGCGAGCGCGTCCTCCGCCTCGAGGACGTCGAGCAGGCTCGCGTACCCGCGATCGAATCGGAGGTTCGCGAGCTCCACGTTGGCCGAAGACGCCTGCACGTTTCTCTCCTGCACGGCGATCCGGCGCTCGATCGTGGCGAGACGACGCACCGCCTGTCGCACTTCGAGCGTCACGCGCTGCTGGATCTGCGCGGCTTCGCGCTTGCGCGTCGCGAGCTCGAGGCGTGCCTGCTCGGCTTGGGCGCGCCCGACTCGCCAGTCGAGCGGATTCGTGCCGGACACGAGGAAGCGAACGCCCGACTCGTCGAGCGAGGTGCTCTGCTCGAACGTCGGCCCGACGCCGACGAGCGCGAAGTTCACTCCGACGCGGAGGTCCGGGTAGATGTTTCGCTGCGCCACGCGCGCGCGAAGCTCGGCCTCCGCCGCCTGGTCGATCGCCTCGGCGATCTCCGCGCGCCGCTCGAGCGCCGCGGCGATGAGCGTTTCTTCGCCTTCCTCGACCTGCACGACGAGCGGCTCCGGCACGATCGCGAGCGGCTCGCCCGGCGCGCGCCCGAGGAGCACGTCGAGCTCGTCGCGGGCCGACTCGGCGGACTCGCGGGCGTCGAGGAGATCGTTCTCCGCAGCGGCCTCCTGCCCCTGCGCGCGGAAGACCTCCATGCGCGTCGCGAGCGCCTTCGCGAGACGCGCGTCGGCGACGCGCGCGTGATGCTGCGCGCGCTCGAGCTGGCGCTCGAGGATCGCGATCTCGGAGTCGAGACCGACGATGCGATAGAACGCCTCCGCGACGTCCATCGCGACCTGCTCGGCGGTCAGTCGGAGCTGCCGCTCCGCCGAGCCGACGCGTCGCGAGGCCTCCACGACCCGCGCGGTGTTCGTCAGCGGGCCGAAGTCGCGGAACAACGCCTGCGAGAGCGTCACCCCGGAGAACGAGCGATGGAAATCGTCCTCCGTCGAGGCGGTTCCGGCGCCGAGCTCGACGATCGTGCCGGTCGAGAACTTCTTGTTCACGCTGACGGCGCTCGACTGTGACGTCTCGGTATCGGAGCCGAGCCCGCTCGTCGCGAGCGGAACGAGATGCACGGCGAATTCCGCGTTCGCGACGTCGATGCCGTAGCGAGCCGAGCGCACGGAGTCGCAGCCGTCGTGGATCCGCCGATTCGATTGCAGCGCCGTGCGGAGCGCGTCGGTCAGCGCAATCGGCGTGGGCTCGGCGGCACAGAGCTCGGCGAAGGTGACCGTCGCGGCAAGCACGAGAGCTCGATTCTTCATGATGACGTCTCGAGAAGCTTCTTCAGGCGCTCCTCGGCCTCCACGTCGTTCGCGTTCAGCTCGAGCGCCTTCTTGTAGCCTTCGATCGCCGCGTCCGTCTTGCCGGCCTTCTCGGCGGCGAGCGCGGCGTAGTAGTGCTCCGCCGCGCGGAGCGATTTGTTGTTCGCCACTCCGGCGCCGCTCGCGCGCTTCGCGACCGCGAGGCCGAGACCGCGTACGAGCTGGTCGGAGAGCTTGCCGGCGACGGTCCGCGGCGACCCGGGCGAGCCGCGCTCCGTCACCGAACGGAGCACCACGCCGCTCTCGACGTCGACGATCCGCGCATCGACGCTGAGCGAGCCCGCGATCGCCATGAAGCCGCCGAAGATCATCGTCTGCGCACCCAGGATCTTACCCAAACGAATTTTCGTCTCGTCCGCGGCGAGGTCGGAGCTCCCGAGCTTTTGCTCCGCGAGGACGTTCGCGAGCTTCTGCCGTTCGACCACGACGAGCTGCTTCGATTCCACGAGCCGCGTGGTGATCGCGTCCGGCAGCCACTCGCGGAGGAAGTCCAGCCGCTTCCGGCCCTCGATGGAGTTGTTGTCGAACGGAATCACGGCGACGGTCTGGCGCCGCGTGGCCACCTTCACCTTGGCCTTCGCTTCGGCGGCGAGCGCCTCGCCGCCCGCGAGAGCGATCGCCGTCCCGAGCACCAGGATGCCGAGCTTCATTCTTTCGACTCGAGCAGGCGCTGACCCTTCGCGAACGAGCTCCCGGAGACGCCCTTGGCCACGGCGAAGCCGTCCTCGACCGAGGTGAGCTCGAGCTTGCCGATCGTTTTCTTCCTCGTGCCCACGACTTTCCCGTTCACCTCGACCGGCACTTCGTCGCCGATCACGTTGAAGCGCTGCCCGGCTTTCGCGCCGTGCTTCTTGCCGATGCCGACGACGATCTCTTCGCCTTCGACCGAGGCGATCGTGCCCTTGAGCGGATACTCGCCCCGCAGCTTTTCTTCGATCGTCGTGGCGACCTTCTCGGCGAACGTGCCGATCTCTGCGGGATCCGCGAGCGTCTCCTGCACCGTCGAGCGGACCGCCGTCGTTTCGGTATCGACCAACCGGAGCTGCAGGCGGCTCTGGCCGCCCGCCGGCTGGAAACCGCCGAGACCGACGACGGACGCCGCGAAGAGCTTGCCGAGCTTCAATTGCGTTGCCGGATCCGCGAGCTCCGAGGAGCCGAGCTTCAGCTCCTGGAGGAGCTTGTCGAGGGTCTCGCGCTCGACGAGCGTGACTCGGCCCGATTTCTCGAACCCCTGCGTGAGGCCGATCAGGAACGCATCGTCGAGCCCGTCGCGCGCGAGCGGCCCGAGCTCCATCTTCAGATCGACGAGCGAGATGACGAGCTTCCGCGGCTCCCACTCGTCCGCGGGCTTCGCCGTCGCGGCGCCGCTCTTGTAGGCCTTGGCGAGGTCGTCGACGAGCTTGTCGGTGAATTTCTGCCGCTCGAGATCGAGCTTCTCGCGCTCGGTCCGCTCGATCTTCGTGAGGAGAGCGGCGACGAGCTCGTCGTCGGGCGCGAGCGCCTTGGCCGCGGTGAGCGTCTTCTTCGCCTCGGCGGTCTTGCCGGCCTTCTCGAGCGCGGCTCCCTGATTGCTCCGCGCCGCGACGAGGAACGGCTCCTTCTCGATCGCCTGGTCGTACGTGCGGATCGCCTCTTCGGGCTCGGTCTCGCGGGTGACCAACGCGAGATTGTTGAGCGCCATCGCCGACTGCCAGCCGAACTGCGCTTGTTTCTGTCCGGCTTCCTCGAACGAGGCCTTCGCGAGCTCGAGCTTCCCGCCGCGAGCGGCGATCTCACCGCGGACGATCGCCGCCGGCGCGCTGTCGGCGCCCGCCTTCTTCGCCTGCGCCTCGGCTTCATCGAGGTTGCCCTTCCGCAGCGCGACCGCCGCGAGCCCCTCGGCCGCGACCTTTCCGCCCGTGCCTTCGAGCTTGCCGAGCGCGCGGAACGCCTTCTCCGCTTCGGCGAGGTTGCCTTTCTCCAGCATCGCGTAGGCGGCGCCCGCGCGCGCCTCGACGCTGTTCGGGTCCGCCATCAGCGCATCGCTGAACACGTCGGCGGCGAGCTGCGGGTTGCCGCGCGCGAACTGCTTCTCGCCGACGGAGATCAGCACCTTCTGCGAGGCGAGCCCGCCGCCGCGCACGACGTCGCCGATGATGCCGTCCGGCGAGACGACGTAGGTGAGCGGCACTCCATCGCGGGCGCCGTACGTCGAGAACGTCTCGCCCTTCGTGTCCGCGCACACCGGGTACCGCAGCGAGTGGGCGTTCACGAACTCGACCAGCTCCTTCGGCGGATCGCCGGCCACCGACACGACCGCGAGGCCGTTATCGCCATGCTTGGTCGCGATCGTGCCGAGCGTGACGGCGAGATTCCGCGACGGCTCCGAGCCGAGCGACATGAACGAGACGATCGCGATCGGCGACTCGTGGAGCGACTCGAGCGAGATCTCCTTGCCGGTCACCGTGGTCAGGCGGAACGGCGGTGCGGGCTTGCCGACCTCGAGGTCCGCGGCCATGGATGCCACGGCGTAGAAGAGGAAACTGGGAAGGAGTGAAAGGAGGCGGGAAGCATTCGTCATCGAGTCTCCTCGGCGACCAGCGCGAGCTCGATCTGTACGCGCTGATTCGGTTTCACCACGGCGGTCTGACGCGCGGTGTAGTAACCTGCCTTGCGTAGCTCGACCTCGTAACGCCCGGGCGGAACTTCGAGCGTGAACGGCGTGCGGCCGACCATCTTGCCGTCGACGTAGACGTCCGCACCGTCAGGGTCGGTGATGGATTCGACGAAGCCGCGCTCGACGACCGCCGGCGGCGCCGGCGGTGGTTGCGGAGGCGCCGTGTCCGGGGCACGCGCGGGCTTCGCCGCGAAGCGAAGGTAGAGCGCGGCCCCGAGGGCGAGCACGAGCGCGAGCGCGACCACACTGCCGACGAGCCCACCCCGCCCGCGCGCCGGCAGGGCCGCGGGCGCCGGCTTCCCGGGCGCGGCTGTCGACTGGAGCAGCTCCGTCGCGTCCGCGGCGGGCGTCGCGACCGTCTGTTGCGCGGCTTGCGGCGCCGGTTGCCTCGCCGCGATCCGCTCGAACGCTTCGCGCGCAGCGCCCGCGTCGGCGGGACGGCGCTCGCGGTCCTTCTCGAGGAGGCTCATCACGAGGTCGCGGAGATCCTGCGGGACCGCAGGAGGGAGCGGCGGCGGCGCCTCGTTCAGGTGCTTGAACATCATCGCTTCGAGGGTGCCGGGAAACGGCGGGGCACCCGCGAGCATCTCGTAGGTCATCGCGCCGAGCGAATAGAGATCGGCGCGGCCGTCGATCTCCTCGCCGCGCCACTGCTCCGGTGGCATGTACCGCGGCGTACCGACGACGAAGCCCGTGCTCGTGAGGTTCGCGCCGTCGTTCGCGAGCTTGGCGATGCCGAAGTCCGCGACCTTGACGTGGTCACCGCCCGCCGTCTTGATCACGAAGACGTTCGGCGGCTTGAGATCGCGGTGCACGATTCCGAGCGGCGGCTTATGCGCGTCCGCGAGCGCATCGCAGATCTGTTGGGCGATTCGCGCCGCGCGTTGCGGCGGCAGCGGCGCTTCTCGCTTCAGCAGCTCACCGAGCGTCTCGCCGCGAATCAGCTCCATCGCGAAGTAGAGCGCGCCCTCCGGGGTTCGCCCCGCGTCATAGACGGTGACGGCGTGAGGATTCGACAGGCTCGCCGTGACGCGGACCTCACGGAGGAAGCGTCGGGCGAACACTTCGTTCGACGCATGCGCGGCGTGCACGGTCTTCAGGGCCACTTCGCGAAGCGCCTCTCCGTCGGGACCGAGCTGCTCGGCGCGGTAGACGGTGCCCATCCCGCCCTCGCCGAGCGTCCCCAGAATGCGGTACTTGTCGACGATCAATCGGGATTCTCTTTCGACGCTACAACACCGGTTGCGCCGGTCGCAAGATCGGCAAATGTCTCTACCGAGGAGGTTCCGCGACGATGAACGACCGAGAGCTCTGGGATCGCTACCGCCGTCATCTTTGTGTCGTCGACAGTCTCGGGCTCGAGCTCGATCCGTCGCGGATGCGCTTCGGCGACGACTTCTTCGACCGCATGGCGCAACCGATGGCGCAGGCGTTCGACGAGATGGAGGCGCTCGAGCGCGGCGCGATCGCGAACCCCGACGAGAATCGCATGGTCGGGCACTACTGGCTTCGCGCGCCCGAGCTGGCGCCGACGCCGGAGCATCACTCGGGCGATCCGAGAACACGCTGGCGGCGATCCACGGCTTCGCCGCGGACGTCCACGCCGGGCGCATCCGCCCGGAGAAGGCCGACCGCTTCCGCAGGATCCTCGTGGTCGGCATCGGCGGCTCGGCGCTCGGTCCGCAGCTCGTGGCCGATGCGCTCGGCGGGCGCGCAGGACGCGATGCGGCCGTCGTTCCTCGACAACACCGATCCGGACGGCATCGACCGCGTGCTCGGCGGCCTCGGCGACGAGCTCGCGGCGACGCTCACCGTCGTCA
The DNA here is from genome assembly GCA_963790365.1 of uncultured delta proteobacterium. GTDB lineage: Bacteria > Desulfobacterota > Binatia > JACPRU01 > JACPRU01 > CAWBOU01. The sequence goes on from CAWBOU010000047.1 coordinate 106,429, forward strand.
TCTAGCAAGTCCGGCGGCACCAAGGAAACGCGCAACGGCATGCTCGAGGCCGCGCGCCGCGTATCCGCGCGGGGGCTCACGTTCGCCCGGCACGCGGTGGCGGTGACCGGCGAGGGCAGCGAGCTCGACCGCCACGCGGTCGCGGAGAAGCTGGCTCGCGCCGCTTCCCGATGTGGGACTGGGTCGGCGGCCGCACGTCCGAGCTTTCCGCGGTCGGTCTCCTGCCGGCGCGCGCTGCAGGGGATCGACATCGACGCGCTCCTCGCCGGGCGCGCGGGACATGGACGTCGCGACGCGGGTCGGCGACGTCAAGCGGAACCCCGCGGCGCTGCTCGCGCTCATGTGGCATCACGCCGGGGACGGCCGAGGCAAGAAGGACATGGTGATCCTGCCCTACAAGGACCGCTTGCTCCTCATGCAGCAAGTACCTCCAGCAGCTCGTGATGGAGTCGCTCGGCAAGGAGCTCGATCGCAAGGGCCAGGTCGTGAACCAGGGCATCGCCGTCTACGGCAACAAGGGCTCGACCGATCAGCACGCCTACGTGCAGCAGCTCCGCGACGGCGTGAACAACTTCTTCGTCACGTTCATTGAGGTGCTGAACGATCGCGCAGGCGACATCGATGGCCGTCGATCCGGGCGTGACGAGCGGCGACTACCTGCTCGGCTTCCTGCTCGGCACGCGACGCGCGCTCTTCGAGAAGGACCGCGAGTCGATCACGATCACGGTGCCCGAGGTGAGCCCGCGCACGCTCGGCGCGCTGATCGCGCTCTACGAGCGCGCGGTCGGCTTCTACGCGATCGCTCGTCGACATCAACGCCTATCACCAGCCCGGCGTCGAGGCGGGCAAGAAGGCGGCGACGGCCGTGCTCGAGCTGCAGGGACGCGTGCTCGCCCACCTGAAGGGGGGCGGGTCCGGCACGGCGGAAGCGATCGCCGCGGCCGTCGGCGCGCCGGAGGCGGCCGAGACGATCCTGCACGTCCTTCGACACCTCGCCGCCAACGGCCGCGGCGTGGAGGCGTCGGTCGCCAAGTCCCCGTTCGAACAGAGCTTTCGCCTCGCCCAGGCTCGTTAGCAACGCTACGGGGGTCGTAGCGCCTCGGCGGGCGGAGGCACTGCAGCTTTGGACATTTTCGATCTCGCCGGCGTTCTGTGGCCCGTTCTCATCTTCGCCCCACTCACGCTGCGGACCCTCGGCAGCTGGTCGTGGGCGGCCTGGCTGCCCCCGCGGCTTCGCGCGATCGAGAACCGTCGTGCGCTCGCGTTCGTGGAGAAGCTGGTCGGCATCGTCGCCGAAGAGAAACGATCGGGACGGGTCGCCGTGAACGAGCGGGCGTTGCGTGAGGAATTCTTCGATGCGGCCGACGGCATCGCGCGCGTCCTGCCGGAAGCGGAGCAGGAGCTCACCCGCGCCGCGGTGCAACCGGTGAGCGATCGGCTCCGCGCGTTCGCGACGAAGGCTCTCGAGCGGGCGCTCGCGAACGGTCTCCAAGGAAGCGCCGAGGAGCTCGCGCGACGCGATCGCGTCGCGCGCGCGTGCCTCGAGATCCTCCGCAAGCTGCCGAGCCCCACGAGCACGAGCGTGCTCCGCCAGGCCGCAGCCGCTCCTGCCGACGACGTCGGCGACGGAGAGCACAAGATCTACCGCGCACGCTAGCGCGGCCCTCGTTGCCGCAGCCGCCGCCCCGTGAAACGGTGGCGCGATGCCGGCACCGGCCGAAAACGTGGGTCGCGGCGCGGCCCTGCTGGTCGTCGCGGCACTGCTCTTCGCCTGCGCCGGCGCGGCGGTGAAGGAGGTCTCGGCGACCGTTTCGACCGAGATGGTCGTCTTCTTCCGCTCCGCGCTCGCGCTCGTCCCGCTCCTGCCCTTCTTCTTCCGCGCGGGCCGACGCGGGCTCGCGACGCAGTGCTTTCGCCTCCATCTCGTGCGCGCGCTCGCCGGCCTCGCGGCGATGTACTGCTTCTTCTACGCGATCGCGCGGCTCCATCTCGCCGAGGCGGTCGTCCTCAACTACAGCGCGCCGCTCTTCATCCCGTTCGTGGCGCATTTCTGGCTGAAGGAGAGAGTGCCGGGAACGGTCGGCTGGGCGGCCGCGATCGGCTTCGCCGGCATCGTGCTGATCCTGAAGCCGGGGCTCGGCCTCGTCTCGCCGGCGGCGATCGTCGGCCTCGTCGGCGGAGTGCTCGCCGCGCTCGCGTTCGTCGGCATCCGCCGCTTGGCGGAAACCGAGCCGACGACGCGCATCGTCTTCTACTTCAGCACCGTCTCGACCGTCGTCTCGGCGGTGCCGCTGCTCGCCATCTGGCAGACGCCGCCGGCCTCGGCCTGGGGGCTGCTGCTCTTGATCGGCCTCTTCGCTAGCGCCGGGCAGATGGCGATGACGCACGCCTACGCGTACGCGCCGGCGGCGAGGATCGGACCGTTCTCGTACGCGACGGTGGTGTTCGCCGCGCTCCTCGGCTGGGCGCTCTGGACCGAGGTGCCGGACGCGCTTTCGTTCGGCGGCGCCGCGCTCGTGTGCGTCGCCGGCGTGCTCGCCACGCGGCGTGACGCGCCCGCCGAGCCGATCGCGGTCAGCGAACCGGCGGTCGAGCCACCGGTCGTAGCGACGCGATAGAGATTCTTGTCCTCGACCGCAACGGCGAGATCGACGGGTCCTGTCGCTCCGCAGCCCATCGGGTGCTCACGACGTCACTCGGGAGCGTTCGCAAGCAGGCGGCGCGGCGTCGCCTTGCGTATGGTGGCAGTGCTTTGCGCTCGGCGGCAGATTCGTCCACGTCGCTGGGCGCCCAACGGGCGCCCGCTGCGCGCCACCCGTCGCTCTCACGGCCGGTCGTGATCGCCGAGCGCCTCTTTCACCTCTCCCCTTTGGGGAGAGACGGCAAAGCCGTCGGGTGAGGGGGAGACCACCTCGATTACCCCGTATGGCACTCGGCGCACTTCGTCGGGCCGCCGTCCTTCTTATGACAATCGATGCATTGCGTGTGGTACGCGTCCTCGAAGCTCGGGCAGGCCTTGTTCTTCTTCCCCACCGTCGCGCCGTTGCACTCGTTCGCGGTGTGGCAGCCCGAGGAAGAGCACGAGTACGAGGGCACCGCCCCGCCCTTCGCCTTCACCGGGTGATGACACGTCTCGCACTTGATCGAGTAGTCTTCCCAATGCGCCTTGTGCGTGAACGGCGTGGCCGGCCGCTTCTTCGCGGTGCCGGCGATCGGCTCGAGGTTCACGTTGTCGGGCCCGTTGCCGGCCGGCTTCTTCGCCGGTGCCGCCTTCGGCTGCGGCGGCCGGCTTCGCGGCGGGCGCCTTCGTGCCGCCCTCCGCGGCCGGTGCCTTCGCAACTTCCGTCTTCTTGTCGGCGGGAGCGGCCTTGGCCGGCGCCGGCTTCGCCGCGGGATCCGCGAGCCGCGCGGTCTCGACCCAGCCCTCGATCGCGCCGCCGTCGATCACCTGCGTGCGGACGCGCGACCAACCCTCGCGATCCTCCAGCACCTCGACGTCGGTGCGGCCCTGGAACTCGCCGAGCACCGCGCCACTCGGCGACGAGGCGAGCTCGGTGCCGCGCGCGGCGACCGCGCGGCGTGCGAGCCGGATCGGCGTCGGCTCGGCGACGGGCGCGGGCTTGTCGGCGACCGCGGCGGGCGGCTCCGGCTTCGGCTCGTCGACCACGACGGTCTTGCCTGCGGCCTCGTCCTTCGGCTCGGCGGCCGGCGCCGCCGGCTCGGTCTTCGGCGGCGCCGCCTTGGCGACTTCCTTCGGCGCCGCTTTCCCGTCGGCGCTTTCCTTCGCCGCGGCGCTCTCCTTTGCCTCGTCCTTGGCAGCCGAGTCTTTCGCCGGCTTCTCCTTGCCGGGCTTCGGCGTGTGCGCCGAGAGCGCGGCGCCGACCCGCGTCGCGGCCTTCGGCGTCTTCAGCCGAGTTTCGACGATCGGCGTGCGCCCCGCCGCGCCGCTTTCCTGGTCGCGCCCGCACGCAACCAGCACGAGAAGCGCAAGCCCGACCGAAACACCCGCTCGTCGAAGGCCGCTCATTCGCTCTCCCGCAGGCGAACGCCGGGCGCTTCGCGGAGCCTCACGCCCGGCCCCTCGCGCAGCTTGATGCCGGGCGCCTCGCGGAGCTTGATCCCGGGCTGCTCGATCACCGGCTGGCCGCGACGAACGCGCTCGACGCCTTCCGGCGGCGGCGCGGCCTCCGCGGCGACCGTCTGGAACGTGAGCTCCTTGCCGTCGTCGGGCGCGAAGTCCGTGACGGTGTAGAGCTCGCCGTTGCGCACGTAGAGCCGTCGCATCTCGTCCGCCGTGAACGGGCGGCCGCCGCGGCGGCCGAAGACGGCGACCTGGTTGCCGGTCTCGTCGACCGCGCGATCGCGGTCGAGGCCCTTCGAGAGCGCGATCGCCGGGCCGTGCGTCGGGAACGATGGCGATCAAGTGCGGCTGCGGCCTCGGGCTGAAGCCGAAGTGCCCGGAGCTTCCCGTCGGCGACGTGAGCTGCAGCACGCGGAGGCCGTTCTTGCCGTCCGCGACGTAGGCGAAGAGGCTCGCGTTCGTCATGCCGACTGCGGACGCGCGCGCGTCGTTCATCTCGCCGCCCGCGTCGAACGTCTCGACGAGCTTCGGCGTCATCGGCTTCTCGACGTCGACGATCGCGATGCCCTGCGCGCCCGCTGCGACGTACGCGTACGTGCGCGCCACGTAGACGTCGTTCGCCGCGGCGATCGGCACCTTCGCGTCGGGCACAACGACCGGTTTGTCATGCTCGGTGATGTCGAGGACCTTGAGGCCCTCGGCGTCGGCGACGAACGCGTAGCGGAACTGGCGATCGATCGCCCGCGGCTTGACGATCGCGGGCGCGCCGATCTCGGCGGTCACGCGGGGATGGAGCGGATCGTCGAGGTCGACGACGACGAGCCCGCGGTCGCAGAGCACGTAGGCGTACGTGCCGGTGATCGCGACGTTGCCGCGCCGTCGAGGACGCCGCCCGGGTTGAACGTCAGCGGCGCGCTCGAGGAAGTTGTTCGCGGGATTGCCGTCGAGCAGCGTCGCGGCGTGCACGAGGATCAAGCCCTCCTCGCGGTCGGTCACGTAGAGGTAGCGCGTAGAGCGGATGGATCGGCTGCTCCTCGTTCTCGGCGAGCCGGTCCGCGCGGGATCGACCGCGAGCGTCGCCGGCGCCGCGACCGAGGTCGCGTCCTTCGTCTTCACGTAGAGGCGCTGCCCGAGCGGCGAGACGGGCGCCGTGGTGATGCGCTCCGAGAACGCCCTTGTTGTCGATGTTGGCGACGTCGTAGACGCGAAGGCCGCCCGGCCCGTTCGCCGCGTAGAGGTACTCGCCGCGCAGCTGCAGGCTCTGCACCTCGTCACCGCGGCCGCACAGCCAGGAGACTCGAGGATGTCGTTGCCGGGGTGCTCGATGACCTCGTCGAGCTCGCGATCGCGCTCGACGTGGCGGCGGTATCGCATCGGGATAGGCGAGCGGTGGAGCTGGCTGCCGATCACCGCCTGCGGCTCGTCGCCCTCGGTGACCGCCACCGCCTCGAGCCCTTCGTCCTCCGAGCCCGACGTACGCGAAGCGGCCGAAGAAGTTCACGAAGCTGCGTGCCGTGGAGCAGCAGCTGCGCCATCCACGCGTTGTTGTCGCCTCGGTCGGAGACGTGGCAGTCCGTGCAGACCTTCGTCTCCGTGCGCGCGCACGGTGTGCGGCACGTGCGTGTTGAACGCCTGGCCGGTGAAGCCCTCCGCGGAGATCGTCTGCTGCTGCGAGTAGAACCACTCGCGGTTCTGCGTTCTGCGAGCTCACGAGCACGCGCGCTCGACGAGCGCACCGGCGAGATCCGGCTGCCCGCGGCGGTGCCGTCGCTGCCGAGCATGAAGACGTCGTCGCGCAGCACCTGGAAGTTGTAGCCGGTCCAGTTGCGGAGCTTCTCGCCCTCGTTGTGGAGAGTTCGTGCGGCGGTTCGCCTGCTGCGAGCAGATGGCAGCCGAAGCAGCTCGTCATCCACGAGGTGTGGCACGTGAAGCAGGTCATCTTGTCGTCGCCGTGCGCGAGCGCGCTCGCGTCGTCCGGCACGTCGCCCCACGTCTTGCCGTCTCTGCGGATGGTCTTCGCGAGGCGCGAGGCCTCGTTGTAGTGCGCGCTCGCGGGATCCACGGTGTCGCGCGTCTGCACGACTTCCCACTCGACGTTCGGCGTCACCGCCGAGCGCTGGAAGAGCTTGGCGCCCTTCTTGAAGAACGCGCTCGCCGAACGCCGTGCGGTTGTACTTCTTCAGCGGATTTCCGCCCGCGGGCCCGCGGGTCTTCCAGTCGCGCGCCGTCGGATCGGCGAGCGCGGAGATCGAGCCGTGGCAGTCGATGCACTGGATCTCGATCGCGTTCCGCACCTCGCCGTAGAGCTTGCCGTCGCCGTGCGCGTCCTGCTCGAAGTGGCAGTCGACGCAGTGCATCCCCTTCTCGAGGTGGATGTCCTTGAGATGCACGGCCTTCTTGAAGCGCTCGGGATCGTCCCACGGGATCGTCTTGCCGCGCGCGTCGAGCAGGTTGCCCTTGCGATCCTGCTTGTAGACGTTCCGGAAGATCCAGCCGTGGCCGTGGAAGTCGGCGAACTGCGTCTTCGTGAGCTTCGGGTTCAGATCCGTCAGGTTCGCGAGGAACTCCGGCGTCGGACCAAGGCCGCGGAGCGCCGCGCGGCCTCGGGTTCGCCGTCTCGAGCGTCGACGCTGCTCGCTCGCGGCGAGCGCCTCTTCGGCTCGCGCTGATACGAAGCGCTCGCCGTCGGTCTCGTTGTCCCACCAGGTCGTGCCGTAATACGTGTTCACGACGTTCGTGCCCGGATGCATGTGGCAGACGACGCACTGGCTCGACGGGATCGCGCTCGTGAACTGTGCCGGATCGGGTGGCCGGGCTCGTCCTTCGGGATCGTCGGGTCGACCGTCGCCGTCTGGCCGCGGTTGCCGAACTGGGCCCACGGGCCGGAGTGCACCGGGTCGCGATCGTTCGCGTAGACGACGTGGCAGCCGGTGCAGCCGCTCGAGCGGTAGTCGCCGGGGTGATCGTTCGTGCCGAGCATGTGGAGGATCGGGTCGAGCAGACGCGTCTTCTGCAGGCCGAAGAAGACCGGGTCCGTGCGATTCGCCGTGCCGAGGCCGCGCTGGCTGAGTCGCCGCTCGGGCGCCCCGGAGGATCCGGCTCGAGCACGTTGATGTTGCCGATCTCGAGGGCTTCCGCCCGCCGCGCTCGAAGAAGCGGAGGATGTTGCCGGGCTGGCTGATCTCCCACCGCGCGAGCGGCGCGAGGAACGGCAGGATCCCGCGCTTTTTCGTCGCCTCCGCGTCGGGCGCATCTTTGGCGACGAGCGCCTGCGGCTTGCCGTCGCGGCCGTAGCTCTCGCCGAAGCGCGGGTCCTTCACCGGGATCGAGCCGTTGTTGTAGAGCGCCGCGCCCCAGAGGCTCGCCCCGTGGGTCATCATGCTCGTCTTCACGCGCGCGACCTGATCCGCGTGACATCCGTCGAGCCCGCACGTGCGGTCCGCGACGCGGAGATCCCCGGGGTTCATGAACTGTACGAACTCGGGGCTCTCCTTCAGGAACGCCGCGTTCGAGCGGACGGGGTTCGCGCTCGTCTTGAAGACGTCCGCCTGAAGCGGCGCGACGTGGGCGGTCTCCTTGTCCTTGGCGCCGATGGTCCCCCCGTGACAGTCGACGCACGCGAGCGGGATGTCCGCCTCGTGCATCGACGCCGAGTCCGTCGAGGTGTGACAGGAGACGCAGCCCTCGTTCTTGCGCGTGACGTCGTCCGACGATTGGCTCATCAGGTCGACGGTCGGCGCCTTCGCGGTCTCCGCCGCGGCGGGGGTGTCCGCGCTCGCAGGCTCCGGCGCCTCGTCGGCGGTCGTCGCCACCGGCGCGACGATCAGAAAGAGCGCGAGGAGAGTGCGCGACAGGGGGAAAGTTCTTCTTACCACGTGAGCGTCACGGCCAAGAAGGTCGAGAACAGCGTCTGGTCGCGGAGTATCTCGCGAAGCCCCTCGAACGGCGTCAGCGCGGCGGCGCTCGCGACGAGGATCACGTTGTCGATGAGCAGCGGCCGGTACTGGATGCCGATCGAGTAATCGAGGCCGATGTTCGGATCGATGTCGGCCTGCTCGAGCACGAGCTCGAGCGAGTCGGTTTCCGCAAAGCGGAGATAGTTCACGTTGACGACGGCGCGGAGCTTCGGCGTGAGCTCCATGTCGAAGCCCACGTTCGAGACGATGACGCCGGGGTTCACGAAGTTCGGCTGGCCCTCGAACTTGCTCGTCCGGAGGCTCGGCAAGAGCGAGAAGCGTTGGTCGAGCGCGACCGGCGCGCCAGTCAGCGGTAGGCCCTGGCGGTTCCAGTAGCTGAACCCGCCGCCCGCGAACGCGCTGTTGTCGGAGATCGTGTCGAAGCCGTTCGCATCGTCGTCGAGCGGATCGTCGTCGCCCGAGGCGTAGAGCACCGAGATCTTCGGGCGCAGCCAGTCGCGGTCGAACGAGAGCTCGAGCGCGGCGAGCTGCGCGTTGATGTCGACCTGGCGGCCGGCGATCGGATTGAAGTCGTCTTCGCCGACGACCCAGTAGAAGGCGTGACTGACGTTCAGCCAGCCGACGTGCCCCTCACCCGCCCAGCCGGCGTAGTAGGCGTCGATGTCGTGGAAGCGGACGCTGCCGTCGGGGATGACCGAGCCGACGACCGCCGGGCGCACGAGGAACCCGTTCTCGTCGAAGTGCGTCTCATCCGCGTGGTCCGCGTTGTAGTGGAACGAGAACTGGGTGGTGTAGCCGTACCAGAACGTGTCCTGGCGGTAGAGATTCGCGATGGCCACGTCCTGCTGGCGATCCTCGAACGCGTCGAAGCTGTCGAGGCGGTTCAAGCCGCTGTTCGTGTCCTTCTCGAGCGGGCGGAAGTACGCGAGGTTGTACTGCCACTGGTTCGCGCCCCAGTTGCCGAAGAGGCGCGCGCCCGCCTGGTTGTCCGCGAAGATGAAGCCGCGGAAGTCGCTGGTGAAGCCCTGCACGCCGAGGCGCGTCGAGATGAAGTCGTAGTAGTCGTTCAGATCGCCGAGGTGGTACTCGACGAGGGCCTCCTGGATGCCGACGAAGCCGTCGAATCGCGTGGTGCCCTCGCGCGGATCGATCTCGAGGACGTTCTCCTCGCCCGCGTCGACGTAGCTGATGTTGAAGACCGGCGTGAAGCGGATCTCCCAGTCGCGCGGCTTGAACGCGGATTGGCCTTTGAAGAACTCGAACGAGGTGACGAAGTTCTGGTTGAAGACGAGGATCTCACTCTGACCGAAGAAGTCGTCGCGATCCGCCTCGGCCGCCGGAATGCCGCTCGGCTTCGGAATCCGCGACGCCTCGAAGAGCGTGTCGGAGACGCCGGTGAACGCGAGGAAGATGTCCTGCCCGAGGATCGGGTAGTCACCCTTCGCCACGTTCTGGTTGTACGGGTCGTACCAGCGGCCCTCGACCAAGGGATGCTCGCCCGGCGTCGACTCGTAGCGCTGCCAGCGCGGGAAACCGATGCGCCATCGGTCGGGCAGCGGCAGGAAGTCGTCGTCCGTCGCGCTCTGCATGCGCCGCGGGCGGCCGGCGGCGCCGAGCGTCTGGCCGAAGTCGGGGCCGGCCTCTTGCGCGGCCGCGACGAGCGGCGACGAGAGGCACGCGAGAAGCACGGACACTGCCGTCCTTCGAGCATTCATTTCTATCGTTCCGGTTGGCGGTTGAACTTCAGGTACGGAATCCGTTCTCCGGCGAAGAAGAAGTTGTCGATGCGGATCGCGTCGGGCGGCTCGAAGCCTTCGGCACCCTCGGCGGCGATCACGTCGTTGTTCTCGACGCCGTCGCCCGAGACGCCGAGCCCGCCGATCAGGTTGCCGGCGCCGTCGTAGAGCGGCACGGCGCCCGGGAAGAACGTGAGGCCGTTCTGCCGTCCGGGCACCGGCGGCGCGTTGCCGAGGCGCGTCGCCTGCTCGGGACGCTGGTTCTGCAGCGCGAGGTTGAAGAGCGGGCCGGGCGCGGTGCCGTCGATGCCCGGCGGGAAGACCGGCTGCGAGAGGAAGCCGAGCGCGGTCGTCGTGGTCGCCGTACCGTTCGGGACGCCGGGGATCGCGTCCTGCGGCGCGGGCCCTTCCGGCCGGCTGTAGTAAACCACGGAGCGCGCCTTCGCAGGCACGACGTCGACCGCGTCCGTCAGGCAGTCCTCCATCCGGAAGTGGCCGAGGATGAGGCCATCGAGATCCGTGATCGTGATGATCACGACGGCGGTCGTGCCGCCGGGCAGACGGACCGCCGCGCGCGTGCGGTTCGAGCTCGCCACCGCCTGCTGAACGATGCGATCGACCGCTTCCGCGGGGAAATTGCCGCGAGGGCTGCTGCGCGGCCCGATCAGATAGCCGAACGGATCGACGTTGCCGTCACGCGGCGCGACCGTGATCGCGCCCGAGCCGTCGCCGGGCGGCGCACCCGCTGGACGGTCGAACGTCGCGACGAACGGCAGGCGGATGCCGAACAGCACGACCGCGCCCTCCGGCGGAATGTCCACGGGAAAGCGGAAGCCGGCCGAGCCGGAGAACGCGGCGAACTCGCTCGCGTCGAAGGACAGGCTCGGCGCGTAGGCACCGACGCCGCCGACGAGCCGGCCGTTCTTGTAGAGCGGCACCGCGCCCGGGAGCAGCGTGATGCCCGGGCTCGGGAAGCTGCCGTCGATGTTCGTCGAGCGCGGATATGCCTGTCCGGGATTGAAGCTCGTGTCCCCCGTCTCGATCGGCGCGCCGCGGTTCGTCGCGTTGATCTGCCAGAGCGGCCCTTGGTCGGTCCCGGGAACCCCGGAGGTCGTGAGCTGCGGCGCGATCACCGTCGGGCCGCAGCTGCCGCCGCTCGACGGACAGACGGACGGGAGCAGCGGCGCCGAGAACGTCGGCGGGAAGTGGAAGGCGCCGAGGAACTGCACGGTGCGCGAGCTGAGCGGCGCCTGGCTGTTCGAGAAGAACGAGGTCGTGCGGGCGAGGCTGACGGCGATGTTCTGCACGTCGCGGCCCGCGCCGGGATAGGCGAAGACGCCGAGGATCGAGCCCTGGCGGTCCGTCACGGCGAGCGCCAGGTCGCTCGCGGCGACCGCCGCCGCGCCCTGCTGGAGGACCTGCGAGACGTCGCCGGCGGTGAGCGGCGTGACCGGGCCGAACGTGGGCGTTTCGAGATCGCTCCCGCTGCCGCCGCAGCCGATCGCGATCGCCGCGACGAGAACCGCGAATCGTCGCGAAGTGCGCCCCAGGATCGCCGGCTCCCCCATGTCCTCCTCCCCGATGCGGCGGGTAACACGCCCGCTCACGCACGGTCAACGAGAGTCAAACGAGAGGGGACGTTGCGCTCTTGTTGTCCTTTTCGCCGCTTCTCCAACGGGCGTCCCGGAAAAGGACAACAAGAGCGCAACGTCCCCTTCACTCTTTCCGTCACGACCAGGCGATGACTTGCTCCTGCTTCTCGACGAACGGCACGCCGATCTTTTCGATCCAGCCGCGCGGCGGGTCCGCGCCGATGAGCGCGAAGACGTGCACGCAGTCGAGCGTGCGCGGCCCGGCGGCGAGCTTCAGCACGGCACCCTCGGCGCGCAGCTCGGTCACCGACGACTCCCAGACGATCTCGATCCGGCCGGCCTTCGAGAGCTCCTCGATCTGCTCGAGATTCCGCTTCTTCACGCGCGCAAACGCGTTCTTGCGGTAGGAGAGCCAGACGGTCGTGCCCTCCGCCTTGCCGAGCGCGACGGCCGCCTCGATCGCGCTGTCGCCGCCGCCGACGACGAGCACCTTCTTGCCCTTCCAATCCCCGGCGTCGATCAGGTTGTAGGAGACGAGGCCCGCCTCTTCGCCCGTGCAGCCCAGACGACGCGGGTTCCCGCGCGTGCCGATCGCGAGCACCACGTTCGCGGCGGTGTACTCGCCCTTCGCGGTCTTCACCTTGAGGAGCTCGCCCTCGCGGCGGATCTCGCTCACTTCCTCGTGCTGCTGCACCTCGAGGCCGGTCGCCTTCACGACCGCTTCCCACACCGCGATCAGCTCGTCCTTCTCGGCGTCCATCATGGGAAGCTTGCCGTAGAGCGGAACCTTCACGGGCTCGGCGAGCACCGCCTTGTCGCGCGGGTACGCGCGGATCGTGCTCGCGACCGTGTCGCGCTCGAGGACGAGGTAGCGGAGACCCGTGGCCTTCGCCTCGAGGCCGGCGCCGAGGCCGGCGGGCCCGGCGCCGACGACGATCACGTCGTAGTGCGGCGCAGCGACTCGCTTCTTCTTGTCCTTGATGTACCGCACGACGTCGGTGCCCTGGTTCACCGCCGATTTGATCAGCGCGGCACCGATCACCTCGCCAACGAAGAAGAGGCCCGGCATCGGCTTCGCCTCGAGGTGGTCGTCCGTGTCCGGCCGCTCGACCGTGCGCACCAGCGGCGCGGTGCTGACGCGGATCGCACCCGTCGGACAGCCCTGCTCGCAAACCGCGCAGCCTTCGAGCGCGATGCAGCTGTCGGGATTGACGACGGTCGACTTGCCGTGGTCGTCGCCCGCGAGCACCTGCTTCGGGCACGAGTTGTAGCAGCTGCTGCACGAGATGCAGGCTTCGACGTCGACCGTCGGGAAGGGCATGACCTCGCCCTTCGGAGTGTCTCCCTCGGGCGGCGCTCCGGCCGGCGCCTGGCCCGGCCCGGCCGCGGCCTGCTCCGGCTCGAGATAGCGCCGCGCGACGCGCATGTCCGTGTAGAGGTAGGCGAAGCCGCCGAGGATGAGCGTCGCGAGCCCGATCAAGAAGCGATCGAAGCCGCGTGCGGGCGGGGCCGCGGCCGCGGCGGTCTCGCCGCCGTCGAAGCTGTGGTGCGAGCGATGGCAATCGAGGCACGCGACCGTCGCCTTCTTCTCCTCGTGGCAGGTCACGCACGCGTCCATCGTCATCACGTAGACGTCGGGCGAGCGGAACACGCTCGCGTACGTCCCCTCCTCCCACACCGGCGCGTGGCAGCTCTGGCAGAGCTCCTCGCCATGATCGCGATGCGCGAACCGCGTCCACGCGAACGCGCTCGGCGGGAGCTCCTGCATCTCCCCGTCCTCGCGCGTGTGGCATTCGAGACAATCCGGGCCCTTCTTCTGCTGCGCGACCTTCTCGTCCGCCGAGACGGCCTTCTCGTGGCACTCGATGCACTGTGCGTGGCCGGGCATCGCGAACGTGCGGCCGTCGTCCACGTTCGCGTGGCAGCCCGTGCAGTTGTCGAACCTCGCCTCCCCTTTCGTTTCCGCATCGTGAGCCGCGTGCGCGAAGCGGAGACCGATCTCGACCTTGCGGAACGGCTCGGCGAGCTTGGCGATCGCGGCGGTGCCGCCGGCGACCGTGGCCGCCGCGCGCATCGGCCGCGCGTCGAAGTCGCGCGGCTCGTCGCGCCCGAGGTGGCAGCTCCAGCAGACGTCCTTGCCGCCGGCGATCGGGAAATTCCGGCCGCGATGGTCGGTGTGGCAATCGAGGCAGTTGTCCTGGATACCTGGTTCGTTCGCGAGCGCGCTCGCGTGGCAGTCCGCGGTGACGCAGCTGCCACTCATCGCGAGCTGCGTCTGACGAGTGCCGATGCCCTCGAAGCCGGCGTGGCAGCTGCCGCACTTCTCGCGCGACTCGAGCTCGGCATGCTCGGCGTGGAGCGGCCCGGCCGAGAGCAGCGCCGGATACTGCATGCTGAAGCCGAGCGAGACGATCGCGGCGAGGAGCATCATGCCGAGGCTCGCCCACTGTCGCGGCGTGCCGGGCACGCGCACCGGGCGAAGGCTCACGCCCTTCATGATGCGGCTGATCCGCTGCTTCGCCTCGGCGCTCTTCGCGAGCTCCGGGATCGGCTCCGCCTTCTTGCCCTTGCCCTTCGCGGCCGGCGCTTCCCCACCCGCGGCCGGTGGCGCGGCGGAAGGCGGTGCGGCAGGAGGCGGCGGAGCCGCGGCCACCGCGCCGATGCGCGTGAGCTGCGTGCCCTCCTCGACCGCGGACGCGACGCCGGCTCCGCCGAGCTCCACCGCGACGCGCGCATCGCCGAGCCGGAGCTCCTCGCCGCCGCGAAGCGGAAGCGACTGCACGCGCTCCGTGGAATCGCCGACGAACGTGCCGTTCCGGCTGCCGATGTCCTTCAGGACCCAGCCATCCGGCGTGCGCAGGACCGTGCAGTGATTCCCCGAGACCGAGGGATCGTCGATCCGGAGCATCGCGGCCGAGCTGCGGCCGATCGTCACCTCTTGCGTGCCGGCCGGGACCTCGAGCACGCTGCCGGACGCGAGGATGCGGAAGCGGAGCACGGGCGGGGCGTCGGCCGCCGGCACTGCGTCGGTGGCGGGCAGCGGCGCATCCGCCGGAGCCGCCTCGGCTTCAGCCTCGCGCGGGCGGATCGCGGTGAGCGATGGCATCGAGAGCGCGAACGTGGACTCGCCCACCTTGATCGCGAACGTCTGCTCGGAGGCCTCGACCTTGGCGCCGCCGCCCATCTCGACGCGGATCTGAGTGCCGCCGCCGAGCCGCACGATGTCTCCATGCGCGAGAACGCCGTGGTAGATCCTTTGCGGAGGCGTGCCGACGTAGATGCCGTTTCGGCTGTTCTCGTCGTAGATCGCGTAGCCGCCCTTCTCGCGCTTGATCGTCGCGTGAAGGCGCGAGAGCGACGGGTCGTTCAGCGGCACGTCGTTCGTCGGCAGCCGCCCGAGCGTGATCTTCTCCTTCGGCGGCGAGAAGACCTGGCCGCGATCCGGCCCGGAGACGACCGTGAGCACGATCGGCAGGTCCGACGGCAGCTGCGCGATGACGGTCGCGCCTTCGGCCTTCACGGCCGCGGCCTGCCCGGCGAGGATCGCGACGCGGAGGCGCGCCTTGCCGACGAGAATCGTCTCGCCGTCGGCGAGCCGCCGGCGCTTCACCCGATCCTGCGAGCCCTCGACGAACGTGCCGTTCCGACTCTCGAGATCGACGAGCGCGAAGCCGTCGCCGTCGCGCTCGATCGCGGCGTGCTTGCGCGAGATCTGATCGTCGTCGAGCTCGACGTCGGCTTCGACACGCCCGATCGTGAGCCGCTCACCACGCAGCTCGAACTCATGCCGTTTCTTTTCAGCATCGAACCAGGCGAGCTTCAGTCGCGTCGAAGGCATCGTCGGAATCTCAGTAGTAGAAGACCGACACGATGTGGATCAGCGAAAACGCCGCGAGCCCCGCGGAGAGCGGAATGTGCGCGGTGAGCCACACCTTCAGCAGGTAGTCGTATCGCAGCTGCGGATAGAGCGAGACTTCGAGCTTCTCCTTGTCGAAGACGAGCCGCATCGCCTTGCGGAAGTCCTCCTGCTCGCCGGCAGGGATCTCCTTGACGATCAGCCGCAGGCGATCCGGCCGGCTCGTGTCGCGCTCGAGCGTCGCCGGGCCCCAGATCCAGGGGAGCGACGGCTTCATCGCGATGCCCGGAATCGACATCTCGACGTCGTACACGCGGCGGAACGCGTCGGACTTCCCGGTCGCGAGACCCTTCAGCTCTTCGAGGACCTGCTTCAGCTCGTCCCGCAGCTCCTCCGGCGACCGCGCCGCCTTCTCCTCGATCTCCGTGAGCCTCGGCGGGATGCGGCGGTAGAGGACCACACCGAGGAGCCCGGTCAGCACGACGGCGACGAGCAGCACGAAGGCGATCGCGGCGATCGGGTTCGCGAAGCGGAAGCCCGCGTGAAGGAGGATCAGCACGACGGCGAGCACGCCGAGCGCGAGATGCCACTCGTACCAGACCTGCAGACGCCCGCCCCACTCGCGCCGCTCGAAGACGAGCCGCGGCGCGCCGCTGCTCGTCTTCAGGAGGCGCACGCGGATCGTCCTCGTCACCTTGTGGCGCTTCAGGATCTTCTTCACCTCGCTCCGGAGCTGCCGCAGGTCCTGCTTCGGATTCTGCATCAGCGAGCGCTCGACGCCGCGAAGGTCGTTCTGCGCCTTGCGCTCGCGGCTCACGAGGTCCCTGCGCTTCTCCGCGTCGATGAGGATCGGCCGGCTCGCGCGCTCGATCTGCCGACGCCGCCATCCGTAGAGACCGGCGACGATCATCGCGAGCGTGCCGAAGATGCCGAGCCACACGCCCGTCGCCGAGCGGCCGGAAGGCGCGAGCGGACGAACCGAGGCGTCCTGCGTGTACCAGATGGCGCACGCGATCGCGGCGAGCACCGCGATCGACACCACTCGCAACCTGAGAGCGCTCACGCCGCTACTCCCGAGCGGAAATGATGCGATCCAGCTCGTCGGCGCGCAGCCGCTGGATCGCCCCCGTTGGACAGTTGCTCACGCAGGCGGGGAACAGATGTCCCTTGTCGAGATCGCACTTCACGGGGATGCGCTTCAGCTTCGGCCGCTTGTCCGTCGCTTCCGGGACGTCGGCGCGGCGCCGGCCGTCGCGGCGCAGCACGACGTCGATCAACGAGGGCACCGCCGGCCGATCGATCTCGTCGGTGTCGACCATCGTGATGTTCCCGTAGGGACACCGCTGCGCACATCCGCTGCAGCCGATGCAGCTCTCGGTGAAGTAGATGTCACCGTCCTTGTCGCGCTTGATGCCGCCCGACTTGCAGAGGAGGCACGACGGATCCTGACAGAAGCGGCACGCCGTCGGGATCATCAGCTCTTCGAAGTGCACGCCCTTCCGGATCAGGCGCGAGAAGCCGTCTTCGTGCGCGGCCGCGCAGGCCTTCACGCAGTTGTCGCAGCGAACGCACGTATCTTCGTTGATCACGATGACGTCGAGGTTCGGCATGACCTCGGCGCGAAGCTCCATGCGCCTGCCGACGAACGTGACGTTCGCGACCATGTCGGCGTCGAGGCGCCGTACTTGATCGACGGCCCCGGCCTCCGCCGCGGCCGCGGGATTCGACATCACGATCTCGCGGAACGCCTTGCCCGCGAGGACGAGCGCTTCGACGCGGCCGAGCGCCGTGGCGGTCGCGGAGCGAGGCGCCCCGTTGAGGACGCCGACGTCACCGAAACAGTCGCCTTCGACGAGATACGAGAGGACCCTCGTTTCGCCGTCGGCCTCGCGCTGGGCGATCTTCACGAAGCCGGTGGAGATCACGAAGACGTCGTCGGAAGGCTGTCCCTGCTCGAAGATCGTCGCGCCGACCTCGAACGTGCGCGTCGACGCCGCGCGGAGCACGTTCTCGAACTCCTTCTCGCTCGCCGAGCGCAGCACCGGCACGCGACGCACGAGCGTGCGGATCACCCGGAACACGTACCGCTCCATGATCGCCGCGCGGAAGCTTTCGGTCGTCGAGACGAGCTCTTGGACGATGAACTGCGGGATCAACATCAAGAGCGCCGGCGTCTTCGTCACGACGCTCGCGAGGTGTGCGTTCATGGAAAGCACAGAGTGCTCGCCGAAGAACGAGCCTTCGGGAAGATCGTCGACCGGCAGCGCGACGGTGCGATCGATGTCGGCGGAGTAGTTCGTCGACATCCCCGCCTGCCCGCGCAGGATGAAGAAGAGATGCTCGCCGAAGCTGCCTTCCTGGAAGACGCTCGTGTCGGCCGGAACTTCCCAGAACTCCGCGTGCTCGCCGAGCGCATCGCCGACGGAAACCTTGACCGGCCCCTTCGCGCCCGGCCGCGTCTCGTACGGCTTGTCGAGCAGGTCCTTGAAGAGCGCGAGGCCTTGGAAGAAGCGCAGCTTCTCGTCCGCGGAGAGGCTCAGCTGCTTCACCGCCGGCGATCGCGTCAGCGCAAAGCTCGGTCGATGAGCTTCGCTCGACTCCAGGAGTGCCATGAGATGGGACCGTCTACCCGACTGCGACGCGCGACGGCAAGGAGCGCGGATGTCAGTGCCGCCTCTCATCTGCTATGGGGCGCCCGTGGCTGCCCCCTCGCCCATCGACGACGCGCTCCGTCCCGTCGGCGAGCTCGCGGCCGGTTACGTCGACGACGGCATGCGCGTCGGCCTCGGAACCGGACGCGCCGCGTCGGCGTTCGTTCACGCGCTCGCGCTGCGCGCGCGTGAGGGGCTCGACGTCGTCGGCGTGCCGACGTCCGAAGCGACGCGACGACTCGCCGAATCTCTGGGGCTCCGCGTCACGGAGCTCGACGGCGTCGGCGAGCTCGATCTCACCGTCGACGGCGCGGACGAGGTCGATCCCCATCTCGATCTGATCAAGGGGCTCGGCGGCGCCCTCGTGCGCGAGAAGATCGTCGCGGCTTCGTCGGCCCGGCTCGTGATCGTCGTCGGCGGCGAAAAGCTCGTCTCTCGCCTCGGCGTGAAGACGCCGGTGCCGGTCGAGATCGTGCAGTTTTCCCGGCCGCTCTGCGAGCGGCTCATTCGCGCGCTCGGCGCCGAGCCGCGCCTGCGGATGACCCCCGCCGATTCGAAAGCGCCGTACGTCACCGACAACGGAAACTTCATCTTGGATTGCCACTTCGCCGGCATCGACCATCCCCGCGCTCTGGAAGTCGCGCTGCGGGAGATCCCGGGGGTCGTCGGCACCGGCCTGTTCCTGAACATGGCGGAGCGGGTTCTCGTGCAGGAAGGCAACACGGTGCGCGTCCTCATGGCGCAACCGTCGCAGAGCGGAGCGACCTTGCATCCGATCGGGAAAGGGAAATAGGCCTGCGACGATGACCGCCGAACAGCTCGATCAGCTCGCGATCAACACGATTCGCTTCCTTTCGGCGGACGCCGTGCAGAAGGCGAACTCCGGTCATCCCGGCCTCCCCATGGGTGGCGCGGCGATGGCCTATGCGCTCTGGACGCGATTCCTTCGCCATTCCCCGACGCAGCCCGATTGGCCGGATCGCGACCGCTTCATCCTCTCCGGCGGCCACGGCTCGATGCTCCTCTACTCCCTCCTCCATCTCACCGGCTACGACCTGCCGATGGAGGAGATCCAGTCGTTCCGGCAGTGGAAGAGCCGGACGCCCGGCCACCCCGAATCGCACATCACGAAGGGCGTGGAGGCGACCACGGGCCCGCTCGGCCAGGGTCTTTCGAACGCGGTCGGCTTCGCGATCGGCGAGGCGCACCTCGCCGCCAGCTTCAATCGCCCCGGGCACGCGATCGTCGATCATCGCACCTGGGTGATCGCGAGCGACGGCGACGTCATGGAGGGCGTCGCCTCCGAAGCCTGCTCGCTCGCCGGGCACCTTCGCCTCGGCAAGCTGAACGTCCTCTACGACGACAACCAGATCTCGCTCGCGGGCACGACGTCGCTCTCGTTCAGTGAAGACGTCGGCAAGCGCTTCGAGGCGTACGGCTGGCACGTGCAGCACGTCGCCGACGGCAACGACCTCGAGGCGGTCGACCGAGCCTGCAAGCGAGCGCTCGAGGCGACCGACCGGCCGTCGATCATCTGCGTCCGGACGATCATCGGCTACGGCGCGCCGCACAAGGCGAACACGTTCGAGGCGCACGGCTCGCCGCTCGGTCCCGACGAGCTGAAGGCCGCGAAGGAGAATCTCGGCTGGCCGCTCGAGCCCGCGTTCCTCGAGCCGCCCGAGGCGCTCGCGAAATTCCGCGCGTCGGTGGAAGCCGGCAAGCTGCTCGTCGCCGAGTGGACGAAGCGCTTCGACGCGTATCGCCAGGCGCATCCCGATCTCGCCGCGGAATTCGAGCGCCGCATGGCGGGCAAGCTGCCGGACGGCTGGGACGCCGAGATTCCGACGTTCCCCGCCGACGAGAAGGGGCTCGCGACACGGAAAGCTTCCGAAGCGGTGATCCAAGGGCTCGCGAAGAAGCTCCCCGAGCTCTTCGGGGGCTCGGCCGATCTCAACCCCTCGACGTTCACGTGGATCAAAGGCGCAGGCGACTTCGAGAGCCCGGCCGCGTCGAAAGACGGCGCGCAGGGTGCGGTCGGCGGCCCGTGGGGCTACGACGGACGGAACCTCCATTTCGGCGTCCGCGAGCACGGGATGGGCTCCGCGGTGAACGGCCTCGCGTATCACGGCGGCTTCATCCCCTACGGCTCCACCTTTCTGATTTTCTCCGACTACATGCGCGCCGCGATCCGGCTGTCCGCGCTCTGCGAGCTCGGCTCGCTCTGGATCTTCACGCACGATTCGATCGGCCTCGGCGAGGACGGGCCGACGCACCAGGCGGTCGAGCACTATGCCGCGCTGCGCGCGATCCCGGGCCTCCTCTTCATCCGTCCGGGCGACGCGAACGAGACGGCCGTCGCGTATCGCGCCGCGATCGAGAATCGCCATCGCCCGACGGTCTTCGCGCTCACGCGCCAGAACGTGCCGACGCTCGACCGCACGAAGTTCGCCTCGGCGGACGGGGTGCGGAAAGGCGCGTACGTGCTGAACCCCGACGTAACGAACCCCGAGGCGATCTTGATGGCGACCGGCTCCGAGATAGGGCTGATCGTCACGGCCGGTGAGACGCTCGCGAAGAAGGGCGCCCGCGTGCGGCTCGTGTCGATGCCGTGCTGGGAGCTCTTCGCCGAGCAGCCGGACGGCTATCGCGAGAGCGTCCTCCCCGCCGGCGTGAAGCGCCGCCTCGCGGTCGAGAGCGGCGTGTCGCTCGGCTGGCATCGCTGGGTCGGCGACGCGGGCGAGCTCGTCACGCTCGAGCGCTTCGGCGCCTCGGCCCCCGCCCCGCGCCTGATGAAGGAATTCGGATTCACGACGGAGAACGTCGTCGCCCGCGCCGAGAAGCTGCTCGGCCGCTAGATTTCTCGACGAAACGGAGATCGCGCATGTCGAATCCCCTCCTCGAGCTCCAACGCCTCGGCCAATCGCCCTGGCACGACAACATCCGCCGCGAGCTTCTCACCAGCGGCAAGCTCAAGAAGATGATCGACGACGGCGACATCACGGGCCTCACGTCGAATCCGACGATCTTCGAGCAGGCGATCGCTCAATCGTCGGACTACGACGCGGATCTCGCGAGCCTCGCCAAAAAAGGAAAGTCGTCCGAGGAGATCTTCGACCAGCTCGCCTGCGACGACGTCCGCGACGCGTGCGACCTCTTCGCCGACGTCCATCGCCGGACCGAGGGCAAAGACGGGTTCTGCTCGATCGAGGTCGCGCCGAAATTCGCGCGCGACACGGTCGCGACGATCGCCGAGGCGCAGCGGCTCTGGAAGAAGGTCGACCGCCCGAATCTGATGGTGAAGATTCCGGCAACCCGCGAAGGCATCCCCGCGATCGAAGAGTCGATCGCCTCCGGCCTCAACATCAACGTGACGTTGATCTTTTCCCTCGAGCGTTACGACGAGGTGATGAATGCGTACCTCTCCGGGTTGATCCGCCGCGTGCAGCGCGGCGAGGCGGTCGACCGCATCGCTTCCGTCGCGAGCTTCTTCGTGAGCCGCGTCGACACACTCGTCGACAAATTGCTGGACGAGAAGATCACGAGTGGCGACGGAGACGCCGCACAGCTCGAGGGTCTGCGAGGAAAGGCCGCAATCGCGAATGCGAAGCTCGCATTTCAGGCGTTCCGTCGGAAGTTCGCGACCGAGGCGTACGCGGGCACGGCCGCGCGCGGCGCGCGCGTGCAGCGCCCGCTCTGGGCGAGCACCTCGACGAAGAATCCGAAGTATCCCGACGTGTACTACGTCGAGGCGCTCGTCGGACCGGACAGCGTCGACACGCTGCCCCCGGCGACGATCGTCGCCTACAAGGACCACGGACGGCCCGAGCTCCGGATCGAGAGCGAGATCGACGGTGCGCGCCAGGTAATGTCCGACCTCTCCCGAGTCGGCATCGACATGGATGCGGTGACGAAGAAGCTCGAGGAAGACGGCGTCGCGTCCTTCGCGAAGTCGTTCGACTCGCTGATCGCGACGGTCGAGGAGCGCCGGGCGAAGGCGGTGACCGCGAAGCCGAAGGGAGCGAAGCCGAAGGCAGCCGCGAAGGCGAAGAAGAAAGCCGCGCCGAAGCGAAAGGCCGCGCCCAAGAAGGCGAAGGCGGGCAAAGCGAAGAACGTCGCAAAACCGAAGAAAGTCTCGAAGCCGAAGAAGCGCGCCGTCAAGACGAAGGCGCGGAAGAAGCCGGCGAAGCGGCGGCCGGCGGCGAAGAAGGCAAAGCGACGCGCGGTGAAGCGCCCGCGCAAGAAGCGCTAGGCTCCCCCTCACCCGCCGGCTTCGCCGGCGACCTCTCCCCAACGGGGAGAGGTGGGGTCAGCGCGCGATCCGCCGCGCCGACTCGTCCGGCGTGACGAGCGTGATGTTCGGGCGCTCGGCGACCGAGACCGGGCTCGGCCCGACTCCGAGGCGCGGCAGGTGGTGACGGCCGTGTCGGCCATGGTGGTGATGACCGCCACCGCCGACGAAGACGACCGGCGGCACCGGCTCGACGACGGGCACCACGACGGGCTCGCGGAGGCTCCGTTCGAGCTCGCGGTTGCGCGCCGCTTCGCGCTCGGCGGCGCGGAGCCGCATGATCTCGCGGCCGTGCGCCGCGGCGTCGGAGATCACGGTCGTCGTCCCCTCGCTCGCGGTGAGCTCGATGCGCTCGAGGAGCACGCTTCCCGCCGGCGGACGATCGCCGATGTAGAGCGTGCCTTCCGGCGTCCGCCATTTCTGGAAGACGTCCGTGCCGGCGAACGCGGAAATCGCCGTCGACGCCAGCAGAAGAAAAAGCGCGAGCCGCTTCACGCTCTCGAACGTGCGTCCGTTGGCGCAGGGAGTCAAGCGCGAGCGTCACGGCTATCGTGTAAATCCGCGATTTGTTACGTCAGATCGCTGACCCGCTCATGCTCCCCCCTCTCCTCCTCGCGCTCGTCGCCTCGCTCCTCTTCTCCGCCTGCTCGGGCGGCGACGCGTCCGGCAAGCCCGAGGGGCAGATGCCTCCGGTCTTCGTCGAGACGTTGGTGATGAAGCCGTCGGCCATCCGCGACGTCGCCGCGCTGGTGGGGCAGCTCGAGGCCGAGGAATCCGTCGACGTCCATGCCGAGATCCGCGGGATCATCGAGGAGATCGGATTCGAGGACGGCGCGCGAGTCGAGACCGGCGCGCTCCTCTTCCGGTTGCGGGACGCCGAGCAGGGTGCCGAGGTCGCCGCGGCGGAGGCGCGCGAGCGGCTCGCCGCGGATACGCACCGGCGGTTCCGCGAGCTCGCCGAGCAGGAGATCACGTCGAAGTGGGAGCTCGCGCGAATGACGCGCGAGCTCGACGTCGCTCGCGCGGAGGTCGAGCGCGCGCGCGTGCGATTCGCAAAGACGCGCATTCGCGCGCCGTTCGCCGGCCGGCTCGGCGCACGGAAGGTTTCGCCCGGAGATGCGATCGATTCGGACACGTCGCTCGTCGACATCCACGCGACCGAGCGACTCCGGCTGACGCTCGCGGTCCCCGAGCGCTTCGCGCCGGTCGCTCGCGTCGGCATCCCCCTCGAAGTCGCCGTCCAGGCGTACCCAGGCGAATGGTTCAGGGGGGAAGTGTACTTCGTCGCACCGGCGGTCGACGCCGCGAACCGGCAGCTCTCGATGAAGGGCCTCGTCCAGAACGCGGATGGGCGTCTCTGGCCGGGGCAATTCGCGGAGATCCGCACCGAGCTCGCCCGCCGTGACGACGCGCTCGTCGTGCCGGACTCCGCGCTCGTCTATGAAGGACGGTCGTCGTTCGTCTGGCGCGTCGGCGACGATCGGAAGGCCGAGCGGGTCGACGTCGAGACCGGGATCCGTGGCGAGGGCAAGATCGAGCTCCGGAGCGGCGTCGCGGTCGGCGACGAGGTCGTCGTCGCCGGGACGAACAAGCTCTTCCCCGGAGCGACGCTCGCGGCGAGCCCGCCGCCGGCGAGCGCGAGCGCGCCGGCGGACGCCGAGCGAGGCTCGTGAAGCTTTCCGAAGTCTCGATCGAGCGCCCCGTCCTCGCGACCGTGATGTCGGTCGTCATCGTGATCTTCGGCGCGATCTCGCTGACGCGCCTGCCGAATCGCGAGCTTCCGGACATCGACACGCCGGCCGTTTCGGTGACCACCGTCTACCCCGGCGCCGCCGCCGAGGTGATCGAGACGTCGATCACGCAGCCGCTCGAGGATCAGCTGATCGCGATCGAGGGCGTGAAGCATCTCATTTCCGTCAGCCGCGAGCAGGTGTCCGACATCACCGTGCAGTTCGAGCTCGGGCGCGACGTGGATCTCGCCGCGAACGACGTGCGTGACCGCGTCGCTCGCGCGCGCCGCGATCTGCCCGACGACGTCGACGACCCGATCGTCGCCAAGCGCGAGGCCGACGCGAGCCCGATCATGTGGCTCGGGCTCGCGAGCCCGAACCGGAACCCGATCGAGGTCTCGACGATCGCGGAGACGCAGATCAAGGACCGTCTCGCGAAGCTCCCCGGCGTGTCCGAGGTGATCCTCGCCGGCGAGAGCCGGTACTCGATCCGCGTCTGGATCGACAACCCGCGGCTCACGGCGCACGGCTTGACCGTCTCCGACGTCTCGGGGGCGCTGCAGCGCGGAAACGTCGAAGTGCCGGCGGGTCGGATCGAAGGCGTCGGACGCGAGCTCACCGTGCGCGCGCTCGGCGAGCTCCGCGACGCGAAGGACTTCGGCGCGCTCGTCGTCGCCGAAGTCGGCGGCCGTCCCGTTCGGCTCCGCGACGTGGCCCGAGTCGAGGTCGGTGCCGAGGACGACCGCAAGGTCGTCCGCTACCAAGGCGAGCCGGCCGTCGCGCTCGGCATCATCCGGCAGTCGAAGTCGAACACTCTCGACATCGCCGAGGCCGTGAAGCGCGAGATCGCCGCGATCCAGAAGGAGCTGCCGCCGGATCTCGTGCTCGAGTCGGCATTCGACTCGTCGATCTTCATCGATCGCTCGATCGCCGACGTCCGCGAGACGATCTTCGTCGCGGTCGTCCTCGTCGTCCTGGTGATCTACCTCTTCCTCCGCTCGCTGCGCGCGACGCTGATCCCGATCGTGGCGATCCCGATCTCGATCATCGGCACGTTCACCGCGCTCGACTTTCTGGGCTTCACGATCAACACGCTCACGCTGATGGGCATGACGCTCGCGATCGGCGTCGTCGTCGACGACGCGATCGTCGTGCTCGAGAACATCGCGCGGTGGATCGAGGAGGGCACGCCGCCGATGGAAGCGGCGCGGAAGGGCATGGCGGAGATCTCGTTCGCCGTCATCGCCGCCACGGTCGCGGTGATCGCGGTCTTCGTGCCGCTCGCGTTCCTCTCGACCACGACCGGCAAGCTCTTCCGCGAGTTCGGTCTGACGGTCGCCGTCTCGGTGGGGATCTCCGGCTTCGTCGCGCTGACCCTGTCGCCGATGCTCTGCGGCCGCGTGCTCCGCCGCCACCAAGCCGAGCACGGCATCAAGGCGTGGCTCGAGCGCGCTTTCGACGGGATGGCGAACGCCTACGCCCGCACGCTGCGGCCCGCGCTCCGCTTCGGCGGCACGACGATGCTCGCGGGCGTCGGCTGGGTCGCGCTCGGTTTCGTTCTCTACTCGACAGCCGGGCGCGAGTTCATCCCCGAAGCCGATCGCGGGACCATGTGGGGCTTCGCGCGTGCGCCGGAAGGCAGCACGGTCGCCTACACGGACCGCTACATGGCGCAGATGGACGCGGCGTTCCGCGCGGTGCCGGAGATGGCGAGCGTGTTCTCGGTCGTGAGCCTCGGCCTCGGCACACCCGGCATCGTCAGCGAGGGCGGCGTCTTCGCGATGCTCGATCCCTGGGAGGAGCGCGAGCGCTCGCAGAAGGAGATCGCGAACGACCTCCGCCAGACGCTTTGGAAGATTCCCGGAATGTTCGCGTGGGTGTTCAGCCCCTCGGCGCTCGGCCAGGACTCGTTCGCAGGCGGGCTGTCGCTCGTGATCCAGGGGCCCGACGCGAGCGTGCTCGCGCGCGCGGCGAACGACATCGTGATCCGCGCGGGAGCCGTGCCCGGCATCGTTCAGCCGCGCACGGATCTTCTCGTCAACAAGCCGCAGCTCCTCGTCGAGATCGATCGCGACCGCGCCGCGGATCTCGGCATCTCCGTTCGCGATCTCGCGTCGACGCTCCAGGTGCTCTTCGGCGGCGTCGACGTCTCGACGTTCAAGCTCTTCGGCGAGACGTACAAGGTGATGGTGCAGCTCCCGGTCGACGACCGCGCGAGCGAGCGCGACCTCTCGCGGGTCTACGTACACGGCGAGGGTGGAAGGCTCGTGCCGCTCTCTTCGGTCGTCTCGGTTCGCGAGTCGGCGGCGCCGCGCGAGCTCCCGCACTTCGACCGGCTCCGCTCCGCGACGATCTCCGCCGACATCGCTCCCGGAGCCACGCTCGGCGCGTCGCTCGAGGCTCTCCGCGCGATCGCCGAGGACGTCGTGCCCGACGGCGAGGGCTACCGGATCACGTTCTCCGGCGAGTCGGAGGAGTTCTACGAGTCCGGCAATGCGCTCCTGTTTGCCTACGGCCTCGCGATCGTGATCGTGTACCTCGTGCTCGCGGCGCAATTCGAGAGCTTCGTCCAACCGCTGATCGTGCTCGTGGCCGTCGCGCTCTCGTTCACCGGTGCGCTCGTCACGCTCGCCCTCACGGGCTCGACGATCAATCTCTTCAGTCAGATCGGGCTCGTGCTGCTCGTCGGCCTCGTGACGAAGAACTCGATCCTCATCATCGAGTTCGCGGATCAGCTGCGCGCGCGGGGTGTCTCGCTCGAGGAGGCGACGTTCGAAGCCTCTCGACTCCGCTTCCGCCCGATCCTGATGACCGCGCTCTCCACGATCCTCGGGATCTTGCCGATCGCGCTCGGTCTCGGCGCCGGCGGCGAATCGCGGGCGCCGCTCGGCATCGCGGTCGCCGGCGGCATGCTCTTCTCGACGATCCTCACGATCTACGTGGTGCCCGCGATCTACCTCGCGGTCGGCAGACTCTTCGCGCGCCTCGAGCGGCGGCGCGCCGTCGAGCCTCTGCCTACGTCCGCGATCTGAGGGACTCATGCCGACGACACGACTGCTCCTCGTTCGACACGGCGCGACCACGCTCTCTGCGGAGGACCGCTTCGCGGGAGCCACGAACGTCGACCTCTCGGAAGACGGGCGCAGCCAGGCGCGCGCGCTCGCGAGACGGCTCAGCCACGAGAAGCTCCACGCCGTCTACGCGAGCCCGCTACGCCGGACGATCGAGACGGCCTCGATCATCGCCGAGCCGCACGGGCTCGCCCCGGAGCCGCGGGACGGGCTTCGCGAGATCGACCACGGTCGGTGGGAGCAGCTCAAGCGAGCCGAGGTGGAGGAGCGCTTCCCGGAGGAATATGCGGCGTGGGAAGCCGACCCCTTCACCTTCGCGCCGGAGGGCGGCGAAACCGGGCTCGCCGTGATGGCGCGGGCGATGCCGGTGCTGCGCGCGATCGTCGAGAAGCACCCGGGCGAGCGGGTGCTCGTGGTCTCGCACAAGGCGACGATCCGTCTCGCGCTCGCGAGCCTCCTCGGCTTCGATCCGCGCGGGTACCGCGATCGGCTCGACCAGCTGCCCTGTTCCCTCAACATGCTCGACTTCAAGGACCCGGTGCGGGCACGCCTCGTCCTCTACAACGACGTCTCCCACTACACGGTCGAGCCCGAAAAGACGGGCCCACGACTGTCGAAATGGTTCGGTGACTGAGCGATGAGCACGACCGCCCCCTACTGCCGCGAGCTCGGCCTCGAGGTCGAAGCCATCGACGCGAACGGCGCGAAGCTTCGCCTGCCCTACCGCGACGGCAACTCGAATCCGGGCAAGGCACTGCACGGCGGCGTCGCCGCTTCGCTGATCGACATCGCCGGCGGGCTCGTGTCGCTGGCCGGCGCACCGGAAGGTCCGGTCGCGCACGGGGCGATCGACGTCTCCGTCAGCTACCTCGCGGCCGCGATCGGCGAGGAGATCGTCGCCGACGCCCGCGCTCTCCGGCGAGGCAAGGAGATCACCTACGTCGAGGTCGACGTCGCCACCGCGGGCGGGAAGGCGATCGCCAAGGGCATCGTCGTCCATCGCGTGCTGCCGGAAGCGCTCGCCGCGGGCGCGCGCACGTTCGGCGCGCCGCCGAGCGCCGACGAGATCTCGGCGAAGTCGGTGTCCGACTACGGCCGCGCGTTCATGAAGGTGCCGTTCATCGCCAGGCTCGGCATGCGGAACGAAGGGTTCGAGGACGGCACGGCGCGCGTGCGGCTGCCGTTCGCCGAGGCGAACACGCTCGACGGGCAGCGGCTTCACGAGGGCGCGATCCTCGCGCTCATGGACACGACCGGCGCGCTCTCCTCCTGGTCGATCACCGGCATGGACTTCCGCTACAAGGCCTCGACCGTCGCGGTTCACGGTCAGTTCGTCGCGCCGGCCGCGGGCGAAGACTTGCTCGCGGTATCGCGGACCGTCCGCAGAGAAGAAGAGATCTTCTGGAACTCGGTCTCGGTGCTCGGCGCGAGCTCGAACACGCTCGTCGCCCGCGGCGACGTCCTCTACCGCATCGTCGTACCGAAGGAGGAAGGCTCGTGACGCTCGCCGGCTCCTGTCAGTGCGGCAAGGTGCGCTTCCGCTGCCGGTCGGAGACGCCCTACCCATACATGTATTGCTACTGCTCGATCTGCCGGAAGCTTCAGGGCGCGTTCGGCTGCAACGTGATGGGCAAGCGCGAGACGCTCCGCGTGACCGGCAAGCGCCATCTCAAGATGGTCCACGCCGTGATGCGCGAGCGCGGCAAGCGGGCCACGCGGAGCTCGGGCGAGCGCTGGTTCTGCCGCGAGTGCGGCACGCACCTCTACGTGCTCGACGATCGCTGGCCGGACGGCGTGTGGCCGAACGCATGCGCGCTCGACACGAAGCTCCCGAACCCGCCCGAGATCGTCCACATCCTCCTCGATTCGAAGGCGAGCTGGGTGCCGACGCCCGGACGCGGGCCGCGGTACGAGCACTACCCTCCGCTCTCGATCGCGGAGTGGCACGAGAAGAAGATCAAACGCCGCTAGCGAATCCCGCGCCAGCGGCGCGACTCGAGCACGAGCAGCGTCGCGAACAGGAACACCGCGACGAACAAAACGAAGAACACGACGTCCTTCGTGTCGACCGCGCCCCGCGCGAACAGAAAGAAGCGGTCGAAGAGCGAGACCGAGCTGAGATACCCGAGCGCGCTCTCGGCGACCGCCGCCTGGTTCCACGTGAGGATCCAGAAGAAGAGCAGCATGCCGAACGTGACGACGCCGGCGACGAGCTGGCTATCGGTGAGGGACGAAACGAAGATCCCGCACGCGAGGAAGCTCGCGCCGAGGAGCCAGAGCCCGAGGTATCCCGCCGCGATCGGCCCGAGATCGATCGGATAGAAGAGCGAGACCGTGAGCGGATAGGTGAACGTGAGGAGCAGCATCGTCGAGAGCACGACGAGCGCCGCCACGTATTTCCCGCCGAGGATCGCGACGTCGCTCACCGGGTACGTCCAGAGGAGCTCGAGCGTGCCTTGCTTCTTCTCCTCCGCGAAGAGCCGCATCGTCAGCAGCGGCGTGATCAACAGCATCACGAGCCGCATGTCGTGGAACTGGTACTGCCAGAGCCCGCGCGCGAGATCGAAACCGCCCATCAGGATGAAGAACGAGAGGTTCGTGTAGAAGAAGTAGCCGGAGAGCACGAGGAAGACGGCGATCACGACGTACGCGAGGAGCGACCGGAAGTAGGAGCCGAGCTCCTTCTGCACGACGGCGAGAAACTTCGTCACGGGATCGTGATCCCCTCGAGCGTGTCGTTCAGCTCTCGCCACTTCCGGTAGCGCTCTTCGTACGCGCCCGGATCCTTCGCCGTGATCTCTTCCGTTCGCACCATGCGCGCCACCGCCGAGCCGACGTCCGGATAGACCCCCGCGCCAGCCGCGGCAAGGATCGCGCAGCCGAGCGCGGCCGACTCGGCGACGGTGCCGACCCGCATGGGGCGCCCGACGACCTCCGCGACGAGGCGCCGCGCGAGCGCGCTCTTCGTCATACCGCCCGAGAGCGTGAGGCTCGGCGTCGCGCTGCCGCAGACACTCTCGATCTGCTCGAGATTCCCGCGCACGGCGAACGCGAGGCTCTCGAGGAAGCCGCGCAGGAGCTCCGCCTTCGTCGGCCGCCGCCGGCCGAATGGATACGGGAAGAGGAGCCCGGCCGCGCGCGACGGGTTCATCGAACGCAAGTTGAAGATCGACGGGCCGATGAACGTGAAGACGGGGATGTCGGGATCGGCGCGCTCGGCGGCGGCCTCGATTGCCGCGAAGCTCGCGTCGTCGCTCGCGGGGAAGTCGAGAAGCTCGAGGAGCCAGGCGAACGCCTTGCCGCCGTCGCCGGCATTGCTCTCGAGCACCCATCGTCCCGCGCACACGTGCGGCGAAAGCCAGAGGTGGCGCTCCGCGTCGCCGAGCGGCCGATCGAGCACCATCTGCACCGGCGCCGTGGTGCCGAGCACCGCGCCGGCCGTCCCCGGCTCGACGACGCCGCTACCGAGGAGCGCGCACTGCGTGTCCGCGCCGCCGACGAAGACCTGGGTGCCGGCGGGGAGACCCGTCTCCGCGGCCGCTTTCGCCGTGACGCGGCCGGCGAGCGAGCCGCCGCTCGCGAGCCGCGGCAGGATCGAGCGCGGCACGTCGAACGCTTCGCGGATCTCCTCCGACCAGCCGCCGGCGGAGACGTCGAAGAGGAGCGACTCGGACGCGTTGCTCGGCTCCCCCACTCGCTCGCCCGTCAGGCGGTAGGTCACCCAATGGTCGATCATCAGGAGCGAGGCGACGGGCGTCTCCGGATGGCGCGCCCGCCACCAGAGAAAGCGCGACAGGGGAAAGATGAACGGCGGCTCGTGGCCGGTGATCTCGTACAGCCGGTCGTTGCCGAGCCGCTGGAGCACGTCCACGCCTTCGGCGAGCGCGCGAGAGTCGAAGTTCGGCGTGGCGAGGAGCTCGCGGCCGTCCGCGTCGAGGAAGACGGAGCCTTCGCGCTGGCTCGTCGCGGCGACGCCGGCGATCGACTCGGGCGGGACACCGGCCGCGGCGAGCGCCGTGCGCGTCGCGCGCGCGAGCAAGCCCCAGAACCGCTCGGCGTCGAAGTGATGCCCGGCGACCATGTCGCCCGGGTAGTGCGTCGACTCGTACGTCCACTCCTCGCGCGCGCAGGCGAGCTGCCGCCCCGCCTCGTCGAAGACGGCCGCGCGGCCGCTTCCCGTTCCGGCGTCGAGCGCGAGGAAGTGCGCCGTCATGGCCGACTCAGGCCAAAGCCGCCGGGTTCACCAAGTGCTTCGGCCGCCGGCCCTCGATCCAGTCCTCGATGCCCTCGACGATCATCAGGCTCTGCCGGCGAACGGTCTCCGCCGTGTCGCCGCCGTAGTGCGGCAGGACGACCACGTTCGGCAGCATCGCGAAGCGGTTGTCCGGCTGCACGGGCTCGTTCGAGAAGACGTCGAGCCCCGCACCGGCGATCCGACCGCTGACGAGCCCTTCGTAGAGCGCGTCCTCGTCGACGATGCTCGCCCGCGCGAGGTTCATCACGTAGGCGCCCGGCTTCATCGAGCGGAGGCGCTCGGAGGAGATCAACCGGTGCGTCTCCTCGCCTTCCGGGCAATGGACCGTGAGCACGTCGCATTCGCGGACGAGCGAATCGACGTCGCGGCGCTCGGCGCCGAGCGCGGCGAACGAGCCGTCCGTCGCATACGGATCGTGGGCGAGGATTCGGCTGCCGAACCCGCCGAGGATCCGCGCCACGCGCTGGCCGATCGCTCCGAAGCCCACGATGCCGACCGTCTTGCTCTCGAGCTCGACCCCTTCGAAGCGGCGGTACGCCTCGAGGTAGTCGCGGCTCCGTTCGAAGCGGAGCTCACCGCTCTTCAACAGGTGATTGACCTCGTGGATCCGGCGAAGCACGCAGAGCATGAAGCCGACGGTCAGCTCGGCGACCGCCTGCGCGTTCCTCGCCGGCGCGAACAGCACGGGGATCTTCTTCGCGGTCGCGTGCTCGACGCCGATGTTCAACGGGTCGCCGCGCGCGGCGCCGATCAGTCGGAGCGGCACGCCGTCGATCACTTCCTCGTGCACGAGGTCCGCCTCGACGATGAGCACGTCGGCCTCGAGCTCCCGCACGCGCGCGGCGAGCTCCTCGCCGGAGAAGTACATCTTCCGCGTCTCCCGCCAATCCTCGTAAACGACCGGCATGCGCCGCTCGAGGCGCGCGAGCGAGTCGGCGTCGAACGTCGCGGTGACGAAGGCTTTCAGCTGCGCACCTGCGCGGAGACGAGCGCGCCGGAGAGCCGGATCAAATGGCTCCGCACGCGCTCGCCGACCTTCGGATCTTGGACACTGCCGCCCAAGATGTAGCGATATTGCCGGCTGTCGAGCACGAAGAGCAGGAGCGCGCTGTTCATCGTGAGCATCAGGATCTGCGCGTCGATGTCCTTCACCTTCTTGCCCGTGAGGTCCTGCACCCAGCCGGCGTAGACCTTCCACGAGGGGCCGAGGATGTCGCGCTCGATCTCGCCGCCGAACTCCTCGTTCTCCATGATGCGGCGGAGGAGCAGGCGCGGAACGTTCGGGTTCGCGACGAAGAAATCGTAGATGCGGCCGACGGCCTCCTCGCGGACGAGGCGGCCGCTCTCCGGCTGGTCCGGCGAGGCGAGCATCATCGACGAGCTCGAGATCTCCATCATGCGCTCGTAGATGTGCTCGAAGACCGCATAGTAGAGGCGCTCCTTCGACTCCCAGTGGTAGTGGAGGCTCGAGATGTTGACGCCGGCGCGCGAGGCGATCTCCCGCGTCGAGGCGCCCTCGAAACCGCGCGTCGCGAAGACCTCTTCAGCGGCGGCGAGAATGCGATCCTTCGTCGGCAGCATCGCCGTTTTCGCGGCTTTCGCCATGGTCCGCGCCCCCGCCGTTTTCCCCGCCAAATCGCTATCCTCCGCTCTGATTCAATCGCTTGATTGGATCTAGAAGCAGCGAATTTCGTCGTCAAGTGAATAGCGTCGCACGATGTGCGTCGAACGTTCGTGACCCTGGTGCCGCGGCAGTCGAGCGGCACACGAACCCTCCCCGGCAGGCGGGGTCGGAGCTTTCTTTCCCCCAGAAACCCGGCCCCGCCTGCCCCCCTCCTCCGGGAGGACGCAACCTTGACACCCGCCGGGTAGGCTCCTATCAACCGGGCGGTCAGGAGACGGGCGAGTCTCCGAACTGAGCGGTCAGGCTGGTCGGAGCAGGAGGGGATCGAGTGAGCGACGTCACCACGCCGGACGAATTCGCGGACGAGCTCTGGGGAATCATCGGTGAGGAGCTCTCGCACCTTCGCGACCGCAACCGCTTCATGAAGGCGCTCTTCGACGGCGAGCTCGAGCGCGAGCGGATGAAGCTCTGGGCGAAGCAGCTCTTCCTCCTCACGCGCGTCGGCCCGCGCTTCCTCTCGTCGATCCACGCGCACTGCGACGAGTTCGAGGCGTGCCGCTGGCTCGTGCAGAACCTGTACGAGGAATACGGAGAGATGGACGAGGGGCGCGACCATCCCTCGCTCTGCCGAAACTTCGGGCGCGCGCTCGGCATGAGCGTCGAGGAGCTCGAGGCCGGCCCCGTCCTCGACTGCACGCAGCGCTTCGTCGACTACGCGTTCGAGGTGACGCGCACGAGGCACTTCACGGCCGCGCTCGCCGCGATCGGCATCGCGCTCGAGGGTGTCTCCGCAAAGGGCGGGCCGATGCTCTCG
This sequence comes from uncultured delta proteobacterium, assembly GCA_963790365.1. Classification (GTDB taxonomy): domain Bacteria; phylum Desulfobacterota; class Binatia; order JACPRU01; family JACPRU01; genus CAWBOU01. Next base: position 140,044 of record CAWBOU010000047.1, read on the forward strand.
TACGCGCTCCGCACGCACTACAAGTTCCGCGAAGACGAGATCGAGTTCTTCACCGCGCACGGCGAGATGGACGTCGATCACAGCGCGAAGACGCTCGCCCTCGTGCTTCGCTTCGCGAACACGCCGGAGCTTCGTGAAGGCGTGCGCAAAGCCGTCCGCGACATGACGGAGAAGACCCTCGATTGGTCGGTCGCGGTGAGTGAAATCTGCATGGCGGAAGGCAATGAGGGTCAGGCTTGCTTCGCTGCGGCTGACCCTACGAGTGCGGGAGATACGCGAGATAACCGAGGAGCAGCGTGATGACGGAGATCTATTCGCCGGAGCAGCTCGAAGAAAAAATCTACGAGATCATCGGCCGGAACCTGCCGACCGAGATCGACCCCTTCTGGCTCGACCTCTTCTCGGGCACGCTCTCGCAGGACGCGCTTCGCCACTGGGCGAAGCAGATGTACTTCATGACCGATCTCTTCGCGCGCTACACGAGCGCGATCCATGCGAACTGCAAAGTCTTCGCCGTCCGGCACGTGCTCGCGGAGACGATCTGGGAGGAGCACGGCGAGGGACGCGCGAAGAAGGACCACCCGGAGCTCTTCCGCAAATTTGCTCGGGCGATCGGGGTCACCGACGAGGAGCTCGCCGCCGCGCAGCCGCTCCCCGAGACAGGGGCGCTCCTCGACTGGCTGATGGACCTCTGTCTCCATCGTCACTTCGTCGAGTCGCTCGCCGGCTTCGGCGTTGCGGTCGAGGGCCAAGCCAGCAAAGGAATTCCGATCTTCGTCCAGGTCTTCCGCGAGAAGTACGGCCTCGACGAGGACGCGATCGAGTTCTGGACGACGCACGCACACGACGACATCGTCCACGGCCGGCGCGCGCTCGAGATCGTGCTCGAATACGCGAAGACCCCGGAGCTCCAGCAGGGCGTGCTCGAGTGCGTGCGGAAGTCGATGGAGCGTCTGATGCTCTTCCATCACGGGATCGGACGCTGGTACCGCCCGGCGAGCGAAGCGGCAGCGGCCTGAGCCCCCGGCGATTTGGGACTCCCGCGGCGCGCGCGTTCCGGCTATGAGAGGCCTGCAAGGGGGCACCCATGGCGATCCGTAGGAACGTGGCGACGCGTCTCGCCGCCGGTTTGTTGCTGGCTTCGTTGGCCGGGAGCGCCTGCACGACCGTGGAGCGTCAGCCGGTCGCCGGCACCCCCCTCGAGACCGACGTCGTCGAGCGGATCGTGCCGAACGAGACGACGAAGGCGCAGCTCGAAGAGTGGCTCGGCCCGCCGGCGAGCGTCGTGCGCGGAGGCGACACCGTCGAGTGGCGCTACGCGTATACGGGCTTCGTCGTCCGCTCGACCGAGGCCGTGGTCTACGCACGCGAGACCTCGGACCGGGAAACGAAAACCCTCCGCATGACGCTCCGGGACGACGTCGTCATCGCCGTCTGTCTCACGAACACGTTCGACTCGAGTGAGAACGTCGAGAAGCCGGAGAACGCCTGCCGTGGGCTGCCGCGGACCTACGCCGTGTTGCTGCCCGAGAAGGACGGGACCGTCGGTAAGATCGAGCTCCAGCAGGGCGCCAGCAGTCGCACACTGGACAAGGCTCGCCAGGCGACCGGCTTCGATCCGAATCGTGCGTCCATCGAGCTCTCCGACTCCGAGATCGAAGGCACGTTCGGCAAGGCGATCGAGTACCTCCCGCCGGATCCCGCGAGGTTCGTGCTCTACTTCGAGAGTGATTCGACGACGCTCACGGCGGCGTCCCGTAAGCTCCTCCCCGAGGTTCTCGCCGAGGTGAAGCGCCGACCGGCGCCGGAGCTCGTCATCGTCGGCCACACGGATCGAGTCGGCTCGGCGAAGTACAACATCACGCTCGGCTTCCGTCGCGCGGGCATCGTGCGCGAAGCGGTCAAGAAGATCGGCGTCGAGCCGAAGCTGATGGAGGTCACCTCGCTCGGCGAGGCCGATCCGATCGTGAAGACGAACGACGGCGTCCGGGAGCCGAAGAACCGCCGCGTCGAGGCGATCGTCCGCTAGTTGATCACCCCTCGGGCTTACGCCCGATCCCCTGAGGGGATTCTTCATCACCCTCGGGCTTTCGCCCGATCCCCGAGGGATAGAGTCAATCCGCCATTCCGGTTATGAACGCCGTTCCATGGCGCGCAAACCGGTCAAGCTCTGGGAAGGCCGCTTCCAAGGCGCTCCCGCGCGGGTCGCGGAGCGGTTCACGCGCTCGCTCGCATTCGATCGCCGGCTCTGGGCGCAGGACGTGCGCGGCAGCGAAGCGCATTGCCGCATGCTCGCGAAGCAGAAGATCATCCCCGCGGCGGCGGCGAAGAAGATCCTCGTCGGGCTCGGCAAGGTGCGCGCCGAGCTCGCCGCCGGGCGCTTCCGCTTCCTCGACTCGGACGAGGACGTTCACAGCGCCGTCGAGCGTCGGCTGACGGAGCTGATCGGCCCCGAGGCCGGACACCTCCACACCGCGCGTAGCCGGAACGACCAGGTCGTGACGGACGTGCGGCTCTGGATGAAGGCCGAGATCGCCGAGATCCGCGAGCGGATCGCCGAGCTCCGGATGGCCATCGCGCGGCTCGCGCGCGCGAACGTCGATCTCGTGATGCCGGGCTACACGCACCTTCAGCGCGCGCAGCCGGTGCTCCTCGCGCACCACCTTCTCGCCTACTACGACATGGTCGGGCGCGACGAGGATCGGCTCCGCGACGCGCTCGTCCGCGTGGACGTGCTGCCGCTCGGGTCCGGCGCGCTCGCCGGCGTCCCTTATCCCCTCGATCGGCACTTCGTGGCTCGGGAGCTCGGCTTCGCGCGGATCTCCGAGAATTCGATCGACGCGGTCTCGGATCGCGACTTCATCGCCGAGTTCCTCGCCGCGCTGTCGATCCTGTTCGTGCATCTGTCACGGCTCGCCGGCGACATCACGCTCTGGGCCACCGAGGAGTTCGGCTTCGTCGAGGTGCCCGACGAGTTCTCGACCGGCAGCTCGATCATGCCGCAGAAGAAGAATCCGGACGTCGCGGAGATCGTCCGCGGCAAGAGCGGGCGGATGTTCGGAAACCTGCAGACGCTGCTCGTGATTCAGAAAGGCCTGCCGCTCGCGTACAACAGCGACCTCCAAGAGGACAAAGAAGCGCTGTTCGATGCCGCCGACACCGCGCGCGCGACGCTCGAGGTGACGACGGCGATGCTGCCGGGCCTTCGCTTCGACGGCCCGAAGATGCGCCTCGCGTCGCGCGGCCTCCTACTCGCGACAGAGCTCGCGGACCATCTGGTCGAGCGCGGGCTTCCGTTCCGCGACTCTCATCGGGTCGTCGGTGCGGTGGTCCGCCACGCGATCGCGGAGAAGAAGACGCTCGAGGACTTTTCGCTCGCCGATCTTCGGCAGTTCTCGGATCGTTTCGACGCCACTGTCCTGAAGCGCCTCACGCCGGAGGCCGCGATCGATCGCCGCAAGCTCCCGGGCGGCACCGCGCGTGCGAACGTCGAACGCCGCCTTCGCAAGATCGGAGTGTAGGAGGATCTCATGCGATCACTCTCGCGCTGGCTCGTCGCTTCACTCCTCGTCGTCTCTGCCTGCGGCCTCAAAGGCGATCCTCGACCGTCGGAGCTCGTCCGTCCGAAGGCCGTCGTCGATCTCGCCGGCGAGATCCTTCCCGAAGGCATCAAGCTCCGCTGGTCGCGGCCGGACTCGAGCGTCGACGGCGAGCGGCTCGACGACCTCGGCGGCTTCCTCGTGTTCCGCGGTACGCCGGGAACGCTCGCGGAGGAGATCGCGCAGGTGCCGGTCGTCGATCGCGAGCGCTTCAAGCGCCAGAAGGGCTACGAGCACGTCGACAAGACGGTCTCCAAAGGCAACAGCTACTACTACCGCATCGTCGCGTTCACGACGGACGACTACTACAGCGCGCCGTCCAACCAGGTTTCGGTGACCCTCGAGCCATGAACTTCTTCGAACAGAAAAACGGCGAGCTCCACGCCGAGGGCGTGCCGCTCTCGCGCATCGCCGCGCGAGTTCGGCACGCCCTGCTACGTCTACAGCATGGCGACGCTGCGGCGTCACCTCCGCGTCTTCGATGAGGCGTTCGCCGAAGCGCCGCACCTGGTCTGCTACTCGGTGAAGGCGAACTCGAACCTCGGCGTTGCTGCACACGTTCGCCCGCGAGGGAAGCGGCTTCGACATCGTCTCGGGCGGCGAGCTCTGCGCGATGCTCGAGCGCCGGCGCCGACCCGCGGAAGATCGTGTTCTCCGGCGTCGGCAAGACGCGCGACGAGATCGCCGCCGCGCTCGCGCCGGCATCCTGATGCTTCAACGTCGAGTCGTCGCGCCGAGCTCGACGCTCGCTCGACGCGGTCGGGCGTGAGATGGGCAAGCGCGCGCCGATCTCGATCCGCGTGAATCCGGACGTCGATCCGAAGACGCACCCTACATCTCGACCGGGATGAAGAAGGCGAAGTTCGGCATCGACATCGCGGCGCGCGCTCGAGGAGTACGAGCGCGCGCAGCGAACTGCCGGGCGTCGAGATCGTCGGCGTCGATTGCCACATCGGCTCGCAGCTCACGGACGTGACACCGTTCTCGGACGCGCTCGCGCGCGTGCGCGCGCTGGTCCTCGAGCTTCGCGGCCGCGGCTTCGACATCCGCTACCTCGACTTCGGCGGCGGCCTCGGCATCACCTACGCCGACGAGACCCCGCCCGACGCCGAAGGACTACGCGGCGGCGCTCCTCCGCGACGGCCTCGAGACCTCGGCGTCACGCTGCTGCTCGAGCCGGGGCGCGTGATCGTCGGCAACGCCGGCATCCTGCTCGCCGCGTCCTCTACACTGAAGACACCGACGCGAAGCGCTTCGTGATCGTCGACGGCGCGATGAACGATCTCATCCGGCCCTCGCTCTACGGCGCGTTCCACGCGATCGAGCCGGTCGTGCGCGCGCGAGCGGCCGGAGCGGGTCGTCGACGTCGTCGGACCGATCTGCGAGAGCGGCGACTTCTTCGCCAAGGATCGCGCGCTTCGCGCCGGTCGAGCCCGGCGAGCTGCTGGCGGTCACGAGCGCCGGCGCCTACGGCTTCGTGATGGCGTCGAACTACAACTCGCGGCCGCGCGCGCCGGAGGTCCTGGTCGACGGCGACCGGATCCACGTCGTCCGCGAGCGCGAGACGCTCGACGACCTCGTTCGCGGGGAGCGGCTCATCGATCACCCCCCGGGCTTCGCCCGACCCCCTGAGGGGGTGTCGTGAAGATCCCGTTCGTCAAGATGCACGGCGCCGGCAACGACTACGTGTACGTGAACGGCTTCGAGACGAAGGTCGCCGATCCGGCGGCCGTCGCGCAGCTCGTGAGCCGACGACGTCACGGCATCGGCGGCGACGGCCTGATCCTCGTCCAACCCTCGACCGTCGCCGACTGCCGGATGGAGATGTACAACGCCGACGGCAGCCGCGGGCGAGATGTGCGGCAACGGCATCCGCTGCGTCGGCAAGTACGTCTACGACTCCGGGATCCGCCGACTGAATCCGCTCCGCGTCGAGACGGATTGCGGCGTGAACACGCTCGAGCTCGAGGTACGGGACGGCCGCGTCACCCACGTGACCGTCGACATGGGCGAGCCGATCCTCGAGCCAGCGAGGATCCCGGTGCGCTTCGACGGGCTCCGCATGGTCGACCAGCCGATCGCCGTCGGCGGGCGAGACGTACACGGGCACCGCGGTCTCGATGGGGAACCCGCACTTCGTGATCTTTCTCTCCGACGTCGAGAGTCTCGACCTCGAGCGGATCGGCCCGTCGTTCGAGCGGCATGCGATCTTCCCCGAGCGCGTGAACACGGAGTTCCTGAAGGTGCTCTCGACCGCCGAGGCGCGGATGCGCGTCTGGGAGCGTGGCTCCGGCGAGACCGCCGCGTGCGGCACCGGAGCCTGCGCGGCGGTGGTCGCGGGCGTGCTGACGGGTCGCCTCGGGCGCAAGGCGCTCGTGCATCTCAACGGCGGCGACCTCGAGATCGAGTGGCGCGAGTCCGACGGCCACGTCTTCATGCGCGGCGAGGCGGTCGAGGTGTTCCGCGGCGAGATCGAGGTCTAGCCGCAACTCCGCGGTTCTGTTAGCTCCGGGCCATGTTCACCGGCTCCCTGGTTCCGATCATCACGCCGTTCCGCGACGGCAAGCTCGATCGCGACGCGCTCGAGCGCGTGATCGAGTACGTGCTGCGCGAGGGATCGGACGGCATCGTCCCGTGCGGCACCACGGGCGAATCCGCGACGCTCAGCCACGAAGAGCACGATCGTGTGATCGAGTGGACGATCGAGATCGTGCGAAAGCGCGTGCCGGTCGTCGCCGGCACCGGCTCGAACTCGACCGCCGAGGCGATCCGTCTGACGAGCACGGCGAAGCGCGCGGGCGCCGACGGCGCGCTCCTGATCTCGCCCTACTACAACAGGCCGACGCAGGACGGGATCTATCGGCACTACGCCGCGGTCGCCGAGGCCGTCGCGCCGATGCCGATCCTCATCTACAACATCCCCGGCCGCACCGGCTCGAAGATCGAGCCGTCGACGCTCGCCCGCTGCGCGGAGATCTCGAACATCGCGGGCGTCAAGGAAGCGACCGGTTCGCTCGAGCAAGCGCAGGAAGTGATCGCCGCGTGCCCCGACCGCTTCGCGGTCTACTGCGGCGAGGACGCGCTCAACTTCGCGATGCTCGCCGTCGGCGGCACCGGGCTCATCTCCGCGGTCGGCAACGTCATCCCGGGTGCGCTCTCGCGCATCACGAAGCTCTGCCGCGACGGCAAGTGGGAAGAAGCGCGGAAGATCCACTACGACACGCTCGCGCTCGTGAAGCTCCTCTTCATCGAGACGAACCCGATCCCGGTGAAGACCGCGTGCTCGCTGATGGGGCTCTGCACGCCGGAGGTCCGCCTGCCGCTCACGCCGATGACCGAGGGCAATCTCGCCAAATTGCGCGAGGGCATGCGCGCCCTCGGTCTCTTGGCGACGGCGTAAGGGCGCCAAAGCTCGTCGTCGCCGGGGACCGCTCGGGCTTTCCATGACCAAATTCGTTGTTTGCGGCGCCGCGGGCCGGATGGGGCGGCTGATCCTGGCGTGTCTCCGCGAGACGCCGGGAGCCGAAGTCGCGGGAGCGATCGAGGCCGCCGGCCATGCGGCGCTCGGACGCGACGCCGGCGAGGTCGCGGGCGGCGCCGCGATCGGCGTGCCGATCACCGCCGATTTCGCGGCCGCGGCGCGGCCGGACACGGTGACGCTCGACTTCACGATCGCCGAAGCCGCGATCGAGCACCTTCGCGTCGCCTCCGCGGCCGGCGCCGCGATCGTCGTCGGTACGACGGGGTTCTCCCCGGACGTGCGCGCCGAAGCCGACGCCCTCGCCAAGAAGACGCGCACGATCATCGCGCCGAACATGAGCGTCGGCGTCAACGTGCTCGTGCGCCTCGTCGAAGAAGCCGCGAAGCTCCTCGGCTCGGGCTTCGATCCCGAGGTCTTCGAGGTCCACCACCGCATGAAGGTCGACGCGCCGAGCGGCACCGCGTTGGCTCTCGCGTCGGCCGTGGCGACGGCGACCGGTCGCGAGCTCGCGAAGACCGCGGTCTACGGCCGGGAAGGCATGACCGGCAAGCGCACCGACGCCGAGCTCGGGGTCCTCGCCGCTCGCGGCGGCGACGTCGTCGGCGACCACACAGTCTACTTTTTCGGCATGGGCGAGCGCCTCGAGCTCTCGCACCGCGCGCAATCGCGAGAATGCCTCGCGCGCGGCGCGGTGCGCGCCGGCCTCTGGCTCGCGAAGCAGTCGAAGCCGGGGCTCTACTCGATGGCGGACGTGCTAGGACTCTCGTAGGGACAGCGCATCTTCCACGCTCTGTCCCTCGTGTCACCGCGGCAAGTTCGCGCGCTAACCGCCCCGCCGCCGCACGACCTCGGCGAGCTTCCCCGGAAAATCGCTCATCACGCCGTCGACGCCGAGGTCGAGGAGCCGCTCCATCTCCGCCTCGTCGTTGATCGTCCAGACGTGCATCTCCACGCCGAGCGCGTGGACCGCCGCGACCGAATCCGCGGTCACGACCTCGACCGGGCCGAAGCGCGGCGGAATCTGCAACGCGTGTCCCGGCGGATGGTATCCGCTGAAGTCGTTCGCCTGGAGCCGCTGCCAGATCTCCATCGCCTCGACCGACGAGAAGCTGAACCACGATCCCGGCGCGGCCGCGTGGAGCCGCTTCATCACGGTGTCGTCCTCCGCCGCCAAGACCACGTCGTCGACGCGGCCGAGCTCGTCGAGAAGCGCGCGGACTTCCTTCTCGATCGGCGGATCGACCTGCTTCACCTCGATGTTGAGCGGCACCTCGGGCAGCTCGAGCATGAGCTGCCGGAGCGTCGGGATGCGAACGCCGCAGCCGCGGAACGGATGCTTCCCGTCGGCCTCGAAGTGGTAGCCGGCGTCCAGCAGCTGCAGGTCGCGCATGTCGAACGAGCGCACTTCCCCGTGGCCGTCGGTCGTGCGATCGACCGTGTCGTCGTGGATCACGACGATCGTGCCGTCGCGCGTGGCGTGGACGTCGAGCTCGAGCGCGTCGGCGCCGTCGGCGAGCGCCTGCCGGAACGACGGCAGCGTGTTCTCGGGGGCCAGCCCGGCCGCACCCCGGTGACCGAACTTGCGGGGTTTGGGGCCGGAGAAGTAGCCCACTAGACCCCCTCAGGGGGTCGGGCGTCAGCCCGGGGAGTGAGCATCAGCCCCCGTTGGACGGGGACGTCGCGAGGACCGTGACGATCGGCTTCGACTGGATCTTCGCTTCGGCGAGCTGCGTGAGGAGCATGTCGCGCGCGTCCTCGAACGCGCTGCGGTGGCGGCGCGAGATCACGGGCGCCACGGGCAGCTTGACGCCGTTCGGATCGACGTAGGCGCCGTTCTTCCACATCGCGAAGTGGAGGTGCGCCCCGGTGGCGAGCCCGCTCGCGCCGACGCTGCCGATCACGTCGCCCATCTCGACGCGCACGCCGCGGCGGATGCCGCGTCCGATCGAACGGAGGTGCGAGTAGGACGACTCGATGCCACCGCCGTGACGGATCTTCACGAAGCGGCCATGCCCGCCGTTCATGCCGGCCGAGACGACCGTGCCCGCGCCGATCGAGCGCACGGGCGTTCCCGCTGCCGCGGCGAAGTCGACGCCGTAGTGCGGCCGGCGCACGCGGAGAATTGGATGGAATCTCGAAGCAGAAAATTGCGAGGTGATGCGCGAGAACTCGACCGGGTAGCGGAGGAACGCGCGCCCGTACGGACGGCCTTCCGCGGTGTAGTACTTGCCGCCGGCGTCGGCGAGCTGGAAGTGGAACGCCTGCATCGCCTTGCCGCCGCTCGTGAGCTCCGCGGCGAGAAGGCGGCCGCCGATGCGCTTGCCGCTCGGGCCGCGCTGCTCTTCGTAGGCGATGCGGAACGTGTCGCCGGGCTGGAGCGAGTCGAAGTCGACCTCCCAGCCGAAGACGTCGACGACCTGGGAGACGATCTCGTCCGGCACGCCCGCTTCGACGGCGGCGCCGTAGAGCGTCGTCTGAATCTCACCGCCGACCGCGAGCACGTCGACCGTGCTCGGCAGGCGCTCGACCGCGGCGTCGATCTCGTCGCCGACTTCGCGCATCACGAGCGCGGAGTCGATGCCGAGCTCGTACTGCAACCCGGCGAGGCGTGCCGTGCCCGAAGGGAGCAGGAAGGTGAAGCTGTTCCCCGGCGAGAGCTCGGCGAGGCTCGCGTACTCACGGGCGGCCGCCGACCAGCGCGTCACCTCGCCCGAGTCGATGCCGAGCCGCTTCAGGATCCCGCCGAACGTGTCGCCGCGACGCACGACCTCGTGCACTTCGCGGATCTCCGCGGGCAAGAGCTCGATCGTCGACGCCTCGCCCGCCTCTTCGACGACCGGGATCTGCGTGACGCGCGCGAGCTCTTCCTCGCGCACCACTTCGCGCTTCAGCCGCTCGAGCACCCACTGCTGATCGAGACGGAACGCGTTCGACGAATCAGCATTGCGGACCAAAAGAGAAAAGACGGAGAGGAAGAACAGCGGTGCGATGGTGAGGAGGGTGCGCGAGGCTTCGCGCTCAAACCGCTCCCCGAGGAGCCTCTCCAAAGGCCGCCGCATGACCACCCAAAAAAATCAGGACGGCGCAACCTGCCAACTGACCGCCTCGATGTCAAGAAAATGTCGCACGAATGATGACTTCGGCGCCTGACGGAACGGTCAGGCCGCAGCTCCGGTCGCGTTGCCGGGTTCGAATTCGAGTGTTACCCGGTGCCCGAGACGCGACGTCGCGATGAAGCGCTTCCTCCTCTTCCTCATCTTGGTCCTCGCGCTGCTCGGCATCGCAGCGCGCCTGCTGTTTTTCTCGCTGCTCGAGCGGCCGAGCCCGGCGCTCCCCGCGCCCGTACGCATCGACATCGCGCCCGGTGAGAGCTTCCGCGCCGCCGCCGCCGAGCTCGAGGCGAAAGGGCTCGTGCCGAGCGGCCTCGCGCTCGTGGTCTGGGCGCGCGTGAGCGGCCTCGACCGGAAGATCCGTTACGGCGCCTACGAGTTCCGCGAGCCGCTCACGCCGACGAACCTCGTCGAAAAGATGGTGAGCGGCGAAGTGATGGTGATGAAGGTGACCGTGCCCGAGGGGCGGAGCCTCCGCGAGATCGCCGCCACGCTCGAGGAGGTCGGGCTCGGGCCGGCGGCCGAGTTCGTCGCGCTCGGGCGCGACGTCGGCTTCGTCCGCTCGCTCGGCATCCAGGCCGATTCGCTCGAGGGCTACCTCTATCCCGAAACCTACTTCTTCTCGCCGCTCGATCCGAAGAAGAAGATCCTCGGGACGATGGTCGGACGGTTCCAGGAAGTGGTCGGGGCGGACCTCACCGGCGCGGACACGACGAGCGGGCTCACCCCGCACCAGATCGTCACGCTCGCCTCGGTCGTCGAGAAGGAGACCGGCCGCGCCGAGGAGCGCCCGCTGATCGCCGCGGTCTTTCGCAATCGGCTTCAGCGCGGCATGCCGCTCCAGGCGGACCCGACGGTCATCTACGGCATCGAGCAGTTCGACGGGAACCTGACCCGCCAGCACCTCGACACGCCGACCGCGTACAACACGTATCGCTTCGTCGGCCTGCCCCCGGGCCCGATCGCGAGCCCCGGTCGCGACGCGATCCGCGCGGTGCTGGCGCCGGCGCCGGTCCCGTACCTCTACTTCGTCGCTCGCGACGACGGCTCCCACGAGTTCTCGTCGAGCCTCGAGGAGCACAACCGCGCCGTCAATCGCTACCAGCGAAAGCGCGGATGAAACGGACCGCCCGAGCCCAGCCGACCGAGCTGGTGGAAGAGACCGCCGAGCTCGATCGCGAGCGCCTCCGCCTCGAGCGCCTGCTTGTCGCGAGCGGACCGATCCTCGCTGCAGTGGCAAGCGCCGCGTTCGGTCTCGCGCCCGCCTGGCTCGGCGTGCTCGTCGCGGCGGGCGCGATCCTCTGGATGCTCTCCGGCCTTCGCAACACTCGCGTCACCGACATCGACGCCGCGCGCGAGATCGACCGCAAGCTCGCCGCCAAGGAGACGTTCCTCACCTGGACGACGGTTCCGGAGCTGGCGCGTGGCGCGCTCTGGCCGGTCGTCGCCGAGCGCGCGAGCGCGACCGCGCGCGGCATGAGCCCACGTCGCTTCGCCGACGCATTCGCCTGGCGCGCGCCGCTCGCGAGCCTCGCTCTTTCGGTGATCGTCGTGGCGCTCCTCGCGCTCTTCGTCGAGCTCCGTCCCGTCGCTCCGATCGCGCAGTTGCTCGACATCGCCGATCGCCTCGACGCGCCCGGCCGCGACGCCGCGAGCCACGCGCTCGCGGCCGAGCTCCGCGAGCTCGCCCGGAAGCTCGCCGACCCGAACCTGAGCGCCGAGGAGAAGCGCGAGCTCGCGGCCGAGATGCGCCAGAAGCTCGAGCAGCAGCAGAAGCAGCAGCAAGGCGGCCAGGGCAAAGAAGCGGGGCAGAGCAAGGACCAGAAGGGCTCGGGCGAGCAGTCGGGCAGCACCACCGAGAAGGGCGAAGGCAAAGGCGAGCAAAAGGGCGAGCAGAAGGGCCAGCAAGGCGGCCAGCAGCAGGGCGGTGGCGAGGCCGGCGCCGCGGCCGCGACGCTCGGCGAGATCGAAAAGGAGCTCGCCGGCGAGTCGCAGGGCGGCGAGAAGGAATCGCAAGCCGAGCCGAAGAAGGAAAAGGGCGAGAAGGGCCAGGGCGGCGGCATCCAGGGCCCGAGCGAAGGCCAGCGCGCGGGCGAGAAGCCCGGCGAAGGCGACGGCAACCAGCCCGGTCCCAAGAACGAAGCCGGGAAGAGCGAGCAGGGCGAGGGCGAAGGCGGCCGCCAGTCGAGCGAGCGCCCCGAGGGCCAGCAGGCCGAGAACAAGCCCGGCCAGAACCAGAAAGGCGACGGCAGCGGCGAAGGCGAAGGTGCCAGCGGCAAGCCCTCGCCGTCCGACGACGGGCAAAAAGCCGAGAAGTACTACAAGCTCGGCGAGGGCCCCGATGCGCTCCGCGTCGAGAACGGCCAGTTCGTCAAGGTGCTCGTGCCCGAGCAAGGCGGCGGCGTCGGCACCGAGCGCGTGCAGAAGCCGGGTGAAGCCGTGGTCGAGACCCCATTCGGCAACGCACCGCTCCCCAGCGAGGGGCCGCCCGGAGCGGCCGACGAGCGGCAGCCGGTGCCGCTCGAGTACCGCCCGATCCTCCGCCGGTAAGGGAGAAAAAGAGAATGAACGACTCCGCCGCGGCCACCGATCGGGTGGCGCGCTTCCGCGACGCCTTCGGGCGCATCGAGTCCGAGATCGGCGGCATCATCGTCGGCCAGCGCCCGATCGTCCGCAAAGTCCTGACGGCGCTCGTCGCCGGCGGGCATGTGCTCCTCGAAGGCGTGCCGGGACTCGGCAAGACGCTGATGGTCAAGTCCGTGAGCCAGGCGCTCGGCCTCTCCTTCAAGCGCATCCAGTTCACGCCGGACCTGATGCCGTCCGACATCGTCGGCGTGCAGATGCTCTCCGAGGAAGGGCGCACGTTCGAGTTCAAGCCCGGGCCGATCTTCGCGAACGTCGTGCTCGCCGACGAGATCAACCGCGCCACGCCGAAGACGCAGTCCGCCGTGCTCGAAGCGATGGAAGAGAAGCAGGTGACGACGTTCGGCGAGACGCGCATGCTGCCGGATCCGTTCTTCGTGCTCGCGACGCAGAACCCGATCGAGCTGGAAGGCACCTATCCTCTGCCCGAGGCGCAGCTCGACCGCTTTCTCTTCAAGCTCTTGATCGAGCTGCCGGCGCCGCGCGAGCTCGAGGAGATCCTCGACCGCACGACGACGGAGCATCACGCGACCATCGAGCCCGTGCTCGGAGAAGCCGAGACGCGCGACGAGATCGCGGCGATGCGCGAGCTCGTGCGCCAGGTGACGCTCGCGCCGCCGCTGAAGACCTGGGTCGTCGCATTGGTCACGGCGCTCACGCCGAACCGCGAAGGGTCACATCCGCTCGTTCAAAATTACGTGCGCTACGGCCCGGGCCCGCGCGGCGCGCAGGCGATCGTGCTCGCGGCCAAGGTGAACGCGCTACTCGACGGGCGCGCGCACGTCGCGGTCGAGGACGCGATCGACGCGGCGCTGCCCGCGCTCCGCCATCGATTGATCCTGAACTTCCAAGGCGAGGCGGAGGAAGGCGTCAACCCGGACCGCATCCTCGCCGAGACGTTGAAGGCGCAGCGCCGGCCGTGACGCAGCAGCCGGCAGGGCCGAGCGCGGCGATCTTCGATCCCGGCTTCCTCGCCAAGCTCGAGACGCTCCGCGTGCGCGCGCGGCGCCGCTTTCTCGGCAGCCGCAAGGGCACGCATCTCTCTCCTCGGCGCGGATCGAGCTTGGAATTCGCCGACTACCGCAAGTACGCGCCGGGCGACGATCCGCGCGCCGTCGACTGGGGTCTCGCGGCGCGAACCGGCCGCCTCTTCGTCAAGCTGTACCAGGAGGAAGAGGATCTCTTCGTCTATCTGATGGTCGACGCGAGCGCGTCGATGGCGTTCCCGGAGTCGGACGGGAAGTACCGCGCGGCGAGCCGGCTCGCGCTGGCACTCGCGTACGCCGCGCTCTCGTCCGAAGAGACGGTGCGGCTCCATCGCGTCGGCGGAGCCCGGTCGGCGGCGACGCCTTTCTATCGCGGTCGGCGCCGGCTCTTCGACGCGCAGGAGTTCCTGCTCGGTCGTCCGCCCGACGGGCGCCTCGCGCTCCGCGACGCGCTCGCACGCGAGCTCCGCCAGGTGCGGCGTCCGGGCAAGGCGGTGCTCGTCTCCGATCTCCTCTCGCCCCCCGAGGAGCTGCGCGCGGCCTTTCACGTGCTCCGCTCCGCGAACCTCGACGTGCTCGCAATCCAGGTGCTCGGCAAGAGCGAGCTCGACCCCGCGGCGAGCGGCGCCGAGCGCATCGTCGACGCCGAGAGCGGCATGGAGCTCGATCTCCGCTTCGACGCCGAGGGCCGGCGGCGCTATCTCGAGAACCTCGAGCGGCACCTTCGCGAGGTCCGTACGGTCGTCGCCGACGCCGGCGCGCAATACGCCTTCTTCGATGCATCCTCGTCCGTCGAGGACTTCGTGCTCACCCGGCTGCCCGCGCTCGGAATTCTCCGGCGATGACCCTGCTCTTCCCCGCCGGGCTCTGGGCGCTGCTCGCGCTCCCGCTGCTCGTGCTCCCGTATCTCCTCCGTGAGCGTCCGCACCGGCGGACGGTTCCGGCGCTCTTCCTCTACCAGGGGATCGAGCCGGGCAGCCGGCTCCGACTCTTCGGACGTCCGCGCTTCGATCCGCTCTTTCTTCTCCAGGCGCTGCTGATCCTCGTCGTCATCGCGGCGATCGTGCGGCCCGCGCTCGAGTCCGACGTGAGTCGCGCGGCGATCATCGTCGACAACGCGGCGACGATGCAGGCGCGCGATTCCTCTGGGCGCTCGCGCATCGACCTCGGCCGCGCCGCGGTCCGCGAGCGTCTCGCGCGCGAGCCCGACTCGCTTTGGGACGTGGTCGCGCTCCGGCCCGGCGTCCGCATCGTCGCGACCGGCGCCGGCGCGGGCGAGGCCGCGCGCGCGGTCGACGGCGTCGAGCCGGTCGACTTGCCGCACGGCGACGCGGGCGGCGCCGTCGCGTTCCTCGACGGCCTCGCCGGTCGCGGCTACCGCAAGATCCTCGTCGTCACCGATCGCTTCGCCGAGCGCGAGGTCGCGCCGTTCGAGGTCGTCCGCGTCGGCGAGCCGCAACCGAATCGCGCGATCGCCTCGTTCACGATCGCACCGAGCCCGCAAGGCGAGCGCGCCGGCGTCGAGGTCCGCAACTACGACGCGGCGCGGGCGAACGTCACGATCGGCATCGAAGATGCCGAAACAGGGAAGCGACTGGGCGGCGGCCCGCTCGGCGTCTCGCCCGGCGCGAGCGCGACGTTCAGCGGCACCGTCGCGAAGGCGGCCGCCTACCGGGCGCGCCTCGAGCCGGCGGACGGGCTCGCGGCCGACGACGAGGCGTTCGCCGCCCGCGCGCCCGAGCGGAAGCGCAAGGTCCTCCTCGTCTCGCCGCTCGATCTCCGCGGGAGCGGGCTCGTCGCGCCGATCGCTTCTCTCGGCTTCGAGCTCGAAGCCATCGCGCCGACCGCTTACACGACCGACCTCGCGGCCGGCCGCGACCTCGTGATCTTCCACCGCACGGCGCCGAACGATCGCCCGGCCGTCCCGGCGGTGTTCCTCCTGCCGCCGCCCGTGACCTATCTCCCCGGCTACGGCGAGACCCGCACCTCGCCCGAGATCGCCGTCGTCGACCCGACGCATCCCGCGGTGCGTTACCTGAAGCCGGGCACGCTCCGCCCGGCGCGCGCCGTCTCGCTGCGCGCCGGAGCGGAGTGGACGCCGCTCGCCGTCGCGCACGGAGCGCTCGTCGTCGCGCGCGCGAGTGAGCCGCCGGCGGCGGTCGTCGGGTTCGATCTCCTCCCGTTCCTCGGCGATCGCAATCGCCCGGCGTCGATTCTTCTCCTCGACCTCGTCACCTGGCTCGCGCGGAGCGCGGAGCCGGAGACGGCGACGACGGGCGAGCCGCTCGTCGTTCCCGCGGAAGCGCGCGCGGTCGTGCTGCCCGACGGCACTCGGCTCGCGCCGCCGCCGAGCCGCGTCGACACGCCGGACCGCGGGCTCTACTGGATCGAGATCGCGGATCGCCGCGAGCCGCGCGCGAGGAGCCTCGCGATCACCGATTCCGACTTGCGCGCCCGCGCTCAGTTTCCTCTGCCTGAGCCGCGAGCTCCCGTCACGCCGCGGCTCGAGAAGCGGACGCGACCGCTCTGGCTTTACGCGGCCGCGCTCGCGCTCGCCCTCCTCGCGCTCGAGACGTGGCGCCAGCGCCGCCGCGGACCCGCGCCGGCCGCCGCGCTCGCGCTCCGCGCCATCGTCGCCGCGCTGCTCGTCGCGGCCTTGATGGATCCGGCCCGAGAAACGCCGGGCGAGCCGCGCGCCGGTTGGATCCTGCTCGACGTCTCGAAGAGCGTGCTCCCCGCGACGCGCGAGGACGCGCTCGAGCGCGCGACGAAGCTCGCGCCCGCGGCACGCCTCGTGCGGTTCGCGGGCCGGCCCGTCGACGACGAGCGCGCGGACGCGGACGACGGCGCGACCGATCTCGAGGCCGCGCTCGCGCGCGTCGTCGCGGGCGAGGAAGGGCCGGCCTCGGTGGTGCTCGCGAGCGACGGCTGGCAGACCCGCGGCGAGGCCCGGCGCGTCCTCGCTTCGCTGCGTGAGCGCGGCATCCGCGTCGAAACGCTGCCGCTCACGCAGCCGCCGCCCGGCAACGTCGGCGTCGTGCGACTCGATCTCCCCGCGCGATCGGAGGCCGGCAAAGCCGCCGTCGCGCGCGTCGTCGTCGATTCGGAGAACGCGTCGACGGCGGCCGGCGAGATCGTCCTCCGGCGCGGCGCGAGCGTGGTCGGACGGGAAAACGTGCGGCTCGCGCCCGGCGAAAGCGCCGTCGCGCTACCCGTGCTCCTCGCCGCCGACGGGCTCGCCGAGTTCTCGGCGACGTTTCGCGCCGCCGATGCGGCGACAAACCGCATCGCCGCCGACGACGTCGCCAAGGCATGGGTCTCCGTCAAAGGACGACCGGGCATCTTGCTCGTCGGCTCGAGCGAGTCCGAGAACCGATACCTCGTCCGCGCGCTCCAAGCCCGCGGCTTCCGCGTCGACTCGCGCGTCGGCGGCGGCCGTCTCGCAGGGTTCGAGGACCATGCCGCGCTCATCCTGAACGACATCCCCCGCAGCGATCTCGCGGGGGGCCTGCCGGAGCGGATTCGCGATTGGGTCGAGCGCGGCGGGTCGCTCGTGATGACGGGCGGCCCGCGGAGCTTTGGCCTCGGCGGCTGGCGCGGCACGCCGGTCGAGGAGGCTCTCCCAGTGCGCATGAAGGAGCGCGAGCGCGACGAGCCGCGGCTCGCCGTCGCGCTCGTGATCGACAAGTCGGGCAGCATGCGCG
Organism: uncultured delta proteobacterium; assembly: GCA_963790365.1. Lineage (GTDB taxonomy): Bacteria > Desulfobacterota > Binatia > JACPRU01 > JACPRU01 > CAWBOU01. Next base: position 157,567 of record CAWBOU010000047.1, read on the forward strand.
AGGAGCGGCGCATGCTCTATGCGCGCGAAGCGGCGCGCGCGCTCGCGCAGAAGCTCGACGACGACGACCGGCTCACGGTGATCGGCTTCGATCGCGAAGCGTTCGTCGTCGTGCCGCTCTCGCGCGTCGGCGACATCCGCGGCGACCTCGAATCGCGACTCGCGCGCTTGCGTCCGAACGGCGGCACGCGTCTCTATCCCGGCCTCGTCGCGGCCGAGCGCGAGCTCCTCGACGAGGACGTGAAGCGTCGCCACGTGATCGTCCTTTCCGACGGCTTGAGCGAAGACGCCGACAGCGCGGCCGGCCGGCGCGTCTACTATGATCTCGCGCTCGCGCTCTCCGAGCAGGACATCACGGTATCGACGATCGCGCTCGGCGACTCCGCGGATGCAGACTTTCTCGAGCGCCTCGCCGGCTTCGGACGCGGCGCTTCGCACGTCACGCTCGATCCCTCGACGCTGCCGGACGTCGTGCTCGGGGAGCTCGGCGGCCCGGCCGGCAAGGAGAAGACCCTGAAGGAGGAGCCGGTCCGACCGATCCCCTCTCCCGAGTCACCGCTCGTCGGCGAGATCGCGCGCGCGACGCGCGAGTGGCCGACCGTGCTCGGCCTCGTCGAGACGATCGCGAAGCCGCGCGCCCGCGTCGACGTCGGCACGCGCGCGCGGGGCGAGCCGCCGCTCATCGCTTCTTGGGAATTCGGGAGCGGTCGGGCCGTCGCGTTCACCACGGACGCCTACGGACGCTGGTCCGACCGCTGGGTGCGATGGGACCGCTGGAGCCCACTCTGGGCAGCGATCGCCACGTGGCTTCTCCCGGCCGGCGAGGAGATCGGCGGCGACTTCGCGATGGCGTTCGCCGGCGACGCGATCGTGGTCGACGCGATCTTCGAGCGCGAGCTCGCCGGCGAGACGCTGGTCGCGCACGCGGTGGGCCCCGACGGTAAGAGAAAAGAATCGCCGTTCCAGCGCGTCGCGCCCGGGCTCCATCGCGCGCGGCTCGCGACGACCGCTCCCGGCGACTACCGGATCGAGGTGCGCGGCGCGCGCGGACCGCTCACGCGCCCGCCGCTCGGCTTCACGATCGCCGCGGGCGCCGCGCTCGAGCGCCCGCGCCCGGAGCCGAACCGCGCGCTCCTCGACGAGATCGCGAGCGCGACCGGCGGGCGCGCCGAGCCGAAGGCGGGCGAGGTCCCGCCCGTCACCGGCCCGGCGAAGCGCGAGCCGCTCACGCACTGGCTGCTCATCGCCGCGCTGGCGCTCTTCCTGATCGAGCTGATCGTGCGGCGCGCGCGCGGGGCAGCCGTCCCCGCGCGCCCACTCGCGAAAGCGGCCTAACCCACCTCTCCCCGTTGGGGAGAGGTCGGCAGCAAAGCCGTCGGGTGAGGGGGAGCCAATCACGCCATCGCGGTCTCCCCCTCACTCGCCCTTCGGGCCGCCCAAGATGCTCCTCACCGGTTCGGAGCGGGCGCTCCCCAAGGGGGAGAGACGAAGAGACCGTTAGAACAAATACCCGACCGAGAACGCGAAGCCCGTCTCGCTGATCAGGCGCACCTGCCCGTCGAGACGGATCCGGCTGCCGATGTCGAAGTTCGTGCCGAAGAAGACGCCGAACATGTCGTCTTCCTCGAGATCGCCCGAGATGAAGTCGAAGGCGACGCCGCCGTACGGCGTGAGCGCCGGGACGCTCGGCACGTTGTAGCTGAACGCCGGCGAGATCTGGAACTCGGTGTAGTCGACGCTGTTCCCGCCCGGGCCCTCGGTGTCCCAGAAGATCACGTCGAAGGCGCCGCCGACCGCCCACTCCGGCGCGCTCGGCAGCACGTAGGCGCCCTGCACGCCGCCGCCGCCGGCGAAGCCGCTGTCGAGGCCGTCCGCGTCCTGCATGCCGATGCGGCCGTACACCATCACGTTCGGCGCGATCGAGTAGGCCGGCCGCGCGAAGAAGCCCGTCACGTCCTCGATCTCGCCGCCCGGCTCGAGGTCCTTCTCGGTGTTGAAGAGGAAGTCCCCCGCGAGGAAGAAGTGCCCCGGCGCCCAGCGTCCCGCCGGGTTCGGCGAATAGAGCGCAGACGCGCTCCCCGCAGCGCCGAGCACCATCACCGCCGCCACCACCAAGCACAGCCCAGTTCGCTTCATCGTCGATCCTCCCATGTCGTTTGGCCGAGTCGTTTGGCCGACGCGGCCTAGGCGTTCAACCCACGGGCCCGACGCGGGTCGCGCCACCGGGACCGCGCCGCGGGGCTCTTCGTGGCTTGCCTTTCGCCTTTACTTCGCCTACCTTGCGACCCGCTACGATCGTCTTCGATGGCAGCATTCGATCGACAACGGATGGAGTGGTGGGGGCAGAGGGGGATCCCGCAATGATTCTCACCAAACGACAAAAGCAGCTCTTCGACTATCTCGACGATCACATCGCGCGGATGGGGTATGCGCCGACGCTCGAGGAGATCGGCAAGCACTTCGATCTCTCCTCGCTGGCCACGGTGCACAAGCACCTCACGAACCTCGAGACGAAGGGCCTGATCCGGCGGAAGCTCAATCACAGCCGCGCGATCGAGCTCGTCAAACAGAAGAAGAAGGCGTCCGCGATCGAGCTGCCGCTCCTCGGGCGCGTCGCGGCCGGCGTGCCGATCGAGGCGGTCGAAAACCCGGAATCGATCGCGGTGCCGGAAGACCTCGTCAAGCGCGAGAACAGCTTCGTGCTCCGCGTAACCGGCGACTCGATGATCGAGGACGGCATCCTCGACGGCGACTACGTGGTCGTCGAGAGCCGCCCGAGCGCGGAGAACGGTGAGACCGTGGTGGCGATCGTCGAGGGCAACGCGACCGTGAAGCGCTTCTACCGCGAGAAGGGGGGCAAGATCCGCCTGCAGCCCGCGAATCAGCGCATGGAGCCGATTACGATCCGCGACAAGGATCTGGCCGTGCGCGGCGTGGTGGTGGCGGTTCTGCGGAAGCTGCGCAAGGTCGGATAGCGACCTTCACGCAACCACCACCCCCTCCCAAGCGCGAAGCTCGAGGCTGCCGCTGACCCTTTCGCCGTCGCGGGCGCGGTCGGTGCCGATCTCGATCCGACCGGCAGGCGCCTCGATCGATGCGGGCGCGGACGAGAGATTGAGCGCGACGACGGTCGCGCGGCCGCGGCGCCAGAGCCACGTGCCGGGCGGGCTCGCGAGCGGCGCGTAGGCGCCGAGCCCGAGATCGTCCGAGCTGCGTCGCAGCGCGATCAGGTCGCGCGTCAGCCGGAGCGGCGACGACGGGTCTTCCCGCTGCGCGCGCACGTTGTGCGCGACGAGATCGCCGAACGGCAGCCACGGCCGCACGCCGGGCGCGGTGAAGCCGCCGCCCGGCGCGTCGTCCCACGGCATCGGCGTCCGCACCGGATCGCGGCCGGGGTGAGCGGGCCAGAAGAACACGCCGACCGGGTCGACGATGTCCGCGCGCTCGAGCGGCGTGTCCGGCACGCCGAGCTCGTCGCCTTGATAGAGGAGCGGCGTACCGCGAAGCGTGAGCAGCAGGAGGATCGCGGCCCGCAGCTTGGCGGGATCGCCCTCCGCCCAGCGGCTCGCCATCCGCGAGACGTCGTGGTTCCCGCCGTGCCAGAGCGGCCACGCGCCCGGCGGGAGCAGCGACTCGGTCCGCTCGACGATCGCGCGGAGCGCGCTCGGTTCGAACGGCACCTCCTGGAACGGCACGTTCAGCGCGAGGTGGAGCTCGTCATCGCCCGCGCCGTAGAAGCGCGCCATCGCCGTCGGGTCGTGCACGTACGTCTCGCCGAGGAGCAGCCGCGGCGGATCGTAGCCGTCCGCAATGCGGCGCCAGCTCTTCAGGATCTCGTGCGCTTCGGGGCGGTTTGCATTGTAGACCTGCCGGAGCCCGAGCAGCCGCTCGAAGAACGGACTGTCGTCGCCGGCCGGCGGGTTGTCGCGGAGCGCCGTGTCCTTGATCATCGCGTGGCAGACGTCGATCCGGAACCCGGCGACGCCGCGCGCGTACCAGAAGCGATGGATCTCCTCGAACGCGCGCCGCACTTCCTCGTTCCACCAATTCAAATCCGGCTGCGACGGCGTGAAGTTGTGCAGGTAGAACTGCCCGGTCGCGGCGTCGTGGGTCCACGCGGGCCCGCCGAAGTTGCTGAGCCAGTTGTTCGGCGGCGAGCCGTCCGGCTTGGGGTCGGCCCAGACGTACCAGTCGCGGTGCATCGCGGTCCGTGAGGAGCGTGCTTCCAGGAACCACGGATGCCGCTCGCTCGTGTGGTTCGGCACGAGATCCATCACGACACGGATGCCGCGACCCCGTGCTTCTTCGATCAGCCGGTCCAAGTCCGCGAGCGTGCCGTACTCGGGCGCGACGGCGCAGTAGTCGGCGACGTCGTAGCCCCAGTCCGCATTCGGCGACGGCGTGATCGGCGAGAGCCAGATGCCGTCGACGCCGAGCCAGGCGAGGTGGTCGAGCCGTTCGATCACGCCGCCGAGATCGCCGATCCCGTCCCCGTTCGAGTCGGCGAACGACCTCGGGTAGATCTGGTAGAGTACGCCCGACCGCCACCAGGGAATTTCGGGCTTCATCGCGGACGCATCTTGAACGTTCTCCTCTTCGATCTCGACGAGACGCTCTATCCGAGAAGCCTCGGGGTCGTGCCACGCGTCGATGTCCGCATCAACCGCTACCTCGAGGAAAGGGTCGGCATCGGCGCCGCCGAGGTCGATGCGCTCCGCCACCGCTATTGGGCCGAGTTCGGCACCACGCTCTCCGGCCTGATCGCCCACCACGCGATCGACCCGGACGACTACCTGCGCTTCATCCACGACATCGAGATCGACGATCTGCTCGCGCGTGACGAAGCCCTGCTCGCGGTGCTGAGCGCGCTGCCGGGGCGGAAGGCGGTCTTCACGAACTCCTCCCGGTTTCACGCGGGCCGCGTGCTCGAGCGGCTCGGCGTGGCGGGCGCGTTCGAGGCGGTCGTCGCGCTCGAGGACCTCGAGTACGTCGCGAAGCCCGCGGCAGGCGCGTTCGAGCGCGTGCTCGGGCGGCTCGGCGCGCATGCGCAGATCTCGACGCTGATCGACGACAACGTCCGCAACGTGGCCGCGGCGAAGCATCTCGGCCTTCGCACCGTGTGGGTCGGCGAGGGCGTGACGGACGGCGCCGACCACGTGGTCGCGACGGTCGCGGAGCTCGTGCGGATTCTCGGTTGAGCGCGCCGTTCTCGCTCTACGTCCACGTTCCGTACTGCCGGGCGATCTGTCCCTACTGCGACTTCAACGTGCATCGCGCCTCGCCGCTACCGGAAGCACGCTATGTCGAAGCGCTCACGAGCGAGCTCCGCGCGTATGCTTCGCGACCGCCGTTCGCGGGCCGCCGGCTCGCGACGATCTACTTCGGCGGCGGCACGCCGTCGCTTTTCGAAGCCGAGTCGATCGGACGCGTGATCGACGAAGCCGCTGGCTCGTTCGGTGTAGCCGCGAATCCGGAGATCACGCTCGAGGCGAATCCCGAGGATCTCGCGGTCGAGCCTCTCCGCGCGCTCCGCGCCCGCGGCGTGAACCGGCTCTCGATCGGCATCCAGTCGTTCGACCCACGCCACCTTCGCCGGCTCGGCCGCGGCCATACCGCGAGCGAGACCAAGACGGCGGTGGCAGTCGCGCGCGAGGCCGGCTTCGGCAACGTGAGCGTGGATCTCATGTTCGGCATCCCCGACGAGACGCTCGACGAATCCCGGCGCGACGTCGACACCGCGATCGCGCTCGCGCCCGAGCACGTCTCCGCTTACGGGCTCACCTACGAGGAACGGACGCCGTTCTTCGCGCTTCGCAACGAAGGACGCCTGACGCCGGTCGCGGAGGAAGTCGAGCGTGCGATGTTCCTCGAGGTGCGCGGTCGGCTCGCGGCGGCGGGATACGCCGCCTACGAGGTCTCGAATTTCGCGCGCCCCGGGTTCGAGTCACGTCACAATCGAAACTACTGGGGCGGCGGCGACTATCTCGGGCTCGGGGCCGGCGCGCACTCGCACGCGGCGGGCGCCGACACCGCCGAACGCTGGTGGAATCGCCGCGCGCCCGACGCCTACGTCGAGGAAGCGCTGGCGCAGGGCGCCGCGCGCGAGGGCGGCGAGACCCTCGACCGCCGCGCGTCGGAGAGCGAGTTCGTCATGCTCGGCCTCCGCACCGCGGGCGGGATCGACGCGGCGCGTTTCCGCGAGCGCTTCGGCCGCGAGCTCGCCGCCGCCTTGCCCGGCCTCGCGCGTGCGCTGGACGCCGGCCTCGTCGAGGCCGACGAGCGGAGCGTACGCCTCACGCCGCGGGGGCTCCTCGTCGCGGACTCCGTGGCGGCGGAGCTCCTGTAGCCTTTGGCGACGGCGCGTTGACGCCAAAGCGAGTCGTCGCCGGGACCGCTCGAGATTCTCCGCCCCGCGATCGCTCTCGTTGGCGTCGCCCTCGATTCCGTCTAGATTTCCCGGATGAGGGCGGTGGTCCAGCGCGTCACGGAGGCGCGCGTCTCGGTCGGCGAAGAGGTCGTGTCGTCGATCGGGCCCGGACTTCTCGTGTTCCTCGGCGTCGGCGCCAGCGATGCAGCGGCCGACGTCGACTTCCTCGCGCGGCGCATCGCGAATCTCCGGATCTTCGAGGACGATGCCGGCAAGATGAATCGCTCGCTCCTCGACGTCGGCGGCGAGATTCTCGTCGTCTCGCAGTTCACGCTGTGGGGCGACGCTCGCAAAGGCCGGCGCCCTTCGTTCGTGCGCGCAGCTTCCGCCGAGCACGCGCGCGGGCTCTACCGCACGTTCGTCGACGTGTGCAGTGCGCTCGGCCTCCGCACCGCCGAAGGACGCTTCCAAGAGCACATGCGTGTCGCGCTCGTGAACGACGGGCCCGTCACGCTGCTGCTCGACAGCACCGGATCTTTCTGAGCGATTTCGAGAACGAACATGAACACCCGTCCCCTGCCGAAGAAGCTCGCTCGTCTCGAGGAGCTGGCCTACAACCTCTGGTGGAGCTGGCGCGACGATGCGCGCGCGCTTTTCGAGAGCATCGACCGCACGGTCTGGGAGAGCTCGCAACACAATCCCGTCCGATTGCTGCATGACGTCTCGGAAGAGCGGCTCGCCGAGATCGCAAGCGATCCGGTCTTTCGCAAGCGCCTGCTTTCGGTGCTTCGCGAGTTCGACCTCGCGCTCTCCGCCGAGGAGTCGTGGGTTGCGAGCGAGCATCCCGAGATGAAGGGCACGCTGATCGCGTATTTCTCCGCGGAGTTCGGGCTCCACACGTCGCTGCCGATCTACTCCGGCGGTCTCGGCGTTCTCGCCGGCGACCACTGCAAGGAAGCCTCGAACCTCGGCGTGCCGCTCATCGGTGTCGGCTTCATGTACCCACGCGGGTACTTCCACCAGCGCGTCAGCACCGGCGGCTGGCAGGAACAGTCGATCGAGGTGATCGACTGGGAGCACGCGCCGGTGCGGCCGGTGATGGCCGCGGACGGCGAGCGCGCGATCGTGCCGGTGGAATACGCCGCGCGCACCGTGCGCGTCGCCGCGTTCGAGGTTCGCCTCGGCCCGGTGCGGCTGCTCCTCCTCGATACCGACGTCGAGGGCAACGATCCGTGGGACAAGCAGATTTCCGCGCAGCTCTACGGCGGCGATCAGCGCACGCGCATCGCTCAGGAGATCGTGCTCGGCGTCGGCGGCGTGCGCATGCTGCGCGCGCTCGGCATCACACCGTCGATCTGGCACGCGAACGAAGGGCACGTCGCGTTTCTCATGCTCGAGCGGCTTCGGGAGCTCGTCGGCACCGGTGTCTCGCTCGACGAGGCGATCGAGCGCGTGAAGACGTCGACCGTCTTCACCACGCATACGCCCGTCGCCGCCGGCCACGATGCGTTTCCGCCGGCGCTCGTCGACGACTCGTTCCGCGGCTCGTGGGGCGCGCTCGAGCCCGTGCACCAGCGCGTGCTCGATCTCGGGCGAGACGGCGACCCGAACTTCAACATGACGATCTTCTCGCTACGCCTCTCGGGCTGGCGGAACGCCGTGAGCAAGCTCCACGGCAAGGTCTCGCGACGCATGTGGCAGCGGCTCTGGCCGGACGTCGAAGAAGACAAGGTGCCGATCGCGCACGTGACGAACGGCGTCCACGTACCGACGTGGGTCGGCACCGAGATCCGGCAGCTCTATCGTCACCACCTCGGACCGGACTGGCTCGCGCATCACGACCGCCGCGACTTCTGGACGCGACTCGACCTGATTCCCGACGCCGAGCTCTGGCGCATCCACCTCCGCCAGAAGCGACAGCTCGTCGGTCTCATTCGCGAGCGCGCACGCCAGCGCTGGATCAAGGCGCTCAACGAGCCCTCCCAGCTCGTCGCGGCGGGGAACCTCCTGGATCCCGAAGCGCTGACGATCGGCTTCGCGCGCCGCTTCGCGACCTACAAGCGCGCGACGCTGATCTTCCACGACATGGATCGCCTCCTCCGCATGCTCGACGACCCGTGGTGCCCGCTCCAGATCGTCTTCGCCGGCAAGGCACACCCGGCCGACGATCCCGGCAAGCAGCTCATCCAGCAGGTCTACCAGAAGGCGCTCGATCGGCGGCTCGGCGGCCGCATCGCGTTCGTCGAGGACTACGACCTCCACCTCGCGAAGGGCCTCGTCGCCGGCGTCGACGTCTGGATGAACAACCCGCGGCCGCCGCTCGAGGCTTGCGGCACGAGCGGCCAGAAGGCGGCGCTCAACGGCGTGCCGCATTGTTCCGTGCTCGATGGCTGGTGGTACGAGGGCTACGAGGGCGGCAACGGATGGGCCTTCGGCCAGGCGCGCGAGACGCCGAGCGATACCGACGATGCGGCCGACGCCGCGGATCTCTACCGCGTGCTCGAGGAGGAAGTGATCCCGCTCTACTATGCGCGAGACTCCGACAACGTGCCGCGCGGCTGGTGTCACCTGATGAAGGAGTCGATCCGCTCGGCCGCGACGAACTTCTCGGCGCGCCGGATGCTCAAGGACTACGTCGAGAAGCTCTACCTGCCAGCGCTGCGCGCTTCGGGCGCGGTCACCGAGCGGATGGAGACGCCCGCGTCCGAGCGGCGATGAACGCTGCCGCGCGAGCGCGGCTCCTCTCCTGGTACCGCCGCGGTCACCGCGATCTGCCGTGGCGCCGGACACGCGATCCGTACGCGATCTGGATCTCGGAGACGATGCTTCAGCAGACGCGGAGCGAGACCGTGCTCCGCTTTTACGAGCCGTTCGTCCGCCGCTTTCCGACGCCACACGCGCTCGCGCGGGCGCGCGAGTCGAGCGTGCTCGCGCGCTGGTCGGGCCTCGGGTACTACGCGCGAGCACGGAACCTCCATCGCGCGGCGCGCGAGATCGTCCGCCGTCACGGCGGCGCGCTGCCGCGCGATCCGGCGGCGCTCGGTGCGCTGCCCGGCATCGGTCGTTACACGGTCGGCGCGGTCGCGAGCATCGCGTTCGGCGTGCCGCTCCCCGTCGTCGACGGCAACGTCGCGCGCGTGCTCGCGCGCCTCTTCGCGATCGACCGGCCGCTTCACTCGGGCGACGCCGAGCTCTGGAAGCTCGCGACGGCGCTCGTCCCGCCGAACGCCGCCGGGGATTGGAACGAGGCGCTGATGGAGCTCGGCGCCACGGTCTGCACTCCGCGCGAGCCGCGCTGCGACGATTGTCCGGTGAAAAGCGCATGCCTCGCGCGACGGCGAGGGATCGCGGCCGCGCTGCCGCGGCTCGCGCGACGGCGCCCGCTCCGCGCGGTGCAGCGCGCGGTCGCGACGATCGAATGCGACGGGCGATTCCTGCTGGTGCGGCGCAACGAGGGGCGCCTGCTTCGCGGGCTCTGGGAGTTCCCCGGCGTCGAGGTCGCGGGCGATGCGGAGGCCGAGCTCCGCCGCGAGCTCGCACGCCTCGGCGTGCGGACCGCTGCGCTCGTCGACCGCGGCGCCGTCCGTCACACGATCCTCGACCGCAAGATCGAGACGCGCGTCTACGAGAGTCGCGTGAAGCAGGCCCGAGAAGTCGCCGGCGGCCGCTGGCTCACGCGCGAGCGACTCGACAGCCTCCCCCTCTCCGCCGCCGGCCTGAAAATACTTCGTAAGTATTTTCCCGCGAACTTGCCGCGACGACTTGAGGGCCAGGGCGTAGAAGATGCACTGGCCCTACGAGATTCCTAGAGGCGGAGGCAGGCTTCGGCCGCGACTTCGAAGAGGCGGTCGCGAACGGGGCGCTCCTTCATCCAGCCGCGCGGATCCCATTCCGGCTGGCTGAGATCGTCGCCCGCGTAGAGAATCTCGGCGAGCTCGACGCCGCGGAACTCGGCTACGGCGAAGAACGCGGCCGCTTCCATCTCGACGGTCGCGCAGCCCTCGGCCACGCGCCGCTCGATCTTCGCGCGCGTCTCGCGAAAGATCGCATCCGTCGTCCACGTCTTCGCCCGCACCCAGCGGAGCTCGTGCGCGGCGAGCACCGCCTCGATCGCGGCGAGCGCGCGCGGCGTCGGCGCGACTTCGCGGGCGGGCGGCAGGTAGTGGTACGAGGTCCCCTCGTCGCGCACCGCGGACTCCGGCACGAAGAGATGGCCGAGCAACGTGTCGGCGTGAAGCACGCCCGCGCCGCCGCAGACCACGAACTTCCGGCAGCCGAACGCGATCGACTGCTCGAGCGCCGCGGCCGCGAGCGGCGCGCCGACGCCCGGATGGAAGAACGCGAGCGGCTTCCCGTTCCACTGCGTCGCGTAGATCGGGAAGATCCCCATCTCGGACTTCATGCGCGCGACGACCTGCGCGCCGCGCGTCTCGACGACGTGGTCGATCACCTCGCGGAAGAAGCACAGCACGGCGTGCTCGGGCACCGGCCGCGGCTTCAGGATGCGCGACGGCTCGATCACCGCCTCGCGCGTCGGATCGAACTCGAGGATCGGGGGGACCGGCCGATCGTCGCTCATCGAACGACTCCCGCGTCGCGAAGCGCCGCGATCTCCGCGGCGGAATAGCCGGCCTGTACGAGCACCTCGTCCGTCTGTTCCCCTAGGAGCGGCGCGGGGCGGAGCGGCATCGCGGCGTCGTCCATCCGGATCGGACAGCCGACCTCGCGGATCGTGCCCCGTCGCGGGTGCTCGATCTCGGCGATCATGCCGCGCGCGGCGACCTGCGGCTCGGCGAGCGCCGTTGCGAGGTCGTTGACCGGCGCGCATGGCACCTCGCCGGTGAGGAGCGCCATCCATTCCGCCGTCGTCTTCGCGGCGAAGATCGGCTTCAGGATCGCGAGGAGCTCCGCCTTGTTCGCGAGCCGATCCGGAAAGCGCGCGAAGCGCGCATCGCCGAGCAGATCTTCGCGGCCGAGCTTGCCGCAGAGTCGCTCCCAGAACTTCTCCTTGAAGCAGATCACCGTGACCCAGCCGTCGCGCGTCGCGAAGTTCTGCGCGGGCACGAGCACCGAGTGACCGGAGTCGGCGATGCGGCCCGGTCGGTAGTCGTCGTTCCACGACCAGATCGCGAGGTAGCTCAGCATGTGGACCGCGGTGTCGAGGAGCGCGACATCCACGTCGCGCCCTCGCCCCGTGCGCGCGGCGTCGAAGAGCGCGACCATCAAGCCGATCGCGGAGACGTAGCCGCCGGCGAAATCGATGATCGACACGCCGCACTTCGTCGGCGGCCCGCCGGGCTCGCCGGTGAGCGCCATGTAGCCGGCCATCGCCTGCACGAGGTTGTCGTAGCCGGGCTCGGCGCGCCGCGGCCCGGTGCGGCCGTACCCGGAGAGCGAGCAGCAGACGATCCGCGGATTCACGTCCGCGAGCGCGGCGTAGGTGAGCCCGAGCCGATCGGGAAGATCGCCGCGGAGATTCGAGTAGACCGCGTCCGCGCTCGCGACGAGCCGGCGGAACACGGCGCGCCCGCGCGGATCCTCGAGATCGAGCGCGAGGCTCCGTTTGTTCCGGTTGAACGACTGGAAATAGAGGCTGTCGCCGTCGCCCGCGGTGAGCGGCGGTGTCGCGCGCGCGGAGTCGCCGCCCGTGCCGGGGTCCTCGATCTTCACCACGTCCGCGCCGAGGTCGGCGAGAAGCGACGTGGCGAACGGTCCGGCCCCGAATTGCGAGACGGCGAGGATGCGGACGCCGGCGAGCGGCAGCGGGCGATTCGACACGCGCCTTCATTGCAAGACGCGCCGCCTTCTCGCAAATGGGGTCGGTGACGACTCGGGTGCTCGTCGCCGGCGCCGGCGCGCTCGGCTCGCTCTACGGCGGATTCCTCCGCCGCGCGGGGCACGACGTCGCTCTGGTCGGGCGCCGCCCTCACCTGGACGCGATTGGGCGCGACGGCCTCGCGATCGAGGGCATCTTCGGCGATCACGTCGCGCGCGGCTTCGAGCTCGCCGAGGAGCCGAGCGAGCTCTCCGGCCGCTTCGACCTCGTGATCGTCGCCGTCAAATCGTACGCGGTCGGCGCGATCGCGCCGGCGATCGCCCCGCTCGTGGCCGACGACGGCGCCGTCCTCTCGCTCCAGAACGGGCTCGGCAATCTCGAGACGATCGCGGAGTCCGTCGGACGCGAGCGAGTGCTCGGCGCGCCCGTGCTGATCGGTGCCGCACTGCCCGCGCCCGGGCGTGTCCGCGTCACGGTCTACGCGAAGCCGGTGAAGACCGGCCCACCCTGGCCGGAAGGCAGCGTCGCGAGCGCGCGGCGCTGGGCCGGCATCCTCGACGCGGCGGGCGTGCCGAGCGAGCCGACCGAGCACCTCTTTCCGTTCCTCTGGGAGAAGATGCTCTACAACGCGCCGCTGAACGCGCTCGGCGCGATCCTCGGTCTGCCGTACGGCGCGCTCGCCGAACGGAGCGACAGCCGCGCGGTGATGGACGACGTGATCGCCGAGGGCTTCGCGGTCGCGCGCGCCGAGGGCGCCGAGCTCCTCTGGACGACGGTCGACGAGTGCCGGCGTCACTTCTACGAGCGCCTGCTGCCGCCGACGGCCGGCCATCGCTCCTCGATGTTGCAGGACATCGAGCGCGGGCGGCCGACCGAGATCGAAGCGCTGAACGGCTACATCGCGCGGCGCGGCGCGGAGCTCGACGCGCCCGCTCCGGTCAACGCGACGCTCGCGGGGATCGTGCGCATTCTCGAGGGGCGTGCGCCCTCGCCGGGAGGAACCCCATGAAAACGGATCCGCTGGAGATCGCCGAGCGTCTGTTCGGCGCGATCGAAGCCGGCGATGCCGGCGCCGTCCGTGCGCTCTACACCGACGCAACGACCGTCTGGCACAACCACGACGGCGTCTCGCAGACCAAGGAAGAAAACCTGCGGCTCCTCGGCTGGATGGTCGCGAACGTGAAGAACATCCGCTACGCGGACGTCCGGCGCCAAAGGCTTCCGCAGGGCTTCGTGCAGCAGCACGTCCTCCGCGCCAGCCTGCCCGGCGGAGCGAAGCTCGAGGTCCCCGCGTGCATGGTCGTGACCGTCGACGACGACGGCCACATCACGCGCATCGAGGAGTACTTCGACTCGGCGCAGATCGCGCCGCTCTTTGCTTCGGCTAGAACGTCGCAGGCGTTATAGCCGAGGCGGGGACATTCCTCGCCGGCTCGTTGGTCCATACCCGACTCGTCGAGAGAGCCGGAGAGGAGTGTCCCTCTTGGCTCCTGCTAGGCGATCGCGCGGCGCTCGGCGCGGCGCGCCTCGTGGAACGCCAGGTAGGCGACGGCGCCCGCGCGGCCGAGGTAGCGCTCGAGGAGGCGCGGGTCGGTCGCGAGCAGGTCGACGACCATCAGGCCGTCGAGCGCGTTCGCGAAGCTCGGGTCGACGTTGAAGCCGAGGACCTTGCCGCCGAGCTTCAGGTACTGGCGGAGGAGCACCGGCACGCCGCGCGCGCCGTTCTCGATCTCCGTCACGCGGCGATCGAGCTCGTCGAGGTCGGGATCCGTCGCGCTCGCGAGCTCGCCGAGGCGCGGCGGGCGGCGCGGGCGCACCTGGCTCGACCACGGCAGCAAGCGGTAGTGGCGGCGGAGCACGCCGACCATCAGCCGGCGCGAGCGCTCGTCGTAGTCGGCGCTGATGCTGACCGCGCCGAGCAACCGGCGATAGCGCGGGTTCCGCGTCAGGGTTTCACCGATCCCCCTCCAGAGGAGGAGGAGAGCGGAATAGGACTTCTGATACTCGAGCCGGACGAAGGATCGTCCGAGCTCGAGCGCCGGAGAGAGGTGAGCGAGGAGCTCCGGCCGATACGTGAAGAGCGTCGAAGTGTAGAGCCCGTCGGCGCCCTGATTGGCGAGGATCGCGTCGACGAGCCCCAGGCGATACGCGCCGGCGATCGCGCGCGTCTCGCGATCCCAGAGGAAGAGGTGGAGATAGTGCGCGTCGAACGCGTCGAGATCGACCGCGCGGCCGGTGCCTTCGCCGACGGCGCGGAACGCTTCTTCGCGGAGACGGCCGATCTCGAATAGAACGAGCGGGATCTCGCGAGCGGCGGCGAGGTAGACCTCGAACGGACCGTTCTCGAGGAGCTTCCGGTCCGCCGGGAGCCGTGCGATCTCGCGCGCGAGAAACTCCGGGAACTGGGGGCTCGCGATCGGTTCGGCTTCGATCTTCACGCCGCCGAAGGTAGCGGCCCTCTGTTACGCCCTCGTCACACGCGGATGAAGAGCTCCGTCGCATTCCGACAGCATCGCGGGGCTGGTAGAACGGCCGCGTGACGGTTCGACTGTCCGCGCCCAGCATCGCCGCGATCGATCGCGAGGCGCTCGCTGCCTACCCCGAGGAATCGTGCGGCATCGTCCTCGCCGACGGCGACCGCGAGCTCGTCCGGCCCGTGCCGAACATCCAGAATCGGCTCCACGCGGAAGACCCGGCCAAGCATCCGCGCGACGCGCGCATCGCCTACTTCATGGAGCCGAAGGCGCTGTTCCAGGTCCTCGACGAATCCGACAAGCAGAAACGCCCGATCCGCGTCTTCTACCACTCGCACCCCGAGCACGACGCGTACTTCTCGAGCGAGGATCGCGAGCGCGCGCTCGCGTGGGACGAGCCCGCGTATCCCGGCGCCGCGTACGTCGTCGTCTCCGTCTACGGGGGCGCGATCAAGGAGCGGCGCGCGTATGCCTGGGACGAGGGCCGGCGCGACTTCGCGGAAGTCACGCTCGAGATCGGCGAGTAGGTCTCCCCCGCACCCGGCCTGCGGGCGGCCTCTCCCCAAAGGGGAGAGGCGGAGAGCGGCACCCCCTCAGGGGGTCGGGCGAAGCCCGTGGGGTGAGTACTAGTCGTGGGCGACGAACAGCACGTCGTCGAAATGCGCGGTCACGTCCGCGTCCGCGTGGAGCGCGAGCACGCCGAGCTCGACGT
Source organism: uncultured delta proteobacterium (assembly GCA_963790365.1). Lineage (GTDB taxonomy): Bacteria > Desulfobacterota > Binatia > JACPRU01 > JACPRU01 > CAWBOU01. The sequence continues at coordinate 172,895 of CAWBOU010000047.1, forward strand.
CGGCTTTCTTCGTCGCGATCGGTGTGCCGTCCAGATACGCCGTCACCTGGCCGCGACCGCAGCGAATGCCGAGCCGCACCCACGAGACCTTCGTCACCGTCGCCGGGCTTTCGGCGACGAGCTTCAGGTCGCCGACGCTTCGCTCGTAGAGCGCGACGCGCTTCGCCTCGGGCTCGATGCGAACGAGGTAGCCCGACCCGTCCGGACCCTCGCACGCGACACCCGCGCCGGGCTCGCCGATCATGACCCGCACGGCGGCCTCGCCGCGGAACTCCTTGCCGGAGGTGCCGCTCTCGGCGGCGTTGCCGGGCTGGAGCGTGAGGCTCGCGGCCTTGCCGCCGCGATGCACGACGACGAGCTCGCCGGAGGCGGCGTTCGGCGAGTCGGCGACGGCGAACTCCGTCGTGTCGCCCGCGAACCCGCTCGGCGGACGGCCGAGCGTCTGCGTCTCGAAATCGAGGCGGTCGCGTGCGGAGGATTCCGGAAAGAGAGGCGCCGAGCTCCGGCGAGTCTCCATGCCGGCGCAGCCGGCGAGCGAGAGTGCCGCGAATGCGATCGTCAGGCTACGGACCAAGAGACCTCCTCGACGCCGGCCGAAGCGGCGATCAGCGTGTGCGACGTGGCGTCGGCGATCACCACCTCGGCCAAGTCCCCGAGCGCGGGACCGCCGGGCAGGACCACGGTCTTGAATTCGCGCGACTTCCCCGAGAGCCATCCCTCGGGCCGACGCGCGTGTCCCTCGACGAGCACCTCGACCCAGCGGCCGATCCACCGGCGCGCGCGCTCCGCCGCGATTCTCTGCTGGAGCGCGATCACCGTCTCCAGCCGGCGCTGCTTCTCCTCGGGCGAGAGTGCGTCCGCGAAGCGCGCGGCCTTGGTGCCCTCGCGCGCGGAGTACGCGAAGAGGAACGCCGCGTCGAAACCGGTGCGCTCGAGGTACGCGACGGTCTCGAGGAAGTCCGCTTCGGTCTCGCCGGGAAAGCCGACGATGACGTCCGTCGAGAGCTCTATGCCCGGAATCCTCGCGCGAATACGCGAGACGAGCGCATCGTATTCGGCGATCGTGTAGCCGCGCTCCATCCGCTCGAGCACCGCGTCGGAGGCGGACTGGAGCGGCAGGTGGAGCTGCGGGCAGACCTTCGGCTCGCTCGCCATCACCTCGATCACACGCTCGCTCATGTCGCTCGGGTGCGGCGACGTGAAGCGAATGCGCGCGAGGCCGCCGACGCGCGCGGTGCTGCGCAGCAGGTCGGCGAAATCGAGCTCGCCGTCGCGATACGCGTTGACGGTCTGCCCGAGGAAGACGACCTCGCGGAAGCCGGCGGCGACCGCCTCACGCACCTGCTCGAGGATCGCCGGCAGCGGCAAGCTCCGTTCACGACCACGCACGAACGGCACGACGCAAAACGTGCAGAAGCGGTCGCAGCCGCGCATCACGGTCACCCAAGCGCGGACGCCGTCGCGGCGTAGCGGAGCAATGTCCGCGTACGTCTCGTCCCGTCCGAGCCGGACCTCGACCGTCGGATCGTCGAACCCCTGCTGTCCGAGCAACGAGGGAAGCTGCCGATACTCGTCCGGACCGAGCACGAGGTCGAGCGCCGGCAGCCGCTCGAGGAGCTTCGCCCGGTAGTGCTGCGCCATGCAGCCGACGAGCCCGATCTTCGTTTCCGGCGCGTGGAGCTTGAGCTGCTGAAGCTGCATGACGCGTCCCACGACTCGCTCTTCGGCGTGCTCGCGGATCGCGCAAGTGTTGAGAAGGATGACGTTCGCATCCTCGGGACGATCGGCGGTGGTGAACCCGTGGCGCCCGAGATGGCCGGACAGAAGCTCGCTGTCCGCGAGATTCATCTGGCAGCCATAGGTCTCGATGTAGACGCGCGCGGACATTGCCGGAAACGCCGACCATAGCGGGGGAAGCCGATCAGGAGAAGTGCCGGAATCTCGGGCAGGGGCTCGCTCCTGCGAGCCATTAACGTACAGAAGAGCCCGCTCACCCCACCGGACGGGCGTTTTTTTCAACTCGATTCAATCTACAGGTCCCAAAGAGTAGGATCCGAATCGCGTGGGCGTCCACGAGCATCGCCAGAAGGGGAAGCTTCACGCGCGCTGCGCCATCGTCACCGTCAGCGACACGCGAACCCCCGAAACCGACACGAGCGGTGCCCGGATCCGGGAGCTCCTGCTCGAGGCCGGCCACGAGGTCGCCTCGATCGTGATCGTGAAGGATGAGCCGGAGCGCATCGTCGCGACCGTGCGCGCCCAACTCGCTGACGCGTCGCTCCAAGCGATCTTCCTGAACGGCGGCACCGGCCTCGCGCCCCGCGACACCACCTTCGAGGCGATTCAGTCCCTCCTCGAAAAGGAGATCACCGGCTTCGGCGAGCTCTTCCGCATGTTGTCGTTCGAGGAGATCGGCTCGGCGGCGATGCTCAGCCGGGCGACGGCAGGCATCGCCGCGGGCAAGCTCGTCGTCTCGATGCCCGGCTCGACCGCCGCGGTCGATCTCGCGATGCGGAAGCTGATCGTGCCCGAGCTCGGGCACATCCTTCACCTCCTGGAGGCGAAGTGACGCTCAAGCTCCTCTTCTTCGCCTCGCTCCGCGAGCGCGCGCGCACGAGCGAGATGGTGCTGGAGCTCGACGCGCCGATCACGGTCGAAGCTCTCTGGGAGCGTTTGCGACGCGAGCTGCCGGGGCTCGCGGGCTACGAAGGTCCCGTCCGCTTCGCCGTCGACCAGTGTTACGTTGACAACCAGGAGACCCTCCAAGATAATGCCGAGGTTGCTTTCATACCGCCCGTAAGTGGCGGTTAGACTTAAAGAATGTTCGAGATCGTCGCCAGCCGCATCGACCTCGACCACGTCGTCGACGCGGTTCGTAGCGCTGGCGCCGGCGCGATCGTCACCTTCCTCGGTACGACGCGCGACCACAACGTCGGCCGGCAGGTGACGCGGCTCGAGTACGAAGCCTATCCGGAGATGGCGCGCCTCGAGATGGAGCGGATCGGCACCGAGGTGCGCGAGCGGTTCGGCGCCTCCGCGGTCGCGATCGCCCACCGCATCGGCGTCGTCGAGATCGGCGAGGCGAGCGTCGCGATCGCCGTCTCTGCTCCGCATCGTGATGCCGCGTTCGCCGGCTGCCGCTACGCGATCGATCGCCTGAAGGAGATCGTGCCCATCTGGAAGAAGGAGCACTACATCGGCGGCGAGATCTGGATCGGCGCGCAGACCGGCGGGCTTCAACCGTCGAAGCATCCGCATCGACCCGCCGCTTCGCGGCGACCTCTCCCCAACGGGGAGAGGTGGCGTCTGGCTTCTGCTCCTCGTCTCGGTCTCCGCTTGCGGCGTCATCGGCCCGCGTCCCGAGCCGCCACCGACGAAGGGCGCTTGGACGCCGGAGAACGCGGCCATGCTGCGCGAGCCGGTGCGGATTCCGCAGGAAGAGAAGGCGCTCGGCCACTTCTTGAAGGCGCAGATCGCGGTCAGCAAGAGCGACTACGACACCGCGTTGGCTGAGTATGCCGCCGCGGTCGAAGACGATCCGGAGACGCCGTTCCTGCGGCTTCGCCTCGCGACCTTGTACGTCGGAAGGGCAACCTCGAGAAGGCGCTCGGCGAAACCCGCAAGGTCGTCGAGCTCGAGCCCGAGAACTCCGAAGCGTGGCTGCTGCTCGCCGGCTTGCTTTCCTCGACCGGCAAGGACGACGAGTCCATCGGCGCGTACGAGAAAGTCCTGCAGCTCGACGCCGACAATCAGGAAGCCTACCTCTACCTCGGCGCGCTCTACGGCAAGCAGGGCAAGCTGACGGAGGCCGTGGCAACGCTCCGCAAGCTGATCGAGCTGAATCCGAACTCGGTCCTCGGCTACTACTATCTCGGCCGCGTGCACATGGCGGCGAAGAAGTTCGACAAGGCCGAGCACTACTACAGCAGGCGCTGCAGCTGAATCCGCAGTCCGAGCTCGTGCTCGCTGGACCTCGCGCTGCTCTACGAGCTCCAGGGCAAGAACGAGAAGGCCGTCGAGCTGTACAAGCAGATGCTCTCGTTCAACCCGAAGAGCGCGGCGGTGCCGGAAGCGGCTCGGCGGGCTCTACATCGGACGAGAAGAAGCTCGACGACGCGCTCGAGCAGTTCCGCGAGCTCGAGAAGATCGAGAACGATGCGGAGGAGACGCGCGTCAAGATCGCCCTCATCTATCTTCGAGAAGGGCGAGTACGAGCGCGCCGCGACCGAGCTCAACCTCGTGCTCGCGGCCGAGCCGCAGAACGACGCGCGTGCGGTACTACCTCGCGGCCGTCTACGCGCAGACAAGGAATCCGGCAAAGCCGCGACCGAGTTCGCTGCTGGTGCCGGCGAACGTCGGAGTACTTCGTCGAAGCGCGCATGCAGGCGCGCGTTCCTAGGCAACGCGAGGAGCAGCTCGACGAGGCGATTCGCATCAGCGAGGAAGCGCTCGCGATCAAGCGGACGACGGCGGAGATGATGGCGTACCTCGCTTCGCTCTACCGCGAGAAGAAGGAGTTTCCGCGCGCGATCAGTCGTGCTCGAGAAGGCGGTCGAGACTCGAACCGACCAACGACAAGCTACTGGTTCACGCTCGGCGCCGTCTACGACGAGGCGAAGAACAAGGACAGAGGCCATCGAGCATGATGCAGCGGGCGATCGACGCTGAATCCGCAGAACGCCGCCGCGCTCAACTATCTCGGCTACACCTGGGCGGAGATGGGCGCGCGGCTCGACGAGGCGGAGAAGCTCATCCGCCGCGCGCTCGACATCGAGCCCGAACGACGGCTTCTACATCGACAGGCTCGCGTGGGTGTACTACCAGCGCGGCGATTTCGCCGAGCGCCGTCGAGCAGCTCGAGCGCGCGATGGAGCACGCCGGCGACGATCCGACCGTCACCGAGCACCTCGGCGACGCGTATCGCCGGCTCGACCGGCGGACGGACGCGCTCCGCGTCTACCGGGAAGCGCTCGCGAAGACGAAAGAGCCCGAGCAGCAGGGCCGCCTGCAGCGGAAAATCGGCGGCCTCGAGTACGAAGCGCTCGGCTCGGCCTTAGAGACACCGTAGCGAGGCTGCCTCCCCCTCACCCGGCGCTTCGCGCCGACCTCTCCCCAACGGGGAGAGGTGAGGTTTTCGTCTAGCTCTTCAATCTCGGGTCGAGCGCGTCGCGCAGCCCGTCGCCGAGCAGATTGTACGCGGTCACCGTGAGGAAGATCGCGGTGCCCGGGAAGATCGCGAGCCACCAGGCGAATGTGTTCGACTGGGAGACCGACAGGATCGAGCCCCACGTGACGAGCTCGGCCGGCACGCCGACGCCGAGGAACGACAAGCTCGACTCGGCGAGGATCGCCGAGGCGACGCCGAACGACGCCGAGACGAGCACCGGCGCGAGCGCGTTGGGCAGGATGTGCCGGAACATGATCGACGGCGTCGACGCGCCGAGGCTCCGCGCCGCGGTCACGTAGTCGAGCCCGCGGATCTTCAGGAACTCGCTCCGCACGAACCGCGCGATCCCCGTCCAGCCCGTGAGGCCGAGGATGATCATCACGTTGTAGATCGACGGCGGCAAGACAGCCGCGACGGTCAAAATCAAAAAGAACGTCGGGATCGCGAGCATCAGCTCGAAGAGGCGCGAGAGCGCGAGGTCGATCCATCCGCCGTAGTAACCGGCGAGGCCGCCGAGCACGACACCGATCACGATCTCGATCGCGACGACGACGAGCCCGACGGTGAGCGAGATCCGCGAGCCGTGGATCATTCCCGCGGCGACGTCGCGCCCGAGCTGGTCCGTGCCGAGCCAATGACGCGACGACGGCGCGGCGAACGTCTCCTCCGAGAGATCGGCGCGGCTCGGCGAATACGGGATCGGCGGGAACGCCGCGCCCTCGTGCTCGACCGTGCGGAAGTCGACGCCGCGGAGCTCGGCGGGCCAGTGCGAGACACCGAGCTTGACACCGAGGTCGGTCACGATCGGGTACCACGTCTTGCCCTGGATCGTGATCCAATAGGGCTTGTCGTTCGCGACGACGTCGGCGACGAGCGCGACGATACCGAGGATGAGGACGAACCAGAGCCCGACCATTCCGCGGTGGTTCTTGCGGAATTGCCGCCAGACGAGCGCGGCGTAGCTCTCGGTGCGCTTCTCGCTCATGCCTCGATGTCTCCGAACGTGATGCGCGGGTCGACCACCGCGAGGAGCAGATCGGCGACGAGCACGCCGATCAGCGTCAAGAACGAGCTGATCGAGAAGAGCGCGAGCACGACCGGGTAGTCGCGCGCGAGGATCGACTGGTAGCCGAGCTGCCCGATCCCCGGGATCGAGAAGATCGTCTCGACGATGAACGAGCCACCGATCAAAGCGGGCAGGATCGCCGCGAGCATCGTCACCATCGGGATCAGCGAGTTCCGCAGCATGTGCTTGAAGATGACGACGCGCTCCGAGAGCCCCTTCGCGCGCGCGGTGCGCACGTAGTCCTGGCGCGCCGTCTCGAGCATCGACGAGCGCATGTAGCGCGAGAGCGCGGCGAAGCTCGCATACGTCTCGCATACGACGGGCATCGCGATGTGCCAGGAGTAGTCGGCGACGCGGCGGAAGAGCGGCCACTCCGGCTCGTAGTCGAGCGAATGAAGCCCGGCCGGCGGGAACAGCAGCAGATAGTCGCCGCTGCAGAGATAGACGAGGATCAGCGTGCCGACCCAGAACGACGGCAGCGAGTAGAGCATGAAGACCGCGGTCGTCGAGATCGAGTCGAGCCAGCTACCGGTGCGCACCGACGAGTAGATGCCGAGCGGGATCGCGATCGCGTACGTGAGGATCAGCGAGATCACGTTCAGCGTGATCGTCACTGGTAACCGCTCGCGGATCTTGTCCCAGACCGGTCGCTTGTCCTTGAAGCTCTCGCCGAGATCGAGCGTGACGATGCTGGCGAACCAGCGCGCGTACTGCACCGGCAGCGGCTGGTCGAGCCCGAGCTTCTTCCGCATCGCCTCCTTCGCCTTGGAGATGTCTGCGAGGCGCTCCGTGCTCGCGCCCGCCGTGCCAGCGCCGATGCCGCCCGCGAAGTAGAGGTCGACGGGATCGCCGGGCGCGAGATGCATGATGCAGAACGCGATGAACGTGATTCCGACGAACGTCGGGATCAGCAGCAGCACGCGCCGGATGGTGTACGCGAGCATCGTTCAGTGGCCGTAGCGCTGATCGGCGAGCGGCACCCACCACTCGCCGTAGTTCGTGCCGCCGGTCGGGAACCAGCGCACGCCGCGGAAACGGCGGTCGTACGCCATCACCGCCTTCTGCATGAACAGGAACGTGTAGGGCGCGTCCTCGTGGATGATCTCCTGAAGCCGATCGTACATCGTGATCCGCTTGTCCTTGTCGAACTCACGACGGTATTCGACGAGGATCCGATCGGCCTCCTCGTTCACGAAGCTCACGTGATTCGAGCCGCCCTGCACGGTCTGGCTCGAATGCCAGATCTGGTAGAGGTCGGGATCGGCCGGCGAGAACTGCCAGCCGATGATCACCGCGTCGTACTCGCGCCGGTCGACACGTTGCAACATGATCGACCAATCGAGCTCGCGGAATGACGCGTCGATGCCCGCGCGCCGGAGCTCGTCGACGGCGATCAGCCCGACGTTCTTGCGGATCGCGTTGCCGGCGTTCGAGACGATCTCGAAGCGCAGCGGCGTCGGCTTGCCGTCGATCGTCTTTTCGCGCACGCCATCGCCGTCGCGGTCGATCCAGTCGGCCTCGTCGAGCAAGCGCTTCGCCCCGGCCGCATCGAACCCCCAGCCGGTGATCTTCTCGTTGTATTCCGGGCTGAAGCGATACACGGGCGAGTCGATCTTCTCCGCGAGCCCGAGCATTACGCGGGAGATGATGCGGTCACGATCGATGAGCTGCGAAAGCGCTTGCCGGACCTTCTTCTCCGCGAGGCCCGGCTTCTTCTGGTTCCAGCCGATGTAGAGGTAGCTCGGCGTGAAGTAGATCTCCTTGCGGAAACCGTCCTCGAAGCCGGGCGTGTTCGTCTGCTTGAGGTGCTGCGTCGGCGAGAGGTTCATCGCGTCGAGCGTGCGCGCCTTCAGCGAGACGAGCGCCGCGTCCTGATTGTTGATCACGCGGTAGACGATCCGGTCGACCCAGCCGTCGCCGCGAATCGCATCCCCCGGCGCCCAGAACTCCGGCCAGTGGCGCAGCGTCGCGCGCTCGCCGGTCACGAGATCGCGGCCGGGATCGGTGAGCGCGTACGCGCCGGCGCCGAGCGCCTTGCGATGGAAGTCGCGATTGAAGCGATTCGAGAACTCGAGCGCCTTCGTCTTCTTCGGCGCCGCGAGCTTCTCCCAATTGCCGAAGTCGGCGACCGTGACGTCGTCGAGCAGCCCATCGGGATCGTAGAAATGCCGCGGCAGGATCGAGATCGAGCCGAGCACGCGGTCGTTCCGGAAGTACGGCTCCTGACAGCGGAAGACGATCGTGTCCTCGTCGACGATCTCGGCGTCGACGGCCGACTGGAAGTAGTTCCGGAGAAACGGGGCGTCGACCTCGGGGTGCTTGATCGCCTTGAAGGAGAACAACACGTCCTCGATCGTGATCGGCTTGCCGTCGGAGAACTTCGCATCGCGCCGGATGTGGAACGTGTACGAGAGATGATCCGGCGACACCGTCGGGAGCTCCGTCGCGAGAACCGGCACCTGCTCGAGGTTCTCCGGGTTCATCGTGGTGAGCGACGTCATGATGTTCGCGAGAACGGCAGAGGCGCCCGCGTCGTTCGAGGTGAGCGGGTTCAGGCTTTCCGCATCCGAGAGTGCCCAGAGGACGAGCCAATCCCCGCGGGCCGGGGTGCCTGCTTCCTCGGCGATCGCGACGGGCTCGCGCTCTTCGCTCGCCGGCTCGGGGCTCGAGCAGGCGACGACGCAGGCGAGGATCAGCGCGATCGCCGCGCTCCTTTGCAGAGGCTGCCGCACGCGAGTCTCCCGAAGCTAATGCCGTCTCCGCGGGAGGCGGGCAAGCAACGCGAGCGCGCGGCTCAGCGCCGGCGGGCGACGACGGCCGCGGCGAAGCGGTCGTAGACGGTCCGCGCGATCTCGCCGATATCGTCGAGCCGCGTCGCCGCCTCGCGCACGATCGCCGTGCCGTCGAGACGCTCGGCGGCGAGCTCACCCGCGAAGGTCGCGACCATGTCGGCGACGATCCTCGCGTTCACTTCCATGTGAAAGAGGATCCCGTACGCGTGCTCGCCATGGCGAAACGCCTGCACCGGCGTCAGCGCCGAGGACGCGAGCGCGACGGCGCCGCGCGGCAGATCGAAGCGATCCCCGTGCCAGTGATAGCCGACGAGCTCGCGCGGCACGCCGCGCCAGAGTGGGTCCGAAGCCGCCTCGTCGGTCAGGGAGACCGGGAACCAGCCGATCTCCTTCCGCGGGCCCGGCGCGACCCGGGCGCCGAGCGCCGCGGCGAGGAGCTGGCTGCCGAGGCAGACGCCGAGGATCGGCACGCCCGCCGCGAGCGCGCGCTCGAGCAGCGCCAGCTCGTCGCGGAGGTGCGGAAGGCGATCCGCCTCGTAGACGCTCATCGGGCCGCCCATCACGAGCAAGCCGGCGGCGTCGCCGAGGTCGCGCGGCACCGGCTCGCCCGCGAACGTGCGCACGAGATCGACGGCGACCCCGGCTCGGGCGAGCGCGTCGCCGATCAGCCCGGGCGTCTCACAAGCGACGTGCTGCAAGGCGATCACGCGAGACATCGTGCGGGCATTTTGCTCGCGGCACGGGAATGGGCAAGATGGGTTCGCCATGGACACCAAGCTCACGCGGAAGATCGTGATCAACGGCAAGGAGTACGCGAGCACGGACGAGATGCCGCCCGAGATCCGTGCGCTCTACGAGAAGGCCATGGAGACGTTCGCCGACCGCGACGGCAACCAGGTGCCGGACTTCCTCGAAGGCAAGGGTCCGGGCGTCTGGCAGTCGGCGAAGCAGATGTGGAGCCTCGCGAGCGAGGCGCGGAAGATCGGCATCAACCAGGTCACGTTTTCGGGCGGCGACCCGATCGACGTGAAGACGAGATCGACGACGGTCGGCGAATCCGCTCGCGGCGAGGCCCAACGAGTGGAAGCCCCCCGGGCGGAAGCGCCGACGTTCTCCATCCCCACCACGTCGAGCCCGCTCGAGCCGACGGTCGCGGGCGGCGGCGCGCGGAGCTTCTTCGTCTTGATCGCGCTAATCGGCGGCGCGCTCTACATCGCGCGACAGCTCGGCTGGTTTTGATCATCGAGCAATGCCGCTGCTCGAAGTCCGCAACCTGGTGACCGAGTTCGACACCGACGACGGCATCGCGCGCGCCGTCGACGGCGTGAGCTTCTCGCTCGACGTCGGGCGCACGCTCGGCGTCGTCGGCGAGTCGGGTTGCGGCAAGAGCGTCACCGCGCTCTCGATCCTCCGCCTCGTGCCGACGCCGCCCGGGCGGATCGCGGGCGGCGAGATCCTCTACGAGGGCAAGGACCTGCTCCGGCTCACGGAAGCCGAGATGCGGCACATCCGCGGCAACGAGATCGCGATGATCTTCCAGGAGCCGATGACGTCGCTGAACCCCGTCTTCACCATCGGCGACCAGATCGGCGAGGCGATCCGGCTCCATCAGAAGACCGATCGGCAAGAGACGCGCCGCCGCGTGATCGAGATGCTTCGGCTCGTCGAGATCTCCGAGCCCGAGCGCCGCGCCGACGAATACCCGCATCAGCTCTCGGGCGGCATGCGCCAGCGCGTGATGATCGCGATGGCGCTCTCCTGCAACCCCGAGCTCTTGATCGCCGACGAGCCGACGACCGCGCTCGACGTGACGATCCAGGCGCAGATCCTCGATCTCATCGCGAGCCTGCGCGAGCGCTTCGGCATGGCGATCCTGCTCATCACCCACGACCTCGGCGTCGTCGCCGAGCAGGCGGACGAGGTCGCGATCTTGTACGCCGGGCGCGTCGTCGAGCGAGGCACCGTCGAGGACGTGTTCCTGCGCCCGGCGCATCCCTACAGCCGCGGGCTCCTCGACTCGATCCCGAAAGTCGGCGACCAGAAGCGCGCGCGGCTGAATGCGATTCCGGGGACGGTGCCCTCGCTCACGCGGCTGCCGAGCGGTTGCCGCTTCCGCGACCGCTGTCCGCTCGCGATCCCGCGCTGCGCCGACGTCGACCCGCCACTCGAAGAGAAGGCGCCGGGACACCTCGCGGCATGCATCCGCTCGGACGTGCTGCTCGGCCGCGCCGCGGCGGAGGCGCAACCGTGACGTCCGTGGCTCGCGCGGCCGCTCCGGCGGCGCCGCTCCTCGAGGTCGTCGGTCTCGAGAAGCGCTTCCCCGTCGGGCGGCGGCTTCGGTCTCGGGCCGAAGCAGTGGGTGCACGCCGTCCGCGGCGTCGATCTCACGCTCGCCGCCAGCGAGACGCTCGGCATCGTCGGCGAATCCGGCTGCGGCAAGTCGACGCTCGGCCGCGCGATCCTGCGTCTGATCGAGCCCTCGGCCGGCACCGTCCGCTTCGAGGGACGCGACCTCGCGACGCTCTCCGCCTCCGAGCTCCGTCGCACACGGCGGGCGATGCAGATCATCTTCCAGGATCCCTACGCGTCGCTGAACCCGCGCATGCGCGTCGGCGCCATCGTCGGCGAGGGGCTCGCGATCCACGGGCTCGCGCGCGGCGAGGAGCGAAAGACGCGTGTCGTCGATCTGCTCGCGCGGGTCGGTCTCCGCGCCGACGTCGTCGACCGCTATCCCCACGAGTTCAGCGGCGGGCAGCGCCAGCGGATCGGCATCGCGCGCGCGCTCGCGGTCGACCCGAAGCTGATCGTCGCCGACGAGCCGGTCTCCGCGCTCGACGTCTCGATCCAGGCGCAGATCGTGAACCTGTTGCAGGATCTCCAGAAAGAGCTCGGGCTCTCGTACCTCTTCATCGCCCACGATCTCCGGCTCGTGGAGCACATCAGCCACCGAGTCGCGATCATGTACCTCGGCAAGATCGTCGAGATCGCCCCGGCGGCGCGCATCTATTCCGCGCCGCATCATCCGTACACGCGGGCGCTGCTTTCGGCGGTGCCGAACCCCGAGCCCGGCGCGCGGAAGGAGCGGACGCGGATCACGGGCGACGTGCCGAGCCCGATCCATCCCCCGTCGGGCTGCTCCTTCCACCCGCGTTGCCCGTTCGCCGAGGAGCGGTGTCGGGTCGAAGAGCCGCGGCTCACGGCGGGAGCCGGCGCCCATGCGGTCGCCTGCCACGTTTTTCCGGTCGAGAAACCCCACGCGGGAGTCGACGCCGGAGAGCGATTGGAATAGAGTCGCCGGCTCGAGCCAGACCTGATGCCGATCCTGCGAAAGCGCCCGTTCTTCAACTATCAGCAGCGTGCGGCGCGCGAGCAGAACCCCGAGGCGGAAGGCGCCACTCCCGAGCCGCCGAAGCCGCCGCAGCCCGTCCTGCCGCCATCGACGCCTGAGTTTCTCCGCGGCGAAGAGCTTCGCACCTCGCTCAGCGCGGACGCGGTCGTCACCGGCAAGCTCTCCTTCACCGCGCCCACGCGGATCGACGGCAAGCTGAAGGGTGACGTCCGTTGCACGGACCTCCTCGTGATCGGTCCGACCGCGATCGTCGAAGGCTCGGTCCGCGCCGACACGGTGCGCATCGAGGGCACGGTGCGGGGCGAGATCGTCGAGACGCGGAAGGTCGTGATCCGGCGCGGCGCCCGCGTCAGCGGCGTGATCGAGTCGGAGCTTCTCGCGCTCGAGGACGGCGGGCATCTCGACGCCCGCTGCAGCCGCGGCAAAGTCGCGGGCGTCGCGGCCGCGGAAGGCTAGGTCGCCTCCCCTCACCCGGCGGCTTCGCCGCCGACCTCTCCCCAATGGGGAGAGGTGGGAATGCACCCCCACACCCCCTCAGGGGGTCGGGCGACAGCCCGGGGGGTGACGAATCGGGGTCGGGCGTAAGCCCGGGGGGTGATTACTTACGGCCGCCCTTTTCTTCGATGCGGGCGGCTTTGCCGGCGAGATCGCGCAGGTAGTACAGCCGCGCACGCCGCACCTGGCCGTGCGTCAGCACCTCGATCTTTTCGATTCGCGGCGAGTGAAGCGGGAACGTGCGCTCGACGCCGACGCCGTAGGAGACCTTGCGAACGGTGAACGCGGAGCGGTTCTTGCCCCGGGTGCGGCGGATCACCATCCCCTCGAACACCTGCACGCGCTCCTTTTCGCCCTCGACGACCTTCACGTGCACGCGCACGCTGTCGCCGGCGCGGATCTCGGGCACATCGGCGCGCAGTTGTTCGGATTCGATCTTCTCGATCACGTTGGCCATGGCGACACCTACCCCAATCGGCGAATCCGCTCTTGATAGCGGAATGCCCGGGCGAGTGAAAGCCTGCCCCTACGGCCGTTGGGGGCTAGGGCTGCCGCTCCGGCGAGAGCAAGCGATCGAGCATGATCGCGGCCGCGGCGCGGACCGGCAGGTGATTGTAGTCGCCGCGTCCGCGGATCGGCTCGAGGACGACCTCCGCACGGGCGATGATCTCCTCGACGAGGCCCCAGCCGGTACCGAGGATCAGGAGGTGAGGCGCCGTCGCGCTCGCGAGCCGCGCGCGGACCTCGGCGAAAGTCGCGCGCCGCTCGCCCTCGCGCGCGCTCGTCGCGATCAGCGCCGGCCGCTCCCCGTTTTCCGCTCGATCTCGAGGATCGCCTGATCGAGATCGGCCACCGTCTGGACGAGCGCGAGCGCGACCCGGCGGGTCTCGTTGTACGTGGCGCCGTAGCCGCGCTGCCAATGATCGACGATCTTCTCGGAGAGGAGGCGCAAGGCGCGGACAGGAGTCGCGATGAAGAGACCGGCGACGCCGTACGTCTTGCTGATCCGCGCGAGGTCGTGGATGTCCATGTTCGTGACCGCGGTGGTCACGACGTCGCCGCGTTTGTCGAAGACCGGCCAGTGAAGCAGGATCACGTAGAGCGGCGCGCTCACGTTTCCTCTTCCTCGCGATCGAGCTCGGCGACGAGCTTCCGATCCGCGCTCGAGAGAACATGCGCGAGCGCGGCGAAGAGATCGGGACGGCGTGCGCGCGTCAGGCGGAGCGCTTCTTTCCTGCGCCAGCGCTGGATCGCCGCGTGATCGCCGGACAGTAGGACCGCCGGCACGCGGCGGCCGCGGAACTCCTCCGGGCGCGTGTACTGCGGATACTCGAGGACGCCGCCGTCGAACGATTCCTCGGCGAGCGATTCGGGAATTTCCGACGAACCCGGGAAGCAACCGCGCCACGGCTTCCACGACCACGAGCGCCGCGCTCTCGCCGCCGCCGAGCACGTAGTCGCCGAGGGAGATCTCGTCGTCGAGCCAATCGGCGGCGCGCTCGTCGATGCCCTCGTAGTGGCCGCAAACGAGCGCGAGCGAGGCTTCGCCGGCGAGCTCCTTCGCGACGGCCTGGGTGAACCGCCGTCCGCGCGGCGAGAGGAGGATCCGCCGCGCCGCGGGGTCACGCTCGCGCGCCGCTTCGAGCGCGGCGACGACGGGCTCGATCTTCATCACCATGCCGCTGCCGCCGCCGTACGGTGAATCGTCGGCGACGCGATGCTTGCCGGCGGCGAAGCCGCGGATGTCGGTGACTCGCACCACGAGCGTACCGGCCGCGATCGCCTTCCCGAGCAAGCTCGCCCGCAGAGGCGACTCGAAGAACTCCGGGAAGAGCGTGAGAACTTCGACTCGCATCGTCAGACGTCGAACAACCCGGGGAGCGGCCGAATCACGATCCGCCCGGCCGCCACGTCGATCGAGCGCACGATCTCGTCCGTCATCGGCACCAAGCGCTCGCGCTCGCCGTCTACGATCTCGAGCACGTCGGCGGCCCCGGTCGTGAGCACGCCCTTCACGCGCCCGAGCGGCGCTCCGTCCTCGTCCACGACCGCGAGCCCGATCAGGTCGCGGTGATAGAACTCGCCCTCGTCGAGCGGCGCGAGCGCGTCTTCCTCGATCCAGACGGTCGCGCCGACCAGCAGCTCGGCAGCCTCGAAGCTCTCGACGCCCTCGAGGAACACGAGCCAGTTGCCGCGGTGCGGGCGGATGCCGGCGAGCGTGTAGTCGCGCGGCTCGGGCTCCGCCGACGTCGTGAGCGTCACGCTCACGAGCGAATCGGTGATCGGCGACGACGGGTTGTGCGGGCGGAGCTTCAGCTCTCCGCGCACGCCATGCGTGCCGACGATGCGTCCGAAGTCGACGCGCCCGGAGCCGGACTCAGTCGACGTCTTCAATGATGTCGAGCGCCACCCGCCGGTTCTTGCGCGCCGCCGCGGCGTTCAGGATCGCGCGCAGCGCCTTGGCCGTTCGCCCTTCCTTCCCGATCACTCGTCCCAGGTCGACCTTGGCGACCCGGAGCTCGAGCACCGTTTCCCCTTCCCGTTCGGCTTCGGTCACGCTCACGGCATCTGGCTCGGTCACCAGTTGGCGCGCAACGTACTCGACCAACTCACGCATTTCGGGAACGCACTCCTTGCCCCCTCTGGCGCTTCGCGCGTCTCCCTGGGGGAGATATTCCCTCAGGCTGCGGCGGGCGCCTTCCCTCCGACGATGCCGGCGCGCTTCAACAGATGACGCACCGTATCCGACGGCTTGGCTCCCTTCTTGAGCCAGGCTTCGAGCTTCTCTTTCTTGACGATTACCTTCTCGGGCTTCGGCGCCGGATCGTAGGTGCCGAGCGCCTCGATGTAGCGGCCGTCGCGCGGCTTCCGCGAGTCGGCGACCACGATACGGTAGAACGGCTTCTTCTTCCCGCCGTGTCGCGAAAGACGAATGGTCGTGGGCATGCAGGTTCTCTCCTTGGTTAAAACGGCAATCCGGCGGGCAGACCGCCGCGCGTGAGCTTTTTCATCATCTTTCGCATCTGATCGTACTGTTTCAGGAAGCGGTTGATGTCGGAGATCGACGTGCCGCTGCCGAGCGCGATGCGCTTCCGCCGGCTGGCGTTGAGGATTCCCGGCTTCCGCCGCTCCTCGCTCGTCATCGAGCTGATGATCGCCTCGATCCGGGAGAGGTCCTTCTGCGCCTTCTCGGGGTCGACCTGCTTCACCATCTTGCCGAGCCCTGGGATCATGCCGAGGAGGTCCGTGATCGAGCCCATCTTCTTCACGGTGCGGAGCTGGTCGCGGAAGTCGTCGAGCGTGAACTCGTTCTTGCGGATCTTCTTCTCGAGCTTGGCGGTTTCCTCGAGGTCGAAGGCCTTCTCCGCCTTCTCGATGAGCGACAGCACGTCGCCCATGCCGAGGATGCGCTGCGCGAGGCGGTCCGGGTGGAACGGCTCGATCGCGTCGAGCTTCTCGCCGACGCCGAGGAAGAGGATCGGCGTGCCCGTGACCGCGCGGATGGACAGCGCCGCGCCGCCGCGCGCATCGCCCTCCATCTTCGTGAGGATCGTGCCCGTGAGACCGAGGCGCTCGTGGAAGCCCTTCGCGACGTTGACCGCGTCCTGGCCGGTCATGGCGTCAGCGACGAGAACGATCTCGTGCGGATTGACCGCCGCGCGCACGTCCGCGAGCTCCTGCATGAGCTCGTCGTCGACGTGGAGGCGGCCGGCGGTGTCGAAGAGCACGACGTCGTAGCCGTGGTTCTTCGCCGTCGTGAGCGCCTCGCGGCAGATCTTCACCGGGCTGTCCGTCGCGACGCTCGGGTGCACGGTACAGCCGATCTGCTCGCCGAGAATGCGGAGCTGCTCGATCGCCGCCGGACGCCGCACGTCGGCCGGCACGAGATACGGATTCCGCTTCTTCTCGGTTTTCAGCCAGAGCGCGAGCTTCGCGACGGTCGTCGTCTTACCGGAGCCCTGGAGACCGACGAGCATCACCGGCACCGGAGGTGAGGCGCCGAGATCGAGCCCGGCCGCCTGCTCGCCCATCAGCTTGGCGAGCTCCTCGTGGACGACCTTCAGGAGCTGCTGCTCGGGCGTGAGGCTCTTCGTGACCTCGCGACCGAGCGCGCTCGCGCGCACGGAATCCGTGAACTGCTTGACGACCTGGAAGTTGACGTCGGCTTCGAGGAGCGCGAGCCGAACTTCGCGGAGCGTCTCGTCGAGGTGCTTCTCGGTGATGCGACCTTGACCGCTGAGCTTGCGGAAGATCGCTTCGAACTTGTCGCTGAGAGACTCGAACATCCGGAAACGCGAAGGCCCTCTCCCCGAAGGGAGAGGGCCTCCAACGGGGACTTCTCCCCGGTTCGTTCTTACATCATGCCGCCCATGCCGCCCATGCCACCCATGCCGCCGCCCGGCATCGCGGGCGCGCCGTGATCTTCCTTCGGCTTCTCGGCGATCATCGCCTCGGTGGTGAGGAGGAGACCCGCCACGGACGCGGCGTTCGTGAGCGCGGTCCGGACGACCTTCGTCGGGTCGATGATGCCGGCCTTGAGGAGGTCTTCGTATTCCTCGGTCGCGGCATTCAGGCCGAACGCGCCTTTGCCGTTCCGGATCTTGTCGAGCACGATCGAGCCTTCGAGGCCCGCGTTCTGCGCGATCCAGCGCGCCGGCTCCTGCACGGCCTTACGGATGATCGTGACGCCGACCTTCTGCTCGTCCGGCACGCCGGCGAGCTTGTCGAGACCCGCCGAGCAGCGGATCAGCGCGACGCCGCCGCCGGGGACGATGCCTTCTTCCACGGCCGCCCGGGTCGCATGCAGAGCGTCCTCGACGCGCGCCTTCTTCTCCTTCATCTCGATCTCGGTCGCGGCGCCGACGCGAATCACCGCGACGCCGCCGACCATCTTCGCGAGCCGCTCTTGGAGCTTCTCGCGGTCGTAATCGGACGTCGTCTCGTCGATCTGCGCGCGGATCTGCTTGATCCGGCCCTCGATGTCGTTCTTTTTGCCCGCGCCGTCGATGATCGTCGTGTTGTCCTTGTCGATCACGATGCGCTTCGCCTTGCCGAGATCGGCGAGCTGAACGTTCTCGAGCTTGATGCCGAGCTCCTCGGCGATCATCTTGCCGCCGGTTAGAATCGCGATGTCCTGCAGCATCGCCTTGCGGCGGTCACCGAAGCCCGGTGCCTTCACGGCGACGGTCGTCAGCGTGCCGCGGATCTTGTTCACGACGAGCGTCGCGAGCGCCTCGCCCTCGACCTCTTCCGCGATGATCAGGAGCGGCTTGCCCGCGCGCGCGACCTGCTCGAGCACCGGGAGCATGTCCTTCAGGTTGGCGAGCTTCTTCTCGTGGATGAGGATCAGCGCGTCTTCGAGCACGGCTTCCATGCGGTCCGGATCCGTCACGAAGTACGGGGACAGGTAGCCGCGATCGAACTGCATGCCCTCGACCACGTCGAGCTGGGTCTCGAGGCCCTTCGCCTCCTCGACCGTGATCACGCCTTCCTTGCCGACCTTCTCCATCGCCTCGGCGATGATGTCGCCGATCGTCTTGTCGTTGTTCGCGGAGATGGTGCCGACCTGAGCGATCTCCTTCGGATCCTTCGTCGCCTTCGAGAGCTTCTTCAGCTCTTCGATGATCGACGCGACCGCGCGCTCGATGCCGCGCTTGATGTTCATCGGGTCGTGACCCGCCGCGACCATCTTCGCGCCCTCGGTGAAGATCGCGCGGGCGAGCACGGTCGCGGTGGTGGTGCCGTCACCGGCGACGTCGGAGGTCTTCGACGCGACCTCCTTCACCATCTGCGCGCCCATGTTCTCGAACTTGTCCTCGAGCTCGATTTCCTTGGCGACGGTGACGCCGTCCTTGGTGACGGTCGGCGCGCCGAACGACTTCTCGATGACCGCGTTGCGGCCCTTCGGTCCGAGCGTCACGGTGACCGCGTCGGCCAGGATGTTGATCCCGCGGAGGATCTTCTCGCGAGCCTCCTGGGCGAATTTCACTTCTTTTGCTGCCATGCCTCGATCTCCTTGGTGTCCTAGTCCGGGAACTTGTCGCGATGAAGTGAGGGGACAGAGCGTGGAAGATGCGCTGTCCCCCCGAGAGTCCTAGCCCTCGACGACGCCGAGGATGTCTTCTTCGCGGAGAATGAGATGCTCTTCGCCGTTCAGCTTGATCTCCGAGCCGGAGTACTTGCCGAAAAGGATCTTGTCGCCGGCTTTGACGTCGAGCGGAACGACCTTGCCGTCGTCGCCGACCTTGCCCTTACCGACCGCGACGACCTTGCCTTCTTGCGGCTTTTCCTTGGCGGTGTCGGGGATGATGATCCCGCCCTTCGTCTTCTCTTCCTCGGCGACTCGCTTGACGAGCACCCGATCTCCCAGTGGCCTGATCTTCATTACCGGTTCTCTCCTTGGTCTCTGCGCCTACACGGGCTCGTATTGGGGAAACACGAGCACCTAACCTTTTCCGGTGGCGAGGTAAAGTGGGGGCGCGCACCGACACCGAACGAGGCCGAGGCTGGCGGGCGGGGGGCTGGCCTCGCTCCATGGCTCGCCGATCATGCGTGTTTAGTCGGCAGCCGGGTGCCTGGTTCGCGGAAGTAAAGCGCAGCTGCGCAAGCTGCTCGCATGAAGCTGCTCGCTCCCAGCAGCGAGCCATGGAGCGAGCCAGGCACCCGGCTGCCGGCGTAGGTCGCTGCTCGGCTGCGCTCTACTTCCGCGAGGCCAGCCCCCCGCCCGCCAACCTCGGCGCCACTACAGCTTGGCCTTCCGGATCTCCTCCTCCATCAGCTTGCGATAGAGGATGTCCCAATCGCGGCTACCGGGGAGGGCGTTCTTCGGCATCCGGGCGCGAACCACAGGGTCGAGCCGGTCCTCGGCGCCGAGCGCGTCGGCGAGAGCTTTCTTCGCCTCGATCAGCGCGAGCCGCTCGTTCCGGACGGAAGCGCCCTTGTGGATCGCGCCGACCGCGAGGTGGGCGAGGTGCGAGATCCGCTCTTCCGTGAGACGAGCCATCGGTTCTCTCTACTCCTCCTTGCCCGAGGCGGCGAGCCCTGACATTTCCCAGCGGATGCCGCGCAAACGAATCTGCGAAACCGCTCTCGAAGCCGTCGCCGACGTGCCGGACGGCGCCACCGTCCTCGTGCACAGCTTCGGCCCGCCCCAGGCGTGGCCGACGGACTGCCTCCTCGCGCTCGCCCTGCGCGGCGTGAAGGATCTCACGATCGTCTGCAACACGCCGGCCGGCGGGCCCACGTCGCTGAACGTGCTCGCCGAGAAGAAGCAGATCCGGAAGCTCATCTGCACCTACGTGGCGAACCCGGCGTTCCAGACGCCGATCGGCGATCAGGTGAAGGCTGGCGAGATCCAGCTCGAGATGGTGCCGCAGGGCACGATGGTCGAGCGCGTGCGGGCCGGTGGCGCTGGGCTCGCCGGCTTCTACACGCCGACCGGCGTGGGCACCGCTGTGGCAAAAGGAAAAGAAGAGCGCGTTTTCGACGGGAAGACGTTCCTCTTCGAGCGCGCGATCACCGGCGACTTCGCGCTCCTTCAGGCACACCGCGCAGACACGGCCGGCAATCTCGTCTTCCGCGGCGGCATGCGGAACTTCGCGCCCGCGTTCGCGATGGCGGCGAAGACGACGATCGCCGAGGTGAAGGAGATCGTCGAGATCGGCGAGATCGATCCCGAGCTCGTCGTCGTGCCGGGAATCTTCGTCGACCGCATCGTGCAGGCGACGACCGTGCTCGACGTTGCCATCCTCCGCCAGCTCCTGCGGCTCATCGGCCGCACCGCGGACGCCGGCGGCCGCGTCGTCACCGAGGGCGGGCCGAGCGGTCTACCACCCGATCTCATGGCGATGAAGGTCGCGACGCTCCTCCGCGAGGGCGAGTACGTGAATCTCGGCATCGGCCTTCCGACCGGGGTGTCGAACTTCATAGAAGGCCGCGACGTCACGCTCCACGCCGAAAACGGCATCCTCGGTTACGGCCCCTTCCCCGCCGAGGGCGAAGAGAACGTCGACCTCTACAATGCCGGCGGCCAATTCGTGAGCGCGCTCCCGGGCACGGCGTACTTCGACTCGACCGTGTCGTTCGCGATGGCACGGACGGGGCGCGTCTCGACCGTCGTGCTCGGCGCGTTTCAGGTCGCCGCGAACGGCGACCTCGCGAACTGGAGCACGCCTGCGGGCGGGACCGGCGGCATCGGCGGCGCGATGGACCTCGCCGCGGGCGGCGCCCGCGTGATCGCGATCTGCTACCAGCTCGATCGCGACGGCGGCTCGAAGCTCGTCGAGCGGCTCACCTACCCGCCGACGGCGCTCGGCTGTGTGAAGTCGGTCGTCACCGACCTCGCCTGGTTCGACGTCGATGCCGAGGGCTTCCTGCTCCGCGAGATCGCCCCCGGAATGACCGTCGACGACGTGAAGCGCGCGACCGCCGCGCCGCTCCGCGTGGCGTCGGACGTCCGCGAGATGACGTTTGCCTGACGCGAGGTCGCGCGCCCGCTAGCGAGCCGACCTCGGGCGCCCTGATTTCGACTTCCCGTTTCCGTTCACCCTCAGCGCGGGCGCAGGCGTCGGCGTGGGTGTCGCCGCCGGGGTCGCGGCGAGCATCGGCGTCCGCGGCGCCGTCGGTGTCGGTGTCGGCGTTCGCGTAGCCGTCGGCGTCGGGGTCGCCCTCGGCGTCGCGGTCGTGACCGGGGTCGGGGTCCAAGTCGCTCTCGGGGCCGGCGTCGGGGTCGGGGCCGTGCCGTCACAGCTGACCGTCGAGCTCGCGAGCCGCTTCGCGTCGCCGACTGCCGAGACGTATGCCGGTGAGAGATTCGCCTCCGTCCACCATTGCGGGTGGGGATGCGTGCCCGACCACATCCACACGTAGCTCTCGGAGCGTCGGAGCGCCTCGCAGATGGTCGTGCGCAACGCCGCCGGCGAGAACCAGTTGCACTCCGGCCGATCCGGAATCCAGGCGGTCCTGTTCCTGCAGTCGTTCATGTAGCCGAGATAGTTCGTCCAGTTGCCGAAGCCGACTTTGTAGGACCGATCGAACGCGTCCGGCACCGCCGAATAGTTTCGCCCGCGAACCTTCACGTCGTCGTAACCCATCTGATACTGCGCCGCGCGCTCGTACGAATAAGAGTTCTCGTACCCGTCGATGATCGTGCCCTGCGACGAGATCCGCGAGAGCATGCCGTCGAGGAACGCCGGGAGGAGCTCGTAGGTCGGATCGGGAGCCCCGAACGTACGCTGCGACCAGGCGAGCCGTCCGTAGCCGAACGTGAGGAGGATCTGCGCCTCGGGGAAATGGGCGTTGATCTGCTCCATGAGCTCTTCGCCTCGGCGGCGCACCTGGGCGCGGTATTCCTCGAACGACTTCGTCCGCTTCGCGAGTTGCCACTCGTAGTTGAAGATGTTCGCCTCGCCGTACGCCTCGGTGTCGAGGATGAAGCCGACGAGGCCGGCTTGGCGGATCGCATCCGCGAACACGCCGACGTTCTGGAGATAGATCGACCAGCGATCATCGAACCAATCGACGAAGTCGCCGAAGAGATGCGTGTTGATGTAGAGATCGGTGAAGTTGTCGGTGAAGTTGCGGAACTGGGTCTCCTGGAGCGCCGCGATGTCGCCCTGGAGGACCGGGTCCGCGATCCGGAGCGGCACCGTGTGAAAGACGTGGCCGTAGCCGAGGTACGTGTCGGTCGTCGTCGTGCCGTAGCGGAGCATGATCGACAAACCGTCGAACGGCTTCTGCTCCATGGCCGCGATGTTGTCGCGAACGTACGTCGCGGTCGGCTCGTCCCAACCCCATTGAATGACCTTCGCTCCGCTCGACTGCGCGTGAGCTCCGGAAACGATCGTCAGCGCGAGGAGCGCCGCGACGACAGCCGACCGACGTCGAGATTCGACCTTCATGGACCTCCGGCAGCGAGCTGCCGAATGCGACATCGGCGAGGCTCCGCGGCCACTTCGTTCTCAGTAGTGTGGCCGCGACAGGTGCGAGCCGTGTGCCAACCGTCCCTGCGCGGGTGAACCTCGTGGAATCGCTAGGCTATCGATTCCGACGCCGCGACCAGATCGAACCAGACGGCACTTCTTTGCGAATCCCGCTGCGCAAAACCGTCCGACAGCAAGGGCTCGGGACCGGCGCTTCCGGAGCGTCGCGGCCCCGCAGCCGCTAGCGACGCTTGGTCGGCGTCGGTGTCGGCGCCAGCGTCGGGACCTCGAACGTCACGTCGGCGGCGCGTACCCGGCGCTTCTTCACGCGCGGTGTCGCGGTCGGTATCGGCGTGCGCACCGGAGTCGGCGTCTTCGTCGGCGCGGGCGTGAGCGTGGCGGTCTGAGTCGGCAGCGGCGTCGGTGTGCGAGTGGCCGTCGGCTGCGTGGTCGGCGCTGCGGTCGGGGTCGACGTCGGCGGCTCGCTCTCGCAGCTGAGTGTGGAGTTGGCGAGGAGCTTCGCGTCGCGGATCGCGTCGACGTAGGCCGGCGAGATGTTCGAGTTCGACCACCAGTGCGGGTACGGATGCGTACCCGACCACATCCACACGTAGCTCTCGGAGCGCCGGAGCGCGGAGCAGAGCGTCGCGCGCAGCGCCGCCGGCGAGAACCAGTTGCACTCGGGCCGGTCCGGGATCCACGCGGTCTTGTTCGCGCAGTTGTTCATGTAGCCGAGGTAGTTCGGCCAATTGCCGAAGCCCACCTTGTACGAGCGGTCGAACGCGGTCGGCACGGCCGAGTAGGTTCGCCCGCGAACCTTCACGTCGTCGTAGCCGGTCTGATACTGCGCGGCGCGCTCGAACGCGTACGAGTTCTCGTAGCCGTCGACCAGCGTGCCGGCCGACGTCATCCGCGAGAGCATGCCGTCGATGAACGCCGGCAAGAAATCGTACGTCGGATCGGCGCTCCCGAACGTGCGCTGCGACCAGGCGAGACGCCCGTAACCGAAGGTCAGAATGATCTTCGCCTCGGGGAAGTGCGCGTTGATCGCGTCCATGAATTCTTCCCCGCGACGGCGCACCTGCGCGCGATACTGGTCGAACGTCTTCGTGCCTTTGTAGCGCTGCCACTCGTAATTGAAGATGTTCGCTTCGCCGTACGCCTCGGTGTCGAGGATGAAGCCGACGAGCCCGGCATCGCGGGCCGCTTGCGCGAAGACGCCGACGTTGTGGTTGTACGTCGACCACCCGGCGTCGAACCAATCGACGAAGTCGCCGAAGAGGTGCGTGTTGATGAAGAGGTCCGTGAAGTTCTCGGTGAAGCTGCGGAACTGGGTTTCCTGAAGCGCCGCGATGTCGCTCTGGAGCACCGGGTTGTCGATCGCGAGCGGCACGGTGTGGAACACGTGGCCGTAGCCGAGGTACGTGTCGGTCGTCGTCGTGCCGTAACGGAGCATGATCGACAGACCGTCGAACGCCTTCTGCTCCATGGCCGCGACGTTGTCGCGCACGTAGGGGGCGGTCGGCTCACCCCAACCCCACTGAATGAGCTTCGCGCCGGAGGACTGCGCGTGAGCGCTGGACGTGATCGCCAGTGCGCAGAGCGCGGCGGCGACGGCAAAAACACGACGAGACTCGGGCTTCATAGGGACCTCCGGCAGCGAGCTCCCGGAAGGCGCCGCGAGGACTCAGCGGGCTCCGGCAGCTACGTCTTGACTGCCGATGTGACCCTTTTGCGAGTCACGTGCCGCGCGTTGTTTCACGAATTGCGCGGCTATGAAGCTAGTAATTACAAATAGTTACCGTCAATCGCCAACCGTCGCGACAGGGTTGTGCCACGAAAAGTCTGCCAATCTTGCGGGGTTGGCCGACGCAATCTTGGCGGTCGGCCGGGGCGGTCAGCTAAAGGACGAAGCCCTTGTCCTTGGCGAGCTTCTCTTTGAGCTTCTGCAGGAGCTTCCGCTGGTCCATGCCGACCGCTTGGCGGGCGAGGTCCTTCAGCATCCGCTCGGCCTCGGCATCGATCTCCGCCTCTTGGCGCATGTTCTTCTGAAACGCCTCGTAGACCCGCTGCTCGAGCGCTTCGGGCTTCTCGGCCTTCTCGATCAGATCCTGTTCGCGCAGCACGCGGACGACGGCGGCGGCGGCGCGGCGGAGCTCGTTCTCGCGGAGGCCCATCGCGTCGTCGATACCGCCGGGACCCTTCCTTGACAACCAGGCGGGCCCACTCCTAGCTCGGAATCATGATCGTCGTCATGAACGCGGGCGCCACGCCGGACGAGATCGGCGCCGTCGTCCGCGAGATCGAGAAGCTCGGTTTCAAGTCGCATCCCATCACCGGCGTCGAGCGCACCGTGATCGGCTGCATCGGCGACGAGCGCGGCAAGGTCGCGCTTCAGGCGCTCGAGTCCTTCCCCGGCGTCGAGTCGGTGATGCCGATCTTGAAGCCTTTCAAGCTCGCGAGCCGCGAGATCCGCCGCGAAAGCTCGGCGATCCCGATCGTGGCCGGCCTCGAGATCGGCGGCCCACGCCTCACCGTGATGGCCGGCCCCTGCTCGGTCGAGAGCGAGTCGCAGATCCTCTCGACCGCGAAGAGCGTGAAGGAAGCCGGCGGACACATGCTCCGCGGCGGCGCCTACAAGCCGCGCACCTCGCCGTACGTGTTCCAGGGCATGGCGGAGGAAGGCTTGGACTTGCTCGCCAAGGCGCGGGAGGCGACCGGGCTTCCGGTCGTCACCGAGGTGCTCGACGCGCACGACGTCGAGGTCGTCGAGGAGCATGCCGACATGCTCCAGGTCGGCGCGCGGAACGTGCAGAATTTTTCGCTGCTGAAGCGGCTCGGCAAAGCGAAGAAGCCGGTGCTGTTGAAGCGCGGGATGTCGACGACGATCCAGGAGTTCCTGATGGCCGCGGAGTACATCCTCTCCGAAGGCAACCCGAACGTCGTCCTCTGCGAGCGCGGCATCCGCACGTTCGAGACGGCGACGCGGAACACGCTCGACCTGAGCGCGGTGCCGGTGCTGAAGGAGTGGTCGCACCTGCCGGTGATCGTCGACCCGAGCCACGGCACCGGCCACTGGCAATACGTGCAGCCGATGGCGTTCGCGTCGATCGCGGCCGGCGCGGACGGTCTCATGATCGAGGTCCATCCCGATCCCGTGCACGCGCTCTCCGACGGCGGACAGTCTCTCAAGCCGAAGCGGTTCGCGGAGCTGATGGCGGGCGTGCGGCGCTTCGCCGAGGCGGCCGGGCGAACGTTGTAGCTACCAGCGAACCGGCAACGCCTGGATGCCGCGCATGAGCGACGTCGGGCGGAACGCGGGCTCGAGCGTCTCGAGCTCAAGCTTCGGGCACCGGCGGAGCAACGTGCCGAGCGCGACCTCGAGCTCCTGTACCGCGAGCGCGTGGCCGAGGCAGTAATGGGCGCCACCGCCGAACGACAGCAGATCGGCCGCCGGCTCGCGTCGCAGATCGAGCCGATCGGGGTCCGGGTAGGCCGCGGGATCACGGTTCGCGGCGCCGATCCAGGCGACAATCCCCTGCCCGGCGTCGATCCGCACGCCACCGAATTCGACGGGCTCCATCGCCACCCTCGCGGTCGCTTGTCCCGGAGAATCGTGCCGCAAAAGCTCGCGCGCCGCTTTCGGCAGGAGACCAGCATCGGCTTGCAAGAGCGCGAGCTGGTCACGGTTGCGGTGGAGATTCAGCACCGCGAGGCCCGTGCTTCCCGCGGTCGTTTCGAAGCCCGCGAGGTAGAGAAGGATCGCGTTCGCGACGAGCTCGTCCTCGGTGAAGGACTCGCCCTCGTCGGCGGCGTGGACCATGGCGCTGAAGAGGTCGTCGCGAGGCTCCGCGCGGCGCTTCACGGCGAGCGCGCGAAAGTAGTCGGCGATCTCGAGGACGGCCGTGTTGGCGCGCGCGAGCGTCGTGGCATCCATCGGTAGGAATTCGAGCACTGGGTTCAACGCCATCGTCCACGCGTACGTCATCTCGAAGTCGTCGAACGGGACGCCGAGGAGCTCGCCGATCACTCGATTCGGGAACGGAAGCGCGAAGTCGTGCACCAGATCCATCCGGCGTTGCGGCTCGACTCGATCGACCAGCTCGTCCGCGATCGCCTGGACGCGCGGACGGAGCTCGTTCACGCGCCGCGGGGTGAACGTCGCGCGAAAGAGATTACGGATGCGCCGATGGTCGGGATTGTCGAGCACGAACACCATCAGGCGGAAGAAGCGAAAGTAGGGCTCGTTCACCACGTCCGGACCGAGTCGCATCGCCTGCGTTGCCGGATAGCAATGCGCGAGACGGCGCTCGGCGAAGAACGCGGCAACATCCGCGTGTCGCGTGAGGAACCAGAAGCCGAGCGCCGAACGGTGCACGGGATCGCGCTCGCGCAGGCGGCGATAGTGCGGATAGGGATCGACCGCCATTTCGGGAGCCAGCGGATCGAAGGCCGCGCCCATCAAAATTGCCAATCCACGCGGACGCCATAGGTCCGCGGCGGCGCGAAAAACGAGTTCACGCCGAAGTCCGTCGGGAACTTGTTCGCGTAGTACGTCGCATCGTTGAGATTCCTTCCGTAGCCGGTGACTCTCAAGCCCCACCGCTCGTAGAGATAGCTGAGACGCGCGTTGAAGAGGTGGTAGGACGGCTGCTCCGCCGTGTTCTGCGTGTCGTAGAAGAATCCTGAGTTGTAGTACCCGTCGCCGCCGAGGGCGACGACGCCGCCCGGCACGTCGAGGGAATAGTCGAGCCCGACGTTGCCGCTGAACTCGGGAGTTCGCACGGTCTCGTTTCCGCTGAAGTCGCGCCCGGGCGAAGTGGTCAACGCGCCCTCGCCGAAGAAGATTCCGGTCTGCTCGTCGTATCCGCTGGCGTTCGGGAACTCGTCGTACTCGCCGTCGATGTACGCGCCGCCGCCGCTCAGCGTGACGCGCTCGAGCGGCCAGGGCAGCAGCCACGCGAGGTCGAAGTCGACTCCCTGAGTCGTTGCCTCGGCGGCGTTCACGAGACTCACCGATCCGCCGCTTTGGAGCGAGACGATCAACGTCTGCACATTCTTCGTCTCGTTGCGGAACGCGGCCGCGCCGTAGCGAAGACTGCCGTCGAGGAGCGTGCCCTTGATGCCGAGCTCGATCGCCGTCACCTCCTCCGGCTTCACGTAGTCCGGCGGCTCGGTGATGTTCACGACGTTGTAGGTTCCGCTCTTGAAGCCGCGCGTCCACGACACGTAGACGAGCGTGTCTTCGAACGGCTTGAGATCGAGCGTCGCCTTCGGGGAGAAGTCGCTCTTCGTCGTCCGGTCGAGCGGAAACTGGAAGATTGGCAGGATGTTGCCGTTGTCGAGGAACAGCGAGCTCGAAGCCTTCGTCGTGCCGCGATCCTCGGATTGGTAGCGACCGCCGAGCGTGAGCCCGACCCACGCGAACGGCTCCCACGTCGCTTGCGCGTAGCCGGCAAGCGCTTCGGTCTCGACGACGCCGCGGATCTCGAGGTTCACACCCGAGACGAGACCGGCATCGGCGATCACGTCGAGGAGCTCGGGCGGGAGCAGGCTCGGGATCGTGCGCGCCGCCGCACCAAAATAGACGGGATCGAAGCCGCCCTTGCTCTTGAAGAAATAGAAACCCGCCGTCCATTTCAGCTGGTCGGAGAGCCACGTGTCGTCGTTCGAGAGGATCTGAAACTCGGAGGTGATCACGTCGGCGAACTGGTGGCGCGCGTCGAAATAAACGATGTCGGCCGCCGACGCGTCGTAGTCGTAGAGCGTGCTCGTCACGACCTGCTGGTAGCTGCCGAGCGCCTTCACGTCGAAGAACGACGGCTGCCAGACGATCTCGGCGTAGACCATGTCGTTGTCCGCCGTGAGGAAGATCGGCTCGTTGATGCTCGACTCGTAGGCGCCGAGCGGACGGACGCCGAGGAGCGATCCAAGCGGCTTCGTGTCCTCCGGCGTGTTGATCACCGAGCCGACGCCATCGAAGCGAGTGATGTAGCCGGCGACGAGCGCGGTGAGCTCGTCGAACGGGCGCCACTGTAACTTCGGGTGGACGCCCTTCGTCACCTCCTCGGGGAGACTCCGAATCGGCGAGCTCGAGATCAGCTCGTGGTACGGATCGGTCTCGACGTAGATCGCCGAGACGCTCGCGCTCAATCCGTAGAGGAGAGGCCCGCTGACGTACGCTTTCGCAGTCTTCGTGTCGAAATTCCCGTACGAGAGATCGAGCGAGGCCTCGAGCTCGTCGGTCGGACGCTTCGTGATGATGTTGATCGCGCCGCCGGTCGTGTTGCGACCGAAGAGGGTGCCCTGCGGTCCCTTCAGCACTTCGATGCGCTCGAGCTTGCTGAACTGCTCCGCGAGATGGTGCGCAAACGGCAGATAGACGCCGTCGAGATACGTGGCGACGCCGGTGTCCGCGGAGGGAACGAACACGTCCGTGCCGATACCGCGCAAGAAGATGACGGAGTAGCCGACGAGCGAGGAATAGCTGAGGCCGGGTGTGACGAGCTCGAGATCCTTCGCGTCCGCGATTCCCTGCTCCTCGATCGCGCTGCCGGTGAGCACGGAGACGGACATCGGAACGTCCTGCAGGCTCTCGGCCCGCTTCTGCGCCGTGACGACGATCTCCTCGATCGCCGGTCGGGCCGGTCCCGGCGCGGCGTCCTCGCCGATCGCGGGGGCGCTCGTCATCGCGAGACAGAGAGAGAGCGTCAGCGGTAGCGACGGAGCGATCCTCATGAGACCTCCTCCGTGAACAAAGCAAGTAAGTTGTTTACGGCCGTACCACGGCCGAAGAAATCGTGTCAACTCGATGGAATCTGCGATCTCTTCAGCCCAACGCGGGTGGAAACACGATGACGATATCGATAGTCTGTCTATGGGCGCGCCGCGGCAGAAACGGCTATGGAGTCGGAGGACATGCGGGAACGATTGCTCGACGCCGTCGAGACGTGTCTGGAGCGCTACGGGGTTCAGAAGACGACCGTCGGCAACATCGCCGCCGTCGCCGGTCTGTCACGCGGGTTCGTCTACAAGCACTTCGGCTCGAAGGACGGCGTCGTTCTCGCGATGCTCGTACGCCGCGCGGAACGCTTCGTCGATCGCGCCCGTGTGTTCCTCGAGTCCCAGCCGAACGTCACCGAGTCGATCGTTCAGGGGATCCTCCTCGCGGTGCGCACCGCCGACCACGATCCGTATTTCGGGCTTCTGGTCGGCGCCGCGACGCTCGATCCCGCCAATCGAATCAAGGGCAGCACGGAGCAGGCGCTCCGCCTGACCGGCGAGCTCTGGCGTCCGGTCCTCGAGGCTGCTCAGAAGCGCGGCGAGCTCGAGCGCGAAATCCCGCTCGACGATCTCGTGCAGTGGATCATGTACCTCGAGCTCGTGCTCCTGGCGGCGCGTCGCTCGCTCGGTCAAGACGAACGGTCGCAGGAACGCCAGCTTCGAGCGCTGTTCGTTCCCGCGCTCGTCGTCCGCGGCGCCTCCCCGCTGCGTTCGGTCGCCGCGCGGCGCGGGCGCGCACGATCGCGTTAGTACTGCTTTCGCCAGATCACGTCGGCAGCGCTGTTCCCGGTCGACGTCGTCGAGGTGACCGCAGCCCAGTTCGGCAGGAAACGGTACTCGATCGCGACTTCCTGCCCGGGCTCCTCGTCGAGCGTCTGCGCGACGGTCACGAACGTCTTCTCGCTGATGTACTTGCCGACCGCGACGCGGCTCGTCGACAGCTCCTCGATGTGGACGCCCATCTCTTCGAGGCCGAGCGACCTCGCCACCGCTTGGGCGACTTGCGTGAAGGCAAAGCCGGTCGCCATCTCGGCGGCACGCTCGGAGAGCGCCTGCTGCTCACCCTCGGAGAGACGGTTCGTCGGCTTGCCGAAGATGAGGACCGACAGAATGTCCGCTTGCTCGAGGTAGGGATCGCTGCGCAGCTCCAGCGAGGGCTTCTCGGCGGTGCCGCTGATCACGGCTTCGATGCGGTATTCGGGAACCTTGTGCTCGGCGACGATCTCGAGCGAGGGATCGATCTTGTCGCCGCCGGTGAACGCGATCCGTCCCGTCTTCATGTTGAAGCGCTTGCCCTGGAGCTCCGCCCAGCCCCGGCGCGTTTCGATCGCACCGACGAGGTTCACGGGGCCGCCCGGGCCCTTGAGCGCGCGGACGTCACCGGTGAGCTCGACCGTGGCGGACGAGTGCTTGATCCAGGTGTTGCCGGGGAACTTGACGCCCACGTCGAGCGTGAAGTCCGTCGCCGCGCTCGCGGCCGCGGCCTCTGTCGCCGCCGCGGACGCGACCTCGGCGCACGCGGCCTCGACGGGCTTCGTCGTCGCGCCGATCGGCACGATGTGGATCGTCGGATCGCGCGGCTTCGGCGCCTTGCCGAGGAACTCGAGGTCGGGGCGGATGATCGCCTCCTCGACGACGACGTCGCCCTTCACGTGCGGAAAGGCGAGCTGCCCTTCGATCGCGATCTCACCGCTCACCTTCGCCCAAGCCTCATTCGTGTAGACGGCGCCGAACTCCTTCGCGACGAACGAGGCGCGGATCGAATCCGGCGCGCGGCCGGCGAGGCCGACGTCGACGGTGCCGGTGAGCGTGCCGCCCTTGCCGGAGGCGATCGACAGCTTGGAGATCGAGATGCGGTCGGGCGCGAGACTCGCCTCGACCGTGATGTCACGGAAGTCGACGCCGGCCGGCACGACGACGAGCGTCGCGCCGCGGACCGCGAAGGTGCCGCTCGGCATCGGCGCGTCGATCGGTCCGCGCACCGCGAGGTCGACGACGAGGTCACCCGCGGCGTCGCGCACGAGCTTCTCGCCGGCGAGGTTCAGGAACGCGAGGCTGAGCCCCGGCGAGCGCGCGCGGAGATCCATCTCGCCCGCGAGGTCGCTCCGAAACGCGCCGTCCCAGCTCACGCGCACGGGCAACCGTCCGGCGACGACGAGCGAGCGCGTGGCATCCTGCTTGAAGGTCGCATCGAGCGTCGTCGTCGCAGGCGAGACGTGAAGCGCCGCCGTCAGGCCCTCGTAGCGCTGGCCGCTCACCATGAGATCGACGATCTCGGCGCGTGCCTCGACCGTCGGTGCCGCGGCGCTGCCGCCGATCTCGACACGCGTGACGATTACGCCGTCGAGCGGGAGCTTCTCGCCGAGGAGCGGGCGGAGGTTCGCGATCGGGAAGCGCTCGATCGCGAGCGCGAGACTCTGCGCGCCCTGCGTCGCCGCCTTGCCGGTGATCCAGATGCGGCGATCGCCGTGGGCGAGGCTCAGCCGATCGATCTCGACGCCGCCGCCGCGCGCGACGATCGTCGCCGGCTTCTCGAGCCGCCACGCGCCGTCCTCGAGCGCGAGCGAGAGCTCGGCGACCGAAGCGCGAATCGCGTCCGCGCGGAGCTCCACGTCGGCGCGGAGGCGATGAGACCTGTCCTTCCGTTCCTGCAACGTGAGGTCCACCGACGCGCGCCGCGGCTCCGCGCCGGCGAAGCTCGTGCGCGCGTCGATCCGCTCGAGTCGGAGCGGTCCGCCGAATTCCTCGATCGCGATCGTCGCCCGTCCCTCGGGCTTCGCGCCGCCGACGTGTGCGACGTCGAAATCGACACGCGCGCGGCGGATCGAGACCGCCTCGTCGCAGAGCGGGGCGACGTCGAGCGCGCCGGCGACCGCGAGATCGACGATCGAGCCGCGCGCCGTGCCCGAGAGCGCGAGCGAGCCGTTTCCCTTCCGCCCCGCGAGCGTCATCCACGGACCGAGGTCCGCGGCGCGCGCGGCGAACTCCAGCCGCCCGCTCTTTCCCGCGCGGAGCCCGAGATCGCCCTTCGCGTTCGCCGTCGCGCCTTTCGCCCCGAGCGAGAATTCCGCCAGGCGGAGGCGCCCGTCGCCGGCGTCGGCGAGAAGCCGCGCGCGATCGATCGTCTCGTTCGTGCCGCCGATCTTCCAGGCCGTCACCGTCGCATCGACGTGGCCGGTCGGCTCGGCCGCGACCAACGCGTCACCCCGCACGATCACGCGCCCGGGACCGTTCGTCGCGTTCGCTTCCAGCGTGACGCGCTCGCCGCGAGCGTTCGCGACGAGCGCAACCGTGTCGGCGTGATGGTCACCATAGGCGAGGGCCGTCGCCTCCGCGCGCGCGTCCGCCTCGATGCCGGCGGGCTCGAAGCCTTTGCCGCGGACCTGGAGCGACGCCTGGATCCACCCGCGCACGTCGGCGAGGAAGCGCGCGAGATCGACGTCCGCGACCTCGGCGCTCGCTTCGTACGAGAGCGGCTCGGCGACTACGTCGGCGCGGGCGTTGCCGACGATCCTCGGCTGCTTCGCGTGCGCGGTGTTCGCGAGCGCGAGCTCGACCGTCGCTTCGAGCGCGGAGAGCGGACCGCGCACGCCGAGCTTGCCGGTGACGTCCTCCTCCGGCTTCCACTGCGCCACCCACGGGTGGATCTCGGCGCCGGCGAGCTTCTCGAGCTCGAGGTCGCCCTCGATCGTCACGCGCTCGCGCGCGGTTGCCATCGCCTCGAGGTTCGCGACGCGGCCGGTGAG
The DNA here is from genome assembly GCA_963790365.1 of uncultured delta proteobacterium. Classification (GTDB taxonomy): domain Bacteria; phylum Desulfobacterota; class Binatia; order JACPRU01; family JACPRU01; genus CAWBOU01. Next base: position 206,213 of record CAWBOU010000047.1, read on the forward strand.
CTTCACCTTCGAGCGGTCGGTCTCGACCGTGATCGAACGGAGCTCGACGACCTGCGACGGCGCCGCGCCGGCGTACGAGACCGTCGCGGCGGCGCGTACGATCGGCAGCCCTTCGGTCGCGACCTCGAAGGCGAGCCGCCGGAGCTCGGCATCGATGCCCTTCGCGAGGACGCTCGCCTCCGCATCGACCGCGACGCTGCGGAGATTGACCGGCGCGCGTCCCGTCGGGCTCACGACGAGTCGCCCGTTCTCGAGGGTGATCTTCCGGAGCGCGATCTCGAGGCCGGGGCTCGAGGCCTGGACGTTCGGATCGACGACCTTCGCCGCGAGCGCCTCGAGGAGGTTCCAGCGCCCCTCGGCGTCCTGCCGAAGATCCGCGATCGGGTCGGTGAGCGTGAGCTCCGTGACCTCGACCTTCCCGGAGAACACCGGCAGGATCTCGTAGCCGAGCCCGACACGCGGCACGACGAGCACGTCGACGCCCTGGTAGCGGAGCCGAAGATCCGAGAGCACGAGCTCGCCGAAGATCGAGCCCTCGAGCCGGCCGAGCGCGAGCTCGCCTTTCCAGCCGGCGTTCAGTTGCGCGACAAGCGTGCCGCGCGCCCAATCGAGGAAGCGGTCCGTGCGGACGATGACGAGCGCGGACCCGAGCGCGATCACCACGACCGCAACGAGCCCGATCACGAGCCAACGAAGGACGCGCAGAAACCGCCTCAAAGGAACCGCCTTTAGAAAAACGCTCCGATGCTGAAATGCACGGTGAAGAACGGATCACCGGGCGGCGGATCGAGCGGGAAGCCGACGTCGAGCCGGAGCGGCCCGACCGGCGTGTCGTAGCTCACACCCGGCCCGACGGAATACTCGAGGTCGCCGATCGGCACCTCGAACGCGTCGAGATCGACCTGTCCGAAGTCGATGAACGCCGCGCCGCCGAGCGCGCCCCAGATCGGGCGTCGCACCTCGATCGATCCCTCGAGCAAGCTCTTGCCTCCGAGCGGCTCGTCCCCAGCGCTGAGCGGTCCCAGGCGCCGGCGGCCGTAACCGCGCACGCTTTTCTCGCCTCCTGCATAGAACCGCTCAAAGATCGGAAAGTGATCATCTCCGCCGACCGCTTCGGCGAAGCCGAGCTTCACCTTCGCGGCGAGGATCGTCTCCCAGCCGATCGGCCGGTAGCCCTTCGCCTGGCCGGCGATGCGGTAGAACGAGTAGTCGCCGCCGAGCCCGATGTAGTCGCCGGTCGCCGAGAGCACGAAGCCGTCCTTCGGGTTGAGCGGCGCGTTCGTCGTGTCCCAGATGAGCGCGAGCGTCGGGCCGAAGAGGAAGCCCTCGTCGAGCTGCGGCCCGAGCACCGCCTCCGTCTCCTCTCCGATGTCGTCGACCTTCGCCCACTCGGTGCGGAGCCCGAGCGTGCCGGTCAGTGTCTTGGCAAACTTGTGCTCGAAGCGCGGGCGGAAGCGCGTCGCGTAGAGGAAGTAGGTCTCCTCGTCCTCGGTGTCCTGGCGGAACTCGAGGATGCCGCGCGTCTTCCGCGTGGGGAAATGCGGCTGCACGAAGAGCGCCGACGCGGAGCTTTCGACGAACGAGTACTTGGCCGAGAGCGTGAGCTGCCGCCCGCCGCCGAGCCAGTTGTAATGGGACCACGAGGCTTGCACCCGCGCCTGCTCTTCCGTCGAGTAACCGATGCCGAACTTGAGCTCGCGGGGCGGGCGCTCTTTCACGTCGATCGTCATTGGCACGACGTCGGGATCGCCCGTCTTCTCCCAGCCGATCCGCACCGCGGCGAAGAGCTTCGTCGCGAGGAGCTGCTCCCGTGTGTCGTCGATCGGCTGAAGGGTGAAGCGCTCGTACGGCGTCCATTCGATCTCGCGGAGGATGATTTCAGGCTCGACGTCCTCGTTGCCTTCGACGTCCGCCTCGCCGAACATCGCCGACGGTCCCGGCGTGACGAGATAACGAACCCGGGCCTCGCGCTTCGAGAGATCGATCTGCGCTTCGCGCTCGACCTCGACGTGCGCGTACGAGCGCTCGAGGAAGAATCGCATGAGCTCGGCTTCGCTCTTCTGGTACTTTTCCTCTTCGAAGGTCTCGCCGCGACGGAGCGAGAGGCTGTCCGGCAGCGGCATCTCCGTCGGCGCCTTCACGCCGACCTCGATCTCCGCGACCGGCACGGGCTGGTTCTCCTCGATGCGGATGACGACGTCGACGAGCTCGCCCTCGACGGTCAGGTCGTAGGTGATGCGCGTCTCGAAGTAGCCGCGCGCCTCGTAGTAGCGGCGGATCCGCTCGAGGTCCTTCTCGAACGTCTCGGGCTCGAACAGCGGCCGCGAGCGCCACGGCGTGTACCAGGCCCGCGGCCGTGTGAGGACCTCGGCAGAGAGGGCCGACGCCGAGAGCATCGAGGCGGGGAAGGCGCTCGCACCCTCGATCGTGACGCTGCGGACGCGATGGTCGGCCCCCGGTGGCAGGTCCTCGAGCGTGGCGGCGCGCGCCACGGCGACGGTCGCGGACAGTAGAAGCAAGAGACAGAGCCGGCGCACGGGCGCTTCTAACATACCGAATCGCCGGACGGCGCCTTGACAACCCGCCGCGCGGACACGAAAGCGGAGGCGCTTGGCCCTCCGCCGACCGCCGCCGCTCCGCCCGGGCGACAGGATCGCCGTCGTCGCCCCTGCTTCGGCGGCCGACCCGAAGAGCCTCGCGGCCGGTGCCCGGCGGCTCGCGTCCCTCGGCTACGACGTGCGCCTCGTTCCCGCACGGCCGACCGCCGCGGGCTTCGGGGGCTCGGACCCCGCCCGCGCGAGCGCGCTCCTGCGAGCGGTCGCCGACGACCGCGTGCGTGCCATCGTGTTCGCACGCGGCGGCTACGGCGCAGCACGCATCCTGCCGCTCGTCGAGCGGGCGCTGCGGCGCGAGCGGCCGAAGATCCTCGTCGGCTACAGCGACACGACGGCGCTCCTCGCCTTCGCCTCGGGGCAGCTCGGCTGGGCGACGTTCCACGGGCCGATGATCTCGTCCGAATTCCCGTCGATTCGCCGCGGCGACCTGCGCGCCTTCGCGCGCGCGCTCGGCGGCGAGACGATCGCGCCGTTCACGTTGACCCGCACCTATCGGCGCGGCGTCGCCGAGGGGACGCTCGTCGGCGGCTGCCTCTCGATCCTCGTCTCGCTGCTCGGCACGCCGTATTTTCCGAAGCTCGACGGCAGGCTGCTCTTCCTCGAGGACGTCAACGAGCAGCCCTACCAGCTCGACCGCATGCTCACGCACCTCCGGCTCGCCGGCGTTCTCGCGCGCGTCCGTGGCATCGTCTTCGCGGTGATGCAGGACTGCGGCGAGCCGCGCGCGATGCACGCCGTGCTCGCCGAGCGGACGGCGGATCTCGGCGTGCCCGTCGCCTACGGCCTCCCGAGCGGCCACGGGCGCGGCAAGCGCACCCTGCCGTTCGGCGTACGCGCACGGCTCGACGCCGGCCGGCGGCGGCTCGAGATCCTCGAGACGCCCGTCGGACCGTGACGTCTCCCCCTCACCCGGCGCGGAGCGCCGACCTCTCCCCAACGGGGAGAGGTGAGAGGCTCGGAGGGGTACTCGCGATCGCGCTTGCGGCGGTCGTCTATCTCGGCGCGCTCGGCAACGATCCCTTCTACTCGTGGCGCGAGACGCGTGAGGCGCTCGTCGTCCAGGCAGCGGTCCGGACCGGCGAGTGGATCCTGCCGCTCCGGAACGGCACCGAGATCCCGACGAAGCCGCCGCTCTACTACTGGCTCGCCGGCGCCGTCGCCGCCCTGCGCGACGCGGTCGATCCTCTCGCGATGCGCTTGCCGTCGGCGCTGCTCGGCATTGCGGCGATCGTCGCGATCTTCCTGCGTGGCGGTCTCGCGGCCGCGCTCGTGCTCGCGACGAGCCTCGAATGGCTCCGCTCGGGCACGACCGCGCGCGTCGACATGACGCAGGCCGCGTTCCTGACCGCCGCCTTCCTCGCATTCGAAGCTGCGACGCGCGCCGCCAAGCCGAGCGTCGGATCGCTCGTCGCGCTCTACGGATGCATGGCGCTCGCGACGCTCGCCAAGGGGCCGACGGGAATCCTCTTGCCCGTGCTCGTCGGCGTCGCGGACCTCGCCGTCCGGCGTGATCGCGACGTCCGCCGCCTCCGCCCGCTCGCCGGCCTCGCCGTCGCGATCGCGATTCCCGCGGTCTGGTATCTCCTCGCCGCGGAGCGCGGCGGCGAGGAGTTCGTGCGCCAGCAGATCCTCGCCGAGAACCTCGGGCGTTTCTTCGCGGCGAAGTCTTTCGACCTGCCGCACGTGCACTCGTGGTGGTACTACGTGCCCGCGTTCCTCGGCGGCTTCGCGCCGTGGACGCTCTTTCTGCCGCCGCTCGCCGCGTACCTCTGGCGCCAGCGCCGGCGGCTCGAAACGGAGCGCCTCCTCTACCCGCTCGTCTGGTTTGCGGTCGTGTTCGTGTTCTTCTCGCTCGCGAGCGGGAAGCGCCCCGTCTACCTCCTCTCGCTCTACCCCGCCGCCGCGCTCCTCGTCGGCGGCTGGTGGAGCGGAGTCGTCGAGAAGCGCTGGGCGATCCCGCCGGCGTTCGCATGGGCACTCCGTGCGGTCGCGGCCGCGGCGGCGAGCGTCGCGATCGCATTCGCGCTGGCGCTCGTCGGCGAGCGGATCGGCATCGACGTCCTCGAGCGCATCCGCCCGTGGCTGAAGCCGCGCGATCGCGCCGAGATCGACCTCCTCGCGAGCATCGTCGCGAACGGCTTTCCGATGCTCTTCCTCGCCGCCGTCGCGCTCCTTCTCGCCGCGGGACTGTTCGTCTGGGCGACCGCGCGCGCCGCGTGGCGGGAGACCCTCGTCGCGCTCGCGCTCGTCGCCGCCTGCGGGGCCGCGCTCGCGAATGCCGTCTACTTTCCGGCCGTCGCCTGGCGCCGGAGCTATGCGCCGTTCCTCGCGAGCGTGCGCCACACGATCGCGCCGGAGGACTCGCTCTCCTTCTACCGTTCGTTCGACCACGGCGCGGTCTTCTACGCCGAGCGCCGGGTCGGGCGGCTCCGCGGCGACCCCTGCGGTGCGCTCGTCCCGGGGCGCGACGCCTACGCGCTCGTCACCGCGCGCGACTGGGAAGCGCTCGACGAAACGACGCGCGCGCGCTTCGACGTCGTCTCCGAGAGCGAAGCAACGGGACCGCGCGGGCGCGACCCGCTCCTCCTCCTCAGAGTCCGCGCAGACGGTTGCCGATGATGAGCGTGTAGCCGAACGCGGCCCACGCCCAGAAGAGCTCGCGGACCTCGCGGAGCTCGGGCCCCCGCCAAGGCTCCCTCACGACCGACTCCGGCAAGCCGTTCGGCCAGTTGACCGCCGCGGCGACGATCGCGAGCGTCGCGAGCTCGAGTCCGGGGAGCAGATAGAAGCGCCATTCGCCCCGGTGGTACGGGCCACCGCGCCAGCGGAAGAACAGCGGCACCGCGATGCATGCAATCGGGAACACGAGCACCGCCGCGGCCTGGAAGCGACGCGACGGCTTGTTGTGGAAGAGGTTGTGGAGGTTCGTCTCGCGGTTCACGTTGTGTTGCTGGAACCACGCCGGCGTCTCCCACTGAAAGAAGTTCTGCCCGTAGCTCGTTTCTTCGAGCGTGACGAAGATCGCGCCGATCACGAAAAGCGCGAAGAGGATGCGGTATTCGGCGCGCAAGCGGGAGTCGCTCGCGATCCGGTAGGCGCCGAACGCGGAGGCGGCGAAGAGCACCGCCGTGGCGATCTCGATGAGACCCTGCTCGGTCGAGAGCACGCTCTTCGAGAAGCCCGGCGCGAGCTTCACCACCGCGAAGTAGCCGAGCGCGACGGCGAGCGGGAGCACGTGCCACACGAGAAACGAGCGTCGCGAGAAGCTCGCGACGTCCTCCTCGACGTGCTGAACGGGCACGCCGTAGGGCCGGTGCGGGACGCCGTGCTTCGTCACGTGACGATCAGCCCGGATCGGTCTCGGCGCCTGCCTCGCGGCGGATCAGGCCGCGGTAAGCCTGGCGCGGCGAGCGCTTCTCGTAGATGACGCCGTGCACCTCGCGCGCGATCGGCATCTCGATGCCCCAGCGCTCGGCGAGCTCGACGACCACGCGGCTCGTCTTCACGCCCTCGGCGACCATGTGCATCTCGGCGAGGATCTCGGCGATCGGCCGACCCTTACCGAGCTCGACGCCGACGTGGCGGTTACGGCTCTGCGGGCTCGTGCACGTGGCGATGAGATCGCCCATGCCGGCGAGACCGGCGAACGTCGTGGGCTCGCCCCCCATCGCGACGCCGAGCCGCGTGAGCTCCGCGAGGCCGCGCGTGATGACCGCCGAGCGAGTGTTCGCGCCGACTCCCATGCCGTCGCCCATGCCCGCCGCGATCGCGATCACGTTCTTCAACGCGCCGGCGATCTCGCAGCCGATGACGTCCTGGTTCGTGTAGACGCGGAAGACGCCGCACGTGAAGAGCCGCTGGAGCTCCTTGACGATCGTTTCGTCGTCGAGCGCGACGACGGCGGCCGCCGCATAGCCGCCCATGATCTCGCGCGCGAGATTCGGACCGGTGAGGACGCCGGCCGGATGCCCCGGCAGGAGCTCCTCGATCAGCTGGGTCATGCGGAGATGGCTCTTCTCCTCGAGTCCCTTGCTGAGGCTCAGGACCGGCACCCACGGGCGGAGGTACTTCTTCACCTCCTCGAGCACGCCGCGGAAACCGACGGACGGCACGCCCATCACCACGACGTCCGCGCTGCGCACCGTCTCCTCGATCGAGTCGCTCGCGTGGAGCGACGCCGGGAGATCGCACTTCGGCAGATATCGCTCGTTCGTGTGCTGCTCGTTGATCTCGCGCGCGACGTCGCTCGAGCGCGCCCAGAGCATCGTCGGCGCCTTCGGCGCGACGAGCGCCGCGACCGTCGTGCCCCACGACCCGGCACCGAGAAGACCGACGCGGAGATGCATGCGGGCAGCCTAGTCCAGCCCATCTCCCGATGTCGACCGCGATTCGATTTCGCTTCGAATCCCGCGGGTCGTCGACGCCGCGCTGCGATGGAGCTAAACGCTCGGCGAACAAAGGAGGACTCTTCATGCAAGCCCGTGCGATCAACCCCCAGACCTGGCTCGGCGACTTCAACGTGAATCAGGCGATCGAAGTGACCGGCGGTCAACGCGTGCTCTACGTCTCCGGCCAGACGTCCAACGACGCGAGCGGCGCGCCGATGCATCCGGGCGATCTCGTCGCGCAGTTCAAGCTCGCCTGGAAGAATTTGGTCGAGGTCCTCGCCGCCTCGAACATGGAGCCGAAGAACATCGTGCGACTCAACTTCTACACGACCGACGTCGACGAGTTCATGGCGAAGGCCGGCGAGCTCGTGCCGGTATGGGCGCAAGCCGGGTGCAAGCCCGTGTCGACGCTCCTCGGCGTCACGCGCCTCTTCGAGCCGAGCATCATGATCGAGATCGAAGTGACCGCCGTGGCCTGAGCTCGCCGCCGGTCGCCACCGATTCGAACTCGAATTCCGAGTCACCGGCGACTCGACGCGAGTCGGCGAGATCTACGCTTTTTCTCGATCGGCGGGGCAATCGGCTTGGCTCGGCCTTTGCGTTCCATGAGGGGGATGCGACGCGAGATCTTCGACGGCGACCATGAGCTCTTCAGGGAGCAAGTGAAGCGCTTCGTGGAGAAGGAGGTCACGCCGAAGATCCTGCACTGGAACGAGACCGGGATCTGCGACCGCGAGACCTGGCGGAAGCTCGGCGAGCACGGCTTCGTCGCGCCGAGCGCGCCGGCCGAGTACGGCGGCTCGGGGGTGGATTTCCTCTACGACGCGATCGTCCTCGAGGAGCTCGCGTACGTCCGCGCGCACGCGTTGATGGTGAGCCTCCACTCCGGCGTCTGCCTCCCGTACATCGCGACCTTCGGGAATGAAGACCAGAAGCGGAAGCACCTGCCCGGCGTGATCGCCGGCAAGACGCTCCTCGGCATCTGCATGAGCGAGCCGTCGGCCGGCTCGGACCTCCAGGGGATCCGCACGACCGCCGTCAAGGACGGCGACGACTACGTGCTGAACGGCTCGAAGACGTTCATCTCGCACGGCCAGCTCGGCGATCTCTTCATCGTCGCGGCCAAGACCGACCCGAAAGCGAAGCCGGCGCATGCGGGCATCAGCCTGATCCTCGTCGAGGCGAGCGCGCCCGGGTTCCGCCGCGGGCGGAAGCTCGACAAGATCGGTCTTCGCGGACAGGACACGAGCGAGATCTTCTTCGAGGACTGCCGCGTGCCGCGCGCGAACCTGCTCGGCGCAGAGGAGGGGCTCGGTTTCCCGATGCTGATGGAGAAGCTGCAGCAGGAGCGCATCGTGATCGCGCTCGCCGCCGTCGCGTGGTGCCGCCGCGCGCTCGACGACACGGTCGCCTACGTGAAACAGCGCCGCGCGTTCGGGCGCGCGATCGCCGATTTCCAGAACACGCAGTTCCGCATCGCCGAGCTCGCCACCGAGGTGGAGATGAGCCAGGCATTCGTCGACCGCCTGCTCGCGGCGCACGTCCGCGGCGACGACATCGTCACCGAAGTCAGCATGGCGAAGTGGTCGACGACGGATCTCCTCCGCCGCTTGACGGCGCAGTGCCTGCAGCTTCACGGAGGATACGGATTCATGCGCGAATACCCGATCTCCGAGGACTACGCGGACGCTGCCGTGCAGACGATCTATGCGGGGACGAACGAGATCATGAAGGTGATCATCGCGCGAAGGATGGGGCTCTCGTCATGAAGAACCGACCGCTCGACGGCATCCGCGTGCTCGACCTCTCGCGGTTCATCGCGGGCCCGTACATCGGGCGCCTGCTCGCCGACCTCGGCGCAGACGTCGTCAAGATCGAGCCGCCGGAAGGCGACGTGACGCGCCTCTTCGGCGTCGTGCGCGACGGCCTCGCCGGGCTCTACTTCCAGCAGAACGCGGGCAAGCGGAACGTCTGTATCGACCTCAAGGCCGAGGGCGCCGCGGCCGTCCTGCTCGAGCTCGCCCGCGAAGCGGACATCGTGATCGAAAACTTCCGCCCGGGCGTGATCGACCGCCTCGGCATCGGCTGGGAGAAGCTCTCGGCCGCGAATCCTCGATTGATCCTCGCGTCGATCTCGGGCTTCGGCCAGACCGGCCCGGAGGCGCAGCGCCAGGCGTATGCGCCGATCATCCACGCGGAGTCGGGCTGGATCGGCCGCAAGGCGGAGATGCTCGGCGAGGTGCCACGCGATTCCGTGGTGAGCTTCGCGGATTCGATCGCCGCCCTTCACGGCATGGTCGCCGTGCTCTCCGCGCTCCACATGCGCGAGCGCACCGGCCGCGGGCAGCAGATCGACGTCGCGATGCTCGACGCCTGGCATGCGACCGACGACTACATCCACTATCTCCTCGACGGCGCCGAGAAGCCCGTCTCGCAAGGCGGCGAGGTGTTCGACGCGCCGGGCGGCCCGATGATGCTGAACCGCACGCTGCCGCACGTGTGGAAGCTCTTGAAGGAGCCGTTCCATCTCGTGTCCGAAGAGCCGAAGGGCGCCGACATCACGACGAAGGAAAAATTCCGGAGGCAAGCGGTCGAGAAGTGGATGGCGTCGTTCCCGGACCGAGACGCGCTGAAGCGCGCGCTCGAGAGCGCGAACCTCGCGTGGGGCGAGGTTCGCAATTCGGCGACGACGCTCGAATCGCCGACCGTCGCGGCGCGCGGTGTCGCCGCGAGCGTCGTCGACGACGAAGGCAACCTGCGGCTCGTCGTGCAGAGCCCGTATCGCTTCTCGGACGCGGAATCGGGCGTCACCGGGCCGGCGCCGCGCCTCGGACAGCACAACGCGGCCGTGCTCGCGGACTGGCTCGGGCTCGACGAAGAGAAGATCGGCTCGCTCCGCGGCAAACGAATCCTCGCGGACGCGCCTCCGGAACAGGTGAAGCCATGACGGACCTCGGATTCACGGAAACCCAGCAAGCGATTCGCGCGACGATCCGCCAGTACATGGAGCGGGAGATCGAGCCGCTCGTGCCGGAGATGGAGGCTGAGCGCCTCCTCCCCTACGAGCCCATCAAGAAGATGGTGAAGACGCTGGGGCTCGGCGCGGACGGCGAGCTCACGCAGATGATGAAGGAGTCGCCGCCCGAGGAGATGCTCAAGTTCTTCGTGCCGCGCGTGCTCTCGGTCGAGATGTCGCGCGTCTGCGCCGGCATGGGGCTCAGCCACGGCGCGACGATCGGCCTCTGTGCGGGGAACATCCTCTCCAAGGGCACGCCCGAGCAGAGGAAGCGCTTCGCCGGGCCGCTCCTCCGCTTCGAAAAAATCGGCTGCTGGGCGCTCACCGAGCCGCAAGCGGGCTCCGCGGCGATCCGCGACATGAAGACGACCGCGAAGCGCGACGGCGATCACTGGGTATTGAACGGCTCGAAGACCTTCATCACGAACGCGCCCTACGCCGACACGTTCGTCGTCTACGCGAAGGTGCGCGACAACGGGAAGGATCGCGCCGAGGCGTTCCTCTGCGAGCGCGGCGACCCCGGTCTCGAGACCGGCAAGCCGTTCCACAAGATGGGCTTCCGCTCGAGCCCGACGGGCGAGGTGTTCCTTTCGGATTGCCGGATCCCCGCCGATCGCCTCCTCGGCGGCGGCGCGGAGAAGGCGAACGTGAAGGAGCGCTTGTCACGCGAGCGCGTCGGCCTGACCGCGATCTCCTACGGCATCGCCGAGCGCGCGTTCGACATCGCGCTCGCCTACGCGCGTGAGCGGAAGCAAGGCGGTCAGGTGATCGCGCAGTACCAGCTCGTGCAGCGCCGCATCGCGCGCATGTACACCGCGATCTCGAACTGCCGGCAAATCGTCTTCGGTGACATCTGGGCCGGCAAGCGACTCGACGTCTCCGTCGCGGATGCGAGCGTCGGCAAGCTCTACGTCGCCGAGATGTCCACGTTCGTTTGCCAGGAGGCGATCCACATCCTCGCCGGCTACGGCTACATGGAGGAGTACGTGATCGAGCGCCTGTTCCGCGACGCGAAGCTGATCGAGCTCGGCGGCGGCACGACGGAGATCCAGGAGCTGACGGCCGGCCGCTGGCTGGTCGAGAACTACGAGATCTGATGCACCCACCTCTCCCCCTTGGGGAGAGGTCGCGCGAAGCGCGGGTGAGGGGGAGACCCCACGATGTTCCGCAAACTCTTCGGCAAATCCGAGGCGAGCTACAAGGTCACGATCCCGAAGCAGGGCGTCGAGCTCGACTGCCCGAAGGACGTGACGATCCTCGAGCACGCGCTCACCCAGGGCTTCGCCGCGCCGCACAGCTGCCGCGTCGGCACCTGCGGCACGTGCAAGGTGAAGCTCGTCTCCGGAAAGGTCTACGAGCTCTGCGACAAGGCGTATACGCTCTCCGGCGAGGAGCTCGCCGAGAACTACATCTTGATCTGCCAGAGCCTGCCGCGCTCGGAGGTCGTGCTCGAGTACGGCGGCGCGCTCGAAGAGACCGAACGCATCCCGGTCGTACAGCGCGCCGGGGCGATCACGAGCCTTCGCAAGCTCACCCACGACATCGTCGAGCTCGAGGTCACGATCGACGAGCCCGTCACGTACCGCGCGGGCCAGTACTGCGAGATCTACGTACCGGGCGTGATCATGGACCAGGAGCGCGAGAGCCGGAGCTACTCGTTCGCGTCCGCGCCCGGCGCCGAGCCGACGAGCCTCGTGCGGTTCCACGTGCGCCTCGTCCCGGGCGGCGTCTTCACGACGTGGCTCCACAACGAGGCGAAGGTCGGCCAACGACTCGAAGGGCACGGCCCCTACGGCGACTTCTGGCTCCGCCCCGCGGCCGCGCCGATCCTCGCGATCGCCGGCGGCAGCGGCATGGCGCCCGTGAAGGCGCTTCTCGAGCAGGCCTGCGCCGACGGCGTCGCACGCGACGTGAAGTACTTCTTCGGCGCGCGGCGGCGGGAAGATCTCTACTGCCTCGACGAGATGAAGGCGCTCGGCGCGAAGTGGAAAGGCACGTTCGAGTTCATCCCCGTGCTCTCCGGCGAGCCCGAGGATTCGGATTGGAGCGGCCCGCGCGGCTTCGTGAGCGAGCACGTGCGCGCGACGCTCGGCGCGCGGATCGCCGATCATCACGTCTACATGTGCGGCCCGCCGCCGATGCTCGATTCCGCGGAGAAGATCGTGCGAGACGCGGGCGTCTCGCCTGCGAACATCCACGCCGACAAGTTCTACGACCGGAGTCACACGCAGCAGAGAGGGTGATGGGGCACCGATTCCGTTCTCGGGAAATGGATCTCCGAGGCCTTCGAAGCTCATCGCGTGGATCGAGCGCGTGAGAGCAACAGTGCGATCGCCGTGCCTGGCTCTACTGCGTTGATGCGGGAGATGGGGTGCGTCGTCGAGGCGCACGTGAAGGAGGAAATCATCGGAAAGATCACGAGCGGCTGGCTCTCGATTCGGATGCGGATCGGGCCGGCGTCGTAGTCGTCGCTCGCCTCCCTCGGTGGACACCCAAAACCGGCCAATGATGGACGGCTGAAAACCGGCCAATAGGAGGGCGGCTCGGACGTTGAGCAGGCGATCGGATTTCGATCCGACGCCGGAATGGCCAACGTCTTGAGCGAAGCGAAGCGGGATCAGGTAGTGGCGCTGGGGCGGCTGGGTGGACGCTTCGGCGCATCGAGGAAGCGACCGGCGTTCGCCGCGAGACGGTGAGCGCGTACCTGAAGGGGGCCGGGGTCGCGGTCCGCGCCCCGGGCGGCTGGGGCCGACGGCCGTTTCCAAAACCGGCCATAGAGACGTCCACCGACTCGGGGGCCGTGATCGAGCCGCCGGAGCCGGCACGAAGCCCGCAGGCGAGCGCCTGCGAGCCGTATCGGGAGCTGATCCTCGAGGCGCTCGGCGGCGGCCGCAATGCCATGGCGATCTGGCAGGACCTCGTCGATCGCCACGGATTCGCGGTCGGCTATCCGAGCGTACGACGCTTCGTCCGATCACTGCGCGCCGCGGCGGTCCCCGAAGCGCATCCCGTGATCGTCACCGCGCCCGGCGAAGAAGCACAGGTCGACTACGGCGACGGCGCGATGTGCCGCGATCCGAAGAGCGGAAATATCGCCGCACGCATGTCGCGTCCGACACCCGGATCGGAAGGGCAAGGTCGAAGCGAGCGTCGGCCACACGCAGCGGACTCCGCTCCGCGGCATGCGCTTCGAGAGCATCGAGGAAGGACAGACTACCTCGATCACTGGGACGCGCGCTGGGCCGACACGCGGATCCACGGGACGACGAAGCGGCAAGTCGCGGCGATGTTTGCCGAGGAGCGCTCGGCGCTCTTGCCGCTGCCGCTCGCTCCGTTTCGCTATTACGAGCACGGCTCGCGCACCGTGCACCTCGACGGCTGCGTCGAAGTCGACGGCCCCTACTACAGCGTCCCACCGGGTAACCTCGGAGAGCGAATCCCGGTGCAGTGGGACGGACACACTGTCCGGCTGCTGGATCCGAAGACCGGACAGCTCCTGCGCGTGCATCGGCGCCAGGCGCGTGGACACCACCGAGTCGCGCCCGAAGACGTCCCGCCGCACACGCCGCCCGAAACCGTGGCACTCCTCGCCCGCGCTGCGCGCGCCGGGAAAGCGATCGGAGCCGTGTGCGCCGCGATCTACGAGCATGACGGCTCTGCCGGCATCCGGCGCATCCTCGGCGTCCTCTCGCTCGCCAAGAAGCACGGCGTGGTGGCCGTCGAGGATGCGTGCGCCGCGGCGCTCGAGATCGGCTTCGACACCTACCGATTCGTCCGCCGTTACTGCGAGCGCCATCTCCGCGGCCCGCTCACGCTCCGCCAGGTCGATCCTCTGATCCGCCAGCTCACCCTCTACCGCGATCTCATCGATCGCCAGACCACGAAGGAGATCTCCGAATCACTCTCGCCGAAGTCGATCGCTCGCTCCGTCAGCTCCGCCTCTCCGGCATCGCCGACGTACTGGAAGCGCGGCTGCGCCAGGCGCAGGCCGGGCGCATGGCGCCGCTCGATCTCGTCTCGGCTCATCACCGACGAGCTCGTGCGCCGCCAGGATCGGCTCCTCACGCGCCGGCGTGTCCAAGCTCGTTTCCGCGATCTCAACAAGACGCTCGACACCTTCGACTTCGATTTCAACAAGAAGCTCGATCGCGCTCTCGTCTTCACGCTCGCCACCGGGCGCTTCATCGCCACGCACGAGGACGCGCTCTTCCTCGGGCCGCCGGGCACAGGGAAGAGTCACCTCGCGCAGGCGATCGGACACGCCGCGATCCAGCAGGGCTACCGCGTCCGATACGCCGAAGCGCACGGGCTCCTCGCCGCCGTAACCGCACTCCTCGATCGCCTCCTCCACCACGCTCACGTCCTCAAGTGCGGCCCGCGGAGCTACCGGATGCGGAACCACACCTTGCCTTCGGAGGCCGTGGCGAGCTCGGTCATCTTCTGGCGCCGCGTGCCGTAGTCGCTGCCTTTTTTCGGAATTTCTTCGCGCGGCTCCACTGCGCCAGGCTCACGCCGGTCAGTCTTCCGTCAACCCTCTCCGCTCCCCTGGGCATGACGACCTCGGCTACCGCTTCAGAGCAAGGGGGAGATCCGCTCTTCCCGGCCAAGCAATTGTTTGCCGTAGACCTCGAACCCGACCTGGGTGGTCAACATGGCGTGTCGTGCGGCGGCATTCAGGTCGCGCCAGATCCGCTGCAGCGGATTCGCCTCCGCGAAGGTCGACGCGCCGTGCGCATCGACGAGATCCCCGACCGTGCGCCGCAGCTGGCGACAGACCCACGCGGCCTCCGCTCGAATCCTGACGCGCTCGCCGTACGGCACTGGGTCGCCCTCTCGCGCGGCGCGGTCGATTCGCTCCGCAGCATCGAGCGCGAGCAACCGCGCCGCGTCGATCTGGGCGGCGGCTTCCCCGACCTGGATCTGAAATCCCACTGATTCGCTCTGACTTGCGTATGAGGTGTAGGTGATGGCTCGCCTCGGCGCCTTCTCGCGCACGAGGTCCAGAGCCGCCTGCGCCAGGCCGATCTGCGAGCCGACGAGGATCAGGATCAGCGTCGGCGCGAGCGCCGAGTGGTAGAGCGCCTCCTCGGTGTGTTCCGTGGCCACCCTTCCTTCGATCGCCGGCAAGCCGAGGAGCACACGGTGATCGGGGACGAAAACTCGGTCGAGGACGAGCGTGTTGCTGCACGTGCCCCGCATACCAGTGACGAACCAGGTATCCTCGATCCGCCCGGATGCCAGCGGCACGAGGCCGAGTGCCGCGCCTTCCGCTCCAACCTCGTTCAGCGGGAATATCAGGAACGCCCAGTCAGCGTGGTAGGAGCCGGAGAGCCACGGCCAGCTTCCGCTGATCTCCCAGCCACGGTCGACCCGTACCACGTCCTTCGTGGGGGCCATCGATCCGATGACGCGCGCCGCCGGATTTGTTCCCCAAACGTCCCGTTGCGCGCGATCAGAGAACATACCAGCCACGACCTCCGAGGCGTTGATGTTCTGCGCAACCCAGGCGGTGGACCCGCAGGCGCGTCCGAGTGCCGCGCTCACCTCGAGCTGCGTTCGGATCGGCGCCTCGGCGCCTCCGAACCTTCTCGGCACACCCAGACTGAGCAAACCCGCCTTCGCGAGCGCTGCAATGTTCTCGTCCGGGATTCTCCGCTCGGAATCCGTGGCGGCCGCGTTGCGGGCTAGCAGCGGTTGAAGGGCGACGGCTCGTGCGACGAGATCCGCGGCTGAGCTCGTTTCGGTGGCCATGCTGCGCATCTTCTTGGACCTTTCGACGGATTCAGGATCTCGATCGCCGCACCGATCTCCGGCCGAGGCTGCGTGGGCGGGGTAGGGATTCGCTCCCGTTCTCATTTCGAGCACGGTAATGGCTGAGAAACACATCGACGCCGCTGACGACGAAGCGATCGATCTCTTCGGGTGACGGCCCCTTCTCGGTCTTGAAGAGCATGAGCGTGCGTGGCGCGCTCAGCACGAGACTCCAGAAGTGATGCGCAGCCAGCTCAGCGTCGTCGACCGTAAGCTCACCGGCTGCCGCCAGACGCTCCAAGTAAGCCGCAAGACCGCTCACCGCCACACCGGGACCCGCCTCGTAATACAGCTGACCGAGCTCCGGAAAACGCTGCGCCTCGGCGATCGCCAGACGGTGCAGGGTGAGAGTGACGGGCGAGAGAATGACCTCGGCATAGTGCCGTGCAAAGGCGATCAACTCCTTCCGCAGGGAGGCCACTTTGGTCCTTCCACTGTGGGTGGGTTGGAGGATATCGGCCGCTGCGGCTTTCAGGATTGCGGTGAAGAGCTGCTCCTTGCTGCCGAAATATTTGTAGATGGTCGGTTTGGAGACTTCGGCCGCCGCCGCGATGCCGTCGATACTGGCGCCGTGAAAGCCATGGGCCATGAACTCCGCAGTGGCATGCTTGAGGATCCATTCCCGCTTGCTCGGGAAACTCGCGCCTGCAGGCGAAGGGGTTGACCTGCGTACCTGAAGTCGTGCCGTCACGATGGATTCCTCACGGTGAACGGATCTGACCGCGCTCCATCGGTCGCGGCAGCCCGCCGGATCGAGCGCAGAAACCCCAATACCGCTGCGTTGAAGGCGCTAGGCCGCTCGATGTTGGAAAGATGACCCGCATCTGGAATGACCGTCAGAAGAGCTCCGGGAACCCGGCCTGCGAGCTCTCGAATGGCAGTCAACGGGATCAAGTTGTCATCTGCGGCCGCGATGAAGTGGGTCGGAACCCGAATGTTCGCAAACGCGTTGGTGCGGTGCTCGGCCACAGTGCGCAACGCCTTGAGATAGGATTCCGCACGGAGCAAAGACAAGCTTTCGACCAACTCGTCGAACGCTCGAGCCGATATGTGGGGGCCCGCGAGCGAGCGCGCGACGGCGGGCGCGATATCTTGCGGCGACAGCCCTGCGCGGAGAGGAGCCTCTCGTCTGGCGAGGAAAGCGCGACGATCTTCTGGACCCAGATCTGGGACCCCGGTCTGCACCGAACAGATCGTGAGACTCAGCACTCGCTCGGGTTGACGCTCGTAGAACTCGGCGGCGATGAGACCACCCATCGAGAGCCCGATCAGGTGAGCCGCTTCCCGGCCAAAATGATCGAGGACTCTCGCGATGTCGTGACTCGTATCGGAGAAATCGAATGGTCCTTCGTAATCGTCACTGTCGCCGTAACCCCTCGCATCCCAGGCGACGGCAACGTACTCGCGAGACAACGCGAGCAACTGGCGCTCCCAGTTGCGGCGATTGCCACCGACCCCATGCAGGAGCAGGCAGAGCTCGCCCGCGCCGCACTGCTCGACCGCGATCGCCGGACGCCCCGGAATCCTCATGGATAGGCGATCTGGTCTGCCCCGGTGGCAGCACGAGTCGTTCAAATCAGGTCGCCGAGGCGGCGTGATCGAGCCGCTCCTGGTCCCAGGGCAAGCGGAGGCGCTCGCCCTCCGGCGTTTCCACGCGCACGGGCGCCATTGTCAGAACGGCGATCGCCAGCATTCTGCGATCCCCGGAGTTGACGATCTTGTGAACGATATTGGGAGGAACGATCAGTGTGCTGCCAGATCCGAACGAGCGGACGCCATCATCGAGGACACAGCTCCCGCTGCCCTCGAGCACGACGACGACCTCCTCGCAGTCATGCCGGTGCAGCGGGGTCTCGCATCCCGGCTCGATGACCTGCATCCAGACTTCGGCTTGGCGCATCCCGTCGCGCGGGCCGGCCAGAGTTTGGTGGGTCAATCCCGGGAGATTCAGGCGTTCGACGGCGTCGTTGTCCTTGATGATCATCGATATCCTCCAGCCGCAGGGGTAAACGAAACGGTTTAGTGGACTAAACGGTTTAGTAGCAGTGGGCTCGCCTCGAAGTAAAGCCACGGCTACGACGATGAAGAAGACATCCGAACGACACGCGGATAGCCGGCACAAGGGCCGGAAAACTACATAGCCGGTAAGATCTCGGACGTTCCACACCCCCCGCTCTACCGCCCAATTTGACGGGGCGGACGAAGCCGACCACATGCTCGTCATCGCGCGGTCGATCCGCGCGGATGACGCCGCGGACAAGCGCGCGGGGATGTCACTCTTCGCGGTCGATCTTCCCTCCGCGGGGCTCGAGCTGCGCATCCCCGCCTAGATCGTCGCCCCCGAGCGGCAGTACCAAGTCTTTTTCGACGACGTCCACATCCCCGCCGACAACCGGATCGGCAGCGAGAAAGACGGCGTGCGGCGCTCTTCGACGCGCTCAACCCCGAGCGCATCGCGATCGCGGCGATGGCCGTCGGGATCGGGCGGTTCGCGCTCGGCAAGGCCGTCGAGTACGCGAAGACGAGGAAGGTGCTCTCGGTGCCGATGGCGCGCACCAAGGCCTCGCCCACCGATGGCGATCGCGAAGACGCATCTCGAGCTCGCCGCGCTCATGGCGCATCAAGCCTCCGAGATCTTCGACGCCGGCGGCGACGCCGGGATGTACGCGAACATGGCGAAGTACGCGGGCGCGGAGGCGGAAATCGAAGCGGTCGACGTCTCGATCCAGGTGCACGGCGGGAGCGGCTTCACGACCGACGTCGACGTGATCACGGATCGCCAGCAGATGAGCTCCATGAGAGTTCGGGCAGCAACTCGCTGCGCGATCTTCATCTCGTCCACCGCCATCGGTTTGTTCGCGAAAGTATCGAGAGCCCACACATCGTGAGGCGTGAGGCCGGCAAGTTCCGCTCGAGCACCGAACGTTAGAAGGCCCTGGTCCTCCAACTTCGCAAGAATCACCTCGATGGTGGTACGGTGACGAAAGCGGATCAGCGGTCCGCGGAAGGATGACATCATGCCGGAGCCCACTCTCTCCTCATCCATGCTCGCGATCGCGCTCGGGGCGCTGCTCGTCGGCCCGAGCGCAGTCGGCGCCGAGGACGCCGGAGATCCGAAAGCGACCCCGAAATCCCCGTACCCGGACGGCCCGCCGCCAGTGACCGACGGGTACACCGACACCTCGCATGGCGGCGAGAAGACGAGCGGCGAGGCGCCGATCCCGCCTCCCGCGAAGGACGGCAAGGTAGTGACGCTGCAGGGAAGCCCGGAGCCCGAGTCGTCGGCAGCGCCAGCGCCTGCGAAGTAATCTCGGTCGCGCGAGTAGCTTCGCCCTGACCGCGGGCGACTGCATGACCTCGAAGATTTCGCTTGACGAACCCGTCATAATTTCGCTAAATCTTCGCCATGATCGCAATCGCCTCGACTGCGCGGAAGACCGCTTCTGGAGCGGGTTTCCCGCCGCTCGTGGCGGCGCTGCGGCTGGAGCCGATCGCGCCGGCGGAGGTCGATGCTTCGCTCGTCCGCCTCGCCCGTCTCGAGGCCCGCTCGCGCCTCGCGCTCGGACGCGCGGCGGCGCGCTTCCTCGAGCTCCGCGGTTACGACCGCCTGGGCTTCCGGCTCGCCGACTACGCGCGCGAGCGGCTCGGCATCTCCGGCCGCGAGCTCTCGAGCTTCGCCTTCGTCGCCTCCCGCCTGACGGAGCGGCCGCGGCTCGCCGCCGCATTCGCGCGCGGCGAGCTCTCCTGGAGCAAGACGCGCCTTCTCTGCGCGGTCGCGCCCGCCGATCCTGAGGCGATCTCGCTGGAGCGGGCTCGCGACGCTACCGTCGGCGAGCTCGCGGCGGCGATCCGCGGCGAGCGCGGCGTGCAGCGCGCAGGCGAAGTCGGCGACGCCCTCGACGAGGAATCGGGCTCGGTCGACGGCGAGCCGCGCGCGAGGTTCGCGCTCCGCTGTCCGGCGCGCGTCACGGTCCTCTGGCGGCGCACGCTCGAGACGGCGCGGCGGATGCTCGGCTCGCAGGCGCCGGTCTGGCAGGCGGCCGAGGCGATCGCGGCGGAGGCGAGCTCGGCCGAGCCCGCGCTTGTCGAGGGCGCGGAGGATCGATCGGCCGAAGGCGCGGCGGACGGCGTTTGCGCGAGCACCGTCGCTCCAACGCTCGCGCCGATCGCGCTCGACGCCTGGTGCGACGACACCGATCGCTTCGAGGACTGCGACGCCTTCGAGCTCGACGGCGAGATGCTTCGGTTGATCGCCGAGCTCCACGAGATCGATGCCCGCCTCGGCCGCGCGCTTCGCCGCTTCTCCGATCTCCGCACGCATCGCGCGCTCGGCTTTGCGAGCTTCGATCTCTACCTGCGCGAGCGGCTCGGCATC
Organism: uncultured delta proteobacterium; assembly: GCA_963790365.1. GTDB lineage: Bacteria > Desulfobacterota > Binatia > JACPRU01 > JACPRU01 > CAWBOU01. The sequence goes on from CAWBOU010000047.1 coordinate 226,418, forward strand.
TCGCCCGCCAAGGCGCGGAGCCTCGTGCTGCTCGATCGCCGCTCGCGTGAGCTCGCGGAGCTCGGTCGCGCGTATCGCTCGGGCGAGCTCTCCTGGGTGCGCGCGCTCGCCATTCTTCCGGTCGCGCGCGGCGCGCAGGAGCGGGCGTGGGTCGCCCGTGCCGGCGAGGTCATGGTGCGGCGTCTCGTTGACGAGGTCGAGTGGGCGCTCGACCGGCGCGACGCGTACGGCGCCGACGTTCTCCCGCCCGAGCACGGCGCGCGGCTCGAGCGGCTGGACCTCCAGATCTGTGCGCGCTCTCAGGGCGAGACGGTCGATCGGCAAGTGACGTTTTTCGGCCCGGCCTCCGTGGTCGGGCTTTTTCGCGCCGCGGTGGTCACGCTCTCCGCTCCGAACGAGCCCTTCTGGAAGGGGCTCGAGCGGCTGCTTCTCCACGCGGTCACGCAATGGGAGGCGGAGCCCCGGCATCGCGATCCGATCTTCGCTCGCGACGGTTGGCGCTGTGGCGTGCCCGGCTGCACCGCACGCCGGAGCCTCGAGGATCATCACATCACCTGGCGCTCCCGTGGCGGCGGGAACGAGCCGGAGAATCGTGTCGCGTGCTGCGCCGCGCATCACCACCACGCGATCCACCGGGGCACGATCCGCGCGAGCGGTCGGGCTCCGACCGACGTCCGCTGGGAGCTCGGCGTTGCCCCGGGCCGGGCGCCGCTCCTCGTCCTCGACGGGGAGCGCTACGTTCACCCGTTCGCTCTTTGACAACTAAGGCTCGCCCGCAGTGGCGAGCCGTGACTTGAGCGTAGCGACGGCGATCCCGAGCCGGCGGTACGCTCAGAACTGAAACCGGCTCGGCCGAGGGTCCGGCGAGCCCGCGTCGAGTCGACTTCGATTCGCCGCGGGCGTGAGGCGCGGAAGATCGGCCGAAAATCCTCGCGATCGCTTTGGCCTCGTGATTGCTTTCCAACTCGCACCAGGAGGTCGCGAAAGGAGTGAGCCGAGTCGAAGCGGCGATCGAGCGCAAGCTCGACGCACGGAAGCGGCGTCTCGCGGAGGCGCGCGCGCCGTATTCGCCCGTGAGCCTCGCGGACGTGTCGCAGCGCCTCGGGCATCTGCTCGAAGCGCACTTCCCTGCCGGCTTCCGCGTCCACGACCTCCAGCCGCTCACGGGCGGCGCGTCGAAGCAGCACTTCCTCTTCGAGCTCGAGGAAGGCGGCCGGCGGCGCTCGCTCGTGCTCCGCACTGCGCTCGGCGAGTGCCTCGGCACGCCGCCGAACTTCCGGCGTGAGAGCGAAGTGCAGCTCGGGCTCCGCGGCGTGGTGCCGGTCGCGGCCGTCGTGTGCGTCGATCCCGACGGCGAGCGCTTCGGCGCGCCGGCGATCGTGCTCGAGAAGGTCGTCGGCGTGACGGCGCCGCCCGAGGCCGCGGGGCGCCCGAGCGGGCTCGGCATGCTGTTCCCGCCGGCACGGCGCGGGCCGCTCGGCAGCGCGTTCGTCGAGAATCTCGCGGCGATCCACCGCTTCGCGGAATCGCCCGCGTCCGTTTCGCTCGTCTCGTTCGATCGGCCGCGCGCGGACACGACGGAAGCCGCACACGGCGTCGTCGCCTGGTGGCGGCGCGTCTGGGAGGACGACGCGCTCGACGATCATCCGATGGTCGCGGCCGCGTTCGACTGGCTCGAGGAGAACGCGCCGCCGACGGAGCGGATCTCGCTCGTCCACGGCGACTACCGGAGCGGGAACTTCCTGTTCGATCCGGCGACGAACGCGGTGACGGCGGTGCTCGACTGGGAGCTTGCGCGCTTCGGCGACCGCCACGAGGACCTCGGCTGGACGCTCTCGAGCATCAACGGCGCGGTCGACGACGACGGCACCCCGTTCGTCTGCGGCCTCGAAAAGCGGCCGGAGCTCCTGAAGCGGTACGAGGCGCTCGTCGGCTTGCCCGTCGATCCGGAGCGCGTGTTCTTCTACGAGCTCTTCAGCGAGCTCAAGGTCGTGGTGATCGCGCTCGGCATCGGGCCGCGGAACGCGCACACGAAGCAGGCGCACTCGCAGCTCGGGAACCTCGTGTTCTCGCCGCTCGGCTGGCGCTCGCTCGCGCGGATCCGCGACCTCCTCGGACCGAGGCTACGGGGATGACGCCGAACCTCGATCTGATGCTCGCGACGATCGAGCGCGCGCTCGAGGTCGCGATCCTGCCGAACGCGACGAATGCCTCCGCGCGCGAGGAAGCGGGGCTCGCCCTCCTCTTCACGCGCTGGATCCGCGACGTCGCGGACGACGTCGGCGAGGCGGAGCGCGCGTCGCTGCGCGACTGCCGCAAGGCCGAGGACGAGGTGACGAGGCTCGTCGACGCCGATCCGACCGGACGCCGCGTGCTCGCGGCGATCCCGCGCGACGACGCACCCGACGCGAACGCCCGCGAGTCCGCGCGTCGCATTCGCGTCCGCGTCGGACGGCTGCTGAAGGCGCTCCGCGCCGAGCGCGCCGACGCGCTGGCGCGCGAGGTCCGCGCGCGCCTCTACGATCTGGGAGTCCGCGAGATCGATCGCGAGCGCGCTTTCGGTCGCGCGACGCGACTCGATCCCGATTGGCAATCGTTGAAGACTTTGGCTGACCTAGCAGGAAGGGGAAACAAATGAGCGATCTTACGCCGCTTCGCGTCGTGCAGATGTACAACGACGATCACTGGGGCAAGCATCAACGCGACCTCCTCGAGAAGCTCGTCGCGAATCCGCTCCGCCGCCATCATCCGGGGAGGACCGACGTTTGGACCCACGACGACATGCGGAAGCGCTACGACGGCTACTTCACGAAGTACCGGGCGATGCGCGCCAAGGGCCGCCACTACGTCTGCGAGGGCCCGTACGTGACGCTCGTCTGGGACATCGACATGGAGGCGAACGACGGCGCCGTGACGAGCATCTCGTCGATCGAGATCTTCAAGGTCGTCGACGGCAAGATCACCGACGTCTGGAACCCGAACGCCCTCAACGAGCAGTACCCGCCGGGGCCTTGGCCTCAGTTCGAGAAATGAGACTACTTCTTAAGAGAGCACGCTCGGCGACCACTTCTTGCTAGGCTGCCGCCGAGGGGGCTCGCCGCATGAAGTTCAACCTGTTCGTCCTGCCGACCGTGCCCGGCACCTACGAGGAGCGCCGGAAGCTCCGCCCGATCGGGCGGAACAACGAGCGCTACCAGCAGATGCTGCAGGAGCTCCGCGACGTCGCCGTGCTCGCGGAAGATCTCGGCTTCGATGCGCTCTCGACCACCGAGCACCACTTCCACTCGGAAGGCTACGAGTGCTCGGTCGCGCCGCTGCTGCTCTACACGGATCTCGCGGCGCGGACGAAGAAGATCAAATTCGCCTCCCTCGGGCTGGTGCTGCCGACGCGCGATCCGCTCCGGACGGCGGAAGAGATCGCCGTGCTCGACCACCTGACGAAAGGGCGTTTCATCGCCGGCTTCGCGCGCGGCTACCAGAGCCGGTGGACGAACATCCTCGGCCAGCACTACCACGTGAGCGCGGCGACCATGGACGGCTCCGCGATCGACAACCACAACCGCGACGTCTTCGAGGAGATGTTCCACATCATCAAGATGGCGTGGACGGAGGAGTCGGTCCGCTTCAAGGGCAAGTACTACGAGATCCCGACGCCCTACGAGACGGGCATCCAGAACTGGCCGGTCGGCAAGACGTGGACGAAGGAGCTCGGCGCGCCGGGCGAGGTCGACGACGAAGGCACGGTGCAACGGACCTGCGTCGTGCCGAAGCCGTATACGCAACCGCATCCGGAGATCTGGCAGCCGTTCTCGGTCTCCGAGAAGACGATCCGCTGGTGCGCGTCGGAGGGGATCGTGCCGTGGATCCTCATCTCCTACCCGTCGGAGTTCAAACGAATGGTCGAGGCCTACCAGGACGAGGCTGCGAAGCACGGCTTCGATCTGCCGCTCGGCAAGGGGACGGCCGCGTTCCGCTCGATCCACTTTGGGCGCGACTTCGCGTCGGCGTACGCGCTCGGCAAGGAGATCATGGGCGGCGGCTGGATCCCGTACTTCGGCCCGTTCGGCTTCTTCGAGGCGTTCCGCTTCCCCGGCGAGACGACGCCGGTGCCGCTCACCTACGATCGCATGATCGAGGCGAAGTACGCGCTCGTCGGGACCGTCGATGACATCAAGAAGGACATCGAGCAGCTCCATCGCGACACGAACGCCGAATGGTTCGGCTGGTACTTCGACCAGGGGTTGATGAGCTGGGACGAGACGCGGCGGCAGCTCGAGTCGTTCGCGAAGATCATCCCCGAATTCAAGGACTGAAGGAGAGAGCCATGATCGATCTCGGCAAGGGCAGCGCCGACTTCCGCTTCGACTCCAAGAACATCGACTGGAAGCCCTTCGTCACGGAGGGTTGCTTCTATCGGATCCTCGACGTGAACGTGCCCGCGCGCACCGCGGAGATGCTCGTCAAGTTCGAGCCGAACGGGCGATGCCTGTACCACCGCCACGCGGCGGCGGTGAAGACGTTCGTGCTCGAGGGCGACCTCCACCTCTTCGAGCCCACGCCGAACGGCGAGGTACACACCGTGAAACCGGCGGGCAGCTTCTCCGTCGGCGCGGGCGGCGAGGTGCACATCGAAGGCGCCGAGGAGAAGGCGGTCATCGTCTACTTCGCGATGAAGAGCGACACCGACATCGTCTACGAGACGCTCGACGAGAAGCTGAACCTGGTGCGCTCGATCACGGTCCAGGACTTCCACCGCGACTGGCAGAACTGGACGAGGTAGCCCCATGGAAGAGCTCGACGCCCTGATCATCGGCGCCGGCGTGACGGGGCTCTATCAGCTCCATCGCCTCCGCGAGCTCGGTCTCAACGCGCGGATCTACGAGGCCGGCGGCGGCGTCGGCGGCACGTGGTACTGGAACCGCTATCCCGGCGCGCGGTTCGACTCGGAGAGCTACACGTATGGATACGGGTTCTCGGAGGAGCTTCTCCAGGAATGGAGCTGGAAGGAGCACTTCTCCGCGCAGCCGGAGAACGAGCGCTACCTCAATTACGTCGCGGACAAGTTCCAGCTCCGCCCGCACATCGAGCTGAACGCCCGCATCACGAAGGCGATCTACGACGAGGACGCGAATCGCTGGGAGATCGAGACCGAGGACGGGCGTCGCGCGCGCGCGAAGTTCCTGATCGCCGCGGTCGGCATCCTCTCCGCGACCTACATGCCGAACATCGCGGGTATCGAGAGCTTCGCGGGCGAGTCGTTCCACACCTCGCGCTGGCCGAAGGAGCATGTCGACTTGAAGGGCAAGCGGGTCGGCGTGATCGGCACGGGCGCCACCGCCGTGCAGCTCATCACCGAGATCGCGAAGTACGTCGGTCACCTCACCGTCTTCCAGCGGACGGCGAACTACTGCGCGCCGCTCCGGAACCGGCCGATCACCGACGAAGAGCAGAAGCAAATCAAGGCGAGCTACCCGTCGATCCTGAAGCGCTGCCGGGAATCGTTCGCCGGCTTCCAGCATCAACCCGACCCGCGCTCGTTGTTCGACGTCCCGGAAGCGGAGCGCGAGGCGTTCTTCGAAGACATCTGGGCGCAAGCGGGCTTCAGCAAGTGGTTCGGCAACTTCCAGGACACGTTCACGAGCCACGAAGCGAACGAGATCTACTGCGAGTTCGTCCGCAAGAAGATCCGCGAGCGCGTGAAGGACCCCGCGGTCGCCGAGAAGCTCGTGCCGAAGGACCACGCGTTCGGCTCGAAGCGCGTGCCGCTCGAGAGCGGGTACTACGAGGTCTACAACCAGCCGAACGTGCTGCTCGTCGACCTCCGCGAGACGCCGCTCGAGCGGATCACGCCGAAGGGCGTGAAGACGAGCGACCGCGAATACGAGCTCGACGTCATCGTCTACGCGACCGGCTTCGACGCGATCACCGGCGAGCTCACGCGGATGGAGCTCCGCGGCGAGGGCGGGCGCACGATGAAAGAGGCGTGGGCCGAGGGGCCGCGAACCTACATCGGCCTCCAGACGGTCGGGTTCCCGAATCTCTTCATCGCGAACGGCGCGATCTTCTGTAACGTCCCGCGCTGCGCCGAGACGGTCGTCGATTTCGTGACCGATACGATCGCCTACATGCGGGAGAAGGGCTACGACCGCGTCGCCGCCAAACCCGAGGCCGAGGATGCCTGGATGCAGCACAGCGAAGAGATCATGACGACGTCCGTGCTGACCGGCGCGAACTCGTGGTTCATGGGCGCGAACATCCCCGGCAAGAAGCGCGCGTTCCTCTTCTACGGCGGCGGCAACGCGATGTATCGGCAGAAGTGCGAGGAGGTCGTGGCGAGCGACTACGAAGGGTTCGCGTTCGACTGAACCGCGCGCGAGGCGACTTGCCGCCTCGCGGGTTGTAGAAACCGGGTCCTACCTGCGCGCGCCTCGGAGGCGTGCTACCACCGCTGAAGATGAGCCCTGCTCTAGTCCACGACGCCCCGGTCGCGCGCCGCCAACCATCGAATCTCGCTCGAGAAATCGAGCGGCGCGATGGAAGCCCTGCGGTCGGACTCCTGCCTCACGAGCTCGTTTTCGGGTTTTTCCTGCTCCTCACGTGGGTGCGCCTAGTGGCGAAGGCGGGGCCCTTCACGCCGCCGGCGTTGGCGTTCCTCGCCCTTCTCATCGCGCCGATGGTCGTGATCCCGTGGGCCGCCAGGCGGCCGTCACCCGCGCGCTGGCGGATTCGGCTGCTGCTTTACGCGCCGCTGATGGGCGCGTCGTTTTCCTTGCTGCCGTCCGCGTTCGCGCTGCTCGAGCTGCCGAGCGCCGACGCGCGGGTCGTCGGCTGGGAGCACGCGCTCCTCGGCAACCAAATGTTCCCCGCGATCCACGCGTTGGAGAATCCGGTGCTCACCGACGTGATGATGGTCGCCTACCTGTTCTTCTTCTACTACCTGGTCGCCGGGCCGGCCTACTATTGCATCCACGATCTGCATCGCTTTCGGCAGTGCTTCGTCGGTTTGTTCACGATCTACGGATTGGGATTCATCGGCTACTCCGCTTTCCCGACTGCCGGACCGTACCTGTTTCTCGAATTCGCCGATCCGCTGGCCAGCGGTTGGATCACCGATTTCGCGAAACCGGTGGTGGATGCTGCCAGCAACGGTGTGGATGCGTTTCCGAGCATCCACGTCGCCGTGTCGCTCTACTTGCTGGTCTTCGATGCGTTGCACTACCGGCGACGCTTCTGGCGGATGCTCGGTCCCTGCATCGGGCTCAGCGCATCCACGATGTACCTGCGCTACCACTACGGCGTGGACGTGCTCGCCGGCATCATCCTCACCGGGATCGGTCACTCCGTCGCGGCAGGTTACGAGCGCTTCCGCCTGCGGACGTCGGACCGTCTCGATGCGATGAAGCCGGAGCCTGCGATCGACTCCTTCGAGACGAAGCCGGCTGCCTGATTCGCGCCGCCGTCGCGACATGACCTCGTGAGCCGCAAGCTCACTCTCGCCGCCGCCGGCGTCGGCGTGGCGCTGTTCGCTTGGACCGTCTGGGTCGCCGGTCCGGCGGAGATCTGGCAGCGCGTCGCCGCTCTCGGATGGCTCGCGCTGCTCGTGCCGGTGCCGCAGCTCGTCGCCTACGTATCCGACACGCTCGGCTGGAAGTTCTCGTTCGCCGCGCGAGCCGACGTGCTCCGGTTTCCGACCCTCTACGGCATGCGCCTCGCGGGCGAAGGCTTCAACCTGATGACTCCCAGCGGATACGTCGGCGGCGAAGCCGTGAAGGCCTATCTCGCCAGCCGGCGAGGGGTGAATGGGTCCGATGCAACCGCCAGCGTCGTCATCGCGAAAACGTTGATGAGCGTCGCCGAGATCCTCTTCATCTTGACGGGGACGATCCTCGCACTGCCGCGGCTCCCGTCGGCCGCGCTGCGATGGTCGGCGGTTCTCGCCGTCGTCTCGCTCGGTGTCGCGACGATCACGCTCATCTTCTGGCTGCAGAGCCGCGGCCTCTTCGGCGGGCTGCTCGGCATCTTACGCCGCTTGCGGATCCGGATCCGCGCGCTCGAGGAGCGCGAGCACGAGCTTCGCAAGATCGATCACGAGATCTTGCGATTCTATCGCGAAGAGCCGCGCCGCTTCGTCGCCTCCACGGCCTTTCACTTCGGCGGTTGGATCCTCGGTGCGGCGGAAGTGTTCTTCCTGTCGGCGTGGCTCGGTACGCCGGTCGGCGTCGGCGAGGCGATCGCGATCGACGCGCTCTCGCACGTCGCGAAGGGGCTGACGCTGTTCATCCCGGGATCGATCGGCTTTCAGGAAGGCAGCATCGTCGGACTGTTCGTGTTCTTCGGCCATCCGCCGGCCGCGGGCGTCGGCCTCGGGCTGTTGCGGCGCGCGCGCGAGATCTTCTGCTCCGCGCTCGGGTTCGGCGTGGCCTGGCGGGAAACGAGCTCTCTGGCGAAGGCGGCTCCTAGTCGTCCAGCCGGATGATGAGGTCGTCGATCACGTCGCTGCTGGAGAGCAGGACGAAGCCGCGTCGACGATATTCGCTGACGTCGTTCGCGCTGGCCGGCGTGCGCCCGGGAGCCGACGAGCTCTCGTGATTCGTGAGGGCGATCATCATGATCGCGCCTTCGGGTTTGATCCAACCGCGGCTCTCCGGCTCGTTCGTGACCACGCTCGCGTGCGTCGCGAGCGAGCCGTCGAGGAAGTCGTATGCCGGGAGGCGAAGCGTGAGATCGTCGTTTCGCGGATGAGGCTCGACGAACACCCGCGCGCCCTTGGCGTGGATCTCGGCGGCGAGCGCGGCGAGCTCCGGATGCTCCTCGGGTCGAGAGCTCGCGTCGAAGATGAACTCACGGATACCGACCGCCAGCCATTGATCGACGACGCCGAGGACCAGCTCCCGATGGCGGGGATCTTCGTGGTCGTAGATCTCCCAGCTCTGCCTCGAATCCACCCACAGCGAATCGGCGGTCGGGATCTGCCCGCTGAAGTAGAGTCCGAGCACCCAATCAGGGTGCTCGGACGCCATCTTGCGGAGCTCCTCCGTCCACACCGCCCAGCGGAATGGATAGAGCTCGGTCCCATTTTCCTTGCGCCCGTTCATCACCGGCACCGTCGGGATAGCCCCGCGCTGTCCACCCTCGTCCGCCGAGAACCATCCCCCCGGTTGGTGAAAGAGGATGCGCACGGGCTTCCCGGTCGCCGCTTGCATCGCCTCGGCGCGCGCGCGCGTCTTGAGGAGGAAAGTGCGGTTCGCTTCTGCCGACTCCGACTGCTCGCTGTTCAAGCCGAAGGGGTTCCGGGTGCCGCGCGGACCGCCCCCACACGGCCGGTAGATTCCGCTCGACTGCAGACGGGAGGTCTCGTCCGCGGACCGGTTCCCGTCCCCGCCCGAGCCGCAATGGGTGATCAGAGCGAGCAACGCCGCACCGCAAATCGCTCGAATTCGCATCCGCTTCGAATCTAGCGAGATCTACGGGCCGTGTCCGCCAGAAATTTCCATCGACCCATGTTGCCGCGCCTGGTCCGCGCTCAGCGGGTCTCGCGGAACCGTCGCGGCGTGAGGCCGACCGTCTCGCGGAAGCGGAGCGTGAAGTGCGACTGGCTGCCGAAGCCGCTCGCGAGCGCGACGTCGACGAGTGGGAGCTCGGTGTGCAGCAGGAGCTCCTTCGCGCGCTCGATCCGGCGGAGCGTCAGGTAGCGGTGCGGCGGCACGCCGGTCGCGAAGCGGAACGCGCGCGCAAAGTGGAAACGGCTCGTGCCCGCCTCGGTGGCGAGGTCGGCGAGCGAGATTCCTCGTTCGAGGCTCTCCTCGATCCGCTCGCAAACGCGTGACAACGCACGCCGCGACAGCGACTCGCGCCCGCGCCCGGAGATCGTGTGCGGCGCCGGGCTGCGGAACAAGTGGACCGTGAGCGCGTCCGTCACCGAATCGATGTAGAGCGAGCCGTGCTCGCGCGGCGCCTGCATCTCCTCGCGGAGCGCGTGCACGCACGAGCCGATGAACGCATCGTGGAACGCGAAGCGGAACGAGACGTGGGGCTCGTCGCCGCCGTCGCGATCCGCGAGCGTTCGCAGCCGCTCCGCGCCGATGTGCACGGAGACGAACTCGAGCTCGCCTTCCGGTCTGTAGCCGGTCGCGAAGCCCGCCGGGATCACGTGCACGTGGCCCGGGTTCGAGCCGCCGGCCGTCCAGCCCGCACCGACCTTCGCGCGCACGCTCTTCGAGCCGCCGGTGTGGAGCGCGACGATCACTTCGTCCGTCGCGGCGAGGTCGTAGGCGCGGATCCAGGGCGACCGCCAGAGGCACACGGTCACCTGCCTCCACTGCGGACCCTCGCTCGTCATCGCCGGCGCGACGCGAAGCGCGCGCTGCAAAGCGTCGACGGCGTGGATTCGCGGTTCGCTCGCGGCTGGCATCGGCGTCGGAGACCTCCCGTCGGAGAGCGTACGGCCGGCACCCGGTGGACCGGAAGCCAACCCGTCCGATCGATCGCAAGATCATGACAAAAGATTCCGCAAGGGTGCGGGCGAGGCCCGGCCGCCGACGTGCGATTCCGCGGGGAGATCCTCGGGAGGAATCGCATGGACACCGGCCTCTTCCTGCTCTTCCAGAACGCTCACGAAGGACTCAGCGACGACGCGTTCTACGCGAACGAGCTCCGCTTCGCGGAGCGCGCCGAGCCGCTCGGCTTCGACAGCCTGTGGTCGGTCGAGCACCACTTCTTCGACTACGCGCTCTGCCCCGACAATTTGCAGTTCCTGTCCTACATGGCGGCGAAGACGGAGAAGATCCGGCTCGGCACCGGCGCGGTGATCCTCCCCTGGAACCAGCCGGTGCGCGTCGCCGAGAAGGTCGCGCTCCTCGACAACCTCTCGGGCGGCCGCGTGCTCTTCGGCATGGGCCGTGGGCTCGCGCGCCGCGAGTACGCCGGCTACGGCATCGAGATGAGCGAGGCGCGTGGCCGCTTCGACGAGTCCGCCAAGATGATCGTCGCGGCGCTCGAAAGCGGGTTCATCGAAGGCTCGGGGCCGTTCTACCCGCAGGAGCGTCGCGAGCTCCGCCCGCGACCGTCGCGCTCGTTCCGCGACCGCATCTATGCGGTCGCGATGTCGCCGGACTCGGTGCCGATCTGCGCCGAGATCGGCGCGCGCATGATGTTCTTCACCCAGCTCCCGATCGAGAAGCACCTGGCCGCGGTCGAGATCTACCGCAAGCTCTACCGCGAGCATCAACGGACGACGCGCCTCCTGTCGTGAACGTCGACTTCGTCTACTGCGATCGCGACCCGGCGAAAGCCGAGGAGATGGCGCGGAAGTACATCGGCGCCTACCAGGTCGCCGTCTCCGCGCACTACGAGCTCGCCGGCGAGCACTTCGCCGAGAAGAAGGGCTACGAGAGCTACGCCGGCACCGCGGCGATCATGCGCAAGGTTGCGCAGGAGAAGATCATCGAGGGCTTCGTGCAGACGCAGACGTGGGGCACTCCTCGGCAGATCCTCGATCGCCTCGAGAAGCGCCGCGCCGTGATCGGCGACTTCGATCTCCGCGCCGTCTTCACCTACTCCGGCATGCCGTACGCCGAGAGCGAGAAGAGCCTCGAGCTCTTCGCGCGCGAGGTGCTGCCGGAGATCCGCTCGTGGGGCCCGCGCCCCGCCGAGATTTCCGCCGCCGTCGCCTGAGGAGGGACGCCATGAAGTTCATGTACTTCCCCCTGCCCGCTCTCCCCGCGACGCTCGACGAGCGCCGCTCGATGCGTCCGATCGCCTACCAGACCGAGCGCTGGCAGCGCATGTTCAAGGAGATCGCCGAGCTCGCGCAGATGGCCGAGGACCTGGGCTTCGAGGCGTTCATCTTCCCCGAGCACCATCTCGCGACCGAGGGGCTCGAGGTCGGCTCGATCCCGCAGCTCTCGCTCTACGTCGCGATGCACACGAAGCGCATCAAGGTCGGTCCGATCGGCTACGTGCTGCCGGGCTGGGATCCGATCCGCCTCGCGGTGAACATCGCCTGGCTCGATCAGTTCACGCAGGGCCGGACGATCGTCGGCATGGCGCGCGGCTACCAGAACCGCTGGCTCAATCAGATGGCACAGAAGATCCACGTCGGCGCCGTCGTCTCGGATCAGAGCGAGGTCGATCTCGCGAACCGCCGCGCGTTCGAGGAGGTCTTCCAGATCCTCCGCCTCTGCTGGAAGGAGGAGCCGTTCCGCTTCAAGGGCGAGCACTACCAGTATCCGTCACCGTACGACGAAGGCACGCCGTGGCCGCCGCACGAGTTCACCGCCGAGTTCGGCTCGCCCGGCGAATTGAAGGGCGACCGCATCGTCGCGCTCGACGTCGTGCCGAAGCCGTATCAGAAGCCGCACCCGAAGCTCTTCCAGGCGTTCTCGCTCTCCGAGGCGACGATCCGCTGGTGCGCCAAGGAGGACATCGTGCCGATGATCCTCACGCCGCAGTCGGATGCGTTCCGGAATCTCGTGCACGCGTATCAGGAGGAGTCGCTGAAGTACGGCCGCAAGCTCGAGCGCGGGAAGTCGGTCGGCGTGCTCCGTCAGTTCACGATCGGCAGCGAGACCGAGGTGCACGAGTACTGCGAGAACGGCGCGATGGGCATGCTCTGGAAGCGCTTCTGGGGCCACTTCGGGTTCTGGGAGGCGCTCCGCCTGCCGGGCGATCCCGAGGGCCAGATGCTGCCGCGGAGCGAGTGGACGGTCGACCGCATGAAGAAGGCCGGGTACCTGATGGCGGGTAGCGTCGCCGACGTGCGGAAGGGGCTCGACAAGCTCGTCGAGGACGGGAACCCCGAGTACGTCGCGTGGCTCGGCGATCAGGGGTTGCTACCGCTCGAGGTCTGTAAGCAGCAGATGAGGATCTTCGGCGAGCAGATCTTGCCGCACTATTCTTCTTAGACTGTCGTGGCAGCAGGAACCGAAACCGCGCCCGGGACTGGCCCTCTGCGAGGCATCCGCATCGTCGAGCTCGGCGGCATCGGCCCGGCCCCGATGTGCGCGCTGCTCCTCGCCGAGCTCGGCGCCGAGGTGATTCGCGTCGAGCGGCGCGGCGGCGTGGTCGCGCTCGGCATGCCGGAGCGGTTCCGGCTCTTGAATCGCAGCCGCGCGATGATCGAGCTCGACTTGAAGAGCGGGGAGGGACACGCCGCCGTGCTGCGGCTCGTCGAGAAGGCCGACGCGTTGATCGAAGGTTTCCGTCCCGGCGTCGCGGAGCGGCTCGGGCTCGGCCCGGACGACTGCGCGGCGCGAAATCCGCGGCTCGTCTACGGGCGCATGACCGGCTGGGGCCAGGACGGCCCGCTCGCCGCGGTCGCCGGGCACGACATCAACTACATCGGCCTCGTCGGCGCGCTCCATGCGATCGGTCCGGCCGACGGTCCGCCGACGCCGCCGCTCAGCCTCGTCGCCGACTACGGCGGCGGTGCGCTGTATCTCGCGCTCGGGGTCGTCGCGGCGATTCTCGAGGCACGGAGCTCGGGGCGCGGCCAGGTCGTCGATGCCGCGATGATCGACGGTGCGGCGTCGCTGCTCACCGTCACCTACGGCATGCTCGCCGCCGGCCTTTGGCGCGACGAGCGCGGTGCGAACGTCATCGACGGCGGCGCGCCGTTCTACGCCTGCTACGAGACGAAGGATCGCAAGTGGATCTCGCTCGGCCCGCTCGAGCCGCAGTTCTGGGCCGAGCTCGTGCGGCGGCTCGGGCTCGACGCCGCCGGATTGCCGGAGCAGGCCGACCGCGCGCGCTGGCCGGAGCTCCGCGAGCGGCTCGCCGCGGTCTTTCGCGAGAAGACGCGCGACGAATGGACGGAGATCCTCGGCGAGACCGACACCTGCTTCGCGCCCGTGCTCGGCCTCGCGGAGGCGCCGTCCCATCCGCACAACCAGGCGCGCGGCACGTTCGTCGAGGTCGATGGCATCGTGCAGCCAGCGGCCGCGCCTCGCTTCAGCCGGACGCCGGCCGCGATCCGCCGGCCGCCGGCGCAAAGAGGGGAAGACCCGGCCGACGCGCTTCGCGCCTTCGGGCTCGACGAGGCCGAGGTGCGCGAGCTGCGCGCCGCGGCGGGAGTTCTCGGAGGAACGATGGACGAGGACGCATCGAAGGGCCACGATCGACGAAGGGAGTCGCCATCATGAAAACCGACTACGACGCGATCGTCATCGGCGCCGGCTTCGGCGGCCTGCGCATGCTGCACGAGCTTCGCGAGCTCGGCCTCTCGGTGAAAGTCTTCGAGGCCGCCTCGGACGTGGGCGGCACCTGGTACTGGAACCGTTACCCGGGAGCGCGAACCGACAGCGAGAGCTGGGTCTACGCGTACTCGTTCTCGAAGGAGCTCCAGGACGACTGGAACTGGTCGGAGCGGTTCCCGCCGCAAGCCGAGGCGCTCGCGTATCTCCGGCACGTCGCGGACCGCTTCGACATGCGGAAGGACATTCAGTTCCACACGCTGGTGACTTCCGCCGTGTACGACGAGTCCGCGAATGCATGGACGGTCACGACGGACCCTGCGCAAACGCTGACCTGCCGATACCTGATCACCGCGGTCGGGGTGCTTTCCACGCCGTACACGCCGCCGTTTCCGGGCATCGAGAAGTTCGCGGGCGAGTCGTACGTCACCGGTCGCTGGCCGAAGGAGCGGGTCGACTTCACCGGCAAGCGGGTCGCGGTGATCGGCACCGGTGCGACCGCCGTGCAGGCGATCCCGATCATCGCGCAGACCGCCGCGCGGGTGACGGTATTCCAACGGACGCCGAACTACGTGCTGCCCGCGCGCAACTACACGATGACGGAGGACGAACGTCAGTCGATCCGGGCGAGCTATGACGAGATCTGGCACCAGGCGAAGACCCACTTCTTCGGCTTCGCCATGAGCCCCGCCGGCCGGACCGTCGCCGACGTGACGCCCGAGGAGCACCAGAAGATCCTCGAAGGCGGCTGGGAGACCGGCGGCTTCCGGTTCATCTTCGAGACGTTCGACGACATCTTCACGGACGAGAAGTCGAACGCGGTGGCGGCGGAATTCATCCGCAACAAGATCCGCGCGATCGTCAAGGACCCGGCGACGGCGGAGCTCCTCTGCCCGAAGGACTACCCGCTCGCCGGCAAGCGCCCGCCGCTCGGACACTTCTACTACGAGACGTTCAACCGGCCGAACGTGAGCCTCGTCGACGTGAGCCGGAACCCGATCACGGAGATCACGGCCAAAGGCGTGCGCACGGCGACCGACGAATACGAAGCCGACATGATCATCTTCGCGACCGGCTTCGACGCGGTGACCGGTACGATGAACGCGATGGACATCCGCGGCAAAGGCGGCGCGACGATCAAGGAGAAGTGGGAGGCCGGTCCGCGGACGCATCTCGGGATCGCCGTCGACGGCTTCCCGAACCTCTTCATGATCTGCGGCCCGCAGAGCCCGTTCGCGAACATCCCCGTCGTGATCGACGGCATCGTCGATTGGATCGGCCAGGCGATCCGCCATCTCCGCACGAATGATCTCGCCGCCATGGAGCCGACCCCGGACGCGGTCGAGCATTGGCGTCGCCACATGGACGACCTCGTCAACGCGACCGTTCTGCCGAAAGGCAAGCGCTCGTGGTTCCTCGGCGCCAACATCCCGGGCAAGCCGCACGTGGTGCTCTTCTACTTCGGCGGCGCAGGAACCTACCGCCAAGAGTGTCAGGCGGTCGCCGATCGCGGCTTCGAAGGGTTCACGGCGTCATGAGCGAGGTCACGTTCGAGGAGATCAAGCGGGAGTTCGAGCGCGAGCAGAGCGTGTGCGAGCCGCTCCTCTCCGCGGATCGGCTGCCGACGTCGTACGAAGCGATCACGCCCGCGTGGATGGGGCACGCGCTCGCCAACCCCTACCCCGCCGCGGCGGTCGTCTCGCTCCGCTTGGGCGACGTCGACGAGGGCACGTCGAGCCGGCGCCGGATCTTCCTCGAGTGGAACCAAGCCGGAAAGCGCGCGGGCCTGCCGACCTCCGTCTTCTGCAAGGGGAGCCTCCACCTCGAGAACCGCTACATGCTAGCGCTGAACGGCGGCATCGAGGCCGAGGTCAACTTCTACAATCTCGTCCGCCCGGGGTTGCCGATCGAGGCGCCCGAGCCGTACTTCGCGAAGGTCGATCTCCGCTCGTACAACTCGATCATCATCATGCGCGACCTCGGCGAGGAGGCGAAGTTCTGCTGGCACACGCCGACCGCGACACTCGAGCGCGCGCAGAGCCAGATGAAGCTCCTCGCCACGCTCCACGCGCGCTACTACGAGAGCCCCGAGCTCGCGACGACGCTCGCCCGATTCAACACGTGGGAGAATTACTTCACGATCACCGTCGAGAAGGCCGGCTTCGGGGATTCATGCGCGCGCGGCTTCGACGACGCCGAGGCGGTGATCCCGCCGCGGCTCTTCCGCCGCGCGAAAGAAGTATGGCCGGCGACGCTCCGCTGCGTCGCGCGGCACGCCGAGCTGCCGCGCACGCTCGTGCACTCGGACCCGCACCTCAAGAACTGGTTCGTCGCGAAGAGCGGCGAGATGGGCCTCAACGACTGGCAGTGCTCGTGCAAGGGCAACTGGGGCCGCGACCTCTCCTACTGCATCTCGACCGCGCTCTCGACGGAAGATCGCCGCAAGTGGGAGCGTGACCTCCTCGCGTTCTACGTCGATCGCCTACACGCGAACGGCGGTCCGAAGCTCGCGTTCGACGAGGCGTGGACGATCTACCGCCAGCAGCTCTTCTCGGCGCTCGCGTGGTGGACGGGAACGCTCGGCCAGCCGCCCGAGGCGCCGAAGATGCAGCCGGCGGAGACGTCGCTCACGTTCATCGAGCGCATGACGCACGCGATCGACGATCTCGACGCGCTCGACGCCTGAACGCCTGCGCTCGAGGTCAGACCTTGCCCCAGCCGGGCAATCGGCTGGCTTGCTTCACCCAACCGGCGAATCGAGCTTCGTCGAGCTCGTCGTCCTCGTGGATGTCGAGGTAGCGCACTTCCGCGTGCTTCGACTCGCCCGGCGGCAGGGGACGCAGTGACGAGCCGCGAAAGAAAGTCACTTTGATGTACTTCGTGAAGCAGTGAAAGCTGACGAACCAGCCCTGGCCTTCGATGCCGTAGAAGGGTGAGTTCCACTTCACCGCCTTTCGCACGTCGGAGACGGTGCGCGCGATGAGCGCGTCGAGGCGGCGGCCGACGTCGCGTTTCCAGCCCGGCATCGCCGCGATGTAGGCCTGCACGGGGGCGTCGCCGCCGGCCTTCGCGATCTGCGGGTTGCCGCCGGAAAGGAGCGTCGGCTTCTTGGACGGCTTGCCGGCCATCGTCTTCGATTAGCCGCGGCGTGAAGACTCGTTCAAGGCCACGGCGGCGCGAATGAGAGCCTTCAGCGCTTTCTCGTTCACCTTGTCGCCTTCGTGGAAGTCGATGGCGCGCCGGACGTTGCCTTCGAGACTCGAGTTGAAGAGGCGTGAAGGGTCTTTCAGCGCGGCTCCCTTGGCGAAGGTCATCTTCACGACGCTTTTGTAGGTCTCGCCGGTGCAGATGATCCCATCGTGCGACCAGACCGGAGTCCCTCTCCACTTCCACTCCTCGACCACTTCGGGGTCCGCCGACCGGATCATGGCGCGGAGCCGGGCGAGCATCTTGCCCCTCCAGTCGCCGAGGTCCTCGATTCTCGCGTCGATCAGCTCGGAGGGCGACTCGGCTTTCTTCGACTGACTCTTCTTCATGCTACGCGTCTCTCCTTGGAGGCGATGGCCCGATCAGTTCGTTCGAGGGCAGCCTCGGATCAAGCACCTTGTACGCCGTCTGAACGCCCGCGACCGGTAGCCCGAGCGTGTCGAGAAGCCCGAGTTGAACCAGAACCGAAGCCTGGTCCCAGTAGATGTGCTCGTGCGCCAGCTTTCCGTCCCGGAAGCGGACGATTGCCACCAGGGGAATTTCAACGCGTTTTCCGGTGGGTGCCAGACCCGGCAGCATCCACTCCATCTCCATCGTATGCGTGAAGCGGAAGATCATCTCGTCCACCAGCCGATCGGTGCCGATGGTCCGCGAGACCGGGATGATCTCCGTGTCCGGCGGCATCCGCGGGATGAACAGCTCCGAGTAGAACGTGCGCAGCGCTTCGTGACCGACGCCGCCGGTCATGACCGGAACGTGGTTGACGTACGCATCGGGAACCATCGTCCCGAGGGTGGCGTTCGTGTCGCGGATCGCGAACTCGTCGCGGACGTGCTCGTCCCAGAGGTCGTTGAGGACCCGCTGCTCCGGCGTGAGGTGATCGCTTGCGGCAGCGTCTTCGCTCATTCTGCTGGCCTCCCTCACTCGCCGGTATAGACGGGCTTCCGCTTCTCGGCGAACGCGCGCATGCCTTCCGCTGCGTCGCGCGTGCCGAAGATCGGGGCGCCGACCTCGAGCTCTTTGGCGAGCGCATCGGCCTCGCTCACGCTCTCATCGACCTCGCGCAGCATCTGCATCAGTGCCCTGATCGACAACGGGCCGTTGCTGCAGACGTCGGCGGCGATCTTCCGCGCCTCCGCGGCCGCCTGGCCCTTCGGCACGACGCGGCCGATGAGCCCGAACTGGAGCGCCTCGCGCGCGGTCACGTGGCGTCCGGTGAGCAGGATCTCCGCCGCCAGCGTGTACGGGATCTGCCGCCGAAGCCGCACGCTCGAGCCGCCGAGCGGGAAGAGCCCGCGCTTCGCCTCGGTCACGCCGAAGACGGCGTCCTCCGCGGCGACGCGGATGTCCGTGCCCTGGAGGATCTCCGTGCCGCCCGCGAGCGCGTAGCCCTCGACGGCCGCGATGATCGGCTTCTTCGGCCGATTGTGTCGCAGGAGCGCCTGCCAGTGGATGTCCGGCACCTCGCCCATGAGCTTCATGAAGTCGTCGTCCTGCTCGCCGGCGCCCATCGCTTTGAGATCGGCGCCGGCGCAGAACACGTCGCCCCTGCCGGTGAGAATCGCGCAGCGGAGCTCGGGATCTTCATCGAGCATTCGCCACGCGCGGTACATGCCGGCCAGCATGCCGCCGGTGAGCGCGTTCTTCGCCTCGGGCCGGTTGAGCGTGACGAGGAGGACGTGGCCGTCGCGCTCGAGCAGACAGTGCTTTTCGTTCATCGGGTCTCCTTCGGAAATTGGGGACAGACCCCAATACCAAAGTCCCTGCTCTACGATGAATTGGGGGCTGTCCCCAATTTCCGATCTAGGAGAGCAGGCCGTTCCGAAGCGCGAGCGCGACGGCGTGCGCGCGGTCCGCGGCGCCGAGCTTTTGATACGCGTTCTTCAGATGGCTCTTCACGGTCTCCGCGGAGATCTGCATGCGCGAGGCGATGCCGTGGCTCGGGATCCCGTGCGAGACGAGGTCGAGGACCTCGACCTCGCGGGCGCTGAGCGGCCCGGTTTCGCTCGGCGCGGCCGTCTTCGCGTGGAGGCGCACGAGCAGCTTGCCCGCGACCTCCGGGCTCACGACGCCGCCGCCGGCGGCGACGGCTCGGATCGCGGCGATGATCTCCTCCGCCGACGCGCTCTTCGAGAGATAACCGCGCGCGCCCGAGCGGATCGACTCCACCGCCAACGAAGCGTGGATCCGATCGGTGAAGACGATCACGCCCGTTTCGGGCGAGACCTCGCGAAGCGCGCGGATCGTGTCGCGCCGGGCGAGCTCGCTCGAGCCGAGATCGACGATCGCGACCGAGGGTTGGAGCGAGCCGATCGCATCGACCGCCTCCTCACCTCTCGCCGCCTCGCCGACGACTTCGACCCCCGGGACGCGGGCGAGAATCGTCCGGAGCGCGGCGCGGATGACGCCGTGCTCGTCGGCCAAAAAGACGCGAATCGGATTGGATCCCCGAGGCATGCCTTCCCTCCGGCTCCGCGTTGTCGCTCGGAATGGAAGCAAGGCTCGGACCACGAGCGGTCGCCAATGATCTCAGGCTTTTTTCGGACACGGCGCGAAGCGGTGCCGACTCGCGGCCGGCTCCGTGATGCGCCGACGCCTCGCCTCGCCGGCAGATCAGGGCTTGGGAATGCGAATCGTCTTACTGATCATCAACGTGCCCGAGAGCGCGAACAGCAAGACGATCGGGTGAAACGCGGCCGGGCCGACTGTCACGACCCCCCCGTAGAGTGCCGAGCCCAGGCGGCCCTGCCAGGCGGCCCACCCGAGGATGAGAGTCAGCACCACGCTCGTCGGAATCGGCGTCCCCTCGAAGAATTTCACCTTGTCGCCGCCGGCCGAGAGCGACTCTGCCGTCACGTTGTAGCGAGCGAGGCGACCGACTCCGCAGGCGACGAAGTAGATCAGCACCGCCGCATCGGGGACCGTGCGCATGCCGGCGGCCCAAGCGAGAGCGGCCGGCGCGACGCCGAACGAGATGACGTCGGCGAGCGAGTCGAGCTCGCGTCCGAGGACCGAGTGTTCGTGGCGCGACCGAGCGATCCGCCCGTCCAACGCGTCGAAGACGAGCGCCAACGGCGTCAGAGCGACGCCGATCAAGAGCTTCGGCACGCTCTGATCGGCGACGTAGCTCATGGCGGCAAAGATCGCCCCGACCCCGCACGCCGCGTTCGCGAGCGTGAAGAAATCCGCCAGATGGAACTCCCGCACCATCGAGAAGCGCTTGGTCGGTGGTGACGACACGTTGGTCGCTTCCTCGCCCAATTCCGCCGGGCGCGCAACGCTACACAGCGAGACGACGATGCCAGTGCGGGGTTGGAGCCGTCATGTCGAGCGAGCGAAAGAAGAAGGACGGGAAGGACGTCGGGAAGAAGCGCCAGCGGATGCGCGCGAGCGTGACCGCGCGAAAGCAGCGCGCGAAGCGGAAGAAGTCGACCGACGAGGTCGATACGGTCAAGTACAAGCCGGGGTCCGCGGGGGATCGGACGCGCCGCGGCGCGCGTTGACCGCTCACCCCATAGGGTCGACGTCGGGGAAGCCGAGCAGCGCGCGGCCGTGCTGCTCGTAGGCCCAATCGCTCGCCATGAGGTGCGTCGAGGCGCCGTGGAGGTCGCGGAGGCAGCGCTGGAGGACGTTCTCGAGCCTAAGCGCCGTGCCGCCCGCGTAGCGGAACGCGGTCTCCGCCGCCGCGAGCGCGGCCTCGCTGACGAGCACGGTCGCGGCGCGCATCTCCACCTGGTGCGCGGCGCCCGGCCGGCCGCCGGCTTCGACCGTCTGCCACGCCCGCTCGAAGACCTCGACGACGAGCGCGCGCGCCGCGCGGAGCCGAAGATCGCTCTCGCCGATCGCGTGCTGGAAGACCGCGCGATCGGCGACGCGGGCCTTCTTGCCGTAACCCCGCTCCTTCGCGGTCGCCTGCGCGACGATCTCGTCGAGCGCGCGGCGCCCGACGCCGAGCACGAACCCGGCGAGCTCGTTCACGAGGAGACCGGGGAACCCCATCCGATAGAGCGGTCCGCCGCGCTTCGGCTCCATCGCGAAGAGATCGAACGTGAGCTCCTCCGGCACGAAGACCTCGTCGATTGTGAAGTCGCAGCTGCCGGTGCCCTTGAGGCCGGCGACGTGCCAGTTGTCGATGATCCCGACGTCCGCGGCCGGCAGCATCGCGAAGCGCGAAGCGACGGGAACGCCCGCTTCGTTCTCGACGAGCGCGTGCACCCCGACCCACTCCGCGTGGCGAATCCCGCTGCCCCACGACCAGCGGCCTCGCACGCGGTATCCGCCGTCCACCGCGCGGGCGCGACCCGGCGACAGCAGACCGGATGCTTTTGGAACCCGCCCGCCCGGGAACATCTTCGCGATGCCGCGCTCGGGGAGGAACGCAGAGAGCGAGAGCGCGCCCGCGCCGATGAAGAGACCCCACCCCGCCGACGGATCGATCCGCGCGGTCGCCTCGATGACTTCGATCTGCGTCACGGGATCCGCCTCGGCGCCACCGAGCTCCGTCGGAAGCTTCAATCGAAAGAGCCCGGTGTCGGCGAGCGCGGCGACGGAAGCCGGCGCGAGCGTGCGAAGCTTCTCCGACTCTTCGGCGTTCGCGGCGAGCACTTCGCGAATCCCCTCGACGGCGTCGAGGAGGGCGCGGCGCTTCGCGACGCGATCGCTCGGGAACCGCTGCCCGCTCGCGCCCTGATCTGCGGCCCGCGCGGTCGTCACGGCATCGCCTCGCGGAGGAACTCCGCGCTGAGACGCACGACGTCGGGCAGACCCTTCGAATAGGGCTCGGTGTGCGAGAGCCCCGGCAGGATGTGCAGGCGCTTCGGCTCCTTTGCCTTCTCGTAGATCCGGCGCGACTCCTCGACGTCGACGATGAAGTCGAGCTCCGCGCCGATCACGAAGAGCGGGCGCGGCGAGATCGCCGCCGCGTCGAGCTCCGGACGATACGTGCGGAGGTCGTCCGCCATCTCGAGCGGCATCGTCACGGAAAGCGCGGCAGTCGTGCCTTGCGAGCGATACGCCTGCTCCGCCGGCGTCGGCGGGACCATCTCGAAGGGATCTACGTACTCGGACTCACCGGTCGTCACGCGACGTACCCGATCCTCGTCGAGCCGCTTCCGGAGCTGCCAGTAGTCGTAGAGCGAGCGGCCGACGCGGAGCCAGCGGTCGCCGTCGCCGAAGCCGCCCTGCGCGATCACGGCGCGCGGGCGCGGGTCGATCGCGGCCGCGGAGATCGCGTTCGACGCGCCGTAGCTGATGCCGAAGAGCGCGATCCGCGACGCGTCGATTTCCGGCTGGAGCTCGAGGAACGTGGTCGCGGCCACGATGTCCTCGACGCGCTCGCGCGCGATCAGGCGATGCTTCGTGCCCTCGCTCTCGCCGAAGCCGCGGTAGTCGAACGCGAACGCCGCATAGCCCTCGTCGACGAAGCCCTTGGCGAAGCCCGGCAGCACGATCTTCCGGTTACAGCGGAGCCCGTGACACAGCACCACGGTCGGAAGCTTCCGCTCGTGCGCGGCGTCCGGCGCGTAGAGCGTCGCGGCGAGCTTCAGGCCCGCGCTGTAGAACGAGAGCTCCTTCTCGATCATCGCTCGACCGCCGACGTGCCGTCCGCGTTCTTCACGTCGACGTCGTCTTCCATGTTGAGGCCCTTGAGCGACGCTTCGAAGCGCTTCTGCATGACCGCGTCGTCCGCGTTGAACGACCGCGTGATCGCGCAGAACTCGAGCTGAATGCCGTTCGGATCCTTGAAGTAGATCGACTTCGCCCAGTCGTGATCGACGACCGGCGAAACCTTCACGCCCTTCGCGACGAGCTCGCGGCGCTTCTCCTCGAGCGACGCCAGGTTCCCCGCTTCGAACGCGTAGTGGAAGGCGATCGTCGGCAGCCCGAGCGCCTTGTTGATGCTCGCGTCGAACTCTTTCGGCACGGTCGGCGCGCCGGTGATCTCCATGAACGCGAGCAGCTGATCGCGGCCCGTGTCGAAGAAGATGTGGCGGATCTTCCCGCCGTCGGTGAGGTCGATCCAGTCGCACCGCACCGCGGGGAAGCCGAGGACGCCCTCGTAGAATTCGCGCGTCTTGTCGAGATCGAGAGTCGCCATGCCGACGTGGGAGAAGCCTTTGGAGTTCATGCCCGGAAGAGAGCAGCGTCCGTGCCAGGGAAATCGAACCGGAATTGCGACGCTTTTTCGCGAGGCTTGTGAAATTCGTCATGACGAGGCGCGGCGACTTGATGATTTTCGTAGGTTGGTGCAGAGCTGAAAGATGGCCCGCGCGCCCAGGCCGGCGAAGCGCTCCCGCGAGCGCCTCCAGTTTCCCGACATCGACGACCTCCGCGATCGCCTCCGCTTCCGCCCCGAGGACGGCAGCATCCACTCCGGCGACGTGCGCATGACACTCGTGCACGTGCCGGCCATCGCGACCCTCCGAAGGGAATTGATCGACGCGCTCGGCGTCGATCGCGCACGCGGCGTGTTCACGCGCATCGGCTACGCGGCCGGCACGCTCGACGCCGAGATCGTGCGCAAGGTGCGGTCTGGCCGGTCGCTGGTCGAATCCTTTGCGGTCGGGCCGCAGCTCCAGTCGCTCGAGGGCACGCTCCGCGTCGAGCTTCTGCATCTCTCGTACGATCCCGCGCGCGGCCGCTTCCACGGCGAAGCCATCTGGAAGAACTCATTCGAGGTCGAGCTCTCGGACGTGCCGGTCGCGAGCGAGCCCGTCTGCTGGATGCAGGTGGGCTACGCGAGCGGGTACACGACGGCATTCGTCGGCAAGCCATGTCTCGTGCGCGAGGTCGAGTGCCGCGGCGCAGGCGCGCGCGACTGTCGCGTCGTCGGCCGGACAATCGAAGAGTGGGGCGAAGACGTCGACGAGCTCCGCTTCCTGAAGCCTGGGGTGCTCGCGGGGGCCGGCTCGGCGGCGAAGCACGTCGCGCCGCGCGCTTCGGCCGCACGAAGCACCCCACGCGAAGCGGATGCGCCGGAGGAGCTCGTCGGCGCCTCGCCGAGCTTCCACGCCGCCTGTCACCGCGTGCGCAAAGCCGCCGCCACGCGCGCGACCGTGCTCTTCCTCGGCGAGACCGGCGTCGGCAAGGAGATGTTCGCGCACTTCCTCCATCGCGCGAGCCCGCGCGCGAAAGCCCCGATCGTCGCGGTGAATTGCGCGGCGATCCCCGAGACGCTGCTCGAGGCCGAGCTCTTCGGCGTCGAGAAGGGTGCGTTCACCGGCGCGGTGTCGTCACGCCCGGGCCGCTTCGAGCGCGCCGACGGCGGCACGCTCTTCCTCGACGAGGTCGGTACGATGCCGCTCGCCGCGCAGGCGAAGCTCCTCCGCGTGCTGCAGACGGGCGAGATCGAGCGGATCGGCGACGTGCGCACGCGGCACGTCGATGTGCGTGTCGTCGCGGCGACGAACGAGGATCTCGCCGGGAGCGCGGCCGCGGGCACGTTCCGCCGCGACCTCTTCTATCGGCTGAACGTCTTTCCGATCCATCTGCCGCCGCTTCGCGAGCGGCGCGACGACATCCCGCTCTTGATGGATCATCTGCTCGACAAGTACCGCCGCCTTCACGACAAGCGGATCTCCGGGTTCACCGAGCGCGCGGTCGCCGCGCTCCTCGACTACGACTATCCCGGCAACATCCGGGAGCTCGAGAACATGGTCGAGAGTGCGGTGATCCTCTCGGAAGACGATGCGCCGCTCGACGCGTCTCTCTTGTTCGCCTCGACGCCGGGCGCGAGCCGGCCGAGCCTTCACGTCGACCCGGCGGGGCGGCTCGCGCCACTCTCGGGTCTCGACCAGCTCGCGAAGTCGATCGTGGACTCGGGCGCGCCGGTCGAGCCGCTCGTCGACGCGGTGCTCGAGCACGCGCTCCGCGCGGCGGGCGGCAACTTCACGCACGCCGCGGAGCGGGTCGGGCTCACGCGCGCGCAGCTCGCCTACCGCGTAAAGGCGAAGCGCGAGCGCTGAGCCGCCGTCACAGCCGCATGATCGGCGCCGGGTTCAGTGGGTGGCGGATCATCCACTTGCCGATCACTTTGTAGACGTGTCCCGGGTAGAACGAGCCGAGCGGGAACGTCTCGCGCACCTCGGCGACGAAGCTTGGCGGTAGGCCGAAGCGAAGCATCGCGAACGAGACGTCGCACCAGTCGGCGCGCCGCACCGGCTCGACGAGCTCATGGTGATCGCCGCGATATGCCGTGAGCTTGTGGTGGTACTCGATCATGAGCCGCATCTCGGGCTTCCACGCGCTCTTGCCGATCTCGTCGAGGTAGACGTCGGCGAGATCCGCCGACGGCTCCAGGTAGTCGAGGTTGCCGTCGGGCCACGCCGCGATGTCGTGGAAGACACCGCAGATCGCGAGCTTCTCGTCGCGCTCGGGGTTCGGCTCCAGCCACTGCCGGGCGAAGTTGAGGATGTGGTACGCGTGATTGCGATAGCCGGCATAGACTTGCTCGTTGCCGCCGAAGAGCTTACGGCGCGCTTCGAGGAGCTCGTCGATCAACGGGCAACTGCGGACGAGGTCGTGCGTCTTCATGAGCCGAGCTTGGTACGCAGCGCCTGATGCCCGCACAAGGTGATCTCGGCTGCATTTCTGCAGCTCCGGGCGGCGAGAATGTCGACGGTGGCGCTCAGCTAGGAGGCCGCGGCAAGGACGGGCGCACCGATGCCGGCACCCGGCCTCGCTCTAGCCAATGCTTCCAGCCTCGCGAGCAGCGGCGAACGAGCGGCTTCATCGCGGACCTGCGCGCCGAGGTCGCTCGCCGCGGCGGCGAACCCGGGATCGCCGAGCAGCCGCTGCAAGGCGCCGCGGTAAGTCGCCGGGTCGGCAGCGCGGTCGACGCGCAAGCCGGCGCCGCGCGTCGTCACCCGCGCCGCGTTGTCCTCCTGGTCGCGTCCGTGGGGCACGATCAGAAGCGGGCGCTCGTGCGCGAGCGCCTTCATGACCGTGCCGTGGCCGCCGTGGCAGATCACGAGAGCCGCCTCGCGTAGGATCTCTCCGTGCGGCGCGCCGTCGAGGATCGCGACGTTTCCGGCGCCGCGCAGCTCGTCGACGCGAATCGCGCCACCGAGCGTGACGATCGCCTTCATCGGCAACGCGGCTATGGCGTCGATCACGTTCTGCAGCACGCCGGCGTGATTCTGGAAGGTCGTGCTGAACGAGACGAGCACGAGCGGGCGCCTATCGTGCGGCGGAAACGGCGAGCTCCACGAGCCGGCCCAGGCGGGGTCGTTGAGCAGCGGCCCGACATACGAGACCCCGCTCGGCAGCACCTCCGGCGCGAAATCGAACGCACGCGCGGTCGCGATGAAGTAAGCCGCGGCGGCCTGGCGCTGATCGCAAATATCGCCGAGCGGTGCGAGCCCGAGCTCGGCGCGCGCCTCGTTGAAACGTGGCAGGAACGAGTCGAGCATCTGCCTTTGGCGCCGTGCGACCAGGGCGATGGCCGCGCGCTCTTCCTCCGTACCCGGCGGCGTGAGCCCCGGTCCGAGCGGAATGAAGCCGGGCATGGGAAACAGCGGGATGTTCATGCCGAGCAGCGCGTGGCGCTGCCCGCTGGCCTCGCAACCGAGCTGCACCCCGAAGAGCATCTCCGAGCTGACCACGAGATCCGCGGGCTCGCGACGCAACTCGTCGATGACATCCCGCGCGAACGCGAGGGCCGGGCCGGCCAGGACGTTCTCCATCAGGTTCCTGAACCCGTCGGCAGGGTCTGCCTGGCTCCAATCGTCCCACGTGTCGAACTCGCGCGTGCGCGCCGGCTTGCTGGGAGCGCGCATCCAAGGAATGAACCGCGCGCCCACGGCCTCGCTTTCGGGGCGGTTGCACGCGTCGCTCATCATGCGCACGGCGTGCCCCTGCGCGACGAGATCGCGTACGACGCCGAGCATCGGCGTGACCGAGCCACCGGCTTCGAACGTCGCGAACAGAAAGCTCCGTCTTTCGCTCACTCTCACTGCGGTTCTCCTTGACCGAGCGCGTCCTGGATCATGCTGTGCATGACGGCGCGCACGTGTTGGGGCGAACGGCCCATGTCGCGGCGGACGAGCCGCCAAACGTAGAGGTCGGTGGCCGCGACGAGCGTATCGACGCGGCGGCGGCGCTCGGCCGCCGAGAGCCTGTCGAGCCACGGCGCGAACGTCGTCTCGATCCATTTGCGGTGGTGCGCGCGCCCGGCGTCGTTCACGCGCTTCAACACCGGAAAGCGTTCCTCCTGCATGAGTGCACGCATGATCGTGTCGCCGAGCACCTCGTAGTCCTCGACGATCACGCGAAGAGCGGTCTCGACATCGCCGGGCGCCACCTCACGCCGCTCGGTGATTTCGCGGTCGAACCGCGCCCAGGCGGCTTCCAGCAGGTTCTCCTTGGTGCCGAAGCGGCGAATGACGGTGGGCACGGTGACGCCGGCTTCCCGCGCGATCTCCTCGAGTGTGATCTGGTCGTACCAGTTCGTGGCGATGCGCCGGCGGAAGGCCGCGATGATGCGCTCGGCCGTCTGTTCCGTGGCGACGGCGCGGGCACCCTGGCGATACATGCGCTTGGGCGCGGCGCTGGATTTCATGCAACTCGCTATAACGTGAAATTCGGCCGTACGCAAGTATTCGTGCAAGTGCGAGTAAAATAAAAATGCCCGGCCTCGAGCCTGCTGCATTTCTGCAGCTCGCGGCGGCAGGAATGTCGATGGACAGAGCGTCGCCCGAAACCGAAGCCCAGACCCGATGAAGAGCGGCGCGATCCGACCCGAAACGATCTCCTTCGATCATCTCGACATCGACATCCTCGCCGGTCACGGCCGGGATCCGTCCACCCTCGCCGGCCCGGCACGACGAGCTTCTGACGGCGCTCTCGAAGCTCGCCGATCCGCACGCGCCGCGCGCGATGGACGAGATCTGCCGCGTCTACAACCAGAAGGTGCTCGGCGAGCCGCGGCGAGGGCCGGTCGCGTGAAGGCGCTCGCGCTCGTCGTCTATTTCGCCGTCGCATCTCAGGCGCTCGCGGCCGAGGACGTCCGTCATCCGCTCGACCCGCTGACCGTCGAGGAGATCTCGTTGGCCGTCGCGGTCCTCCGCGACGCGGGCAAGGTCGACGCGGCGACTCGCTACCCTCACCTCCTCCTCGCCGAGCCCGAGAAGAAGGCCGTGCTCGACTGCAAGCCCGGCGATGAGATTCCGCGGCGCGCGCTCCTGATCGTCAAGAAAGGTCGCGAGACATTCGAGGCGCTCGTCGATCTCCGCGCCAAGAAGATCGACTCGTGGGAGGCGCGCCCCGGGGTGCAGCCGAGCTTCCTCACCGAGGAATTCGTCGGCGTCGCCGACATCGTCAAACGAGACGCGCGGTGGCAAGCAG
Organism: uncultured delta proteobacterium; assembly: GCA_963790365.1. GTDB lineage: Bacteria > Desulfobacterota > Binatia > JACPRU01 > JACPRU01 > CAWBOU01. Next base: position 255,157 of record CAWBOU010000047.1, read on the forward strand.
CAATGAAACAGCGCGGCTACGAGTCGTTCGACTCGATCTTCTGCGCACCGCTCTCGCCCGGCTTCTACGGCGTGAAGGAGGAAGAGGGTCGCCGCCTCGTCCGCTCGCCCTGCTTCGACGCGAGCGACACGAAGAACTTCTGGGGGCGGCCGATCGAGAACCTCGTCGCGATCGTCGACCTCGACGCGAAGAAGATCGTCAAGCTCGAGGACGACGGCGTCGCGCCGGTGCCGCGGACCGAGGTCGACTACGACGAGAAGACGGTCGGCGAGGCGCGCGAGCGGAAGCCGCTCGTCACCGGCTACGCGAAGGAGGCCGGGTTCACGCTCGAGGGCAGTGAGGTCGCCTGGCAGCGCTGGCGCTTCCACGTGCGCACCGATCCGCGCGCGGGGCTCGTGCTCTCGCTCGTCCGCTACCAGGACGGCGATCGGCTCCGCTCCGTCCTCTACCAGGGCTCGCTCTCCGAGATCTTCGTGCCGTATTCGGATCCGACGATCGGCTGGTACTTCCGCACCTACCTCGACGCCGGCGAGTACGGCGCCGGCAAGCTCGCCGTGCCGCTCCAGGAAGGTATCGATTGCCCGCCGAACGCCGTCTACCTCTCCGACGTGCTCGCCGACGATCGCGGCGAGCCGAAGGTGCGCGAGAAGGTCACCTGCCTCTTCGAGCGCGAAGGAAGCGACGTCGCGTGGCGGCACTATGACTTTCTGACCGAGACGACGGAATCACGCCGCGCGCGCGACCTCGTGGTTCGCCAAATCGCCGCGGTCGGAAACTACGACTACGTCTTCGACTGGACGTTCCGCGAGGACGGCACGATCAAGGTCGGCGTCGGCGCGACCGGCATCGCCGAGGTGAAAGGCGTGCTCCCGAAGAACGCGGTGGAGGCGGGCGGCGAGAAGGCCGCAGCGTACGGCCGCTACGTCGACGACCATCTGGTCGCGATCAACCACGATCACTTCCTCTCCTTCCGTCTCGACGTCGACGTCGACGGCCCGGAGAACCGCTTCGTCACCGACGAGATCCGCGCGAAGGCGCCGGGCGTCGGCCTCCGGAAGAGCATCTGGACCGCCGAGACGAAGACCGTGAGGCGCGAGCGCGACGCGCGCCTCCACATGAGCATGGATCGCCCGGCGGTCTGGCGCGTCGAGAACCCGCGCGTGCAGGGCCGCGGCGGCTACCCCGTCTCCTACGAGCTCATGCCCGGGCACAATGGCATGTCGATCCTCTCCAAGGAGGACTTCCCCGTGAAGCGGGCCGGCTTCACGGATTTCATGCTGTGGGTCACGCCGTACGCGCCGAACGAGCGCTGGGCGGCGGGCGACTACCCGAACAAGCACCCCGGCGGCGACGGCCTGCCGCGCTGGACGAAAGCGAATCGCTCGATCGAGGACACCGACGTCGTGCTCTGGCACACGATCGGCTTCCACCACATCGTGCGGCCGGAGGACTGGCCGGTGATGCCGACGTCGACGCACGAGTTCTCGCTCCGCGCGTTCGGCTTCTTCGACCGGAACCCCGCGCTCGATCTGCCGGAGTAGACGTCAGGAGAGCCGACGGCTCCGCGACGAGAGCACGGGTACCAGCAGCGAATCGACGACGAGCTGAAGAATGTGCAGCGAGACGAGCGCAAGCGCGCCGTGCGGATTGCCGGAGAAGAACCGGCTCCAGAGATAGATGCCGTTCGGCAGTGTTTTTTGGGATCCGCAGAGGACGACGGCGGCGCGGGCCGGCGGCGCGAGGCCGAGCAGGGTCGAGCCGGTCCAGGTGAAGCCGAGGAGCGTCGCGTGGATGGCGATCGCGACGGCGACGAATCGAAGCGCGACGTCCGGTGAGGCCGTGAGCCTTTCTCCGGCGGCGGCGATTCCCGTGTAGACGAAGACCAGGATGATGAGCTGAGGGACGAAGCGGATGACGGGGCGGATCGGGCGCGCCGCGTCCCACAGGCGCGGCCGCGCAAGCTGTCCGAGGATCACCGGGAGGAGCACGGCGAGCGCCATCTGCTGGATCATCTCCGCCGCCGGCAGGGACACGGCCACGCCGAGCGTCAGCTCGAGAAGCAGAGGCGTGAGCACGACCGTCGAGACGTTCGACACGGTCGTCAACACGAGCGCGAGCCCCGCGTCGCCGCCCGCGACGATCGTCATCGCCTGCGCGGACGCTAGCGTGCTCGCCTGTGCGGCCGCGATGAGGACGCCCTCGAGGAAGAACCTCGCATCCGGCTCGATCGCCGGGGCGAGCGCGTGACCGAGAAGCCACGCGACCGCGGGCGCCACGACGTACGTGGCGCCAAGCGCGAGCCCGAGCGCGCGAGCATTCGCGAGCTGACGCCCGAGCCGCGAGAAGTCGAGCCCGAACGACGAGAGGAACATCGTCGTGGCGACGAGCGTCGGAAAGAGTCCGGGCGCCTCGCGAAGCTCGGTGCCGCCCCGCGGCCAGAGCATACCGACCGGGACCAGGGAAAGAAGCGCGGCGACGAACCAGAAGCGCTCGACGAAGGGCTTCAAGCAGGCGTTCCGCTCAGCGGCGAAGATGCGCGATGGAGCTGATCTCGACGAGACAGTCGGGCGGCACGAGATCCGCGCGGATGCAGTAGCGAGCCGGCGGCTTTGCCCCGAAGTACTCGGCGTAGACCTCGTTCATCCCGCCGTAGTCCTTCAAATCGCGGAGGAAGATCGAGTTGAAGACAACGTCGTCGAGCGTGCCGCCGGCGGCCTCGACGATCGATTTGATCGTCTCGATCACGTGCCGGGTTTGCGCGCGAATGTCGCCGACGCCGACGGTCTTCCCGTCCTTGTCGAGCTTGTCGAGCGGCAGGATGCCCGAGACGTAGAGAACGTTGTCCGCGAGCGCGCCCGGCGAAAGGGGAATCTTCGGCGGCGTCATGCCGGCGGGAAAGACGGGAGTGCGCGGCATGGCTACTCGAGCCCCATCTCGCGCAGCGTCTCCGCGGCCACGCGGTGCGCCTCTACTCCCGCCGGCAGGCCCGCGTAGATCGTCGCGTGGAGCAGGACTTCGCGAATCTCGTCCTTCGTGACGCCGTTCGCGATCGCACCCTTCACGTGGAGCTTCAGCTGGTTCGGCTTGTCGAGCGCCACCAGCAGCGCAAGCGTGATCAGGCTCCGCGTCTTCCGCTCCAGTTGCGGCCGGCCCCAGATCTCGCCGAAGCAGTACCGCGTCGCGAGCTCCTGCAGCGGACGCATGAAGTCCGTCGCCTGGGCGATTGCCTGCTCCGCTCCCGCGGGGCCGAACATGTCACGCCGGACGCCGAGCCCGACCTCGAATTTGTCGTCGAGTGCCATCGTTTCGCCCCGATCCTTTCTACCAAACGGATTTGAAATCCGGCTTGCCGGTCTCCAGGTCGAGCGGCACCGACGCATGCTGGGCCACTTGCAGCCACTTGCCGTTCTTCTTGCGGTAGCAAATGGTCACGCGAAGATTGCCGTCGTACGTGACGTTCCCCGCGTCATCGAACAGCATCAGGTGCTGGATGCTGTTGACGAATCCGAAGTCCTTTCCGGCCCGGATCTCCATTCTCAAGATCTCGCCCGTCAGCTTCGGGACGATCGCCTTCATCCGCCGCAAGTGTTCCTCGTGCCCCTTCCTGCCGACGATGTTGTACATGAAGTCGAACGAGACGAACTCGTCCGGATCGATGTAGGAGAGACATTCGTCGACGTCGAAATTCGGATCGAAGAAGATTCCCTCGATTCGTTTGATTTCCGCTTCCGCCTCTGGGTCTCTCATTTGGAGATCTCCAATCCCTCGAATTTGCCGGCGTCGCGCCATTTCACGAGTATTTCGTTGAAGGCGCGAACGCCGGGCGAATATGTGTCGGCCAGAAGCCCACCACGCAGATGGCCTTCATTGTTGTAGAAGCCGGGCGTGCAGGATTCCAAGAAGTCGCGATTGATTCGTGACAATTGTCGAATCGTCTTGACCCATTCCTCTTCGGCTTCGGACGTCACTTCGACGACGCTCGCGCCGCGCTTCTTGACCTCCGCGATGATGTGCGTGACGTGCCGAGCTTGTTCGTCGAGCATGTATCCCTGATTGAACCCGAAGCCGTTTTGCGAAAAGCCGATGTAGAACCAATTCGGAAAGCCGTGCGTCGCATATCCGTGTTGAGACCGGATCCCGTCTTTCCAATGATCGAAGATCGATGTCCCGTTGCGGCCGACGATGTCGAAGCCGACGTAGTTCCGGAAATCGGTGATGGCGATCTCGAAGCCGGTCGCGAAGACGATGCAATCGACGTCGTACTGAACCCCGTTGGCCACGACGCCCGTCTTCGTGATCCTCTCGACTCCCTTGGACGGGCTGACGTCCACCAGGGTCACGTTGCGGCGGTTGAACGCCGCCAAGTACTCGTCGTTGAAGCCGGGTCGCTTGCAGCCGGGGCGATACCAAGGCTTGAGGAGCTCTGCGACCTGCCTGTCCTCGACGACCGACTCCATCTGATCGTGGAACTTCTTGATCACTCGGTAGTCGGAGAGCTCGGCCTCTCGCATGAGCGCTTCGGTAGTCAGCTGCCCCGCCTTGGAAAGGACCGCTCTCAGCTCGCGAAGCATGTGAGTCCAGGGATCGTCGACGAGATCCCGGCTCACGGGCTTCCCCGCCACCACGTCTTCGAAGTTCTCTCTCCTCTCGTTCTGCCAACCCGGCGCGAGAGAGCTCGCCCATGACGGATCCGTCGAAGGATTCCCGCCGCGCGGGGTCACGGCATTGGGCGTGCGCTGAAACACGTACAACCGCTTTGCATCGCGGGCGAGAAACGGGACGCATTGAATCGCCGTCGCGCCGGTGCCGATGACGGCAACGGTCTTGTCGGCCAGCTTGTCGAGCTTGCCCGTTCCACGCGCCCCGTCGTCTTCGGCATCCCATCGATCGGCGTTCGGGTCTCCCCCGGTGAAGTCGTAGTTCCAATGGCTCGTGTGGAAGCTCACGCCTTCGAAGTCCTCGATGCCGGGGATTCCGGGAAGCTTGGCTCTACTTCCGACGCCGATGGCGACGATCACGAAGCGCGCTCGCATCGCGTCGCCGCGATCGGTACGGACCAGCCAGCGCTTGATGTCCTCGTCCCACGCGAGACCCTGGACCTTCGTTTGGAAGCAAGCTGCGCGATAGAGATCGAAGTGATTGCCGACCCGCTGGCAGTGCTCGAAGATTTCCGCAGCGAAGGAGTACTTGAGCTTCGGGACGTAGCCCGTTTCTTCCAACAGCGGGAGGTAGATGTAGCTTTCGATGTCGCACTGGGCGCCGGGGTAGCGATTCCAATACCAACACCCGCCGAAATCGCCCGCGGAGTCGATGATGCGGAAATTGTCGATCCCGCTCTTGCGGAGATACGCTCCGGCCATCATGCCGCTGAAACCGCCGCCCACGATGACGACGTCGACCTCGTCGGTGAGAGGCTCGCGCGCGATCGGTGACGCGATGAACGGATCCTCTTCGTCGTAGTGGGCGAATTGTCCGCGGGCGCGGATGTACTGAGCCTCGCCGTCCGGACGGAGGCGCTTGTCACGTTCTTCGCGGCACTTCGCGCGCCAAGCCTCGGGATCGAGGTCGGGAACGGAAGGATCCTGGGGCTTCTCGTTGTCCAATCTGTTCTCCTCGCTCTTCAAAATTCCCAGCGGAGCGACCCGACGGCGAGGCGCGGCGGGTTGATGCTCTTGGCGATCACTCCCGTCGCCAATGCGACCTCATTGGCGATGCCGGCGGTGGCCTCATCCGTCAGGTTCTCCACCCGGAACTGGAGAGACCAGCCCTGACTCGAATTGCCGAGACCGATGCTCGCATCCAACAAGAAGAAAGACGGCTGCCTCGTTCGCGGGTCGAGAGTGTCGCTCAGGAAGCGCGTATCCGTGTATTGAACGGTCAGCGCGTTCGTCAGATCGATCCCGTCCAGGCCGCCGACGATGCCCAGCAAGGAGCTGAGCGGCACGCGGACACCCGGGGTCACCGTGATGTCCCATTTCGGGGCCTGAACGAGTGGCCCGCCGGTCAGATCGCACCGCGGGTCGCCGTCGCCGTCCGTGTTCTCCCGGTTGGTGATGCAGGTACCGAAGGGGAAATCGAGAAACTCAGTGTCGTTGAAGCCGAGCGCTGCACGCACCGTCAGCCAGTCGGTCGGCAGCCAGGTGGTATCCGCCTCGACGCCGCGCGCTCGGAGCTCGCCCGCGTTGATGACCGTCCCCACACTGATGCCGGCGCCGACCTCCTCGTTCGTGTTCAGCTGGAAATCGTTCATCGTCATGTGAAAGAGCCCCAGGTTCAGGTCCGCGGCGCCGTCCATGAACACCATCTTCGTGCCCGCTTCCCAGGAGTGCACGCGGGACGCTTCGTACCGTCTCTTGTTGGGATCCTGCGGATTACTGAAATTGTTGAAACCGCCTGCCTGGAAGTTGCTGGACCACGTCCAATAGAGGTTCAGCTCGTCCGTCCAATCGAACTTCATTCCAACTTTGGGCGCGACTTCGAGCTCGGAGCGACTGTCCTCCCCGACGAACTCGCCGAAGACCACTTGGGTCAGAACGGCGGTCGCCGGCTCGATGCTCTGATTCCAGTCGGCATCCTTCGTCGTGTGGTCCAGGCGCATGCCGGACAGCAAGGTCCATCGCTCGAGGAATCGCCAATTCATCTGGCCGAAGCCGGAGAAGGACTGTGACCGTTGCTCGAAGCTAGCGAGGAGGTGGTCCGTGTAACCGACGGACGGCAGTCGCGATCCGGTACCCGGCAGTGGCGGCAGATCGGGGGCGGCGTTCACCGCGGTGATCTCGAGAAAGAGCGGCGCATCGATGTGGAGGCTCTGATCCGTCGGGCTCAGCGTTCGACGCTGAAAGAAGAAACCACTCGTGAAATCAGTCGATCCGAGGGGGATCCCGAAGAGCTCTCCAAGACCGAGGAATCCGGGAAGATCGGGTGAGGTGAGGCGAAGCTCGAACGTCGTCTGTTCGCTCAGCTCATCGATGTCGATGAGGAACACGGGCGCAGGACTGTCGTCGTCGACGTTCGCCCGCGTGTGGAGCCGCGACCAGCCGGCGACCGTGTTCAACGCCCAGTCGCCGAGGTCGTAGCGCCCTCTCGCCACGAAGCTGTCGATCCCGACGCTGAGGAAGCCCGGGTCATCGATGGAGGCGACGAAGTTGTTCGCTTCGAAATCCGCGTCGGGATCGAATTGACGAAAGAAGGACCGGAAATTTGGGGAGATGGATGTGATCTCCGTCGGTGTGTTCCTGAAGTCGAGATCATCCCGCTGATAGCTGAGGAGCAAGCTGCCCCCGAAGAGGTCCGGGAAATCGAGCTTCATCCGTACCGCTCGACGACCGCGGCCGCCGAGAACGTCGTCGGCGCTCGGCACGAGCTTCGCCGTCGTGTTCTCCACGTAGCCATCCTGCTCTTCGGTCAACCCGGCGATGCGGAAGTTCAAGAATCCGGGGAGCAGGGGACCGCCGACGGCGCCGTCGACGCGCCGGTGGCCGAGCTCGCCGAGCGCCACGTCGATCCCACCGGTGAGCTCGTCGGTGGGATTCTTCGTCGCCAGGTTCAAAAGCCCGACCGTCGTGTTCGCACCGAAGAGTTGCCCCTGGGGACCGCGAAGCACTTCCACCCGATCGAGGTCGAAGAGACCGCTCGTGAAGTACTCGGCCCGTCCGTACGGCACTTCGTCGATCGCGAGACCGACGGGCTGCTCGAAGCCTCTCGTCAGAAGCGCCATGGTGGAGAAGCCGCGCATTCTCGGAAGGATCAATCCTCCCGACTGATCGATGCGGACGTTTGGCACGTATCGAACGACGTCCTCCAGATCGGCCACGCCCTGCTCGCGAAGGAAGCCGTCATCGAGGACGGACATCGAGATCGGCACGTCGTGGAGCTGCTCTTCCTTCCTCTGTGCCGTCACGAGAATTTCCTCGATCGACCGGCTCGGTGGCGCCGCTTCCGATCCGATCTCCTGGCCGAATCCCGTCGCGGGGCCGAGCGCCCGAAGCGCCAGCGCGAGGAACCCGATCTGTCTCATCCTCCTGCTCATCCTGTCGTTCTCCGCACCGGCCGTGCGCTCAGTACCCCTCGTCCTCGAGCTGTTTGCGGTAGGCGCGGTCCATGACTCGGCGAACGAGCTTGGGCGGCGACGCGGCGAGGCCTTTGGACAACATGCGAGCCATCGCCGCCGTCGCACCGCGTGCTTCGTTCGCGGCAATGTGTTCCGTCGCGACCCGGTTCATGTCCGGCGGCCCGGCCGGATCGGCGTGCGCCGATCGATCCCACATGTTCGATCTCCGGAGCGCCTCGTTCGCCGTGATCTCGGCGTGCTCGACGTCGACGATGAAGGCGAGGTGCGGCGCCTTGTCTCTCAGGGCCATCGTCGAGAGGAGCGCGGCGTCGTCGGTCAGATGAGCCGTACCGCTCACGTGGAGGAGCTCGGTGCGGCCCGGCGCCAGCGCGGCGAGCGAGATCCGATCGCAGGTCAATAGATTGTGGGCGGTGTCGGCTCGCTTGTTCCCGCGCCGGTCGGGAAGGGCGAGCGTGTGCCCGTCGAGGATCCGCATGAACCCGGCCGGATCGCCCTTGGGGCTCGTGTCGCTGGAGCCGTCGGCATTCCAGGACGAGATGACGGCGAAGTGCGACGACGCGAGGAAGCCGGTGACGGCAGCGTCGGCAAGGGGTCCTGGCGCATCCCCCGCGCGCGAGATCGCCGACTCGGCGCTCGGCTGCGGATCCGTCCGCGCACCTTCCCAGAGACCGGAGCGCAGGATGCACCGCGCGCAATGGACGAACGCCTCTCGGAGGTCGACAGTCACGCGAGCGCCGGAGTGCCCGACCACGGCACCGTTGAGGCGAAGCGTTTCGCCGATCCCCGGCACCAGGAAGACGAACGAAACGGCGCCGCCTTTCACGGGAACGGGCCGATCCTCGGGAAGCTCGAAGGAGAGGCGTGTCGGCGATTCCACGCGCGCGAACCCCGGGGCGCCGCCGATCAGTGTCGTACGCGGGAGTCCGTCCTGATCCTGGAATCCGAGGCCGGCGATCGCGGCGTTCGCCAAGATGCTTCGGCACCCTTCATCGAGCGAGTGCGTTTCCTTCATCAGGACGATCTGTGGCGCCTTGCCCACGATCCCCTCGAGGCTCTCCACGGTCGTCACTCTCCGCATCATCTCGTCTCGCTCGGCGGAATAAACATAGAACGTTCGAACAATCAACCGATAGATTGTAGACGCGTTCCATCAATCTGTGGCAGTCTCTGGAGTCACGATGGGAAGACGAAGTCTTGCTGCGCTCCGGCGGGAGCAGATCCTCGACGCGTACGAATCGCTGCTGCCGGCCTACGGCATTGACGTGTCGTTCAAGCGCATCGCGGCCGCTGCCGGCGTGAGTCCGTCGATCATCAACCACTATTTCGGGAGCCGACCGAAGCTCAACCGGGCGGTCTTCGAGCGCATTCTCGCCCGCATGCGCGCTTCGTTTCGGAAGGTAGGGGACAAGCTGCACGGCCGAGCTCGACTCGATGCCCTCCTCCAGTTCATGTTCGGGGGCGAGTGGAGCAAGGCGGCGCAGCGCAGCTACGTCGTACTCGAGCTCCTCGCACAGTCGTCCCGCAATACGGAGGCTCGAAAGCTGATGCGCGAGACCTTCCTCCTCTTCGAGTCGGTTCTCGAGGAGCAGCTCGAGGAGGCCTTTCCGCATTCGTCACGCGCGGACCGGCAAGCCGTCGCCTATTCGCTGATGTGCCTCGGACGCGCCAACGAGCAGAACATCGCGGTCGGAATCGACCGGACCCGCAGCCGGCGCGCATTTGCCGCGGCGAAGGTGTGGGTCTCGATACTGGAGCATAGCGATCTGGACAGGACCGACACGAGCAAGTCGGCAAGAGCGGCACGCACGTACTCGTTCTCGACGCACGTCACCGCGTGAGGCGGGCCGGATTCTAACGGAGGTCCCATGATCGATCGTATCGGCCACATCAACATTCGCACTCCGTTGCTCGAGGAGACGCTGAGCTTCTACGAGCGACTGCTGGACCTGAAGCGCGGCGTCTGCATGACCCAGCCAGATCCCGGCAACGTCTGGCTCTATGCCGACAACGGCCGCGCGGTGATCCACGTCAACGTTCCGCCGAAGGGCGAGGACGTGCCGAACGTCGGCGCCCGCGGACGCGTGCATCACGTCGCATTCGATTGCCGCGATTACGAAGCGATCACCACGCGGCTGAAGGCGATGGACCAGCCGTACCAACGACACGAGACTCCGGTCGACGGGCTGTTCCTGCTCACGACCGTCGATCCCAACGGCATCAACGTGGAGCTCTCGTTCGGCGTGGACCACGCGATCGACCGAGAGATCGCCGCCGCCCCTCGCTAGAGGCGGCGGCTACGGCCCGCGCCCCAGATTGGGGCCGAGCGGAGCTTCCGGTATTGAGGTCCTTCCGTGACCGGCACGGCGAAAGTTTGGCTCGATCTCGACCAGGCGGCGCTCGATTCGGCCTACGACCAGACGGTCTATGCGCCGAACTTCGAGCAGGTCGTGAAGCGTATGACGAGGGCGAGCGCCCGTGCACGCGAGCGGCTCGGCGAGCCGCGGGTAGTCGCCTACGGGCCTGCGCCGATCGAGCGGCTCTTCTACTATCCCGCGGCGGCCGCGGATGCGCCGATCCACATTCACGTCCACGGCGGGGCGTGGCGGCAACGGAAGGCGGAGACGCTACTCTTCCCTGCCGAGGCCTTCGTCGATTCCGGCATCGGCTTCGCGATCTTCGACTTCGTCTCGGTGGATGAAACCGGCGGCGATCTCCGGCCGATGCTCGCTCAGGTGTGCGAGGCGCTAGCCTGGCTCCCGAGACACGCTCGCGAGCTCGGCGGCGATCCCGCGAAGCTCTACCTGTCGGGATTCTCCTCCGGCGCGCACCTGGCGAGCGCGGCGATCGTCACCGAATGGAGTGATCACGGCTTCGCACGGATTCCTTACCGAGGAGCCGTTCTCGCCAGCGGGATGTACGACCTGCATCCGGTGCGCTTGTCCAAACGATCCGAGTACGTCGCGTTCACGGACGCGATCGAGGAGCGCATGAGCGCGCAGCGTCACGTCGAGAGATTCGACGTTCCCGTCGTCCTCGTGCACGGCAGCCAAGAGACGCCCGAGTTCCAGCGTCAGACCTGCGACTTCGCGGCTGCGCTCGAGAGAGCGGGCAAATCGGTGCGATCCCAATTCGCCGAGGGCTACAACCACTACGAGATCATGGAGAGCTTCGGCAATCCGTACGGCGCGTTCGGCCGCGCGGCGATCTCGCAAGTGCTCGAGTCCTCGAAGCTGCTGGACTACGAATCGAAGTGGTGAAGTGAACTGGGACGACCTTCGGGTCCTCGTCGTCCTCGCGCGCGAGAAGACCCTCGCCGCCGCCTCGCGCCGCCTCGGCGTCGATCAGACGACCGTCGCGCGTCGTCTCCGCGCGCTCGAGGAATCGCTCGGCGCGGCCTGCTTCGAGCGGAGTGACGGCAAATGGCGGCTCACGGCGTTCGGCCGGCGCGCGGTCGAGCGCGCCGAGCGGATCGAGGAAGACGTCGCGGGGATCTTGCGATCGGCGGAGTCGGAGTCGCAGGTCGTGAGCGGCGTCGTGCGGCTCACGTCCGCGCCGGCGCTCCATTCCGAGTACTTGGTTCACCGCTTGCCGGAGCTCTACGCCCACCATCCCGATCTCGTGATCGACCTCGTCGACAGCGACGCGAACCTCGACATCACGCGCCACGAGGCGGACATCGCGATCCGCGGCTCGCGCCCCGAGACCGGTGACTTCGTCATCCGGAAGCTCGCCGTGATCGGCTACGCCGTCTACGAATCGACGCGCCCGGGCGTCGCGACCGGCGCGAGCGACTGGGTCGCCTACGGCGAGGACCTCGCCCACGTGCCGGAGACGCGCTGGCTCGAGAGCCACCTCGACGGCGGGCGCGTGCGCCTCCGCGACAGCGGGATGCCGACGCTCCTCGGCGCGATCGCGGGCGGCATCGGCCGCGGCATCCTCCCCTGCTTCGTCGGCGACGCGCATGCCGAGCTTCGCCGAGCGACGCCGGGCGACGTGGTGCTCTCGCGCGACCTCTGGCTCCTCCTCCACCGCGAGGCGCGCGAATCCGCCCGTGTCGCCGTCGTCGCCGAGTGGCTCACCCGGCGCTTCACGGCCGACGCGCACGTGTTCGCCGGCGGCGAGCCCGCCTAAGGCGATTTCGCCGGGCGAGTCGACTCCGCATCACTCGCGGAGGCCGGCGGCCGCGCGCGAAATCCCGAGATTTCGCCGTCTTCGCGCGGCCCGCTGCTGGCCTCGGGCTTGCTGAATCAGAACAGCAGGCAGGAGGGCACCCCGTGAGAGGACTTCAGAACAAGGTCGTGATGGTGACGGGCGCGGCGCGCGGCATCGGACACGCGATCGCCACGCGCTTCGCCGAAGAGGGCGCGAAGGTCGCGATCGCCGATCTCGACGCGGGCGGCGCCGCGGAGGCCGCGCGGAAGATCGGCGGCGGCGCGATCGGGGTCCGCGTGGACGTCACGGACTCCGCGTCGATCAAGGCCGGCGTCGCCTCGATCGTCGAGCAGCTCGGCGGGATCGACGTGCTCGTCAACAATGCCGGCTGGGACAAGGTCGAGCCGTTCGTGAAGAGCGAAGAGGCGACCTGGGACAAGGTGCTCGCGATCAATCTCAAGGGGCCGATCGCGTGTGCGCGCGCCGTCCTCGACGGCATGATCGAGCGGCGCGCCGGCAAGATCGTCAGCATCTCGTCCGACGCGGGCCGGGTCGGCTCATCCGGCGAAGCGGTCTACGCGGGCGCGAAGGCCGGCATCGTCGGGTTCTCGAAGACGCTCGCGCGCGAGGTCGCGCGCTACGGCATCAACGTGAACGTCGTCTGCCCGGGGCCGACGAACACTCCCCTCTTCCAGGAGATCTCCGGCGGTAACGAGAAGCTCGCGACGGCATTGAAACAGGCGATTCCCTTGGGTCGCCTCGGTGAGCCGCAGGATCTCGCGGGCGCGGTCGCGTTCCTCGCGTCGGACGATGCGGCGTTCATCACCGGCCAGACGCTCTCGGTGAGCGGCGGCTTGACGATGGCATAGGGGGTCTCCCCCTCACCCGCCGCTGCGCGGCGACCTCTCCCCAACGGGAGAGGTGGAAGGGAGTCGACGATGGAATTCCAGGATGTTCTTTACGAGGCGACGGACGGCGTCGCCACGATCACGATCAACCGGCCGAAACAGATGAACGCGTTTCGCGGCCAGACGGTCGACGAGCTCGTGCAGGCGTTTCACGAAGCGTGGCGCGATCGCAGCGTCGGCGCCGTGATCCTCACCGGCGCGGGAGACCGCGCGTTCTGCGTCGGTGGAGACCAGACGACGCGTGAGGAAGGCGGCTACAAGGGCAAGCCCTCGCGCTCCGATCTCGGCCTCGACATCGAGGATCTCCATTCCGTGATCCGCGACATCCCGAAGCCGGTGATCGCGGCCGTCAACGGCTACGCGATCGGCGGCGGGCACGTGCTCCACGTGATCTGCGATCTCACGATCGCGGCGGACACCGCGAAGTTCGGTCAGGTCGGCCCGAAGGTCGGCAGCGTCGATCCCGGCTTCGGCACGATGTACCTCGCGCGCGTCGTCGGCGAGAAGAAGGCGCGAGAGATCTGGTACCTCTGCGAGCAATTCACCGCGGCCGAAGCGAAAAACATCGGCCTCGTGAACAAGGTGGTCCCCGCCGCGGAGCTGATGAACGAAGCGCTCGCCTGGGGCAAGAAGATCGCGAGCATGAGCCCGACCGCGATCACGCTCGCCAAGGTCTCGTTCAACGCGCCCTCCGAGGAGATCCGCGGCATCGGCTCCGTCGCGCTCCGCGGCCTCGCGCTCTACTACGGCACCGCGGAAGCGCTCGAAGGGAAGAACGCGTTCCTCGAAAAGAGAAAGCCCGAGTTCGCCAAGTTCCGTCGCTGAGACCACTCCAAGAGGAGGCAAGCATGAAGCCCCAACGCCGAGACTCCACCGCCGCTTTCGACGCCGAACGCTCCGCCGCCGTGCTCGAGGAATTCAAGTACTGGCGGTTCTGCGCCTGGAACGGTTACGTCTTCATGGGCGTCTTCATCGTCTGCTGGGGAATCCTCTCCGGCAACTGCCCGCCCCTCGCGGCCGACCTTCCCGCCGCCGACGTCGCCGGCTATTTCCGCGCGAACCAGAATTGGATCCGCGCCGGCATGGTGATCAGCCTCACGTTCGTCATCTGTTACCTCGTCTGGGCCGTCGCGATCGGACGCGTGATGGGCAAGGTCGTTCGCAAGGACAGCGTGCTGATCGACCTCCAGGTCTGGGGCGCGGGCCTCACCGTCGTGCCGCTCATGATCGCGATGGCGTTCTGGCTGACCGGCGCGTATCGGCCGGACGGCTTGCCCGACGCGATCATCCAGATGCTCTACGACATGGCGTGGCTGCTGATCGATCTCGCCTACGCGACGACTTCGGTGCAGATGATCGCGATGGGCGTCGCGTTCCTGCAGGATCCGCGCGATCAGCCGCTCATCCCGAAGCTGCTCGCCTGGTACGGTATCTGGGTCGGCTTCGCGTTCGCCGCAGAATGTCTGATGCCGTTTTTCAAGACCGGCGCGTTCGCCCGCGACGGGCTCCTCAATTTCTGGATCGAGTTTCCGATCTGGTTCGTGTGGGCGCCGATCCTCTCGTTCTATCTGTTGAAGGCGATCCCGCGGCTCGAGCAGGAGGCGCTGGAGCAGGCCGGCCGTGCCTGACGCCGCGGCGCGCGCGCCGTTGCGCGTGGTCGATCGCGACCCACGAAGAAAGACCGCGCGCGAGCTGCCCGGCGACTCCGGCGTCTGGCTCTTCATCACCGCGGACGTCTTTCTCTTCGGCGTCTACTTCTTCGTCTTCATCCAGGGCCGTCTCGCGGACCCCGAGCTCTACGAGCAGTCACGCCGGCAGCTGAGCGCGACGATCGGCCTCGCGAACACGCTGATTCTCTTGACCAGCAGCTGGCTCGTCGCGCTCGCGGTCGCGGCGGCGCGCGAAGCCGATCGTGAGTCCGTCCGCCAGTTCCTGAAGCTCGCGATCGGCGTCGGCGCCGCGTTCGCGGTGACGAAGGTCGTCGAGTATTCGCTGAAGATCCACGCCGGCATCACGGTCACGACGAACGAGTTCTTCGGCTACTACTTCGGCTTCACCGCGATCCACTTCCTGCACTTCTTGATCGGCATGGCGGTGCTCGGCGTCTGCCTGGCGAAGGCGCGGCGCGACGCGATCGACGACCGCTACGTCGTCTGGATCGAGTCGAGCGGCTGCTATTGGCACATGGTCGATCTCCTCTGGATCGTCCTCTTCCCCATGCTCTACTTGCTGAGGGCGACGTGAGCGGCTTGCTCGGGCGACCCGCGACGCGGGCGTGGCTCGCGCTCGTCGCCGTCACGCTCGTGAGCTTCGCGCTCGCCGAGGGCGCCGCGTCGCCGCGGCTCGCCGCGACGCTCGTCATGCTGATCGCCGCGTTCAAGGTGCGCCTCGTCGTCGTGCATTTCATGGAGCTTCGCTGGCGACCGCTTCCGTGGCGCGTGCTGCTCGAATGTTGGACCGTCGCGATCACGCTCGTCATCGTCGGCGGGTATTGGCTCGCGAGCGCGTGAGCGCATAGAAAGGCAGATCATGAAGATCCAAGCCGCCGTCCTGAGAGCCGGAGACAAGCCGTATTCGATCGAGTCGATCGATCTCGCCGGCCCGGGGCCGGGCGAGATCCTCGTGAAGATCGCCGCTACGGGCATGTGCCACACGGACATGATCCCGCGCGCGCCGGAGTTCGCCGCGCTCGCCGCGCCGCCGCTCATCACCGGGCACGAGGGCGCCGGCGTCGTCGCAGAGGTCGGACCGGGAGTCGCGGGCATCGCCAAGGGCGATCACGTCGTCCTCTCGTTCGACTCGTGCGGCGCCTGCCTTCCCTGTCGCGGCGGGCATCCCGCGTATTGCGACACGTTCCTGCCGCGGAACCTCTCCGGCCGGCACCTCGACGGCTCGAGCCCGGCGAAGGACGCGTCGGGAAATCCCGTCGGCGCGCGCTGGTTCGGTCAGTCGTCGTTCGCAACCTACGCGATCGCGAGCCCGCGGAACGCGGTCGTCGTCGATCGCTCGCTGCCGCTCGACGTGCTCGGACCGCTCGGCTGCGGCATCCAGACCGGCGCGGCGTCGGTGCTCGTCGCGATGGGCGTGCGCGCGGGATCGAGCATCGCGATCTACGGCGCGGGCGCGGTCGGCCTCTCGGCGGTGATGGCCGCGCGCGTCGCCGGCGCGACGACGATCGTCGCGGTCGACTTGAACGCCGGGCGCCTCGAGCTCGCCAAGGAGCTCGGCGCGACCCACGTGATCGACGGAAGAGCAACGGACGTGACCGAGCAGATCATGGCCCTCACGGGCGGCGGGCTCGACTACGCGTTCGACACGACGGCGGTGCCGGCCGTGATCCTCGGCGCGATCAACGCGGTGAAGCCGCCCGGCGTGATCGGCCTCGTCGGCGTCCGCGGCGCGAACCTCGAGCTGCCGCCGATGGCGCTCGAGCTCGGGCGCACGATCATGGGCATCATCGAAGGCGATGCCGTTCCGCAGCGCTTCATCCCGCAGATGATCGCGCTCTGGAAGCAGGGCCGCTTCCCGTTCGACCGCCTCATCCAGAAGTTCCCGATCGCCAAGATCGACGAGGCCGAGCGCGCTTCGCTCGCGGGCGAGGTGGTGAAGCCGGTCGTGGTGCCGGGTTAGAGCTGCTTCTCGATCGCGCCGACGATCGCTTCCGAGACGGGCTTCTCGGTCGGCGCGAAGCGCGCCACGACTCGGCCATCGCGATCGACGAGGAACTTCGCGAAGTTCCACTGGATGTCGCCGGGGCCGTCCGGCGCGCTCTCCGCGGAGGTCAGGAACTCATAGAGCGGATGTCGGCCGGCGCCGTTCACGTCGAGCTTCGAGAACATCGGGAACGTCACGCCGAATTTCGTCTCGCAGAACGTCTTGATCTCCGCCTCGGTGCCGGGCTCCTGGCTGCCGAACTGATTGCACGGGAAGCCGAGCACGACGAGCCCGCGGTCCTTGTAGCTCTCGTAGAGCTCCTCGAGCCCCTTGTAGTGCGGCGTGAGGCCGCACTGGGATGCGACGTTCACGACGAGCGCGGTCTTCCCTTTGTACTTGGCGAGAGACTCGCTCTCGCCGTCGATCGTCTTCACCTCGAAGTCGTGCAGGGTCGCCATGAAATTCTCCTGATCAAGTCGTCTCGAAGAGCGGCGCCTTGGCTTTCGCGTACGTGCTCTTCCGCACGACCCGGCCGCGCTCGTCGAAGCGGATGAGGTCGAGCCCGCGCCACGAGGCGGGCTTCCCCTGCACGTTCTCGAGCGTGCAGCGCCAGCTCGCCATCACCTCGCCGGCGTCGGCGTCGACGATCAGCTCCTCTTCGAGGAAGCGGATCTCGCCCCACTTGCCGGCGAACTGCGGCGCGAAGGCGGCGCGGACCGCGGCGGGCCCGCGGCTCTCCTTGCCGTGAAACTCCTCGTACACGCCGTCCTCCGCGAAGAACGCCATCACGCCATCGAGGTCGTTTCGGTTGAAGGCGTCGAGGAACTCCTTCGTCCGCGCGATCAATTGCTGCCGATCCATGGAAAAAATCCTTCCTAAGCTGCCACGTTGGCGGTGAGCTTGCGATAGCCCTCGGCGTCGAGCGGCCGGAACGCGTCGGTCTCCGGGTCACGCCAGAGCACGCGGCCGCGGACGCGCGCGGGATCGATGCCCTCGCCACGAAGCGGCGGCTTCAGCGCGCGGTAGCCCGGCGTCATCGGCATCTCGTCGAGAATGCGGACGACGACCGGACGCTCCTCCGGCGGCAGCGGCTCGAGCGCGCGAGCGAGGTGCTCGGCGTCGACGTCGGCGCCGGGGCGCAGCGTGATCGCGACCGCCGGGATCTCGCCGTCGGCGCCGTCGACCTTCACGCCGTACGCGAACGCGAGCGACACCGCGTCGAGCTCGCCGACCGCGTCCTCGATCGGGATCGACGGGAGCGGCCCGTCCGCGGTGTGGATCAAATCCTCGAGGTGATCGACGATCCAGTGATCGCCGTCGTCGTCGCGGCGGAAGAGATCGCCGGTCGAGACCCACGCGTCGCCCTTGGCGATGACGCCGCGGAGCGGCCGCTCCGGCGCGGTGTCGGCGGACGTGCCGGCGCGCGCGATCAGCAACCCGGTCTCCCCGTTCGCGCAGCGCCGCGCGAAGCCGTCGTCGCCGAGCGCGATCGTCTCGCGCTCGGGATCCCACGCGACGACTTCGACGTCCGCGGTGCCCGGGAACGGCCGCCCGAGACAACCGAGCTTCTCGCCCGAGAGGTTCGCGAGCGCGCAGCGCGCTTCGGTCGAGGTGTAGAGCTCGAGCACCGAGACCGGCGCGAAGCGCTCGAGCACGCGCTTCCAGACGTTCTTCGGCATGCCGCTGCCGGCGAAGAGCCTGACCGGGTTGTGCTTCTCGGCGGGATCCGGCGGCGCGTCGACGAGCTCGCGGAGCATCGTGCCTTTGTAGAAGACGACGGTCGCACCGTAGAGGCGCACGTCCTGCCAGAACGCCCTCGGATCGGCAGGCATGCCGACGGCGAGGCGCACGCCGCCCGCGAGCGCGCTGCCGACGCAGACCATGATGCCGGTCGGGTGGTAGAGCGGCGTCGTGCAGTAGACGGTGTCGCGCCCGGTGAGCCCGGCCGTCGACGCGGCGCCGAACGCGGCGAGCGCCCAGCGCGCGTTCGAAATCTGGCGCGCGCGCAAGCTCTCGCCGGAACCGGAAAACAGCACGAGCGCCACGTCGCTCGCCTTGCCCGGATTCGGCTCGTACCACGCGGGGAGCACGACCTGATCGGGATCGACGCGCTCGAGATCGACGAGGCCGGCAGGCAGCGTACGCGGCGCGCCACCGCCGCCGAGCACGAGCACCGGCTTGCCGAACACCTTTCGCGCGTGCTCCGCGGATTCCGGATCCGAGATCAGGTGCTCGACGCCGCCGAGCCGGATCTCGTCGGCGAGCGGTCCGCCCTCGCGCAGCATGACGGGGATCGCACCGAGCCGGCTCGCCGCGGTGACGACCGCGATCGCGCTCGGCCGCGTTTTCATCAACACGCCGATTCGGTCGCCGACGCGGACGCCGGCGGAGATGAGCCCGCGCACCACGGCGTCGATTCGCCGATCGGCGTCGGCGAACGTGTAGGCCCGGCCTTCGAAGAGGAAGAACGTCTTCTTCGGATTCGCCTTCGCCTGCTCGGCGAGGACGAGGCCGATGCTCATCTGCGTGCGCCCGCGAACGCGCGCCAGGCGCGCGAGCCGCGTGAGCTGCGGGAGCCCGGTCTCGGCGAGCGTCCAGAGGATCCGCGCGCGATCGGTGACGGCCTCGAAGACCTCGCCGACGACGCCGCGCCCGAAGTCGAACGCGAGCCCGGCGTTGTCGCGGAGATCCTCGAGCTCCGGGACGGACGCGCCGTCCTGCTTCTCCGCGCGGCGCTCCTTTCGCTTTCGCTCCTCGATCGGCTTCACGTTCTCGGGGCGCTCGCCTTGGCCCTCGCGCCAGTCGAGCCAGCCGGCGACGGCGGGCCACGTGATCTCCACGGCCTTCGAGCCGACGACGAGCCCGAAGTGCCCGGCGCGCATCGAGCACTCGTAGACCTCCGCGCGCGGCGCGGCCTTGCGGATCGCGCGCACCGTGCCCGGCGGCGCGATGTCGTCCGTGGTGCCGACGAAGATCAGCACCGGGCAGGTGATGTCCGCGAGCGTGACGGTGCGCTCGCCAATCACGAGCCCGCCGGAGAGCATGCGGTTCTGCGCGACGATCTGCTCGAGGAGGTCGCGGAGCGCCGGGCCCGGATAGGCGACCCACGCGCCGCGCGCGAGGAAGCGGCGCTGCGCTTCGCGCTTCAAGAGCTTCTCGCGGTCGTAGAGGTTCATCAGGAACTCGATCTGTCCCTTCACCTCCTTGACCGGGTCGAGCATCTGGAAGCCGCGCCGCACGAGCCACGCCGGGATGAAGGCGCGCGAGACGAGCGGCGCGATCACCTGGTTGACGCCCTCCATCAGCTCGAACGCGACGTCGCCGAGCACGCCTTCCGGCAGGCCCTTCCGCACGTCGACCGGGCTGCCGAAGACGACGACCGAGGCGACGTCGGCCGATCGGCGATACGCCGCGGCCTGGTAGCAGAACATCCCGCCCTGCGAGTAGCCGCCGAGGTGAACGTCTCGGCCGCGTCGCCGCGCGGATGCGATCGATGGCATCGCTCACCGCGACGACGTGATCGGCGAGCGTGCGCGTGAGGCCGCCCTCCTCCTGCTCGGGCGAGCCGAAGTCGACGACCCACGGCTGGATGCCGTGCTCGCGGAGGAAGCCGACCGCGCTCGTCGCCGGCGCGACGTCCCAGACCTCCGCCGACATCATGAGCGGCGGCACGAGCACGATCGACGGGCCGTCGTTCGCCGAGTCGGGGAAGTAGCGGCGCAGGCGGTAGATCGGCTGCTCGGCGACGACCTCGTACGGCGACGCCTCGGCGGCCGGTCCGAGACCGCCGAGCACGGCGACCTCGAGACCGTTCCGGACGATCGCGTTGAAGCGTCCGAACGAGCCGAAGACGCCCGACAAGAGGGACTCACCGATCACGATCCCGCTTTCTCGGCCGCAAACGGGGCGTGATGCAAGACCAATGCGAATCGTCCTCGCGGGCAGCACGGCCGCTCGCTAGAAGAGCGCGGGTGAACCCCTTCGCCGGCCTCCTGCTCCTCGGCGAGCTCCTCGGCGGGGGGCCGAGCTGCGACGCCGCCGTCTACCCGTCCGTCGAGTGGTACGTCTGCGAGACCGAGAACGCGCTCGTCGCGCTCGAGAATCAGATCGTGCTGGGCCCGCTCCTGCCCGAGGGCGGGGCCGCGACGTTCGCGAACCAGCAGGCGCGCCTCGCCGCGCTCGCCGCCGATCCGGAGCGCCAGCCGCATCCGAACTCGTGCAGCACGGGAATCCTCTGCCCGATCGACCCGCGCCTCGTGAATTGGGCGAACGGCGCGGGGCTCGTCGAGCCGGTGCTCTACACGTCGCGCTCGGGCGCAACGATCTCCGGGCACGTCTGGGCGACGGCGAGCGGGCCGGAGAAGCGGCCGGGCGTCGTCATCATCAACGGCTCGATCGTCGGCTACGAGGAAGCGTACTGGTACGTCGCGCAGGCGCTCGCCAAGGCGGGCTTCGTGGTCCTCACGTTCGACGCGCAGGGCGAAGGCGCGTCCGACCAATTCGGCGAAGCGCCGGACGAGCTCGAGGCCGCGTTCGCGGGCATTCCGATACTCGGCCTTCTCGGACCGGACATGAGTTTCGGCGGCAACGGCCGGCCGTTCTACGACGGCGGCACGGACGCGCTCGACTTTCTGCTCTCGACGCCGAGCGCGCCGTACGTGCCGCGCCCGAGCCGCACGACGGGCACGAGCCACGCCGCCAAGCAGGAGCGCCGCGTCGCCGAAGGAAAGAACGCCGCCTTCAACCCGTTCTGGGAGCTTCTCGATCCGGAGAAGATCGGCGTCACCGGACACTCGTACGGCGCCGAGGCCGCGAGCTGGCTCGGGCAATCCGATCCTCGACTCGACGCCGTCGTCGCTTGGGACGATCTCTGCGTGCCGGTCTGGCCGTCGCCGGACGAGTTCGCGGCGTTCGGGACGGTGGGCGAGAAGTACGGCGGGCCGTATGGGCTGCCGACCGAATGCTTCGGCGCGCCCGAGGGTCCCGCGCCCGCGCTCGTGAAGCCGGCGCTCGCGATCACCGCCGACTACCTCGCGCCGGGCTTTCTCTACCTCGTGCCGCCGGAGCCGACCACGAAGAGCGCAGCGTCGCGCGTCTACTCCGCGGCGGGCGCCGACACCGGCAGCATCATCATCCGCGGCGGCAACCACCTCGAGTTCACGGACATTCCCGGCGCGATCCCGACGTCGCTCCGCGGCATCGATCTCGCGACCTGGTACACGACCGCCTGGTTCGCGAAGTACCTGCTCGGCGATCCGGCGGCGGATGCGATGCTGCTGACGACGCGCTGGCGCGACGACGCGCGCACCGCGGCCGTCGATCCGGGGAACGACGCGAACCTCTTCTCGTGGCACTACCGCTCGCGCCTCGACGTCGCGCTCGCGGCCGGCGGACGATTCGTCTGCGAGAATCTGCGCGCGGGATGTGAGGGCCAGGTCGACGCCGAAGACGACGGCGGCCCGGCGGACTACTCGTTCGTCGCCGTCGACACCGCGCCCGACACCCCATAAGCTCTCGCCATACCGGACGAGGAGGCGTGGGAATGAGCGAAGCGGCTTCGCCGTGGTGGCGCAGGCTCGCGGACGACTTCTATCTGCAAGAGTTCGTCACCGAGCTCGACGTGCCGCACTGGTGGAAGGTGCGGACGACCGCGAGCGTCGATCTCGTGCTCAGGACCGGTCTCGGGGTCATGATCACGACCGCGATGGGTCCGATCCTCGCGACGCGCGCCGGGATCGCGCGTGAGCGCGAGCGGCTCCGCTTCTATGCCGAGTATGCCGATCGCGCGAATCCGGACGAGGTGTTCGTGCGACCGCCGACCGGCGTCTTCGTGCGCGAAGAGCGGCCGGGGTGGTGCGGCGTCTCGACGGTGCGCGTGCCCTCGCGACGCCTGAGCTTCGAGAGCCCGTTCACGCCGCTTCATCCGGATCTCGCGGAGAGCTACGCGCGCCACGGGCGGAACCGCCGCGCGCACGCACTCCATCTCGTCCACGAGGACGGGCCGCGCCCGACGATCGTGTTCCTCCACGGCTTCGCGCTCGACGCCTACACGGTGAACGCGTGGGCGTTCTCGCTGCCGTGGCTCCACGCGAAGGGTTGGGACGTGCTGCTCGTGACGCTGCCGTTTCACGGTGCGCGCGCCGAGTGCTGGCACCCGTTCAGCGGCTACGGCTATTTCGCCGACGGCCTCGCGCACGCGAACGAAGCGATGCTGCAGTCGGTGTCCGACGTGCGCGTCTGGATCGACTGGCTGTTCGCGCGCGGCGCGCAGGCTGTTGGGGTCTCCGGATTGAGTCTGGGCGGGTATCTCACCGCGGTCCTCGCGGCGGTCGACGAGCGGCTCGCGTTCGCGATTCCGAACTCGCCGGTCGTGTTGCCGATCGACATGGCGATGGAGTGGCAGCCGACCGGCGGGCTCCTGCGACTCGCGATGGCGCGCGAAGGCGTGACGCTCGGAGAGCTCCGGCACGCGACGGCGCTCCACGGACCGCTCACGTATCCGCCGAAGATTCCCGGCGATCGGCTGATGGTGATCGGCGGCGCGGGCGACCGCTTCACCTCACCGCGGTTCGTGCATCTGCTGCATCAGCACTGGGCGGGCAGCCACCTCCACTGGTTCCCCGGCAACCACGTGCTCCATCTCGATCAACGCTCGTATCTAAAGAGCATGCGCGCGTTCATGGATCGCGCGGTCGCCACGTAGACATCGCCGCCGATTTCGTCGAAGCTCGTTGGCTCGAGATGGCCGAACGAGACGCGACCGATTTCGAGATGGTGATCGTGGGCGCCGGCTTCGCCGGCCTCCACATGCTGCATCGCGCGCTCGCGAAGGGTCTCTCCGTCCGGCTCTACGAAGCGGGCAGCGCCGTCGGCGGCACCTGGTACTGGAACCGCTACCCCGGCGCGCGCGTCGACATCGAGAGCTTCGAGTACTCGTACTCGTTCTCGCCCGAGCTCGAGCAGGATTGGACGTGGTCGGAGCGCTACTCGCCCCAGCCGGAGCTTCAACGCTATGCCGAGCACGTCACCGACCGCTTCGGTCTCCGGCCGCACATCCAGTTCGACTCGCGCGTCACGTCGGCGGTCTACGACGAGGGCTCGGCGACGTGGGAGATCCGCACGAGCCGCGGCGATCGCGTGCGCGCGCGGTTCTGCATCATGGCGACCGGGCTCCTCTCCGCGCCGAACAAGCCGAAGATCGAAGGGCTCGAGAGCTTCACCGGGCCGCAGTACCAGACCTCGCTCTGGCCGAAGGAGAAGGTCGACTTCACCGGCCAGCGCGTCGGCGTGATCGGCACGGGCTCGTCCGCGGTACAGGCGATCCCTTTGATCGCCGAGGAGGCGAAGCACCTCACGGTCTTCCAGCGGACGGCGCCGTACGCGATTCCCGCGCGGAACGGCCCGGCGGATCCCGTGCTCGACCGGCGCATCAAGGCCGACTACCCCGCGCTCCGCGCGCGCGAGAAGGAATCCTTCGGCGGCTTCATCGCCCTCGCGTTCTTCGATCGCACCGAGCCGATGATCGCGGCGGCAGACGCGAGCGAAGAACAGAGAATCACCGAGTGGGAAGCGCGGTGGCAGGCGGGCGGCCTCTCCATCTACCAGTCGTTCAGCGATCTCCTCTTCAACAAGGAGGCGAACGACCGCCTCGCCGCATGGGCAGGCGACAAGATCCGGAGCCGCGTCCAGAACAAGGAGCTCGCGGAGAAGCTCGTGCCGAAGGGCTACCCGATCCTCACGAAGCGGCTCTGCGCGGACACGAACTACTACGAGACGTACGATCGCGAGAACGTCACGCTCGTCGATCTCACGGCGGAGCCGATCGAGCGGATCACGCCGGAAGGCATCGTCGCCGGCGGCAAGCTTCACCAGTGCGACGCGATCATCTTCGCGACCGGCTTCGACGCGATGTCCGGCGCGCTCGATCGCATCGACATCCGCGGCCGCGAAGGGCGCACGCTGAAGGCGCACTGGCAGGACGGCCTCACGACCTTCCTCGGCATGATGTGCGCGGGCTTCCCGAACATGATCTACATGAACGGACCCGGCAGCCCGTCCGCGTTCTTCCACCCGATCCTGCTCGCGGAATACCAGGCCGACTGGATCCTCCGCGCGATCGACCATCTGAACGACGTCGGCGCCGCTTCGCTGGAGGCGACACCGGAAGCCGAAGCAGCCTACGTCCGCGAGAACGACGAGCTCGCCTCGGCGATGCTCTTCCCGCTCGCGAAGAGCTGGTACATGGGCGACAACATCCCCGGGAAGCCGCGCCGCATGCTCGTCTTCGTCGGGAGCTTCGCGAGCTACCGCCAGTGGTGCGAGGACGCGGCGGCGAACGGCTTCCAGCAGTTTCGCGTCGGCTAGCGACGCGAGGCGCTCGCGACGAGCTCGATCGCCCGTTCCGGGAGCGTCTCGGCGGGGATCACGACGAGCGGCACCGCGAGACCGCCGATCGCGATCGCTTGGTCGCCGCGGATGCCGACGTCCCAGCGGTAGTGCGCGGCGAGATTGCGAATCGTCTCGAGACCCACGCTCTCGCCGTCGACGACGACGCCCGCGACGGGGCATTCCGCGAACGCGCGCAGCGCATCCGCGACGGTGACACCGGCCGAGTCGGAGAGGTCCTCGTCGACCGGCGGGATCGGCTCGCCGTTCAACGCCGCATGCACCGTCGCGGCCCAGGCTCCGGGCCCCGGCACCGCGAGCGCGAGCGGCACGCTCACGCTTCCGTGCACGGCCGCGACGAGCTCGCGCGCGGCGGCACGCGGCGCCTCGTGCGCGAGGAGCGCCTTCAGTGCCGCGCCGACACGGCGCTTGCCTTTCGCTTCGGCGAGCGCCGCCGGATTCTCCGCGAGCCACGTCGCGAAGACCGGCGCGAGCGGCACCGCGACGGCCGCCGAGGTGAGGAATCGCTGCAGGCGACCATAGAAGTCCGCGGCTTCCGCAGGGCGGAGCCAGGGCACGTCGCGGCCTTCGAGCAACAGCCGCCGCCCATAGGCGAGCCAGTCGATCCAGACGGCCCCGGGGCGGAAAAGGGCTTCGACGAGAGCGCCCATGATGGCCTCCCCCTCACCCGCGCCTTCGGCGCGGCCTCTCCCCAACGGGAAGAGGCGAAGAGTCCCCACCTCTCCCTTTGGGGAGAGGTCGCCGCAAAGCGGCGGGTGAGGGGGAGATCACCCCTGCTTCCTCAGCCGTGCGACCTCCGCCTCGAGCTCGGCGATCCGGACGTCCTTCGGGTTCAGCATGAATTGGCTCTGCAGGTGGTCGGCGTCCATCTTCACCCGCTGCCCGGCCATGATGCCGTAGATCTCCTTCGAATCGTTCCAGCATCCCATGTACGGCAGATCGGCCGGTGGCTCCGCCGTCACCCACTTTGCGACGAACTCGTCGTAGGGGACGCCGCGGCGCAGGCGAGCCTCGCGCTCGTCATCTCGCAGACGCTCCGTTGCCTCGACGTCGACGACCCGCGTCTTCGGATCGTATGCCACGAAGTAGATCTCGCGCGCGGTCGCATCCGAGATGAGGCTCTCCTCGAGGTCCTTCATCACGAGCTCGGTATCGCGCTGCAGGACGTCTCCGTAGCCGCCGCCCGTGCCCTGGCACATCATGTAGAGCTCGCCCGGCTGCGCGAGCTCGAACGTCATTCCCATGTTCTGCGTGACGTACGTCGCGCCCTCGAACGGCCGTTCGTTCATGAGGGTCACGATGTCGTAGTCGAGCAGGCGCGGATTCTTCTCGATCTCCTCGAACACGTTCACGTTCTTGATCTTGCAGAGCGGGTAGGTCGGCGAGCCGTAGCCGCCGAAGAGCGGCTGCGCGGAAGTGAAGAGCGAGCCCGAGCATCCGGTCATGAAGCCCCAGAGGCCGCTGCCGCGGAACGTGTGGATCTGCTCGTAGCCGAGCCCCGCGCGGAATTTGCCGAACCCGACGCGATCCTTCGCGAGCGTGAACGCGCCGAGGCGGACGATCGGCAGGTCCTCCTCCATGAGCTCGATCTCGCCGAGATCGCAGTGCGCGGCGAACGGCGGCGACACGGAGTGCTCGCCGTCGCGATGCGCGCGGCCGCCTTGCCCCATGCCGTTGATGTCGGCGCAGAAGTTGCCGACGTTCTCCGCGTGCTGCGTGAGGCCGCCGTAGATGAGCGTTGCGGGCTGGTCGTACTGCGGCGCCACTATTGCTGTGTACCGCCGGGGTAACCCGAAGTTGAACTTCGCCATCGGGATGCTCGCGATCGTCATCGTCTTGAAGAGCGGGATCAGGCTCATGCACTGCGGAGTGTCGAACGAGCCGTCGAGGATCGACTTCTCGTCGAAGATGAAATCGAACGGCGTGAAAACGGCGAGCGCGAACGGCAGGTCCGGCCAGACGTTCATCATGAAGCCGCAGAAGAGCATCGTCTTGAACGAGGCGAGGTTCGTGTTGATCGAGCGGTTCAGGAGCTCCGGCGACGAGCCGCGCATGTCGACGATCATGCGGTCGCCCTTCACGGTGATCGCCATGTTGAGCTTGAGCAGCACGTTCTCGCGGAGCGTGGAGTCGGCGAACGAGACCGTCCGCATCGTGCCGTCCGGGAGCTCCCGGATCCGCCGCTTCACCTCCTCGACGACGTCCTCGATGTTCTGACGGAGCATCACGACGAGCGCGTCCTCGCCGTGCTCCGCGAGGATCGAGAGCACCCGCTCCCGCATGCGCAGCACGGAGTGGAGCTTCACCTTCATGTCCTCGAGCTGGAGCTTCGGATCGCGCACGGAATTCTGCAGGAACGTCTGGAGATCGCGCTTGATCTTGAAGTTCTCGACGACCTTGAAGGGCGGCATCTTGAGCCCCTCGTCGAACTTCGATTCCGCGGCCGCCGGCATCCCGCCCGGCTCGCACGAGCCGTTCTCGCCCTCGTGCACGGTCGCCGAGAGCCAGCACACGATCTTCCCGTTCCAGAAGACGGGCATCATCATCGACTGATCCGTGTTGTGGATCCCGCCGTAGCGCGCGTCGTTGTGGATGAAGCCGTCGCCCTCGCGGACGCCGACCGTCGGATCGTTCGTCCAGTACTTCAGGATGAACTTGATCGGATAGTGGACGCACGCGGCGAAGCCGCCGACGCCGTGCGGCGCGATCATCGAGAGGTCGCCGGTCGCGGTGAAGATCGCGGCCGTCATGTCGCCCCACTTCGCGCCCGGCGCCGCGCCCATCTGCTCGATCATCGTGTTCCCCTCGTCGAGCGCAGCGACGACGAGGCCGCGGACCTCGTTCACTTTGTGGGGGTCGGCGGCCTTCGAGAGGAGCTCCTCCTCGCGGGCGCTTCGCGGGCCGATCTTGTGGTTCCGGATGATCTCCGGATCGGGCGCGAGGAAGAGCCGGTTGTCGTTCACGAAGCGGTCGAGGAGCGCCTGCTCCTCGGGCGAGACCTTCGGCACGTCGTTCATGAGTGTTTCCTCTGCTCCTCGATCCGCGTGAACCAGACCGCGTTCTGATCCGCGGCCCGGTATCGCCAGCCCGGCTCGACGAGGTACGTCGTCGCCTTCGTGACGACGATGGCCGGGCCTTCGATCTCCGTTCCCGCGGCGAGCGCGTCCTCGCCGTAGATCGGCGTCTCGACCGCGCCCTCGCGGCCGACGAAGTGGCAGGGCCGCCGGACGACCGGCGGCGGAGGCTCTTTCGCCGCGTCGCTCGGCCGGATCTCCGCGAACGCGATCCCCTCCTGGCTCACGAACGAGCGGACGCGAAGCGTGTTGATCCGGATTCCCGCCTCCGGCGCCTGGCTGCCCTCGCCGAAGCGCTCGCCGTAGCGCGTGTGGAACTGCTGGATCAGCTTGAGCACGTCCTGCGACGAGCGGATCCGGTCGAGGTCCGTGACGACCGCCGTCTGCACGCGCTGGTTTCCGTATCGCATGTCGAGCTCGAGCACGTACGCGATCTCCTCGGGCCGGAAGCCCTGGCGGAGGAGATCCTCGCGCCCGCGCCGCTCGAGCTCCTCGACCTTGCGGTTGAAGGAGTCGAAGTCCGTGAAGAACCTCTGCCCATTCGCGTCGAAGAGAACGGCCCACGTGCTCATCTCGTGGATGTGCATCTGACTCATGTTGCCGGCGCCGACGGCGGAGAACACGGACGCGAACGGCGGCGCGAGGATCGTGCTCACGCCGAGCGCGCGGGCGATCCCGCACGCATGGAGCGGTCCGTTGCCCCCGTAGGCGAGGATCGTGAAGTTCTCCGGCTCGTAGCCGCGCGTGCGAAGCTCGCGCGCGATCCCGTTCGCCATGTTCGAGTCGACGGTCTGCTTCACGAGCTTCGCGCAGTCGACGAGCTCGAGGTCGAGCTCCTCCGCGAGGTGCTCCTCGATCGCTTGTTTCGAGCGGCGCGGATTCAGACGGATGCGCCCGCCCGCGTAGTTCGCCGGATCGAGGTACCCGAGCATGAGGTCGGCGTCGGTCACCGTCGGCTTCGTGCCGCCGAGGTCGTAACAGGCCGGTCCGGGATCCGAGCCGGCGCTCTCCGGACCGACCTCGACCGTCCGGTACATGCGGTCGTACTTGCAGATCGACCCGCCGCCCGCGCCGAGCGTGACGAGATGGATCATCGGTACGCTCACCATCCAGCGCTCGATCACCGGATTGAAGTCGTAGTGCTTGACGCCGCCCTCGACGACGATGCCGATGTCGAAGCTCGTCCCGCCCATGTCGGTCGCGACGACGTTGCCGAGCGCGGATCGCGCCGCGAGGTGCTCGCTCGCGGCGATTCCGGAGACCGGCCCGGAGTGAACGGTCTGGAGCGCGTCCGTCGAGTTCAGCTGAGCCATGCCGCCCGAGTTGTGGTTCACGAGCATCGGCTTGTCGTAGCCGGCGGCGCGGAGGTTCAGCTCGAGCGTGCCGAGGCCGTGGTACATGGCCGAGTGGAGAAAGCCGTCCATGATCGTCGACATCGCGCGGACGTACTCGCCCTTCCGCCCGGCGACCTGGTGCGAGAGCAGCATCGGGATCGCGCCGAGCATGTGGCCCGGATTCTCCTCGAGGAAGATCTCGCGGATCCGCCGCTCGTGCTTCGGGTTCACGACCGAGTTCGCGAGCACGACGACGAGCACCTCTGCGCCCTTGTCGACGAGCTCGCGGAGCCTCTCGCGGAGATCCTCTTCGTCGAGCGGCATGACGACGTCGCCTTCGAAATCGATCCGCTCGCGGACCTCGAAGATCATCGAGATCGGCACGATCGGATCCGGGCGCTGCGCGTTCGGCACGTCCATCTGTCGTTTGTGCGGCAGCCCGACGCCGTAGCCCTTCGCGCGCGCGAGCGGCACGGAGGAGCGGAACCCCGCGGTCGTGAGGAGCCCGACCCGCGGCCCCTTCCGCTGGATGAGCGCGTTCGTGCCGAGCGTGGTCGCGTAGCGGACGGAATCGACTTGCGAGAGCACGTCGCGCTCGCCGAGCCCGAGCTCGCGGCACGCGGTCTCGAGCGCCTCGTTGAAGCCGAGCGCGAGATTCTGATGCGTCGTGAGCGCCTTCGACTCGACCGTCCGCCCGTCCCAGGCGACGAAGCAGTCGGTGAACGTGCCGCCGATGTCGACGGAAAGACGCCTCATCGCGTGGCCCCCCGCGTGACCTTGTCGGCGAGGAAGCCCTTGGCCCGCGCCTCCGGCACCTCTGTGCGGTCCTTCCACTGCGCTTTCAGCGCGTCCAGGTCGAGCTCGACGTCGTGCACCGGCGGGTGACCGGGCGGAAGATACTCCGTCTCAATCATCGAGCCGCAGCGCGGGCAGTAGTACTCGAGGATCCGGCACCACTTCGGGTTCGGCGCGTACGTGAACTCGTAGCGCTTCGGATCGAGGAGCGGCTTGTGGATCTCGCGCGGGTCCCGGTCGTGGACGAGGAGCGAGCGCTTGTAGTTCTCCCGGGCATTTCCGAGGGAGCTGTCGCAGGCGCGGCACTCCCACCGCTCGGTCTGGAGATCGATGCGCAGGTTCTCGGTGACGAGCACTCTCATGAGCGTCCTCCTGCGGCGGCGCGCGAGAGTCGCACGTCGCCGCCGTCGTTCACGTCGAAGCGCCAGCCGGCATCGATCCGGCAGGTGAAGTACGGTTCCTCGAGCACGGCGGGCCCTGCCGCGCCGGCGTGCGGCGGCTGGTTTTCTACTTGGTAGAGCGGGAGCTCCTTCGCACCCGCCCCTTCCAAGATCCGTCGCGTCGCGTGCGTCACGGCCGCGACCGGCGCGTCCGCGAACGCGCCGCGAAGGCGCGGCTGCGCGATCGGCTTCGCGGCGACGAGCGAGAGAAAGCATCGCTCGTCCGCGTGCCGCTCCGGCAGGGCGTCGCGGAGCTCGACGATCTCGTCCCGCTCGGGCCCCGCGAGGCGTATCTTCGTCTCGACGCGACAGTCCTCGAGCGCGAAGCCCTCGGCGAACATGCCGCGTTTCGCGCGCTTCGTGAGGAGTTCGCGCGCCGGCGAGAGGTCCGCCGCGGTCTCGACCGCCGCCTCGTATTCGTGCGCGATGTCGGAGAAGCCGAGACCGAACGCGGAGAAGACGGCAGCATTGCCGGGAATCAAGATACGAGAGACACCGAGCGCCTCGGCGAGGCGGCAGACGACGAGCGGGCCGGCGCCGCCGAACGCGACGAGCATCGTCTCCGGTCCGACGGTCGTGAACGCGCGGACGACCTCGGCGATCTTCGCGACCCAGGCGTCCTCCATCCGTGCCGCCGCAGTTTCGGGAGAAACACCGAGCGGCTTCGCGATCCGCTCCGCGACGGCCGCACGCGCCCGCTCGGCGTCGAGCCGGAGCTCGCCCCCGAAGAACGACGCCGGGTCGAGGAGGCCGGTCACCACGAACGCGTCCGTGATCGTGGCCTCGGCGCCGCCGAGTCCGAAGCACGCCGGGCCCGGCGTGCTGCCGACGCTCTCCGGCCCGACGCGGATCTCGCCCGCCTCGATACGCAGGATCGAGCTCCCGCCGACGCCGGCGCTGACGAGATGACAAAGAGGAAAGGAGACTTCCACGCCCTCGACTTTGCCGCGCCGCTCCTCGCGCACCTCGCCACTGCGGACTTCACCGACGTCCGTCGTCGTGCCGCCGACGTCGAGCGAGATCAGGTGCTCGACCCCGTAGTGCCGAGCGAGCGCGCGCGCGCCTTCCATGCCGCCGCGGGGTCCGGAGCTGTACGTCTTGAGCGCGATCGTCTTCGCGACTCGTGCCGAGTGGCCGTCGTTCCGGAAGATCAGCAGCGGGCTTTGCGACTTCGCCACGCGGAGCTTGTGCTCCGCGTTGTAGAGGAAGCCCTCCATCGCGGGATGGAGGAACGCGTTGAAGATCGCGGTCCACGCGCGGCGCACGTCGTCGTCGTCCTCGACGACCTCGTGCGAGTAGAGGATCGGGATCGCGCCGAGGAGATGCTGCGGGAACTTCTCGAGAAAGATCCGCTTCACCCGGTCCTCGGCCGCGAAGCGTCCGTCGCCGCCGTGCGCGACGACGACGCGGTTCGCGCCGGCGGACGCGAGGCGGTTCACCGCCTTGACCGCCGTGCGCTCGAGCGTTTCGTCCTCGACGTCCAAGTCCAGACGCGCTTCGCGATCGCCGACGATCGTCTCGAAGAGGCTACCGACGCCGGGCTCCGTGCGGAGCGTGGCGCCGTCGAGCGAGCCGGTGAGGAGAATGCCGAGCCGCGGTCCCTTCCGCTCGACGAGCGCGTTCGTGCCCTGCGTGGTCGAGTACCGGATGTGGTCGGTCGACGACAGGAGCGCGACGACGTCCTCACGTCCGTAGATCTGCGTCGACACCTTCCGCAGCCCTTCGAAGAAGCACTTCGAGAGGTCGTACGGCGTCGTCAGCGTTTTCGTCCGGTGGACGGCGTCGCCGTCGAGAACGACGACGTCGGTGAGCGTGCCGCCGTTGTCGATGTTCACGAGCTTTCCCATCGGTGCCTCCCCGCGATCGAGCCCACAGGCTCACCGGCCAGCCGCGCGCGCATCACCCGAAGGGGTGATTCCGACCCCCTCAGGGGGTCGGGCGAAGCCCGGGGGGTGAGGAATTCGTCAGGGGATGAGGCGGAGGCGGCGCGCGGCGAAGAGCGCGGCGGTGCGGTTCCGGACCCCGAGCTTGGCGAAGATGTGCTTCAGGTGCGTCTTCACCGTGTTCTCCGAGATGTAGAGGCGCCGCGCGAGCCGGCGGTTCGAGAGCCCGTGGGCGGTGAGCGTCAGCACCTCGATCTCCCGCTCCGAGAGCGGCTCGAGCGCCGCGGCACCGGGATCGGCCGACGGCACGCCGTCGGCGCCGAGGCCCACCGCGGAGAGGATCGCGTCGACGGCGCCGACCGGGATCGGATCGTCGCCGTCGGCGATCTCGCTCCGCACCGCGAGGAGGAGCGGTACGAGCGCCTCGCCTTCGTCCGCGAACGAGCGGAGAAACCGCTCGGGGGCGCCACGTCGGAGCGCAGAACGAAGCGACCGCACCGCGAGCGCCCGCTCGCCGGCCGCCTCGTAGGCCTCGGCCTCGACGACCGAGAGCTTGATCCAGCGCCACACGCGACCGAGGCGCGCGGCCTCCGCGATCGACGTGCCGAGCTCACCGATCGCTCCGCGCGCGTCGCCGGAACGGACCCGCAGCCGAAGCGCGCCGACGTCCCGAGCCTCGGTCTCGGTCAAGTAGTGGAAGGCGCCGCGCGGATCCGCTCCGTTCGAGCGCGGGAGCGCGGAGGCGAGCTCGCGGGCGAGCCCGTCGTCCCGGCGGCGGAGCGCGAAGCGGACGCGCTCCCAGCGAACGGCCAGGGTCGCCTGGGCGAAGCGCCGGCGGACCGCCTCGCCTTCCGCGGTGTCGAGCAACCGCTGCGCCTCGTCGATCGCGCCCCGCGCGAAGCGGATCCGGGCGAGCACCAGCGGCGCGAATCCGGTGGCGCCGAGCCACGAGAAGTCGTCGCCGAGGAGAAGCGCGTGCTCGAGCCACCGCTCCGCTTCGGCGAGCTCGTTTCTCTCGTAGAGCACCTCCGCTGCGAGACCGGCGACCACCGCGCGCGGGTAGGACGCGCCGCTTCGCCCGTCGTCGAGCCGTTCGGCCTCGCGATACGCGGAGATCGCGCTGCCGAGCCTCCCCTGGAGCGCCTCGAGGAGCCCGAGGAGGCCGATCGAGTAGCCCTCGCCGAAGCCGCTGCCCGCGCGCGCGTGGCTCGCTCGCCCCGCGACGAGGTGGTCCCGCGCTTCCGCGAAGCGACTCGTGGCCATCAAGCCGAAACCGACGATGTTCGCGAGCGCCCCGTGCGCGAAGGTGCCGTCGGACGAGACCTTCTCGAGATTCTCGCGCGCGATCTCCATCGCTTCGAGGATCCGCCCGTCGCTCAGCGCCGCCGCGGCCTCGATCGTGAGCATCTCGTCTCGATCCGCGGCGGGGAGCCCGCGCTTCGAGCGAATCGCCTCCAGCGCCGCCCGCGCGCTCTTCACGTCGCGGAGAAAGACGTGCGCCCAGGCGGCGGCGACGCGGATCCGCGGATGCGCGGAGAGGATCGGCTCGCCGAGCCGTTCCGCCCAGCGCAAGACCGCGCTGTTCCGCCCGAGGCGCACCGAGGCCATCGCCCCGTCGTCGAGCAACCGCGCGGCGAGCTCGCGATCGTTTCCCTGGAACGCGTGCTCGATGGCTTCGACGCCACCGCCGTTCTCGGCGAGCCAATGCGCCGCCACGTGGTGGAGCTGGCGCACGCGCTCCGGCGCCGCGCGCGCAAGCTGATCGCGCAGGAATTCGGCGAACAGCGGATGGTAGCGATACCACTTCCGCTGCTCGTCGAGCGGCTGAAGAAAGAGATGCGAGCGCTCGAGGCGATCGAGCGTCTGGAAGCCGCCGGCTCGTCCCGTGACCGCATCGCAGAGCGGGCCGGTCAGCCGATCGAGCACGCTCGTCTCGAGGAGGAACGTCCGGAGCTCTTCGGGCTGCTGCGCGAGAACGTTCTCGGCGAGGTATTCGGCGATCGTCGCGAGATCGCCGGAAAGGCGACCGACGAACGCGTCCGCGTCGCGGCGGCCTTCGAGCGCGAGCGCGGTCAGCCGGATCGCGGCGACCCAGCCGTCCGTCTGTCCGTGGAGCGCGCGGAGCGCATCGTCGCCGAGAGCGACGTCGCGATGGCTCTGCAGAAGGAGCGCCGTCTCCGCGAGGTCGAAGCGGAGATCCTCGGCGCGCACCTCGCGGAGCTCGCCGCGGAGGCGTAGCCGCGCGAGGCCGATGTCGGGGATCGCCCGGCCGGCGACGACGAGCGTCCGGCCTTCCGGCAAGCGCGCGATCCAGTCGCGGAGCGCGCCTTGCGCGCCGCCGCCGGCGAGCGCCTCGAGCTCGTCCACGAAGACGGCCGCGCGCTCGCTCTCGCTCGCCTCGACGAACGCGGACGCGAGCAGCGAGACGACGCGCTCCGGATCGTCGTCGTGCCGATCGAGCGTGATCCACGCTGTCGCCCAGCCGGCGTCCCGCAGGCGGTGGAACCATTCTAGGAGGAGCGTCGTCTTGCCGTAGCCGGCGGGCGCGCTCACGAAGACGACGCGCGTGCCGTCGATCTCGTCGACGACGCGGCTCAAGCGCTCGCGGTCGACGACCGAGCGGCGGCGGGCCGGCGGCGAGAGCTTCGAGAGCATCCGGTCAACTTGCAGCGTAACCGCCCCGAAAAGACAACCGCGTTTTGTCTGTTCAATCACGCGCTTCGCGGTTTGCAACGCGGAATGCCTGACGTAGACTCGCGCGGCGATGGGTTTCACCGAGGTCGAGCGAGCATTCGAAAGCGCGACGGCGAGCGGGGTTTTCCCGGGTGCCGTCCTCCTCGTCAACAAAGACGGCAACGTCGTCTATCACCGGTCGTTCGGCAGCCGGAGCCTCGAGCCCGAGCGCACGCCGCTCAACGACGACACGATCTACGACGTGTCCTCGCTGACGAAGCCGCTCGCGACGACGACGGCGTTCCTGATGCTCGTGCGCGAGCGGAAGATCCTGATCACCGACCGCGTCACGCGCATGTTCCACAACTTCGGCGTGCACGGAAAGACGGGCGTCACCTTCCGGCATCTCCTCACCCACACCTCCGGCCTCCCGGCGTGGAAGCCCTACTACAAGGACGTCTTGAAGACCGAAAAGGGCGGCCGCGTGAACTTCCTCTGCAGCCGCGGCGCCAAGGACTTCGTCTACGATCTCGTCCACCGGGAGAAGCCCGACGGAGAAGCCGGCAAGCAGGCCGTCTACAGCGACCTCAACTTCATGCTGCTCGGCGAGGCGATCGAAAACGCGACGGGCGTCACGCTCGATCGCTACTGTCACGACAAGATCTTCAAGCCGCTCGGGCTTCGTTCCACTTCGTTCGTGGACATCTCCCTGCTGCGCACGCGGCGCTTCGTGCCGGTCGCCGAGATGATCGCGCCGACGGAGCGCTGCCCGTGGCGGAACAAGATCCTCTGCGGCGAAGTCTCCGACGAGAACGCGTACGCGATGGGCGGCGTCGCCGGGCACGCCGGCCTCTTCTCGAGCGCGCGCGATCTCGACGTGCTCGTCTCGAAGCTCCGCGATTGCTACCTCGGCAAGGATCCGTTCCTGCCGCAGGCGCTGATGCAGGAGGTCTTCACGCGTGACCGCTCGGTCGCGCGCACGACGCGCGCGCTCGGCTGGGACACGCCGTCACCCGAGGACTCGCAGGCGGGCACGCGGTTCTCCTCGCACACGGTCGGGCATCTCGGCTTCACGGGCACGTCCGTGTGGCTCGACCTCGAGAAGAACGTGCACGTGATCCTGCTCACGAATCGCGTGCACCCGACGCGCGAGAACGAGCGCATCAAGGACTTCCGCCCGCGCGTGCACGACCTGGTGATGGACGCGGTCGCCGGCTAGTCAACTCACCTCTCCCCGTTGGGGAGAGGATCCGAACGCACGTTGTGCGTTCGGATGCGAGCCGACCCGACCGAATGGGAGGGGCGTTTGGCGAGCCGGACGACGGCGTGCTTCTCCCCTCGCTCGAGCCCTTCGGGCTCCGCCCAAGATGCTCCTCGCCGGCTCGGAGCGGGCGCTCCCCAAGGGGGAGAGACGTTGTCGAGAGACTTCCTAGCGCTTCGCCAGCAGCTGATCGCGGAAGGCGCCGCTGATCGGGTCCTCGCCGAGCCAGATCGTGAAGTAGGCGGCCGCGAACTCCGCGCCCGCGACCGAGCCGAGCGGCTTGCCGTTCCGCGCGAGCTCGGTGCCGCGCCCCGGAACGTAGGTGAGCGCGTACCGATCGCCCGGTTTCACGTCGACGTAGAGGCGCGCGATCTCCGCGAGCGGCTGCTTCAGCTTCGCGATCGTCTCGGGCGGGACGTTCCGCGCGAGCACCTCTTCGCCGGCCGGGCCGAAGTCCTTGCCGGCGATCTCGTAGAAGTACTCGAGCTCGAGGCGCTTCGGCACGTCGTCGCGCCAGCGCTTCGGGTCGACCCCTTCCGCGACGTAGAGACCGCCGACGTACGGACGGAAGAGGAGCTTCCAGCGAAGCGCCGCCACGTTCGAGAGCACGAGCGTGGCGTCGCCGGCGCGGACCGTCTCGGCGAACGTGACGCCGGCGATGTCCGCGGCGCTCGTCGCGCCGACCGCGAGCGCGAGGCCGATCAGCGCCGCGCGAAGAGATAGTGTGAAACGCCCCATTCTTCGCCGTCCGCATACGCGAAGAGCTCGGCGCATGCCATGAAGAAGACGCGCCAATACGTCCACCAGCGTCGCTCCTCGCCCGGCCCGTAGACGTCGCGCAGCACCGGCACGATCTCGTCGCGCGCCGCGTCCATCCGCTCGAGCCACGCTTCGAGCGTGCGCGCGTAGTGCGTGCCGTTCACGCGCCATCGCTCCGTGACGTGCATGTCGCGATCGAAGCAAGTGAAAAGCTCGTCCGACGGCATCTGCCCCCCGGTGAAGAACCAGCGCGCCATCCAGTCGCTCGGACCGTTCGCCACGTAGGGATACGCGTACGAGCGGTGCGCGAAGACGTGCACGAAGAGGAGCCCCTGCGGCTCGAGCCAGCCGGCGATCCGGCGGAGCAGCAGCTCGTAGTTCCGCATGTGCTCGAACATCTCGACCGAGACGACGCGATCGAAGCGCCGCTCGCCCACCGGCACGAACGCGTTCATGTCCGCCGTCACGACCTCGACGTTGCGGAGGCTGCGCGCCGCGGCACGCTCGAGGATGAATGCGCGCTGCGAGCCCGAGTTGCTGACCGCGGTGACGTGGCTCTCGGGAAAATGCTCCGCCATCCAGAGGGTGAGCGAGCCCCAACCGCAGCCGAGCTCCAGGATCTTCTGCCCGTCGGCGAGCCGCGCGCGCTCGGCGGTCATGGCGAGCATCGCCTCTTCGGCCTCGGCGAGCGTCGTCGTCGCCGCCGGCCAGTAGCCGCTCGAATACTTGAGGCGCGGGCCGAGCACGCGAACGAAGAACGACGCCGGCACCTCGTAGTGCTGCTCGTTCGCCGCGGCGGTCTCGAGCGCGATCGGCCCGCGCCGGCACTCCTCGACCCAGGCCGCGTGACGTGCCGCGACGGCCTCCGCCCCGCCTCTCCCCTCCTCCGCGAGCCGCTGCGCGAGCAGCCGCCGGATCGCCGCGCGCAGCACGAAGTCGGGCACGAGGCCGGCGGCGAGAAACAGACTTACGAAGTCTTTTTCCGGAACGGCCCGGAGGGTGCTTCGCAAAAAAGACTTCGTAAGTATTTTTGTCACGGCGCCGCCGATCGTTCGCGGACGAAGCGCGTGGTGTCGCGCAGCACCGGCGCCCAGAAGCGGAACGGCGCGGCGAGCGCGACCAGGATGCCGGCGTGGCCGACGCCTTCGTAGACGATCTCCTCGACCTCGCCGCCACGCTCACGAATGCGCTTGGCGAGCCGGCGCGTGTTCCGCGGGCCGACGGTCCGATCCGCCTTGCCGTGGAGGAGCAGCATCGGCGGCTCGTCGCCGTCGACGAACGTCACCGGCTGCGTCGTCGGGTGCCCGTCCTCGGGACCGAAGAGCGCCTGCAGCGCCGGGTCCTTTAGCGGCAGGAAGTCGTAGGGCCCCGCGAGACCCACGACGCCGCGGATCGCATCGCCGTCGAGGCCGGCGGTGCGGAGGTACCGGCCGTCGGCGACCAGCATCGCCGCGATGTGGGCGCCGGCCGAGTGCCCCATGACGAAGAGGTGTCGCGGGTCGCCGCCGATCTCCGCAGCATGCGCGCGCGCCCATCGCACCGCGAGCGCGGCGTCCTCCAGGAAAACGGGAAAACCGTGCGGCGGATAGACGCGGTAGTCCGGGATCACCGCGACGAAGCCCCGCGAGGCGAGCGCCTTGCCGACGAACGCGTAGTCGGCGCGATGCCCCGACTGCCACGATCCGCCGTAGAAGAAGACCACGATCGGCGCGGGCTCCCCGTCCCGGCGCCCACCATAGACGTCGAGCCGCAGGCGCTCGTCCGCGCCGAAGTCCACGTCCCGGACGTTGACCCAGCGGCTCGTCGGTACGACCGCGTTCAGCAGGCGAAGCGGCTGGCAGGCCATCAGGAGCGGCAACAAACCGAAAGCGAGGGAAAACCGGAAAGACATCGAGCGCTCTCGAGAGGATACGAACGTCGTCGCCGACCGGATTCACGCGCCATGGGCCGCGAGCATCGCCCAAACGCCGAGCGAATCAAGCGCGGTGGTTGAAGCCGGACGACCGCTTGCGGTACGGAAGCTGCCCCCGAATCGCTTGAAGATCGACAGCGGAAAGTCCGACGTCACCGATGCTGAGCTGCTTTCCGCCATGGCGGGGGGCGACGCGCAGGCGCTCGGGGCGCTTTACGATCGCTACGGCGCAATCCTCCTCGGCCTGATCCTTCGTATCCTCCATGGGCGAAGCGAAGCCGAGGACGTCTTGCAGGAAACCTTTCTCCAGGCATGGCAGCGGGCGGGGGACTATGACGCGTCCCGCGGGCGGCCCTTCCTCTGGCTGTCGCTGCTCGCCCGGAGCCGGGCGCTCGATCGGGTGCGAGCGGTCGGGGCTCGCGGTCGCGCCGGCGAGCGCGCAGGGCGCGAGCCGCAGGCGACGACGGCCGGCGACGCAAGCGGGGTGGTGGCCGGCGCCGAGGAGGCCGTGCGCGTCCGGAGCGCGCTCGCCTCCCTTCCCGACACCGAGCGCGAGACGCTGAGCCTCGCCTACTTCGAGGGTCTCAGCCAATCGGAGATCGCGGCGCGGACGGGCACCCCGCTCGGCACCGTGAAGACGCACACGCGAACGGGGCTGCGAAAGCTGCGCGATTTACTCGGCGATCTGAGGCTCGGGCGATGACGCACGACGAGATCCGCGAGAGCCTCGAGCTCTACGTCCTCGACTCGCTCGACCCCGGCGAGGCCGCCGAGGTCACGACGCACGTGGCGAGCTGCGCGGAGTGCGCGGCAGAGGTCGCGAGCCTCCGCGATGCGGTCGCCGCGCTCGCGCTCGCGGCCGGCCCGGCGACCCCGCCCCCGGGGCTCCGCGCCCGGATCCTCGCGGCCGCGAGCAGCGGGACCGAGCGCGGCCCCTCGCGGAAGAGCGATTCCCCCCGGCGGCCCGCGTCGGCGCCGCCCCGTCGCCTCGCGACTCGGCTCGCGGCGCTCGCGGCGGCCGCGGTAATCGCCGTTCTTCTCTGGACCGATCTCCAGCTCCGGCGC
Organism: uncultured delta proteobacterium; assembly: GCA_963790365.1. Lineage (GTDB taxonomy): Bacteria > Desulfobacterota > Binatia > JACPRU01 > JACPRU01 > CAWBOU01. The sequence goes on from CAWBOU010000047.1 coordinate 295,544, forward strand.
CGGAACGAAGACCTCGAGCGCGAGCTTCTCGTGACCCGGAGTCGCGCCGAGACCGCCGAGCGCGAGCTCGCGGCGGCGCAGGAGAAGGCGGACGTCGCGCTCGCCGCGCTCGTCCGCGAGCGCACGACGAGAGCGATGTTTGCGGATCCGAAGACCACGCCCGTCTCGATGGCGGGCACGCCGCAGGCGCCGGCCGCCCGCGCGCGGATCGCCGTCGATCGCGACGCCCAGCGAGCCGTGCTCGTCTGCGCCGGCATGCCGATGCCGCCGGCCGGCAAGGCGTACCAGCTCTGGTTCATCGACGGCGAGCAGAAGGTTCCGGGCGGTGTCTTCGCCCCCGAGGCGGACGGCACGTGCATGTTCCCCGATCGCGTGCCGGACGCGGGCCGCGCCGCGAAGGTGTTCGCCGTCACGCTCGAGCCGGCGAGCGGCGTGCGCGAGCCGACGGGCGAGATCTTCCTCGTGGGGACGACGTCATGACGAAACGAATCCACTTCGTCGCGGCGACCGTATCCATCGGGAGGAAGGAAGGATGAGCGGTGCGGATCGCGATCGTCGGTAGCGGAATCTCGGCGCTGGTCGCCGCCCATCATCTCCATCGCCGCCACGACGTCGTCGTGCTCGAGAAGGACGATCGGATCGGCGGCCACAGCCACACTGTTCCGGTCGACGACGACGGCCGCGAGATCGGCGTCGATACCGGCTTCATCGTCTACAACGAGCAGACCTATCCCGTCTTCACGAAGCTCTTGGGCGAGCTCGGCGTCGCGACCCAGACGGGTGAGATGTCGTTCGGCGTGCAATGCCGCCGGTGCCGACTCGAGTACAGCGGCTCGGGGCTCGGCGGCTTGTTCGCACAGAAGAGCCGCTTCCTCCGCGCCGGGCATTACCGCTTCCTGCTCGACATCCTCCGCTTCAACCGCGACGGGCGCCAGGTGCTCGAGGACCCGCGGCTCGGCGAGCGTCCGATCCTCGGCTACCTGCAAGAGCGCGGCTACTCGAGCGCGTTCATTCATCACTACGTGGTGCCGATGGGCGCGGCGATCTGGTCGTGCGGCACGGGGAAGTTCGGCGAGTTTCCGCTCCTTCACTTCCTGCGCTTCTTCCGGAACCACGGGCTCCTCACCGTCGCCGACCAGCCCGTCTGGCGGACGATCACCGGCGGCAGCCGCGAGTACGTGCGCGCGCTCACGGAGAGCTTCGCCGATCGCATCCGTACGCGCGCGCCCGTGCGGGCGATCCGCCGGCGACCCGACGGCGTGGAGCTCGTGGTCGACGGCGAGCCCATGCGCTTCGATCGCGTGGTGATCGGCACGCACGCGGATCAGGCGCTCGCGCTCCTCACCGACGCGAGCGACGAAGAGCGGAGCGCGCTCGGAGGCATGCCGTACCAGACGAACGAAGCGATCCTGCACACCGACGAGCGCGTGCTGCCGAAGCACCGCGCGGCGTGGGCGTCGTGGAACGTCCAGCTCGACGACTGCGAGCGCATCGAAGACCCGCTCGCGATGACGTACTCGATGAACCGGCTGCAGCGCATCGACGCGAAGCGCCACTACCTCGTCACGCTGAACGATGACTCTCGGATCGCCCGCGACCGCATTCTGCAGCGGATCGTCTACGAGCACCCGGTGTACACGATGCGAACACTCGACGGACAAGCGCGCCTTCGCGCGTTGAACGGCGAGCGCGGCACGTACTTCTGCGGCGCCTATCTCGGCTACGGCTTCCACGAGGACGGCGCGCGCTCCGGCCTCGAAGTCGCGCTCGCGATCGACGACGAGGAGCGGAAGGCCGCGTGAATTCTTCTCTCTACGTCGGCGGCGTCACGCATCGCCGCCTCCGCCCGATCGGGCACGAGTTCCGCTACTCGCTGTCGACGTTCGCGCTCGATCTCGACGAGCTCCCGGAGCTCGATCGGCGGCTTCGTCTCTTCGGCGTAAATCGGCGCGCCGTCTTCGCTTTTCACGATCGCGATCACATCGAAGGGGCGCGGTGTTCGACGAAGGAGAAGCTCCTCCGCTTCCTCGCCGCGCACGGCGTCGTCGCGAAGGGCCGCATCGTGCTCGTCACCCAGTGCCGAATGCTCGGATACGTCTTCAACCCGGTGAGCTTCTTCTACTGCCACGACGAACGGGACGCGCTCGTCGCGATCGTCGCCGAGGTGCACAACACGTTCGGCGAGCAGCATCTCTATTTGCTCGACGAGCGCGCGCGAATGAAGGACGCCGACGGTGAGCGCTACGGCGCGCGGAAGGAGCTCCACGTCTCGCCGTTCATCTCGATGGATGCGCGCTATTCGTTCCGGTTCGGCGCGCTCGGCGAGCGATGGTCGGTCGCGATCCACGAGGAAGAAGCGGGCGAGCCGGTCCTCGTGGCGACGATGTTCGGCGAGCGCCGTCCGCTCGACGACCGTGCGCTCGCCGGCATTCTCTTCCGTTTTCCGTTTCTCACGCTGAGGATCATCGCGGCGATTCACTGGCAGGCCGCGCGACTCTGGTGGAAAGGCGTCGCCGTCCACCATCAACCGGCGCCGAACGCGGCGCGCCTCGCGCAGGCACGACTGCTTCGCGCGGAGATTCCCGAGGAGGTCCGTCCGTGAACGCCGACGTCGCCATCGCTCCTTCCCTGCCCTCGAGCCTCGGGCTCGTGGACCGCTTGGCGACTCGGCTCGTGCTCGCGCGGCTCGGCCGGTGGCGCGCCGGCGCGATCACGCTGACGCTCCCGACCGGAGAGCTGCTTCGCTTCGGTGATCAGGCGTCCGGACGGCGCGTGGACGTCCGCGTGAAGGACTGGCGCTTCTTCCGGCGCACGCTCACCGCCGCCGACATCGGCAACGGGGAGTCCTACATGGAAGGCGAGTGGGAGGTGAGCGATCTCGTCGAGCTCTGCAGCCTCTACTTGATCGACCAGTCGATGCTCGATGCGACCTCGCCATGGACGGTCGCGAATCGCTTGCGGAACGCGTGGCTCCGTTGGAGCCGGCGGAACACGCGCCTCGGCAGCCGCAAGAACATCAGCGCGCACTACGATCTCTCGAACGCGTTCTATCGGCTCTTCCTCGACGACTCGATGACGTACAGCTGCGCGACGTTCGACGGCGCCGACGTGTCGCTGCCGGAAGCGCAGCGGCGAAAGATCGAGGACATCTGCAGCCGCCTCGAGCTCCGGCCGGAGCATCATCTGCTGGAGATCGGCAGCGGCTGGGGCTCGCTCGCGATCCACGCCGCCCGCACTTACGGGTGCCGCGTGACCTCGCTCACGCTGTCGCGCGAGCAGCTCGAGCTCGCGCAGCAGCGGGTGCGCGAGGCGGGCCTCGCCGACCGCGTCGAGATCCGACTCTGCGACTACCGCGAGGTCGAGGGCGTCTACGACCGGCTCGTTTCCGTCGAGATGTTCGAGGCGGTCGGCTATGAATACTACGGCGAGTTCTTCGGTCGCGCCTCGCGCCTCCTCCGGCCGGGCGGGCTCTTCCTGATGCAGACGATCACCGTGCCGGACGACCGCTTCGACGAGTACCGGCGCGACTTCGACTGGATCCGGAAGTACGTGTTCCCGGGCGGGCTCCTCCCGTCGCTCGGGGCGATCACCGGCGCGCTCGGCGAGAGCTCCGACCTCCGCGTCGCGTGGCTCCGCGACATCGGCACCGACTACGCGCGCACGCTCCGCGCGTGGCGCGAGCGCTTCCTCGATCGCATCGGCGACGTGCGCGGGCTCGGCTTCGACGATCGCTTCGTGCGGATGTGGGAGTACTACCTCGCGAGCTGCGAAGCGGCGTTCGCCGTGCGCCACATCGGCGACCTGCAGATCCTCTTCGCGCGACCGGCCTGAGGGGACTTACTCGGGCGATTCCGGCTCCGCGGCCGGCGCCGGGGGCGTCGTCGGGTCGATGAGGCCGAGCCGGAGCAGCGCGTTGCCCGGCTGCACGACCGGCGCGCGCGCCATCGACATCACGATCCCCGAGCTCGGCGAGCGGACCTCGGTCGGCGTTCCGTTCAGCGCGTCGCGGATCGTGAGGAGGAGCTGATTCGCCTGCACGACGTCGCCGAGCGCGACGGCCGGCTCCATCACGCCGCCGACGTCGGAGCGGATCCACGACGAGTAGCGAAGCCAGAGCGGCGGCGCCGGGCTCTGCGTGAAGCCCGGCCGCATGCCGAGCGAGGCGAGCAAGTTCTCGACGCCGCGCACGCCCGCGTCGACGGATCGCGGATCGATGCGCGTCGCTTCCCCACCTTCGAACAACGCCGTCGGAACGCCCGCGCCGGTCGCGGCATATCGGAGCGTTCCCTCTTCCGCCTCGTGCAGCACGACGACGCCGCCGAAGCTCTGCGCCAGTGAGCGCGCGGATCCGCTCCGCGGGTCGGCGCGCACGTGCGGCGCGTTGCCGCGGCCGGAGGCGGCCGTGTGGAAGTCGATGCAGTAGTCCGACGGCAGGACGAACGTCTGGAACACGCGGTGCGCGATCCGATTCGCGAGCGAGCCGCGTTCGTTGCCGGGGAAGAAGCGGTTCAGATCGCGCCGGTCGGGCAGATAACGCGTGTCTCGTTGGAAACCGAACGGGTTCACGATCGGCAGCATGACGATCATGCCGGCGAGCTCCTCGGGCTTCACGGTCTCGCGGAGCTTCAGGAGAATCGGCACGCCGATCATCTCGTCGCCGTGGATCGAGGCGGTGAGGAGGAGCGTCGGTCCGGGTCGCGCGCCGCGAATGGCGGTGACCGGGATGTCGACGTCGTCGCCGCCGAACGAATCGACGAGCGGAAACACGAAGGAGCGGACGGTGCCGGCGCTCACCCAGAGGTTGGGAACGACCTCGACCGGCAGCTCGATCGGCACGCAGTTGAACTTGCCGCCGCAGCTCACCTCCGGCGTCGCGCTCTGCGACGGCTCGGGTGTCGGCGAAACCGCGTCTTCCGCCCGCGCAATCGCAGCGGCGGCGAGCATCATCAGCCCGCCCGCCAGCAGCCGCAAACCCCTCATGGCCCCAGGAATACGGGGCGATTCCGGGCCAGGCAACGCCGCACGAGCCTCGGACGCCCCGACCGCGCGGAGCGCGGACGAAGAAAGGGATGCGCCGAAGCGCCAAGGCCGCTAGGCCTTGGCGCTCTCGTTCTTGGCGAGCACGAACGCCAGCATCACGAGCAGAATCGTCGGCGCGAACACGCCGGGCGTATCGATCAACCAGTGCGAGGCGGGGAGGCGCCCGCTCAGGATGTCCGCAACGTGGGTCAGCGCATGGCCGACCGCAAACGCGGTGACACCGACGAGCACCGGGAGCGCGCGGTCGAGATTGCGCGCGCACCAGGCGAGCCCGAGGCCGCTCACGAGATACGCGACGCCGATGTCACGAACGAAATGCGTGTTCAGCGGCCCGGTGTCGGGCACCGCGGCTGGAATGCCCGTGTACCAGCCCGCCGGAGTTGCGAGCATCCAGAGGCCGTTCGCCACGTCGATCACCGCGATGATCCACAAGAGCGTCAACATGCGGGCCTTCTCCCCTCTTCGCTCGGCTCACGCAATGAATTCATTGGCTCCTTGCGGCGTGCGCGTTGCGGACCCATTCGATCGTCGCCATCTCGTCGTCGAGGATCGTGCGGAGGAGCTCGCGCGTCTCTTCGTCGGGATGGTCGCCCTTCACGACGTCGATCACGAAGCCGAGGAGCTCGTCGGGCTCGCGAAAGATGTCGACGAGCGCGGCTAGCTTCTGCACGTCGGGCACGTCCTTCGAGCCGTAGAACGCGAACGACTGCTCGCGCTGCGCCGCCGGGATCGCCGCGCGCTGAGTGCCGCCGAGCTCGCGGATGCGCGCCTCGAGCTCGCTCGAATGCGCCTGCTCGCGGCGGAGGATCGTGCGCAGCCCGCCGCGGAGCCCCTCGTCCGCGGTCACGGCGATCCAGCGCGCGAGATACTCGGCGTTCCAGGACTCGATCGAGAGGTACTGATCCAAGGTCTCGGCGAGCTTCGTCGACATTGCAGAGGTGCCTCCTGAATGGCTGAACGGTTAGTCAATACTTGATTCGCGAGTCAAGGATATGTTGAGTAGAGAGCGAGGAGATCGTTCGATGTCGAACCCCAACGCGCCGGCCGACCGGCTCGAGACCCCGGAGGATTTCGTTCGCAGCCGGAGCTCGTGGGCGCCGTACGTTCGCGCCAAGCTCGGTTTCCGCAACTACTGGTATCCGGCCGTCTTCAGCCGCGAGCTCGACGGCGACAAGCCGATCGGCGTCCGTTTGCTGGGCGAGAACATCCTGCTCCGTCGCATCGACGGTAAGGTCCACGCGGTCCACGACCAGTGCCTCCATCACGGCGTCCGCTTTTCGCGCAAGCCGGAGTGCTTCACGCCCGAGACCATCACCTGCTGGTACCACGGCTTCACCTACGACATGCGCGACGGCAAGCTCGTCGACATCCTGACGGAGCCGGGCTCGAAGCTCTGCGGCAAGCTCGCGCTCCGCACCTACCCCGTCACCGAGCGGCAAGGGATCCTCTTCGTCTTCGTCGGTGACCAGGCGGCGCCCGATCTCTCGCACGACGTGCCGCCCGGGTTCCTCGACGCCGACATGTCCGTGCAGGGCATCCGCGACGAGGTAAAGACGAACTGGCGGGTCGGCGCCGAGAACGGCTTCGACACGACCCACATCTACATCCACCGCGAGTCGATCCTCCTCGGCGCGAACAAGATCGCGCTGCCGCTCGGCCTCGTGCCGAACGACAAGGAAGGCATCGACGTGCTCAGCGATGCCGAGCCGAAGGGCATCCTCGACAAGATGGCGCAGAACTACTTCCCCGTGTTCGAGGGGCACATCGGCGGCAAGAAGGTCCTCGACACGATCGGCGCGAAGGGCACGAAGCGGGTCGCCGCCAATCTCTCGATCTGGATGCCGGGCGTTCTCAAGGTCGACCCGTTCCCGGATCCCGAGCTCATCCAGTTCGAGTGGTACGTGCCGGTCGACGTCGACGTGCACATGTACTGGCGCGTGCTCGGCAAGCGCGTCGCGAGCCCCGATGAGGCCGAGACCTTCCGCGTCGAGTTCGAGTCGCTCTGGAAGCCGATCGCGCTGCACGGCTTCAACGACTTCGACATCTGGGCGCGAGAAGGGCTACAAGAGTTCTATCAGGATGACGATGCCTGGTCGCAGGAGCATCTCTTCAAGCCGGACCTCTGCGTCGTCGAGTGGAGGAAGCTCGCGAGCCGCGTGAACCGCGGCATCCAACCGGTGAAGGAGCGCGCGTGAGAGCCGTCTTCCTGCTGGTGAAGGTGGAGCCGGGAAAGCTCCGCGACGTGGCGGACGCGTTCGCGGATCTCGAGGTCTGCTCGGAGATCTACTCGACGGCGGGCGATTTCGATCTGCTCGCCAAGATCTACGTCGAGTCGTTCGATGACCTCGCCGACCTCGTCACGGACAAGATCCAGAAGGTGCCCCACATCCGCGAGACGAAGTCGATCCTCACCTTCCGCACCTACAAAGAACCCAAGCGCTAGCCGCGTCGCGTTAATTGGGACAGACCCCAATTGGAGGACCTGCCAGGGCCATGGTTTCGCTTGACGAATCGCCCCAGGATTGACTAACCGTTCAGCCATGCAAGTCGGCGTCAACCTGCCGAGCGAGCATCCCGGAGCCGACGGGCCTCTCCTCCTCGAGTGGGCGCGGCGCGCCGACGCGGGACCGTTCTCGACGCTCGGCGTGACCGACCGCATCGCCTGGGCGACGTTCGAGCCCTTCGCGACGCTCGCCGCCGCGGCCGCGGTGACGCGCCGGATCCGCCTCATGACGACGATCGCGATCGCGCCGCTCCGGAGCGCCGCGCTGCTCGCGAAATCGGCGGCGACGGTGGACGCGATCTCGGGCGGCCGCTTCACGCTCGGCCTCGGGCTCGGGCCGCGCGAGGACGACTATTCGCTTTCGCGGGTCGATTTTCGTCGGCGCGGGCGAAAGCTCGACGAGATGCTCGAGGAGCTCCGCCCGACGTTCGAGGACGACGGCATCGGCCCGAAGTGCGCGCGCGCCGGCGGCCCGGAGATCCTGATCGGCGGCGGCAGCGATCACACGTTCGCGCGGATGGCGCGCTACGCGGACGGGTACATCCACGGCGGCGGCCCGGCGAAGGCGTTCGCGCGCGCGGCGGAGAAGGCGCTCGCCGCGTGGGCCGACGCCGGACGCCCCGGACGCCCGCGCCTCCTCGGGCACGCCTACTACGCGCTCGGCGGCGAGGAGACGGTCGAGCGCGGCACGCGCGCGCTCGCGCGCTACTACGCGTTCCTCGGCCCGTTCTCCGAGCGGATCGCGGACGGCATCCTCGCCACGCCGCACGCGATCGCGCAGGCCGTGCGGAGCTACGCGGACGTCGGCTGCGAAGAGCTCCTGCTCTTCCCGACCGTGCCGGAGATCGATCAGCTCTCGCGCCTCGAGGACGTCGTCGGCACGTTCCATCTCAGCGCGGAGGCGCCGGAGCGAGTCTCCGCATGAAGGCGCTCGTCCTCGGCGGCGGTCCGGGCGGCCTCTATGCCGCGATCCTCCTCCGCAAGGCGCATCCGACGTGGGAGATCGAGGTCGTCGAGCGGAATCCGCCGGACGCGACCTATGGTTGGGGCATCGTCTTCTCCGACCGCACGCTCACCTCGTTCCGCGAGGCCGATGCGAAGTCGTATCAGGAGATCGTCGACCGCTTCGTCCTCTGGGACGTGATCGAGACGCGCTTCGCCGGTCAGGCCGTGCGCTGCCGCGGCAACGTGTTCGCGGGGATGTCGCGGAAGGTACTCCTCGACGTGCTGCAACAGCGGGCGCGCGAGCTCGGCGTCGCGCTGACGTTTCGTGCCGAGATCGGCGACGTCTCTCGCTTCGAAGGCTACGCCCTCGTGATCGGCGCCGACGGCATCAACAGCTTCGTGCGGCGCTCGTTCGCGTCCGTGTTCCGGCCGCGCGTGCAGCTCGGGCGCTCGAAGTTCGCGTGGTTCGGTACGGACCAGGTGTTCGATGCGTTCACATTCCTCTTCCGGCCGACGGAGCACGGGCTCTTCCAGGCGCACGTCTACCCGCACATCGGCGCGGTCGCGACGATGGTCGTCGAATGCGCGGAGTCGACCTGGCGGAGCGCCGGCCTCGATCGCGCGACGGAAGCGGAGAGCGTCGCCTACTGTGAGAGGGTCTTCCGCGAGGATCTCGGCACGCGCCGCATCTACCCGAACAAGTCGGACTGGATCTCGTTTCCGACCGTGCACAATCGCACCTGGCGTCACGGCAACGTGGTGCTGCTCGGCGACGCCGCGCACACCGCGCACTTCGGCGTCGGCTCGGGCACGAAGCTCGCGATGGAAGACGCGATCGCGCTCGCGGCTGCGACCGAGCGGCACGCGGACGATCTCGGGCGCGCGCTCGACGAGTACGAGCTCGAGCGCCGGCCGATCGTCGAGGCGTTGCAACAGACGGCGCTCGAGAGTCAGGAGTATTTCGAGAACACCACCCGCTACGCGGATTTCCCGCTCGTCTCGTTCGCGTTCCACCTGATGACGCGGAGCTCGCGCATCACCTACGACGAGCTCCGCCGGCGCGACTCCTCGTTCATCGACGGCATCGACCGCTGGTACTTCGACGCGCACGACGCGCGCGAGCGGCCCCCGGGCGCGCTCCGTCTCGCGCCGCCGCCGGCGTTCGCTCCGTTCCGCCTGCGCGGGCTCGAGCTCGCGAACCGCGTCGTCGTCTCGCCGGCGCCGAACGAAGGTGCGGGCGAGGGCGAGGCCGCGGGCGCGACGCTCGCGCGGTCGGCGCTCGCCGGCGCCGGACTCGTGCTGACGGACGTCCTCGCGGTGTCCGCCGAGGGCCGCATCACGCCCGCATGCACCAGCCTCCATCGCCCGGAAGCCGCCGCCGCGCTCCGCCGCCTGGTCGAGTTCGTTCACACGCGATCGAGCGCGAAGATCGCCGTGCAGCTCGGGCACGCCGGACGGCGCGGCTCGATGCAGCCGCGCGCGCGCGGCCTCGATCGACCGCTCGCCGAGAGCGGAGGCGGATGGCCGGTGCTCTCGCCTTCGGCGATCGCCTACGGTCCCGGCCGTCCGCTGCCCCGCGAGATGAACCCCGCCGACATGGAGCGCGTGCGCGACGCATTCGTGCGCGCCGCCTCGATCGCCGATCAAGCCGGTGCGGACGCGCTGCAGATCCACGCGGCGCAGGGGTATCTCCTCTGGAGCTTCCTCTCGCCGCTGTCGAACGAGCGCACGGACGCGTGGGGCGGCGACGCCGAGCGGCGCGCGGCATTCCCGCTCGAAGTCGTCGCGGCGGTGCGCCGTGCATGGCCGGAGGAGAAGCCGCTCTCGGTCGCGCTCTCGGCGAGCGACTGGCTCGACGGCGGGCTCCGTCCGGACGATATCGTCTCCCTGGCGCAAACACTCCGCGATCACGGCGTCGATCTCGTCCACGTCGTCACCGGCATCGTCCAGCTCCGCGGTTGCCCCCGCTACGATGCGCAGGTCGCGACGCTCCACAGCGACCGCGTCCGCAACGAGGCGGGTGTCGCGACGCTCGTGAACGTCCACACCGCGAGCACGGACGAGATCAACACGATCCTCGCGGCGGGACGAGGTGACCTGTGTCTCCTGCCGCCGGCCTCGCTCGGATGACGCTCGCCGGACGCACCGCGCTCGTCACCGGCGCGAGTCGCGGCATCGGGCGCGCCACCGCGCTCGCGCTCGCCGACGCCGGCGCGGACGTCGCGCTCGTCGCCCGCGGCGAGGAAGCGCTCGCCGAGGTCGCGGCCGCGATCGAATCGCGCGGCCGGCGGGCGCTGGTTGCGCCCGCGGACGTGACGGATCCGATTGCGGTCGAGCGCGCCGTCGCGCGGGCGAGCGAAGGGCTCGGCGCGATCGACGTCCTCGTCAACGACGCCGGCCGGGGCGAGAGCCACAAGCTCGTCGGGCATCCGGACGAGCTCTGGCACCGGATGATCGCCGTCAACCTGACGAGCACGTACCTCGTCACGAAGGCCGTCGTGCCCGGCATGATCGAGCGGCGTCGCGGCCGCATCGTCAACGTCGCATCGACCGCGGCGCGCGTCGGCGCGCGCTACACCGCCGCGTACAGCGCGGCGAAGCACGGGGTGCTCGGCTTGACGCGCGCGCTCGCGGCGGAGCTCGTCGGGCACGGCATCACCGTGAACGCGGTCTGCCCCGGCTACGTCGACACGTCGATGACGCAGGAGACCATCGCGTCGATCGCGACGAAGACGTCTCGGAGCGAGACCGACGCGCGACGCGCGCTCGAGGAGATGAGCCCGCAGAAGCGCTTGATCGAGGCCGGCGAGATCGCCGCGCTCGTCGTCTTCCTCGCGAGCGACGCGGCGCTCGGAATCAACGGGCAAGCGCTCGTCGTCGACGGCGGCGGAGTCATGAGGTAGGAGCCGGGAGAGCCATGGCGACGACACGAACGAGGCGCGGCGGATCGATCACGGTCGCCGGTCCCCGCCACGACAAGCAAGTCGGCAATCGTGATCAGTGGGCCGAGGGACGGAAGCGGATCGCGGAGGCGGCTCTGCCGCTCTTCCTCCGCTATGGTTACCACGCGACACCGGTGCGCGTGATCGCGCGCGCGGCCGGCATCAGCTCCGGCTCCGTCTTCAACTACTTCGCGGGCAAGGACGAGCTTCTGGAATACGTGCTCGACCAGAGCCAGGCCGAAGCCGAGAACTCGGTGGCGCGCGCGCAGGCCGCCCTCGACGCTTCGCGCGACGCGAAGGATCCGATCCAGGCGTTCCTCACCGTGTTCCGTCACTACGCGGAGTACATCGACACGATCCACGGTTACGTGCTGCTCGCCTACCAGGAGGCGAAGTCGCTCGCGCCGAAGAAGCGCACGCCGCTCTTCGATCGCGAGCGGAGGATCGCCGAGGTGCTGAAGGCCGCGGCTCGCCCGGCGATCGACGCGGGGCTCTTCTCGAACGACGCGCTCGAGCTCCGCGTGCATTCGCTGATCGTGCTCGCGCAGGCATGGGCCGTGCGGCACTGGGCGTTCGCGCAGTACCCGAGCGGCAAGGACTACCTCGACGATCTCGAGCCGATCGTCGTCGGCATGATGAGCGGTACGCGAACCGGGCTCCCAAGCTAACTTCTACCGTCATGAACGACGTCTCTGGATCTCTCCCGCGCGACTTCAACGTCGCCGCGCACTTCATCGACCGGAACGTCGCCGAGGGCCGCGGCTCGCGCGTCGCCCACGTCTTCGGCGACCGGCAGATGACGTACGCGGAGCTCCAGGAGCTCGTGAACCGCACCGGCAACGCGCTTCGCGAGCTCGGCGTCGAGATGGAGAATCGCGTGCTGATGGTCTGCCGAGACGCGCCCGAGTTCCTCGGCACGTTCTGGGGCGCGATCAAGATCGGCGCGATCCCGGTGCCGCTGAACACGCTGCTCAAGTCGGCCGACTACGCGTATCTGCTGAACGACAGCCGCGCGAAGGTCGTGGTCGTCTCCGCGGGCTGCCTCCCCGAGGTCGCACCCGCGCTCGCCGAGGCGCGCTTCGTGCGCCACGTGCTCGTCGCGAGCGGCGATCCCGGCAAGCACCGGAGCTGGGAGAAAGAGGTCGAGCGCGCGTCGAGCGAGCTCGCGCCGGCGCCGACCTGCCGCGACGACGCCGCGACGTGGCTCTACTCCTCCGGCTCGACCGGGTTTCCGAAAGGCACCGTGCATTTGCAGCACGACATGGTCGTCTGCGCGGAAGCGTACGCGAAGGGCGTGCTCGGCATGCGCGCGGACGACCGCATCTATTCCGTCGCCAAGCTCTTCTTCGCTTACGGCCTCGGCAACGCGAGCTTCTTTCCGGCCGCGGTCGGCGCGCAGAGCTACCTCTACGCCGAGCGTCCGACGCCGGACTCGGTCTACGACGTCATCACGAAGTATCGGCCGACGCTGCTCTTCGCCGTGCCGACGATGTACGCGGGGATGCTCGCGGTCGACGACGCCGAGAAGCGCTACGATCTGTCGTCGCTTCGTTTGTGTGTTTCCGCCGGGGAATCCTTGCCGGCCGAGCTCTACAACCGCTGGCGCGATCGCTTCGGGCTCGAGATCCTCGACGGCATCGGCTCGACGGAGATGCTCCACATCTTCCTCTCGAATCGTCCCGGCGAGTCGCGGCCCGGCGTGACGGGCGTGCCGGTGCCGGGATACGAGGCGATGGTCGTCGACGACGACGGCGAGCCGGTGCCGCGTGGCGAGATCGGTAACCTCAAGGTGCGCGGCGATTCCGCGATGGCGCTCTACTGGAACCAGCACGAGAAGACGAAGGCCATGATGAGCGGGAGCTGGGTCTTCACCGGCGACAAGTACGTGCAGGACGAGGACGGGTTCTTCTCCTACTGCGGCCGCGGCGACGACATGCTCAAGGTCGGCGGCATCTGGGTCTCGCCCGTCGAGATCGAAGCGACGCTGATCGAGCACCCGGCCGTGCTCGAGGCCGCCGTGGTCGGTGCCGAGGATCCCGAGCGCCTGGTGAAACCGAAGGCGTACGTCGTGCTGAAGGATCCGAAGGGCGCGAGCGAGTCGCTCGTCGGCGAGCTCCGCGCGTTCGTCAAGGATCGGATCGCGCCGTACAAGTATCCGCGCTGGATCGAGTTCGTGACGGACCTGCCGAAAACGGCGACCGGCAAGATCCAGCGCTACAAGCTCCGCGCATGAAGAAGACGATCGTCAACCCCGGAACGCTCGCGCCGCCGCTCGGCTTCAGTCACGGGATCGTGACGGAGGGTGGTCGACTGCTGTTCCTCGCCGGCCAGACGGGCTCGGACGCGAGCGGGCGGATCGTCGCGCCGGGCGACCTCGTCGCGCAGTACGATCAGGCCGTCGCGAATCTCGAGGAGGTCTGCAAGGCGGCGGGCGGCTCGCTCACGGACATCGTCAAGCTCAACATCTTCGTCCGCGACCGCGACGACTACGTCGCGAAGCTGAAGGAGCTTGGCCGCGTCCATCGCAACCGCTTCGGCGCGTACTACCCGACGATGGCGCTCTTCGGTGTGACCGCGCTCTTCCAGGAAGACGCGCTGGTCGAGCTCGAGGGAATCGCGGTCATCGGCTAGCGGAACGAGCGCTACGCGAATCGCGGGGGCGCCGGGGATCGCCTCCGCTCCGGCTCGCCGATCGTGCGTGTTCAGTCGGCAGCCGGGTGCCTCGGGCTCGCGGAAGTAACGCGGAGTCCGCGCAGATCGCTCGCATGGTAGCTGCTCGCTTCCCGCGGCGAGCACATGCGCGACAGGCGCCCGCTGCCGGCGTAGACGCTGCTCGGCTGCGCTTTACTTCCGCGGAGGCGACCCCCCGCGCCCTCGCTCAACCCGCGAGCCGCTAGTCCCCGCGTTCGTCCACGAACCGCTGGGCTTTGATCTGACCTTCGAGCGACCGGGCGATCGCGCCGCGCTCGAGCACGCTCACCTCCACGCGCACGCCGAACTTGTCGGTGAAGAGCGCGGCGATCACGTCGATGCTCGCGCCCTCGATCTCCACGGTCAGGCGCTCGTCCGACTTCAAGACGACGCGGAAGTCTTTCAACCCGTCGACGCGATACAGCGCTTCCTCGACCTCGGCATGGTTCACGTTCACGCCCTTCACCTTGAAGAACGCGAGCGTGCGGCCGGCGTGGATGAGGCGCGGGTCGTCGCGGCGCTCGCAATCGCAACCCTCCTCGATCCGCACCACGTCGCCGGAGAGCCAGCGAAGGAACGGCACGGCGTTCGCGGTGCGGAGCGGTGTGACGCAGAGAACACCGACTTCCCCTGCCGGCACGGGAGCGAGCGTCTCGGGGTCGAGAACTTCGCAGAAGGAATGCTCGCGCCAGACGTGGAGCCCAGGCCGGCGGCCGCACTCCGCGCCCATCAGCGTGACCTCGCTCATGCCGAACATGTCGCGCACGCGCGCGCCCCACAGCCGCTCGAGGAGCTCGCGCTTGGCGCGAGAGAGCACTTCGGCGGTGGTGATCACGGTGTGAACTTTCGAGGGGGCGAGCGAACGGTCGGCCGCCTCGGCGAGGTGTCCGAGGTGGATGCCGAACGCCGGCATGCCGCACCACACGGTCGCGCCGAGCTCGTGGACGAGCTCGATCTGCGCGGCCGACGGCGTCTGGTTGCCCGCGCCCGCCCAGATCGTCGCGGCGCCGAGACGCTCGGCGGCGCGCGCGGTCTGCTGTCCGGCGGGGTGAATGCCGATCGGCAAGGAGCAGAGCACGACGTCGGTCGAGCGCACGCCGCAGAGGCGGAGCGCGTTCGCGAAGCCGTCGAGCGAGGCGTCGACGTCGGCGTGCGTCCGCGGATAGAAGAGCGGCCGTCCCGTGACGCCGCCGCTCCGCCAATACTCGGCGATCGCCGCCGGCTCGGCCACGAGCACCTCGTCCTCGAAACGCTCGAGCGCACGGAGCTCGTCCTTCGTGGTCGGCGGGATCTCCCGCCAGCGCTCCCAATCGAGCTTCGCGCCCGGCGCGAAACCGGCGGCCTCGAGCTTCCTCCGGAAGAACCGCGCGGCCCAGGCGCGCTCGGCCGCGCGTGTGAGATCCGCGAGCACGTTCGCTGGGTTCACGCTTGACTCGAATCGTCGGCGGGGCGCATAAATGACTGACCGTTCAGCCAAAGAAGCCGCGACACGATGACTCTCACCGCCGCCGACGTCAAGCGAAAAGCCCGCGAGCTCGGCGCCGATCTGGTGAACGTCACCTCCTGCGCCGCGCTCGAGACGAGCCCGCCGGACCCCGACTGGCCGCAGGTGCCGTCACGCATCTCGAAGCGGATGAAGACCTGCATCGTGCACGCGATCCGCATGCCCTGGGGCATGTTCCTGACGGATAACCAAACCTGCTTGTCGATGGCGGCGCAACTTCTTCTCCGCCGAACCGAAGAAGTCTCGCTCGCGCTTTCCCTCTGGCTCGAGGAGCAGGGCGCATACGCGTTCCAGGTCGCGACCGAAGAGACCGATCCCGAGCTGAAGCGCGGCAGCTACGGCTACCTCTCGCTCCGCCATCTCGGCGTCGAAGCGGGCATGGGCACGCTCGGCCTCGAGGTGAACATCCTGACGCCCGAGTTCGGACCGCGTGTCTATCAGGGGGCGGTGCTGACGGAGCTCGAGCTCGAGCCCGACCCGCGGATCACGAGCCAGCTCTGCATCGGCGAGGCGTGCGGGCGCTGCCTCTACTCGTGCCCGACGAACGCCGTCCTCCACTGGGGCCTCGACAAGCGCCTCTGCGGGCAGGCGGCGCAGCCCGACGGCATTTCGGCGATCGTGCACGGCACGCTCGTGCCAATGGCCGAGGAGCCGACCGCGGAGCGGATCCGCCAGCTCGTCGCGAACCCGCGCACGCGGCAGAAGTGGGAGGCGATCGTGCGGCTCTCGACCTCGTACGCCGCGTGCCCGCGCTGCCTCGAGGTTTGCCCGGTCGGCGACGACTATCTTCCGTACCTCGCGCGCGAGCATCGCAACATTCCCGAGAAGGACGAGGCCCGCGTCTCGAAGTGCAAGGACATGGTCGCCGCGCAGAAGAAGGGCGAGCGCGCCCACTACGTGATGCCGATGGACGAGCGCTGGATCGGCGAGGACGGCTACCAGCCACCGAAGCGGAAGCGCGCCGACGCGTGAACGCGGCGAGCGTCAAGGAGCGCGCGAAGGAGCTCGGCGCCGACCTCGTCGGCATCGCCGACGTCGCGACCGTGCAGGCGCATCCGGTGCCGGGCTGCTCGCGCGGGCCGGCTGACATCCTCGTCGGCGCACGCGGCGTCGTCGTGCTCGGGCGGCGCCTCCTCTCCGGCATGTCGCGCGAGCTCGACTCGCGGAACCGGAACGTCCACTACGCGGGCGAGATGCTCCTCTCCGCGATGGAGAGCCTGACGTACGACCTGGTGCGCTTCTTCGAGGACGCGGGCTTCCCGTCGATCATGCTGCCGTCCGGTTATTCGCGCTCGCACCAAGTGGAGATCGCGGCGAAGACGCTCTCGCTGCCGCATCTCGCGGTCGAGGCCGGGCTCGGCACGCTCGGACTGAACCTCCAGCTCCTCACGCCACGGTTCGGGCCGCGAGTGATCCTCGGCGCGGTGATCACCACGGCCGAGCTCGAGCCCGACGCGATCCGCAGCGACGCGCTCTGCGAAGGCACGGCGTGCGGGCGCTGTCTCCTCTCGTGTCCGGGCGACGCGATCCGCGCGTGGAAGCTCGATCTCGAGCGCTGCAAGCCGCACTCGTCGCCCTACGGCTACCACTTCCTCCAGCAACACATGGAAAAGATCCTCGCGTCACCCGACGCGAAGGCACGCGCCGATGCCGCCAAGAGCGGCGACACGCTGATGATCTGGCAGAGCATGCTCCGCGGCGTCGGCATCTACACCGGTTGCACGAGATGCGCCGACGTCTGCCCGGTCGGCGACGACTACGAGGCGCACCTCCGCGAGATCCAAGAGGAGATCGCCGAGACGACCCCGGAGAAGGAAGCCGTCCTCGCCGCGCTGCGCGAGGAAAAAACGAGCGCCGACCTCGCGGCGCACCGTCGCTGGATCGGCGCGACCGCCTGACGCGGCAATTGTTCCTTGACCTGCGTTCCGGGCGGGTCCTAAACGGCCGGAAGCAGGGGGGGCCGAATGGACAGCGCCGATCGCCCGGGGCGTGGGCTCCGGGATCTCATCTCCGGGTGCGCGCTCGCCGCCGGGGTGCTCGTGCTCGCGAATGCAGCACGCGCCGCGCTGATTCCGGACGAGGTCCCCGAGCTGCCGATCGCGGCTCGTCAAAACGAGCGGGGCGGAGAGGCAAATCACCGCGCTCGCGGATGATCCGAGTGGGCCGAAGGTGGTCGACGGATCCATCGACGATTGGGCCGGCCAGGCGACTCGGTTCGGCGGAACGCTGATCTACTCTCGCGGCGAGCTGATCTACCAGGACCACCTCTTCGACGCCCATGGCGCCGACGACGGGAATGACGTCGGGCGCCTCGATCTCGTCGGCCCGTTGATCGAGCTCGAGCCCCGCGCCTACGTCACCGACCATCCTCTGCAGTACGCCGTGAGCGAGCTCGGGCTCCCCACCTACGGCCCGATCACGGGCAAAGAGACCTACGGCGACACGGGTCTCGTCGATCGCGCCGATCTGGTCGAGGTCCGTGTCGCCGCCGACGCCGATACCATCTGGCTGCTCGTGCGAACGACGACCCTCGTCGACGCCGCGGAGGCAGCAGTCCTCGTTCTGGTGGACAAGACTCCGGGCGACGGCGCGCGCGCCGTACCCTTCTCCAGCGGACTCGCCAGCTCGCGCGCCGACGTCGCGATCCTGCTCACGTCGGCGGGCGGGGCCGTCGTCGATCTCGTCACCGGGAATTCTTCGAGCCTGGCTCCAGGATCGGTCGCCGTCAACCCCGACGGGTATGTGAACGCGATCGAGGCGGCGCTCCCGCGCTCGCTCGTGGAGGACGGTGGGGGACTGCGCATCGCGGTCGCCGCCGGCGTGCGCGACGGCGAAGGGCTCGCCGACCTCGGCGTCGGCCCGCGCGTCGCGAACGTTGCATTTCGGACCGATGAACCGGTGCGCTCCTTTTTCGACGAAGCGCAGGCGCTGGCGCTCCATGGCGGCAGCATCGACTCGTTCTTCACGGAGATCGCGCTCGCCGACCTCGTCGCTGGTCGCAGTGAGCGTTTTCTCCCGCGCACGGGCTACCACGATGCGATCTTCGTCTCGAGCGAGCTCATCTCGGACGAAAGCGGCGAGAACGGCGTCTTCCAGCACTACGGGGTCTACGTGCCGGGAGCGTACGATGCGAGCACGCCGTCACCGCTCCAATGGTGGCTCCATTTCCGCGGCGGCAAGGCACACACGGCGGCGGCGGTGGTGCCGCGGATCATGCAGGACTTCGGCGAGGACCACGACACGATCGTCGTCTCGCCGCGCGGGCGAGGAGCCTCGAGCTGGTACGTGAGCAAGGGACACGTCGATTTCCTCGAGGTCTGGGACGACGTCCACGCCCGTTTCTCGATCGATCCCGACCGCGTCTATCTGACCGGCCATTCGATGGGCGGCTGGGGAACGTACTTGATGAGCGTCCTTTATCCGGATCGCTTCGCGGCGGTGATGCCGGTCGCTGGTCCGCCGACGCAGGGCTTGGTCGCCGGCTGCGACTTCCCCGAATGCAACCAGGGAACCGACGATGGCAGGCCGGCAGATCAGTACACGCGCCGCATGCTGGCGAACCTCCGCAACATGCCGATCGCGATCTTCCACGGCGCGCTCGACGAGCTGGTGCCCGTGTCGGGCGTGACCCGCCAAGCGCTCGAGCTCCAGCAGCTCGGCTATCGCCATCGCTACTATCTGTTCCCGACGTACGAGCACTACACGCATCCGATCGTCGACGAATGGGCGGAAGGCGCGCGCTACTTGCACGCCTTCGTGCGAAACCCGAACCCGCCCCACGTGACGTACCTCCGCGACATGCCGTTCGAGCGCGCGACCGAGGAGGTCCGATGTCCCCTCGGAGGCTGCGGCCTCGATTTCAGCTTCGACCGCGCCTACTGGATGTCGGAGCTGAAACCGGCGGATCCCGTCGCCGGCGTCGCGCGCTTCGACGGACGCGCGATGGCGATCGCCGATCCGCCGGTCCTCGCGGTGCCCGAGGTCGGCGGCCCCGCGTCGCCCGGGCAGACCGGACCCTACGTGATGTTCGGCCTCGCCTGGCTGCCTTCGCCGCTCGGCTCGGTCCCACCGCTGAGGAACGGCTTCGCGGTGACGCTCGCGGGCGCCGAAGCGGTCAGGCTCGATCTCGCGCGCATGGCGATCGACGCGGACGCGGCGATCACCGGCCAGGTGTCGACGGAGCTCGCGCTCGAGCTTCGGCTCGACGGCGGGTGGGTCGGCACCCCCGTGGTCAGCGTCGACGGCGCACCGGCGACGTCATCGCTCTCCGAGGGAGTGCTCGCCGTCGACGTGCCGCCGGGCACCCACACGATCGAGCTCCGGCCGTGAAGCGCACGAACCTCGCCGCCGCCGTTCTCGCCGCATTCAGCGCTGGACCCGCCGGCGCGGGCGAATGGTTGGCCGGCGACCTCCACGTCCACACGACGTACTCGCACGATTCCTGGGCGCCGCTCGGCGACGATAACACGCCGTTCGGCGAGCTCTATACCCTCGGTCACTCGGTCGCCGGGCAATTCCTGATCGCGAGCGTCCGCGGGCTCGACTTCATCGCGATCACCGACCACGAGGATGTGCGCTCACGAGCCGATCCGGGCTTCGGCGCTCACGGCGTGCTCGGCATTCCCGCCTACGAGAACTCGCTCGACGGCCATGCGCAGATGCTCGGCGCGACGCACGTCTACGACCCGATCCTCTCGGCCGCGGCGCAAGCGGCGGCGATTCGCGCAGACGGCGGTGTCTTCCAGGTGAACCACCCGGCGGGCGGCTCCGTGGATTTTCCCGACGATGCAGATTGGGGTGAGGCGCGAGTCGGTGCCACGATCACCGTCGTCCCCGACACCGTGGAGGTGTGGAACATTTCGTGGCTCTTCCAGCCCCCGCTGCCCTCCGGCAACTCGCTCGACGATGCCGTCCGCTATTGGGAGGGGTGGCTCGACCGTGGCGAGCGGATCGGCGCCACCGGCGGAAGCGACAATCACTGGGTCGCGACGACCGCCATCCAGGGCGTCGGCCAGCCGACGACGTGGGTGTTTGCCGCCGACCGGAGCGTCCCCGCGATCCTCGAAGGACTGCGCGAGGGGCGAACGTTCGTCTCGCATCAGCCGCCCAACCATCTCGGGCCGGTCGTCTTTCTCGAAGGCGACGCGGACGGCGACGGGCGCTTCGAGGCCATGGTCGGCGACGAGGTGCCGCGGGGCGCGAGGCTTCGCGCGCGGCTCGAGCGGGTTCCGCCAGGCGCGCTACTTCGGATCGTCACTTCCGGTGGCCGCGTCGTCGAGCGCGTACCGGTCCTGGGTACGCCGTTCGTGCACGAGCTCGCGCTGGAGGCGGCGGATCTCGATGCGGACAAGGCACCCTGGGTGCGCGCGGACGTGCTGATCGAAGACTACCCCAAGCTGCGCGCGAGCCTCTGTGACGATGCCCTCGGCGGCTCGACCACCTATTGTCGCAACCGCTTGCTCGTCCTCGCGCTTACCTCGGCGATCTATTTCGCCGAGTAAACCTACCGCCCCGGCAACCCGAGCTTCGGCACGACGTCCTCCATCAGGATCTTCACGGCCTTTCGCCAGTTCTCCGCTTCCGGTGGCGGCGCGAACGGCGCGAAGTTCAGCACGTCGAAGTCGGGGTGCAGCACCTTCTCCTTGAGCTGCTCGACGCATTCGTCCGGCGTGCCCGCGACCGACTCGGTGAGGAGGATCTCCTCCGAGAAGCCGAGGTCCGAGGCGCCCATGTAGCCCTTGAGGCCCATGTCCGACATCGCCTGGAACATCGCGCTGCCGGCGTCCATCACGCTGCCCGGCGACTCCTCCATCGGCAGCTGGATCCCGAAGTGCTTGCGGAGATGGCCGTTCACGAAGAGGACGACAGAGCTGATCGGCGAGATCGTCTTGAGCGCCACCTCGCGATCCGGCCAGGCGCAGATGTGGATCGAGCGATGGAGCACGAGGTCGTCGAGCGTGCGGCCGGCGCGCTTCGCACCGGTCGCGATGTGGTCGAGCGCCCACTCGTTGGCGCCCTTGATCGCGAACCAGCCGGTGCCGACCTCGTCTGCGAGCTCACCGGCGAGTGCCAGCATCTTCGGCGAGAAGCTCGACACCATCACCGGCACCTTCCGCGGCGGGATCAAGACGTTGTTCGACACCTTGAAGTGCTTGCCCGAGTAGCTGACGAGATACTCGTCGGGGATCGGCTCGGAGCGCACGATCACGTCGTCGACCACGCCCGCGGCGTCTTGCCGGAGAGGAAGAGCTTCGAGAACTCGACGGCCTCGCGCATGCGGCCGAGCGGCCGGATCGATTCCGGAAAGCCGAACGAGCCGAGGATCATCCACGTCCCCGGCGTCCAGCCGAGCAGCACGCGCCCGGGCGCCATCTCGTCGATCTGGGCCATCGCGCGGACAGACGCTCGCCGGATGGTACAGGTAGGGATCGATGCTCCAGGCGCCGATCCTCGCCTTCTTCAGATTCTGCGCGAGGATCGAGAGCGTGATCAGCGGATCGCGGTCCATCGGCGCCGCGCGGTTCGTCGTCCAGATGCAATCGACGCCCATCGACTCGGCATAGCGCACGTTCTCGACGAGGACATCGAGCCGGCCACGAGCCGCCGATCGGAATGCCGATCTTCACGTGCTTCTTCTTCACGGTTTTCTCCTTGGGATCGTCACCCCCTCAAGGGGGTCGGGCGAAGCCCGGGGGTGAGTTACTAGAATGCCCAGCGAAACGTCACGAACCACAACCGCGGCGGATCCGGCAGATCCGTGAGCGTGCCGACCATCGAGGCGAGCGGCACCTGCAGCGTGCGGAAGCGGCTGAATTCGTCGGTCACGTTCTGCACCGCGAATCCGAGCGACCAGCGCTGCGTCGGATGGCTGAAGCCGACCGTGGCGTCGAGCCGCCAGATCGGCGACTGGCGCACGCGCGGGTCGCGCTCGAAGCCGACGAACTGCACGTCCTTCCATTGCGTCGTCAGGCTCGCGTTCCACTCGACGTCGCCGACCAAAGTGTCGGCGAGCCCGGGAACCCACGCGAGCGGCACGCGCACCGCGGGCGTGAACGCGATCACCCACTTCGGCGCGCGCTCGAGCGGCTCGCCCTCGAAGTCGCAGCGCGAGCCGCCATCGCCGTCCGTGTCGGGGCGGTCGGCGAAGCAAGGTCCGATCGGGAAATCGAGGAACTCGCTGTCGTTGAAGCCGAGGCTCGCGACGACGGTCAGCCAATCCGTCGTGAGCCACGTCGCATCGACCTCCGCGCCGCGCGCGCGCGCTTCGCCGACGTTCTCGACGCGGAACGTCGCGTCGCCCGGGTTCTGCGTGAGGAGCTGGAAGTCCGTGAGCGTCATCCAGAAGAGCGCGAGGTTCACGCGCGCCGCGCCGCCGAGGAGCTCCGACTTCGCGCCGACCTCGTAGGAGACGACCTGCTCATCCTCGTAGTCGAGCTCGGCGGCGTTGCCAGTCGAGGCGAACTCGTTGAAGCCGCCGGCGCGGAATCCCCTCACCCAAGTCCCGTACAGGTTGATCTCGTCGCTCCACGCGTAGCGGAGCGCGACTCGAGGAGTGAAATGGAATTCCGTGCGGTCGAGCGCCTGCGTGAACGGCTCACGCCCGAGCGCGACCATGGTGAGGAGTCCGGTGCCCTGATCCGTCGTGCTCACCCAGGTCGCTTCTTTCCGCTCGTGGCTGAGACGCATGCCGTAGTCGAGCGACCAGCGTTCGGTCGCGTGCCACGTGGCTTGGCCGAAGCCCGCGAACGAGGTCGCTTCCTGATCGAAGGCGATCGCCGTTCGCTCGTCGCCGAGCGTCGCGTCGATGCGCCCGAACTCACCGAGCGGCGTGTCCGGGCCGGTGAAGAGACCGAGCGGCAGCACGTCCGTCGAGCCCTCCGGCAAGAGGAGAAACGCCAGGAACTGCGCCGCGACCGGCACGTCGAAGTCGAGCCTCGCGACGCTGTTCTCGATGTTCCGCTGCTGGAAGAAGAAGCCGACCGTCAACTCCGTCGTGCCGAATGTGCCGAGGCCGAAGATCCCTTCGAGGCTCGGCGACGAGGCGCGGAGCTCGAACGTCGTCTGCGGCTGCCGATCCTTGGTGTCGATCGTGAGGATCGGCGCCGGGCCGAAGTCGGCGTCGCCGCCGACGAGGTTCCGTTTCAACACCGAGTAGCCTGCGGTCGCGTGCAAGTCCCACTCGGCGAGCTCGTACCCGGCATTCGCGACGAACGTGTCGATGTCGTACTCGGTGAGCTCGACGCCGTCCGTCGAAGCCGTGAAGTTTCCCCGCTCCGCATCGAACGCCGGATCGTAGAGCCGGTAGAAACGGGTGAGATTCTCGTTCGTGTAGCCGATCTCCGAACCTTGGCCGTTCAGCGACATGTCGAACTTCTCGTAGCTCAGCACGACGTCCGCGCCGAACACGTTCGGGAATTCGAGCTTTACGCGAAACGCGTCGCGCTCGCGCCCGCCCGTCCGCCGCGGCGCCTCGGGCGCGACGTCGACGGTCGTGTTCCGGATGTAGCCGTCGCGCTCGTCGAAGAGGCCGGCTAGGCGGACGTTCGCGACGCCCGGCCAAAGCGGACCGCCGACGGCAGCCTCGACGCGATGTCGGTCGAGCTCGCCGAGATCGACCGCAAGGTCCGCGGTGTATTCGTCGGTGGGATCCTTCGTGATCACGCTGAAGAGCCCGGCGGTGGCATTCTTGCCGAAGAGCGTCCCCTGCGGGCCGCGCAGCACCTCGACGCGATCCACGTCGAAGAGCGAAGTCTGAAAGTACGCCATCGTGCCGTAGACGACGCCGTCGACGACGAGCCCGACCGCCTGTTCGAAGGACTTGTTCAGCGGGTTCGTGCCGAAGCCGCGGACCGAGAAATCCGGCTGGACGGCGTTGTTGTCCATCGTGACGTTCGGCACGAACACGGCGAGGTCGCGGAAGTCCGTGACGTTACGCTCGCGGATGAAGTCGGCGTCGAGCGCCGACATCGAGATCGGCACGTCCTGGATCGGCTGCGCCCGCTTCTGCGCGGTGACGATGATCTCCTCGATGACGCGAGCGCTCTCGGCGAGCGCGGACGAGGCTCCTGCACAGAGGAGCGCGACCCCCGCGATGCTCGAGCGGAGGCTAACGCGGTGGTCCGAACGATTCGTAGAGCTTCCGCCGATCTTCGGCCGTGACGACGTAGGCCGTGAGGTCCTCGACAACCGTCTCGACGTGCGGATCGCCAGGCTCCACGAAATACCATTCGCCGGCACCGATCGTCCTCGGCTCCTGCCCGTCGATCTCGACGCGGATCTTGCCGCCGAGCACGAGGATCTGCACCCAGCGCCCGTGCGCGTGGTGCGGGAACTGGAATCCCGTGGGCAGGCGGAAGAGCCCGCTGTACGGCGTGTCCTCCGCCTGCATGAGCGGGCACTCCTCGACGGTGAAGCCGCCGAGCTTCGCGGATCCCCACTGCTGCTCCGCCTTGGTGACGAACTTCGCCATCGTGCGTCCTTTCAGTTGCGCGCCAAGATCTCCGCGAGCTTCGCGAGGCCACGCCGAAGATCCCTGCCGAGCGCGAACGTGAGCACGGTCCCGAACGCCCGACCGCCGAAAAACCAGGGCACGCGATAGTCGATTCGATAGTCGACGAACGTCTCCGTCGGGGAGAGCGCCTTCAGCGTGAAGCGGCCGAGGTGATCTCGCACCGGCGAGCCTCGCTCGACGCGGTAGTGCATGCTCGTCGGCGGCTCCCACGCGACGACGCGCTCCCAGATGGAGATCCCCCGCCAGCGAATGCGGCGGAGCGCGCCGAGACCGTTCGGCGGCGGGTTGCCGGGCTCGTCGACCGTCACGGTCGCGCCATCGATCCACCGGCTCATGCCGGCGTGATCGGTGACGGCGTCGAACACGCGGGCGATCGGCGCCTGGATTCGCTGCTCGATGTGGATCTCGTGCTTCACTCGCTCTTCATCGCGCGGGCGGCGTGCCGATCGCGGCGAGGCCGGCGGCCTCGATCCCGGCGATCGCGCAGGCTTCGTCGGTCTCGGAGGCGTCGCCGCTGACGCCGACGGCGCCGATGATCTCGCCCGAAGGATCGCGCACGAGCACGCCGCCCGGCACCGGCACGACGCGCCCGTTCGTGAGCGCGGTGAGCGCCTGGAAGAGCTGCGGCCGATCGGTCGCGACGCGCGCGATCGCGCCGCTCGGCGCGCCGAGCCCGAGCGCGCCCCAGGCCTTCGCGATCGCAATGTCCGGTCGAAGAAAAGTAGAGCGATCCTCGCGGCGGAGCTCGACGAGACAGCCCCCGCGATCGAGGATCGCGACCGTGAGCGGCGCCGCCTTCAGCTCGCGCGCTTTCGCGAGCGCGGCTTCGGCGATGCGGTCGGCTTGGGCGAGCGTCAGGTCGGCCATCGTTCCTCCGTCGCTCACTCGAGCTTCAGGATCTTGTCGAGCTTCATCGCGATGCGGATGTCGCCGCGGAGCTTCACCCGACCGCTCAAGACGAGCGTCCGGCCCTTGAGCTCGCGGTCGAGGATCTTCCGGAAATCGTCGATCGCGACACGGAGAGTGAGATCCGTGTCGACGCTCTCGTTGTGCACGTGATTCGGTTTGGCCTTCCCGTCCACCACGATCACGCCGTCCGCGTCGAAGTCGAACTTGATCGATTTCGCAACGCCGCAGTCGTCGCCGACGGCGGTCCGGACGCGCTCGGTGAGCTCGGCGAGGCTCACACCAGGCTCTGCGGGCGGCGGTTGATGCCGCGGTTGTAACGGCTCGCGAGGTTCCGCCAGAGGAAGATGCAGAGGTCCTGCTCGATCAGCGTCTCCTCGAGCCAGCCGTTGCCCTTCGTGTAGGCGTCCTCGAGCCCCTGGCGCGCGATCACGTCGTCCTGGTTGAAGCCGTCCTGGAGGTAGTGCTCCCAGCGATCCTTCACTTCTTTCCGGAACGCTTCCGCTTCCGCGTCGTTCGCACATCGCTTGCCGAGGAGCTGGAAGTACTGGTGCGATTTCTCGTCGATCGGCACGTAAGACTCGTAGACGTTGATCCCCGGCACCGGGAACGGCTCGACGCCGGCCATGCACGGCAGCCACATCGAGAGGAGCGGCGCGGCCGGCGTGAACTCGCCTTCGGGAATCGCCGCCTCGAGCCGCACGCCGCCCTCCTCCGGCTTGCCGATGTCGACGTCCCACACGGGCTCGTAGTCCTCGGCGAGATCTTCGCTCGCCCCGACCCGTCCCGGCCCGGTGTGCACGCGAGCCTGTCCGCCCGTCAGATCCTTCGGCACGAGCCCGAGCGGCAGCGCGAGCTTCGCGTTCTCGAGCAGGATCGAATTCCGGTGCATGTAGATGTGCGTCGAGTCGAAGCCGTTCTCCGCCCCCCACCGCCAGCACGCGGGCACGACCTGCACGCGGCCTTCGATCACCATGTCGTCGTCGATGAAGCTCGGCACGACGTCGGCGGCGATCTCGCCCGGCGTCTCGTCGCCGATCCAGACGAACACGAGCCCCTTCGCCTCCTGGATCGGGTACGTCTTGATCGCGATCTTGCCGACGTACGAGCAGTCGGGCCACGTGATGTTCTGCACGAGGCGCCCGTCGCGGAAGCTGTAGGTGAAGCCATGGTACCAGCACGTGACGGTGTCCTTGGTGTGGCACTCGACTTCTTGATCGGCACCCGAACGCACGCGCTGCGAGATCGGCACGCGGCGATGCGCGCAGCGATCCTCCACCGCGTAGACCTTGCCGTCGACCTCGCGGAGCAGGAGGTCCTCACCGCAGATCGTCATCATCTTCGGCCGGCCGCCGTCGAGCTCGCGACGGAAGCAGATCGGATACCAGTAGTTCCGGAAGCCGAGCGTCGCCTCGCGGTACGGCTGCCAGATCTCGCGGAGCTTCCGCTTGCCGAGCCGGTGACCGGTCTTGACGTCGAACTCCGGCGGCACAGTGCTCATGCCGATGTCTCCTCCATCCAGACTTCGTCGTCGCAGATCGTGACGAGGTACGAGCGCACCGCCTTCGTACAAGGCAGATCGACGGCCGCTCCGGTGCGCACGTCGAACGTGCCGCCGTGGAACGGGCACTCGATGATCGGGCCGGTGAGGATGCCCTCGCCGAGCGAGGCCTCGGCGTGCGAACAGCGATCGTCGGTCGCGTAGAACGTGCCGTCGACGTTGTAGACGGCGACCGCATCCTGGCCCGGGATCTCGATCGCGAGCGCGGACCCGAGCGGCACGTCGACCGTGCGGCAAAGACGAATCATGCGTCGAGCCTCGCACGGAGCCGCATCGGCACGCCGCGCTTCGGATGCACGGTCAGCGCGAATGCTTCCTCGACGTCGTCTCGCACGAGCTCGCGCGCGAAGCGGCGGCTCACGATGGCGAGAACGAGCGTCGCCTCGGTGAGCGCGAGATCCTTGCCGATGCACATGCGCTGCCCGGCGCCGAACGGGAGATAGGCATGGCGCTGCGTCTCGGTGAGGCGCTCGGGGAGAAAGCGATCGGGATCGAAGCGCTCCGGCTCCGGCCAGACCTCCGGATCGCGATGCGCGGCGTACATCGCCCAGATCACGATCGAGCCCGCCGGGATCGGGTAGCCGCCGATCGTGTCGTCGGTCATCGCCGTGCGGAACCCCATCGGGAACGACGGATAGAGGCGCAGCGTCTCGTCGAGGATCCGCCGCGTGACCGGCAAGCGCGCGAAGTCCTCCACTCCGGGCACCCGATCGCCGAGCACCGAGTCGACCTCTTCGGCGAGGCACCGGTCGATGTCGGGATTCCGCCCGAGGAGCGTCCACGCCCAGGCGAGGCTCGCCGCCGTCGACTCGTACCCGGCGAGGATCATCGTGAAGACCTCGTCGCGAACCTCGTGCTCACTCAGCGATTCGTTCGTCTCTTCGTCGCGAGCGTCCAGCAGGAGGCCGAGGAGATCGCCCTCGCCTTGCGGCGTCGCGCTCCGCTCCGTGATCAGCCGCGTGACGATCTCATCGAGCACGGCCATCGCCCGTCGCACGGCGGCGCGTCCCGGCAGCGGCAGCTTCGCCGGCAAGAAGAACGCCCAGAGCCCGCGATTCATGCCGAGGAAGAGTGCCGCCGTCGCCTCGACGAGCGCGCGCGCGTCCGCGTCGCGGAGCTGCGTGCCAAAGAGCGTGCGCAGCAGGATCCGCGTGTTCAGCACGATCATCTCGTGGAACATGTCCACCGTCTCGCCGCGGGCAGCACGCGGCTGCCACTCCGCACATTGCTCGTCGATCGTCTCGACGATCCGCCGGACGAGCGCGCGCACGTGAGCGCGATGGAACACCGGCGTCATGATCCGGCGGTGCTTCTTCCAGAGCGCGCCGTCGGCGGTGAAGAGCCCGTCGCCGATCACCGCGCGGAACGTGTCGAAGATCGCGCCGCGCTGGTAGACGTGCGGCCGCTCGACGAGGACGTGGTGCATGTAGTCCGCGCGGCTCAAGAGGAACGCCTCGCGCCCGGCGACACGCAACCGGACGATGCCGTCGTGCTCGCGCGCCGTTCGCATGAGGAAGCGGAACGGATCGCGGAGCAGTCGCGGCAGCACGCCGACGAGCGGAAACCCGCGCGGCGTCGGCGCGCTCGGGCGACGACCATGCTCGGCGGCGGGGGTGCTCGCGACCATGGAGCGCTCAGACCCTCATGCTGATTCCGCCCATGCCCGTCTGCCACTGCGGAATCGCCTCGTAGTAGACGCGCTCGCCCTTCGGCTCGCCGGCGATCACGGACATCATCATCCAGTAGAGGATCTCGAGGCCGCCGTTCCCGGAATTCTCGAAGAGCTCGGCCGTCGTCATCTCCGCGATGCGGGACGCCTTGCCCTGCGCGAGCGTGTCGATCACCTGCTCGTCGAACTCGGCGGCGACGGTGCCCATCCGCGGGATGCGGAGCCAGTGCGAGAGGCCGCCCGAGCCGACGACGGCGACGCGCTCGTTCGCCGGCCGCGCGCGCTCGATGTAGACGCGGATCGTCTCGGCGAGCGCACGGCAGCGAGCGGTCGACGGCACCGGATCCATGTTGATGTTCACGTAGAGCGGCACGGTCGGCACCGAGCCCCACGGCTCGATGAAGAAAAGCGGGAGGACGACTCCGTGATCGGGCACGATCTCCTCGGCCTTGGCGAGATCGAAGCTCCGCTCCGCCGCGAACCGGACGAGCCCGTCCGCGAACGCGCGGTGCCCGGGGAACGGGCGCGCCGGGAGCCCGAGATCGCCGAAGCCAACCCAACGATCGGCGACGCCGACGGTGAACGGCACCTGGACCGAGAGGTCCATGTTGAACATGTGGTCGCCGACGATCATCAGCAGCACGTCGGGCTTCGCGGCCGCGGCCCGCCGGCCGAGCTCCTTCATGCCGGCGACCACCCGCGCCGCCCTCTCCTCGACTCCTTTCGGGGAAAACAGGACGTGAGACGTCGCGTAAGCGGAAACGACTTTCGCCATCTCACTTCTCCTTCGGCACGAGCCCCTCGTGATCGAGGATGCTCATCATCCGCATGATCTCGGGGTTGCGCGCCATCATCCAATGCATCTGCAGGATCGGGTGGACGCCGACCTTGCCCATCGCCTCGAGCGAGCCCTCGCGAAACGCCGCGCGCTCTTCCTCGCTGAGGCCGTACTCGTCGAACACGCGCTCGGGGTCGGCGTTCAGCTCGGCGATCTTGTCGGGGAAGTGGCAGACGCGCTGAATCATTCGGTTGACGCGGTAGTCGCTCATCGTCGTGCCTCCCTCAGCTCGCGAGGAACTGTCCCGTCACGGCGGCGAACTCCTCCGGCCGCTCGATCATCACCCAGTGGCCGGTGCGCGGGATGAAGTAGCCCCACGAGTGCTCGATCAGCTCGAGGAACTTGACGTTGTTGTCGAGCGTGACGATCGGGTCGTTCTTGCCGCCGACGACGAGCGTCGGCGCAGTTACTTTGCGAATGTCATTTTCGTCCAGGAAGAGCCCGCCCTGGCTCTTCACCCAGCCCATCGTCGCGCCGAGCGCTTCCCGCGAGCCCGGCGAGTTCGACATTTCGACGCGATAGCGCACCATGCCGTCGTCCATCGCGAACTCCGGATGAGTGAGCGCGCGCACGACCTTCTTCATCGCCTCTTCCGTGCCGTCGTACGCCATGAGCGGCCCGAGCGCCGCCGGAATGCCGACGCTCGCGATTCCCGCGCTGCCCATGAGCACGAGCTTCTTGACGAGATCGGGCCGCCGGATCGTCGTACCGAGCGAGGTGATGCCGCCCATCGAGTTGCCGACGAGGCTGACCGACTCGAGCCCGAGCGCCTCGACGAACGCGATCAAGTGGTTCGTGCGCGCATCCTGCGAATACGTGAAGCTCTTCGCGTCGGGCTTCTCGGTCTGGCCGAAGCCGAGCATGTCGACCGCGATCACTCGATGACTTTCCGCGAGCCGCGGAATCGTCGAGTACCAGTTGCCGGTCCCGTCTGCGCCGGGTCCGCCGCCGTGGATGAGCACGACGGGCTCGCCGCGCCCCGCCTCGATGTAGTGCGTCTTGATGCCGCCCGCGTCGGCCCAGCGGCTCTCGTGCTTGTGTGCCTTCGGATCGAATCCCATCGGAGACCTCCTCTTCGGGTCAGCGAGTCATTGCGTCTTCTTCGTCAACAGCGAGGTGTCGAAGTCGTCGGGTGTCAGCCCCGGCAAGCTCGTCCATTCGAAGATCCAGCTCGTGCGGTGCTTGTTGATGTCGTCGTTGAACGTCACCCACTCGCCGGTCGAGCCGTCGCCGTTCGTCGGGTTGAAGACGAACGAGAGCTGCATCGACTTCCAGTGGTTGCCCTTGCGGTCGTTCGCCTCGAAGTAGAGCACGTTCGGAATCTCGCGATCGATCCAGAGACGCCTCCGGCTGTAGAGATACGACGGATCCTTCGAGATCACGTCGACCACCCACACCGGGCGTCGCTGCCACTTCTGGAAGGAAACGGTCATGTCCTTCATGTCGTACGCCTGCACGTTTCGGCGGTACGTCCCGTCGGCGGACGGCTTCGTCCACGCCGCCGGATGCAGGATCTCCGTCTCCCCGACGAGCTGCACGTCCGCGTTCTCCGGGCTCACCTGCTGATAGAAGCCGACGTAGTCGTCCCAGCAGAGATCGGTGCCGGCGATCGGGTCCTGCGTGTCGCGGCCGGACAGGCGCCGCACGCGTCGCATCGCCGGCAGGTAGTACTGGATCGAATCCGGCACACTCATGTCGACCTGCCGCGTGCGGCTGAGCGCGAGCCCGCGCACGTCCTTCGGCGATTCGATCAGCGTGCCGATCTTCTCGAGCACGCCTTCCTGCCCGCCGCCGAACGCCGGCTTCGGGTCGACGAGCGTGCGGCCGCTGAAGCGCATGCCGAACATCCGTCCGGTGATCGTCCGCTCGAGGTTGTTCGACGGACCGACGAGATACCATTTGAAGCGGAACGTGAGGTCGTCGATCCAGTACCGATAGAGATAGTTCATCAGCGCCTGCTTGCCGTCCGTGGGCTTCACGAACGGCATGCCGCCCTTCCAGTCCTTGATCGTGTAGCCGGAGGACTCGTAGCGCTGGTTCTTCGTCGCGTCGGTGTACTCGTGCGTCGGGAAGACGGGATCGGTCTCGCCGACGCGAATCTCCTTGATCGGGTCCCACGCGCCCGGCGCGAGGCGCGCGTACGCCGTCGGCGGCAGCAGTTTCTCGAGATCGGGGAATGATTTGTAGTTCTCCGGGGTGATCACGGTGCCGGGCTTGATCGACGGCGCCACTTTCCCCGTCCACTCGAGCGCCGAGCCGCCGCGAAGCTCACGCCACTTCTTCGCGAGCGTCAAGTTCACCGCGAACTCTTCGCCGAGATGCTCGTCGCGGATGATCTTCACCTCGTCCTCGTCGCGGAGGCCGCGGAACTTCGCCTTGTCCGGAACCTCGGATCCCTTGATCGTCTTGCCCGGGCGCGCTTCGAGCGAACGTCCGCTCGGCACGCCGGCCATGATCTCGGCTTGCTTCTTCGCCTCCATCGCGGCGTCGTCGGCGAAGGCCTGGGTCGCCAGGATCGCAATCACGGCGACGATCGTTTTCCGTAGGTTCATAAAGTTCTCCTCAAAACTGGTAACCGATCCGCGCGTAGAGCTCGGTGCGGCGGTCGAAGAGGCCGAAGATGCTCTCGGTCGGCGCCAGGCGGCCGCGGTTGAAGTAGATGATCCCCCATTCGACCCGCCAGTGATCGCCGATCTCGTGGCTGATCTTCGACTTCGTGAACCAGGAAAGCGTGTTCACGTCGAGGCCGGCGAGCACCTGCGGCACGATCCGCCGGTTCCAGTACTCGGTGAAGACGAGCGCGGTGACGAACACCTGATCCTCGCGCACCGTCAGCCGCTTGAACGGCTGCACCGCGAGGCGGTCGTCGGCGCCGAACGGCTTCAGGTGAAACACCTGGAAGCTGTGGAAGAATTGCGCGCGCGGGTTCAGCCAGGCGTAGCGAAGCGGCCAGTCGACGCCGAGCATGTACTGGAGGAAATCGTGCTTCTGGAAGAAGCCCTCGTAGGCGGCGGGCGTCACGTCGGGAAAGCCGAGCGCATCCTCGAGCGGGATCGGGTTCTTCACTCTTTGCGACGAGTTGAAGGGATGATTCAGCGTATAGCTCGCTTCGACGCGGAGCACCGGCGACGCGCCGCCGAGCGAGTTCGGCGCGACGAGCAATCGCGCGAGGTCGTAGTTCAGCGAGGCGCCGAGGATGTGCTTCCGCGGATAGACGAGGTCGACGTCGAGGAACGCCTCGGCGACGGGATTCACGAAGCCCGGCCGCGGCAGCGGCGGTACGGACGGATCGACGACGATCCGGCGGACCTTGATGGCGGGTAGATCGAGCAGCGTGCCGACGCGCTGCGCGTAGTTGAGCGTGATCCGGCCCTCGCCGAACTCGCCGGTGATCCGCGCGGCGAGGAGAGGATCGCCCCACTGGTAGTGCGGCCGCTGGTCGAACGCGCTGATGTTCTCGTCGGGCAGGAAGCCGTCGAGCGTGAGGAGACCGCCGACGTTCAGCACCTCGGTGCGATCGCGCCAATCCGCGCGCGGCACGGCCCAGATTCCGCCGCCGCCGGTCGCGCCGTAGACGCCGTCCGGGCTCGAGATACGCGCGCGCCGGCTCGATCTGCGGCGCGACGATCGCCTCGAGCGACCAGCTCGGGAAGATCGTCCGGTCGAAGAGTCGGAGCGAGCCGGGCGTGACGATCACGCGCAGCATCGTCTGCGGGATCCGCATCAGGCGGAAGCCGTCGTCGAAGAAGAGCGCCTGGCGCGAGACGTCGAGCGCGTTCACGACGTCGAGGAGGCGAAGCCCGTCCGACTCGCCCCAGCCGACCGTCTGCTGCCCGGCGCGCACCTGGATGAAGTCGTTCGTGAACTGGAGGTAGGCCTCGCGGAAGATCCGGTGCGGGGAGTCGTCGACCTCGAGGTTGTCGCGCGACGGCTCGAACGGGCGCCACGCCTGCGAGCCGTCGTGGATCGCGTACGCGAGGTCGCCGATCACGAACGGGTTCAGCCGCACCATCCAGCTCTCGCCCCACTTCCACTCCGTCTCCATGTCGAGGAACGTGTAGAGCGAGTGCAGCCCGCGGATGTCTCCGCGCTGGTCGACGCCCGGCGCGAGATCCGTCTCGGCCTCGCTGTGGAGCCCGAAGCCGAAGTGCGTCGTCAGCGAGCCCGTCAGATACACGTCGACCGGCCCTACCGTGGTCGCGATGTCGGCGAACGAGGGACGCGCGACGAGCAGGAAGAGCACCGTCGCGACGACGGCGCGCCGCCCGCTCCGATTCTCCGCGGCGCCCTCGACGGGCTGCGGGCTCGTCACGCCGATGAAGCGCGGGCGGACCAGCGAGACGAGCACCGGCACGAGCGTCAGCGCGGCGATCATGTTCGCGCCGAGGAGCACCGCGAGCAGCAGCCCCATCTCGCCCTGGAACTTGAGCGACGAGACCCAATACCAGAGCACGACCGGCACGATCATCGTGAGGCCGGTGAAGATCACGGCCTTCGCCGCCGTCTGCGCGCCGACGACGATCGCTTGGTCGAGGTCGCCGTGCTTCTCGAACTCCTCTTGGTAGCGGCTGAGGAGGTAGATGCCGAAGTCGACGCCGATGCACATGCCGACGGCGGCGACGGGCAGCGTGTTGATGCTGAGGCCGATGCCCATGAGGCCCATGAACGCCATCGCGAGCGCGTTCGCGAGCACGAGCGGCACGACGAGGATCAGGCCAGCCACCACGGAACGAAAAGAAAGAACACAAAGCGCGAAGACGGCGAGCAAGACCGCGATGTCGATCGTCGTGTGCGTGCCCGTGATGACGCTGTTGACCGCGTATTCGACGCCGATCGCTCCGCTCGCCATCTTGAATTCCCCCGCTCCCGGCAGCTCCATCCCCGTCCGCTCGAAGAACTCCTCCGTGTGGCGCACCGCGGCCGCGACGGTCTTCGCGGTGTGGTCCTTGAAGAAGAAGACGACGTTCGTGCTGGAGAACTGCGGGTCGGCGAAGCGCGCGAAGTCCTGCGACTCCATCTTCATGCCCGCCATCTGGATCAGGAGACCGAGGAGCCCGCGGTCGCGCGGCACGAAGCCCCAGCGCGGATCGCCGTCGTGGAACTCGAGATTCAATTGCGTGACGAACGGCGCAAGCGACCACGAGCCCGCGAACGTCTCGGGCATCCGCTCGCGGAGATGCCGGCCGAGGCGCTCGAGCGTGACGAGCACCCCGGGCTCGCTCACGGTGTCGGGCTGGCCCTCGTAGAAGACGACGTACGTGTCGCTGCCGGCACGGTCGAACGTGCGGTTGATGAGGTCGGCGTCACGATTGTACGTGGAGTCGGGATAGAGGATCGGTGAGCCGGGGGTCGTGTCGCCGACGACGATCCGCGACGAGAGCGCGAAGCTCCCGACGAGGATCGCGAGCGCGACTCCGAGAACGACGACCTGGCCAGTTCGCCGAATCGTCCAGCGCGCGAGCGTCGCGTTCGCGCGGTCGATCCAGCTCTCGCCGAGCTTCCACTCGCGCGCCGGCTTTCCGCCCGCGCTCGTCTCGTACGGGTTCGGCAGCAACGAGAGGAACAGCGGATGCCACCAGCCGGAGGCGAGATAGATGCCGACCATCCACGCGACCATCGAGATCGCCGTCTCGCGCATGAGGACGATCGGCGCGAGCGCGAGCACGGCGAAGCCGGCCGCCTCCGTCGAGCAGGCGCCGAAGTTCGGCACCATCATCGCCTCGATGTGCTTCTTGCAGGCGATGATGTTGTCCCGATACGTCGCCTGCTCCTCGAGGTAGCGGACCGCGATCTGCACGGAGTGGCTGATCGCCCGCGCGACCATCAAGAAGGGAAGCAGCAAAAGCAGCGGGCTCAGATTCCAACCCACCGCGCCGACGAAGCCGAGACCGAGGACGGTGGTGAAGAGCCCGACGATCAGCGGCGCGAGCACGCCATGGAGGTTCCAGAAGCAGAGCCACAGGAGGCCCGCGAGCACGGCGATCGAAAGCGCGAAGACGCCGAGCATCTCGGCCCCAAGCGAAAAAATCCAACCATAGAGCATCGGCCGGCCGGCGATCGAGATCCGCGTGTTCTCGTCTTCCTCCGCCGCGCGGAGGTCTTGGAGGAAGCGGAAGATCTTCAGGTAGTCGATGTCGGGCTTCAGCTCGCCGACGACGAGCGCGGCCTTCCCGTCCGCCGAGACGAGGCTCCCCTCGTACATCGGGTTCGCGAACACGTTCTCCTTGGCGAAGCGCACTTCCTCGGGCGTCGTCGGGAGCTTCGGCCAGAGGAGCCCGTCGATCGTCACGTTGCCGGAGCCCGAGCTCCGGATGTATTTCGACTTCATCAGCGTGATCGATGCCGTCAGCGGGCGGATGTTCTCGGGCAGGAAGTAGAGCGCGTCCGTGATGCGCTGGATCTTCTCGAGTGTCGCGCGCTCGAAGATGTCCCCGCGCTCGACGCGGATCGCGACGAGGAGCGTGTTTGCGCCGCCGAACTTCGCGCCGAGGTCCCGGTTCAACGCCACGAAAGGATGATTCGTCGGGAACATCTTCTCGAGCTGCACCTCGAGACGGATGCGCGTCGCGAACACCGCCGAAACGACGGCGATGCCGAAGACGGTTGCCATCACCGCGGCGCGGTGACGCACCATCCACGTCGAGATCCGGTCCTGGAGCGAGCCCTCAACCATCGGAGATCTCGGGGCGCGTGACCGTCACGCGCCGCCAGCCGTCGTCGCCGGCGCCCGCGCGGAAGATCCGCTCGCCGTGACCCGCCGCCCAGACGTCGCCGCCGGCGACGACGAGCCCGTAGAGCCACGAGTACGGCACGAGCTCGCCGAGCGCCGAGGCGCGCCACGATGCGCCGCCGTCCTCCGTCACCGCCGCGCAGCGCCGCCCGACCGCGTAGCCGCGCGCACCGTCGAAGCGGACGCGGAGGATCTGCGTCGGCGCGCACGGGGCGCGGAGCCGGCTCCACGTCGCGCCGCCGTCGGAAGTGTGGAGCAGCAAGCCGTCCGCGCCGCCGATCCAGAGCTCATTGGCCGAGAGGACGTCGACGCTGAAGAGGGTCGTCTCTTCCGGCACCACCATCCGCGGCGCCCAGGATCGTCCGCCGTCGCGCGTCTCCATGGCGCGGCCGAGCTCGCCGACGAGCCATCCGCGGCCGTCCGCGCCGACGTCGAAGTCGTTGACGATGAAGTCGTGCTCGCCCGACGTCACGGTGCGCCAGCTCGCGCCGTCGTCGTCGCTCTCGAGCACGGTGCCCCATTCGCCGGCGGCGAGCGCGCGTGCTCCGGAAAGGAAGCGAACGCTCGTGAGATAGACGTCGACGCCGGAAGCGACGGGGGCCCACGTCTCGCCGCCGTCGACCGTGCGGAGGATCACGCCGCCGTAGCCGACCGCGAGCCCGGTTTTCTCGTCGCGGGCCGTGACGCCTGCGAGCGGCGTGTCCACGCCGGAAGCGGGAAAGCTCCACGTCGCGCCCGCGTCGTCCGTGCGCAGGATGCGGCCGTGGTGGCCGACGGCGAAGAGCCGCGCGCCGCCGGCGGCCACGATGTCGAGCAGGTCTTCCTCCGTCGGCCGGATCGCGGTCGTCGAATCCGGCGGCCGCTCACGGAACGTCGTGAGGAAGAGGAGCGAGGCGGTGCCGAGGACGGCGACCGTCGCCAGGGCGAGCCGGAGAGAAACGGCCAGGGAAACAAAAGTTCGATCGTTCGCCACGATGAGCCCTAAAGTGGCTGAACGGTTAGTCAAAGTACGCCCCGGGAGTCAAGCCGGAAAACCGCTTTCGCCGGTCTGGCGCGCCGCTCCACCTCGACGCCACCCGCCTCGCGTCAGCGGGTTGTTTTCCGAAGTAGCGGAACGGAGTACCAGAGGACCGTGGCGAAGGTGCGCACAGCAACCGCGATGGTCGGGCTCGCCTTGTGCGCGGCCTGCTCGACGCGGGCCGTGACGGGCGCGCTCGGCGGCCGCATCACGCCGGGCTCGTTCTCGGACATCGCCGCCGCGGCGAAGCCCGCCGTCGTTCACGTCGCGGCCGTCAAGGCGATGGATCCGGCCGAGGGCACGCTGCCCCGCCCCGTCGGCCCGCGCGCGCCGACGATCCCGCCCGACCTCGTGCGCAAGAGTCTCGGCTCCGGATTCTTCATCAGCGCCGACGGGCTCGTCGTGACGAATCGGCACGTCGTCGCCGACGCCGAGGAGATCGTCGTCCGCCTCGCGGCGACGTCACCCGACGCGCACGGGCCGGAATTCCCCGCGCGCCTCATCGGCGCCGATCCGGCCACCGACCTCGCCCTCTTGAAGATCGAGCCCGCGGGCGAGACGCCGAGCCTACGCCTCGGCGACTCGAATCGGGTGGAAGTCGGCGACTGGGTGCTCGCGGTCGGGAACCCGTTCGGTCTCGAGCAGACCGTGACGGCCGGCATCGTGAGCTCGACGACCCGCGCCGTCGGCGAGGAGCCGACGGGCGGCTTCATCCAGACCGACGCGCCGATCAATCCCGGGAACTCCGGCGGCCCGCTGCTCAACCTCGACGGCGAGGTCGTCGGCGTGAATCTCGCGATCGTCTCGAGCGGCTCCGGGAGCGTCGGCATCGGCTTCGCGACGCCGAGCAACATGGCCGAGCCCGTCGTCGAGGAGCTCCGCCGCCAAGGACGGGTGGTGCGCGGCTGGATCGGCCTCGAGACGCAGGACCTGACGGGCGACCTGGCGGCGGCGTTCCGCGTTCCGGAGCACGGCGGCGTGCTCGTCGCCGAGGTCGACAGCCGCGGCCCCGCGGCGGGCGCGGGCCTCCGGCGCGGCGACGTGATCCTCGACGTCGGCGGGAAGGCGAGCGCGTCGTCACGCGAGCTCGCTTCTCAGGTCAATGCCACCAAGCTCGGCGACGCGATCGAGATCCGTTTCGCGCGTGGCGGGCGTGAGGGAACGACGAAGGTGTTCGTCTCCGAGGAGCCTGCGCTCGCGGCGATCGATGGCGCCTCGCGCAAGATCTCACGCGACGGCCTCGGCGTCGTCGTCGAGCCCGTGACGCCCGAGCTCTCGCAGGAGATCGGCATGGAGCTCGAAGCCGGTCTCTTCGTCGACAGCGTCGTGCCCGGCGGCCTCGCCGACAAGGCAGGGCTCCTCGTCGGCGACGTGATCCAGGAGATCAACGGCGAACGGATCGCCGACGTCGAGAGCCTGAAGCGAGCGATCGAAGCCGCGCCCGCCGGGCAGCCGGTCTTGATCGTCGTGCAGCGCGGCGAGTCGTCGCGCTACCTCGCCGCGAAGAAGGACTAGAGGGGATCTCCCCCTCACCCGCCGGCTTCGCCGGCGACCTCTCCCCAAAGGGAGAGGTGGAGTCACCGCGTGGAGAACTCGACCGGCATGTGCTTGATGCCGGACTGGAAGTTCGACTGCAGGCGCTCGATCGGGCCGGCGAGACGCATGTCCGGCAGGCTCGGCAGCACCTCCTCGAAGAAGATCCGCATCTGCAGCCGCGCGAGGTGTGCGCCGAGGCAGAAGTGCGCTCCCTCACCGAGCGAGAAGTGGTCGTTCGGCTCGCGCGCGGCGTCGAAGCGAGTCGGCTCGACGAACGCGGCTTCATCGAAGTTCGCGGACGCGTAGTAGACGACGACTTTGTCCCCGGCGCGGATCTTCGTGCCCGCGACCTCGACGTCTTCCGTCGCCGTGCGGCGGAAGCAGATGACCGGGCTCACGTAGCGCAGCATCTCCTCGACCGCGCGCCCGGTCAGCTCCGGACGATCGAGCAGGCGACGGAGCTCCTGCGGATGGTTCAACAGCGCGAGCATGCCGCCGGGGATCGCGTTCCGCACGGTCTCGTTGCCGGCGACGGAGAGGAGGAAGAAAAAGTTCTCGAACTCCTCGTCGGTGACGTGCTCGCCGTCGATCTCCGCGAGGAGGAGCGTCGTCAAGATGTCGTCGGTCGGGCGCGCGCGCTTCTCCTCGGCGAGCGCATGCGCGTAGTCGAACATGTCCTGCAGCGCGGCGCGCGAGCGTGGATCGAGAGGCTTCCCGTCCTTGTCGAACTTCGCGTACTCGGGATCCTGGAAGCCGATCACGCGGTTCGCCCAATTGAAGAGGAGACGGCGATCCGCGGCCGGCACGCCCATCACCGCCGCAAGCGTCATCAGCGGCAGGTCGGCCGAGAGCTCCTGCGGAAAGTCGCACTCGCCGCGCGGCGCGACCTCTTCGATCGTGGCGCGGACCCGCGCGCGAATGCCGTCGGAGAGCTTCTCGATGTTCCGCGGCGTGAAAGCTTTTGCGACGATGCGGCGGAGCCGCGTGTGCTCCGGCGGATCCATGTTGAGCATCATCCGCCGCTGGAAAACGAGGTCCTCGGGCTTCGGGTCGCGGATCTGCGTCGCTCCGAGATTCGAAGAAAACACTCGCGGGTTCCGGTTCGCGAAGCCGACGTCCGCGTGGCGCGTGATCGCCCAGTAGCCGGTGCCCGCCGGCCAGCCGAGCATCTCGCGCTCCTCCTGCCAATAGACGGGACACTCGCGGCGCAGCGTCGCGAACGCCTCGTGCGGCAAGCCGGAGAGATACGTGCGCGGGTCGAAGAGGTCGACCGTAATCGGCGAGCTCATATCATCTTCGCCAGCATCCGCGTCGCCGAGTTGTCGTCGGCGAAGTTCGCCTCGGCGGGTGATCACGCCGTTTCGCACGAAGAGCTCGCCGACGCGGATCATGATCACCGAGAAGCGGAGCGCGGCGAACGCCTCGTAATAGGCGACGTCGCTCGCGCGAAGCCCGGTCAGGCTTTCCCAGCGCGCGATCGTCTCGTCGCGCGAGGGCAGGCCTTCGAGCCGCGGCACCTCGCAACTCTCGCTGTGATGCTGGTCGAAGAACAGCCACCACGCGAGGTCCTGCTGCGGATCGGCGAGCGTCGCCATCTCCCAATCGAGGACCGCGACGCAACGCCCGTCGCGGAAGATCTGGTTACCGATCCGCGAATCGCCCCAGCAGAGCCTGAGCGGCGCCTGCCCACGCGGGCGCCGCTTGCGAAGCCACGCGAGCGCACGCTCACAGAGCGCATGCCCGCGACCGTCGGTCGCCCAGGCGACGAAGCGCTCGTACTCGTCGAGCTGTCGCATCAGTGGATCTGCACCCTCGCCTGACGCAGCAAGGAACGCGAGCTCCGGCTCGGCGCCGTCGACCGCATGCACGCGCGCCATCGCCTCGACGCCGCTCCACCAGACGCGCGCCCGCTCGGCCGGCGCGATCTCGGTCATCCAGCCGGCGACGTGATACGTCGGCGCGTCGGGCGGGATCTCGCCCGCGATGCGCTCCATGACGAAGAAGGGCGCACCGAGGAGACGCTCGTCGGCCTCGTAGCCGAAGACGCGCGGCACGGGCACGTCGGTCCGCGCGCCGAGGAGCTCGAGCACGCGACTCTGCCGCTCGATGTCGTAGGTCGGAAAGATCTGGAACGCGGTCGCCTTGACGCGCGCCACGAGCCCGGCGCTTCGCTCCA
Source organism: uncultured delta proteobacterium (assembly GCA_963790365.1). GTDB lineage: Bacteria > Desulfobacterota > Binatia > JACPRU01 > JACPRU01 > CAWBOU01. The sequence goes on from CAWBOU010000047.1 coordinate 337,114, forward strand.
CGCCGTTCTCGCGCCAGCGCGCATCGAAGAGGAGGGTCTCGTTCGAGAAGCCGCTCGAGGGCGGCGCCGTGACGTTCTCGACGACGAGCCCCTCGCTCCCCGCAATCCGCCGCGCGAGCCAGGACTGGAGCGCACGCCCAGTGGTCTCGGGATCGCGGGATTGCAGGAAGGACACGGGGCGCTCCTACACAGCCTCGCGCGTGAATGGCAACGGTTGATCCACGTCCCGGCGGGCGCGGGGTGTCGCCTCAGCTCCATGGCTCGCCCTCACAGGATGGCGCCTCGCGGCGCCGGTCCCCTAGTCGAGTGCGTCGTCTTTACGATGGCCGAGGTTGGTTCGCGGCGCTACGCGAAGACTCCCGCTCATCGACGACATCCCGTCTTCGCGCAGCGCCGCCCCGAGACGCACCGTCCGCGGCGGGGCCCGGCGCCGCGAGACGCCGTTCGGCTGCGCTTAACTTCCGCAGAGGCGACACCCCGCGCCCACCGGGACTTTGTTTCCACTCGCACGAGGCGCGAGCGAGCTCGCCCAATTGCGTGATGGTCGAGCCGCGGGAGTCGGGAGGTTGCCTGAGGCGACTTGGCCGGGCGGCGAGTCTTTCGGAGGCGAGCGCGCGCTTTTATTCCTACGAGGATTTATTCCTACGAGGCCCCTTCGGGCCGAGTGTAAATCCGACGTGTAAAAGCGCGCGCTCGTCTCCGCGCCGCGTCTTCTAGGCAGGAGCCGAAGGCAAGCGCCCGAGCTCCCGCGGCGACCACGGCACTCGCCCGAAATCCCGATTGACGCGCCTCACGGCCACCCTGCAAAAACCCCGACCATGCGTGACGCACTCTTTATCGGTGGCGAGTGGGTTCCCCCTTCGAGCTCGGCGAAGATCGAGGTCGTGAGCCCGACGACGGAAGAGGTGATCGCGCGCGTGCCCGAGGCGCGCGAGGCGGACGTGGACCGCGCGGTCGCCGCAGCGCGCGCCGCGTTCGACGAAGGCCCGTGGCCGCACACCACGCCCGCCGAGCGCGCGGACGTCATGACCGCGCTCTACGGCGCGCTCGCGGCGCGTTCGGACGAGCTCGCCGAGACGATCACGCGCGAGATGGGCTCGCCGATCTCGTTCTCGCGGATGGGCCAGGTGATGGCCGCGAACATGGTGCTCGACTACTACGCGCGCCTCGCGCGCGAGTACCCGTTCGAAGAGACCCGCCAGGGCATGCTCGGCCCGTGCATGGTGCGGAGCGAGCCGGTCGGCGTCGTCGCCGCGATCATCCCGTGGAACGTGCCGCTGTTCGTGACGATGCTGAAGCTCGGCCCCGCGCTCGCCGCCGGCGCGACGATGGTGCTGAAGCCCGCGCCCGAGACGCCGCTCGACGCGATGATCCTCGCCGAAGCGGCCGAAGCCGCCGGGCTCCCGAAAGGCGTGTTGAACGTCGTGCCGACCGGCCGCGAGGTCGGCGAGCATCTCGTCCGCCATCGCGGCGTGGACAAGGTCAGCTTCACCGGCAGCACCACGGCCGGACGGAAGATCGCCTCGATCTGCGGCGAGCAACTGAAGCGCGTGACGCTCGAGCTCGGCGGCAAGTCGGCGGCGATCGTGCTCGAGGATGCCGATGTCGAGGCGACGTTCGCCGGGCTCCTCAACGGCGCGCTCCTCAACACCGGCCAAGCGTGCGCGGCGACGACGCGCATCCTCGTGCCGAAGAGCCGCGCGAAGGAGATGGGCGAGGCGCTCGTGGCCGCGGTCGGTATGTGGCCGGTCGGCGATCCGATGGATGACACCGTGATGATCGGGCCCCTCGTCGCCGCGCGCCAGCGCGACCGCGTCGAAGGGTACATCGCGGCCGGCAAACAAGAGGGCGCGAAGGTCGCCTGCGGCGGCGGCCGCCCGAAGGCATTCCCGAAAGGCTGGTACGTCGAGCCGACCGTGTTCGTCGACGTCGACAACCGCATGAAGATCGCGCGCGAGGAGATCTTCGGCCCCGTGCTCGCCGTCATCCCGTACGACGGCGAAGCCGACGCCGTGCGGATCGCGAACGACTCCGACTACGGGCTCTCGGGCTCCGTGTGGACGACGGACGTCGAGCGCGGCCTCGGCGTCGCCAAGCAGATCCGCACCGGCACCTACACCGTGAACGGCTTCTCCATGGAGTTCAGCGCCCCCTTCGGCGGCTACAAGTGCTCCGGCATCGGCAGGGAGCTTGGACCAGAGGGACTGCAAGGCTATCTGGAGCTGAAGCAGATCAACCTGCCGATGGGCTACGGCAGCAACTAGTCACCCCCCGGGCTTCGCCCGACCCCCTGAGGGGGTGCCAAAGGAGACGACATGGAGAGGTTCCTCGCCCCCTACAAAGAGACCATTTACGCCGCATTCCGCATCGTGGTCGGCCTGCTCTTCGCTTGTCACGGCGGACAGAAGCTCTTCGGGATGTTCGGCGGAATCCCCGCGGAACACCTGAACGCGATCACCTACACCGCGGGTGCGATCGAGCTCGTCGGCGGTTTCATGATCGCGCTCGGCTTCAAGGCGAGCATCGCCGCATTCATCTGCTCCGGCACGATGGCGGCCGCGTACTTCATGGCGCACCAGCCGAGCGGGCTTCTGCCGATCACGAACAAGGGCGAGCTCGCGGTCGTCTACTGTTTCGTGTTCCTGGTGATCGCCGCGAAGGGCAGCGGCAGGCTCTCGGTCGACGAGTCGATGCGATGACGACTCCCGTCGCTGGGATCGAAGAGGATCCCTGGAAGGGCGCGAACCCCTTCGACCCCGAGTTCCGGAACGATCCGTATCCGGCGCTCGCGCGCCTCCGCGAGATCGATCCGGTGAACGAGACGCCGGTCGGGATCTGGCGCCTCACGCGGTACGACGACGTCGTCCACATGCTGACCCGCGTGAAGGGCGGCGTGCGGACCACCGATGGTCGCGTCTTCGGTGTCGACGAAGAGATCGACGGCCCGCGGAATTTCATGCTCCTGCAGGATCCGCCGAACCACACGCGGCTCCGGAAGCTCGTGAGCCACGCGTTCACGCCTCGTGCGCTCGGCGCGTGGAAGGAGCGCATCCAGGCGGTCGTCGACGAATGCCTCGATCACGTCGCCGCGAAGGGCGAGATGGACGTGATCAAGGATCTCGCGCTCCCCGTGCCCGCGACGCTCATCTGCGAGATGCTCGGCGTGCCGTTCTCCGATCGCGACAAGTTCACGGTGTGGACGTCGCAGGCGACGCTCGGCCTCGCGGCGGCGATCATGCCGCCCGACGTCGTCGCGATGGCCACGCAGGCGAGCATGAACCTCGCGCAGTATTTCGACGGCTTGATCGCGGAGCGCCGCAAGGAGCCCCGCGAGGACTTGCTGAGCCATCTCATCCGCGCCGAGGAGGCGGGCGATCGCCTCTCGACCGAGGAGCTGATGTCGCAGTCGATCGGCCTCTTGATCGCCGGCTTCGAGACGACGATCGGGCTCATCGGCAACGGTGTCCGCGCGCTCATCCGGCATCCCGCGGAGATCGCGAAGCTGCGCGCGCGGCCCGAGCTCATGCGGAACGCGGTGCTCGAATGCCTCCGCTTCGAAGGCCCGATCGTGCTGACTCCGCGGGTCGTCCACGAGGACACCGAGATCCGCGGCAAGACGATCCCGAAGGATACGATGGTGTGGAGCATGCTCGCCGCGGCGAATCGCGACCCGGCGAAGTTCCCGGACCCGGATCGGCTGGACGTCGAGCGCGACGCGGGCGACCACGTCGCCTTCGGCGGCGGCGCGCACTTCTGTCTCGGCTATCGCCTCGCGGAGCTCGAAGCGGAAGCGGCGATCGGCTCGCTCGTCCGCCGCTTCACGGACCTCCGTCTCGTCTCCGAGACAGTCGAATGGGGAACGTCGCTCTTCCGCGTGCCCGGCAGCTTGCCGATCACGTTCTCACGATAGCGTCGACAGTAGCCTGAGGTCACGGCTCGCCGGCGGCGAGCCTTAGTTCGCGCGCGTAAACGGCCAACCCCAGAGCGTCTTCGTATCGTCAGCGGCGAAGTGTGCGCGCGAGTGGCGCGCACCGATCGTGATCAGCACGCCGTAGAGGATCATGCCGCCGACCATGAGCGCGATCACCGAGACCGTCTCCCACGGGCTCATCGTGCCGCGGTCGGCCGCGGCGAACGCCACCCAGTCCCAGAGCCAGTGGATCGCGATCGAGGCGGCGAGGCACGCCGCCGCGATCCACGCCCAGCGATGCACCCGCACCGCCATGCCGATGCCGAATCCGCCGATCCCGCCGAGCACCAGGTGGCCGAGCAACCGCACGGGCTCGGCGGCGGGCAGCACCCACCCCTCGAACGCGTCGGGCCCGATGTAGAGCGTCGATTCCTCGAGCGCCATGCCGAGGCCGGCGATCGAGCCGTACACGATGCCATCCATCGGGTCGTTGAAGTGAGAGCGGACGGCGAGCGCGATGACCGCGACGATCGCGAAGCGAGCGATCTCCTCGTGCGTGGCCGCTATGCCGGCGAGCACGAACGGGCCGGCCGAGATCCCGCCGAGGCGATCGAGCGTCCAGTCCTCGGCGTGCCCGATGATCGACATCACGAGCCAACCCATGATCGCGACCGCGACGAGGAGAGGCCACGGCTCCCGCTCGTAGAGGTCGTAGCGAATCACCCACAGCGCTGCGACGAGGGCGCAAGCGCCGAGCGTTCCGTAGATCGCGATCACGGCGCGCGGAGTTGTCCGCCGCGCCGGTCCCGTCGTCAAGCGAGTTGGGCGTGAGCGCTGGCGAGCGCGGGGATCGCCTCCGCTCCATGGCTCGCCGATCGCGCGTGTTTAGTCGGCAGCCGGGTGCCTGGTTCGCGGAAGTAAAGCGCAGCTGCGCAGGCTGCTCGCATGAAGCTGCTCGCTCCCAGCAGCGAGCCATGGAGCGAGCCAGGCACCCGGCTGCCGGCGTAGACCGCTGCTCGGCTGCGCTTTACTTCCGCGGAGACGACCCCCGCGCTCGCCAGCGCCGCAATGCCTAGCACCCGGCTCGCCTCCGGCGAGCGGTGACCTGACGGTGGCGCCGGCGACTCTCGCCGGCGGCATCGTCAGAACGTGTGTCCGAACACGAGGTAGACGAGACCGCTCTCTTCCTCGCTGAAGCCGACGTCGATGCGCGCGATGATCGCCTGGCCGAGCGCGAAGCGGACGCCGCCGCCGTAGCTGAAGCGGATGTCGTCGTTCGTCTCGGGTAGCACCACCGCGCCCTCGCCGGAGATCTCCTCGACGTCCTCGTCGTCGAGGAACACGCGTGCGGCGTCGCCGAAGCCGACGCCGTCGATCTTCACGTGCCAGATGTCGAAGAAGTCGAAGTCGAGGATCTTCAGGCGGTACTCGCCGCCGACGATGAACTTCGCGTCGCCGAGGAACCGGTCCTGGAAGTAACCGCGCATGTCGTCGCCGCCGCCGAGCGAGGAGAGCTCGAAGAACGGCAGCGGTCCGTTGCGGTCTTGGACGTACTCGCCGCCGGCGCGCACGCCGATCACCTGTCGCTGCCAGATCAGCGGATAGAGGTAGCTCGCTTCGAAGATGTAGCGATGGAACCGGAACCGGTTGTCCATCCACTGGTCGGAGCGCTGGTACTTGGCGATGACGTTCCAGCCGCGCGTCGGCCGCGTGACGTCGTCGCGGTCGTTGAAGATGAGCGCGAACGACAACGGGCTCGTCTTGCCGCCGTTGATGCCGCTCAGGTTCGGGAAGAGCTCCTGCGTGAACGGGATGTCTTCATCATCCTCGTCTTTGCGGTCGCCGTCGTGGACCTGGACCTCGTTGTATTCGATGCTCGTGACGACCGTGAACCGGCGGGTCAGCCGAAGCCCGAGCGCGACGCCGCCCTTCAGCAGCTGGTGCTCGTGCGTCGAGAGCTCGTCCGGGCCGACGTCGTTGTTGCCGAGCGCGAAGAATTCCTTCGTCGGATCCGTGCGGAACTCGCCTCCGACGAGCGCGATCAGCCACTCGTCGGCGAGGTCGGGCGCGACGACCGAGAACTTGCCTTTGTACTGGCCGTTCATCGCCGCCGAGGCGGAGAGGTCGATCGTCAGGCCGCCGAAGTCGCGATCGGTGAGCTTGATGCCGCCGTTCCCGCCCTTCTCCGGGCTGAAGCCGATCTCGGGGAGGATCGCGAACCGCCCTTTCTTGCCTCTCGCCTGCTCCTCCGGCGTCTGCTGCTCCCGCTGCTCGGGCGTCAGCTGCTCCTGCCGGTCCTGCTCCTGCTGCTCCTGCTGCTCCTTCTCGAGCTCTTCCGGGCTCACGTCGCGCTTGGAAGAGTCGCCGCGCTCGATCGCGTCCTCGAGACGCTTCTCCTGCAGGATATCGATGAGCGTGCGCTCGTTCTCGACGTTGTCCCCTGAAGCGAGGGCGGCTGCCGGAACGCCGATCGCCGCGGCGATCACGATCGCGAGCCCGCGCCTCACCCCACTCCACGACGATCCCACTGGGTTCTTCACATCGGCACCTTCAACACCGCATTGCTAACACCGCATTGCGGCGAACGGGTTGCACCGCAACACCCACCGTGCGGAACTCTCACCCATGAGCGAGCCCGACCCCCCCTCGGGGGAACGATCGAGCCCCGGCCCGACGGCCGAATCCCTCGAAGAGAAGCTCCGGTCGCCGGTCGACTGGTTGCTCGTGCTGTTCAGCGACGTCCGGCCCGGCGAAGGCGCCGCCGGCTTCGCGCTCCTCACAAGCTGCTTCTTCCTCCTCCTCACCACCTACCTCCTCAAGCCCGCTCGGGACGGCCTTCTCGCGAGCTCCGGAATCCAGGGGATCTCGGACATGGAGCTGAAGGCCTACTCGAGCTTTGCGCAGAGCATCTTACTCCTCGGCATCGTTCCGCTCTACTCCCGGCTCGCCGCCCGGCTCGGGCGCCGCAGCCTCGTCACCGCCGTCACCCTCTTCTTCGTCACGAACCTCGTCGTGTTCGGCTGCCTCCAGCCCGGCTGGCTCGTCGGCACCGTGCCGCTCCTCGGCATCGTCTTCTACCTATGGTTCGGCGTCTTCAACCTTTTGGCGCTCGTGCAATTCTGGTCGTTCGCTGCCGACTTCTACACCCACGAGGGCGGCACCCGGCTGTTCCCGGCGATCGCGTTCGGCGCGACGGCGGGGGCGGCGGCGGGCGCCTGGCTCGCCGGCGCGATCGTGCGGAGCGGGCTCGCGTCGACCTATGCCCTTCTCTGGCTCGGCGCGGTGACGCTCCTCGGCTCGCTCGCACTGCTCCGCTTCGCGGATTCTCGCCCTCCCGGCCAACCAGTCGTGAAGCGTGCTACGGGCGACGGCTGGCACGGCCGGGGCGCGTTCCAGCTCGTGATCTCCAATCGCTATCTGCTGGCGGCCGCGATCGTCGTGCTCTTCGCCAACTGGGTGAAGACGAACAGCGACAACCTCCTCTATTCGGTCGTGCAGGAGGTCGTGCAGCTCGAAGCCGGAGCCCGGCACGTGGCCGGTCCGGCCGCGCTCGCGAGCTTTACGACGGATCAGACGACGGCGTTCTACGGCGACTTCTTCTTCTGGGTGAATGTCTCGGCGCTCGTGCTGCAAGCGCTCGTCGCATCACGCCTCCTCCGCTACGGGGGCTTCGGTCCGCTGCTGATCGTGCTGCCGGCGTTCGCGCTCTTGGCGTATCCGCTGCTCGCCATCGCCCCACTCCTCGGGCTCTTCCGCGTCGCCAAGATCGCCGAAGACGCGACGACCTATTCGCTTCACAACACGGCGCTCCAGGTGCTCTGGCTGCCGACGACGCGGGAGATGAAATACAAGGGGAAGGCGGCCGTCGACACGTTCTTCGTGCGCATGGGGGATGGGCTCGCGGCGGCCACCACGTTCGTGGGGGTCCAGCTCCTTTTGCTCCAGGCAAGCCAGTTTTTCGCCTTCAACTCGATTCTCGTCGTCGCCTGGATCGTCGCCGCCTTAGCGGTCATCCGGGAGCGCCGCCGGCTGTTCGGAGACGACGATTCCGGCGCAACCGATCGGCCTTTGCGGGGATAGAGATCGGGGGACATGCGGTGAGGACTCATGAGGATCCTGTTCGGACTCGTCGCTGCGTGCTGGCTCGTCATTGCCAGCCTCACCCCGTCGTGGGCGGCTGACTCGCCCGCGGGGGCCGCTGCAGATGCGGCCGCCGGGGCGGCCGAGGCGGTGACCGAGGAGACGAAGGAGGCCGCGCTCAACTTCGGCGAGGACATGTGGAACATGCCCTCGCGCGTCTGGCAGGACATCCAGGCGCTGCCTCATCCGCACAACGCCTACGCGCTCGTGATCGGCGGCGGTCTCGCGGCGATCTCGCACGAGAAGTGGGACGAGAAGGTGCGCCGCAACACGGCGAAGCACCCCGAGCGCTTCGGCGGCGGGTGGAACGACGCGCTCGACATCGTCGCGAGCAGCTACACGCTCTACGGCCTCTCGGCAGCGTTCTACGGCTCGAGCCTCTTCATCGAGAATCAGCGACTGCACGACTTCTCCCTCGACCTCGTGAGCTCGCTCACGATGAGCCTGCCGGTCGTCTACGGCATGAAGAAGGCGTTCTCGACGGAGCGGCCGAACGGCGAAGAGGACGGGTTCCCCTCCGGGCACGCGGCCGCGTCGGCCGCGTTCGGGGCGCTGCTGAACCGACACTACGGACCGGTCGCCGGCATTGCGGGCGCCGGATTCGCCGCGCTCGTCGCCTTCCACCGTATCGATGCCCGGAAGCACGACGTCTCCGACGTCATCTTCGGCGCAGCGATCGGCTACGTCGCCGGTCGCACGGCGGGCGACGTGGACGAGCTGCCGCTGCTCGGGGCTCGTGTGGCGCCCCTCCAATCGACGGCGGCCGCCTCCGGCCTCCAGCTCGAATGGACTTTCTAGCCGAGTGATTCCGTGACCAAGCGGAAGCGAGCGGTCCCCGCGACGGAGCGGCTGCTCGGCCTCTTCACCGAGGTGCGCCCCGGCGAGGGCCCGATCGGCCTCACCATGCTCGCGTCGGTCTTCCTGATCCTCGCGGCGTACTACTTCGTGAAGCCCGCTCGAGACGGCCTGCTCGCCGCATCCGGCATCTCCGGCATCTCGGATACGGAGCTCAAGGCCTACTCGAGCCTCGCGCAGAGCTTCGTGCTGCTCCTTGCGATTCCGCTGTACGACCGGCTTGCCTCCCGGCTCGCGCGGCGGACGCTCGTCACGTCGGTGACGCTCTTCTTCGCCTCGAACCTCGTCCTCTTCTGGGCGATGCAGCCGGGGCTGCTGATCGAGGAGCCGCGCTGGACCGGCATCGTGTTCTATCTCTGGGTCGGCATTTTCAACGTGTTCATCGTCGCGCAGTTCTGGGCGTTCGCTGCCGACCTCTACAGCGTCGAAGCCGGCCGCCGCCTGTTCCCGCTGATCGCGATCGGCGCGACCGCCGGCGCCGCAGCCGGTGCCTGGCTCGCGAAGACGCTCGTCGAGCCGGTCGGCACCTACGGTCTCCTGCTGCTCGCGGCCGGCATCCTCGTCGCTTCGCTCGGAGCGATTCGTTTTGCGGATCGCCAAGCGGGCGGCGGTGACGAGCCCGCACGGAACGGCGGGCGCGACACCTCGGGCGGCTTCTCGCTCATCTTACGCCATCGCTATCTGATCGCGATCGCGGCGATGATCCTCCTCGTCAACTGGGTGAACACGAACGGCGAGAACATTCTCTTCGGCGCCGTCGAACACGCGCTCGAACGGCAGGCGGCGGCGCAATCGCTCCAGGGCGAGCAGGCGACGGCGTTCCTCCGCGATCAAACGACCGAGTTCTACGGCGGCCTCTTCTTCTGGGTGAACATCGTCGCGCTCGTGCTGCAGGCGTTCGCCGCCTCGCGCGTTCTCAAGTACGGCGGCGTCGGCGCGATCGTGCTCGTGCTACCCGTCGTCGCGCTTCTCTCCTACACGATGATGGCGATCTTCCCGGTCCTCTACGTGATTCGCACGATGAAGATCGCCGAAAACGCGACGGACTACTCCCTCCACAACACGGCCAAGCAGGTCCTCTGGCTGCCGACGACGAGGGCGATGAAATACAAGGCCAAGGCCGCGATCGACACCGTCTTCGTTCGCTCGGGGGACGTGCTCGCCGCGCTGACGGTGTTCGTCGGCGTGAGCGTGCTCGAGGCGCCGCCTCGCGTGCTGTTCGCGTTCAATGCGATGCTCGTCGTCGTCTGGCTCGGCGTCGCCTCGATCGTGATCCGCGAGCACGCCGCCCTCGCCGCGCGCCGAAAGGGCTCGGCATGAGGCTCCTCGCGGCGATCCTGTTCGCGCTGCTCGTGACGATTCCGTCGTCCGCGCTCGCGGCGAGCCCCGATCCCTGGATCACCACGAAGGTGAAGATCGCGCTCGTCACGAACGAGGCGATCGGGGGGCTCCGCATCGACGTCGACACCGTCGACGGACAGGTCACGCTTCACGGCAAGGCGTACTCCGAGAAGGAGCGCGTGAAAGCGGAGGAGATCGCGCGAACGGTGCCGGAAGTGAAGAAGGTGCGGAACCTCCTCCAGGTCGTGCCGGCGAAGCGGCGGGAGCGTACGGACGCGACGGATCAATGGCTCCAGCGGGAGATCTCGGAGCGCCTCGCGAAGATGGCCGAGGGCCGCATCCGCTTGGCGTCCGTCCACGACGGCGTCGTCCTCCTCTCCGGCGACGCGATCAGCTCCGCCGAGCATCTTCGCGCGATCGAAGCGACTCGCCGCGTTCGCGGCGTCCGACGCGTCGCGAGCGAGGTGCGGACGACCAAGGACGACGCCGCGCTCGACGTCTGGAACGGCCACGAGCTCCGCCAGGGAGGCGCGAGCCTCGCCGACGTCGCCGGCGACATCTGGATCACCGCCGAGGTGCGGCTCGCGCTGTACGCCGAGGACGACATCCCGACCGCGGACATCAGCGTCGACACCCGCAACGGCGTCGTCACGCTCTTCGGCTCGGTCGTCACGGAAGATCAGAAGGACGAGGCCGAGGACGAAGCGGAAGACGTCGACGGCGTTCGCTCGGTGCGGAACCTGTTGCAGGTCGTCTCCGCGAAGAAACAGGAGAGCGTGGAGAAGACCGACGACGAGCTTCAACCGAAGGTGCTCGAGGCGATCTACGCACGGCCCGAGATGAAGGGCGCCGCGATCCGCGCGGACGTGCGGAATCGTCTCGTGCGGCTGAAGGGCACCGTGGCGAGCCGCCAGCTGCAGCTCGTCGCCGCCGCGGCGGCGCGCTCCGTAGCCGGCGTGCGCGCGGTCGACACCGACGATCTGCGCGTGATGACGATGACCGAGGGCGTGCCACGCCGATGATGCGCCTGGTCGCGAGCTTGACGCTGGTCTCGGCGCTGATGCTCTCGCCTGCGCTCGCGGCCGACGACGGCGACCCATCCGCGGAGCGCGTCGTCCGCGGCGAGCACTCGCTGGGGCGGCGGCTCCTCGGCGCGCCCTACGCGATCGTCGCGATCACCGAGTGGCCGGTGAAACACTTCCTGTTCTTCATGGAGGACGTGAACCTGCCGGGGCGCCTGACCGACGCGGTCACTTTCCCGGTGCGTGTGTTTCGCGAGGAGGAGGAGTGAAGCGTCGAGTCGCGCTCCTCCTCGTCGCCTGGCTCGTCGTGCTCGTCGCGACAGCGTCCGCGGCGGACGTCCTTTGGCGAGACAACGACGACCGGCCGGTCGCGGAGCCCGACGAGGACGGGGAGGCGGACTACCTCTGGTGGGACGGCGTCTGGGCGATGACGTATTACCAGCTCTGGAAGATCCTCGATCTCGACACCTCCCTCCACACGGTCGGCGAGCTCTTGCGCGTCGTCGAGCCGCGCGAGGCGCCGAACCTGAACGCGCTCGACGAGGTCCCGGACTCGACCTGGTTCACGAACCGCCACGGGCGCAAGCGTCTCTCCGCCGCCGAGCTCGCGCGCGGCCCCCAGCGAGACAAGCCGCCGGCCGAAGACGGCCCCTTGACGATCCTCTCGGGCAAGTCCGTCGGCATGACCGCGGGCTTCGTGATGAAGGATCGGACCGGCAACCGCTACATCGTGAAGTTCGACCCGCCGAGGTTTCCCGACGTGCCCACGGGCGCCGAGATGGTGTGCTCGAAGATCGTCTGGGCGCTCGGCTGGAACGTGCCCGAGTACTACCTCTTCCGCTTCGATCCCGCGCGGCTCGAGATCGATTCGAAAGCCGTCGCCAAGGATCACTACAAGCGCGAGCGTCCGTTCACGAGGGAGACCCTCGACGACCTCCTCACGCGCGCCCACAAGCTGCCGGACGGACGCATCCGGGCGATGGC
>CAWBOU010000048.1:0-24456 GCA_963790365.1 uncultured delta proteobacterium
CGTTGCCGAATTGGTTCAGGAAGTATTGCTCCTCGAACGGCGGCCGCGGCCGCTGTCCGCCCGCTTCACGCGACTCGGCGGGGTAGCCGACGTTCATCGAGTAGAACGGAATCCACTCGTCCGGCACCTTCGTGTACTTCTTCACGACGTCTTGCACATACGCCGTGAGGCACGCGCCGAGGCCGAGCTCGAACGCCATCAAGAGCCCCTGGCAGGCGGCGATGCCGCAGTCGAACGCGAGCGCGACCGGGTACACCGGGCTCTCGGTGAGCGGCTTCAGGATCTGCGGATAGACCGTCTCGTCGACGAACTTGTGGCTCCAGCCGTGCGTCGGATTGACCGCGCCGTAGTCGAAGAGCTGCTTCAGCCGCGCGCCCTTGTATTTGTTCACCACGCCCGGATCGCCGTAGAAGTAGATGTGCACCGGAGCGAGCGCGATCACGTTCGCTTGCACCGGGTTCTTCATCTTCTCCAGATCGTCAGGAGCGATGTCGTCGCGGCGGACGACGACCGCTTTCAGCCAGTGCGCGTTCACGGCGCACGAAGCGATGCGGCACGCTTCGAGGATTTTCTGGATCTTTTCCGGCTCGACCGCCTTGTCGGGCTCGAAGTAGCGGATGGAGCGTCGAATCCCGAGAACCTCTTGAAATTCCATGGATCACCTCCCGAAGAATTTTTCCTATTCCAGCGCCGGGAATCCGACAAGGTGCGGACTCGATCTTTCGGAGTATCCCGTGAGAACCAGGCGATGGGCGCGTTGACAACCGCGCGAGGCCGGACGTAGGAGCGACGAACGAGGAGAGTCACTCGATGAACGATAACGATCGTCTCAAGTACGCCTTCGAGCAGACCCCGAGCTTCTTCCAGCTGTGCTCCACCGTTCGGAGCCGGCGCGTGGGGCGCGGGTATCGGATCGACTCCGGAACCGAGTTCAAGCACCCGGCAACCGGCCGATTGGTCAAGCAGCAGGCCGGGCCCATGAAGTTCGTCTCGAACAAGGATCCGAAGCCGCTCACGAAGCTCGAGGAAGCGCTGATCGCGTGGTCCGCGTGCGGACCGAACGGGCTCGTAGCCTGGGACATTTCGCTCGACGGCGGCTTCCACGAGCTCACCTGGATCGCCGGGCGCACGACGCCGCATCCCGGCAACACGCTCGCGACCGACCTTCTCATCATCAACGACAACGGCGCCTTCATCTACAAGCCGACGACGAAGCGCGAGAAGGTGATCGAGATCGAGGGCGAGAAGGACTACGACAAGGTCGTCAAGTGGTACGAGGAGTGCACGACGCAGATCCTCGACGAGCGCCCCGACGTCGACCACATGCTCCGCGCGCAGGGCGCGCCCAACGCCACGCTGATGGGCCCGTATCAGGTCAACATGAACCGGCCCGGCTCGACGTGGTTCATCCCGCTCACGGACGCCGGCTATCTGAACTCCGCGCTCATCAACTTCATGGACTGCTGGCACATGTACTTCGTCGACGAGTGGAACGGCGGACGGCCCGCCGGCACGGAGAAATGGATCGGCGAAGGCAAGCTCGAGCTGCCGACGACGATCGCCGCGGAAGAGCAGCTCATCTTCCAGGTGGAGAGCTATCCGACGGGCATGCAGATCCAGAACATCCGGCTCGCCGCCGAGGCGATGGGGCTCGGCAACTGGGTATACTGCGGCTTCAACCCCGAGGTGCTCTTCGGCGCGATGCCGGAAGTGACGCGCGGGCTCGGCTTCCACGTCGAGGCGCCGAACCCGAAGTGCCCGATCTCGACCGGCCAGATCAAAGTGTTCGGCATCCAGGACGTGAAGGAAGCGACCTACATCCCGTCACCGCGCTGGAAGTCGGCCGAGCAGCTCGTGAACTTCTGGTACGAGGAGAAGTACGGCAAGGACGGCGTGATGAACGAAGGGCCGACCGGGTACCTGAACGCCGTCGCCTCACCGTGGAAGAACGAGACGCGCGACAAGATCCTGAAGGACCCGCGCACCAAGGCGAGCCCGTGGGTGAAGGACGCGCTCACCGCCTACCTCGAGTACTGCGTGAAGACGTTCGGCCAGTGGCCGGTGACCTACAACCCGATGCAGGCTCACTTCGGCGCCGTGATCCACAACGTCGACGAAGAGTTCTACGACACCTATTACAAGCAGGGCTATATCAACGACCGCATTCGGAATCGGTCGAAGATCTGGGGCGATTAGCCCGCCACCGACGCCTATGCGAACGGAGGGGACGGACTTGAAGTCCGTCCCCTCTTTCGCATGATGTCCCCGTGCTCGACCTCACCTTCTGGCTGACCGCGCTCCGCGTGCTGCACGTGTTCGCGGCGATCGTGCTCGTCGGGTTCATCGTCTTCAACGCGCTCGTGCTGCAGCCGGCGCTGAATCGGATCCCGCCTGCGCAGGCGACCGTCATCGCGCAGAAGGTCGGCTCGGGACTCCTCTGGTGGGGAACCGGCGCGCTGATCATCCTCGGCTTAACCGGCTTCGTCCGCCTGTGGCTCATCGGCAACCTCGCGAACTTCTTCTCGGTTGCGTTCCTGGCCTCGCCGTACGGGCGCTGGGTCTGGTTGATGGCGCTCTCGTGGCTCGTGCTCTTCGTCGTCGGCCTCCTGTCCGCGCACTGGTACCTGAACGTGCTTTCGACGAAGCTCGAGTACTCTGCCGGGCTCCGCGATCTCGAAGAGAAGCGGCAGGAACAGGAGCGGGTCACCTGGTGGCAGGATCGCCTCTACTACGTGAACGTCGTGACAGCCTTCCTTGCCGCGCTCGGCGGCGCGATGGCGCGGTTCTACTGACGTGATGGCGATCCCCCACCTCTCCCCTTTGGGGAGAGGTCGAGCGAAGCTCGGGTGAGGGGGAGACCGCGCATGCCGACTTCGCCTCCCCCTCACCCGCCCGCTTCGCGGTCGGCCTCTCCCCAAAGGGAGAGGCGTTGGGATCTCACGGCGCTTCCGTTCTACCGCTCGCGGCTCGACGAGCGCGGGGAGCCGCGGCCATGGACGCTCGACGATCTTGAGGACTTCGCGGCCACGAGCGGTGATCCATTCGGGGGCCGCGTGGCCGCCGGCGCGGCGACTCCGGTCGCATTGCAGATCGAAGCGACGAGCGAGCCGATCGTTTGGACGGCGCTCGACCGCGCCGAGCTCGACTCGTGGGCCGGTGCGCTCGCCAACTTGTGGCGCCGCTTCGGCCTCGCTCGCGGCGAGACGCTCGCGTTCTTCGACTACGGCTCGAATCCCGCGGCGCTGCTCTCGTCGGTCAACTTCGTGCCGCAGCTCCGTCGCGGCGCGACGGATCGGCTCGGGGCGACCGCGATCTGCAACGACGGCGTCGCCAGCATGGCTGGGCGCATGGCGTCGATCCTCGAGGTCGTTCGTCCGGCGGCGATGGTCGTCCGCCGCGATCTCCTCGCGCCTCTCGCGGACGCGCTGAAGACCACGGGCCCCGATCCGCGTGGCATCGTGCGCTGGATTGCGGTCGTCGAGGTCGATGGCGCGGCGAGCCGCGATCAGATCGCGCCGTACGAGCAGCTCTGGGGCGTGCCGATCCGGCGGCTGCTCCGCGCCGACGCGGCGTTTCTCGTCGCCGGTGACTGCGACGCGTGTGGTCTCTTCCACGTGGATCGCTCGCGCTACGCGCTCGAGGCGCGCGAAGGCTCGATCGTCGTGACGACGCGCTTCGCGAAGCTCTGTCCGACCATCGGTTACGTCCTCGGCGCCGGCGAGAATGCCGCCGGCGCCTGCGCGCGCGAGCCGCGCGCGGCGAGGATCGATTTGGAATGACGCGACCACCAAAGGCCGCCGAGCCGTTCGACCGGCTCGATCTCCTGACGCGCGCGGGCCTCGAGCGCTGGTGGACGAGGCGCATCCGCCGCACGCTCGAGATCGCCGACGCGGAGCTTCCGTTCTATCGCGAGCGCTTCGCGGCCGCGGGCTTCGCCGTCGCGAGCTTCCGCACGCTCGACGATCTCGCGCGGATCCCGATCCTCCGGAAGGCCGAGCTCCTCGCGCTCCAGCGCGAGCGCGGCTCGAACCGCCTCGGCATCGAGCGAATGCGCGGCCGGAGCGCGACGTCGCTGAGCCTCTCTTCGGGTACGTCCGCGGCCGCGGGCACGACGTTCATCCTGCACACGCCCGGCTGGCGCCGCGTGCAGGGACCGTCGTCTTGCCGTGCGCACTGGTGGGCCGGGCTTCGGCCGGGCTCGTCGCTCGTGCTCTCGGCGCCCGCCTGGCACAGCTACGGCGCGATCCAGCCGTACATCGCCGACCACTTCGGCATGCCGTGCGTCGTCGTCTCGGGCACGTACCTGCCGCGCTTCGCCGATCGCATCGTCGAAGCGTACCGTCGCTTCCGCCCGCGCTTCGTCAACATGTTCCTGCCGATGGTCTTCTCCCTGCTCGCGGAGGGGCGGCGTCAGGGGCTCGAGGGCAGGGCGGTCTTCGACGGCGTCGAGACGCTCGCCGTGACCGGCGCGCCGCTCACACCCGGCATGCGCGATCATCTCGTCGCGGAAACGGGCGTGCGGCGCGTGGCCGAGCTCGCCGGCACGAGCGAGAGCCTCCTGGCCGCCGATTGCGCGGAGGGCCGCGGGCTCCATCTCGTGCCGGACACCTGCCACGCGAACGTGCTCGACCGCGCGACGCACCGGCCGGTCGCGGACGGCGAGCGCGGCACGATCGTGCACGTCTTCCTCGTCGCCGAAGGCTCGATGTTCATCCGCTACGACGCGGAGGACGTCGCGGTGATCGATCGCTCCCCGTGTCCGTGCGGCTTGCCGTCGCCGCGCGTGAAGCTCCTCGGCCGCTGGGACAACGTGTTCGCGCTCGGCGGCGAGCGGTTGCTTCCGTACGACGTGCAGCTCGCGCTCGAGAACGCGGTGCCCGAGCTCGTCGGCGCGGCGTTCGCGATCTCGCGCGAGGCTCTCGCCGCGGGCCGGCTCCGCGTGCTGCTCGCCGAGCCGGAGAGCCGCGCGCATGCGATCGGGGATGCGGCGCGCGCGACGCTCGCCGAGCGCTTCGCCGCGCCGGTCGACGTCGCGTTCGTGCGCGAGCTGCCGCTCGCGTTCAAAGGCGTGGCGCCGGTTCTCTCCGAGACGCAGGTCGGCTGAGAAGACGAGTCCTGCGTCTCTCCCCTTTGGGGAGCGCCCGCGCCGAACCGGTGAGGCGCATCTTGGGCGGCGCGAAGCGCGAGTGAGGGGGAGCCTGTCTCGGCTGCCTCCCCCTCACCCGAGCGCTGCCGCGCTCGACCTCTCCCCAAAGGGAGAGGTGAGTGTTAGGAGCCACTCATGGGCAAGGGCGCGCTCGGCATGCTCGCCGCGTACTGGCCGGAGGACACGCCGCGCCACGCGCACGTGCCGCTCAAGCGGGTTACCGAGATCGCGATTCACGGGCCGGCGGCGACCTATGCCGATCGGCCCGCGCTCGTCACCTCCGCCGGCACGACGTCCTTCGCCGAGCTTTCCGGCCAGGTGAAGGAAGCGGCCGCGCGTCTCCGCAAGCGCGAGGCGCGCGGTAAGCGCGTCGCCGTCGCGCTCGAGGATCCGCGCGAGCTCGTCGTCGCGATGCTCGCCGCGTGGGAGGTCGAGTCGCTCGTCTTCGCGACGAGCGGCGCGGCGGATCCGCACACGCTCTCGCTCTTCGAGCCGGACCTCCGCATCGGCGACGCGGGCGAGGGCTCGGTCGCGTTCGCGGAGCTCGTCGCCGGCGAAGCCGAGGACAAGGCGGACAAGCCCGACTTCAAGAAGCCGCTGCTCGCGTTCGCGACGCCCGACGCCAAGGCCGAGGTCGTCCACACGCACAAGACGCTCGGCGCGACCGCGATCGCGATGGCGAACTTCCTGATGATCGACACCGACGCGACCGTCGGCCTGCTCGAGCCGCCGACGCACTGGCTCGCGCTCGCCGCGTGTCTCGGCTGCTGGCAGAAGGGCGGCGCGGTGATCGCCGCGTACGGTCGGTTCGCGAGCGCGCCCGAGCGCGTCGACTACCTCGTCGCCTCCTGGAAGACGGCGGAGGAGCGAATCCTCGGCGAGACGCCGCTCGGCATCCGCGCGCGCGCGGGCCTCCTCGTCGCGATCGAAGGACCGTTCAGCATCTCGCGGCGCCGTCGCATGATGCGGCGGCTGCGGAGCCCGATCCTCACCGTCTTCGGCCGGAGCGACCTCGGACCGGTGCTCGCCGCGCACGCGAGCTGGTTCCTCGACGACGCCGCGGGCATCCCGCTGCCGAACGTCGACACGCGTCCGATGAACCCAACCGACGGCGCGCCGCTGAACATCGGCTGGGATTCCGTCGAGACCGCCGAGATCGGCGTCAAGTCCGCGCTCTCGCCGATCGGCGCGCCGGCGATCGAAGGCTGGCTCCGCAGCCAGACGGTCGCCTCGATCGATCCGACCGGGCTCTACTTCCTGAAGCCCGAGCGCACGCTTCGCTGAGCGCGACCGCCTACTTCAGCTCGACGGGACCGAATTTCGAGAAGAGGTAGAACTGCATGCGCTTGGTGTCCTCGCGCATTTCTTGCAACCTCTCCGAGATCTCGCGCCTCGTCTCACGACCTTCCCGTCGTACGAGAAAGGCGACGTAGGCGCTCCAGACGACACCGAGAAGCGTGAGCCCGACGATCCACGTCAGCGCCCACGTCATCAGTTGTTGCGCGCGAGCGATCTCGACGAGTGCCTCGTTCATGACGATCCCTCCTGGCCGGAGGGTGGCGCGTCATTGTCACGAGGGGGACGCTGGTCGTCAAGGCGAAGCGGCGGCGGACCTCTGCGGTCGGCTCACCTGAACTCGAGCCCCTTCATCTCGCCGTCGTCCCGCCACTGGGCGAGCATCGAGTAGAACTCGACCGGCCCGCCGCCGTAGATGTCGGTGAGCCCGCGTCCTTCGTGTGGCTTGCCCTCGTTGTTGTAGTAGCCGGGCGTGCAGGAGGCGAGGAACTCCTGGATCATCGCTCGCTTCGACTGCATCGTCGCGAGCCATTCCGTCTCGCCTTCGGCGGTCGGCTCGAGCGCCGTTGCTCCGCGGCGCATCGCCTCGAGAATCATCGCCACGATGTGACCGCTCTGCTCGTCGAGCATGTGCGGGAAGTTCGCGGTGAAGCCGTTCTGCGACACGCCCATGTGGAAGCAGTTCGGAAAGCCATGGGCGTAGAAGCCGTGGAGCGTGCGGAGCCCCTTCGACCAGTGCTCGGTGAGCGTCTTCCCCTCGCGGCCGTGGATCTCGAAGCCGGCGCGGCGCGTGTACGCGGTGCCCACTTCGAAGCCGGTCGCGAAGATGATGCAGTCGACCTCGTACTCGACCTCGTCGAAGACGAGGCCCTTCTCGCTGAACTCGTCGACGCCGTGGCCCCGCGTGTCCACGAGCTTCACGTTCGGGCGGTTGAACGTCGGTAGATAGTCGTCGTGGAAGGTCGGGCGCTTGCAGAACTGCCGGTAC
This sequence comes from uncultured delta proteobacterium, assembly GCA_963790365.1. Classification (GTDB taxonomy): domain Bacteria; phylum Desulfobacterota; class Binatia; order JACPRU01; family JACPRU01; genus CAWBOU01. Next base: position 7,431 of record CAWBOU010000048.1, read on the forward strand.
CAGGGCTTCAGCGACTCGGCCGTCGCCGGATCTTTGACGATCGAATCGACGCGTCCGCGCACTTGGTTCATCTTCTTGAAGTCCGCGAGCTCGACGACCTTGCCGATCTGTTTCGGATCGATCTCGCCGCCCTGGTTCATCATGCGCGGCAGCAGCCCGCCGAGATTCCGGATGATGTCCGTCCAGCCGTCGGCGACGAGATCCTCTTCCTGGAAGCCGCCGCTCACGAGGATGTTGAAATTGTCCATCCGTCGCTTGTGCCAGCCGGGGCCGAGTGTCTTCGCCCATTCCGGGTCGGTTGGCCGGTTGCCGCGCTCGTCGACCGACGACGGCGTGCGCTGGAAGACGTAGAGCTGCTTTGCGTGACGGCCGAGGTGCGGCACGCACTGGATCGCGGTCGCCCCAGTGCCGATCACCGCGACGCGCTTGTCCGCGAGCTTGGTGAGCCCGCCGTTCGTGTCGCCGCCGGTGTAGGCGTAGTCCCAGCGGCTCGTGTGGAACGTGTGGCCGCGGAAACGCGTGATGCCTGAGATCGCGGGAAGCTTCGGGCGATTCAGCGGGCCGTTCGACATCACCACGAAGCGAGCCCGCATGCGGTCGCCGCGGTTCGTAGAGACGAGCCAGCGGCGCTCGCCTTCGTCCCAACGGAGCTCGGTGACCTGCGTCTGGAAGCACGTCGCGCGATAGAGGTCGAAGTGCTTCCCGATCCGCCGCGCGTGCTCGAGGATCTCCGGCCCGTGCGAGTACTTCTCCTTCGGGATGTAACCGGTCTCCTCGAGGAGCGGCAGATAGATGTACGACTCGATGTCGCACTGCGCGCCGGGGTAGCGGTTCCAGTACCAGGTGCCGCCGAAGTCGCCGGCCTTCTCGACGATGCGGAAGCTCTCGATGCCGGCCCGGCGGAGCTTCGCGGCCGCGATCTGCCCGCCGAAGCCGCCGCCGATCACGAGCACCTCGATCTCGTCGGTGAGCGGCGCGCGGGTGAAGCCGGGCTCGACGTAGGGATCGTCGACGTAGCGGCTGAAGTCGCCCTTCACCTCGATGTACTGGGTGTTGCCGTCCTCGCGAAGGCGCTTGTCGCGCTCCTCGCGGTACTTTTCACGAAGGGCATCCGGGTCGAAACCGAGCTCGGGATCGAGTGCCATGGGGCCAAATCGTTAGCAGCGGAACGTGCCGTCACGCCACCGCTCTTTCGTTGGCAGTCGCGGGCAGGGCACAGACCCCGCCTTTCGAGAAGCCGGTCTCACCGTAGCCGAGCGCGTGGTTCACCCGGGCGCGGAGATTCTCGAGGCCGATCGCGGCCGTGAGCTCGACGAGCTGTCGTTCGTCGAGGTGCTCACGGAGGTCCCTGACCATCGCGTCGTCGACCCTCACCGGAGTCGCGGCCATCGCGTCGGCGTAGCGGAGGACGCGCTTCTCGAGCTCGGTGAACGCGGCGCTTTCCTCGTATCGATTCAAGTCGCGGATCTGCGCAGCGGGGACGCCGAGCCTCGTCACGATCGCCGAGCCGACGTCGAGACAGAATGGGCACTCGACGAGCGCCGCGACGCGCACCTCGGCCAAGCCTTTGAGACGCTCGTCGACGCGCTTCGCGCGCTCCATGCCGAGCTCGAGCCCGATGATGCCGGCGAGGAAACCGCCGGAGAGCGCGTAGCCGTAGATCGGCTCGACCGGTGCGCCGAACCGGCGCCGCACCAGGCCGAAGATCAAGCGCAGGAGCGGATTGCGAGTGTTCCGCGAAACTCCCTGGATCCGTGCCATGAGATCGTCCTCCTCACGGTCTCACGCTTCGCGGCCGCGAAAGGTTACGCGTCGCGGCAGTTTGAGTATCTTTCAAGAGCGATTTCGCTGCGGCAGACTTCCGGCCGGAGGCGAACCCGATGAAGTTCACCTGGTTCCATCTGATGCCGTGGCCGTACCTGGCGGACGACTTCCGGCGGAAGAACCGCTCGGTCTGGGTCGACATCCCGAACGAGCTCTACGACCCCGCGGTCGGGCACGATGTCTACCACACGTACATGGACCAGCTGGAGTACGCGGAGGCGCTCGGCTTCGACGGCATCGGGGTGAACGAGCATCACCAGAACGGCTACGGCTTGATGCCGTCGCCGAACCTGATCGCCGCGGGGCTCGCGCGGCGCACTTCGAAGGCGGCGCTCGCGGTGATCGGCAACTCGATTGCGCTCTACAACCCGCCGATCCGCGTCGCGGAAGAGTTCGCGATGCTCGACGTCCTCTCCGGCGGTCGCCTCCTCGCCGGCTTTCCAACCGGCACGCCGATGGACACGTGCTTCGGCTACGGCCAGATTCCCGCGCTCGTGCGCGACAAGTATCGCGAGGCGCATGATCTGATCCTCAAGGCGTGGGAGGCGAAGGAGCCGTTCGCGTTCAACGGCAAGTACAACCAGCTCCGCTGGGTGAACCTCTGGCCGAAGCCGATCCAGAAGCCGCGCCCGCCGATTTACGTGCCGGGCGGCGGCTCGATCGAGACGTGGGATTTCTGCGTCGAGAACGATCACAACTATTCGTACCTGTCGTTCAACGGGTACCTCCGCGCGAAGGCGTTGCTCGACGGCTACTGGGAGCGCGTCGCGAAGGCCGGCAAGGACGAGTCGCCGTACCGCGCCGCGTTCGCGCAGGTCGTCTGCGTCGCCGACACGGACGCGGAGGCCGAGAAGCTCTACGCGAAGCCGGTCGATTACCTCTACAACCGCTGCCTCCACGTCCACACGCCGTTCGCCGATCCGCCGGGCTATCGCACGGTCGCGACGATCAAGTCCGGCGCGCTGAACCAGTACAAGCCGCTCTCGCCCGACGACCTCGGCGAGATCCCGTGGAAGAAGCTGAACGACGACGCGCACGTGATCGCCGGCTCGCCCGAGACGGTCCGACAAAGATTGGAGGAGCTGATCAAGGTGCTCCGCGTGGGCCATCTCTTCCTGCTCTTCCAGGTCGGCAACATGCCCGACGAGCTCGTGCGGCATTCCTCGAAGCTCTTCGCCGAGAAGGTGATGCCGAAGCTCCGGAACGTGTGGCCGGAATGGAAGGACGACGACCGCTGGTGGTGCAAGCCGCTCGCGACGCGCCGTGCGCTCGAGCGCGAACCCTCGCAGGCGGTCGCCCGATGAAGACGCGCACGATCGAGACGAAGCGCGGGCTCGAGATCCGCGTGCACGAAGCGGGGAAGGGGGCGTCGCTCCTCTTCCTCCACGGCGCGGGCGGGATCTTCCAGGAGAATCCGTTCCTCGACGAGCTCGCGAAGAGCTACCACGTGCTCGCGCCGGAATGGCCGGGCTACGGCGAGTCGAAGGGCGAAGAGAAGATCGAGGACATGCTCGACTTCACGCTGCACGCTTGGGACGTCGCCGAGGCGCTCGGGCTCGAGAAGCCGCATCTCGTCGGCCACTCGATGGGTGGCATGATCGCCGCGGAGATGGCGTGCGTCGCGCCGAATGATCTTTCTCGATTGGTCTTGATCGGCCCTGCCGGGCTCTGGCTCGACGAGCATCCGATCCCGGATCTCTTCAGCGTCTTTCCGGTCGAGCTCGCGCCGCTTCTTTCCCACGATCCCGCGGTCGCCACTCGGCTCCTCGTCGGCGACAAGGGTCTCGACTTCGACGACTTCGAGGTGCTGAAGGCGTTCCTCGTGGTGAACGCGCGCCAGATGGGCACCGCGGCGAAGATCCTCTTCCCGATCCCGGACCGGCAGCTCGCGAAGCGGCTCTACCGCCTGAAAGCGCCGACGCGAATCATCTGGGGCGCGGAGGACAAGCTGATCGTGCCCGCCTACGCGAAGCGCTGGCGGGAGCTCGTGCCCGACGCGGACTTGGTGGCAATCGCGGAGGCGGGGCACCTCGTGCCGTACGAGCGTCCCGCGGAGCTCGTCGCGGCCGTGCGCGCGTTTCTCGGTTAGGGCAGCGCGAGCCGCCGCTCGGCGTCTACCGCGAGCCAACCGACCGCTGCGAGTAGATACGCGACCGAGACCGAGAGCAGCGAAGGCTCCCACACGCCGAGCCGCTCGAGCGTGAAGCCGATCACGAGCGGGCAAATCGTGCCGCCGAGGTTGCCGAACATGTTCATCGCTCCTGACACGACGCCCGCGTGCTCGCCGCCGATCTCCGTCGCCGCGGCCCACGCGCACGCGACGCCGAGCGCGCCCGCGCCCGCGGCGATCGTGAAGCAGATCGCGGCGAAGTAGGGATCCGGCGTGTAGACGGCGGCGACGACCGCGAGCGCCGCGATCGGATGGCCGACCACGCCGGCGATACGGCGTCCCCAGCGTGCGCCCATGCGCCGCGTCGCGAGATCGGAGAGCCAGCCGCCCGAGAAGCCGCACGCGCCGATCGCAACGAGCGGCATCGCCGCGAGCCAGCCGACCTCGGTGAGCTCGAAGCCGCGCGCGCGGAGGAGGTAGGTCGGCAGCCAGGTGAGGTAGAAGTACCAGCCGTAGATCGCGGTCAGGTGCACGAAGCAGAGCGCGACGACCGAGCGATTCGCGAAGATCCGTCCCCACGGCACGGATTCCGCGTGGCGCTCGTTGCCGCGGCCGGCGACGATCGTGCGGAGCTCTTCTGCGTTCACCCCGCGATGCTCCGCGGGATCGTCGCGGAACCACGACCAGAAGCCGACAGCCCAGAGCATGCCGATCCCGCCGAAGATCACGAACGCGACGCGCCAGCTCGTGTGATTGAGGAGCCACACGACGAGCGGCTGCGACATCGCGCCGCCGAACGCGGCCATCATGATCGTCACGCCGAACGCCCGACCGCGCTCGGTGAGCGGCAACCAGCGCCCGAACGCCTGCGCCGCCGCCGGGAACATGCCCGCCTCACCCATGCCGAACGCGAAGCGGAGCGCGAGGAGCATCCAGAGCCCCGTCGCCGCGCCCGTGAACGCGGTGAAGAACGACCACCAGACGACGACGCGAGTCAGCGTGAGGCGCGCGCCGAAGCGATCCGCGAGCCATCCCCCGGGAATCTCGAAGAGCGCGTACGCGAGCGTGAACGCGCTGAAGACGAAGCCCATCTCGGAATCCGAGAGCCCGAGATCCGTCTTGATCGCAGGCGCGGCGGTCGAGATCGCGACGCGGTCGAGGTAGCAGATCCCCGCCGCGACGAGGATCCAGCCGACGACGACGTGTCGCGTGCCGGTCGCGGCGGCCACGCTCGCCGCGCCGTCGACCGCGCCTCCCGAAGGATTCATGTGGCCGTGGTCTTTACGGCTTCCGCGCGCGGAGCGCCAGAAAGAGCGGGATCTCGTCGCGGCTCTCGTCGAGCGCGCGCTTGCGCGGGCCGATCGGGCTCGTCTTGTGGCTCGTCCACTCCTCGAGGCGATCGACGACGAGGCCGGCGGCGCCGAGGCCGTTCACGTATGCCTCGAGCGGCCGGTGGTGCGCCGGAACGGTGCGGCCGGGATCCGCGCCCGGATGCACACGGATGTCGACCTTCGCGGTCGAGAGGTAGCGATCGACGCGGCGGTACTGCGACTTTCGCTCCTCGTCCCAGCCCCATGCGCTCGCGCGCGGCACCCGAAAGCAGGGATGCATGACGACCGCCACGAAGCGTCCGCCCGGGCGGAGCGCATGCGCGACGCCCGCGAAGATCGGCGCGAGCGGCGACATGTTCGCGAGCGCGAGGATGCAGACGGCCGCGTCGAACGAGGCGGCCGGCACGAGCTCGGCAAGGCGGCGCGCATCGCCCACCCGATGCTCGACGCCGCGCCGTTCATCTCGTTCTCGGGCCGCGGATACGAGCGAAGCGGACGCGTCGATCGCGACGACCGCCGCGCCGCGATCCGCGAGCGCGCGCGCGACGACGCCCTGGCCGCTCGCGAGGTCGAGCACGCGCATGCCATCTGCCGGTTCGACGAGCCGGAGCGTGCCGGGAATCACGACCTCGCGGTGGTACTCGCTGCCGCGCTCGCCGACGAGGTCGTCGTACCAGGACGCGACCGGCTCCCAGCCGCGCGGCGGGCGCGGAGGCGCGGGTCGTCTCCCGCGCGGAGGGCGTGTCGCCATGGCGCTTCTTCGCCGATCCCCCGCCGGGTGGCAAATCGCCCGCGGAATCCGCTTCGTCAAGAACGCGACGAACGAGGCGGTGCTCGCGGGCCTCGTCGGAATCGCCGGTTACAAGACGGCCGCTTTCAATCCGCCGCGCACGTGGGGCGTCGCGCTCGAGTACCGCTTCGGTACGTGACGAAGATCTCGGGGTTCAGCTGCGGCGACGCCGGCAGAAACCAATCGCCGCCAAGCCTACGCCCATGAGCGTCAGTGTACCCGGCTCCGGCACCGCGGCGGTTGCGTCGTTCACCGAGAACGCCACTTCGCCGATCGCGCAAGCGATCACCGGGTCCGATGAACCTGCTTGAGGACACCCGGACATACTGAAACCGACGAATCGCAACGTCGTCGGGGTGAAGGAGAAGATGTCCGCGAGGTAGTTGGCCCCCAGCGCGTTGTTCGTGGGCGCCAAACCGAGCGCCAAGGCGAAGAAGGCGACGCCGTCCACCGAACCGAACAAGTCGAGCGAGCCGATTCCGGAGAATTCCTCATTCCACAGCGCCAGGCGATCGACGAGATAGAGGCTGCCGAGATCATAGGTGACACTCGCGCTCGTGCCCGAACTGCTGAACCATTCGAAACCGAAGAAGATGAACGTGTGCGACGGATTCGTCGCCAAATACGCGTCGAAATCCGTTACTCCGCTGGCGAAACCGCTCGATAGCCCTGCCTGATCGAGAGTATTGCCGATGCTGCCGGAGCCGGGCCCGCCGCTAGTGACCGTGGCGTTGGTCGGGCTCAAGATCGCCGCCGCCACGGCGTATTGCCATGTGCCGAAGACGATCACCGCGGCGAGGCAGAGGTAGTTGGTCTTCGCCTTCACGGGTTTTCCCCCCTGAACGGCTGCATTGCAGAAACCGCGCCGAGGTGTCGATCGGCTCCCTTCGTCGGCAAGATTCGGCAATGTCGACTACGATTTAAGAGCGTTTGGCGCGTTCCTCGCGAAGCCCGCGGAAGGCGGAGGATCGTAAATTTTTCCGACGGTCTTACTCCGCGCGCTCAACGCCCGCCGACCGTGCGGAACTCGCCGCTCTCGAAGCGCTCGAGGGAATCCGCGACGCGCTTGGCGAAGCCCTCGTGATCGTCGCGGAGGCGGACGGCCTTCGCCGCCCAGTCGTCGCAATAGCGGCAGTCGCGGCATCCGGCGCGGCAGTCGTGCTTCTTCTCGAAGTAGTCGATGAAGCCGTCCATCGCCCGGTTCGGGATCCGCACGCTCATCCGCCCGTACGGCTCCATCTCGTCGAATCCAAGAATGAGATCATTCAGGTCGCCGTCCCAGCGGCGCGCGGCATAAGCGCGGATCACGCGCTCGTTCCACTCGCGGTCCATCTCGCGGCCGGCGAGCTTGAAGTCGTGGATGCCGAGCTCCTCGTAGCGACCGAGATCCTCGGGACGGATCAATGGCGACTTCACCATCTGCGCCGGATCCTCGAGCTTCTCGTGCGTGCACCAGAGGAGCGGGTAGTCGACGTAGGCGCCGAGCTCGAGGCTCGCCGACGCATGCGACGTCACCATCGAGTGATACGCGCGGATCGGACAGTGGATCATGCAGCCCGTGTTCGAGAGCGGCACGAGCCGCGCGTGCGTCCGCTTCGCCATCTGGCGGAGGAGGGGGAAGTCGCGGTTCACGTACTCGGGCAGATAGACGAGATCCGCGCCGTCGGCGGCGCAGTAGGCGACCTTGTCGGGGCTGTCGATGCCGTTCGCGCTCGAGACCGCGACCTCGAGCGTCGGGAACCGCTTCTTCGCGAAGGCGACGAGGTACGGATTCGAGAGCACGACGCCGCGGCAGCCCGCGTCGACGATGAAGCCGAGACGCTCGACGATCCAGCGCTGGCCCTCGGCCGTGAACTCGCGATTGCCGAGGCACGAGACGTTCAAGCAGTAGAAGAAGTCGAGACCGCGCGAGCGAGCCGCGGCGACGAAATCCGCGAGCGCATCGTCCGGTGCCGCGGGCAGCTCGTTGTTCGCGCGGAGCCCGGAGTCGCGCGCCGACGCGCCATAGAGATGGGCGATCGGCAAACCGGCCAGCGCGTCGAGGTAGGAGGTCTCGTAGAGCGCCGGCACGACGAGCGGCATGGTGCGCCCATCATGCTGAAATTCCTGGACAATTCCACCTTCCCAAGGGCGTAATGCGAAAGATTCGTTGTAATCTACCAAGTGGTCGGTTTACCTGGGTCCAGGCAGGAGATGGCTCGTCCACGCAAAACGACGAACGCGCGCGGTGACTCCGAGTGGATGCGCGAGCGATTGCTCGACGCGGCCGAGCATCTGATCGCGCGCTACGGTTACGAGGGCGCGAGCCTCCGCGACATCGGCGTGCGCGTCGGCGTCTCGAACGCGACGGTGCTGCACCACTTCGGCAGCAAGCTCGAGCTCTACCGCGCCGTGCTCGATCGCTTCGCGATCGCGCTCCGCGGTCTCGTCGATTCCGTCGCGGCGGATCCCGACGAGGATGCGCCGGCGGCGCTCGTTCGCTTCCTCGACCGCTTCGCGGACTGGACGCGCGCCAACCGCAACTACTGTCTCGTCGCGTTTCGCGAGTTCATGGATCAAGTCGCGCAGGAGAGCCACGTCGACGTCCACCTCGAGGCGGGGATTCTCCAGCGCCTGAGCAAGATCGTTCGCCGGGGTCAGAGCGAAGGCGCGTTCCGGCGCGACATCGACGTCGAGGCGCTCGTCGTCCAGCTCATCACCACCGTCTGGGCGGCCGAGGTCTCGAGCGCGACGTTCGGATGGATCCTGGACCGTGACGGAGAATCGCTGCGTACGGTCGCCACGAGTCAAGGTGTGGCGAGCGTTTTGAGAGCCTTGATGGTCGAGCGTAGTGTCAGCGTGCAACCGTTGCGCGCCGTCGCTACCCTGCAATAGCGTTCGAGAGGAGGAGATCGACAATGGCAATGGCAATCGGAAGGGGCGTCGAGGCGCCGACGGCGGCGAAGGACGTCAAGGTCTTCAGCCCACTGCCCCTCATCGCGATGGTCGTCTTCGTCGTCGCGCTGATCGGCGCCTGGCGCTGGTATCAGCAGGTCGAAGGCTTCAAGAGCGGCATCGACGCGACGACACCGGAGTTCTGGGCGGTGTGGATGCCCCTTTGGTACCTGAACTGCGCGCTCGCGATGATCTCGCAGGTGACGATCCCGCTCTACTTCTGGTTCACCCGCGACAAGGCGCTCGCGAAGGTGACGCCCAAGGAAGAGCTTCGTCGCTACTTCCTCATGTTCGCGATGATCATCACGATGAGCATGACCCAGCTGATCGCGATCACGTTCGGCGCGGTCGACGCCGCATGGCACCAGGTCGTGGTGCGGGACACGTCGCTCACGCCGAGCCACATCGTGCTCTTCTTCGGCATCGTGCCGGTGTTCACCGCGTTCGGCATGTCGGCGTTCTTCTACTCCTTCACGCGGATCCCGCAGTTCGCCGAGAAGCTCTCGATCGCTCTCGTGATCGGCGTGACGGCGCCGTTCCTCGTGTTGCCGTCGGTCGCCTACAACGAGTGGGGTCATGCGTACTGGCTGATGGAGGAGCTCTTCATCGCGCCGCTCCACTGGGGCTTCGTCACGCTCGGCATCGCGTTCCTCTGCATGCTCGGCGTCGTGGCGCAGAGCCTGCCGCGCGTCGTCGAGTTGCTTCGTCTGACCACCGAGCCCACGCCGGCTCGCTAGTTTCTGGCGACGGCGTCAAATACGCCAAAGATCGTCGTCGCCGGGGACCGCTCGGGGAATTTTCGTCGCTGATTCGTGGACGGCGCCGGCAGGGCGCCGTCCACGAGTACGTTTGAGGGAGGGGGAGCCGATGGCTGCCATCACCAAGGGTGTTCGTCCCACCGAAGCCCGATCGCCCTACGAGCGCATCGCCGACGTGATGCTGCTCGCAATCATCTTCTTCGTCCTCGCCGCGTCGTTCAAAACCACCGAGGTCTTGACGGTCGGCGACTGGGACATGTGGGTCGATTGGAAGGACCGCGAGTGGTGGCCGCTCCTCTACCCGTTGATCTGCATCTCGTACCCGGCGATCGCGCAGTCGCTCTTCTGGAACTTCTTCCGGCTCCCGATCGGAGCGACCTTCGCCGTCCTCGGGCTGCAAACCTCGACGCTCGCCTCGCTCGCGATGGGGCACATCGGTTGGACGGCGTTCCCCTGGACCCTGGTGTGGGGTGCGACGCTCCTTCCCGGCGCGCTCCTCCTCGACGGCATCCTCCTCTTGACCGGCAGCGCGTTCATGACCGCGATCGGCGGCGGCGCGCTCTTCGCGATCGTCTTCTATCCCGCGAACTGGCCGATGCTCGCGCCGTACCGACTCGTGGTCGAGCACCTCGGCCAGCTCGCGACCGTGGCCGACGTGATCGGCTTCACGTTCACGCGCACGTCGATGCCCGAGTACCTGCGGATCATCGAGCGCGGCACGCTCCGCACCTTTGGCGAGAACCCGGCCGTCATCTCCGCGCTCTTCTCCGGGTTCCTCTGCGTGATCATGTACTACATCTGGTTCGCCGCCGGCTCGAAGGTCGTGAACCTGCCGCGGCTGCAAAACGCCTACAAGCGCTACATGGGGCTCGCGGCATGAGCGCGCGACGGACGATCATCGGTTTTCTCTTTGTCCTCGTGGCGGTCGCGCTCGATTCGCGTTCGGCGTGGGCGCACGGCGAGCGCAATCAAGAGCCGTTCCTGCGCATGCGGACGATCCATTGGTACGACGTCACCTGGAGCGCCGACAAAGTCGCCGTCAACGAAGAGGTGGAGCTGCGCGGCAAGTTCCGCGTCTTCGAGGATTGGCCGAAGCATCTCTTCGAGCTCGCCTCGACGTATCTGAACCTCGGCACGCGCGGCCCGGTGTTCGTCAAGGTCGGCGCGTGGATCGGCGATACGCCGGTCATGCAGTCGTCGACGCTCGAATACGGCCGCGACTACGAGTTCCGTCTCCTCATCAAGGCGCGCGTCCCCGGCGAGCACCACGTCCACCCGATGATCAACATCGAGGACGCGGGGCCGCTGCTCGGTCCCGGCAAGATGATCGAGGTGACGGGGAACGCCGGGGACTTCGTCTTCCCGCTGAAGACGATCGACAACATCGAGATCCCGAACCTCGAGACCTGGGCGATGGGGAACGTCGTCTGGAATCACCTGTTCTGGGCCGGCCTCGCGCTCTTGTGGATCGGCTTCTGGGTGCTGCGTGGGCCGGTGTTGATCCCGCGTTACCGCGCTGTGGTCGGAGGTCGTGAGGATTCTCTCGTCACGAACTTCGATCGTGTGGGCGGCGCGGCGCTCGTGGTCATCACGCTCGTCTCGATCGCGTACGGGGTGATCTCCACGAACGCGAAGTATCCGCGCACCTCGGCGCTCCAGGGCGGCCGCGTGCGCGTGTTCCCGATCCCCGCCGACAAGGACGTGATCGACGTGCGTGCGCACCGCGGTGACTACGATGTGCCCGGCCGGAGCTTGCGGCTCACGATCGACGTCGAGAACAAAGGCAGTCGGCCGGTTCGCGTCGGCGAGTTCACCGCGGCGAACCTCCGCTTCGTGAATCGTGACGTGCCCGAGGCGGTCAAGGGTATCGACCCGTCGTTCCCGCACGACTTGATCGCGCGGAATGGGCTCGTCGTTTCCGACGACAAGCCGATCGCGCCCGGCGAGAAGCGCACGCTCAAGATCGAAGCATCCGACGCCGCGTGGGAGACGGAACGGCTCGCCTCGCTGATGGGCAATCCCGATTCGAGCTACGGCGCGCTTCTCTTCTTCTTCGACGATCAGGGGAAGCGCACGATCGCCGAGGTGAGCGGGCCCGCGATCCCGGTCTTCACGAGCTTGTGAGCTCGCTTCGACGGCTCGCGGGCGCAGGAGTCGGCGCGGTGCTGCTGATGGCCGCGCCGGCGTGGGGGCACGGAGGTCTCGCCATGGAAGACGACCTCTGCAAGCTCACGGTCGGCCCGTATCAGATGCACTTCACGGGTTATCAGCCGGACGCGACCTCGGAACGGGAGTTCTGCGAGGACATCCCTTCGACCGGCCGCACCGTGATCGTGCTCGACTACCTCGACGAGAAGCTCCGTGATCTCCCGGTCGAGGTGCGCATCATCCGCGACATCGGCGACGAGTCGAACCTCGATGCGGTGACCATCTATCACAAGGCGCCGGCCGTCTACGCGCGCGGCTCGGTATCCGTCGAGCACAACTTTCCCGAGTACGGCCGGTTCGTGGGACTCGTGACCGTGACCGATCCCGCGGCGCAGGTTTCGCGCTTCCCATTCGCGGTCGGCTCGGGCGGCTCGCGCGCGTGGACGCTCTACGCGCTGTTCGGCGCGGGCGCGCTGGCGATCGGGGCGGCGCTGTTCTTCTATTCGTCGAGCCGCGCATGAGACGCTGCGACTCACCCCCCGGGCTTACGCCCGGCCCCCTGAGGGGGTGCCGCTCGGCCGTCGCGCTGCTGGCGCTCGCGCTCGCGATTCCCGCGGTCGCGCTCGCCCACGCGCGGCTCGAGAGCTCCGACCCGGCGCGGCGCGCCGCGCTCGACCAATCTCCGGACGCGATCCGCCTCCGGTTCAACGAGGCGATCGAGCCCGCCTATTCGAAGGTCGTCGTCGAGAACGTCAAAGGGGAGGCCGTCGCGAGCGGCGCCACGCGCGTCTCGGCCGACGACCCGAAGCTCTTGATCCTCGACGTGCCGTCGCTTCCGGCCGGCACCTACACCGTGAAGTTCGAGGTGCTGTCGGTCGACGGCCATCGGGTGAAGCAGTCGTACCCCTTCACCATTAAGTGATCGCCGCGCTCTGGTACGCCGCTCTCGCGCTCCTCCTGGGCGGCGCGGCGAATTCGCGCGCGGCGGCGCCGCCGCTCCGGATGCTGCGCCTGGCCGCGGCGCTCGCGCTCGCGGCGGGGGCGATCGCGCTCTTCCTCGAGGCGCGCGAGCTCGCCGACGGCGGATGGGTCGACGCCGCGGCTCTCGAAACGCTCCTCGTCCGCACCCGCTTCGGGCGCGTCTGGCTGATCGAGCATGCGGCGCTCGGCGTCGCGCTCGTCTCGCTGCTCGTCGTGCGCGGGCAGGGGGCACGCATCATGGCCGTCGTGCTCGCCGCGACGGCGCTCGCGGCGGCGCCGTTCTCGAGTCACAGCGCGGGCGGCGAGGATTCGTGGCTGGCGATTCCGGTGCACGCGGCGCACTTGCTCGCTTTCGCGCTCTGGCTCGGCGGGCTCGCGACGCACGCGCTCTCGCTCCTCGGTCCCGATGCCGTGCGCGAGCCGTCGGAGCGCCGGGCGCTCGTCGCCGAGATCGAGCGCTTCTCGCGGCGCGCGCCGATCCTCGTCGCCGTGCTCGTCGCGAGCGGGCTCTTCCTCGCGCGCGTTCACGTCGCGCGCTGGCCCGCGCTCCTCGGCACCGCGTACGGCGTCACGCTCCTCGTGAAGCTCGCTGCGTTTGCCATCGCGCTCGTGCTCGCCGGGCGGCTCCGCTGGCGCACGCTGCCGAAGCTCCAGGACGCGGCCGACGAAGCGAGTCTCGCGAGCCTTCGGAAATGGCTCTTCGCGGAAGCCGCGTTCGGCGGCCTCGCGCTTTTCGCCGCCTCGCGCCTCGCCGATACGGTTCCCGGAGCGCACGACGCGATCGCCTGGTGGCTGCCGTTTCGATTCTCGATCCGAGCGACGTGGGGGCTCCCGTGGGTGGCGGAGCGCGTGGGCTTCGGGGTGGCGCTGCTCGTCGCCGCGATCGCGATCGGTGCGGGGAGATGGCGGAGAGGAGAGCGGCGCCGCGCGCTCGTCGGCTTCGCCGCGTTCGCTTCGGTCGCCGCCTCGTTTGCGCTGCCGGCGATCGCCGTGCCCGCGTTTCCCGGAACGTACTGGGCGCCCGAGGTGCCGTATCACGCGATCTCGGTCGCGAACGGACGGAAGCTCTACCGCGAGCACTGCATTCGCTGTCACGGCGAGGCCGGCCGCGGCGACGGCCCGCTCGCGCGCGAGCAGCCGAAGCCCCCGGCGAACTTGACCGAGCCGCATACCGCGGATCACACCGCGGGAGACATGTTCTGGTGGCTGACCCACGGGATGGAAGAGGGCGGCATGCCGCCGTTCGCCGACGTCCTCACACCGGACGAGCGGTGGGATCTGGTGAACTACCTCCGCGCGTTCGCCTCCGGCTATCAGGGGCGGATCCTCGGCACGCGGGTCTCACCGGGAAAGCCGTGGCTCGGCGCGATCGACTTCAACTACCGCCTCGCGGACGGCACGCGCGGATTGCTGCGCGACTTCCGCGGCAAGTCCGTCGTCCTCCTCGTGTTGTTCACGCCCGGCTCCTCCGACGCGCGTCTCGCGCGCCTGCGCGATCTACTGCCCGAGATCCGCCGCTCGGGAGGCGACGTGGTGGCCGTGCCGATGGCTGGTACCGCCCCCGGCGCGTTCGCGCCGCTCCCGGTGGTGGCGAGCGGCGGGGACGAAGCCGCCGAGAGCTTTCTCCTGCTTCGCCGAACGTTCTCGGATCCCGGCAACGACGCCGACGACGATCGCCCGCCGCACCTCGAGCTTCTCATCGATCGCTTCGGCTACATGCGGGCGCGCTGGCGGCCGGACCTCGAGCCCGAGGGTTGGAACGAGGAGAAGCTCTTGCTCGGGGAGATCGGCATCCTCGCACGCGAGCCACGGATTCTCCCTCCGCCGGACGATCACGTGCACTGATGGGAAGAATCGTTCTTGTTGCGATCCTGGGGATCGCCCTAGGTGCCGGGATTTTGTTCGCACACGACGACGTGACGCTCGACCGCATGCCGGCGCCGCACGGCGGCCAGCTCCGGATGGCCGGCCGCTATCATGTCGAGCTCGTGCTCGAGCCGAGCCGGATCCGCGTGTACTTCGCGAGCCACGCGGGCGCCGCGGTCGCCGCGCCCTCCGGCGCCGCGAGCGTGAAGCTCGTCACCGGCGGCGAGGAGCGCACGCTCGCGCTCGAGGTGCTCGGTGAGAGCGTGCTCGGCATCGACGGCCCGTTCCCGTTCACGCCCGGCATGACGGTCGAGCTCTCCGTCGAGCGGGGCGAGAAGGCGCCGCTCGTGGTGCACTTCGCGCCTCACGGCTACGCGGGCGCGACCGCAATCCCTGCGCGCTGAACTTACAACGTCCGCAGGAAAGCCACGATGTCCTTCAGATCCTGATCGCTGAGCCCGGGATTGCCGCCCTTCGGCGGCATGGCCACCTTCGTGGTGTTCTCGGGGTGGTCGGCCGTGCGGCCTTCCTTCAGCATCGCCACGACCTCGTCGTCGCTCTTCGATTTCACGAACGCATTCGCCTGCAGGCTCTTGCCGAGCCCCTGGATGCCTTCGCCGGTCGCGCCGTGACAGGTGATGCAGACGGTCGCGTAGAGCTGCTTGCCCTTCTCGGCGTTGCCGCCGCCGCTTGCGGCAGTGCCGGAGCTCGAGGAGTCGCCGCCGCTCTGGCAGGCCGCGGCGAGGATCGAGACGAGACCGAGGACGACGAAGGTACCGTTCCGCATGCCGCGGGTTCTAGCACCTCATGCCGGCGAGGCAACGAAAACGCCGGCGCACCGCATCGTCGAAAGATTGCTTGCCTCTCTCCGTTCGGGCGATGGAGAGGGAGCGGAGGAGGAACCCCATGGGGCTCGTCGACGGTAGAGTTGCATTGGTCACCGGGGCAGGGCGCGGCATCGGTCGCTCGATCGCGCTCGAGCTCGCGCGCGAAGGCGCGAACGTGGTGGTCTCGTCGCGCTCGAAAGCCGAGCTCGACGCCGTCGTGAAGGAGATCGAGGCGCTCGGGCGGCGCGGCCACGCGGCCGTCTGTGACGCCATGGACGGGCCCGCGACGAAGAAGATGGTCGACGACGTCGTGGCACGCTTCGGAAAGATCGACATCCTCTTCAACGTCGCGGGCGGCGTCGTCGGCGAGCTCACGAAGCTCCTCACGCTGACGCATGACGACCAGCTCTTCGAAGACAACCTCTTCCTGAATCTGACCTCGGCCTACTACGCGACGCGCGCGGCGCTGCCGCACATGGTGAAGCAGAACTACGGGCGCGTGATCTTCATCGGCTCGGGCTTCGCGAAGACGGGCGGCGGCGCGATCTCGTATTCTGCGGCGAAGCACGGCCTCATCGGTTTGATGCGCGCGATGGTCCATCAGGTGCCGACGACGATCACGGTGAACACGCTCTGCCCGGGATGGACGGAGACGAAGCTCGCGCTCGACTACTTCGACATGGGCGCGAAGGCGCTCGGCATGGGATCCGCGGCGCTTCGCGCGGCCGCGGAAGCGGATAACGTGCAGAAGCGGATGGTGCAGCCCGACGAGCTCGGCCCGATGGCGGTGCTGATCGCCTCCGAGCGGGGCGGCAACGCGATCACGGGGCAAGTGATCTCTGTCGACGGTGGATACAAGATCTAAGGTTCGCAGAACCGAGAAAGGATCGCCCATGGCACTCTGGTCCACGGGATCGAAAGACGGCGTCGTCGTCGCCACCTACAAGAACCCGCCGATGAACTACTTCTGCGCCGAAGGCACGCAGGAGCTCGTCGCGATGATCGAGAAGTGGCGCGATCCCGCGGTGCGCGCGGTCGTCCTCTGCGGCGGCACCGGGAACGGCTTCATCACGCATTACAGCGTCGAGGAGCTCCTCGAGCTCGCGAACGACAAGGAAGGCATGCGCGCCGCGGGGACGGGGCTTACCCGTGGGTATCACGCGATGCTCCTCACGATGCGCGATCTCTCGAAGCCGGTGATCGCGGCGATGAACGGCAACACGATGGGCGGCGGCTTCGAGCTCTCGCTCTCGTGCGACATCCGCATCGGCCAGAAGGGCGACTTCCGTTACGGCCTTCCGGAGGTGCGCCTCGGGAGTCTCCCCGGCGGTAGCGGCACGCAGCGCCTCTCGCGTCTGATCGGCGCGGGCCGCGCGATCGAATTCATCCTCCGCTCGCGCGTAGTGAAGCCCGAGGTCGCGTTTCAGATGGGCCTCATCCACGAGCTCGCCGACGAT
>CAWBOU010000049.1:0-96348 GCA_963790365.1 uncultured delta proteobacterium
TAGGCAACAGCACCACGCACGGCCACGCGCCGAGCAACCGTCACTTCGAGCGCAAGCACGGGCTCAACCGCGCCTTCCTGCATCTCGCGCGGATCGAGCTCATGCTGCCCGGCGCCGGCACGCCACTCTCGCTCGCGTCCGAACTGCCAGGCGATCTACGCGCGGTCGTCGACCGGCTGAAGTCCGCCGCCCGGCGCGAGGAGCGCGGCTAACGGCCACGGGATTGCGACTGCGGCTCGTTCCCGTACAACAGCGTTGAGCGCAGACCCCACCTCACCCCGCCATCGATCAACTCGCAAGGAGGAACCATGGACACCACACATCTGGGCCGAACCGGCCTAAAGGTCAGCCGGCTGTGCCTGGGCACGATGAACTTCGGCCCGCAGACCAGCGAGGCCGAAAGCTTTGCGATCATGGATCAGCGCGCTGGAGCTGGGCATCAACTTCTTCGACACCGCCAATGTCTACGGCGGGAAGCGCGGCGAGGGCGTCACCGAGCAGATCATCGGGCGCTGGCTGGCGCAGGGCGGCGGGCGCCGCGAGCAGATCGTGCTGGCGACCAAGGTCTACGGCGCATGGGCGAGGGGCCGAACGAGCGCGGCCTGTCGGCCTATCACATCCGCCGCGCCTGCGAGGACAGCCTGCGCCGCCTGCAGACCGACCACATCGACCTCTACCAGATGCACCACATCGAGCGCAGACGCCCGTGGGAAGAGATCTGGCAGGCGATGGAGACGCTCATTCAGCAGGGCAAAGTCTCGAGAAGAGGCGTCGTCACGAACTGCATCAGGCCTTCGGCGGCAGGGGCGTTCGGAGCCGCTTCCTTCGCCGAGGAGTAGGTGATGAGCATGTCGATGCGATCACCGGCGCGGATCGAGCCTTCGAGCGAGCTCTCGGCCGTCACCGGGATCGTCAAAGCTCGCTGATTCAGCTTCGCGTCGACCTTCTCCGAGAGCCGAGCCGTCTCCCCGTCCGTGCCGAAGTACGAGGCGAGAACGTAGTCGTCCGCCGCGACCGGCGTGCGCAGCTCCTGGCCGAGGTAGAGGTTCCGCTCACTCCACTGAATGGCGAGCTTCGGCAGCCCCTGCGCGTACCGAGCGCTCTCCACGATGTCCTTCGCCTCGAGGATCGTGCCCGCGGGGAGGTCCGCCGCGGCGACCACCACCCAGGCCTCCTCGGGCATCGACGCCACGCGGATCTGGTTCACGTACATGTTCGTCAGCACCACGGCGATGATTCCCACCACCAGAGCGATCAAGATCGGCATTCGAGCCTGCATTCCCAGTCCCCTCCCGTCTCAAGGAATCGGAACTCCGATGAAGGAGTAGATCCCGCGGAGATACACCGCGAGCGCCTTCATCGTCGGCACCAGCAAAACGATGAGCGGAATCATCGCCAGCATGGCGACCAAAATGTATTCGGTCATCCCCTGTCCGCGCTCGTCGCGCAAGCGCTCGCGCGCCCGCGCAAAGAACCGTGAGAGCCTCCGCTTCACGACGACAGCTCCTCCGGATCCCCGGTCAGCGTCACCATCACGAACGTGGCGCTCGTGCCTTCCTGGGGCACGATCAGCACGGACGACTCGAGCGCGCCCTGCTCGAAGAAGAGCGGCAACGGCGCGCCCGGCGGCATCTTCACCGGCGCCTCGAGGAGACGCCAGCCGGCCGCGCGCATCTCTCCCCGGTAGAACTGCTCGACCATCGCCGGCGAGCCCTTCGCGAGGAACGAGAGGCTTCGCGCGGCGCTCCCGTCGCCGGACGAGATCGCGATGCGCTCGGTCGCGCCCGGATAAACGGGCAGGCCGGGGATCCCCGCTTTGAAATCGGGATCGAGCTTCGAGAGATCCTGCTGCGTGAGGCGCATGCCGAGCTTGCCCACCTGATCGTGGACGAAGCGCACCGTGAGCATCATCTTCGTTTCGGGATGCACGGCGACGAGCGTCGGCGCCCCCGGCGCATTCAGGATCGCCTGCTCATAGCCCGCCGCGGCAAACCCGTCGTGGAACTTCTTCACGATGAGCTCCGGGCTCTCCGGCGCGGCGTACGTGTGGTACTCGACCGGCATCCCGTTGATCACGTACGAGCCGTCCGCGGCGAGCAGGAACTGATCCGGCAGCGCGAGCTGCGCCCGCACGACGGGCTCGAAGGAGCCGGCGACGCTCGCGAGCGTCGCGGCGACCGCGCCGCGGTCGATCCCGGTTCGTACGACCAAGAACGGCACGAGGAGCAGCGCGGCGAGGCCGAACACGGCGAAGCGGAACCATCGCGGCATCGCGCTCATTTGTTCTTCTCCGGGTATTCCTTGAGCGTGCCGTCCGGAAGCTTGAACTTGAGATCCCCGCCGAGAATGTCGGCGATGCCGATCGCCTTGCCGAAGCCGGAGAGGAAGCACTTGCCGACCGTCCCCACCTCTTTCACGACGGGAACGCCTTCGGGGCTCGGCGCGAACCACAACGGGAAGATGTGGCCTCCTGCGGCGCCGGTGCAGTCGGTGATCCCACTCTTGCCGAACACGCGCTCGTATTCGTTCTTGTCGTTGTCGCGGAGCACGTTGAACGGGTGCGCGAGGATGCTGCCCGTCTGCTTGATGTTCGTGTCGCCGAGAAACGCGAACACGCTGCGGCCCCTGACGCGATACTGCACGGTCGAGCTGTAGACCGCCTTGTTCGTCTCGTCGCTCCAGAGCGTCGAGTTCGCGAAGAAGTCCGTGATGATGAATGCGGGGTCGTCGAGCTTGCCGAGGATGCCCTCGAGCGCGCCGCCGACACCACCCTCGCCGAACCCAGGCACGTTCGACGTTCCCGGCGTGACCGAGCTTCCCGTCGCCGTCCGCTCGGGGTTCGTGAAAATGTTCTTGATGAAGTCCGGCACCTCGGTGAAAGTCCCGGCGCCGGTCTTGCTGTTCGCATAAGTCCGCAACGAGACTGCTTTGCTCCCGTCGATCGAGACGAGGCCGCGCCCCAGCCCCATCTTCTCGAGATCCTGCCGGAGCTGCACGTTCGTCTTGATCGCGCGCTTCGAGCGCGTCTCCCGCGCGTTCCACACCGATTCCCAAGTGAGGTACCGCGCCGCCTCGACCGCGCGCATTCTCGTGTCGACCAACTCCTTCAGAAAATAGAGACCGAGGAACAACAGCAGGACGACCGGCAAGACGATGACCGTCTCGACCATCGATTGGCCGCGCTCGCGGCGTCGTCCACGCATCGTCGTCACGCTCAGTGGAGGAAGATCGGGTTGTCCGGCGCCTTCTCGAGGCGGCCGGCCCAGAACGGGTTGAAGAGCGTCTCCTTGTCTCCCGGGCTGCCGCCCGGCCGCTGCGTATAGTAGGCGCGCCCGAACGAGTACGCCTCGATGTTGAAGAAGTTTCCCGGGCTCGGACCGAAGATGAGGCCGAGCCCGCGGAAGAGCGGCAGCTGATCACCCTTCTTGCGGAGGAACACGAACACCGAAGGGCCCTCGAGCTTCTTGCCGTCGAGGATGTTGTCCTTCTGCACGAACTGCGTGACCTTCATCTCCGCCAACGGATAGCGGTACTCGTAGATCGTCTGGCAGGGCTTCTTCGATGCCTTGAAGTTCTTCTTGAGATCCGACTGCATCTTCTCCTGACGCTGCTTCAGCTCCTTTTGAATCGAGTCGCACGTGCGGTCGTCGAGCAACGCGCTCGCGGGGATCTGCTTGCCGGGCGGGTCCTGTCCCTGCCGCACCTGGTTCTCGAGCTCCCGCGCCTTGTTGGCGGCCACGAGATCGACGACGATCCCGCCGCCGAAGGGGTCGAACTTCGCCGGGCCCGCCGGGAGCCCGTCGTTGTCGCCCTTCACGTCCACGACCTTCATCGGGTCCTTGCTCGTGCCGCAGAGCTGGCTCGCATCGAGCGTCTCCTGGAACTTCGGGTCCTGCTTGAACGACTGCTGGGGGCTCGGCCCGGAAGCGGCCTCGCAGTCCACGTTCTTCTTGATGAAGCCGCTGCCGCCCTTGCCCTGGAAGGTGTCGGAGCCGTGGTCACCCTCTTCGTCGATCACGTGCGGGAACGAGAGATCGATGCCGCTGCCGAGACTGTTCGGGAGGTTCCGATTGTCGTCGCTGTTGTGGCCGACGGCGATGATCGTGAAGCTGATGAGGCAATCCCACTTGATGGAGATTCCGTTGAAGTCGTTCTGGTAGATCTTTTCCTTGTCCGCGATGCGCACCTGCCCCTTCCCTCCGACGGCGCCGGTGACGTGGTCGAAGCCCGGGCCGTCGAAGCCCCGCGGGCCGATGCTGATCTTCAGACAGGGGATGATGTCGAGCACCTTCTGGATCAAGCCGATGACCGGGAAGTTGCCGAGATCGCGAAAGCTGCCGCCGTTCGAGAGATTGTTGAGCGAGCGCTCGAGCGTGAGACGCAGGCCTTTCTCGGGATCGGATTCCTTCCAATCGCGCCGGTTGCCCATCTCTTGGAGGCCCCACGCTTCGGACAGGCTCCAATACTGGATCTTCGGGTCTACGCCCCAGGCGACGGTCTGCGCGACGCGGAAGCGGCCGAGCTGGTTCGCGATGTAGAGTCCTTGCTGCGCCAGGCTGAGCACGCGGGTGTACTCTTCGAGGAAGCGGCCGACGCGAAATCGGCCGTCTTTCTTGCCCGCGCCGAGAACCTCGGACATCGCCTGGTTGCCCTTGTGCAGCCCCTGCGCCGCGGGCTCGAGAGCGCGGCCTACGCCGAAGAAGAACGTGAGGATCGTCCGCAGATTCGCGATGAAGCCGTCCGTCGCGTCGACGAACGACCAGATCGCCGTGAACGAAGCGATCGTGTCGTAGTTCGCGACCATCGCGCGGTTCACGTACGCGGTCAGATTCATGTACCGCGCGTTCCAGGTCGCCGCGGAGTAAGCCGCGTTGTCCGCGGCGGTCTGCACCTTCATCTTCTCACTGACCGCGACGCCGACGTTGTAGACGCTGAAACAGACGACGACCATCGGCAGCATGAAGATGAGCCACATGACGAGCAGCTGCCCGGCCTGATTGCGGAGCAGCGACTTCTTCGCTCGACGCGGCACGGTCAGTTCTGCTTTCGATCCCATTGCGTGCGCATGATCGCCGTCGAGCGCATCGGCCAGCGGAGCAGGAAATACGGCGGGATCCCGCTGAGCGCCCCGTTGCCCGCGAGGAAGTCGGCGTAGTCCCAAGCCGGCTTGCCGAAGACGATGAAATCCGCTGTGACTGGCTGGCCCGAGGTGATGCGGTCGGCGAGATAGAGATCCGGACGCGTGATCGCCGTGAAGATTCGATTCACGTACGGGATCACGAGCGGATAGTCCCAGCTCACGCGCACCTTGATGACGTTGTCGTCGGCCTTCCGTGGGTCGTCGAAGTCGATGCGATTTTTCCAGTTCTGGATCGCCGGCCGGTCGATCGCGTCGGTGCGATTCAAGAAATCGACCCGGATCCCCCCCAGAGACGGGACGAAGAGCTCGATGGCGGCCATGGCCACTGCCCCGGCGTTGTTCGAGATCGACCCCGGATTCGTGTTGTTCTGGATGAGCTGCTGGATCCCGCCGAGCGTGGGCGTGAACCCGTGGAACGCGGGAATCACCGGCAGCAGCGTCAGCTTCGCCGCCCGTTCGGCGTCCTTCAGCGCGTCCTTCACGGTGGCCGGATCTTCGGGCTTCGCTCCGTGTGCGACGACGGCGGTCCGCGCCGCGTTGAACGCGGCGAGCTTCATCATCGAATGCGCGTTGAACACGAGCGCGAGCTGGATCATTCCGAGAATGATGACCAGCGCGAACGGGATCATGATCAGGAACTCGAGCATCGCTTGGCCCGTTGCTCCCGATCTGCGTCGCTCGATGAAGCGTGACTGCACGTTCCCCCTCGGCGGCGATTCGGCGCCGGCGCGTCCGCGCGTCGGATCGCGGCCGGTCAAAGAAAAACGGTGGACGCCCGCGGCTGCGGGCGTCCACACGCGGACGACCTACATGGTCGCGACGCTCTTCTGCGCCTTCGAGAACTGCGACTTCACCGTCGTGCCGAGCTGCTTCACGGCGATCAGGACGACGATCGCGATGAGAATCGCGATGATGATGTACTCCGTCATGCCCTGGCCCTTGCGATCCTTGAGCTTCCTCGCGAGATAGTTCATCTCCCCGTCTCCTCCGTTTTGGGACGCACCAACCGTGATTGGGTGGATACGACTACCCTAGAAAGCAGCCGGCGTGCCAGCGCCGGGCCCGGAAAACATTGGGCATTCTCTGGCCGGAAGCCGCTTCCCCCCGTATCCGTTCGCGCACACGCGTATCCGATCGAGCACGGCCGATGCGCGTCCTGAACCGCCGCAGCGGCGCGCTCCTCGGCGACCGCGTCGATCGCGCCGACACGTTCTGGACGCGAGCGCGTGGCCTGCTGGGACGACGCGGCCTCGACGCCGGCCAAGGCCTCTGGATCGAGCCTTGCTCGAGCATCCACATGTTCGGCATGCGCTTCGCGATCGATGCGATCTTCGTCGACGACGCTCGCCGGGTGACCCGCGTCGTCACGCGGCTCGGCCCCTGGCGGATGGCGAGCGGAGGACGCGGCGCGCGCGCCGTTCTCGAGCTTCCGGCCGGGTCGGTGGACGTTGCGGGGACACGCGTCGGCGATGGACTCGATGTCGAGCCCTGAAGGGCCGTTCCTCACCGCGCGCACCGCTCGCTTCGTGGCGGCGACATTCCTGGCCGCGGCCGTCGTGACGTATGCCGGGATCCTCCTGCTCGGCACTCCGCCGAACGACGCCTTCGGACGCCCGATCGCGCAAGACTTCCTCGCGCACGCGACCGCCGGAACGATCGCGGCGAGCGGCCGCCTCGCCTCGCTCTACGACGTCGGCGTCCAGCGAGACGTGCAGCGGAAGCTTCTCGGCCCGGGTCACGCGGAACCACTTGAATCTGTTTCTCTCGCCGCCCTTCGTGGCGTTCCTCTACGCGCCGTTCGCGGCGCTGCCGCTCCTCGTCGGCATGGTCGCGTGGGTGGCGATCTCGGCGGCGCTGGTCGTCGGCTCGCTCACCTGGCTCTGGCCCATCGTGCCGCGGCTCGAGGCCGGCGGGTTCGGCCTCGCGTTGCTCGTCACGCTGTCCGCGCAGCCGACGATCGAGCTCCTCGAGAGCGGACAAGACAGCGCGCTCTCGCTCGCGCTCCTCGCCGCGGGGCTCCGTTCGTTGTGGAGCGGTCGAGACGGAACCGCGGGCGCCCTGCTCGGCCTCGGCGTCTTCAAGCCGCAGCTCTTCGTGCTGTTCCCGGTGCTGTTCCTCGCGGCTCGCCGTTGGCGCGCGCTCGCCGCGTGGCTCGCGGTCGCGAGCGCTCTGACGCTGGTTTCGCTCGCGTGCGTCGGGGAAGCCGGCGTTCGCGACTACTGGGCGCTGCTCGAGTCGGCAATCTACCGCGAAGGCATCGCCTCGGCGCTTCGCTGGAAGATGCAGTCGATCCCCGCGCTCATCGCCGCCGTGCTCCCGCCCGGCCTCTCGAATTCCGGCGTCGCGGGCGACATCGCGCTCCAAGCGATCGCCGCCGCGCTCCTCTTCTTCGTGGTGCGCCGTTCGCCGGCGGTCGGCGGGCAGGAGGAGCCGCTCGCCCTCGCGTTCGCGCTGACGGTTCTCCTCACGTCGGCGGCAAACCCGCACTTCTTCGTCTACGACTGCGTCGTGCTCCTCGTCCCGGCGCTCGTGCTTCTCGACCGCGCGCCGTACGCCCGAGACCTGCACGCCGCCTTGGCCGCGCTCTACCTGCTGTGGTGGACGGGGCCGTTGCGCCAGGCGCTCTTCGGCGAGCTGCCGTGGCCGCTCACCCTCGGCGCCGCCCCGTGGGCCGCGCTCGTGATCGGCGCGCTCGCCGTGCGGGCCGCGCGATCCCTCAGTTCGGAGACGAGCGACACGTGATGCGGGAACGTCTCGCGCTCGCCGTCGCCGGCGCGCTCGTGGCCGCCCACGTCGCGATCTTGTTCGGCTCGCGCTTGCAACCCTTCGTCGACATTCCCAATCACCTCGCCGTCGCGACGATCGCGCGCTTCCACGGCCAGCCGACGAACCGCTTTGCCGATCACTATGCGCTCGGGAGCCCGTTCGCACCGAACCAGGCTCATTGGCGCTTCTGCAGCGCGCCGGTGTTCCCCTCGGTCGAAGCCGCAAACCGGATCTATCATGCCGGCTACGTCGCGCTCCTCGTGGTCTCGACCGCGGTGCTCGTTCGAGCCGTCGGCGGCGATCTGTGGGCCGCGCCTCTCGCGCTCCTCTACGCCTACAACTTCGACGTCCATTGGGGCTTCGCGAGCTTCGTCGCCGGCATCCCCGCGATCTTGCTCTTCTGCCGGCTCTTGATCGCGGATCTCGAGGTGCCCTCTGCGGCGCGAAAGCTCGCCATCGCCTTCGCGCTGCTCGCGCTCTTCTTCTTTCACGTTCTCGTCGCCTTGTTCGGCCTCCTCGTCTTCGCGCTCGTTCTCGTGTCGACGGCGCGCGGCCCGCGGACGGCGATCTTCCGGAAGAGCCTTCTCGCGTCGCCTTGCCTCGCCGCCGTCGCGCTCTGGTGGGCGTCGGGCGCACACGGGGACGGGACCGCGGCGTTTCTCATGTCCTACTACCGCGAGGAATGGCTCCCGACGTTGGCCGGGCGCGCGCAGCTTCTCGCCAACGACAACCTCCACGTCCAGGAGTCCGCGCTCGGTCTCGCGCTCGCGCTTGTCGCGCCGATCGCCGTCTCGTGGTTCGCGGTCGCCGCCGGCGGCGTTCGCAGTCTCCTTCGTCCGAGCTTCGGCGCCTCGTCCCATCTCGTCGTCGGCATGCTCGCGGCCGCCGCGCTCGGATGCGGTCTCTTGCTGCCGGATCGTCTTCCCGACCAGCGATTCCTGTGGGAGCGATTCTCGGTCTTCTTCTTTCTCGCGCTCGTCGTGGCCGGCAGCCGCGCCGCGATGCCGCGGCCCTGGATCCGCCCGGCCGTCGTCACGGCGCTCTGCTGCCTGCACCTCGTGGTTCACGCGGATCATTTCGCGCGATTCCAGTCCGAGACGCGCGACTTCGTCCCGGAGCTATTTCCGAGCGGAGCCGACGGCGCGACGCTCGCCGGCATGGACTACGACTGCCGGTACCGCGGCGATCCGACGTACGCGCACTTCCCGAGCTACTACGTGGTCTGGAAACGAGGGATCGCCGCTACGTCGGTCGTCGACTACCGCTTCGGCTGGATTCGGCGCGAAGGCGCTTCGGAGCTGCCGCCGCACGTCCCCTGGCTGGACGACGCGCACGATCGATTCGGCCACGGGCAAGTCGATTACTTGCTGACGTGCGGGGAGATTCCCGCGGACAGCCGGCGACTCTTCTCCTCGTTCCGTCCGCTCCGAACATCCGGGCGGTGGACGATCCATCGGCGGGACGACGCATGACGCTGCTCCTCCACGCCCTCGCCGCCGTCGGTGCGTTCCTGCTGTTTCTGCTCGAGCCGCTGATCGCGAAAGCGATCTTGCCTTGGTTCGGGGGCAGCGCCGGCGTCTGGACGACGTGCATGCTGTTCTTTCAGGCGACGTTGCTCGCCGGATACGCCTACGCGCATGCCGCGAGCACGCGTCTCCGACCGCCGGTGCACGCCTCGCTCCACGCGGCGCTGCTCGCCGCGTCGCTCGTGCTCCTTCCGATCGCGCCGAGCGAGCAATGGAAGCCGGCGGACGCGAGCGTGCCGGAGCTCGACATCCTGATGCTTCTCGGCGCCAGCATCGGCCTCCCGTTCTTCCTGCTGTCGGCGACGGCTCCCCTCCTCCAGGTGTGGGCCGCGCATGGACGCCCGGGCGCGTCGCCGTTTCGACTCTATGCCTCGTCGAACTTCGGCTCGCTTCTCGCCTTGCCGGCGTATCCGTTCCTCGTCGAGCCGACGCTCGGGATCGCGTCTCAGCTCCGGGTGTGGTCGGCCGCGTACGCGGCGTTCGCGATCGCCCTCGCGGTGACGACCTTCGCCGTGAATCGATCGGCCCGAGGCGCCGCGAGCTCGCGGGTCGAGCCGTCGCCCGAAATCGCGACGGAGCCGAAGCTCCTCTGGATCGCGCTCCCGGCCTGCTCGTCGACCCTCCTTCTCGCGGTGACGAACCAGCTCTGCCAGGACCTCGCGCCCGTACCGTTCCTCTGGTTGTTGCCGCTCGCCGTCTATCTCGTGTCGTTCATCCTCGCGTTCGCGAGCGACCACAGCTATCCGCGTGCGTGGCTCGTGCGGAGCTTGCTGCTCGTGCTCGCGGCGATGACGTGGTCGTTCCTCTGGCCGTCTCGGCTACCGCTCGCAGTCGCCGTCCCGTTCTACTCGGCGGGGCTCTTCGTGAGCTGCATGGTGTGCCACGGCGAGCTCGCGCGGCTTCGTCCCGCGCCGTCGCGTCTCACCTCGTTCTACCTCGCTTCGTCGACCGGCGGCGCGCTCGGCGGAGTGTTCGTCGGCGTCCTCGCCCCGCGGATCTTCTCCGGCTACTGGGAGCTCCTCATCGGCTTCGCGGCGATCGTGCCGCTCGCGCTGCTCGCCGCGGCGCATGATTCGACGAGTCCCCTCTCGCAGCGCCGACCGGCCGTGCGACGCGTGTCCGCGATGCTCGGCGCGACGTTGGCCGCCGCGCTTCTCTTCGCGATCGCGAGCGCCGACCCAGCCGTGCGCGTTGCCGTCCGCAATTTCTACGGCGTCCTCCGCGTCGCGGATCAGGAGTGGGGCGCTCATCGGTTCCGCACGCTCATTCACGGCGTCACGAATCACGGCGCGCAGTTCGCGAGCCCCGAGCGACGGAGCGAGCCGACCACGTACTACGGACCCCAGTCCGGCGTCGGCCGCGCCTTCGAGCTCCATCATCCGGATCGACCGCGACGAGTCGGCATCGTCGGGCTCGGCGCCGGCACGGTGGCGCTCTACGGAAAGCCCGGCGACCGACTGCGCTTCTACGAGATCAATCCGCTCGTCGTGGATCTCGCGCGACGCGAGTTCAGCTTCCTGGCCGGCAGCCGCGCCGCGGTCGAGGTCGTGCTCGGAGACGCGCGGCTCATGCTCGAGCGGGAAGCGCCGCAGCAATACGATCTGTTGATCGTCGACGCGTTCTCGAGCGGTTCGATTCCGATTCACCTCATCACGCGCGAGGCTTTCGATTTGTATTTGGCTCACCTCGCGCCGGATGGCCTGCTCGCGATTCATGCGAGCAACGAGTACGTGGACATCGAGCCGGTCGTGAACGCCGCCGTTCACGCCACCGGCCGCACCGCGCTCGCGGTCGGGAGCGCGGAGGATCCCGCCCGAGGCCTGCTCGGCGCCGGCTGGATCCTCGTCGGTGACGAGCCGGCACTCTTCGCAAACGCCGAGGTTCGCGCGACCTCCCGCCCGCTCGCTCCGCGAACGGTGAGCTGGAGCGACGACCACTCCAGCCTCTTCCAGGTGCTCCGTTGACGAGAGCGGAAGCAGCTCGGCCGAGCGTGCTCCTCACGTTCATCGGAGCGGCGCTTCTCCTCGCTCACATCGCCTTGCTGCTCGGCATGCGCCTGTACCCTTTCGTCGATCTGCCGAACCACCTCGCGGCCGCGACGATCTCCCGCTTCTACGACGACCCGGCCAGTCGATTCGCCGAATCCTACGTGCTCGGCGATGCGCTCGCGCCGAACCAGGTCCATCTCCGATTCTGCAGCTCGACGCTCTTTCCCACCGTCGAAGACGCGAACCGGATCTACCACGTCCTCTACCTCGTCCTCCTCGCCGGTTCCGTCGTGCTCCTGATCCGCGCGATCGGCGGCGATCTCTGGGCGGCGCCGCTCGCGCTCCTCTACGCGTACAATTTCAACGTCCACTGGGGCTTCGCGAACTATCTGCCGGGAATTCCCGCGGTGGCTCTCTTCTGCTGGCTTCTCGTCGCCGACCTCCGCCGGAGCACCGCGCTCAGCCGCTTCGGTCTCGCAATCGGTCTGCTCGCGTTGTTCTTCGTGCACGCCTTGATCGCGCTGTTCGGGCTCCTCGTGTACGGCGCCGTCACGCTCTTAACCTCGCCCGCTTCCGCGCTCGCATGGTTGCGGCGAAGCATGCCGGCGTGGCCGACGCTGGCGGCAATCGTTCTCTGGTGGGCGCGGGGCGCCGCCGATCCCGAGGAAGCGAGCTTCTTCGCCGACTACTATGCGAGCGAATACCTGGCCACGTTCGCTTCGCGCGCCCAATTCTTCTTCCACGATCACGTGCATCTTTTTTATGGAGCCGCCGGTTCTGCCTTCACGATGCTCGCCCCGGTCGCGATCTTCCTGCTCGCGTATGCCGCCGTTGCGGGCTTGCGGCGCGGCGAGGGCTGGCCCTCGCGCACCTGGCCAGCGGCGGTCGTCGTCTTCGCGCTCGGCGCATCCGCCGTGCTCTGCGGCGTCGTCCTTCCCGATCGCCTCCCCGGCCAGTATTTCCTCTGGGAGCGGTTCTCGGTCTTCTTCTTCCTCGCGCTCGTCGTGCTCGCGAGTCGCGCAAAGCTCGTCGCGACCGCCGGCGTGCGCGCCGCGATCGTCTTCCTCTGCGTCGCTCATCTCGCGCTGCAGG
Source organism: uncultured delta proteobacterium (assembly GCA_963790365.1). Classification (GTDB taxonomy): domain Bacteria; phylum Desulfobacterota; class Binatia; order JACPRU01; family JACPRU01; genus CAWBOU01. The sequence goes on from CAWBOU010000049.1 coordinate 12,513, forward strand.
TCGACTACGTCGCCGACTTCGACGCGGAGACGCGGGAATTCACTCCCGAGTTTCTGCCGGACGCGACCAGCGGCGCGCGGCTCGGCGGCGTCGTCTTCGACTACGAGTATCGCGACCGTCCGATCTATCTCCACTTCCCGAGTTACTTCATCGTCTGGAAGCGAGGCGTTGCCACGTCGGCACTGGTCGAGTTTCGGTTCGGCTGGGTCCGCCGGCGAGCCGACGGCCGACCGATTCCGCTCTACGGCCATTGGGCGGGCGAGGCGGACTACGCCGGGTACTGCGATCTCGACTACCTGCTCGTGCGCGGCTCGATCCCGGCGGCGGCGCGGCGGAATCTCGCGTGCTTCCGGCCGTCGCGAGAAGCGTCAGGCTGGGCGCTCTACGAGCGGCCCCCCGCCTCGCCGCACGCGGAGTAGCCGATACCGCATCGGCTGGAGGAACGCCGGGATCCGGATCCAGCCGGGAAACGTGCCGCCGAGCGGATCGATCCACCCTTTGACCGCGAGCTCGGCGACCTCGACGTCGGCGGGCACGACGCCGAAATGAGCCGCCGCGCGGCGGCGGAGATGCGGCAGTCGATGGAAGAAGAGCATCGAGACGCCACCCCGGCCGAGACAGAAGCGCGTCAGTGGGAAGAGGAGGCACTGCAAGGCGTAGAGAACGGGATCGAGCACTCCTTCGAGGATCACGAGATCGCCGCCACGGGCGAGCTTGCGATGTGCCGTCGCGAGCAGCCGATCGAGCGTCGCCTGCGTCTCCGCGACGCTCGCGCCGGCGATGTGATGGATCACGAAGCCGAACACCAGCACGTCGATCGATCCGTCCGCGAACCTCGACAGCTCACGTCCATCGTCGACGATCTTCTCGATCTTCGGATCGACGATGGGGTCCAGCATTTTCGGCGCGATGTCGACGGCGATGAGACGCGCCGGCGCGGCCGTGTCGTAGGCGAAACGCCCACCATTGCCCACGTCGACCACGATCCGGTCGGCGACGAGCGGGGTCAGGTGCCGCGCCGCCTGCTCGTGGAGCATGCGCCACGAGTCGGCCGCGTCCTGGTACCGCGCCGCGATGCCGTCGAAATGCTTCCGTTCGTGCTCGATCATCGCGCGATCGCCGCGAACCCGCTCGCCCAGCGTGCAAACGGGCTCGCGCAGAACACGCGATCGACGGCGGCACACGCTTGGAGCGGCCAACCGGCGCCGCGCTTCCAAACGTAGAGCGCCGGGATCAACGTGAGATCCATGAAGCGCACGTCGATGGACGCGAACCCGGCCGCGCGCAGCAATCCGGCGAGCTCCGAGGGCTCGAGCTCGCGCTCGTCGGGCGTGTGGTAGGTATCGTACCGCGAGCCGAGCACGCGTCGCCCGATCGCGCGCAAGACGCCCCGGACGTTCGGGTCCTGCGAATAGAAGAGCCCCCCGGGGCGAAGATGGCGTCGCACCGTCGCGAGGAATCCGGCCAAGTCGGGCTCGGGAACGTGATGCAGGAACGCGAGACACACGATCGTGTCGAACGTCTCGTTCCAGGCGAGGTCGGCCAAGGCGCGGCAATGAAACTCGACGTTCGCGATTCCGCGAGCCGCGCGCCCGGCCTCGGCCGCGCGCACCGCTTCTCGCGAGATGTCGACGCCGACGACGTGCTCCGCGTCCCGGGCGATCATGAGCTCGAACTGGCCGTCGCCGCAGCCGACGGAGAGCACGCGGCCGAGAGAGCCGCCCGCCGCGGCACGCAGGAGACGCGCGTCGCGCTCCATGCGGAGCCGCCAGCCGACCGGATGGTAGGCTTGGTCGGCGTAGTAGCGGGCGAAGAAGCGGCGCTCGTCGTCCTCGACGCGGCGGCGATCTTTCTCGGAGCGTGAGTCGGATGCGGTCACGAGCTCAATGCCTCCGCAGCCCGAGGATGCTCAGGAAGAAGCTCGCGAAGAGCGTCTGAATCCCGAGCGTCGAAAGAAGCATCGCCGGCACCACGAGGCGCATGCCGTCGCTCGGATCGAGGGGACCGAAGCCCGCGCGAGCCCATCCCGCGAATGCGACCGCGAGCGCGCCGAGCCCCGCGAGCAGCAACGCCGCACCGCAGACGAGGCCGGTCTCCAGCGTGATGAGCCGCACGAGGCGATCGAGCGCCGGCGGCATCGGGTGCAGGCGCTCGGTCACCGCGAAGACCTTCGTGAAGACGGCGAAGACCACGAGCTGGTAGCCGACGAGGCAGAGCAAGCTCGCCGCGACGAGCGAATGGATGCCGAGCCCGACCTCCCGACCGGCCGCGCCGGGGACGATCCACGACGGAATCGAGATCGGCCCGAGCGACAGCGCGAGCGTCATCGCGCCGCCGATGGCGAACAGCAGGATACCCGGTATCAAGAACAACCAGCGCGGGCTGAAGAGCAGCATGAACCGGAGATGGCGCCATCCGTCTTGCCAGCTCCGGAGATGCGGGGGACGCGAGCGTCCGTCGGGATGCAAGACGACCGGCACCATGTCGACCTTGAGCCCGAGAATCGTCGCCTTGATCACCATCTCGCTCGCGAACTCCATGCCGTTCGTCTGCAGGTCCATCGCGTCGAACGCGCTCCGGCTGAAGCCGCGCAAGCCGCAGTGGAAATCGCCGACCGGGCTTCGGAAGAAGAGGCGTCCGAGCGCGGACAGCACGGGGTTGCCGATCCAGTAGTGAAGCCAGGGCATCGCGCCGTCGCGAATCTCGCCGCGGAAACGATCGCCCATGACGAGATCGGAACCGCCGCGCAGCTTCGCCACGAAGTCGTCGAGCCGCGAGAAGTCGTAGCTGTCGTCGGAATCCCCCATGATCACGAATCGCCCGCGTGCCGCGGCGACGGCCCGGCGGAGCGCGCTCCCGTAGCCGCGCTCCTCCACGGCGACGACGCGGGCGCCGAGCCGCGCGGCGATCTCCGGCGAGCCGTCGTCGCTGCCGTTGTCTCCGACGACGACCTCGCCGGCGATCCCCGTCTCGGCGAGGTAGGTTTGCGCCTTGCGAATGCACGTCTCCAGCGTCTCGGCCTCGTTCAGGCACGGCATGACGATCGAGAGCTCGACTTCCGGTTCCCGCGAAGGCACGGCGGCGATACTACGTGATCCGTTCATTCCTCGCTCGCTTTCGGCGGATTCGCGCGCCGCCACTGCTCGCTGCATCGCTCGAGCGCCGGCTGGGCGACCGCGTTTCCCGCGCCCGCTTCCCATGGCTCGACGCTCGGCGGCTCTTCGTCCGGTCGAGCGAGCCAGACGCGCCGGCCCGACATCGAGGTCACGAGCTCGCGGTTCCTCGTTTCGCCGAAGTCGTGCGCCCACACGACCTCGGCGGCGTCGATCTCCGCGCGGTTGTAGACCCACTCGCGGTGCACGTTGTGATCCTCACGGTAGCGGACGAAGACGAGATCCTCGCCGTCCGCGTCGCGGAGCGCACGATCGAAGCAATCCCTCGCCGCCAGAGACGCGGTGTCTCTCCAGGGCGAGTACGTCGCGCGAGCGAAGACCGGCCCGAGCTGCGCCGCGAACACCGCGAGCAGCACCGCACGGACGAACGTCGCGGGTCTCGGCCCGCGCCGCCACACTTCCCGCGCCGCCGCGGTGATCGGCACGTAGAGCGCGGCGACCGCAGGTGCGAAGTAGTGAGGAACGACCCACGTCGCGCCCGCGAGCCCGACCGCGGCGGCGAGCGGCATCGTCCAGAGCGACCGGATCTCACGGTCCCGCGCGGAGCGATGTCCGAGGAGCAAGAGCGCGCTCATCAGCGAACCGACCAGCACGAACCAGACGTACGAGAAATCCTGCGGCCGGACCTCGAGCCACCCGCGGAGCGTGTTCACCTCGCTCCAGCTCGCGAGACACCATCCGCGATAGAGCCCCTCGATGCTCGCCGCGGAATATTCCGGTGCCGGCGAGAGCTCCCCCCAGAGGAACATGGGCACGACGTGGTAGGCGCGTTGGTGCACCATGTACGGCGTCGTCGTCGCCGAACCGGTCGTCCGATAGTCGTAATACGCGAAGAAGCCGGCCGCGATGGCACAGACGAGCAGCGCGGCCGACCACGACCGCACGTGGTCACCGAGACGCTCGCTCCTCCACGCCGCGACCGCGAGCGCGGCGAGCGGAGGTAGGCTCACGAGCAGTCCCTCGTACGGCCGACTGTACATGAGCACGGCCAATCCCGCGCCCAAGACGGTGCCGGCCGCGACCGTCTGCCGGCGGCGAAGCCGGCCCCACGCGCCGACGACGAGCGCACCGCCGAGCGCGGCGACGGCGCCACCCATGTAGCCCGCGATGAAGTTGCTCGAGAAGCCGAGTTGGAGACCGAAGAGGATGCCGCCGAGGAGCGCACACGTCGGCGAGAGCCAGCCGCGGATCGCCCACACGACTGCCGCCGACGCCGCCGCGAAGCTGAGCAGCACTCCCGCCCAGGGATCGCCGAACAGGCGCTCGCCGAGGAACAAGGCCGCGCCCTGCCCGACCGGATACTTCGAGCCGTACGTCGGCCGCTGATTCACGTGGATGGTGTCGAAATGGCGCCAGTGCGGATGCGTCGGGTTCGCGAGCCGCCCCTCGGCGAGCGTGTCGGCCTGAAGGAGGTAGCTGTACTCGTCGTGGACGCGCGGGATCGGCACGCCCTGCCACGGCAACAGCGCGAGCCGGAGGACGAGGGGCACGAGCGCCGCGACGGCGAGCGAGAGGCCCGCGCTCGCCGCCAATCGGCGAACGAGCGCTTCGAGACGCACGAAGGCCGGCCTGCCGAAGCTCGGCAAGGCGATCGCCCACAGGGCGGCACAACAGAGAAGCAGCGCTTCCAGGTGTTCCACGGCTCGAACGAGATCCAAGCTGGGGTAAGCGAGCGTGATGCCATCCTACAATCGCCGGCGTTTCGCGAGCCCGCCGATTCTCGCGGTATCCAATCGTCCGACCGCTGTATCCGATCCAATACTCGCCGCGCGGCGGATTCCGCCGAATCGCGCCCGCGCGGACTTGGCATGCGTTTCGCTCGAAATGATAGGAGACAGCGACCGTTCGCGCGGAGGAGGAAGAAGATGCGGACACTCTGGCAGCGAGTGCTCGGCCTTGTGCCGCCGATCGCCCTCGCGCTCGCCTCGGGGAGCCCTGCGATGACCTCTCGGGAATTGATCGGCGCGCTGGAGAAAGCCGGCGCTCCGGAGGTGCGAACCTTGAAGGCGTTTCCGGTCGAGCTGGAGGAAAAGAAGCACGACTTCCTCGGCGCCGGCGCCTATCTCCGCGTCAAGGTCCTCAACCGCCACATTCACACACTGCACTACGTCGCCGGACCCGGCGGCGAGATCTATCGTCTGAAGCTCGGCAAACCCGAGATCGAGCGGATGCAGTCCGCGCTGAAGATCGAGATCAAGAATTCGGACGCGGCACTGCGCTACGTGCAGTGGCTTCTCGAGGTGACCGAGGGCCCCGCCCTCTGGCTCTTGTCGTCCGTGGACGACGTGCCGTTCCAGCCGGTGCCGAAGGGCAAGGATAAGCTCGCGAAGAGGGTCGAGCAGGCGAAGAAGGAGATCATGCGCCGGATCTCGAAGCCGAGCGCGCGATCACAAGACGACGGCTTCATCGTCACGCAGGAGGCGGTGCAGCGGCGCGACCTCGTGCGCTTCGAGGTGACGGTGTCGTCGAAGGGCGGCACCGTGGTCGCGAAGGAGAAGCTCGTTCCCGAACTTCCGGTCGTCTACGTACTCGCGCACTAGAGCCGCGACGTGCTGGGGGGATGACAGGTGCAGCGGATGTGGGGGCGAAACCGGGAATCCGGTCAGGTCACGAACGAATTCATCATCATCGTCGTCCTGCTCGCGCTCGTGACCGTAATCGTGCTCGGCGCGTACGGCCGAACGATCGCCGCGAAGTTCTCCTGCGCGGCGAAAGCCATGGCGAGCGGCCAGGGTCTCACGTTCAGCTGCCCCGGCGATGCGGCCGGCGGCGGGAACGGCGGACCCGGACGCGGCGGACCTGACAGCGGCGGACCCGACGGCAGCGGACCCGACAAGGGCTCCGACAAGGATGGGCCCGGCAAGAACGGTCCGGGCAAGACGGCCCCCGCGGGCGACCCGCCCCCGGCGGCGGCGGCTCCGGCGCCGGCGGCGGACAGGATGCGCTCGACCGCGCGATCGAGATCGTGCGGAGCACGCCCCCGGGCAAGAAGCTTCTCGACTATCTCGCCGACAAGGGCATCGGGATCGAGCTCGGCAGCGGCGACGGCTCATACTTCGACGACGACGCCGGCGACAAGATCGTCGTCGACGAGAGCGAGTCGCTCGAGGACATGATCTTCACGGTCCCGCACGAAGCGACGCACGGTCAGCGCTACAACGACGGCGAGTCGGGCGACATCGATCGCGATGCCCGCGAAGAGTACATCGACAAGATGCTCGACGAGGAGACCGACGCGACGGTCGCCGGAATCGAGGTGAAGCAATCGCTCGAGGCGAACGGCGAGACGGTCGGCACCACCTTCCCGCTCGAGACCGAATACCGGGAAGCGTACACGGAGAAGCTCGAGGAGCTGAAGAGCGAGGCGAAGCGGGGCAAGCGCAAGTCGATGGACCAGATGCGCAAGGAGGCGAAGGAAGCCGGCCGGGCCGCCGTGCGCGAAGGGTTCGACAACGGCACGGTGAGACCCGGCACCGACCGCAACTCGAACTACCGCGATTACTACGGCCGGAAGTACGACCGCGATCGCACGCAGCCGGACATTCGACCGCCCGCCGGACCGAAGACGTCGTCACCGGAAGGTCAAGCCGACGCGGGGAGCGGCATCGGCTTCGCGGGCGACGCGCCCGCGGACATCAGCCAAGCCGCCGACCGCTTCAACCGCGGCGAGATCGGCGCGTCCGTGAAAGATCGTCAGATCGAGGGCAAGACGGCCAAGCAGATCGAGGACGAGATCGCGAGAGAGGGAGGCGGCTTCGTCGACGCCGGCAACGGCAAACGGACGACCGCGGACGGCCAGTGGACGTACAGTGAAGGCTCCATGATGGAAAACGGGCAACCGGTGAAGCTCGTGTTCTTGGAGAACAAGGACGGGGGCGTGATCCGCTTGAAGCCGGACGGCGTTCCGGGCGCGAACTTCGAATCGATGCGCGGGCCGCACGGCGCCGTCTACGTCAAGAAAGATCCGAACGGCGACACCGGCTGGGCGAACGAAGCGTTCAAGGTGGGCGGCGGGCAGGCATTGCCGAAGACGCCGCTCCACGTCGACCCGCCGCCGGGCATCCAGAAATACACCGAAGCAGGCGCCGCGTGGCGGCAGGGCAACCCGAACGCCGAGGCGCTTCCGCGGCCCGAGCCGGGACAGCCGAGGATCGTGGTCTTCACGCCCGAGTTCGAAGCGTACCTCAAAGAGTCCGGCTGGACGGGACGCACTCACGTCGTGCTCGGGAAATGATCGGGGGCGCGTGAAGTGCTCGACGAGTTCACGATCCAGCCGCCTGCGGGCGGTGCTTTCGAGGTCGAGCCGCTGCGCGCACGCATCCGCTCGCTACCGAACGCCGTGGCGCTACCGCCGTTGATCTACTTCGTCGAGGGCGAGCGGCGGGTGCGCGACGATCAGTTCGCGCTCTGCAGCTCACCGGAGCGCGCGGCGAGCGCTCGCGACACCGCGCTCGCCGGTCGGGGTCTCGACGAGTTCTACGGCACGATCGCGATCGTGCAGGTGAAGCCCGATTGGATCTGGGTCCATCAGCTGGCGTCGCCGGGAGTGATCGCGCAGGTGCGGAATCTCCTCCTCCCGATCCTCCGAAGCGGCGACTGCCGGATCTTCGCGGATACGGGAGAGGTGACCGCGACCTACGCGGGCGCTCCCGAGCGGCTGTTCGAGGACTGATCCCCGAGACACGATTCTGGATGGCTTTGGCCGCCGATTTGGCCTAAGCGGAGGGCACAAGTCGGTCCAGAGGAGGGTTTAGGATGGGGTCGTTTGGGACTCGTTCGCTTGCGGTCGCCGTGCTCGTGCTCGGCGGCTCAGCTTCCGCTCATGCTTTCGACGCGCAGCAATTCTCGCCGGCCGTCGATCCGCAAGGATACTACTCGGTCTATTCCTCGAAGACGGCGCCGCGGAACAGCTACTCGGTCGCCGGCTGGTACTCGTGGGCGATGGATCCCGTCGATGACGTGATCGACGACATCCACCAGCTGAACATCGTGGGCACCTACTCGGTGCTCGACGACGTCGAGGTCGGGCTCGACCTGCCGATCTCGATGGTCGAAAGCGATTTCCCCGGCGTCGACGACGGTTTCGGCATCGACGACCTCCGCCTCCACGGCAAGTGGAGCGCGATCGACGACGGGCACGACTCGCTCGGGCTCGCGCTGATTCCGTTCGTCGAGTTCCCGACGGGGGACGACGAGCGGCTCACGAGCAACGGCGACTTCGACTGGGGCTTCCTCGCCTCGGTCGACAAGACGTGGAATCGCGTGCGCGCCGCGATCAACACCGGCTATCGCGTCAACGACAAGCCGTTCGACGGCGACGACGAGAGCGACGAGGTTCCGTTCGGGCTCGGCGTCGGCTACCTGCTGCGCGGCGCGGCCGGCAGCTTCGGCGGCGGCGAGCGCCGGATCGAGCTCCTCGGCGAGATCTTCGGCTCGACCGAGGTGGAGAACTTCTTCGCCGGCGAGCTCGAGACGCCGGTCGAGTTCTTGGTCGGCGTTCGCACCTGGTGCGAGCAAGGCTTCCAGGGCGCCCTCGGCGTCGGCCGCGGGATCACCGACGGCGTGAACTCGCCGGAGGTGCGGATCGTCGCCTCGTTCGGCTACGCGTGGTCCCCGCCGGGCGCGGTTCCGCCGGCCCCCGAGCCTCCGCCCGCGCCGCCGGCCGAGAAGCTCGTCGTCACCGACGAGGAGCTCATCACGCTCGAGCCGATCTACTTCGACTTCAACAAGGCGACGATCCGGCCGGTCTCGCATACGATCCTCGACCAGGTCGCGAAGCTCATGACCGACAACCCGACGATCAAGATCCGCGTCGAGTCGCACACGGATTGGATCGGCAGCGATTCGTACAACGACGCCCTCTCCCAGCGGCGCGCGAAGGCGACGGTCGACTATCTCTCCGGCAAGGGCATCGACCCGAACCGGCTCGAAGGCGTCGGGCTCGGCGAGACTCGCCCGATCGCGTCGAACGAAACCGCGGAAGGACGCAGCCGGAATCGCCGGAGCGAATTCCATGTCGTGAGGTAGGCAGGCCGTAGAACGCGATAGCGTTATAGGGCCGATGGGGACGTTCCTGGAGCCGCCGTCAGACTCGGCAACGATCTGAATTGGCGGGTTCAGGAGCGTCCCATCATTGCTCCCACGGCCTCCGCCGCCCGCTCGCCGCTCTCCACCGCGCTCTCGATCGTTCCCGGGAGCCCGGTCGCCGTCCAGTCACCGGCGAGGAACAGGCCCGCGGCCGACGTCTTCGTGCCCGGCCGGATCGCCTGCTCGGCCGGCGTGCCCGCCCACGTCGCCGCCCGCTCCTTTGCGACCAGCACGTCGCGTGGCGTGAGCGTGCGCGTCGCCGGCAGGTAGCGGCGAACCTCGGCGATCGCCCGTCCCTCGATGTCGTGGGGCTCGCGTTCCACGAGGTCGTGCGCGCCGCTCGTGACGAGCGTCAGGTAGGTGCCGCGCTCGGGCTGCATCGGCGGCCGGAACGCCCAATGGACGGGACCTTCGAGAAAGCCCGCCATGCGGGGCAGCTCGAAGCGCTCGTCGTACCAGACGTGGACCGAAACGATCGGCGCCGCGCAAAGCTCGCCGACGCGCGCGAGCCCGTTTCCCGCGCGCACGCGCTCGGGGACGAGGCTCGCCACGGTCGAGGGCGCGGTGGCGAGGATCACCGCCTTCGCGAGCGCTTCGTTCCCGTCGGCGAGCCGCACGCCGACGACGCGATCGTCCCGGAGGACGAGCTCGCGCGCGGAACGCGCCGTCTCGACTGCTCCGCCTGACTCGGCGATCACCCGCGTCGCCGCGTCGACGTAGAGCTCGGAGAGACCGGCGCGCGGGAAGACGAGGCGCGAAGCGCGCTCGCGCGCGAAGAAGATCCGCCGGAGCACCTCGGCGAAGAGCGATGCCGACGCGCGCTCGGGTAGGTCGTTCAGCACCGCGATCGCGAGCGGGTCCCAGAAGCAGACGCGCTCGCCCCGGCCTTGCCCCAGCCGGTCGAGCGCCGCGCTCACGGTCTCCGAGCGGAGCAAGGCATCGCCGCGCAGGTGACGGGTGACGAGACGGATCGCACCGAGGAGTAGGCTTCCCCGCTCGCGCGGCGCGAGCAGGCGATAGCCGAGCACGCCGGCGGTGAGGTGCGTCGGGCTCGGCAGCGACGGGCAGCGGAACTCGGCCGCGCCGCGCACCGGATGCACGAACGGCACCGTGAGCGACGGCTGGATCTCGACCCGATCACGCGTGCCCAAGCGCTCGAGCAACGCGAACGTCCGTGCGTAGGCCCCGATCAGGAGATGCTGGCCGTTGTCGACGACGTGACCGCCGGGGCTCCGATAGGAATAGGCGCGGCCGCCGGCGATCGCGCGGCGCTCGAGCACGCGAACGCGAAGGCCGCGATCGGCGAGGCGAACGGCGGCCGTGAGCCCCGCGAAGCCCGCGCCGACGACGACGACGTCGTCGGCCGATGGGGACGCTGCTTCCGATCGTCTCACGGAATGCCGCAGCGCAGCGCGCCCTAGCGAGGGACGATCGAAAGCAACGTCCCCCGCCGGGGTCCGCCCCAGAACGAGGCGGCGAGCAGCAGCTTGCGCCCGCGCGAGAGCCCGACCTTCCGGCCGAAGACCTGGTACTCCTCCTCGACGATGCGATCGAGGACGCGCTCGTACGTCCGGCGCATGATCTCCGCCGGCCGCAGGCTCGCCGCGTCCTCCGGCGCGAGCTCGCGCTCGGCCGCACGGTAGTAACCACGCGCTCGCTCGCATTCGAACGCCATCAGCGCGCGAAAGCTCCGGTTGTAGACCCCGAGACGAAGCTCGCGCTCCGGGACCCCGAAGCGATCGAGGTCTTCGAGGGGGAGATAAACGCGATCGCGCTCGGCATCCTCGCCGAGGTCGCGGAGGATGTTCGTGAGCTGGAGCGCGAGCCCCGTCGCGACCGCGTAGTCGCGAGTGGACAGGCTCCGGTAGCCGAAGATCTCGATCGCGGCGAGACCGACGGCAGACGCGACACGGCGGCAGTAGAGCTCGAGCTCCGCGAACGTCTCGTAGCGTGAACGATGGAGATCCATCTCGACGCCGTCGACGATCGCCTCGAGCGCGGTGCGCGGGATCGGGAAGTGCTCGAGCGAGCCCGCGAGGGCCGTCGTCACGGGGTGCAGCGGCAGACCGCGGTAGCAGCGGTCGAGCTCGGCGCGCCATTCCGCGACGAGCCGCGGAGCCTCGTCGGCGCTCGACTCGTCGACCGCGTCGTCGACGGCGCGGCAGAACCCGTAGACCGCGTAGAGCGCGTCCCGCTGCACCGGCGGCAGGAAGCGGAACGCATAGTAGAAGCTGCTGCCGCTCCGCCGCGTGAGATCGCGGCAATAGAGGAAGTCGTTCGGCGTTGCCGTCGGTTTCATGCCGGCACCCCCGCGAGGCCGAGCGCGAGCAGGCGAATCTTGTCGCCCGGCGTGAGCTTCGGGCGGCGCGCGATCGGCGCGAAGCCGCCTTGCTCGATGCGGTCGAGGATCCGAAGGCCGCCGCTCGCGAACATGCGAACCTCGCGTCCTACGCGAGGCGGACACTGAGCGGCGAGCGGCAGACCCTCGGCGAAGAGGCGTCGCGTCCGCTCGACCTGGAACCGCAGGCACTCGGACAACCGCGCCGGCGCCTCGCCGGCTTCGAGCGCGCGGCGCGACACACCGAAGCGCTCGAGATCTTCGAGCGGCAGATACAGGCGCCCGCGCGCGAGATCGACGCCGAGGTCCTGCCAGAAGTTCGTGAGCTGGAGCGCGGTGCAGATCGAGTCCGCGAGCCGTGCACGAGCCTCGTCGCGGATGTCGAACAACGCGAGCACGAGCCGCCCGACCGGGTTCGCCGAATTCCGGCAATAGCCGAGCACGTCCGCGAACGTCTCGAACGGGCGAAACTCCGCGTCGTAACGGAACGCGACGAGGAGATTCCGCAGCGGCTCGATCGGCAAGTCGCACGCGCGGATCGTGTCGCCGAGCGCGAGAAAGACGGGATGCGTCGCAAGGCCGCCGAGCGTCTCGTCGAGCCGATGCTCCCAGAGCTCGAGCGCCTCGAGCTTCGCGGCCGCGGGCAGATCGCCATCGGCGACGTCGTCCGCGAGTCGCGCGTACGCGTAGACGGCGGCGAGGTGCCGCCGCTTCTCACGCGGGAGGAACAGCGAGCCGATGAAGAAGTTCTCCGGATGACGCCGCGCGAGGCGTACGCAATACGCGTACGCGACGTCGGGGTCGGCCGAAGGACAGGGGTTCATGATGCCGTCGATCCGTAGCGCCGGCGCTCGTCCCTCGAGCCGGCGTACCAGAAGCGCCCGCGGAATCCCTCGGGCGGTCGTGCGTCGCCGTCGGGCTCACCCGCCCGCCTCATCGTCTCGTAGGCATCGACGTCGATCGCGATCCGGTCGGCGAGAAGCCGCCCGAGACCCGCATCGGCACGTGGCGCCGCGGGGCCGACGACGCCGGTGAAGAGCTCCGCGCAGCAGCCGCTCCCGTACGAGAAGAGCGCGATCCGCTCGCCCGCGAGACGCCCGCCGTCCCGCTCGAGGAGGTCCGCGAGGCAGAAGTAGAGCGAAGCGGTGTAGGTGTTGCCGATGGCGCGGGCGGTCGCGAGGTACGGCGACACCTCGTCGTCGAAGGTCGCTCGCGCACGGGCCTCGATCTCTTCGGGCGACGCTCCGCGGGGAGCATCGACGCCGCGAAGTGTCGGTGCGCCTTCCAGGCCATCTTCGGGAACGGCGTGTGGTAGAGGAACGCGCGGTGCCGCTCGGCGAAGCGCGCCGCGGCGTCGAGGTCGAGCGCGCGCCGCGCGTCGGCATATGCGCCCGCGAGCGCGCGAAGGTAGCAGTCGACGGAGTACTTGCCGTCGACGAGCGCCTCGCGCCGATCGAGCGGCCGCCAGAAGTCGTAGACGCTCTCCGCGTAGCTGCCGGTCCGGCGGAGTCGATCGCGAGGAGCGACGGGCTCGCGGAGACGACCATCGCGACCGCGCCCGCGCCCTGCGTCGGCTCGCCGGCCGAACGGAGATCGTAGCGCGCGACGTCGGCGGCGATCACGAGCGCCTTCCGCCCGCGCGCCGCGCCCGAGGCGATCCACTGCGCGGCCGTCATGAGCGCCGCCGTCCCGCCGTAGCACGCGTGCTTCAGCTCGTAGGCGCGGCAGTGCGGGCGGAGCCAGGAGCTCGTGCACGAAGATGCTGACGGGCTTCGCATGATCGACCGCGCTCTCGGTGCCGACGAGCAAGAGCCCGATCTCGTCGCGATCGACGAATCCCTGCTCGAAGAGCGGCGCCGCCGCGTTCGCCGCGAGCGTCACCGAGTCCTCGCACGGCGGCGCAATCGCCATCGTCTGGACGCCGAGGCCCGAACGATATCTTCTCCGGAGCGACGCCGCGCGCGCTCGCGAGGTCGTCGAGCGCCAGCGAGAACATCGGCACGTAGGCGCTGAGCCGCTCGATTCCCGCCTCGTTCACGCTCCGTTCTCCCCGCGCAGCCGCGCCGCGTACTGGCCGAGCGCCATCAGCGGGAAGTACGCCGGTACAACCAGTAGCGGAGGTAGAAGTGGCGCGGGAATCCGGTGCCGGTCCACGTCGCTCGTCCCAGACGCCGGCGTCGTTCTGCGTCGCGAGGAGATAATCGACGCCGCGCTCGATCGAGCCGGCGCCTGTCGCGTCGCCGGCAAGCAGGCCGAGGACCGCCCACGCGGTCTGCGACGCCGTGCTCTCCCCTCGCCCGGCCTGCGAGACATCTCGTCGTAGCTACCGCAATCCTCGCCGAAGCCGCCGTCGGCGTTCTGCACGGACTCGAGCCAGCGACGGCCTTGCGGACCGCTCGGCGCCGAGGTCCTCGCCGATCGCGCGCAGGCCCGCGAGCACCGACCACGTGCCGTAGACGAAGTTGACGCCCCAGCGTCCCCACCACGAACCGTCCGGCTCCTGCGTCTTACGCGAGGAACTCGAGCGCGCGCGGCGCGCGCGGATCGCTCGAGTCGAAGCCGATAGCCGCCCATCAGCTCGAGCAGGCGGCCGGTGATGTCCTCGGTCGGCGGATCGATCATCGCCTCCATGTCGGCGAACGGGATCCGGTTCGAGCAGCGCGAGCGTGTTGTCCGTGTCGAAGGCGGCGTAGCCGCCGTTCTTCGGCTCTGCATGCCGAGCGCCCAGGCGAGCCCGCGGCGATCGACCTCGTCCTGCGTCGCCGGATCGCGGATGGCGGACGCGGCCGAGCACCATCAGGATGACCGCGGAGTCGTCGACGTCGGGGTACCAGTCGTTGGCGAACTCGAACGCCCAGCCGCCGGGCTCGAGCGTCGGGTTCTAGATCGACCAGTCGCCCGGCTTGCGAGATCTGCTGCTCCATCAGCCAGTCGGCGGCCTGCACCAGCGACGGATGGTCCTCGGGCGACGCCGGAGTCGAGCAGCGCCTTCGCCGCGAGCGCCGTGTCCCAGATCGGCGAGACGCACGGCTGGAAGATCAGAGTGCCCCGCGGGGAGCTCGATGAGGAAGTCGTCGAGCGCCTGGATGCCCTTGGCGATCGCCGGATGATCGGGCGCGTAGCCGGCGACCTTCAGCGCCATCGGCCAGTTGACCATCGGCGGCTGGATGCCGCCCCACCCGCCGTTCGAGTCCTGGTGGTGGAGCATCCACTGGCACGGCGCGCGGATGCGCGATTCGGCGGAGCGGCTTCGGCACGCGCTCGCCAGAGCTTGAGCGCGCGGTCGAGCGCCGAGGAAGAGCGTTCGTCGAGCGAGAACGCACCGTGCTCGCGCGGCATGAAGAGCTCGCCCGCCTTCGGCGGGATCGAGCCACAGCTCCTGCACGCGTGAAGCCCGTCGACGCGGACGCGCGGCTTCAGCGCCATCAGCACGAGGAGCGGCACGACCGTGCCGCGCGCCCAGCTCGACATCGCGTAGATGTTGAAGCGGCAACCACGGCAGGCAGGAGCATGAGCTCGACCGGCAGCGTCGGCACCGCGCTCCACGGGAACTGGCCGAAGTACGCGAGAAAGATCCGCGTGAAGACGCCCGCCTTCGCGAGCCCGCCGTGCGCGCGGATGAACGCGCGCGCGCGAACGAGCGTCGGATCGTCTGCCTGGCGCCGGCCAGCTTGAGCGCGGCGTAGGCTTCGATCGTCGCGGAGAGATGGCCGGGCCCGCCCTCGAAGAGCGGCCAGCTGCCGTCCTCGCGCTGCAGGAGACGGATGTAGGCGAGGAGCCGCTGCTCTTGCTCCGGCTTCTCGCGCCCGAGGAAGCGGTTGAAGAAGACGTACTCCGCGTCCATCGTCACGTTCGCCTCGAGCGGCGCGTGCCAGTAGCCGGACGGATGCTGGCGCGCGAAGAAGAATTCCTGCGCGCGCGCGATTGCCGCTTCGACGGCCGCTAACCGTTCGGTCGATGCCCGGGCGAGCGAAAGCCCTCTTCGGTCGCGTGTGACTTCGAAATCAGGCGTCCGCTCGGGCGACGACTGCATCGGGAACCTCCTCGGTTGATGCGACGGGTTCCCCGACGCGAGTGATGAACGATTCGAAGCCTTCGGCTTGGAGCGCCTCGGCGACGTCGTGCGCGTTCGTCGGCGCGAGTGCGATGACCGCACCACCGCCGCCGGCGCCCGTGAGCTTGGCGCCGAGCGCGCCGGCCCCGCGCGCGATCGACACCATGCGCTCGAGGGTCGGCGTCGACACGCCCATCGCGTTCAGGAGCCCTTGCCCGGCATCCATCAGGAGACCGAGCGTCTCGAAGTCGCCGGTGCCGAGCGCGCCTCTCGCTGCGTGCACGAGATTCTCGGCGAGCTCGAAGAACTGTCCGTAGAGTCCCGGGTGCGAGCGCACGCGAGCGCGCAGACGCCGACGGGCCCGGCCGTCGAGCGGCGCTCGTCGGAGATGCCGACGACGAGATCGAACGCGTCGTGCACCGGGAGGCGCGCCGCGCGGAGCTCGCCGGTTCGCTCGAACCAGATCACGCCGCCGAGGCTCGCGACGGATACGTCGATGCCGGACGAGGTGCCGTGAAACGCGTTCTCGACCTCCGTCGCGCGGCGGAGGAGCTCGCCCTTCCGGAGGCTCCGCCCCGACATCTCCGCGAGCGCACGGAGCAGCGCGACGCTGAACGCGGCCGAGCTGCCGAGGCCGCAGCCGGTCGGAATCTCGGACTCGACGCCGACGCCGATGCGGCTCGCGTCGAGACCGAAGATCGCCGCCGCCGTCTCGAGCGCGGTGCGGACGCGAGGATCGCTCGACTCGACGCCGGGACCTTCGCCGATCGCGACGGTGAGCTTCAGGCGACGCCGGATCGACGTCGCGATCGCCGGCTGGCCGTAGACGACGGTGTGCTCGCCGAGAAGGATGACCTTCCCGGGCGCGTCCTGAACGCAGACGACCGGTTTCACGGAACCACTCCTTCCTCGGGATCGGCGAGCGTGAGCTGCGCCTCGACGCTCCGGCGGTGAAGCGCCATGTGCCCGCGCTGGATGCCTTCGCTCGCCATCGCACGCAGAGCGGCGAAGTTCTGCGCAAGGCCGACGGATGCCATCACCATGGCGAGCTCGCGGGCGCCGCGGACACCGAGAAGCCGTAGCGACAACCGCGCTCGGGGATTGATGCGGATCCGTTCGCCGACGGTACCGACTGCGAGCGGCACCTCGATGAGGCCGAGGAGCGTGGCCGCGTCGTGGCGCCACGTCGCGAGCGGTTGGTACCTGCCGCTTCTCGCGGCGAACGCGTGCGCGCCCGCTTCGATCGCGCGCCAGTCGTGGCCGGTGGCGATCGCGACCGCGTCGATGCCGTTCATCACGCCCTTGTTGTGCGTGGCCGCGCGGTGCGGGCTCGCCGCCGCGAAGTCCGAGGCGCGCGCGATCCGCTTGGCGACGTCGGCGCCGCTCCAATCCGGCGTCTTCGAGCGCCTCAACGGGAATTGCGCACACGCGCGCGCGCGAGCCGGCGGTCGGAGAGGTTCGAGAGGATGCGGAGATTCGCCGTGCCGCCGGTCGATCTCCTCGACCATCGGGCGCGATCTCCTCGACGAGCGTGTTGACGGCGTTCGCGCCCATGGCGTCGCCGACGTCGACGAGGAAGTGCACGACGCACGCTGCCGTCGGCGAGGACATCCGCCCTCGACTTCCCGCGCGCCGCCGCCGCGCGCGACCTGCGGGGTGCAGTCCGCCGGGCCGCCTCGAGGAGGCGCGCGCGCCGCGTCGCGGATGCGCTCGACCGCGGCTCGGGATCCGGCACGTCGATCAGCTGGATCTGGCCGATCATCAGCGACGGATCGGCCTCCGCGACGAAGCCGCCCGCTCGCGCGGGTCGAGCAGCGCGGCGTTCGACGCCGCGGCGACGATCGAAGGCTCCTCGATGACCATCGGCACGAGGTAGTCGCGGCCGTTCACCTGGAAGTTGACGCGCCACGCCGAACGGCAGCCGAACATGCCGATCGCGTTCTCGATCATGAGCTCGGCGGTCGAGAGCTCGAGCGGCGTCGCGCTCGCCAAGAGCTCGCGCTCCGCCTTCGGGGAGGTCCGCGGCGTCGGCGAGACTTGCGCCGCGCTCCTCCGAGCGGCAACCGATAGAACCCGGGGAGACGAGACGTCATTCGCGTTCTTCCTTTCTGAGCCGCGCCCGCCGCGGCCCAGCGCTGCAGCTGGGGCCGAGCACGACCGGCGGCGCGCACGGAGGCTTTCGAGATCGCGCGCAGCCGGTGAGAACCAGCGCGACGCGGAGCCCCTCGATCATCTCCTCGATGAATTCCGCGGCTCCCTCGAGCCCGCCGCGTCGGTAGGCGCGGAACACCGGCAGCGCGAACCCGCAGAGCGTCGCGCCGAGCGCGATCGCGCTTGCGCCGCGTCGAGCGCGGTGCGGATGCCGCCGCTCGCGATCCGGACGAGCCGAGCGCCGCGGAGCTGCACGAGCGCCGCCGCGGTCGGGATTCCCCAGTCGCGGAAGAGCTCGCCGAGCTCGCCGGCTGCGCGTCGTCGCCGCGAAGCTGCTCGACCCTCACCCACGAGGTCCCGCCGGCGCCGGAGACGTCGACGATGCGGACGCCCGCGGCCGCGAGCCGCCGCGCCGACGCCGGCGAGATGCCGCAGCCCGTCTCCTTGACGATCAGCGGCAGCGGCAGCTCGCGCGCGAAGCCGCCGGAGCGTGTCGATGCCGCCGCGGAAGCGCGGTCGCCTTCCGGCTGCACGATCTCCTGCGCCGGATTCAGGTGCAGGCAGAGCGCGTCGGCGCCGACCGCGCTGCGCGAGCGCCTCGACCTCTGCCGTCGGTCATCGCGCCGGCCTGATTCAGGCCGAGGTTCGCGAGCACGACCGTGGTCGGCGCCGATTTGCGCACGCGATACGTCGCGGCGAGCTTCGGGCCTCCCGTGCATCGCCCGCTGGCTACCGAGACCGAACGCGATGCCGTGCCGCTCGGCGAGCTTGGCGAGGTCGCGATTGACGACGGCCGCTTCCGCGGTCCCGCCCGTCATGCCGGTGATGAGGAACGGCGCGCGAAGCCGCTTGCCGACGAACGAAACCGCGAGATCGACGTCGTCGAGCGCAAGCTCGGGAAGCGCGTCGTGCACGAGCTCGACTTCTTCGAGGAGCGTCGTCTTCGTCGCATGCTCGACGTCCGCACGCTCGCAGAGGTCGAGGTGGGAGCGCTTGCGTCGCTGGATTCCAGCGTCTCTCATCCGACCGCCTCGATCAGGCGGACGCCTTGCGGGTCGACGCCGACGTCGAGCACCGCGGCGCCGAGCCGTCGCCACGCGTCACGGGCGGCCGCCAGGCGACCAGGATCAAATCCGAGCGCGATCACACAGTCGCCACCGACGGCTCCCGAGCTCTTCGACACGACGCCGCAGCCGACCGCGGCGCGCGCGAGCTCCGCCATCCGTGGCGCAAGGCGCGGCGCGAGGCGCGTGGCCACGTCCTCGAGCAGCGTTCCGTACTCGCCGAGAGCGGCGAGCATCTCCGCACGGTCGCCGCGCTCGAGCGCGCGCCAGAAGCGGGCCAGCCCGGAGCGCATCCGCTCCACGAAGGCGGCGCCGTCGCGCATGCGATCGAAGCTCTCGATGCCGGTCGCGGTGTCGGAGCTGTGGCCGCTCCAGGCGGCCGCGAGCCCGAGCCCCGGGGGAACCGCCGCCGCGCCGACGCGCGGGCCGCCGGCATCGATCGAGTAGTCGATCCAGCCGCCGTAGACGCTCGCGGCGACGTCGGCGCCACTGCCCCTTCCGCGCTGATGGTCGCGGTGCACGGCGAGCGCGAGATCGAAGATCTCGCGACGCGTGTCCGGCGAATCGAGATCGCGCTTCGCCGCGGCGGCGAGCGCGCCGAGGATCGCGACGACGCTCGCGGCACTGCCGCCGAGACCGACCTTCTTGCCGACGCCGTCCCCGCGTCCGCACACGGTCACGCGCCGCGGACCGACCGCGGGGAACGCCGTCGCGCCGACGTCGATCGCTCGGACGAGCAGGCTCGCGCGCGAATCGATCGCTCCGCCGGCGACGGCTCCGTGGACGCCGAGGTCCGGGGCGGTGATGCGCCAGCCTTCGTCGCTCGGCGCGAGATGGCACTCGATTCCCGAGTCGACCGCGGCGACGAGCGCGCGCTCGCCGTCGAGCACGGCATACTCGCCGATCACGAAGAGCTTGCCCGGAGCGAAGACGCGCACGCCGCTCATGCGACCGCCTCCCGTCTCGAGGCATCGCGCTCGGCGAGCGCCGGTGCGGCCCACGCGGGCGGCGCGGAGAGCACGCGCGGCGGACCGCCGGGACGCGAGCGGAGCACGCGCGACACGCCGGGCACCGACGTGAGCGCGGCCGCGACGCGCTCGGCGTCGGCGGGCTCGCAGAGCACCTTCACCTGCGGGCCGGCATCGATCGAGAAGAACGCCGCCGTGCCGCGCTCGCGGAGGCTCCACACCTCGCGCATGACCGCAATCGTCGCCGCCTCCCAGTAGAGAAGTGGCGGATCGGCGGCGAGCGCCGCCGCGTGCATCCGGAGCGCGTTCCGCTCCATCGCCGCGCCTAGCGCCGCGAGCTCGCGCGCCCGCACAGCTTCCCTCACGACGACGAGATCCGCCGCGCTCGCGCCGAGCCACGCGGCGAAGAACGGTGAGGTCGCCGCGGTCCGGCGCATCCCTTCCCGCGAGCCCACGCGCTTCGGCGCCTCGCGCGTCACCGCGACGAGGATCGCGAGCGGCCAGTGCTCGGGCGGCGCGACCTGCGTGACCGCATCGTCCTCGTCGTCGGGTCGCCACTCCACGAAGCCCGCGAAGACCGAGCGGCAGGCGGAGCCCGAGCCGCGGCGCGCAAGCGCGGCGATGCGCCCCGGGGCGAGCGGTGCCGGCGCCAGCGCGCCGAGGGCCGTGGCGAGCGCGGCATACGCGGACGCCGACGAGGCGAGCCCGGCGGCGACCGGGAAGTTCGAGGTGACGACGACGTCGAGCGGACGTCGGATGCCGAGCTCCGCCCGTGCCTCCGTGACGAAGCGCGTGACGGCCTCGGTCGGGCCCGGCGGTAGCCAGCGCACGGTGTCTTCGGTTCCGGCGTGCTCCTCGACCCCGGCCAACGTGGTGAGCCCGTCGAGCGTCACGGAAAGGCTCCCGCTCGCCGCTTGGTTGTCGCTCTCACGCGCTTTGCCCCAGTATTTCACCAGCGCGAGATTGGAGTTGGCCGTCGCCCAGATCATCCGCCAAACCGATCGGTCAAACCGACTTTTCCTTTACTAACCTGGCGGTCAGGAGTCAATCTTCTCTCCGCGAGCCCCTGGCTCAAACCCGAGGCGCTACAGCGGGCGACGCGTTGCTCGTTCGCTCCTGACAAGGCCGCCGAAGTCTAGCACCGGCGGCCGCACGAACAACCGCGGGTCCGGAGCGCGACGAGCCTAATCTCGAGCGGTCTCCGGCGACGATGATCGCTGACGTCGATGACGCCGTCGCCAGGGAGTCGCTAGCGCGTCGAGCGCTTGCGCGCCGGCCGCGCTCGCGGCGGCGCGGGACGGCGCTCGCGGAGAAGCGCGACGGCGGCACGCACGCCGAGCAGGTAGCTCTCGATGCCGAAGCCGACGATCTGCCCGGCGACGACGTCGGCGAGATAGGAGTGGCGCCGGAAGCTCTCGCGCTTGTGAACGTTCGAGAGATGCACCTCGATCGTCGGCAGGCTCACCGCGAGCACCGCGTCGCGAATCGCAATCGAGGTGTGGGTGTAAGCGCCGGGATTGAAGACGATCGCATCGAACTCGCCGCTCGCGCGCTGGATCCGAGTGACGAGATCTCCCTCCGAGTTCGACTGGTAGCTCTCGATCGCGACGCCGAGCTCGTCGCCGATGCGCCGCGCGGCGCGCACGACGTCGTCGAGCGTCTCGGCGCCGTAGACGTCGGGCTCACGTCGCCCGAGCAAGTTCAGGTTCGGACCGTGGAGGAGAAGGATTCGTTCCATCGTGAGCCGGAAACGCGGAGGGCCGGGAGACCCGGCCCTCCGATCCTACGCGTGTGGTGGTCGACGACCTCCGTTAAGGCACACAACTCGTGGTGACGGGATCGCAGTTGAGGCTGCAGCAATCCGTTCCGACGGCGCACAACGATCCGATGGCTCCGCACACGGGATCGCCGTCGGAACCGGGGTTGGCGGTGGCGCCGAGAGCGCGATGTCCGCGTTCGCAGAAAGCGTTCCGTTTTGAGCCGTAATCGTGACCGAACCGTCGTCCGCAGTGCCCGGCGCCGTGTAAGTCACGCTTGCTTGGCCATCCGCGCCTGTGATTGCCGAGCTCGCCGAGAGCGAGCCCGACCGCGGGGAATCGACTGAAGACGATCGTCGCACCGGGGATCGGCTGGTTGTTGGAATCGCGCAGGCGAGCGGTCACGATCGCCGCCTCGCCGCCTTCGAGCGAGCCGGGATTCGTGGCGATGCTGAGTCCCGCAGGCACCGGCTCGGGCAACGAGGAGGACTCGCCGAGCAACAACGTGACTTCCGTCTCCAAGCTGCGCGCGAAGCTCCGCGCGACGATCTTCACGCTCGCGGGGATCGTGCCCGCTTGCACGCGGCCGGAGACGCGGCCGTCGGCGTTCGTGATCTGGCAGTTGTCGCCGACCGGCTCGACGATCGTCGCCGCCGCAGTGTCCTCGACGAAGAAACAGACCTGCTCGCCCGCTGCGGGCGAGCCGTCGGTGTTGAGCAACGTCGCGATGAATGTCGCCTGCGAAGCGCCGTCCGCGGGAATGCGGCTCGGACTGATGCTGAACCGAATGCACGCGCTGTCCGAGTTGCAGCCTTCGTTGACGAACGTGTCGCCTTCCGGGAAGCCGACGAGGTCGCTACCGGTCCCACCGCAGCGCGCGAGCGCGAGCGACGTGACGACCAACAATGCGATGCCGCCGAGCCACCAGTCCAGCTTCAACAAGCGAGCAATCCTCCACATCGACCCATTCC
Organism: uncultured delta proteobacterium; assembly: GCA_963790365.1. GTDB lineage: Bacteria > Desulfobacterota > Binatia > JACPRU01 > JACPRU01 > CAWBOU01. The sequence continues at coordinate 35,076 of CAWBOU010000049.1, forward strand.
CCCCAGACATCGCGTTACGGCTCGTCGATCGGAACTGCCGTCGGCGTCGGATTGACGACCGGCGGGTCCTGTCCCGGCTCGGTCGGCGGGTTCACGTCGGGACCACAGAAGGCCTCGTCATCGACGAGGTCGACCGGATACGTGATCTCGTTCGTCTCGAACACGTCACCGTTATCGGCGACGCCGATGCCGGTGGCGATGACGATCAAGCGAAACGGCAGATCGGGTAGCTTGTTCCGGTTCTGGTTCAGGAAGTCGGCCTGCTGCGGCGTCAGCGGATCCGCGCGGAGGAAGCCTTTCGCAGCCCCCAGATTCACGCCCGTACCCTCAGACCCGCTCGCGGGCCCCAAGCGAATCCCCCCCGGCCAAGCCGTCGGGGGCAGATTCAACGCTCCGCCCGGAATCCGATACTGGAGATCGACTCGTTGAACGTTGATGCCTTGAGCCATCACGTTCTCGAGCACGACGAGCTTGAACTGAATCGGTGTGAAATCCGAGCAACCGAGAGCGAAGATGGTGCCCTGATCAAACGTCGGATCTTCGAGGTCGACCTCGCCGCCCTCGTCGGGCACGACCCACGCGAGCGCGCGGAACGAGATCCCTTGATCGTTACTCGTACCGCAGCTCGCCCACACGAGCGCTACGGTGAACAAAACCCCTACGGCGACGAACCGCCCGAAGCCACCCTGACCCATGAACTCTCTCCTCCTTCTCAAGCCTTCGGGTTCGCGCGGACTCTACTGCTGCTGCCTTCGGCACGTCAAGGATTTGGCCGATCGAAAACTGAGTTTTGTTCGGGCTCAGGGCTCGGCAGGGACGTCCCGCACTTCCATGCGGAAACGGACCTCGGTGAGCTCGCCGCCGGCCAGGTCGATCTTGCGCGAATCGGTCCGTCCCTCTCCCCAGGTGACCTCGACCGTGTAGGTGCCGTTCGGCAGCGCGTCGAGCGTCAAGGGCGTCACACCCTTCTCGCTGCCGTCGAGGCGGACCCGTGCGCCCGACGGGTCGGAGACCACGCGCATCGAGTTGACCTCGGAGGCGAGCTTGACGTTGAGCTCGTAACGAGAGTCGGGTTCGAGGTCGACGCGCTGCCGGTAGGGCAAGAAGCCGTCTTTGCGGATCTCGACGTCGTGCGGCCCGGGCGGCAGGTCCGAAACCCGCATCGGCGTCCGACCGCGTGAGTTGCCGTCGACGACGATCTCGGCGCCGAGCGGCTGCGAGATCACGTCGAGCGCGGCTTCGGCGGGCCCCGCCACCTCGGTCGGTGGCGCTGGCGGCGCGGTCGGCGCTTGCGTCGGTGACGGCTCGCGGGTCGGCACCGGCGTGCGCGTCGGGACGGGGGCGCGGGTCGATGTCGGCGCCGGCCGAGACGTCGGCCGCGGGGTTGGCACCTCGAGCACGGGCTCGTCCTCGACCATCGGCTCGACCGCTTTCGTCGGCATCGGTCGCTGCGTCGGTCGCGGCGTTGGTCGCGACGTCGGGCGCCGCGTGGGCTCGGCGGTCGCCGCCGCCGCGGGTTCTTCCGTCGGCGTCGACGCGATCAGCGGCGGCGCTTCGCCGTCGCCGCCGCCCGCGAGCCACCACACCAGAAGCAGCAGCAACAGCACGCCGCCGATGATCGCGACGACGAACGGCCCGCCGCGCGACGGCTGCCGCTTCTCTGGAGCGAGGGCGCGAAACGCCTCCATGTCGCTCGCGCCGAGCTCGAGGTCGCTCGCCGCGCCGCGAGCGACCTTCCTCTTCGGCGCCACGGTCGCGGCGGTCGCGCCCGCGGGCGCGCGGACGCCGATCGCGCGATCGAGCTCGTCGGCAAGGGCGAGCGGATCCGTCGTGCGATGATCGCGGTCCTTGGTGAGCGCGCGCAGGACCGGCGCGTCGACCGCCGGCGGAAGCTCGGGATTCACGCGGCTCGGCGGCATCGGGTCGTTGTTCAAGATGTTGTAGACGACCGCGGTGAAGTGCTCGCCGGCGAACGGAGACACGCCGGTCAGGAGCTCGTAAGCGAGGATGCCGAGCGCGAAGACGTCCGAGCGCCCGTCGATCGCCGAGCCGGAGACCTGCTCCGGAGACATGTTCCGGGGCGTGCCCACGGGCGTCTCGGTGACGCCGCTGTCGGCGGAGAGAAGCTTCGCGACGCCGAAGTCGCTGATCTTCGGCTGGCCGTCGGGCGTGAGGAGGATGTTTGCGGGCTTGAGATCGCGATGGACCACGCCGTGGCGGTGCGCGTACTCGAGCCCCTCGGCGATCCTGCGAATGAGCCGCGCGGTCTCCTCGGGCGGGATCTTGCCGCGTCGCTCGAGCTCTGCGCCGAGCGTCGGCCCGTTCACGAGCTCCATCGCGATGAAGGGCGTGTCGCCCTCCATGCCGCCGTCGAACACGACGACGATGTTCGGATGGTGGAGGCGGCCGGCGGCCTTGACCTCGCGCTCGAAGCGGCTGCGCCCCTTCGTGCTCGCGGCGACGTCCTCGTAACACGTCTTCACCGCAATCGTGCGATCGAGGAGCGTGTCGTGAGCTCGATAGACGATGCCCATCGCGCCTTTGCCGAGCACCTCGAGGAGCTCGTATCGGCCGAGTCGTTGCGGGCGCGTCGCCATGGCCCGCACCGGCTACCAGTTTCGCCCCACGTTGACGAGTGAACGGGATTCACTCGGGCCCTTTCCGCTCCGGCCCGAATCGCTGTATGAGTCCGCGTCGATCGACTCGACTCCGATGCTCGCGACCTACGCCCGCACCGACGTCGGCCTCAAACGTACCAACAATGAGGACGCGTACCTCGCCGATCCGTCGCGCGGGTTGGTCGTCGTCGCCGACGGGATGGGCGGTCACGCCGCCGGAGAAGTCGCGAGTCAGCTTGCGGTCGAATCGATCGCGGAGATGCTGCCCACGCGGGACGGCTTCTGGCCCTTCGGACGTGCGGAGCGCGAGCGCAACCTCGTCCTCGGCGCCATTCGTACCGCGAACGAGCGCATCCGCATGGCCGCGAGCCGTGATCCCGCGCTCCGCGGCATGGGCACCACCATCGTCGTCCTCTGGGTGAAGTCGTCGCGCGGCCACGTCGCGCACGTCGGCGACAGCCGTCTCTACCGCTTTCGCGAGGGCCGCCTCGAAGTGCTCACGGAAGACCATTCTCTGGCCGCGACGGACGGCGCGCGCCGGAACGTGCTCACGCGTGCCGTGGGCGTCGAGCAAAACGTCGAGATCGATTACCGGCTCCTCGATGTTTCCCCTGGAGACGTATTTCTCCTTTGCTCGGACGGGCTCACTCGAACGGTCGACGATTCGACGATCGTCGCCACGCTCGCCGCAGCGGCAGCCGGCGAGCAGGCGAGCCACCGCTTGATCGAGCTCGCCCGCGAAAAGGGCGCACCGGACAACGTGACGGTCGCGCTCGCCTACGCATGAGCACGATCATCCTTCGCGCGATCGACGACTCGCTCGGCCTCGGCCGGTGTGAGATCCCCGAAGGACGCGCGCAGACCGACGTCGGGCGCGCGGCGGAGTGCGCGATCGTCCTGCCGTCGAAGTCCGTCTCCCGCGTTCACGCCCGGTTCGAGCGCAAAGGCACGGAGCTCGTCCTCCAGGATCTCGGAAGCTCCAACGGCACGGCGGTGAACGGCAAGCCGATCCAGGAGGAGCCGGTGGCGGTCCATGCCGGCGACCGCGTCCGTTTCGGCTCGCTCGAGTTCGTGCTCGAGGAACAGACGGCGCCGGAGGACGAAGCGGCGACGCTCCTCGCGCCGCCGGCGAAGGCGATTCCGGCTGCCCCCGTGCCGCCGTCGCCGCTCACGACGCAGACGATCGACGGCCGACCGCCGGAGCCGGAGCAGCCTCTGGAGCTGACGCCGACCGCCGCCCCTCCACCGCGCGAGGCGACCTCGGCGACCGTCGCCAAGGTCCGCGATCCGGCGACGGCCGCGCCGGCGGCGACACCGGCACGCGCCGCGGCCACGCCGTCGGGCCGGCCGACCCCGCTCGAGCTCGTGCTGATCGCGGCCGGCGCCTACGTCGCCGTCGTCGCGGCCGGGCTGGCGATCCGCTGGGTCTTCGGCTGAGGCGCGCCGCGGTCGCGGCTACTCCATGATCGCAGCGGCGATCTCTTGCGCGGTGAGACGCTCGAAACGGGTCCGGCCGATCGCCTCGAGACAGACGAAGCGGATCTTGCCGCCGGCCGCCTTCTTGTCGGCTTCGACGGCGAGCGCGATCGCTTCGGCACCGAGATCCTCCGGCAATCGCGTCGGCAAGCCGAAGCGCTCGAGCAGCGCCGCGATCCGGCGCTCGACCTCGACGCCGAGAAGCCCGCGCCTCCGCGAGAGCCGTGCCGCCGCGACCATGCCGATCGCGACCGCCTCGCCGTGGAGGAACTGGCTGTAGTCGGTGAGCGTTTCGATCGCGTGTCCGACGGTATGCCCGAAATTGAGGATGGCGCGGAGGTCGCCCTCGGTCTCGTCCTTCTCGACGACCATCGCCTTCAGCCGGCAGCAGGTGGCGATGACGTCGATCAGTCGTGTGCGGTCGAGCGAGAGGATCTGCGCGGCTTGGCTCTCGAGCAACTCGAACAGCGCGGCGTCGAGGATCGCGCCGTACTTCACGACCTCGGCGAGGCCGGCGACGAACTCGCGACGGGGCAGCGTCCGCAGGGTCTCGACGTCGATTGCGACCAAGCGCGGCTGGTGGAACGCGCCGATCAGATTCTTGCCGGCCGCGTGATTGACCGCCGGTCTTGCCGCCGATCGCCGCGTCGACCTGCGCGAGCAGCGTCGTCGGCACCTGGATCAGCGGCACGCCGCGCAGGTACGTCGCCGCGGCGAAGCCCGCGAGATCGCCGACGACGCCGCCGCCGAGCGCGACGATCGGCGAGCCGCGCTCGAGCCGGCGTCGATCAGCCGATCGTAGGCGAGCGCGAGCCAAGCGAGATTCTTGTGCGCCTCGCCTTCGGGGATCTGGATCTCGACGACCGCGTAGTCGGCTCGCCGCAGCGAGGCCACGACCCGCTCGAGATAGAGACCCGCGACCGTCGAGTCCGTCACCACGGCCGCGACCGCCGTCGGCGGTCCTCCGGCGAGCACGGCGCGGACGCTCGGGCCGATCTCGTCGAGAAGACCGGCGCCGATGCGAATCGGCATACGATCGCTCGCCGAGATCGACGCGGATTTCGTGGCTCACCGGGACTCCGCCTTTCCCGCGCCTCGCGACAAGCCGTCGACGATCTGCTGGACGACCGCCGTCGGGCGTGAGCCCGGTGGTGTCGACCATGAGGTCTGCGTCCGCGTACGCCGCCTCCGCGCGCCGCGAGCAGCTCGCGCACGCGCGCGGCGCGGTCGAGAGCGCCGGCGAGGAGCGGGCGGTCCGCGCCGCCGCCCACCCGCTCGAGGACGGTCTCCGGTGCCGCGGTCGAGGCGGACGATCGTGCCGTACTCGCGCATGCACCGGCGATTGTCCGCGATCGTGCGGGGCGCCGCCGCCCGTCGCGACGATCGCGCCGTCGACGGTTGCGGCGCGCGCGAGCACCGCGCTCTCCGAGCGTCGGAAATCGGCTTCGCCGCGATCGCGGAAGATCGCCGCGATCGTCGCGCCGGTCTCGCGCTCGACCTCCGCGTCCGTGTCGACGAAGGGCCGGCCGAGGCGATCCGCGAGGAGCCGGCCGATCGCGCTCTTCCCGGTCCCCATGAAGCCCGTGAGAAAGATCGCGTTCACGGCACCGCCGATGCTACAAACTCGAGCGGTCCCCGGCGACGGCCATCGTTGCGGTCCATGACGCCGTCGCCACTAATACGACCGCACCTGCTCGAGATAGCCCTCGTAGTTCCGCCGAATCTCCCCGAGGGAGTCGCCGCCGAACTTCTCGAGGAACACCTCGCGCGAGCTCGAAGGCGACGACGCTCTCGGCGATCACCGCGGCGGCCGGGATCGCGCACACGTCGGAGCGCTCGATGTTCCCGAGCGCCTCCTCCTTCGACTGCAAGTCCACCGAATGAAGCGGGCTCATCAGCGTCGAGAGCGGCTTGAACGCGACACGGACGACGAGCGGCGCGCCACTCGTCATGCCGCCTTCGGTGCCGCCCGCGTTGTTGCTCCGGCGGACGAACTCGCGCGTGGCGTCGTCGAAGAAGATCTCGTCGTGCACCTGCGAGCCCGGCAGCCGCGCCATGCGGAAGCCGAGGCCGATCTCGACGCCCTTCGCGGCCTGGAGCGACAACAGCGCGCCGCCGAGCCGGCCGTCGAGCTTGCGGTCCTAGTGGACGTGCTGCCGAGCCCGGGTGGCAACCCGGTCGCGGCGACCTCCACGATTCCGCCGAGCGTGTCGCCGCGCTTCTTGCACTCGTCGATCGCGGCGATGATGCGAGCCTCGGCTTCGGAATCTGCCATGCGCAGCTGGCGAGCGCTCGGCGACCTCGCAGATCTCGGCCGCGCTCTTGTTCGCGTGATTCGCGACGACGTCGCCGATCTCGGCGACCCAACCGAGCACGCGGATCCCGAACGGCTCGAGGAGCTGTTTCGCGAGCGCGCCGACCGCGACCCGCGCCGTCGTCTCTCGCGCGCTCGCGCGCTCGAGAACGTTCCGCACGTCCTCGTGGTCGTACTTGAGCACGCCCGCGAGATCGGCGTGTCCCGGCCGCGGGCGTGTGACCGCGACGTTCGGATCGCGATCGGCCGGATCGGCCGACATCTTCTTCTGCCAGTTCTTCCAGTCGCGATTCTCGATCAGGAGCGTGATCGGCGAGCCGAGCGTCTCACCCCAGCGGACGCCCGAGCGGATCTGCGCCTCGTCCTTCTCGATCGCCATGCGGCCGCCCCGGCCGTAGCCCTGCTGCCGGCGCCAGAGATCGTGATTGATCTTGGCGACGTCGATCGTGAACCCCGCCGGTGCCCCCTCGAGGATCGTCGTCAGGTTGGGGCCGTGGGATTCGCCGGCAGTCAAGAAGCGGAGCATGGAAACCCACGCTTCTACGCGAAGTTGGGGCCCAAGAAAAGCGACGGTGCCCCGCGCATTGCCCACCCCCTCAGCGGGGTCGGGCGCAGCCCGGGGGGTGAGTCATTGACTCGTCAGCCTGGACGCCCCGTCCAGAGGTCCTTCGCCGTCGGGAGCGACGCCGGGTTCCCGACGCTCCCCTCGACGATCTTCGGCGTCAGGAAGACGAGCAGCTCTTCACGGTTGTTCTGGATATTCAGGTTCTTGAAGAGCCAGCCGAAGACCGGGAGGCTACGCAGATATGGAATGCCGCGCTCGTCGTCGTTGGTGAAGTCGCGGAAGACTCCGCCGAGAACGAGCGTTTCTCCGCTCTTGATCAAAACGGTCGTGACCGCTTCCCGCTGAATCGTCTGCGGGATGCTGGTCGACGGCCTGCGTGCCCGGCGAGCTCGAGACGACGCGGAGCTGCATGAGCACATAGCCGTCCGCTGAAACCTGGGGAACGACGTTCAACACGATGCCGGTGATGAACTCTTCGAAGGCATTCGCGCCGGCATTGCCGCCGACGATCGTGCCGGAGTTCGGCGTGCGAACGCGGGTGATGATCACGCTCGCGATGCACGCGAGCTCGTTGTTCGCGGTGGTGATCTTCGGCCGCGAAACGACCTTCACCTTGCCGTCGCGCTCGAGCGCGGTGATCCGGGCATTCAGGGCCTTGGATCCGTCGAGCGAGCCGAGAGCGATGTCGAACGCCGAGCCCGCGCCCGGCGCCACGGTGGACGCCGGGAAATCCGCGATGAACGGGACGACCATCGCAGGAGCGGCGCCGACCAATGCGGGCGCCCCTGATACCGGATCATTCCCGACGGATACCGGACCAGGAACTTGACCGCCCCCTGGGGGAAAGCTGACCCCCGGACCGGCTCCTGGAGCATTTCCGTTAGCGACCCCAGAGCCACCAATCCTCGCAGTAGCCGGGAATTCGTAGCCGGTCGCAGTGCCGAACTGCGGGCCGACGCCGTAGGCGTAGCCCCACTGGATGCCAAGGTCGCGCTGGAACTGGTCCTGCGCCTCGATGATGTTCGATTCGATGAGGATCTGCGGCGTCGGAATGTCGAGCTGCGCGATCAGCTCCCGCGCCGCGTCGATGCCGCGCTGGATGTCGCGCACGATCACCGTGTTGCTGCGCGCATCGATCGTCACGTCTCCGCGCTCGGACAGTACCTTCTTGACCTGCTCCTTCAGCGGATCGCCGCCGGCCTGTGCGTTTCGCTGCGCGCCGGTCTGGCAGACGTTCTGCGTGTCGCCCAAGGCGGTACTCGAGATCGCTTGTCCTCCTGCACCCTGAGAAGAGACCTTCAGATAGTTGACGCGAATGTACGCGGTCTTGAGCGGCTCGAGCTCGCGCGCCGCTTGCTCCGCGGCGAGCGCGGCCTCGCGCTCTTCCTTGATCCGGGTGACGCTCGAGACGCGGATCACGTTGCCTTCCTTGACCATGTCGAGGCGCGCGGACTGGAGCACGATGTCGAGCGCCTGATCCCACGGCACGTCGACCAAGCGGAGCGTGATGCGACCCTTCACGTCGTCGGTGGCGACGATGTTGACGTTGCCGACCTCGGCGAGGATCCGGAGGACGTTCTGGACGTCGGCGTCCTTGAAATCGAGCGAGATCTTCTGGCCGGTGAACGCGCGCGGACGATCGCTCACCGCAACTGCAATCTTCGGCGAGTCGTAGATCGGCGCGTCCGTGATCGTGGCCCTCGCCATGCCGGGACGGGAGATCGCTTCCGGGGCCCCGACGGCGGCGTACAAGACTTCCTCGCGCGTCGCGGTCGAGCCCTCGCCGCGCTCCCCGAGGAACGCGACGACCATCGAGTCGAGCGTGTTCAGCGTGTACTGCGGCGTCTCGCCCTTCACGTCGAAGGTGACGCGGATGCGCCCTTCGCCGTAGCCGACGCGCACGCGGGCGAGCCGGGGATCCCCCTTCGGCCTCGCCTCGATCGGCACGCCCTTGCCGACCGGCCCGTAGAGATCGAGCACGATCCGGTTCGGGCTCTGCAAGGTGAAGTCCTTCACCTCGGTCGGCACTCGGTTCAGCTTGACGAAGACGCCGGTCTGGCCGCCGTCCTCGACGAGCTTGATTCCTTGCACGCTGAGCGGGTCGGTCGATGGCGCGATCGCCACGCTCGCCGATTCCGTTACGGCGGGCTCCGTCGTCTCTACCTGCTCATCTGGCGTGACGACCGTCCTCTGCGTCGTCGACCGCGAGCAACTGCTCGCAACGAGGCCGACCAGCGCCAGACCAAGCCCCACGCTCCTCTTACCCCATGGACTCCGCTGGGTCATGGCTTCTTCTCCCCCTCCGTCTGGAGCTTCAAAACGACCTCGCTCTTCTTCTTCTCGTTGTAGAAGTCGACGAACTCTTCTTCGACGACGACCTGGTTCGGCTCGATCTTGCGCACGACGCCGCCGTTCGGGCCGATGCGCGTGCCGACCTGGATCGTGAACCCGAGGCCGGTCGCGTTCTCGACCATGGCTTTCGGATTCGTCGCGCTCCAAATGACGGCCACCAGCTTGAGAGCTCCGAGATCGTACTCTTCGAGCGGCGTCTTCGGCGCGCCGCTGCGGATCGGCTTGATGTCGAGATTGAACGGGCGGAACGGATCGCGCTTGATGTCGGCCGGCGGAATCGCGACCGGTCCGGCAGCGGGAAGCGCCATCTCGCCGGGCAACGGCTCGGTGATTTGCGTTCCGGACTGCGCCGACGCGTCACCGACGAGCCAAAGCGGCGCGACGAGAATAGCCGTCACGCCGATCGCGATCGCACCGAAACCTCTCATCGCTTCTTGGCTTCCTCGGCTTTCTTCTGCGCCGCGATCTTCGCCCGCTCTTCCTCCGAAAGGAAGCGGAACGTGACCGACGTGCAGCTCGTGTCGATGATCACGCCGTCGGGACGGAGGATCGGATTCTTGAGCGAGATGTTCGTCACGTTCACGATGCGATTCAGCTTGCCGACGGCGTCGAGGAACGAAGTGACCTGCCGATAGTTCCCCCGCATGACCATCTCGACGGGAACCTCGGCGTAGAAATCCTTGAGGTTCTCCGGCCGCTGGCGGAACACGAGAATCTCGAGCCCGGCTTCTCGGCCCACGGTAGAGACGGTCGAAAGCAGCTCGGGGATCTCCTTCTGGTCGGGCAACTGCGAGAGCGCCGCGCGGAGCTGCGCCTCGAGGTGCTTCACCTCTTCCTTGATCTGCGGCAGGCGCGCGATCATGCGCGTCTTCGTCGCCTTCTCGGTTTGCTTGTCCTCGACGAGCTTCGACTTTTCCGCGATCAGCGCCTGGGACGGCGCGAAGAAGAAGTACCAGTAGAGACCGAGAATCACCGCCACGAGACCGCCGTAGACGGCCATCCGGCGCGGGCCCTCGAGCTCGAAGAGGCGCTCGAAGAGCTCGTTCATCGCGGCCCCTTCGCACCCGCCGGCTTTTCCGCCGGGGCAACGGCCGCCGGTTTCGAGGCTTCGGCAGGGGAAGACGCACCGACGGCCGGAGGAGGCTCGGCCTCGTCCGTCGGTTTCGCCGCATAGTTCACGTTCGCGCGCAGCAGGAACTTCTTCAGCTTGATGCCGCCAGCCTGCTCGTCCTGAGTGGTCTCACTCAGGTCGACGCCGGTGAAGTACGGCGAATTCGCCAGCGCGCGGAGGAAGTCGGCGATCGTCTGGTTGTCGAGCGCCTTGCCGGTGACCGTCGCGGCACCCGCGGACTCGGTCACATCCAGGAGCCAGAGCCGATCCGGCGTGGCGCGCGAGAGATCCCGCAGCACGCCCGCCGGCCCGACGCGCTTTTGCGACAGCTCGGCGATCACCTTGAGCTTCGTGTCGAGATCCTTGCGCTGCTGCTCGAGACGGGTCGCCTCGGAGACTCGCTCGCGGAGCACCACGAGCTCGGCTTCGAGATCGGCCCCTTCTTGATCGAGGCGAGCGATCGTACGCCCGGCGCGCACGCGGTCGGCGACGATGCCGATCGCGAGCAGCAGGAGCACGAGCACGACGAGACGGATCTCCTGGCTCCGGCGCGCCGCGAGCTCGGTTTCCTTGACCGGCAGGAGGTTGATGCGAATCATTTGTCGCTTGGCCGCCGCGTGCCGAGGCCGAGAGCGATCGCGAACGACGGCGCCTCGCGCTCGAGCGCGGCTCGATTGATGCCCCGCGCGAGCTCGACCTTCTCGAAGGGTCGAGCCATCGTCACCGGGATCTCCAGTCGCTCGTTGAGAAGAGAAACGAAACCGGGAACTTGCGCGGCCCCGCCACTCAAGTACACGGCGCTGATCGATTCGTCGGTCGCTGCCGTCCAGAAGAAGCTGAGCGCGCGGTGGATCTCCTCGGCGAGGAACTCGCGCACGGGCTGCAATACCGCCTCGACGTGCTCCGCGGGGTGCTCGGGGCTCGCGCCGAGCTTGATGTTCTCGGCCTCCGCCATCGAGACGCCGAGGTTCCGCGTCAACGCGTCGTTGAACTCCTTGCCGCCGACCGGGACGTCGCCGGTGAACGTCGAGCGATTCCCGCGCAAGATGTTGATGCAGGTGTATCGAGCGCCGACGTTCACGAGCGCGACCACCTCGTTCGCTGGCGGGGAATAGTTCAGCTCGAACATGTTCTCGAGCGCGAAGTAGTCGACGTCGATGACGACGGGCTCGAGCCCCGCCAGGCGGATCGTGGTCGTGTAGCTGTTGATGATCTCTTTCTTGACCGCGACGAGCAGGACCTCGACCTGGTTTTCCTTCTCCAGGTAGTCGAGCACCTGATAGTCGAGGTTCACGTTCTCCAGACTTTCCGGAATGAAATTCCCGGCCTCGAACAACACGGAGTTCTCGAGATCCGAGGGCGGCTGGTTCGGCAGTTGGATCTTCTTGATGATCACTGCCGGCCCCGGCACCGCGCTCACGACTTCCTTCGCCTTGCAGCCGACGGCGTCGCAGAGCGAGCGGATCGCGCTCGCGACCTGCTCCGGCTCCTGAATGGTGTTGTTCTGCACCGCGGTCGGCGGCAGCGCGAGCGAGCCGAACGCGCGGATGCGCGGGCTTTCGGCCGCCGAATCGACCTCGAGCAACTTTACGGCGCTCGAACCGATATCCAGGCAGAGAAAACGGCTCTCCCCACGGAAGAGATCGGCGAGCCTAAAGTTCAACAGGCTTGAAACTACATTCGGCAAGTCGCTGCAGCCCCTCCAACCCTACCCCTACGCCAGACCCGAACCCCCCCAAGCGGTCTCTTCCAACACGGCCAGTCCGTAGCATACGCGAGAAATCGCCTGCAACTTGACACGCTGTTTTTTTACGGGACAAAGTCGCCGCCGTGACGCACGCCTCTCTGCTCGCGACGATGGCGGCGCTGGTCGGTGCCAGCCTCGCGCTCGCCCAGGCCCCGCCCCCCGGACTTCCGCAGGCCCCGTTCGAACGCCCGATCATCGGTTGCTTGAAGGCCGAGGAGATGCCGGTCCAGGACCTGCGCCGTCTCGGCCGCTTCGCCGCGTTGCCGAACTATTTCTCATCGTGGCGCGAGCGAAACTGCTGGCCCCAACGCCTGGAAGACGACCGCCTGCAGAAGACGGCCTCGCCGCTCGGCACGGTGATCACCGTCGGCGGTCACGATGCGCTCGTCGTCGCGCTCGATCCGGACTGGATCCGGCGTTGCCACGAAAAGCCTGGGCTGCGTCCGCGTTTGGTGCGCGTCACGGGAAACGATCTCTACGCGGTGAAGGAGCGGATCGCGTCTTCGCCCTCGCTCGGGCGGCGCGACGTGCTGGAGATCGGCTTCTCGCGCGCCGAGGCCGGCGATACGAATCTCTTCGCTCTCTATCTCGGCACGCGCGATCGGACCGCCCGCGTGGAATGCTTCGATGACTTCGTCGAGCTTCTCGACAAATCGTCCGAAGCGCTCTCCGGCGGCTCCTGACCCGGGAAAATACTTACGAAGTCTTTTCCCGGAACGGCCCGTAGGGTGCTTCGCAGAAAAGACTTCGTAAGTATTTTCGCGCGCCTCGACCACCCGTTGGTCGAACGGGCGATGAAGGTCGCGCGCGGCTTCAACGCGCACCGGGGTCCCGTCCGCGCGGCATCGCTCGCGTTCACGACGCTGCTCGCGCTCGTCCCGCTCCTCGCGCTCGTCCTCGGCGTCTCGAAGGCGATCATCCGCACGCAGGACTCCCAGAAGCTCGTGCAATGGATCGACCGCGCGCTCTCGGCGGCGGTGCCGCAGCTCCAGTATCTCAGCGAGACGGATGCCAACGCCGCGCGCGGCGACGTGATCGTGCGCATCCAGGAATCGATCAACAACATCGACGCGGGCGCGCTCGGGATCTTCGGCTCGCTCGTGCTCGTGAGCGTCGCGATCTCGCTCTTCTCGGCGATCGAGCACGCGCTGAACGACATCTGGGGCGTCGCGCGCGGCCGAAGCTTCGCGCAGCGAGTCGTCTACTACTGGGCGGGCGTCACGCTCGGTCCGCTTCTCTTGTTCGTTTCCCTCGGGCTCACCGGCTCCGTCGCCATCGATCGCGTGCTCGGGTCCGTGCCGGGCGGCTTCGCGACCGCGGCGTTCTGGTGGATCCTGCCGCTCCTGACGCTCGGCTCGGGCTTCACGCTCCTCTACTGGACGATGCCGAACACGACGGTGCCGCTCCGCGCGGCGGCGATCGGCGGCTTCGCCGCTGGCGCGGTCTTCCAGGGCAACAACATGCTCTCCGTCCTCTATTTCTCGCGCGTCGCCGGCTACGGCGCGGTCTACGGGAGCCTTGGCGCGCTTCCCGTCTTGATGCTCGGCATCTACATCTCGTGGATGATCGTGCTCCTCGGCGCGGAGATCTCGCATGTCGCGGCGTCGCCGCCGCTCGAGGAGCCCACCGTGCCCGAGTCCTTCGATGCGCGCGTGGAGATCGCACTCGGCGTCGCGCGCGCGGCAACGGCGTCGTTTCTCGAGGGGCGGGTCGGCGCCACGCGTGACGAGATCGCCACCGCGCTCGACGTTCCGGCGGCGTGGGTGAACGCCTCGCTCGAGGAGCTCTGCCGGCACGGGCTTCTGACCGGCGGTGACGGCGTCGCCGCCGACGCCGACCCGCGCTACCTGCCGGCGCGCCCGCCGTCGGCGATCGCCGCGCTCGACGTCATCGCCGCCGTCCGCCGTGGGAATCCCGCGGAGGTCGTTTCGACGGGCCGCCAAACCGCGGAGGTCATCGGGTTCCTGAAGAGCTTCGACGCCGCGGTCGCGAAGGATCTCGGCTCCGTCACGCTCGAGGCCCTCGCGCGGAAGTCCACATGAAGGCGATCGCCGGCGTTTCCCCGGGGGGCGCTCGCTTTCGTCGTACCGCGGACATCCGGCTCTCGCCGATCAAGGAGATGGAGCTGCGCGCGGCGCGCCTCCCCGGCGTCGTGTCGCTCGCCCAGGGAATCCCGAGCTTCGATACGCCGGAGCCGATCCGCGCCTATGTCCGCGAAAAGCTCTCCGGCGGAGAGCTGAGCCGCTACTCGTTGTCGCCCGGTCTCCCGGAGCTTCGCGAAGCGGTCGCGGACGCAATCGCTCGCGACGGCATGCTCTACGACCCGGACGGCGAGATCATCATCACGTGCGGCGCGATCGAAGCGATCGCCGCGACGCTGCTCGCGATCCTCGAACCCGGGCAGGAAGTCCTGCTGCCGTCGCCGTCGTACACCTCCTACGCGGAGGTGATCCGCATCGCGGGCGGCGTGCCGCGGTTCGTGCCGCTCCGCGAGGAGGAGAACTTCGGGTTCGACGCGGATGCGCTCGAGAGAGCCGTGACGCGGCGAACGGCCGTGATTCTCTTCTGCAATCCGAACAACCCGACGGGCACCGTGTATTCCCGCGCGCAGATCGAGCGGGTCGCCGCGCTCGCGGCCGCGCACGACCTCATCGTCGTCACGGACGAGGTCTACAAGGACTTTCTCTACAACGATGCCGAGTGCGTGACGCCCGCTTCGCTGCCCGACGTCCGCGATCGCGTCGTCCGCATCTTCTCGTTCTCGAAAGCGTACGGCATGACCGGCTGGCGCGTCGGCTTCCTCCACTCGAGCCGAGAGATCGTGACAGAGGTTCTGAAGGTTCACGATGCGCTCGTCACGTGCGCCCCGGTCGTCTCCCAGTACGCGGCGCTCGCCGCGCTCGAGCTCGGCGACGAGATCGTCCGCGGCTTCCGCGACGAGTTCCGCCGGCGCCGCGACCGCACGCTCGGCTACCTCGACGGGCTCTCGCACATCTTCGACTATCAGAAGCCGAACGCCTCCTACTTCGTGTTTCCTCGCGTGAAGGATTCCGTGCCGCACGCACGCGATTCGCAGCGGCTCGCGATCGACATCCTCGAGCGCGCGCGCGTCGCGCGTCGTGCCGGGCGTCGCGTTCGGGCCGACCGGCGAGGCGCATCTCCGCCTCTCCTACGGCCGGCGCATGGAGGACATCGACGAGGCGTTCTCGCGGCTCGCGGACTACTTTCATCGACCGCGCCCCGCTCCGCAGCAGGCCGACGACGCGGCTCCCGCCGAGCCCGCGGTCGAGCGGCGGCCGACGCTTCGGACGCGCGTTCGTCCGATCGCGATCGGAGCGCTGCAGGCGATCTCACGGTCGTACCTCCGGCGCGTGCGACCGCGCTGCGTCGGGCTCGCCGGCCTCCAGGGGAAGACGGTCGTCAAACGCTGGCTCCGCGAGATGCTCGAGTCGTCGCTCCGCGTACGGGCGAACCCGCGCTCCTACAACACGGACATCGGGCTCCCGCTCGCGATCCTCGGCGTCGAGCTGGAAGGCGACCGCTCGACCGACATCGCGCGCGGCCTCGCGCTCGCCGCGTGGCGAGGGCTCGTTCCGACGAAGCGGCCGGACGCGCTCGTCCTCGAGATGGGCCTCCGCCGAACGGGCGACGCGGTCGCGCTCCTGCGCGCGGTCGTGCCCGAGATCTTGATCCT
Organism: uncultured delta proteobacterium; assembly: GCA_963790365.1. Lineage (GTDB taxonomy): Bacteria > Desulfobacterota > Binatia > JACPRU01 > JACPRU01 > CAWBOU01. The sequence goes on from CAWBOU010000049.1 coordinate 50,953, forward strand.
CACTCCGCTCGCGCCGAGCTTCGCGGCCGACCTCGGTTTCCTGGGCACCGTCGAGCGCGAGATCCGCACGCTCGCCGCCGCGGTCGCCGAGCGGGGCGGCACGATCTTCGCCTGCGGGGACGATCCACGGCTCACGGCTGCGGTCGCCGAGTTCCCCGGCGTCCGCGCGATCCGCCGCGAGGCCTTCCACGCCGGGGAGCGCGCGTCCGTGGTCGAAACCTCGCTCGGCGCGCTCGACACGACGCTCGACGTCGTCGGCGAGAGCTCCGAGTACGCGCTCCTCGTCGGCGTCGAGGTCGCGACGCTCCTCGGCGTTTCACGCGAACGGATCGCTCGGTTCCTCGCGCGATGAACGACGACACGAATCTGCTCGCGCCCGAGCTCGTGGAGGATCCGTATCCGTTCTTCCATCGCCTCCGGCGCGAGGATCCCGTCCACTGGAACACGCGTCACCGTGCCTGGCTCGTCACGCGGTACGACGACGTCGAGCGCGGCGCGCGCGACCCGCGGCTGTCCGCGGATCGGGTGAGCACGTTCGTCGCGGCGAAACGCTCGGAGGACACGCGCGAGCTCTACGACCCGATCGAGCGGCTACTCGGCAATTGGATGGTGTTCCAGGACCCGCCGACGCACGGTCGGCTGCGGAAGCTCGTCCACCAGGCCTTCACGCTCCGCGGCCTCGAGGCGCTCGAGCCGATGATCGATTCGGTCGTGCACGAAGAGATCGCGCGGTTTCGCGCCGCAGGCGGAGGCAACTTCATCGAGGAAGTCGCGGCGCCGATCCCGGCGATCGTGATCGCTCGCCTCCTCGGCGTGCCCGAGAAGGATCACGACCGCTTCCGCCACTGGTCGGACGAAGTGATGACGCTCGTCTTCGCGAACGTCGACGACCCGCGCCGCCACGAGCGCGCGCACGTCGGGCTCCTCGCGCTCGAGCGCTATTTCCGCGCGCTCCTGGACGATCGGCTCGCGACGCCTCGCACCGACCTGCTCACCGCGCTCGCACGGGCAGAAGAAGCGGGCGATCGACTCTCGAGCGACGAAGTGATCGCGACGTGCATCCTTCTCCTCTTCGCCGGACACGAGACGACGACGAGCCTCCTCGGCACCGGTCTCCTCGCGCTGCTTCGCAATCCCGACGAGTGGCGCGCGCTCCGCGACGATCCGGCGCTCGCGGCGAGCGCGGTCGAAGAGTTCCTCCGCTACGACGGGCCGCAGAAGGTGATGATGCGATTTGTCGCCGACGATCTCGAGCTTCGCGGCAAGCGGCTCCGGCGCGGCGAGCGCGTGCTGCTCATCGGCGCGGCGGCGAATCGCGATCCGGAAGTCTTTCCCGATCCCGACCGCCTCGATCTCGACCGCTCGCCGAACGAGCATCTCGGCTTCGGCTACGGCATCCACTACTGCCTCGGCGCGCCGCTCGCGCGGATGGAAGGTAGGCTCGCATTCGCGGCGATCGCGCGCGAGCTGCCGGACGTTCGACTCGCCGGCCCGGCACCGGAATGGCATCGCACGATCGTGAGCCGCGGCCTCCGTTCTTTCCCCGTCGCGCTCTGACGCCGCAACTCCTGATCCCGCGCCCGGGTTCGATCGAGTCAGAAGGGGATCCGACTGCATGAAAACCCTGATCTTCGCTGTGCCTTTCGCCGTGGCGCTCCTGTTCGGCTCGACGTCGGCCGCGCTCGCTTGCGACGACGAGCATGCGGACGTGTACGAAGATGCGTACGAGGACGCGTACGAAGACGCGTGCGACGACTGCGACGACTCGTACGCCTACGACGAGTACGATGAGTACGACGACGCCGGCGCCGCGGCCGGCGTGAGCATCGGCCGCGGCGGCATCCGCGTCGGTGCGGGAAATGCGGGCGTGAACCTCGGGCCGCTCGGCGTGTTCGTCGGCGCCGGGCGGTAGCGCGTCACGTTCCAGGGCCGCTAGCGGCCCTGGAACTTCGGCTTCCGCTTCTCGCGGATCGCGCGGACGCCTTCGAGCATGTCCTCGCTCGCGGCGAGGCGTTGCAGGTCGTCGAGGAGATCGCGGTAGTCGATCGCCTGGCCCGGCACCCGCGTCCGCGCGATCACCTTCTTCAGCGCGCGGAGCGAGAGCGGCGCGTTGCCGGCGATCCTGCCCGCGAGATCGAGCGCGGTGGAATCGAGCGCGCTCCGGCTCGACGAGACGATTCACCATGCCGAGCTCGTAGAGGCGCGCGCCCGCGTACGGCTCGCCCGTGAAGAGGAGCTCCGCCGTGGCCGCGCTGCCGATCCGCTCCACGAGCTTCTGCACGAGCGGGAACGGCAAGCTGATCCCGAGCTTCGCGAGGGGCATCGCGAAGCGCGCGTTCGTCGCCGCGACGCGGATGTCGCAGTGGAGCGCGAGCTCGCAGCCGCCGGCGATCGCTTCGCCCTGCACGGCCGCGATCGTCGGCTGGGGCACCACCTCGAGAGCGCGAAAGACGTCCTCGATGCCGGTGAGCGCGATCGTGCCGCTCGCCTTTTTCGCCGCCTCCATTTCACCGAGATCGAGCCCGGTGCAGAACGAGCGGCCGTTGCCGCGCACGACGACGACGCGCACCGCCGCATCGTCTCCGACCGTCGCGAACACCTCGTGGAGCCGCCGGAGCATCGTCGACGACATCGCGTTCCGCTTCTCGGGGCGGTTCATCGTGACGAGGAGAATTCCGTCACGATTGTCGAGCAGGACTTCGTCGGTCATCACACCGCCCCGATCGTCTTCGCGTAGTCGTCGAGCCGCGGAAGCACCTTGTCCGCCGTCTCGCTCTTGACCGTCAGGATCACGCGCTCGACGCCGGCCTTCTCGTACGCCTCGTTCAACTTCGGATCCGGCCGCCCGCCGAACACGGTGATCGAGATCGAGCGCGGATCGCGGCCTTCCTTCTCGGCGAGCTCGCGGAGCTCCTTCGCGCGGGCACCGACGTCGAGGTCGCGGCCGGCGATCGGCAGCCAGCCGTCGCAGTACCGAACGACGCGCGCGAGCGCCTTCGGCCCGTGACCGCCGAGGAGGATCGGTGGATTCGGCTTCTGCGCCGGCTTCGGCCACGACCAGATCCGCTCGAACTTCACGTGCTCGCCTTCGTAGCTCGCCTCGTCGTTCGCCCAGATCGCCTTCATCGCCTCGACGCGCTCGCGGAGCACCTTCCAGCGCCCTTTGAACGCGGTCCCGTGGTTCGCCATCTCCTCGACGTTCCAGCCGGCGCCGATGCCGAAGATGAAACGGCCGCCTGACAGCGAATCGAGCGAGGCGATCTCCTTGGCGAGCGTGATCGGGTCGCGCTCGATCACGAGGCAGATGCCGGTGCCGACCTTGAGCTTCTTCGTCACCGCCGCCGCCATCGCGAGCGCGACGAACGGATCCTGCGAGTGCGAATACTCCTTCGGCAGCTCCGCGCCGCCCGGCCACGGCGACTTCCGCGACGCCGGGATGTGCGTGTGCTCGGGAAAGAAGAGCGACTCGAAGCCGCGCTCCTCGGTCGCGCGCGCGAGCTCGGCGGGCGTGATCGAGTAGTCCGTCGGGAAAATCAGGACACCGTACTTCATGAAAATTTCCTTTCCTTCCACCACGGGTAGAACGGCGGCATCTCGGACGGCTTCAGCTTGAAGTCGGCCTTCCGCTTCTCGAGGAATGCCGTCACGCCTTCGTACGCGTCGGGCGAGCGACCCATGAAGTAGATGCACTTCGAGTCGATCTTGTGCGCTTCCATCGGGTGATCGGTGCCGAGGTTCTTCCAGAGGAGCTGGCGCGTCAGCGCGACCGACATCGCCGAGGTGTTGTCTGCGATCTCGCGCGCGATGCCGTACGCCGTCGGCAAGAGCTCGTCGGGCGCGACGACGCGCGACACGAGCCCGCCCGCGAGCGCCTCCTCCGCGGGAAACACGCGGCCGGTGTAGACCCATTCCGCGGCGCGGCTCATGCCGACGACGCGGGGCAGGAACCAGCTCGATGCGGCTTCCGGCACGATTCCCCGTCGCGCGAACACGAAGCCGAAGCGCGCCGCCGACGAGGCGATCCGCACGTCCATCGGTAGCGTCATCGTCACGCCGATGCCGACCGCCGGGCCGTTGATCGCGGCGATCACCGGTTTCTTGCAATCGTAGAGACGCAGCGTGAAGAGCCCGCCGCCGTCGCGATGCTCCTCGATCTCCTCGTTCGCCCGGCGCTCGCTGTCGAAGGTTTCGCCGCCGCTCCCGAGATCGGCACCTGCGCAGTACCCTCTCCCGGCGCCGGTGAAGACGATCGCGCGGACGGAGTCGTCGGCGTCCGCCTGATCGAGCGCGTCGAGCAGCTCGAAGCACATCCGCGCGGTGAACGCGTTCAGTCGATCGGGGCGGTGAAGCGTGATCGTGAGGATCCCGTCCGCGACGGAGTAGAGGATCTCCTTGTAGTCCATCTCGTGGCTCCTACCACGAGAAAGCCGCGAGAAAAGCCCCGCCCTTTCGTGCTAGCTCGGGTTGCCGTGAGCGACGACGAAGAGCCCCCCGGCAAGAGCCGCGCGCCGCGGAGCTTCGTCGGCGCCGACCTCCGGGGCGAGGATCTCCGCGACGCCCACCTCGCGGGCGCGGATCTCACCGGCGCCAATCTCGCCGGCGCGAATCTCCACGGCGTCGATCTCCGCGGCTCGCGACTTCGCGAGGCGGTGCTCGACGCGGCGGATCTCCGTGACGCGCAGCTCGACGGCGCCGACCTTTCGAGCGCGAGCCTTCGCGGCGCGCGCCTCGCCGGCTCCGGGCTCCGCCGCGCGGATCTCACGCTCGCCGATCTTCGCGATGCGAAGCTCCGCTACGCGGATCTTTCCGAAGCGCTGCTGACGGACGCGAACCTCGCGCACGCCGACTTGTCGCGCGCGAACCTCACCGACGCGGATCTGATCGGCGCCGCGCTCGGCCATGCGAGCTTTCGCCAGGCCGTGCTCTCCGGCGCGAACCTCCGCGAGGCGCACCTCGACGGCACCGACTTCACCGGCGCCCGGTTCGCGTTCACGGTGCTCGCGGCATCGGACGTCTCGCGCGCGGTCGGCCTCGCTTCGGCGCGACACGACGGGCCGAGCACCGTCGGCATCGATGCATTCCTCCTCTCCCGCGGCGAGATCCCCGACGCGTTCCTCGCCGGCATCGGCATGAGCTCGATCGCGATCGAGTACATGAAGTCCGTCGCCGCGGCGGAGGAAGGCATGCTGGTCGGCGACTCGATCTTCCTGCTGTTCGCCGACGCCGACCGCGCCCGCGCGCGCCGCCTCCGCGCCTATCTCCGCATGCACCGCCGCCAAGCCTGGTACTGGCACGAGGTGGACGAGCTCGCCGGGCGCGAGAATCCCGATCGCGGACACCGCGTGCGCTTCCACGATCAGCGCATCGTGTTGCTCTCGCCGGCCGCCGCAGGCGACGCCGCGTTCGCGGCGACGGTCGCGCGCTGGCTGGCGGCCGAAGCGACCGAGAAGCGCGAGTCCGTCGCCGCCGTTCGGCTCGGCGATCGGCGCGACGAGCCGAGCGCGCTCGACCGGCAGCTCGCCAAGCGGATCCTCGCCGACTTCCGCGGCGTCGAGTGGGATGACCCCCGCGACCCCGTGTTCGCCCGCGAGCTCGGGCGCCTCCTGTCTCGTCTCGGCAAGCCCTGACCGACCGTCGCGGCTCGCGCCCCCCGGTTTGGTGGCGCCGGGCCCCTCCTGTACCTTGATCCATGAGGGGCGGAGCTCTCGTGGAGGAGCCCGCGATCGGCGGGTCGTTTGAAGAGCACCGTGCAAATCCTACTCGTCGAAGACAACCCCGCGGACGCGCGCCTCCTCGAAGAGGCGCTCTGCGGCCTGCCGGGACAGCCGTTCGCCGTCACGGTCGCCGACCGGCTGGAGCGCGGGCTCGAGCGCCTCGCCGAAGGCGACGTCGCCGCCGTCCTCCTCGATCTCTCGCTCCCCGACAGCCAGGGCATGGAGACGCTCCTCGCGATTCGGCGCGCGTTCCCGTCGGTGCCGGTCGTCGTGCTCGCGGGGCTCGAAGACGAGAGCGTCGCGCTCAGCTCGCTCCAAGCCGGCGCCCAGGACTTCCTCATCAAGGGACGAAACGATCCCGCGCTCTTCGAGCGATGCCTCCGCTATGCGATCGAGCGACACCGCGCCGACGAGTCGGTGAAGCGCTCCGCGTCACTTCTCCAGGCGACGCTCGACGCGACCGTCGACGGCATCCTCGTCGTCGACCGCGCGAATCGCATCGTCAGCTACAACCGCCGCTTCGTCGAGATGTGGAGCATTCCGGAGCCGCTCCTCGCGGACGGCAGCGACGAGCGGCGGCTCATCGATTTCGTGCGCGCGCAGCTTCGCGACCCGAGCCGATTCGTCGCGCAAGTGGAGGAGATCTACGGCCGCGACGCCGGCGAGAGCTACGACCTCCTCGAGTTCAAGGACGGGCGCGTCTACGAGCGCTACTCGACCCCGCAGATTCTCGACGGCGGCATCATCGGCCGCGTATGGAGCTTCCACGACGTGACCGAGCGCAAGCGCGCCGTCGACGAGCTCCGCGAGGCGAAGCGCGCAGCCGAAGGCGCGAGCCGCGCGAAGAGCGAGTTCTTCGCCGACCTCTCGCACGAGATCCGCACGCCGCTGAACACGATCATCGGCATGGCCGACCTGCTCGCCGACGCGCCGATGCCGGCGGATCAGCTCGAATACGTGCAGATCCTCCGGCGCTCCGCCGACCTGATGCTCGCGCTCGTGAGCGACGTGCTCGATCTCTCCAAGATCGAAGCAGGCCGGCTCGAGCTCGAGCGGATCGAGTTCTCGCTTCTCGCGCTGCTCGACGGCGTCATGCCGATCGTCGGCGGCGCCGCGCAGGCGAAAGGCGTCGAGCTCATCCAAGAGATCGTTCCCGGCACGCCGGACCGCCTGATCGGCGACCCGGTTCGCCTACGGCAGGTCGTCGTCAATCTGCTCGCGAACGCGCTCAAGTTCACCGCCGCCGGCAGCATCCGGCTCCGCGTCGAGCCGGAGCCCGACGCGAACCACCCGGGGCGCATCCTCTTCACGGTCACCGATACGGGCGTCGGCATCGCCGCGGAGAAGCTCGAGCACATCTTCGAGCAGTTCACGCAGGCCGACGCGTCGACGACGCGGCGCTTCGGCGGCTCCGGCCTCGGGCTCGCGATCTGCCGGAAGATCGTGCGGCACATGGGCGGACGGATCTGGGCCGAGAGCGGGCCGGGCAGCGGCTCGACGTTCCGCTTCGCGGTCGAGCTCGAGCCTGCCGAGGTGCTCGATGCCGCGGTGATCCCCCCGGCCGCGCTCCGCGAGGCGCACGTCCTCCTCGTGTGCGCGTCGGAGCCGGATCGGCTGCTCTCCGCCCAGGCGCTTCGCGCCGCGGGCGCGACGGTCACCGAGGCCGTCGACGGGCCCGCGGCGATCGACACGATCGAGAGCGCCGCCTCTCCGGCGTCATTCGCCGCGATCGTCATGGATGCGCGCCTGCCGGGGCTGGGTGGCCTCCAGGTGCTCGAGCGCGTGCGCACTTCCCTTCCCTCGCTCGAGCGCGTGCTGATGATCCTGCCCGCGCAACACCGCAAGGACGACGTCTCTCGGCTCGCCAAGCTCGGCGTCGGCGGCTATCTCGTCCGGCCGACGGAGCCCGTGAAGCTCGTCGAAACGCTCGCGGCGATCGTCGAGCGTGTGCGCGCCGGCGGCGCGGCGGCCCGCGCGAACGGGCGGCGACCGCTCCGGATCCTCCTCGCCGAAGACTCGGAGGACAATCGCACGCTCGTCCGTTTCTTCCTGCAGAAGGCGGAGTGCGAGGTCGAGTGCGCGGAGAACGGCGAGCTGGCGGTCGGAAAGTTCATGGAGCGGTCCTACGACCTCGTGCTGATGGATCTGCAGATGCCGATGCTCGACGGCCTCGCCGCGACGCAGGCGATCCGCCGCTGGGAGGGATCGCACGGCCGCCCGGCGACGCCGATCGTCGCGCTCAGCGCGCACGCGCTCCCCGAGGACGTGCAGCGCTCGATCGAAGCCGGGTGTAGCGCGCACCTGACGAAGCCCATCCGCCGCGACCGCCTGATCGCCGCGATCCAAGAATACACGCGACCCGCGGAGCGTTCGCCGTTATAAGCAGCGCCGTCATGGCGCGCTCCCGATTCTGGCCGGCGATCCACGCGATGCTGCGTGGTGAGCCTCCTCCGGCGCCGCGCGCGATCGGCGCGCGGATGTCGTTGCATTCCTTGTCCGCCGCGCCGGGCCGTTGGACGGGCGAGGTCGTGTTCGAGAGGAGCGCCGCCAACGACGAAGGCATCGTGCACGGCGGCTCTCTCGCCACGATCCTCGACGTCGCGATGGGTTACGCCTCGCTCACGCTCCTCGGCGAAGAGGATTCCCAGCGGACGCTCGAGCTCTCGATCCACTTCTTGAAGGGCGCGCCGCCCGATCGCGCGACGGTCGAGGCGGAGGTCTTGCGTCACGGCCGCCGGACCGCGTACTGCGAGGGCTCCGTTCGCGCGGCTGACGGCACACTCGTCACACGCGCGAGCGCAACGTTCGCGATCCGGAGACAACGATGATGCGACTCTACGAGCACCCCCTCTCGCCGTACGCACAGAAGGTCAAGATCTCCCTCTACGAGAAGGGGGTCCCCTTCGAGTCGACGATCCCGAACATCTTCGGCGAGGACGCGGAGTTCGATCGCGCGAATCCCCGCCGCGAGGTCCCCGCGCTCGACGACGGCGCCGCGTGCATCTTCGATTCGACGATCATCCTCGAGTATCTCGACGAGAAGATCCCGGAGCCGAAGCTGATCCCGGATTCCCCCGCGGAGCGCGCGCGCGTCCGCATGATCGAGGACGTGTGCGACACGTACGTCGAGGCGATCAACTGGGGCATGTACGAGATCCGCTTCTTCGGTCGCGCGAGCGGTGCGCTCGCCGAGACACTCACGAAGCGCGCGAGCGAGCAGTGGAGCGGCGTCCACTCGTGGCTCGAGCGCGAGCTCGGCGATCGCGAATGGTTCGACGGCGCGCGCTTCGGACGCGGCGACCTCTCGGTGTTCCCGTACGTCGGCGCCGCCGCGAGCCTCGGCATGGTGCCGCCCGCGGGGTCGAAGCTCGCCCGCTGGCTCGAGCGCGCCGGCTCGCGCGAGAGCACGAAGAAGTGCGTCGACGCCGCGACCGCATCGCTCGCCGGCTTCGAGGAGATCCCGAAGCTCGTGCAGCAGGGCGTCTTCGTCCGCCAGTATCGCGATCATCGCCTCGAGTGGATGTTCCGCTCCGGCGGTGAATCGATCGTTCAGGACGGCCTGAAGAAGAAAAATATCCACTTCGCCGTCGAGGTGAAGTGAGCCGCGCGAGCGGCGCGCGCCCGCTCCCTCGATCCTTCTACCTTCGCCCAACGCTCCAGGTCGCCCGCGACCTGCTCGGCTGCGTCCTCGTCCACGACGCGCCCGAGGGCCGCACGGCCGGCATGATCGTCGAGGTCGAGGCCTACCTCGGGATCCGCGATCGCGCGGCGCACACGTTCGGCGGCCGGCGTACGGCGCGGAACGAGACGATGTGGGGCGAGCCCGGGCGCGTCTACGTCTACTTCACGTACGGCATGCATCACTGCGTGAACGTGACCGCGCGCGAAGCGGGCCGTCCCGAGGCCGTGCTTCTGCGTGCGCTGGTGCCGCTCGAAGGGCTCGACTCGATGCGAGCGCGGCGCGGCGTGGGTGCCGACGTCCCGGCGGCGCGGCTCGCGCGCGGTCCCGGCAACCTCTGTCGGGCGATCGGCATCACGCGCGCGCTCGACGGCGAGGCGCTGTCCGGGCCGCGGCTCCGGATCGTGCGCGGGCGCACCTTCCGTTCCGACGAGGTCGCGCGCGGCCCACGGATCGGGGTCGCCTATGCCGGTGACGACGCCGCGCGACCCTGGCGCCTCTGGATCCGCGGCGAGCCCGCCGTGTCGGGCGCGGTCTCGTCTTCGGGACCTAGGAACCGGGCTTGAGCTCGACCTCCGCTTTGTACGGCGCGAACGGCAGATCGGTCGGCTTCTGCCGGGGCTCGATCAGGAGGAACACTTCCTCCTGGTCCTCCGGCGCCTTCCACGAGATGCGCGCGATCGCGCCGGCGTTCGCGGATCCCTTCTGTTCGACTTGCACGCGATCCTGGTCGTACAACGTCAGGTTGTAGCCGAGCTCGGTCGGCGGCACGATCTTCACCTTGATCTCGCTGCCGGCCGCGACCGGCTTCAGGCGATAGTAGTCCTTGTCGTCGTCGCCCCACTGTCCCGAGAGGAAGCCTTCGATCGTGCCCGGCTTCACCTCGAGCGCGCCGTCGAAGCCGCTGCCGACGTCCGTCGACGTGCCGGCGTCGTAGCGGTCCTGGAACGAGACCGTCACTCCCGAGCCCTTGGCGACGCCGTTACAACCGCCGAGGGCGAAGATGTACGTGTAGATCTCCTCGTCCGAGCTCGGCAGCCACTGCAGCGAGCTCGGCCTGTTCGTGCAGCCCTCGCGCGTGAGCGGCTTCTTGTCGGTGCCGGCGAGGAAGCCGCCCGTGTAGCCGGCCTCGGGTGAGGTGATCAGGTCGATCTTCACGAGTTGCCCGGCGCGCGCCTGGATCTTCCAGTACTCGAACACGTCGGACGCGAGCTTCCAGTTGACGACGTAGGCTCCGGCCGGCAGCGCGACCGGATCCTCGTAGCCGTGCCCGCCGCGCGGCAGGATGCTCTGCTCCGGCGCGGGCGCCTGCGCCTGCACCGCTTCGGTCGGCGGAGGCGGCTCCGTCGGCGCGGCGGTCGGCGGAGGCGGCGGCGTCTCCTTCGCGACCGCCACCTGCACGGCCTCGGCGATCGCTTTCTTCAGCGCCGGCGCATCCTGGGCAAGCACGAAGCGCCCGCCGGTGCTCTCCGCCATGCACTGAAGCTGGTCGCGGCCCTTCTTCTCGACGACGTCGAAGCCGACCGTGTGCACGGTGAGGTCGACGCCGGCCTGCTCGAGCTGCTTCGCGGCCGCGCACGGATCGGCGTCGCACGTCTCCTCGCCGTCGCTCACGAGGATCACGGAGGCCTTCGACTCCGTGTACTTGAGCTCGGCCGCGGCACGGCGCACGGCTTCCGTCATCGGCGTCTTGCCCTTCGGCTGGATCGCGTCGATGCGCTTCATGATCGCGCTCGCATCGACGGGGCCGAGGCCGATGAGCGGCTCGATGTCGTCGCACGCGCCCTTCTGGCGATGCCCGTAGACCGTGACGCCGAGGTTCACGTTCGGGTCCCAGTCCTGGAGGAGATCGCGGACCACCTGTTTCGCCGCCGCGATCTTCGGCTGGTCGTCGAGCAAGTGGCCCCACATGCTGCCGGAGGCGTCGAGCACGAGGATCACGCTCGGCCGGTCCTCGGCGGCCCCCGCCGCGACCGCCATCGAGAGCACCAAACCCACCGCTAGCCGTCGAAGGAAACGTCGCATGGCGGCGCTCCTAGCACGAATGGGCGCGGGTTGCCTCGGATCAGCGGAACGATAGAATCGCGGATTCCGGCAACGCACGTGGGCAAGACGCTCTTCGAAAAGGTCTGGGAATCGCACTCGGTGCGCGAGCTGCCGAACGGGCAGACGCAGCTCCTGATCGCGCTTCATCTCATCCACGAGGTCACGAGCCCGCAGGCGTTCGGCATGCTGCGCCAGCTCGGCCTCGGGGTGGCACACCCCGAGCGGACGTTCGCGACGGTCGATCACATCGTTCCCACGGACACGCGCGAGCGGCCTTATCGGGACGCGCTCGCCGAGGGCATGATCGAGGCGCTCGAGCAGAGCGCGAAGGAGCACGGCATCTCCTTCTTCGACGAGGCGAGCGGCAGGCAGGGGATCGTGCACGTGATCGGCCCCGAGCTCGGCCTCACGCAGCCGGGCATGACGATCGCCTGCGGCGATTCGCACACGTCGACTCACGGCGCATTCGGCGCGATCGCGTTCGGCATCGGCACGAGCCAGGTACGAGACGTGCTCGCGACGCAGACGCTCGCGCTCGCGAAGCTCAAGGTGCGCCGCATTTCCGTGAACGGCGAGCTCGGCGCGGGCGTGTACGCGAAGGACGTGATCCTCCACGTCATCCGCACGCTCGGCGTGAACGGCGGCGTCGGCTTCGCCTACGAATACGGCGGCGGGACGATCGATCGCATGTCGATGGAGGAGCGCCTCACGCTCTGCAACATGTCGATCGAAGCCGGCGCGCGCGTCGGCTACGTGAATCCCGACGAGACGACGTTCGCGTACCTGAAGGGACGCCCGTACGCGCCACAGGGCGACGACTGGGATCGCGCCGTGGCGCGCTGGAAGAACGTCGCCTCGGATCGCGACGCCCTCTACGACGACATCGTCGAGATCGACGCGGCGTCGATCGCCCCGACCGTCACCTGGGGCATCAACCCCGGGCAGGCGATCGGGGTGACCGAGCGCATTCCCGCGCTCGAAGGCGCGTCCGAAGACGGCCGCGCAGCGATCGCCGAGGCGCTCGAGTACATGAAGCTCGAGGGCGGCGCAGCCGATCGCCGGCACGCCGATCCAGGTCGCGTTCATCGGCAGCTGCACGAACGCGCGCCTTTCCGACTTTCGCGAGGTCGCGCGCTATCTCCGCGGGAAGAAGGTCGCGCGAGGCGTTCGCGCGCTCGCGGTGCCGGGCTCGCAGCAGGTCGACAAGGAGGCGCGCGCGGAAGGGCTCGACGAGGTCTTCCGCCAGGCCGGATTCGAGTGGCGCGAAGCGGGCTGCTCGATGTGCCTCGCGATGAATCCCGACAAGCTGATCGGCGACGAGCTCTGCGCGTCGTCGTCGAACCGGAACTTCAAGGGCCGGCAAGGCAGCCCGACCGGGCGCACGATCCTGATGAGCCCGGTGATGGTCGCCGCGGCCGCCGTGCGCGGCGCCGTCGCGGACGCGCGCGAAGTGTTCGGCGTCGGCAGTTTCTCCCCCTCCCGCTCTTCGCGCGACCTCCCGAGGGGAGGAGGGGCCTGAGCGTGGCGCTCGCGAAGATCACCGAGGTGCGCGGCCGCATCGTACCCGCTCCGGGCGACGACATCGACACCGATCGGATCATCCCCGCGCGCTACTTGAAGTGCGTCACGTTCGACGGTCTCGGCGCCTACGCGTTTTACGACGTCCGGTTCGACGAGACCGGCAACCCGAAAGGTCATCCATTCGACGATCCGCGTCACCGCGGAGCCTCGATTCTGCTGTCCGGCAACAACTTCGGGTGCGGCAGCTCGCGCGAGCATGCTCCCCAGTCACTTTGGTATCACGGGATTCGCGGAATCATCGCCGGCAGCTTTGCCGAGATTTTCTTCGGCAATTCCACGACACTCGGGATTCCCTGCATTGCGCTCTCGGCGGCCGACCGCGAGGACCTCACCCGGCGCGTGCGTGAGAACCCGGAGATCGATGCCGTCATCGACGTCGGTGCCGCGACCGTTCGCTTCGGCGACGCGCTGTATCACGGGGAGCTGCCGAAAGCCGTCCGCCAGAGCCTCGCGGCCGGCGAGTGGGATCCGCTCGCCCAGCTCCTCGACGGCCGCGCCGCGGCCGACCGCGTCGCCTCCCGTCTTCCCCGCATCGGCGGGTGATTCCACCTCTCCCCCTTGGGGAGAGGTCGGCAGCGAAGCTGCCGGGTGAGGGGGAGCCGTTCTCTTCGATGGAGGCCTGCGCTACGCTGGCCGCAGGCATGGCCGAGCACGAACGAGACGGCGGCGCCTCCACGAAGACGCGGACGCGGACCGAGCAGAAGACCGAGAAGCCCAGGCTCTACAAGGTGCTCCTCCACAACGACGACTACACGACCATGGAGTTCGTGGTGTTCGTGCTGCAGACGGTCTTCCACCACGACGGAGACCGAGGCGACGCAGATCATGCTGCACGTCCACAAGAACGGGGTCGGCGTCGCGGGCGTCTACACGCGCGAGATCGCCGAGACGCGCATCGCGCAGGTCGAGGCGCTCGCGCAAGGAGCACGAGTTCCCGCTGCGGTGTTCAGCATGGAAGAGGCATAGCGATGCAGCCATGGATCAGTCGCGAGCTCGAAGTCGCGTTCACGCTCGCCGTCAGCGAAGCGCGACGGCGCCGCCACGAGTTCCTCTGCATCGAGCACGTGCTTCTACGCGCTGCTGCACGACGCCGACGTCGCCGAGATCGTCCGAGCACTGCGGCGGCGACGTCGAGGCGCTGAAGCGCGACCTGGAGCGCTTCCTCGACGAGAAGCTCGAGCCGCTGCCCGAGGGCGTCGACGCGCGCGCCCGCAGCAGACGCTCGGCTTCCAGCGCGTCCTCCAGCGCGCCGCCGCGCACGTGCAGTCGTCCGGCAAGGACGAGATCGACGGGCGCGAACGTGCTGGTCGCGATCTTCCGCGAGCCCGACTCGCACGCCGCGTACCTGCTCGCGCAGCAGGGCATCACGCGGCTCGACGTGCGTCAGCTACATCTCGCACGGCGTCTCGAAGATCGCCGAGGAGCCGCCGGCGCCGATCGAGCCGAGCGCCGAGGACGACGACGAGCGACGAGCGAGGGCGGCGGGCCGCGCGCCGACGAAGGACCCGCTCGAGGCGTTCGCCGTCGAACCTGGTCGAGCAGGCGCGCCGCCGGCAAGATCGATCCGCTGATCGGCCGCGACAGCGAGCTCGAGCGCACGATCCACGTGCTCTGCCGGCGGCGCAAGAACAACCCGGTCTTCGTCGGCGACGCCGGCGTCGGCAAGACGGCGCTCGTCGAGGGCCTCGCGCTCCGGATCCACGCAGGGCAAGGTGCCGGAGGCGCTCCAGGACGGCGCAGGTCTACGCGCTCGACATGGGCGCGCTCCTCGCCGGCACGCAGGTTCCGCGGCGAGTTCGAGGAGCGCCTGAAGGCGCGTGATCGCCGCGCTCCGCAAGATCCCGGGCGCGATCCTCTTCATCGACGAGATCCACACCATCGTCGGCGCCGGCGCGACGCAGCGGCGGCTCGATGGACGCGTCGAACATCCTCAAGCCGGCGCTCGCCTCCGGCGAGCTCCGCTGCATCGGCGCGACGACGTTCCAGGACTACAAGAGCTACTTCGAGCGCGACCGCGCGCTGGCGCGCCGCTTCCAGAAGATCGAGATCGGCGAGCCGTCGGTCGAGGAGACGCACGCAGATCCTGCAAGGGCCTGAAGCCGCACTACGAGGAGCACCACGGCGTCACCTACACGCGACGCGGCGCTCCGCGCCGCGGCCGAGCTCGTCGGCCAAGCACATCAACGACCGCTTCCTGCCCGACAAGGCGATCGACGTGATCGACGAGGCCGGGCGCCGCCGATGCAGATCCGCCCGGCGGCGGCGCAAGAAGACGGTCCGCGTCGAGCGACATCGAGCACATCGTCGCCACGATGGCGCAGATCCCGCCGCGCAGCGTGTCGACCGTCGGACCGCGAGCGCCTCGAGACGCTCGAGCGCGACCTGAAGCTCACGCGTCTTCGGCCAGGACGCGGCGATCGACACGCTCGCGTCCGCCGATCAAGCTGGCGCGCGCCGGCCTCGGCCAGCCGGAGAAGCCGATCGGCTCGTTCCTGTTCGCCGGGCCGACCGGCGTCGGCAAGACCGAGCTCGCGAAGCAGCTCGCCGCCGGCGCTCGGCGTCGAGTTCCTCCGCTTCGACATGAGCGAGTACATGGAGAAGCACACCGTCTCGCGGCTGATCGGCGCGCCGCCGGGCTACGTCGGCTTCGACCAGGGCGGGCTGCTGACCGACGCGATCCGGCAGGACGCCGCACGCGGTGCTCCTGCTCGACGAGATCGAGAAGGCGCACCCGGACATCTTCAACATCCTGCTCCAGGTGATGGACCACGCGACGCTGACCGACAACAACGGCCGCAAGGCCGACTTCCGCCACGTCAT
This sequence comes from uncultured delta proteobacterium, assembly GCA_963790365.1. Classification (GTDB taxonomy): domain Bacteria; phylum Desulfobacterota; class Binatia; order JACPRU01; family JACPRU01; genus CAWBOU01. The sequence continues at coordinate 66,793 of CAWBOU010000049.1, forward strand.
CCTGATCATGACGACCAACGCCGGCGCGCAGGAGATGGCGGCCGCGGCGATCGGCTTCGGCGGCGCGCACGAACGCCGACAAGGGCAAGAAGGCGATCGAGAAGCTCTTCACGCCCGAGTTCCGGAACCGCCTCGACGCGATCGTCACGTTCGGCTCGCTCGCAGCCCGACGACGATCGAGCGCGTCGTCGACAAGTTCATGCACCGAGCTCGACGCCCAGCTGAACGAGAAGCAGGTCTCGCTCGAGCTCACGCCGGCGGCGCGCGCGCTGGCTCGCCGAGAAGGGCTACGACCCGACGTTCGGCGCGCGGCCGATGGCGCGGCTCATCCAGAACGAGGTGAAGCGCCCGCTCGCCGACGAGATCCTGTTCGGCAAGCTGAAGAACGGCGGCAAGGTGACGATCGACGAGGAGGACGGCGAGCTCCGCTTCGTCTACGCCCCGGTCGAGACGAAGCCGGCCTCCGCGCCCGCCGCGGAAAGCTGAAGGCCGTGAGTTTTTGAACTCCGTTCAGGGCCCCCCTTGCGCGCCGACGTCGACCCATTCTAGGAAAGCCCTCGTTCGACGGCGGAATGGAACGACGCGGCGCAGAAACAGCGATTGAGACTCGACCGCCATCGAGCGCGATCTTCGAGCTCGCGCCCGATCGCTTCCTCATCTTCCGCCCGCGCGACTACCACCACAGCCCGCACATCCATCCGGTTCGCTATCGCTTCAAGGTGATCAAGGGGCGGATCGAGGTGCGGCTCGGCGGGCGGCTGACGATCGCGCGCCCCGAGCGGAAGGTCATCCTCGAGCCCGGCAAGGAGTGCGAGACGCGCGCGCTCGAAGACTCCTGGTTGATCGTCGAGCGCGACGACCGCACGCGGCGCTGAACAGATCGGCCCTGGCGGACGCGGGATCGCCTCCGCTCCATGGCTCGCCGACCGCGCGTGTTTCGTCGGCAGCCGGGGGCCTGGTTCGCGGAAGAAAGCGCAGCCGCACTGAGTGCTCGCATGAAGCTGCTCGCTGCCAGCGGCGAGCCATGGAGCGAGCCAGGCCCCCGGCTGCCGGCGTAGCTCGCTGCTCGGCTGCGCTTTACTTCCGCGGAGGCGACCCCGCGGCCGCCACTGCCCACGGGATTCACCGCTTGCAGCGCCGTCCGAGCGCGACATAGGTTTCCTCTTCGGAGGATCGGTCGCATGCGGAAGGATTTCGCCGTCTTCGACTGCGACGCGCACGTCAACGACGTCCCGGCCATCTTCACCGACTACGTCGAGCCCGAGTTTCGCGAAGCGGTGAGGCGGTCGTACTGGATGGAGGACGGCCAGACGATCCTGAACGGCCGGACCGTCGTGATCGGCGGCCAGAACCACGACTTCCCCGCCTACAACCCGATCTGCATCGCCGGGCCGGGCATGAACAAGAAGCTCATCCGGCGCTTCCAGCAGATGGGGCTCTCGGCGGCGCAGGCGCGCGAGCTCGAGCATCGCGGCGCCTACGAGCCGCACGCGCGGATCCGCGACATGGACCTCATGGGGATCGACCAGGTGATGGTGATCCCGACGATGATGGTCGCGCACTTCCCGTTCATCGAAAGCGCGGAGGGCGCGTACGGCTTCGCGCGCGCCTACAACCGCTGGGTGACCGACTACTGCGCCGCCGTGCCGGATCGGCTGTTCCCCGCCGGCTGGCTGCCGCTGCAGAGCGCGGAATACACGCGCCTCGAGCTCGAACGGATCGCGAATCAGGGCTTCCGCGTGGCGTTGATCCGCCCGATCGACGCGCGCGGCGGGTACCCGAACCAGGTCTTCCCGGGGCCGCGGAACGGCACGCTCCGGAACACGTTCGACAAGGTGTTCCGCGCCTTCGAGGAAACGGGCGTCGTCTGTGGCATGCACACGTTCCCCGCGCTCGCCTCCGAGCCGTCGCCCCGCGCGGTCTCGATCGGCGAATACATCGCGCGCGCCGGCAGCATGGAGCTCGGCGGCAAGATGGTGGACCTGCAGACGCTTTCGTTCGTCTTCGAGGCGATGACGTGGCTCGCGCAGGTGCTGCTCTCCGGCTTCCTCGAGATGTACCCGAAGCTCCGCATGGCGATCTTCGAGTCGAACGCGAGCTGGCTGCCGGAGCTCCTCGAGCACTGCGACCGCCTCTTCAAGCTCTACGCGAACGAGCGCCGCATTCGCGCCGACCGTCTGCCGAGCGAGGCGTTCGCCGAGCAGTGCTTCATCGCCTTCGAGTCGGACGAGGATCCCGTGTTCCGGCAGTGGGACACGTTCGAGCAGACCGGGGTCTGGTCGTCGGACGCGTATCACCACGACGGCGCGGACTCGTGGAGCGCGATCCGCCAGATGGACGAGTGCCGGCGTGCCGAAGACCGTACAGGCGGAGATGCTCGGCGGGAACGCGCGCCGCATGTACGGCATCGAGGCCAAGCTCTTCGTGACGCGAAGAGCCCGCGGCGATGCGACCGGCCGGATTGGTTCCCGATGCGGCGGAGCTCGAGCAGTGGGCCGCCGCGGAGGCGGACCCGCGCGCGCACGGCGTCACGCAGTCGATCGATTCTCGAAGCTCGATCCGCGGATGCTGCTCGCCGCGATCCGATCTACTGAGATGGCTCGTCGCGACGGCCTCCCCCTCACCCGCGCTTCGCGCGACCTCTCCCCAACGGGGAGAGGTGGGCGCGGACGCCGCCCGCGCGCGACCGCCCTTCCGAAGCGAGCGAAGCTCGCGAAGCCGCGCCTCGGGTTCTCGGTGCTCGACGCCGATGCGCACGTCTTCGAGCCGACCGTCATCTGGCAGAAGTACGTCGACCGCGATCTCCGCGCGCTCGCGCGCGCATCGTTCTACTACGAGGACGTCGACGGCGTGCCGAGCGCGATCCTGAACGGCAAGCCGGCGAAACCGATGGGTACCAGCCGGATCAACCGTCAGGCGATCTGGCGCCCCGGCATGACGCCGGACGACGTCGGCGCGCTCGACCCGACGTGCGCGCATCCGACGAATCCCGGCGCCGCCGACGCGCGCGCGCGCCTCGCGGACATGGACGCGCTCGGCATCGATCGCGCGATCCTCTTCCCGACGCTCTTCGCGGAGTACTTCCCCGCGGTCACGAATCCCGACGTCGCGCACGCGCTCGCGCGCGCCTACAACGACTGGATCTGGGATCACACGCGCCGCTCGCCGCGCCGGTTGCTGCCGGTCGCGGTGCTGCCGACGCAGGACCCGAATCTCGCGCGGAAGGAGCTCCGCCGCGTCGTGAAGCGCGGCTTTCGCTTCGTGTTCCTCCGGCCCGCGTTCGTCGGCGAGACGTTCGCGTGTCAGGACCTGACCGACACGGCCGGGCGCGGTCGCTTCCTCAATCACCCGGGCTTCGATCCGCTCTGGGCGGATCTCGAGACGCTCGGCATCGTCGCCTGCGTCCATCCCTCGCCGGGCGGCACGAACGCCGAATGGACGTCGACGGGCGCGACGCTCGAGCGCGTGGCGAGCGCCCTCCGCACCGGCCATCCACTCGCCGAGTCGATCGCGCCGACGATGGACGCGGCGATCTTCCTCACGGCGATTTGTTTCTACGGACACATGGAGCGCTTTCCGAAGCTTCGCTTCTCGCTCCACCACTCCGGCGCGTCCTGGGTCACGCTCGCGCTCGAGAAGGCCGAGACTTATCTCTGGCTCCTCTCGAGCATGAAGGACGTGAGCCTCGAGCCGGCCGACGTGTTCTTCGGTCGCGAGTCGCTCGTCACGTTCAACACGTGGGAATCGAGCGTCGCGCGATTGCCCGAGACGTACGGCAAGGTCGCGGCCTGGGGCTCACGCTATCCGCACCACGACGCCTCCGCGCCGGAAGAAGCGATCGAGAATCTCCGCCGATGGAAGCTGTCGGACGAGGTCGTCGCGAGCTACATGGGCGGCAACGCCGCCCGCTTCTTCGGCCTCCGCTGACGCGCCCCTAGCCTTCGCATTCGCTGACCGCGTTCGTCGGCGCCACGGTGCACGAGTCGACGTCGTCGCCGCCGTTCAGGACGTTGAAGCCCGCCGCGTCGATCAGTGCGTCGTTCCCGGTGCCGCCCTTCACGGTGTCGTCGCCACGCCCGCCTTTCACGACGTCGTCCCCCTTGCCGCCCTTCACCAGATCAGCGTCGCCTCCGCCGCAGAGGACGTCGTCGCCTTCCTTGCCGGTGATCACGTCGAAGCCCCCACGCCCGTGGATGACGTCTGGTCCCGCCGTGCCGACGATGACGTCGTCTCCCGCAGTACCGACGATCGTTGCCGGGAGGCCGAAGCAGAAAACTTTCGTCGTGAACCTCCTGGCGAACACGTCGCGCCCCGAAGGGGGGCCCCCCAGGTTCGTGCCCCAGGCGAAAACGAGGTCGCCGGATGGAGAGCTGTCGACGCTCAACGTTTGCGCAGGGTGAGTCCCGGCAGGGGTCGACGACACGAGAGTCTCGCCGCCGAGCGGATTGCCGTTCACGTCGAATCGTCGGGCGAAGATACCGACACCGAAGCGAGAATAGGCCACGACGAAGTTGCCTGCTGCATCGGCCGTGATCCCGTCGTCGAAACCGTCCACCCCGCTCAAGGGAATCTCGCCTCCGAGGCGCTGTCCGTTCGCGTCGAAGCGCCGTAGGACCGTCTCGCGACTGCCGAAGGAATCCGTGATCCGAATCCAGGAGACGGCGAAGACGTTCCCCGCGCGGGTCAGCGAGACCACCCCGCCACAGCCCGCAGAGAAGCACGCCCTGTCGTCGTTCACTTGGAAGGGACCGACGAGCGGCGCGCCGTTCGCGGCATACGTCCGTGCCGCGACCACGAAGCGCCTAAGGTCGTTCACGATCACCTCCGTGGGCCAGACGATGGCGAGCGCTCCCGCCGAGTCGAACGCCGCGGAGAAGCCCCCGCCGCCGGCGGCCACCTCGAATGCACCACCCTGCGGGTTGCCGGCCGAGTCGAACCGCCGCGCGAAGATTCCGGCATTCTCAATCGACCAAACCACCGCGAAGCCACCCAACGGGCTCGCCGCGACGACTGGCAAGGAGGAGTTAACGTCCGTGTCTTCGACCGGGACGACGCCGCCGAGCGGTTGGCAATTCGGACCGTATCTTCGCAACACGATCGAGAAGCCATCCTGCCAGGCGACCACGAAATTGCCGACCGAGTCGACCGCTACCGACGGCTCGACGCGTCCACCGACGAAGTCCGTCGTCACCTGGAACTCGTTGCCGAAGGCATTCCCGGCCGCGTCGAAGCAGCGCGCAAAGACCTCATCCGGAGCGGGGGCGTTATTGAGATGCCGACTCTGCCAGGCGACCATGAAAGCGCCCGACGGCGCCACCGCGACAGACGGCCGGTTCTGCCTTCGGAACGTAAAGGTGTTGACCAGGAACTCGGGTCCGAGCGGCGAAGGATGCTCGGCCCGCGCGTCGAACACGCCCATAAGGAAAATAGCGATTGCTAAGGTTACTGTGTGCATCGTGGCGCCTCGTACATCGGGGGGGGGGGGGGGGCGGGCAATAGGATCTACCGCTAGCTCCGCTCGCCGGATTTTGTTGTACAGACCTGATGATGAAGACGCGCTACGCGATCAGCCTGCCGCTTCCCCCCGACGTGCCGCACTGCCTCGACGTCGCCGAGCGCGCGGCCGGCATCGGCTACGACAGCGTCTGGCTCGCGGACGGCAGCGGCGTGCCCGATCCGTTCGTGATCTCCGCCGCGCTCGCCGCGCGTGTGCCGCAGATGCGGATCGGCGTCGGCGTCTCGCCGGCATACACGCGGACGCCCGCGGTCTTCGCCTCGCTCGCGGGCGCGCTCGGCCAGCTCATGCCGGGGCGATTCTTCCTCGGCATCGGCTCGTCGAGCGAGACGATCGTCGACCGCTGGAACGGCGTGCCGTTCGAGAAACCGCTCGCGCGCGTGCGCGAGACCGTCACCGTCGTCCGCTCGATGCTCGCGGGCGAGCGCTCGAGCTTCAAAGGCAAGACGATCCGGAGCGAAGGCTTTCGGTTGATCGCGGTGCCGCCGCAAGCCGTGCCGATCTACGTGGGCGCGCTGAAGCCGGCGATGCTGCGTGTTGCCGGCGAGGTCGGCGACGGCGTGGTCGTGAACCTCTTCCCCGCCGACGCGACGCCGCGGATGCTCGAAGCGGTCGCCGAAGGCGCGAAGAAGGCGGGACGCGACGCCTCGAAGATGGAGGTCGTCTGTCGCTTTCAGGCGTGCCTCACCGATCAGCCCGAGAAGGTCCGCGCGCTCATGCGCCGCGGGATGGCCGGCTACTTCACGACGTCGGTCTACAACGCGTTCGCCGAGTGGTGCGGGTTCGAGCGCGAGGCGCGCGAGATGCGCGAAGCCTGGGCGAAGCGCGACCGCGAAGCGACGGAAGCGGCGTTCACGGACGAGATGATCGATGCGATCACGCTGATCGGCGACGAGAAGCACTGCCGCGAGCGGATCGAGCGCTTCGTCGCGAACGGCGTGACGACCGTGTGCATCCACCCGTTCATCCCGGATCCGGACGCGGCCTGGAAGACGATCGCGGCGCTCGCACCGCGCTGATGCGCTCGCTCGGTCAGTCCGTCGTCAGGAACCCGCCGCAACGCGACGGCGAACGATCGATCGTGAACGCCTCGCTCAGCACTCGCCCGTCGTAGCCGCGCGGCTCGAGCCCGAAGAGCCACGCGACCGTCGGCGCGACGTCGACGTTCTCGGACTGCTCGGGGAGCGCGTCGAGCGGCGACGGAGAAGCGATCGAAGCGGCGATCCGCTGGCCGCGGCGGAGGAACGGCGCGCCGCCGCCGATCATGAACGTGTTGTGGCGCGTGACGAGATGGCCGTGGTTCCCGGGAAGCGGGTTGTCGATCGACGCGGGATCCGAGAAGCGCCAGCCAGGCTTCGCGAGCACGATGAGATCACCGGCGTTCTCGTGGTCGAGACCGAGATCCGCAGGAAGCTCTCCCGCGGGGTCCGGATCGAGCGCGATTCGCGCGCCGGTACCATGCGGCCTCGACGCCCGCCTGCGCGAGCGCCGTCGCGCGCGCGCGGCGGAGCTGGTCGTCGCGCTCGGGATCGTCGGGATCGACGAGATAGAGGTTGTCCGCGCCGCCATTCTGCACGGGGAATACGTTCGCCGGCAGCGACGGCGCGAGGTTCACGAAGTTCGTCGGCAGCGACCAGTCGAAGCCGTGGTCGCTCAAGATGATGACGATGCTCTGCTCCCAGCGGCCGCTCGAGCGCAGCGCTTCGAGAAAGCGTCCGACCTCGAGATCCGTGTCGACGAGCGCGGCGGTCCGCACCACGGGCACGCCGACCGCCCCGGTCTCGTCCGCATGCCCCGACGCGATCGACGTCGCCGAGGTTGACGAACATGAAGTCACTCGACGGCAGCCGTGCGAGCGCTTCTTCCATCGTGATCAGATCGGGCGTGTGCCCGTCCGGCTCCGGCAGGTTCGCCGGCCGGGGATCCCAATGGCTGTCGGCCGCGACGTTGATGCCGCCGGTCGAGAAGATCTCGAAGAGATAGCGCTTCGAAAGCACCGCCGCGGTGCGGAGCGCGCCGCACTGCTCGTCGATCACGGTGAACAGAGTCTTCGCTTCGAGCTCCTCGGGGTCGGAGAGGTCCGCGTCCGACGGCGAGCCCTCGCGGTCCCAATATTTATTGGCGGCGATGCCGCTTCGCTCGGGATAGACGCCCGTCATCATCGCCACGTGATTCGGGATCGTCTCGGCGATCATCACCGCGCGGCTCTCCTCGTACCACGTGCCCTCGTCGCGGAACGCCGCGAGGTTCGGCGTGAGCGCGCCGACCTCGCCGGGCATGAGCCCGTCGACGACGAGCACGAAGACTCCGAGCTCCGATGCCAGGAAGTCGTCGTCCGAGTCCGAGCACCCGGTCGCCGCGAGCGTCGCAGCCATCGCGGCGAGCGCGACAGCGCGGACGGCATTCAAATGGCTCCGGCCTCGCGTTCCCCGACCATCGAAGGGCGAGACGTGTCTGTTCTCTGACGGCGCAGCCGTCAGACTACTGCGAGGTGGGCGACGTCGTTCCAAGCGAGGAGCTCTGCGCTTCCGGCCCGCATCCGAAACACGGAGAGCGAGGCGTTGTCTACCGCGAAGGTGCCGACGTCACGGAGCGGTTTGCCGAGCAGGCGCGCCGCGACACCGCGCACGAGCCCGCCGTGCGTGACGACGAGAACGCGCTCGTCGCGATCGGAGACGACCGACTCGCGAAGGAACTTCGCCGCGCGATCCGCGAGCGCCGCGAACGACTCGCCGCCCGGAAACGGCACCTCGCCGTCGGGGTCGAGGATGCCGGGCCAGCGAACCGCCGCGTCTTCGTAGCCGACACCCTTCGCCTCGCCGACGTGGACTTCGCGAAGCTCCTCGTGGAACGCGATCGGCAATCGCAGGTGGGCGGCGATGATCTCCGCCGACTCCCTGGCACGAGCAACGTCCGAGGCCAAAATCCGATCGACCCGCTCCCCCGCGAGCCGCTCGGCCAGCTTGGCGATCTGCGCGCGACCCTCCGCCGCGAGCGGCACCGGATCCCAGCCCATGAAAATCCGGTCGAGGTTGTGGGCGGTCACCCCGTGACGAACGAGGAGGAGCTCCACGCGATCAGGCGACTTGAGGCAGCGGCTTCCGCGCGACTTCCTCGAGCGTGTGCCGCCAACGGGCACGCGCATCGCGCAGCTCGCGCGACGCGGTGCGGAGCTCCTGGCGGAGCCAATCGAGCCGCGGGTGCGGACGGTCTCCCCAGGACGCGCGGAGCTCGCGGAGCTCGCGCTCGAGCGCGCCGAGGCGCGACGCTGCGCTCTCCACCATTTCCGCGAGATGCCCGAGCCGGTCGCGTACGGCGGAAGCCGCGTGCTCGGACCGATCCTTCCATCGCGCAAGGAGATGTTGGGTGTCCGCCTCGAGCTCCGCGGCGACGATCTTCTCGCGCGGCGCGCGCGTGAGCCCCCAGGCCCAGCCCATCGCCGCCATCGCGCGGATCGTCCACTTCGTCGGATCCCACTGATACCAGCGGAGACCGTTCCGGTAGTCCGTCGCGAAGCGGTGGTGGAAGTTGTGGTAGCCCTCGCCGAGCGTGAGGAGCGCGGTGATCACGCTGTCCCGCGCGGAGAACGCGCGCGAGTACGGCCGCGTGCCGAGCGTGTGCGCGAGCGAGTTCACGAAGAACGTCGAGTGGTGCACGAGGACCAGGCGGATGAAACCCGCCCAGAGCAGGCAGCCCCACGGATTGCCGACCGCGAACCCGATCGCGAGCGGAAGCCCGAAGCACATCGCAACCGCGACCGGCACGTAGTGATCGTGCTGGAATCGCACCATCGGATCGGCGGCGAGATCCTGCACGTTCGAGAAGTCCGGCTTCTCGCCCTTCTCGACGAGCATCCAGCCGATGTGCGCCCAGAGGAAGCCGCGGCGGATGTTGTAGGGGTCTGCCTCCTCGTCGATGTTCATGTGATGCCGGCGATGGTCGGACGCCCAGCTCAGAAGCGAGTGCTGGAACGCCGCGCTGCCGAACGCGAGGTAGAAGAACTTGACGAACCGACGGCACTCGTAAGCGCCGTGCGAGAAGTGACGGTGGTAACCGGCGGTAATGCTGATGCCGGTGGCAAGGAGGAAGGAGAGCGCGAGAGCGAGCTCGAACCAGTGGACGCCGTAGGTCCACACGTGGAGCGTGCCCCAGACGATCGCGATCGTCGGCGTGAGAAGGAGAAAGGGCGCGGTCACCCAGTTGACCCGCTTGAGAATCTGCATGTGTGAATGAACCTCGGAGAGCGTGATGGGCTGGCGTCGTTGTAGCACCCGCGCGGGGGGCCGCGCTATGCGGATCCTCCCGTGCGGTCTGCGGCGACGACCGCCTTTGGCGTCTTTGACGCCGTCGCCACCGGGCCCGTCCCGAGCGGTCTGCGGCGACGATCGCCTTTGGCGCCCTTGACGCCGTCGCCAAGAATCAGACGAGCGCGCTCGCGCTGCCGACCACGACTTTCGTGCCGTCGGCCTTCTCGCACCAGACGTCGAGCTCGGCGCGCCGACCGCCGCCGATCGCGACCTCGTCGCGGACCTTTGCGCGCGGCGTCACGACGTCCTCGGCCCACACGACGTTGACGAGCCGCACGTCCATCTTCCCGCCCCGGAGCCAGCCTTGGCCGAACTCTTTGGTCAGGAGCCCGGACAGGAAGCAGAGCGCCATCATTCCCTGCACGACGACGTCCGGAAACCCGAGCGCCTGCGCCATCTCCCGGTTCGTGTGGTAGTTTTCGCTCGGCCCGGAGAACGCGCGGCACATGTCGAGCGTGACGGCGCGGGCGTCACCGTCGATCGCCCTGCCCTCGCCGCCGATCTCGAACTTCCGATCCGAGCGCCGCTCGCGGTCCTTGTCGACGACCATTGCGTCCGGCGCCGCTTCTTCGGCGAGGAAGCTCTGGTGCGTCCGGCCGCGGTTCGCGAGCCGGCCGTCGGCGCCGAAGATCAGCGTCTCGCAGACGACGTAGTCGCGCCCGCGCTTGCGGTAGCGATCTGCGACGAACGCGTGGGTATGCACCTGCTCGCCGATCGCGAGCGGCGAGAACATCTCCCACTCCTGGCGCGCGTGCAGGTTGCCGATCAGGTTCGGCAAGTACCAATCCTGCAGGAACGTGTAGCACTCGGAGTGGAAGAGGAGCCCGGGCGCGAGCTCCCGGTAGATCGGCAGACGGTCCGCAGTGCCGTCGCCGTACCGCTCGACGAGCTCCCGCGTGGCCGCGTAGTCGTGTCCGCCGAGGTTCTTGCCGACGTAGATGCCCGATTCCATCGCTCTCTCCTACTTCCCGTAGCTCCCGATCCGCGTTCGTCTCACGAGCAGAAACGCGGGCGTCAAGCCGACGGCGCTCGGGGTCCCGAGATCCGGTAGCGGCGGATCCTCGAGCATCGCGCCGAGCTCGCCGAGATCGCGCAGCGGGTTCGGCGGGAGCTGTGCGCGCACGCCGTCGTGGTACTTCGTCTCGGTCCAGAGCAGACGCTCACCGGCCGGGTCCCACACGAACTCGGGGATGATCCAGCCGTCGTCGCCGCTGTTCGTGAGGCGTCGCACCTTCCCGGGATGCTTGAAGTCGAGCTCGTAGAGATCGTTCGACGCCGCGCCGATCGGTTGGAGGAAGCCGACCTCGAAGAGCGGCAATAGCAACAGGTGATCGAAGTCCGCCGGCGTCCCCGCCCGTCCGAACGCTCCGGCCCACGTGTTCCAGAGGCTCTGGTGATCGCGCGTCGACATGAAGATCACCTTCTTCATGTCCGGCGTGAAGATCGCCTGCTCGTCCCACGCGAGATGGTTCGTGAGGCGGCGGAGGCGCGTCGGATCGTCCTCGCTCTTGCAGAGATCGAGGTAGAAGAGCTCGAGGTTGAGCGTCGTATCGACGCTCTCGGTGAAGAGGAAGCCGCATCCGTCAGGCGACCAGTGCTGCGTCTCGAAGTAGTGGCCCGGCCCTTCCTTCACGACGCGGACGTTCTCGAGGTGCGGGCCGTGCTCGTCGTCGACGTAGTCGGCGACGCGGATGTCCCAGTAGCCGCGCCCGGTATCGGTGATGAAATTCCAGTTGAGCCGCGCCCACACGATGCGGTTGCCGTCGGGCGAGAAGTACGCGTGGTAGTTGTCGTACCCGTCATGGTCGTTCGTGAGCGCGACCGCGGGTCCGCCGGCCGTCGAGACGACGTACAGATCCGAGCCGAGCCCGCCGAAGCCGGGCGCGCCGACGGTGAGGTTGGTGCCGCGCCAGGAGTGAAAGAGGATGACGTCGCCCTGCGGGCGCGAGTCGGGGACCATGTTCGGGCCCGGCTGGCCACAGGTGAGGCAGCGCTCCTCGGTGCCGTCGAGGCGCGCGATGTAGATCTGGTTCCCTTCGCCACGGTCCGCGTGATGAACGACGTGCGCACCGTCGGGCATCCAGTCCGGCGCCTGACCGAACGTGTAGGGGTTCGTCACCACGTGGAATTTGGGCGGCTCGGCGCCGGCCCGTCCCTCCGCGAGAAGAGCCGCGAGCGAAGCCACGATCACCAGTCCGTGGGGGATCACCGTGCACCGTTTCGCAGGAATCCTCGCGACGAGGCAACGATGATTTCGCAGGCTCGTGGCCGACGGCCGTCAGGCGAACGCGAGCTTCTTCGACGGCCGCACGTCCGCCTTCAGGAACGTGCGCATCTGCGCGAGGGTTTGGCGCGTGTCGGTCGGCGAGTTGGCGGCGACGCAATCGACGGGCACGCGGATCCGATAACCGCGCATGTAGGCATCGTTCGCGGTGAAGAGCACGCAGATGTTCGTCGCGAAGCCGCCGAGGATGATCGTCCGCACCTTGAGCGCCTGCAGCAGGATCTCGAGCGCCGTCGCGTAGAAGCCGGAATGTTTCGGCTTCAGCACGAAGTAGTCGCGCGGCTCCGGCTTCAACAGCTTCGCGACCGGGCTGCCGGGCACGGAGCGCCGCGAGCAAAGTGCGACGATCGCCCGGAAGTCCGACCGCCAGCGCCCGAAGTTGTCGTTCACGTAGATCGTGGGGACTCCGTGTCGCCGCGCGCGCCGCTTGAGAGCGAGAAGCGCCTCCGCTGCGGGGAGCGCGGCCTTCACGAGTCCCTCCGACCCTTCGAAGTCCATGGGGTTGATCACGTCGATCAACACCAGGGCGGCGCCGCCCTTGGCGGCCCGAGTTCGCTTCGCTCGCTCCGAACCGGAAATCGAAGGGTTCATCCGAAGACGAAACCCCGGTTCGGGGGTTGGGGATCGGACCTTCCCGAGCGGTCCCCGGCGACGACCACCTTTGACGTCGCGGACGCCGTCGCCAGAACTAGAGGACCGCTTCGGCCATCGTCTGCGCGGCCTCGGGCTGCATGAGCCCGCAGATCAACGTCGTCGCGCCGGACTCCTTCCACGCGGCGAGACGATCCTGGATCCGCTCCTTCGGGCCGACGAGCGAGATCTCGTCGGCGAGCTTGTCCGGCACCGCGGCCGCGGCCTCGTCCTTCTTGCCGTCGAGGTAGAGGTCCTGGATCTTCTTCGCCTCGGCCTCGAAGCCGTAGCGGCACGCGAGGTCGTTGTAGAAGTTCTTGCCGCGCGCGCCCATGCCGCCGACGTAGAGCGCGAGCACCGGCTTGATGAAGTTGAGACACGCAGCGACGTCGTTGCCCTGGATCACCGTCACGGCCGGCGCGACGTCGAAGTTCGCGAGGCTCTTGCCGCCGCCCGTCTTCGCGAAGCCCGCTTCGAGCGGCCTTGAGCACGACTTCGCGAGCGGTACGGCGAGAAGAAGATCGGCAGCCAGCCGTCCGCGATCTGCGCCATCTGCTCGACGCTCTTCGGGCCGATCGCGGCGACGTAGATCGGGATCTGCCGGCCGTGGAGGATGCTCTTCAGCGGCTTGCCGAGGCCGGTCGCGCCTTCGCCCTTGTACGGGATCTGGTAGTGCGTCGCCCTTGTACTCGAGCGGCTGCTCGCGCGCCCAGATCTTCGCGCACGATCTCGATGTACTCGCGCACGCGGACGAGCGGGTTGCCGTACCGGTTGCCGTGCCAGCCCTCGACGACCTGCGGCCCCGACGCGCCGAGGCCGAGCAGGAAGCGGCCGCCGGAGAGATGATCGAGCGTCATCGCGGTCATCGCCGTCATCGCCGGCGTGCGCGCGGGCATCTGCATGATGCCGGTGCCGACGTTCATCTTCGTCGTGCGCGCCGCGATCCAGACGGCGGGCGTGACGGCGTCGGAGCCGTACGCTTCCGCGGTCCAACACGAATGGAAGCCGAGCCGCTCGGCCTCGAGCACGAGGTCCATGTTGAGCGACATCTTCGAGCCGGAATAACCGACGTTCAGACCGAGGCGCATGCGCTTCACTCCTTTGGGGGTCTCGCCGTCCTATCTTGCGACTTTGCCTATGGAAAGAGCGGATCGCATTGGTTAAGCGATCCGCCATGGCCGATCTCGAAGCATTCCGCGCGGAGGTCCGTGACTGGCTCGTGAAGCATGCGCCGAAGGCGGCGTATGCGCCGTGGAAGTCGGACGACGAGCTCTGCTGGGGCGGCAAGAAGACGACGTATCCGCCCGAGATCGCGGAGTGGCTGCGCGTGAGCGCGGATCGTGGCTTCACCGCGCCGACCTGGCCGCGCGAGTACGGCGGCGCGGGCCTCTCGAAGGCCGAGGCGAAGATCCTCGACGAGGAGATGAAGCGACTCGGACTCCGTCCTCCTCTCCTCGGATTCGGTCTCCACATGATCGGGCCGCTCCTCCTGCAGATGGGCTCGGAGGAGCAGAAGCGCACGCACATCCCGCGGATGATCCGCGGCGAGATCCGCTGGTGTCAGGGTTACTCCGAGCCGGGCTCCGGCTCCGACCTCGCGAGCTTGCAGACGCGCGCCGTGCTCGACGGCGACGACTACGTGATCAACGGCCAGAAGATCTGGACGTCGTACGCCGACAAGGCGGACTGGATGTTCCTCCTCGTCCGCACCGACCCGACCGCGAAGAAGCACGAAGGCATCAGCTTCATCCTGATGGACATGGATTCGGCCGGCGTTTCCGTGAAGCCGATCCGCCTGATCAGCGGCCAGTCGCCATTCTGTGAGAGCTTCTTCAACGACGTGCGCGTGCCGCGCGCGAACGTCGTCGGCAAGGTGAACGACGGCTGGACGATCGCGAAGGCGCTGCTCGGCTTCGAGCGCAACATGATCGCCGAGGCGTTCAAGCCGCCGCGCAGCGACAAGCAGGACGAAGGCAATCCGCTCGTCTCGCTCGCGCGCAGCCACGTCGGCGAGGACGACGGCCGTCTCACGGACGCGGGAATCCGGGACCGCATCACCCAGGGTGAATTCGACCAGCGCTGCCTCGATCTCACGATCGCGCGCATCACGGACGCGGCGAAGGCGGGCCAGGCGCCCGGCGCCGAGAGCTCGATTCTCAAGTTCTACGGCACGGAGCTGAACAAGCGCCGGTACGAGCTCCTGATGTCGATCCTCGGCCCCGAGGGCCTCGGCTGGGAGGATCCGGGATTCGGCGATCGCGAGCAGCGCATCACGCGCGACTGGCTGCGCTCGCGCGCGAACTCGATCGAGGGCGGCACGACGGAGATCCAGCTAAACATCATCGCCAAGCGCGTGCTCGGGCTTCCCGACTAAAGTCAAAATACTTCGTAAGTATTTCGTCGGAGACGTTCCGTGACGGAGAATCCACGATGCCCCTTGTCCTCAGTGAAGATCAGCAAATCCTGCAGCAGACGGCGCGTGACTTCGTCTCTTCGCGCTCGTCCCTGAAGCGCATCCGCGCGCTCCGTGATGCGAAGGAGCCGCTCGGGTTCTCGCGCGATCTCTGGCGCGAGATGGCCGACCTCGGTTGGGCGGGCATCGTCGTGCCGGAGACGCACGGCGGCGCCGGCATGGGCTTCGCCGACCTGATGGTGGTGATGGAGGAGCTCGGACGCGGTCTCGTGCCCGAGCCGATGCTCTCGACGGTCGCGTCCTCGAGCGCGATCCTCTTCGGCGGCAGCGAGGAGCAGAAGCGCGCGCTCTTGCCGGCGATCGCGAAAGGCGACCTCGTCGCCGCGCTCGCGTGGCAGGAAGCCGGCTCGCGCTACGACGCGCGGAAGATCACTACCCGCGCCGAGCGCGCCGGGGGCGGTTTCCGGCTCACCGGAGAAAAGACGCTCGTGCTCGACGGGCCGGCGGCGGAGCGGCTGATCGTCTCGGCGCGCACGAGTGATTCTGCCTTGTCGCTCTTCGTGATCGACGCCGCCGCGCGCGGCGTCACCGTCGAGCGTCAGTGGGTGCTCGATTCGCGCGGCGCGGCTCGCGTCCGCCTGGAAGGGGTCGAAGTCGCCGAGAGCGCGCTCCTCGGCGGCGGCGCGGAAGTCCTCGAGCATGCGCTCGATCGCGCGACCGCGGCGCT
The DNA here is from genome assembly GCA_963790365.1 of uncultured delta proteobacterium. Taxonomy (GTDB): domain Bacteria; phylum Desulfobacterota; class Binatia; order JACPRU01; family JACPRU01; genus CAWBOU01. Next base: position 82,669 of record CAWBOU010000049.1, read on the forward strand.
CACCGCGGAGATGCTCGGCTCGATGCTCGCCGCGTTCGAGATGACCCTCGAGTACTTGAAGACGCGCAAGCAGTTCGGCGTGCTGATCGGCACGTTCCAGGCGCTCAAGCACCGCGCGGCGAACGTCTACACCGAGCTCGAGCTCACGCGCTCGGCCGTCTTCGGCCTCCACCGCGCGATCGACGAGGGCTCGGCGGACGTGCCGGACCTCGTCGACGTCGCCAAGGCGCGCGCCAGCGATGCGTTCCTCCTCGCGGCGAACGAGGCCGTGCAGATGCACGGCGGCATCGGCATGACCGACGAGCACGACATCGGCTTCTTCCTGAAGCGCGCCCGCGCCGCGGAGGTCACGTTCGGGGACGCCGCCTGGCACCGCGCGCGGTACGCGGAGCGGCACGGGTACTAGTTCATCACCGCCCGGGCTTCGCCCGACCCCCTGCGGGGGTTCAGGTCGCCTCCCCCTCACCCGCCGCTGCGCGGCGACCTCTCCCCAAAGGGGAGAGGTGAAAGGGTTCCCCACCCTCTCCCCGTTGGGGAGAGGGCCAGGGTGAGGGGGAGACTACCCCGTCAATCCCTGCACGACCGACAGCAGGCGCCCGCGCTCGACCGGCTTCGACAGGTACGTGTCGCAGCCCGACCGGAGCGCGTTCTCGCGGTCCTCGGAGAACGCGTGCGCGGTCACCGCGACGATCGGCAGCGTCCGCCAGCGCTCGTCGGCGCGCAGCGAGCGCGTCAGCGCGAGACCGTCCTCGGCGCCCGAAAGCGAGATGTCCATCAACACGAGCCGCACCGTGCGTCCCGGAAACGCGAGCTTCCGCCGCGCATCCACGGCGCTCGTCGCGACGATCACGCGATAGCGCTCCGCCAGCATCACGCGCATCAGCTCCTGCGTGTCGGGGTCGTCCTCGACGACGAGCACGCACGGCTTCGCCCAGTCGCCCGGGTCGGCGGCCGTGCCGTTCGCGGCTTCCGGCGCATGACCGTCGCGTGCGCCGGCGGTCTTCTTCGCGGCGTCGGCCGCGCCGTCTTCATCGATCACCCACTCGACAGGGATGTGGATCGTGAAGCGCGTGCCCTCGTTCTTGCGGCTCTTCACGGACAGCGCCGCGTCGTGCGTCTCGAGGAATCGCTTCGTCAGCGCAAGGCCGAGGCCCGCGCCGTCGAATCTCCGCGTCGACCCGAGATCCTCCTGTGAGAACGGCTCGGCGATGCGCGGCAGGTAGGCCGCGTCGATGCCGATGCCCGTGTCGCTCACGTCGATCGCGACGCGGCCGTCTCGCTCTCGCCGCACGCAGACCGTGATGCCGCCCTTCTCGGTGAACTTCACCGCATTGTCGAGCAGGTTCGTGAGCGAGTGGGACAGACAGTATTCGTCGAACACGACCGTCGTCCCTTCGTCCTCCGCGCGGAACTCGAGCGTCAGGCCCTTCGAACGCGTGAGCACGCCGTAGTCCTCGACCAGCCGCGCGACGAATGCCGCCACCCGGATCGGCGCCGGATGGATGTCGAACGCGCCGCTCTCGATCCGCGAGATGTCGAGGATGCCGTGCACGGTCGTCATCAGCCGCTTGCTCGCGCGCGCGACCCCCTCGATCAACGGCTGCACGGTCTCGTCGCTCTTCTCCTCGAGCTCGCTCTGGATGAGCGAGTTGTAGCCGAGGATCACGTTGAGCGGCGTCCGGATCTCGTGGCTCATGTTCGCGAGGAACGCGGACTTGAGCGAGGACGCCTGCTCGGCCGACTTGCGCGCGGCCTCTTCGCGGCGCCGCGCCGCTTCCGCGGAATCGCGCGCGCGAGCGAGCTCGTCCTGGGTGCGCTCGCGCTCGGCGATCTCGGCCTTCAGCGAAGCATCGCGCTCCTGGATGCGTGCGAGCATCTGGTTGAACGCGAGCACGAGGAGACCCGTCTCGTCACGACCGCCGGGAGAGGCGCGAACGGAGTAGTTCTCGCCGGTCGAAACGAGTCGGGCGACCGACGCGAGATCGAGGATCGGTCGCGAGATGAAACGCTGGAGCCGACTCGACACGAAGATCGCGAAAGCGGCCGCGAGACAGAGGACGCCGACCGCGAGCACGGAGATGGTGAGCGAGCGCTCGTCGAGCTCGGATGCTTCCGCTTCGATGTACGCGAAGCCGATCGTCGCGCCCTTGTGCTCGATCCGGCGGACGAGAGAGATGCGATCGAATTCGACCCGTACGGCGCGCGTCGGCCGCTCGACGACGGCCGGCGGCGCCTCGCGCTGCCCGTAGCTCGCGATCCGACGTCCGCGCTCGTCGTAGAGACCGGCGCTCCGAACGTACGGATCGATGGCGAGCGCGAGGAGCGACGCCTGGGCCGCCCGCGGATCCTTCGAGCGGAGCTGCGGAGCTGCGCTCTCGGCGAGGAGCGCCCCTTCGATCGCCAGCCGGCGCGAGATCGCCGCGCGGTAGCTCACCCGGTCGGCGACGACGAAGGCGAGCGCAGCGACGACGAGGCAGGCCACGTTCGCCAGCACGAGCGCGATCGTCAGCTTGGCGCTGATCGGCAGGTGGCGAAAACGGGGCCCAAGCATCGAAGCTCAGGGCAGCAAGATCGGGGCCTCCCTCCCGGAGGACCGGACCCTCGTGATTTCAGCTACTTGGCGATCCCCGCGAGCGCCGGTCTCCGTGCGGATCTTGCGAGCCGGACCGACGATTACCTAACGCAGTCGCCGGAGTACGAAGCACTTGAGGTAGCTCGACTCGGGGATGCCGAGCACGACCGGGTGGTCGAGCGCCTGCCCGCGGCGCTCGATCAAGGCCATGCGGGCGCCGACGTCCGCCGCCGCGTCGGCGAGGACGCCGCCGAACGTCGCCTCGTCGACGTGATGGGAGCAGCTCGACGTGACGAGCACGCCCCCCGGGGCGAGGAGCCGCATGGCGCGGAGGTTCACTTCCTTGTAGCCGCCGAGCGCCTTCGCGAGCGCGGCGCGGCTCTTCGCGAACGCCGGCGGGTCGAGCACGATCGTGTCGAATCGCTCGCCGCGCTCGTCGGCCGCGCGCAGCCAATCGAACGCGTTCGCCGTGGCGACCGAGAGATTCGCGATCCCGTTTCGTCGCGCGTTCGCTTCGATCCGCGCGCTCGCGTCCGCGGAAATCTCGACCGCCGTGACGTCCGTGCACGCGCGCGCGAGACGGAGCGCAAAGGCGCCTGAGTAGCTGAAGACGTCGAGCCCGCGGCCGCGCGCGAGCCGCCCGGCGGCTTCGCGATTCTCGCGCTGGTCGAGGAAGAGGCCGGTTTTCTGGCCGGCGCGGAGGTCGACCTCGAGCTCGAGCGTGCCGTCGCGAATGACGACGCTGGCGCCGACTTCGCCGTGAGCCACGCGCACTTCGCGCGGCAATCCCTCGAGGTCGCGAACCCTCGCGTCGTTCCGGAGAAGAATCCCGCGCGGCGCGAGGAGCTCGGCGAGAATCTCGACGATCCGCTCGAGCCAGCGGTCGCTCCCTTGCGCGAGCGCCTGCACGACGAGCACGTCCCGATAGCGGTCGACGATCAGCGCGGGGAGGCCGTCGGCCTCCGCATGCACGACGCGGTACGCGTCGGCGTCGATCGCGAGGCTCTCGCGCAGCGCGATCGCGCGCTCGAGCCGGCGGCGGAGGAGCACGTCGTCGACCGGCTCGTCGCCCTCCGCCATCCAGCGGAGCGCGATCTGCGAGCGATCGCTGTAAATAGCGCGACCGAGGAGCCGCCCTTTCTGCGAGACCACGCGCACGACCGCGCCGCCCGGGGCGCCGTCGTCGCGTACGTCGCTCCGGTAGATCCAGGGATGGCCCGCGCGGAGGCGCTCCTCGCCTCGGCGCGTGATCGTGACTGTCGACTCCACGTCAATTCGGCAATCCTGCCGAGGAATCAGATTCCTCGCCAGGATTGCTCATCGTAGCGTTCCGAGGAGGGTCGCTCCATCGGGTGCCGCAGCGTGTTATCAAGGATTCGATGGCTCGTCCTCTTCCGCGCGTGGTGATCATCGGCGGCGGCTTCGGCGGCTTGTCCGCGGCCCGCGCGCTTCGCCGTGCGCCCGCGGAAATCGCGCTCATCGACCGCCGGAACCACCACCTCTTCCAGCCGCTCCTGTATCAGGTCGCGACCGCCGGCCTTTCGGCGACCGACATCGCGTACCCGATCCGCGCGATCCTCCGCCGCCAGGAGAACGCGCGCGTGCTCCTCGGCGAGGTCGTCGCGATCGACGTCGCGAAGCGCGAGGTTCATCTCCGCGACGACGTTTGCGCGTACGACTATCTCGTCGTCGCCACGGGTGCGACGCACGCCTATTTCGGGCACGAGGAATGGGCCGCTCTCGCGCCCGGCTTGAAGTCGCTCGAGGACGCGCTCTCGATTCGCCGGAAGATCCTCCTCGCGTTCGAGCGCGCGGAGCGCGCGAAGGACGCCGAGCAGCGGCGCGCGCTCCTCACGTTCGTCGTCGTCGGCGGCGGGGCCGACCGGCGTCGAGCTCGCGGGCGCGATTGCCGAGATCTCCCGACAGGTGCTCGTGCACGACTTCCGCGCGATCGATCCGCGCGAGGCGCGCGTGCTCCTCGTCGAGGCCGGTCCGCGGGTCCTGCCGCCGTTCCCGGATGATCTCTCGGCGAAGGCCGAGGCGGCATTGCAGCGGCGCGGCGTCGAGGTCCGCAAGGGCACGCCGGTGACCGCGATCGACGCCCGCGGCGTGACGATCGGCGACGAGCGCGTCGATGCCGCGACGGTCCTCTGGGCAGCCGGCGTCGCCGCCTCGCCGCTCGCGAAGACGCTCAGCGTGCCGCTCGACCGCGCGGGGCGCGTGATCGTCGAGCGCGATCTCTCGATTCCCGGCCATCCCGAGGTGTTCGTCGTCGGCGACCTCGGCGCGTTCCTCCACCAGACGGGGAAGCCGCTGCCCGGCGTCGCGCAGGTCGCGATGCAGCAAGGCGAGCATGCCGCGAAGAACATCCTTCGGAAGATCGAGGACCAGCCGACCTCGATTTTTCGCTACGTCGACAAGGGAAGCCTCGCGACGATCGGCCGCGCCTCCGCCGTCGCCGAGATCGGCCGGCTTCACTTCTCCGGCTATCTCGCCTGGCTGCTCTGGCTGTTCATCCACGTGCTCTTCCTGATCGGCTTCCGGAATCGCGTGATCGTGATCTTCGAGTGGGCGTGGGCCTACGTCACGTTCCAGCGGGGCGCGCGCGTCATCACGGGCGACATCGAAGCCGACAGCCCCGACGACTCGGATCAACGCTCCGCGAGCGCGCGCTCGATCAGCGCGCGCTGATCGGGGTGGAGGCGCTCGAGCGCCTCGTCGGCGGTGACGAACTCCGCCTGATCGATCTCCCAGTCACCCGGCTCGAGCTTCTTGCCGGGCGGCGGCGCGACCGGCTCGGCGAGGAACCCGAGCACGCGCTTGCCGCTCTTCTTGTAACGGACCTCGCCGAGCGCCTTGAGGATGCGGCACTCCAGGCCCGTCTCCTCGCGGGTCTCGCGGAGGGCCGCCGTCGAGGGCTCCTCCCCCGCATCGAGAAGGCCCTTCGGGATCGACCACGGTTTCTTCCTGTTGTAGGACCCGCTCGGGTGGACGATGAGGTAGCGCGGTTCGTCGCCGAAGACGTAACGGACGACGCAACCCGCGGCGACTTTGGGCATGGGGGGACAATCTAGTTCGGGGCGATCGGATGCGCGAGTGGTCGGCGCGACCGCGCCGGTCACCGCGGGCCTCATTCTCGTCGGCGTCGGCAGCGCGCTCACCCTCGCGACGCTCGATCTCTCCGGCCGGACGCTCCTCCACGTGCTGCACGGCGCTCCCGCGCCCGCGACGCTCGCCTCCCTCGGCGCGAAGAAGCTCGCCGAGCTCGTGCTGTTCGCCGCGTTCGTCGACGTCGCGGTGAGCGCCGGCCTTCGGCACGGCGCGCTGATCGGCGGACTCGCGCTCGCGCTGCAGCCGATCGTGAGCGCGAGCTCTGGCGGCCTCACGACGATCACCGCGGGCGCTGCGATCGTGCTCGGCGGGCGAGCGATCGCCGCGCGCGTCGCGCCGACGATCGCGGACATCGCCGGCGGCGCGCTCACGGTCGCCGCGGCGATCTTCCTTTCACCGTGGCTCCTCGCGCTTCTCGGCGTCGCCTGGTTGCCGCAACCGGGACAGCGCCGCGCCACGGGAGCCACGCTCATCCTCGCGCTCGGCGTCCCGCTCGTCGCCGCGCTCGTCGTCGCGTTCGCGCGCGGGGACCCGCTGCCGCCGGCCGTCGATCCGGTGGAGGCGGTTCGTACGTTCGGCGCCTGGTGTCTCGCATCCCTACCGCCTACGTCACTCGCGATCGTCGCGCTCGCCGTGCTGCTCGCAGCGCGCGGCGCGGCGACGGTGGTGCTCGGCTCGATCGTCGCGTCGCTCGTCACCGCGGCGGTCTTTCCGTTGGATCTCGGCGCGCCGTTCGTGGTCGCCATCCTTCTCGCGTTCGCCGTCACGGTCGCGTTCGATCGCGCGGTCGTCGGCCGGCCGTGGGCGGCGAACCTCGCGGCCGTCACGGTGTTCTTGTTCGCGCTCGCATCGACGCCCGAGCCGCTCCTCCAGCTCTTGCGGGCTCACCAGCCATGAACACCGAGGATCGGAGCAGCTGGTGGATCGGGCTCGGCGCGGTCGCGGCCGTCGCGGTCGCGGCGCGCGCGTACGTCTGGCCGACGTTCGCCGGCGCGGCGCCGATCGGAGAAGCGCAAACGCTCGAGATGCTCGCCTGGAACGTGCGCGACGGCCTCGGCTTCCGCGACGTCGTCGCCTACTGGCCGCAGGACGCGCTTTCCATGCCGTTCTTCCCGCTCCTCCTTTCCGGGCTCTACGCGCTCGCGGGCGATGCGCGGCTCCTCGTGCAGCTCGTCCTCGCCGCGCTCTCGGTCGCGACGTGTCTCGCCGTGGCGGGCGTCGGTCGCGTCGCGTTCGGCAGCCGCACGGTCGGCGTCACTGCCGGAGCCTTCGCCGCGATCTATCCGCCGTTCATCGCGTCCTCGGCCGCGCTCGCGCCGGAGACGGTGCTCACGTTCCTGCTCGCGTTCGGCACGCTCCTCCTCTTTCGCGCGGCGCTCGAGCGCGGACGCGGCGCGGCGCTCGCCTCGGGGCTCACGTTCGGTCTCGCGGCGCTGACGAGCCTCCTCGCGCTCGCGGCGCTGCCGGCGATTCTCGCCGGCGCCGTCGCCGCCTTCCTCGCCTCCGGGCGGACGCGCCGGCTCGTCGGACCGATTCTCGTGCCGTGGGCGTTGGCGCTTCTCCTCACGCTCTCGATCTGGCCCGCGCGAAACATGATCGTCCTCGGCGAATTCTTTCCGGGCTCGAGCGAAGGCTTCCGTGCGCTCTGGGTGACGACGATGTCCGGCGCCGGCGCGGGAGCTCGCGAGACCCTCCGGCGCGAAGCAGCGTGGCGCGATCCCGCGGCAAGCGAGATCGAGCGGAACCGGCGCCTCGAGAACGAAGTGCGCGAGCGTGCCGCCGCGGACCCGGGAGCGTTCGTCACCGCGGCCGCGCTTCGCACGCTCCATCTCCTCGCGCCGCCGCAGCTTCCGGTAGAGCTCGATCGTCCGCCCTCGCTCGAAGCCGCCGCGGCGGTCGCGTTCTGGCTCGTCTCACGGCTCGGCGCCGCCGGCATCGTGCTCGCGCTCTTCCGCCGCCTCGGCGCCGGCCTTCTCCTCGGCGGCGCGGTCTCGTCGCTCCTCGCCGTTCACGCGTTCGTGAGCGACGACCCGCGGCGCATGCCCGGGGAATGGCTGTGGCTCGTCGGCGCCGCGTACCTTCTCGTGAAGCTCGCGCGCTTTCATCGCGAGCCACTACTCTCTATCGACCTCCGCGATGTCGATACGGATCCGCCGCTCTATCGCACGCTGCTCGACCGTCCGTCGGCCGTCGCGCCGATCCTCGGGCTCGCGGCGCTGCCGTTCCTCGCGGTCGGGATCATCGCTCCGCTCCGGCAGGGAGTGCTCGCCGCGACGCCGGCGGCCGCCGGCGAGTCGGCGCCCCCGTCCGTCGCGGACCTGTTCGCGCAGGCGAAGGCGCAACCGGTCGACGCGATCGCCTATCCGCCGACGCCCGTCGTCTGGACCGGTGAGCTCTCGCATTTCAGCGCGCGCGCGGACGGCTCGCTCGGGAGCTTCGCGTTCCGGCCCGGCAAGCGCGGACTCGCCGTCGGCGACGCGCAGGTGCCGTGCCGCGTCGCCGCGAGCGTGCAGCTGGCGATGCCCGGCGGCGCGCTTCGCGGCACGGGCACCGTGACCGCGACGATCGCCGGCACGGGAGCCCTCGGCGAGCCGGTGCTCGACGTCACCGAGATCCGCTTCGACTAAGGCTCGCACCTCTCCCCGTTGGGGAGAGGTCGCGCGTAGCGCGGGTGAGGGGGAGCGAGTCCCGCTACCCGGCTTACGCCGTCGCGTACTTCTTCGCGGCGGCGGAGATCCGCTCGCTTCGCCGCTCGAGGATCTCCTGCTGCTCGCGGTGCGTGACGATGTAGAAGTCCTTGTCGCGGATCGCCTGCACGACGCGCTTGCCGACTTCGGTCGGCTCGATCACGCGGCCGTAGGAGTACGCCGCGTCCGGCAACGTCAGGGCCGCGGCGCCGGGGTTGCGCAAATCCTCGGGACGGTTCCGCTCGCTCGCATTGATGTTCGTGCGGACGATCATCGGACAGAGAACGGAAACGCCGATGCCCTCCGATTTGAGCTCGCGCTGCAGCGACTCCGAGAGGCCGACGACCGCGAACTTGCTCGCGCAGTAGACGCCGAGCCCGGGCATGCCCGTGAGCCCTGCCATCGAGGCGGTGTTCACGATGTGGCCACCCTGCTTCTGCTCGATCATCCGCGGCACGAACGCGTCGACGCCGTGGACGACGCCCCAGAAGTTCACGTTCATCACCCACTGCCAATCGCGGTCGGTGGCCGTGGCGAGCGTGCCCGAAGACGCCGACGCCGGCGTTGTTGCAGACGATGTGGACCGCGCCGAAGCGCTCGAACGCCTGCTTGGCGAGCGCCTCGACGTCCGCCCGTTTCGTGACGTCCGTGCGGATGCCGATCGCCTCGCCGCCCGCCTTGCCGATCTCGCCGGCGACGTGGTCCATCGCCGCCGCATCGAGGTCGGCGAGCACGATTTTCGCGCCTTCGCGCGCGAACGAGCGCGCCATTTCCGCGCCGAGGCCGCTCCCGCCCCCCGTCACCACCGCCACGCGCCCCGAAAGTCGTCCATGCGTCGACTCCTCGCGTCACTTGCAAACGTCCGCGTACTAGACAACACGGAGCGGCTCAGGGGAAGCGCATCGAATCGAGAGACGCCGATGAGCGAACGACGCCGGAAGTTCTGGGGCTGGGGCATACGAGGGCGAAGGGCCGAGCGCCGAGCAGCAGCGCGCGATCGCGCAGCTGCTCGCCGCGCGCTTCGGCATCGCGGTGCCCGAGATCGCGCCGCCGCCGCGCCTCGACGAGATCGCGCTGCGCGCGCCGCGCGTCGCGCCGCCCGCGGCGCTCGCGCGATCTGCTCGCAGCGACCCGACGACCGCGCCGGGCACACCTACGGCAAGTCGTTCCGCGACGTCGTGCGCGCCCTTCGCGCGCGACTTCTCGCACCCGCCCGACGTGGTCGCGTTCCCGCGCGACGAGGCCGACGTCGCGCGCGTGCTCGACTGGTGCGCCGGCGCGCGCCTCGTCGCGATCCCGTACGGCGGCGGCTCGAGCGTCGTCGGCGGCGTCGAGGCGCCGCGGGGCGGCGACTGGCGCGGCGCGGTCTCGATCGACCTCGGCCGGCTCGACCGCGTGCTCGAGATCGATCGCGACTCGCGCGCGGCGCGCATCCAGGCCGGCGTCCTCGGTCCCGCGCTCGAGGACGCAGCTCCGCCCGCACGGGCTCACGCTGCGCCACTTCCCGCAGTCGTTCGAGTTCTCGTCGCTCGGCGGCTGGATCGCGACGCGCTCGGGCGGCCACTTCGCGACGCTCTACACGCACATCGACGACTTCGTGGAGTCGCTGCGCGTGGTGACGCCGACGCGGCGTCGTCGAGTCGCGCCGCCTGCCCGGCTCGGGCGCCGGGCCGAGCCCGGACCGCCTGTTCATCGGCTCCGAGGGCATCCTCGGCGTGATCACCGAGGCGTGGATGCGGCTGCAGGACCGGCCGCGCTTCCGCGCCGCGTCGCGTCGGTCACGTTCGCCGACTTCCTCGCCGGCGGCGCGGCGGTGCGCGCGATCGCGCAGGCCGGGCTCTATCCCGTCGAACTGCCGGCTGCTCGATGCCGGCGAGGCGAGACCGCGGGCGCCGGCGACGGCACGCGAGGCGGTGCTGGTGCTCGCGCTTCGAGTCGGCCGATCACCCGCTCGACGCCTGGATGGCGCGCGCGCTCGAGTGCGCCGCGCGACCACGGCGGCGCGCGTGCCGAGCGAGCGCGGGCGCGACGCGCACGGACGACGCCGGCGCGCGCGAGGGCGCGGCCGGCGCGTGGCGCCACGCGTTCCTCGGCGCGCCGTACCTGCGCGACGCGCTCGTCGGCATGGGCATGATCAGCGAGACCTTCGAGACCGCGATCACCTGGGACCGCTTCGAGCACTTCCACGCGCGAGGTGATGGCCGCGACCGAGGATGCGGTGCGCGCGTCTGCGGCGCCGGGCGCGTGACGTGCCGCTTCACGCACGTCTATCCCGACGGCCCGGCGCCCTACTACACGATCATCGCGCCGGCGCGGCACGGCGCGCAGCTCGAGCAGTGGGCGGAGATCAAGGCGGCGGCGTCGGACGACGCTGATCCGCGCACGGCGGGACGATCACGCACCACCACGCGGTCGGCCGCGACCACCGGCCGTGGTACGACCCCAGCGCCCGGACGGCTTCGCGCGCGCGCTCGCGGCCGCGAAGCGCGCGCTCGATCCCGCCGGCATCCTGAACCCCGGCGTGCTGATCGACTGATTCTCCAGCTCCTGCCATTCGGGGAGAGGTCGCGCGCAGCGCGGGTGAGGGGGAGACAGGACCTATCTCCTCACGACCATGACTTCCATCCGCCCGCTCCCGCCGATCATCCACGAAGCGAAGCCGCTCGTCAGGCTCACGATGATGGGGCCAGAGCACCGCCATGCCCAGAAGCCGGCGATGCGGAAGCGCCTGCGACGGCGCGGCGACGAGCCAAGTTTCAGCCCGTGCACGACGAGGAGGAAGAGCCCGAGCGTGAGCACCGTGAGCGGGAGCGTGAGCAACAGCACGACCGGCCGCACGAGCGCATTGACGATGCCGAGGAGGAGGACGCGGCGAGCGCGAGCGTGCAGCTTCTGCCCGTCGATCGAGATGCCGGGCAGGAGCCACGCCGCGATCGCGAGCCCGAGCGCCGAGCAGAGGAAGCGGAGAAGGAATCCGCGCATGGCGCCGTCATCCTCCATGGGCGCGCCGCGCGCAACGATTCCGTTTGGCAGCCGCGAGTCGACGTGATGGACTTCGAGGTCCAATTCCAACCGGAGGTGCCTATGGCCGTCGCAAGAGTCTCCCGTCTGATCTCCTCTTCGAACAAGGGATTCCAGGACGCCGTCGAGAAGGCCATGAACCGCGCGCAGAAGACGCTCCGCGGGATCACCGGCGGCGAGATCGTCGCGCAGAAGGTGAAGGTCGGGAGGGCAAGATCGTCGAGTACCGCGTCGAGATGGACGTCATCTTCATCCTCGAGTAGCCCACATTTCTCTGCAACCACTCGGAACGGCCGCTAGGAAAGGCGCTCCGAGCGGACAGTGTCGCATTGGCTGGAGCTGGTTGAGAGCGCCGTTCCTCACCATCCACGAGGTCCCTGGTTCGATCCCAGGTGCGACCACTTTCGCTAGCAAGCTCCGAGAATTTCGCTTCGTCGTCGTCTGCAATTGACTCGCCGGTTGCGCGGGCGTTGCGGACCCGCCGCGATTGTTGCCCTGCGCGATCGGTGCTACCGGGGAGGGTGCTAGCCTGAAGCTCTGCGCGAGAACTTTCCCGCGCTCTCCCTCAGGAAGTCTCGGCAACGATGCACAGGTATCGTCGCCGCACACTACCAACCTGACGCGGTCGCAGCCCACCGCCACCGCAGAAAGAGGCCGTACAGCCGATTCTCCTTCGCGCGACACTCGTTTCCTCGCGATCGTCACCGGCCAGACCGACGAGCCGATTCAATCGGAGCCCTTCGGTGCCGAGCGGCTGGAGCAGCATGCGCGGAGCCTCGCGGCCGCCGACCACGTCGGGCAGCGAAGCACACCCGTCGCGCCACGGCTCGGAGAACGGCGTGTCTTGCTCGCGGCCTCTCGTTCGATCGCGAGTGCACTCAACGAGAAGCGGGCGATCACGCCCGCCGCGGAATGGATCGTCGACGACTTCCACATCGTGAGCGAGGAGATCCGTGAAGTGCGCGACGACTTGAACCCGGGCTTGTACGGGTGTCCCGAGCTCGCGGAAGGACGTCTCGAAGGCTACCCTCGCGTCTTCGGCATCGCGTGGGCCTTCATCCCCCACACGGACAGCCACTTCGATCCCGAGCTGCTCCGGCGGTTCGGCGCACGACGTCAAGAGGTGACGGCGCTCACGATCGGCGAGATCTAGGCGATCGCGATCGCGCTCCGAATCGTCCTCGTCGAAAATCTTCGGCGCCTTGCCGACGGCATCGTGAGCGCGCGCGAGAAGCGCGACGAAGCCGACGGCGTCGCCGATCGCCTGCTCGGGTCGGGCGGCGTACCCGCCCTCTCCCTCGGCTCGGGCACTACGATCGACGAAGGCGTGTCGCTGTCGCGGGCGTTCGTCGTTCAGCTCACGCAGCGCCTTCGCGAGCGGGATCGGCGTGCTGCCGGCGATTCACTGAGAATCGGCCCCTCGCGGCCCAAGGGAAAAATGCCGACGAGCTCGTTCAGCTCGAGCATCACAGCCGGGCACTGCCAACCTGCTGGTCCGGAACATCATCACCAGCATGCGGTTCCTCTCGGCTTTCGAATGGGAGGTCTTCTTCGAGAGCGTGCGTTCTCGTCGACGAAGAGCTCCGGGCGGGGGGCGGTCTCGGGGAAATGGATTTCCGCACGCGCGACATGTACCGGCACGCCGTCGAGGAGCTGGCCCGAGGCTCCCGCCGCTCGGAATTGGAAGTCGCCCGCGCAGCGCTGCGACGAGCGCAAAAGCCCGATGTCGCCGAAGGGGATCCTCTTCGACGAGCGCGCCCCGACGATCCCGCTATCATTTGCTTGCCGGCGGCCGCTCGGCGCTCGAGCAGGAGCTCGGCTTCCGCCCTTCCGTGGGGCAGCGGATCTCTCGCGCCTACGTCGCGGCCGCAAATCCCGGCGCCATCGTCACCGTCGTACTGCTCACGACGGCAATCCTCTTCCCGCTCTTGCTTGCATCCGCCGGTGCAGGAGCCGGAGCTCTCGCCGTTCTTCTCCTGGAGCTGATCTTGTTGCCCCCGGCTTCCCGACCTCGCCGTCTCGATCACGAACCGCCTGGTCACCGAGCTCATGGGGCCGCGACGGTTACCCAAGCTCGAGCTCCGCGACGGTGTGCCCGCCGATCTGCGAGCCATGATCGTCATTCCCGCTCTTCTCACGAATCAGGCCATCGAGGAGCTGATCGAACGCCTCGAGGTGCACTATCTCGCGAACTCGGACGGGGAGATCCACTTCGCAATCCTCTCCGACTGGCGTGATGCCGAAACCGAGCAAGCCGAGGGCGACAGAGGCGCTCCTTGCGGCCGCGGT
>CAWBOU010000050.1:0-78310 GCA_963790365.1 uncultured delta proteobacterium
GATTCGCCTGACAGCTAATTGCAAACGTTGCACGGTCCGCCTACCGGCTTAGGCGTATCGCAATTGCTCGTCTGGATGCAGATCTTTCGGGTCCCGCACGTCGGGGGCGTCGGGTACGGGCAGGCTGCCCCGGCCGGCTGCTGTCCGTCAATGTACATCTCGAAGGTGTCGTGGCCCGTTTTTTTCTGGACCGCGAGATAACTCTGCATGAAAGCATGCATCCCTTTCTTGTTGTTTCGGTACAGTGCGAATGTCAGCGACTGCTCAGGAGGCAGAGTATTGAGCATGTCGCAGGCATCGCACCCGATGTCTTCGTATCCAAGATCACTGGTGCTCAGTGCCGCCAGCATTTCCTGGTGAAACTGCTTCAACCGGTTGAGGCTGTCCGTGCCGGCGCCTCCGGTCACAACGACCCGATAAAACGTCTCCACCTCCGGCTCCGCACTCATGACTGGTGCCGACGCGCCAGCCGTGACCAACAGAACGGACGCGAGGGATACTGATCGAAATGTCCTGATATTCACAGACAGGTCCTCCCATTGAAACTTGGTTGTCAAGTCGCGGTTCAGAAGTCCAGCACGATCCTCACAAAGGCAAGCCGTTTGGTGGCGATCCTCGGATTGAGCGGGTCCATTTCAAGCAAATCCACGAATTCGTCGAGAATGTTGTAGGCGCCGATCGCCACGCTGCCATGGCGATTCGGCAGCCGGTATTCGAAGGTCAAGTCGACAATCCAGCCGTCATCCTCCTTCGGCTCGATTGGCTCGCCCGCGAACAGCAGAAACTCGCCCTTCTGCTTCACATATGTCGTCGCCACCCTGGCGATCAGCCCGCGCTCGGAGAACATGCGGAACGCGAGTGGCACCCGAATAGTATCGAGCTCGAGGATGCTTTCCGCTCCGGTTTCTAGCGGCGTTCGCTCGATTCTCTCGAATTCGACGTCCAGGGATAGAGATCCCTGCATGCCGGAATCGAACAGTGATTCGAATGACTTGTACAGATACGCTTGCGCCGTGAACTCGTCCCATTCAATCTCCGGAGTCGGAGGAAACCCCGGTATTTTGAGGCGACGCTTGGCAACCTCAATTCCGCCGAAGGCGGACTGGGATAAGGATTGATCGAGCGCGACGCCGATTCGATCGGATTCCGTCCCGATCGGATCGCCAAAGAACTGTTCGAATCCCGCAAAGAATTGATTGAATCCAGCCACCTGCGTCGGCTCGATGGTCTGATTGCGCACGAAAGGCCGTCGCAGGGATGAAAACGCGGCCGTCCTTACGGTCGTTCCCTCTCGAAGCGTCCATACGACTCCCAGCTTGGCGTTGACGGGATTCTTCTCGATGCGTTCTGGAAAGATCTCATTGTCGAGTTCGAACAGGTCAATGGATAGGCCTGCCAGCAGGCTGACGTCGATATCATCAGGGCGCCATTGACCGTATGAATAGAAGTTCGCCGTCGTGACGGACACGTCAAAGCCCTCGGCAAACTCATCTTTTTCATCGACGTATCCGACTCCCGTCACGAGCTGAGCGTTGCCGAATCGCAGCAAGTTCTGCAGTTCAAATGACACGGTCTCCGAGTCGTTGCCGGTAAGAAAGGAATCGTCTGGAAAACTATTCAGCCTTCGACGCCGATCTTCGTAGATCGCGGTCCAAATCCAGTTTGAACTTGGGCGCAAGTCATGGTGACCGCTCACCCTGAGCGAATCGCTGACTTCTGAGACGATAGTTGCTTCCTCACCGCCCGGAACGAACGCCCCGAAGGTCTGCCCCACGGCCAGATCGGAATGCCGCGCCTCAACTTGAATGGACGCGTTATTTGTAGCCTGGCCATGGACGAAGATGTCGTAGATCGACCTTTCGGCCGAATCGTTTTCGATGAAGCCTTCGGTCTCATAGTCAAGTGCCGTCACTGAATACGAGATCTTGTCCTCCAGACCGCTGAGGACAAGCTGACCTCCCATCGTGTCCCGGCTGCCGAGCAAGGCTTCCGCGGAAATCTCGTGCTCGTTTCGGTTGAACAGCCGGTTGAACTCCTGCGTACCCAATCGTGACGGCCCAGCGTCCTTCAACGTCAGCAGGCTCTCGGTGCCGAGCAGCGCACTGACTGGCGAGACGGAGAGCGGTTGGCGGATCTGCGCCTGCAACGCCTCGCTGACTCGCGCGATATCGTGGCGTGGAATATTGCCGTACGCCGTTGCGAGTTGGCGATGCGCGGAGTGGTTCCCCGCATGATCGGACAAGGCCTTGGCGCTCTCGAGTATGGCCAGTCGCTCGAATCCCGAGACTGCCGTAGATGGCGGCAATCGTCGCTCCTTGCGCTGCGGCGTCGTCGTCGATGAAGAAGTCTCGAGCGATACACTGCTCGGTTGTCGTTCTTGTCGATGGCGGCGTTCAAGCGATCGCAAGTGCGTCAACGGGCCTGGTCTGCGACTGCTTCAGAATTGCGTCGATAAAAGGAAGAGCGTGGGATCCAACGGATCGAGCTCTTGCGCAAGCTTAAATTGCGTTGCTGCCAGTCGATCTCGCTCGCGCGAGTTCTCTTCGTAATACGCCTTGCCCGCATAACTTCTGAGAAGTGAATTCGTCGGATCCAGGGCCACCGCGATCTCGATCTGCTCGCGCCCAGCCCGCAGCTCGCCATCCCGGATCATGGCGAGACCCAGGCCTAGCCTCGGCAATGCACTGAACGAGTCGCGCTCGATCGACGTCTGAAAATCTCTGCGCGCGCGACCTGTCTCGATCTCGGCTAGGTGCACGAAGCCGAGAATGCTGTATGCGTGGCTTTCCTCAGGATCTGCCGTGACTGCCGCGCGCGCAGCCTTTTCGGCGCTACGAGCGTCTCCCAACGACAGATACAATTCTGCGACCCGCGCATTCGCCAGTGCGCTCGTTGGCTGCAATGACGACGCCTTCAGCGCGCTTTCGAGTGCGGCCTCCAGTTCGAAGCTCGCCTGCTGCGCATATGACTGGGCCAGCCAGGCCCGAAAGCTCGCAACGTTCGCGGCATTCGCCATTCCCGCCGATTGCAGCGCTCCGGCCTTGTCGTTCTTCGCAACCTGGATGATGGCACGAAGTGCCAGCGCATCACTGTTCTGGGGCCCGTACCAGTTCGGAATCGATGGCCGCCAGAGCCGCATCAACGCTGCCAGCGCGCAACTGTCTTCCGGCCGTGAAGCGCCGGCGACCGTCGCTGATCGGCGGATACCGCAGAACCCACTGCACCGCATCCTGCGGCTTGACAAAGTCGCGATCGCTCCCGCGCCGGATGCCCACTCGCGAGGCCTGGCCGGCGGTTACGAGCTGCGATCGCCGGTCGACTTGGATTCGAAGTGACCTTCCCCTCGAGAACCGTAAGCTTCGTCGCGTTCGGCACTCATTCCACCATGAACTCGGTGCCCTCCACGGCCGCGTTCAAGTGCGGAGTCTTTACCTTGAACTTCCTCGGAAACCGAGTGATGAAGTAACCCGCCCCGCGGATTGCTCGTTCAGCGCTACTTGCGTTACCCCGTCCGTCGAGAGCTCGACCGAGATTTCGTCCGTCGACTGCTGGAGCGACCATCGTCGTGTGTCTGGTCCACGCGCACGAGCGTCTCGGGCTGCACGTACAACATCGCTCGACTGGAAGACGCCGTCCGCAGCCGGTCGCCCGCGCAGATTGAAGTGTCGAGGCGGCGTATGCCGAGCCAGGTCGCGGAGCCCGCGCGCTGGACCTCGACAGTGCCCTGCAAGCGAGACGACCCGCGCGATGACGGGCGCGCAGACAGCAGTATCCTGCTGGGCAAAGGCCGGCATGCCGCCCGCCGCCGCAGGAACGCGAGCAACCAACTTGCGGAAACCCGCGTCAGGCCGAGTTCCCTCGAAGCCTTGAAAGCAGTCCCCCCCATCTTCCCGCCCATGGTTTCGGACTCAGGAAGCTCGGGCGTCGCTCTTATGTTCGTTAGTCGAGTCACGGTAGTCCTTCGGAACAGCCGGTGCAACGGACCTCGGCCTGCCTGTAGGAGCAGCCCTTGGACTCAGACTAGGGTGGAGATTCGAATTGCTCTGTCAGGTAGCCGACACGAGACGCGGCTGAAAGGGTCTCACGGTCAATTGACGACCCACGCTCCGTCCCGGCGCTCTCGGCCCGACTGAAGGCACTCGACCAGGAACGCGGTGGGACCGTCGTCAGGGAACTCGGACAGAATCGTTCTAAATCGGGACAGGGCGCCGCCATCGTCGCCCTCCCCGAGCAGGCTCAGGCCTTCATGAAACCGGCTGCAGAGGTCGATTACATGCGGCGGCGCTTCGGCCCGGCGATCGAGCAATTCGAGGATGCGAACCGGACGGGACTTGCCCCGCAACAGGAACGAGCCGACCTCGCGCAGCAGGAATTCGTCTTCGGTGTCGCCCATGACCGGATGCGACAGCAACACCTGCGTGCCGAGCTTCTTGTTGAGCTCCTGGATGCGTGTGGCCGTGTTGACGGCGTCGCCGACCGCCCGGTACTCATAGTGCCCGTGCGCCCCGACGGTGGTCAGGGCAACGCGCCCCCAGTCGACGCCGAAGCGCGTGCTGAGGCGATTGGCAGCCAGGCGTTCATTGAACTGCTGCGCCGCGTCGCGGAGTTCGATGAGTGCGCGGAGCAGCCGACGGTGCGTCTCCGGGCTGCGGTCCGGCCAGATCGCGAGCATCGCATCCCCCATCACGTCTGATACGAAGCCACCGTGATTGGCGACCCGGCCGAACAGCGCCTCGAAGTACTGGTTCAGGAACCGGGTCAGCTCCTCGGGCTTCATGCCTTCCGCGAGCGGCGTGAAGTTCGCCGCGTCGGTCGCGACGCAGCCGCATTCGATGGACTCCTGCGACTTGCCGATGTCGCCGGCATTCCGCTCGAGCGCGTTGACCACTTCGCGCGGCACGAAGTAGCTGAAGGCGTGGCGCAGCTGTGCCCGCTGCCAATGCGCCGTCCAGAACTTCCACCCCAGGGCGACGAGCATTCCAGCCGGGACGGCAATGAGGAGCGGCGTCACCAGCGGTATCCAGAGATTCCAGTAGTCGAACAGGGCCACGGCGGTCAGGCCATACGCGACGACGAATCCCGACATGATGGCGATCGCGACTCGATTCCCGAAGGCGCGGCAAACGCCGTAGGCCAGGAAACCCGCCAGGAACGTAAGTAGCGGCTTGAAACGGAACGGCGGCTCGCGGATCGTGCGGTCGTCCAGCAGGTTGGCGTATGCCGTCGCGGCGATCTCGACTCCGCTGAGATCTGCGCGATCTCCCGACGAGAACGCCGTTGCGAAGTGCTCGACCTGTTCAGTTCGCGCGGTTTCCCCGAATCCCACGAACACGACGCGGCCTCGAAACGCAGCTGCATTCGCCTCGGCCGTCGCGCCAAGGGCTTCGTCGTATGGCACGGAACGCAGGCTGCCGGACGGCCCGTACAGGTTGAGAATGCGGGACCCGTCACCCGCGAACAGCGATGCGAGGGTGCCGCCCGTGCGGCGTAAGGCGCCGGCGAGTGAAACGTCTTCCAGCACGATGCTGCGCAGCAGGAGCGACGTCGCCTGTAGCTGGCCCTGGGATTCGAGCTCCTGGATCGAGGCCGGCAGGTAGTCCACAGACTCCGTGGCTTCGCGGGCTATCGCCTCCCGCAGTGCCGGATAGTCGTGGATCGAACGGGCGAATACGGCGACTGCCGGCATCGTCGCCGAGGCGAGCCCATCCTCCTTGAAGGCCATGAAACGGTCGGCGCGGCGGCCCGGCTCGGCCAGCAACGGAAACGGCGCCGACCCGAGCGCCGCTTCTTCGATCGCCGGGCTCAGCCGAGCCAATGTCTCGTGGTCCGCGACGGCTTCGACTTTCTGGGCCACGATGACGCGCGCGCCGCGGGTCGCGTCCGCGAACGCGCGGTCCTGCCAGGCATGCAGGTCGCCGTCCGGTCCCGGCAAGGGCGGCCGCTCGCGGAACAGGACGTCGAAGACGACGAGGCGGGCGCCTGCCTCGGCGAGCCGCGCCAGCAGCTTTGCGTGCACGCAGCGGGGCCAGCGCGAGGGCATCGACGGAAGGCCGACGTGTGACGCCGGCGGCGCACCGACGCGAAGATCCTCGCAGCGATGGAACCTCTCCGGTTCGCGCGGCAAGGAGATGTTCGCCGCCGCGTCCTGGCTCATCAGTACGAGCACGACGTCGCCGGGCGGTTCGACGGAGCCGCGCATGTGGAATAGCCAGGCCAGCCCGAACCGCTGTTCCAGGCCGCGTACCTGCGGCAGTGCCAGCAGTGCGGCGCAGGTGCTTCCGACCAGCACACCGGACAGGACGGCCACCCAGCGGGCGTTCATGACGCGCCGGATCATGCACGACAGATCGGCTTGGTGTCATTCCTGATTTCGTGTCGGGTTGGCGACAGACGCGCGCCACGGCACGGGAGAACCTCGAGCCGGATCAACCAAGAAATTGCTCAACCGTGGAGGCTGAATATGTGCAACGGAATTTCCGGTCGCTTCCGGCGCATCGTCTCCGGCCTGATGGCGATCGCGACGACTGCGGTACTCGGAGTAACGCTGCAGGCTTCCCGGGATACAGAGCGACTGCAGGGCCAGGACCTCGACCTTGCGGGCAGCACGCTTCGCGCGGGCTTCGAAGTTGAGTCTGGCGCCCCGGGCCGGAGTTGAACCGACGACCTGCCGCTTAGGAGGCGGCCGCTCTATCCACTGAGCTACCGGGGCGGCGGGGCAAAATATTACCCGAGGACCGGTCCCTGTGGACCGGCCTCGGGCAAGGGAACCGGGTTGCAGCGAATCAGGCCGCCTGTGCGGGCGGTGCTGACGTAGTCGGCCGCGGTTCGGCCAGTAACTGGTCGACGGCGGCGGACGCCTGCTCGACCTTGTCGGCGGTCGCACCGAAGATCCGGTTCGCGACTCTCTCGACCGTCCGGGTCGCCGAGCGGGCGTTCCTCGCAGTGCTGCGAATGGCCGACGTCGCTCCGCGCTTGACGGCCTTCACTTGCCGGCGGGTCGAGCGTGCTGCCTTGCGCACCTTGCGCTTGGTCTTGCGCACGGCCGACTTGGCCTTGCGCCGTACTGCCGTCGCCTTGCGAGCGACCTTCCGTCGCACGACCCTCTTCTTGCGCGCCAGCTTGCGCCGTACCGATCGGCGTCGCGGCCCTCTTCGGTTTCTTCCTCGCTGCCATGACCATTCTCCAGATTGCCACGACCCGGCTTCACGCTAGGCTTGCGATCGGTGACTGTCAACGACAGAAAGAAGGAAAATGGTGGAGCGGAAGGGGATCGAACCCTCGACCTTCGCATTGCGAACGCGACGCTCTCCCAGCTGAGCTACCGCCCCACGAACGAGGGGCGGGATTGTAAAGACGCGGCGCCGGTGCAGCAAGCCAAGGGTTTTCCGCATGGGGCGGCTGCCGTCGCAATCGGGTACCTTTCAGGACCATGAGGATTCGTGACGCGACGCCCGCGGACCTGCCCTTCATCGTCGCGGCAAACACCGCGCTTGCCGCCGAAACCGAAGGCCAGGCGCTCGAACCGGCGGTGCTGCAGGCGGGCGTCCAGGCCGTCCTGGCGGACCCCCGGCTCGGCCGCTACTACCTGGCGGAACGCGACGGGCAGGTTCTCGGCCAGCTCATGACCACGTTCGAGTGGAGCGACTGGCGGAATGGCCTCTTTCTCTGGATCCAGTCGGTCTACGTGATGCCCGAGCATCGCGGTGACGGTGTGTTCAAGGCCTTGTTCGAGCACCTGGCGGGGGTCGCGCGCCAGGACCCGCGCGTTTGCGGCATCCGGCTGTACGTCGACCGCGGCAACCAGAAGGCCCAGTCGGTGTACGGCCGCCTCGGCATGCACCGCTCCAACTACGGCGTGATGGAGACGGTTTACCGCGGCCCGGAGTCGCGCGAAGACTCCTGACCATGCTGAAAGCGGGGACCGAGGCGCCCGACTTTACGTTGCCCGACCAGGACGGCCAGTCGCGCAGTCTTGCCAGCCTGGCCGATGACGGTCCGCTGATCCTCTACTTCTACCCGGCCGACTTCACCCCGGGTTGCACGCGGGAAGCCTGCGGCCTGCGCGACCTGCACGCCCGGATCGTGGCGTCGGGCCTGCGCGTCGCCGGCATCAGCCCGCAGTCGCCGGAGAGCCACCGCCGCTTCCGCGAGGAGCACTCCCTGCCCTTCACGCTGCTGTCGGACGAGGACAAGGCGGTCATCCGGGCCTACGGCGTCGACGGGCCGCTCGGCATCGGCGTGCGGCGCGCCACCTTCCTGATCGACGCGCGCCGCCGCATCGCGGACGCCGTCCTGGCCGACTTCAGGATCGGCAAGCACCAGGCGTTCGTCGAGCGGGCGATCGCGGCTAGGGCAGGTCGAATGCGCGTGACGGCCGCGCGGCTGAAGCGCGGCACCGCCACCATGTAGAGGATCCCGTAGTCGGCTTCGGACATCGGGCCGACTTCCACGCCGGACAGTTCCTTGACGATCTCGGGAACGGTGTCCGAGTGGCCGACGATCAGGACACGACCGCCGCGATACTCCGAGAGGGCGCGCTTCGCCGCGCCCTCGGGGTCTTCGGCCTTCACGACGATCACCGGGATGCCGAGGCGGTTCGCAAGCGGGCGCACCGTGTCCTGGGTCCGGCGCAGCTCCGTGACGATGATCGCATCGAGCGCCTGTTCCCTGGGCGCCCCGCCGAAATGCTGGGCGAGCTCGAGCGCCCGCGCCTCGCCCGCCGGCGCGAGCGCCGGATCCGGGTCGTCGGGATTCACGGTGAGCTTCTCCGCGTGGCGCATGACGAAGATGGTCGTCGTCGAGGCCGCGGTGACGAGCCAGAACCCGATTCCAATGACGACGAGGCCCGCGAGTGCCGCGATCCAGACCGGCGCCAGCAATGGCCGGCGGCGCAAGCTCGCGTATTCTTTACGCATGCCGCCGATGATAGCGCGCCCGTGGGTCGTCCTGCTCGCAGCGGGGGGTGCGCGCCGCTTCGGCGGTCCCAAGCAGCTCGCGCGCGTCGGACGCGAGTCGCTGCTGCGTCGCGCCGCCCGCGTTGCGCTCGCAAGCGGACCCGCCGGCTGCATCGTCGTCCTCGGCGCGCATTCGGCACGACTGCGGAAGGAGCTGTCCGGTGTGCCCGTGACGGTCGTCGTGAACCGGAATTGGCGCCAGGGACTCGCGAGC
This sequence comes from uncultured delta proteobacterium, assembly GCA_963790365.1. Classification (GTDB taxonomy): domain Bacteria; phylum Desulfobacterota; class Binatia; order JACPRU01; family JACPRU01; genus CAWBOU01. Next base: position 9,169 of record CAWBOU010000050.1, read on the forward strand.
TCGCTGGTGGCCGGCATCGACGCATTGCCGCGATCTGCCCGCGCGGCGCTGGTCATCCTCGCCGACCAGGCGGCGCTCGGTCCCGCGGATCTCGTGTTGCTGGCGGCGGTTTCGCGGGCCCGGCCCGGTGCGATCGTCGCGACCCAGGCAGGGGGCGTGCTCGGACCGCCGGCGCTGCTGCCGCGCGGCGTGTTCCGGGCCGTCCGCCGCCTTCGCGGCGACCAGGGTGCGCGCGAGCTGCTGCGCGATCCGGCGCGGAAGGTCGTCGCCGTCGAGCTGCCGAACGCCGCGATCGATGTCGATCGACCGGCCGACGTCGGCCGGCTCAGGCGCGTGACAGCTCGTGCCCGAACGCCTCGATCCGCCGGATCGTCCCCGTCACGTCGTCCCAGGTCGTCTGGTGGGACATGATGCACAGGCGCAGCGAGTAGGTTCCCCGCAGCCGCGTCGACGAAATCATCGCCGCGCCGGACTGGATGACGCGCCCCTGAATGGACTCGTTCAGCGCGTCGATCCGCGCCGGCGTCCAGCCGGCTTCCCGGGGCCGGTAGCGGAAGCACACCACGCCCAGCGACGGCGGACCCAGGAGCTCGAGGCTCTCCGATCCGGCGACGAGCGCGCCTGCATCGGACGCAAACTGGATCGTGCGCGCAATCGCCTCGCGGAAGCGGGCGAGACCGAACGTCTGGATCGACATCCACACCTTCAGTGCCCGGAAGGAGCGCGTGAGCTGGTAACCGCGGTCCGCGAAATTGACGTGCTCGAGCCCGAGCTTCGTGTCCTGCAGGTAGTCGGGATTCACGCTGAACGCGCGCACGAGGTCGCCGACGTCCTTGACCATCACGCAGCCGGCCTCGAATGGCTGGTACAGCCACTTGTGCGCGTCGAGGCTGATCGAGTCGGCACGCTCGATGCCGGCCAGCAGGTGCCGGCCGGTTTCGCTGAGCACGGCAAAGCCGCCGTAGGCCCCGTCGACGTGCAGCCAGATGTGCTCGGCCGCGCAGAAATCCGCGATCGCAGGAAGCGGATCAATCGCGCCCGTGTTCGTCGTGCCGGCATTCGCGCACACCGCGATGGGCGAAAGGCCGTCGGCCCTAGCCTCGCGGACGGCCGCTGCGAGCGCCGGCAATGGCAGCCGGAAATCCGCCTCTGACGGCACGACCACGACGGCCTCCGGCCGCACGCCGATGATGCGCGCGGCGCGCTCGACCGCCGAGTGTGTCTGGTCGCTCAGGAAAATCGCCGGGCGCTCCGGCGCACCCGCCTTTTCGCGGGCGGCCACGAACGCATCGAGGATGGCCGCGGAACCTCCCGACGTGAAGAGCCCGCCGGCCGACTCCGGGTAGCCGATCCAGTCGCGGATCCAGTCGATCACGACCAGCTCGACCTGGCTCGGCGCCCCTGCGCCCAGCCAGGTGCCCTGGAAGGTGTTGAACCCCGCGGCCAGGAAGTCGGCGATCACGCCGGGCCAGGTCGGCGCAGACGGCACGAATGCGAAAAAGCGCGGGTGGTCCACCCGCCCGGCGACGGGCAGGATGTCCTGCACCGCGCGCTCGAGAACCTTCACGGCGTCCTGGCCCTGCTCCGGCGCCGGCTCGCGCAGGATCTTCTCGAGCTCCGCCCGCGTCGCGCCGCGCCAGGGCACGTCGTCGCGCAGGCCCTCGAGGCGCGCCAGCAGGCTGTCCGTCGCCGCGTCGGCCAGTTGTCTCATCGATTCGGGCGTCAGGCTGAGGCCGGCGCCATCGACACTTGCGCGGTCGGTCATGTTCCTCGGTGCATTGGCGGAGAGGGTGAGATTCGAACTCACGAGCCCCGTGAGGGGCTGCCGGTTTTCAAGACCGGTGCATTCAACCGCTCTGCCACCTCTCCGTCCGGGCCTGCGATGCCGCAGGCGGATTCTAGATCATCGACTGCATGAGTAGCTTGAGGAGTTCCTGCAGCGGGATTTCGATCAGCACCAGAGGCAGCAGGGGCAGCAGCGCCGCGATCGCAAATGCGAGGGCGGTCTTCAGCGTGATCGGCAAGAGACGCATCGCATCGACGCGCTCGAAGCTCGCGCCGATATCTGCGAGCGGTCCGATGTCGTCGTTGGCCTCGCGCGGTTGTTCGCCCGCCTTGGTGCCGATCCATCGTCGCTGGAAGCCCTGGACATAGCGGGACGCGAAGCTGCCGTAGTTCAGCACGCCCGCCTCCTTGGCGACCCGCAGCGGGCGCCAGAACACGGCGAGCGGGGCTATGCCGCCCACGATCATCAGCGCGATGAAGACGGCCAACGGCCACTGGAACGCCGTGAGCGCGACGCCTTCGTGCAATACCCTCGTCCCGACCGCTCCCGCGACCAGGCAACTCAGCGCAAGGCCGACGCTGCTGAATGCGGTGTGCCCGAGATCCACGAATGCGAGTCCCGCCGTGCGATCGGGATGGGTCGCGACGATCTGCAGGTCGAAGCGCGACAGGCGCTGCAGCAGCCAGCACCACACGAGATAACGCCAGAACCAGCGCAGGAACAGGAACAGCGGCAGCCAGGACCAGAGCGCGTACCACCAGCCGGCCGCAGTCAGCCGCGAATGGCCCGCGACGGCGGGCTGCTCGAACCAGAACGTGACGCCGTCCGCCGTCAGGTTACGAAACGCTGCGACGACGAACAGGGCCGCGACGACCACGATGACGAGCTCGGCGACGTTGGACTGCAGCGCCCGCCCCACTCGCCGGATGAGCCCGTCGAACCGCGCGCGATCCGTGCCTGCGATCAGCTCCGCATTGACGAACTGCGCCACCACGATCCCGGTCCGGCGCCCGATCGCGGCTTCGGCGATCACCAGCAACGGCACGACGACGAGGAACCGCACGTGCGTCGAGAGGTCCTCGATGAAGCTGACGGCGGCTTCGGCGCCGTCGTGCGGACGCAGGAACGCCAGCGCCAGCAGGGGAACCCAGACCACGACCGCCGGCACGAATGCGCGAATGAATAGCTGCGGAGGCTCGCGGCTCTTGAGCCCGACGCGGGCCAGCGCCCGGTCGATCGGGCCACAGTTGGTCAGCGAGAAGCCGTCAGCGTCCGGCGCGGCAGCCATGTTCGCTCCCTTGCTGCCGCGAATTATGGCACTTGGCTCCATCCGGAGTTACCGGTCCCGGTGCGCTATAATGCGTGCCACGCCCGACCACGGGCCGGAGGATCGTGCCATGGAACGCAATACCGCCGTCGTCACGCCGCGCGTCGCAACGCGCGAATCTTCGCTTGCGACGAACAAGGTGCTGCGCAACACCTACCTGCTGCTGTCGGCGACGCTCGCCTTCAGCGCGGTCATGGCGGGCGTCAGCTACGCGCTGAACCTGCCCTACCTGGGACCCTGGGTCACTCTCATCGGCTATTTCGCATTGCTTTTCGCCGTGCACAAGACGGCCGACAGCGCCTGGGGACTGCTCTCCGTCTTTGCGCTGACGGGATTCATGGGGTACACGCTCGGGCCGATCCTGAGCCTTTACGTCCAGGCCATCCCCGACGGCCACACCGTCGTCATGACCGCGTTCGGCATCACCGCCGTGACCTTCGTCGCCTTGTCGGCCTACGCCATCCGCAGCGGCCGGCGTTTCTCGTTCATGGGCGGCTTCCTGGCGGTCGGCATCCTGACTGCGTTCCTGCTCGGCATCGTTGCGCTCGTGTTCTCGATTCCGGCGCTGTCACTCGCGGTGTCCGGAATGTTCGTGCTGCTGATGGCCGGGCTGATCCTGTACGAAACCGGCGAGATCGTGCACGGGGGCGAGACGAACTACATCCACGCGACCGTGACGCTCTACGTCAGCATCTACAACCTCTTCACGAGCCTGCTGCACCTGCTCGGCATGGCCGGCGACGATTGATCAGGAAGGCTTGAGGCATTCGGCACCTCCGAGGTAGGGCTGGAGCACTGCGGGCACGACGACGCTGCCGTCCGCCTGCTGGTAGTTCTCGAGCACGGCGACGAGCGCGCGTCCGACGGCGACTCCCGATCCATTCAAGGTGTGCACCGGTTCCGGCTTGCCGGACTCGGGATTGCGCCAGCGCGCCTGCATGCGACGGGCCTGGAAGGCCTCGCAGTTGCTGCAGGACGAAATCTCGCGATACGCGCCCTGCCCCGGCAGCCAGACTTCCAGGTCGTAGGTCTTTGCACTCGCGAAGCCCATGTCGCCGGCACAGAGCAACATCACGCGGTATGGCAGCTCGAGCCGCTCGAGCACCTGCGCGGCGTGGCCCGTCAGCGCCTCGAGCGCCTCGTACGATTCCGCGGGGCGCACGATCTGCACCAGTTCCACCTTGTCGAACTGGTGCTGGCGGATGAGTCCGCGCGTGTCCTTGCCGTAGGAGCCCGCCTCCGAGCGGAAGCACGGCGTGTGCGCTACGAGGCGCAGCGGAAGCTCCGCGGGATCGAAGATGCGCTCGCCCGCGAGGTTCGTGAGCGGCACTTCCGCCGTCGGAATGAGGAACAGGTCGCTCTCGGAAGGTTCCCGCGCGAGCTTGAACAGGTCCTGCTCGAACTTCGGCAGTTGTCCCGTACCGGTCAGCGCCTTGCGCGTCACGAGGTAGGGGACCCAGGCCTCGCGGTAGCCGTGCTCGCGCTGGTGCAGGTCGAGCATGAACTGCGCGAGCGCACGGTGCAGGCTCGCGACCGGTCCGGTCAGGACGGCAAATCTCGCGCCCGACAGGCGGCTCGCAGCCGGCGTGTCGCGATCGAGCGGTTCGAGTTTCCGTGCGCGACGACGAGCACGTCCTTTCCCTGGGCGACGTCACCGAGGATCGCCCGCTCGAAGAACGGCAGCGTCCGCTCCGCGGTGTTCTTGAGCGCCTCGCCGTTCGGCGGCGGCACGTCGTACGAGCGGCGCCAGATCTTCACCTGAGCCGCGCCGAACTTCTCGGCGGTGCGCGCCTTGTTGAGACCCTGGAGGTCGCCGTAGTGGCGCTCGTTCAGCGCTTCGTCTCTGATGATCGGCGGGGTCTGCCCGAGCACCTCGAGGATGATCGCGAGCGTCTCCTGCGCCCGCGTCAGCATCGACGTGTACGCGATCGCGAAGCGGAGGTCCTTCAGCCGCTCACCGGCGTTCCGCGCCTCCTCCCGACCCTTGTCGGTGAGCGGCACGTCGACCCAGCCCGTGAAGCGGTCTTCGAGGTTCCACAGCGATTGCCCGTGACGGACGAGAACGAGTTTCGACATGGTTTCGAGCCCGAGAAAGCGGCCAGATTAGCCGCGGGGCCCCCTCCAGGGAATCAGGGCGCGCCTTCGCGATCGAGGTCCGGCAGCTTCGGGAAGAGGCGCACGCCGTCGATCAGGAAGTCGCCTTCGACGTACGGGCACATCGCGCGCCGCTGGCGGATCCGCCAGCCCTGGGACGTCTTCACGAGCTCGTCGTGGTAGACGGCCGCGATCACCCAGTGGTTGTGGCTGTTGTCGTTGCGGATCTGCAGGTGCACCGCGTGCACCGGCGTCGACGCCTTCGCTTTGTCCCCGTCGATCGAGACGACGTGCGGCGAGACGTGATGCTGCGTCCAGTAGCAACGGTCGTGGAAGTATTTGTAGAGCTCGAGGCCCTTCGGCATCGAGAAATCGATGCGCTGGCCGCGGAGCCGATAGAGGACGCTCGCGTCATCGGTGAAGACTTTCGGGAGGAGCTCGTCGTGGAGCTTCTCGTCGAACGCGCGCGCGACCTGCTGGATGGTGTGGATGATCGCGAGGTGGTCTGCCAATCGCTGGACGTCGCTCATCGGGGAAACCTCCGAGGACGACCCCCTATGAGGAGAGCGACTCTTCGTCAAATCCCGCCGGACGACGGCGGCGCGCCGTCAACACGCGCGTCGAACGGCTTGAAGAAGCGCGTCGAGCTGGAATGGTTTCGCGACGAAGGCGAAGCCGCCGGAGGCGGCAACGCGGGCTTCCGCGCCGAGGTCGGCCGTCAGGAAGATCACGGGAATCGAGGCGAGCTCCCGGTCGCGGAGCTGCTCGACGCGGAAAGCCCATCCATCCATCACGGGCATCCGGACGTCGAGGATGATGACGCACGGTCGGGTCGCGCCTTCCCGCCGCAGTTGATCCAGCGCGGCGCGCCCGTGCTCGGCCGTGACGCATCCGTAGCCCGACAAGCCGAGCAACTCGGCGAGCGATTCCCGCGCGTCGCTGTCGTCGTCGACGATCATGACGAGCTCGTTGGCCAATTGCGGCTTCCTGGACGACGATCCGCTCTAGGCGCCGCGAGGCGACCGCAGGACATTCATGCGAGTCGCTTCTCCGCTTCGACGACGACGGGATGGAGGGACGTCGCTTTCAACTCGGCAACGATCGCGCGGAGCTCTCCGCGCTCGGCCGGGTCGAGCGTGCTCCAGTGGGGAATGAGCGTCAGCCAGCGGTACTGTTTCGCCGGGTCCGCGATCAGCGTCGCCGCGAGCTTCAGGACCTCGCTGGTCGGTTGATTCGCATAGCTGACGTCCATGGCTTCAGCCTCGCGTCTACTTCTCCGCGGGGAACGTGAGAACTCGTTCAAGTCGCGGCTGAATGTCAACCGCTCGCGCCGCGGCTCGCATGGCACTCGCCACGAAACGGCGTCGCATCGAAGGATATCGACACCTGCGGCGCTCGCCCGGTTTCTCGCTTGCAAGAGTCGCCGACGTGAACACCTTCGCAGCACGCAAATCCCTTGGCGGTCGAAGCCCTGAGACCCGCGTCCGCCCCAAGAAGCAGCGTCCCCGAGTCCCGAGGACCCGCGTCAGGAGCGAGGCGACGCCTCGCGTCGCAATCGTCGACGATCATCCCGACGTCGCCGAGACCCTGGCCGTCCTGGTGAACGGCTGGCTCGGGTACGAGGCGCGGTCCTTCATGAGCGGCGCCGATTTTCTCGCTTCACTCGACCAGCACCGTCCCGATGCGGTCCTCCTCGATCTTTGGATGCCGGCGCCCGACGGCAGAGAGGTCATGCGGGAGCTTCGGATGCGGGGCTTTGCCGACATTCCCGTGATCGTCGTGAGCGCCGCCGGCGACGCGGCCCTTAGCGCTGCGGTCGCCGCCGGCGCAGTCGCGGCAGTGCGCAAACCCGTCGAGCGAGGCGAGCTCGAGTCTGCGCTGAAGCGCGCGCTCGGGCAGAAGAGCTAGGCTCGGCTGCCCGCGCCGCGTGGCCGAAGGACGGCTCGGCGGTCGCGTTGCAAGGTCGCGATCACGCTGCTATCCGGGCCGGTGCGCGAGAGTGGCGGAACTGGCAGACGCGCAGGATTCAGGATCCTGTGGGGTAACACCTGTGGGGGTTCAAGTCCCCCCTCTCGCACTCAGCCTCGCTGACGCTCGGCTGCTTGCTCGAGCGGGGCTTGGTCGCGGAGGTGAACCGCTTCGCGGTTCTCTTCCGGGTTCAAGTCCCCCCTCTCGCATCAAGCACTCCGCGTAGTTAGCCCGACCACCCAGCGAGTGACCGCCGCGGCATCGAGGCTCTGAATCGTCACTTCCCGCTCTTTTCGGGGACGGGCACTCGCTTGGGATCCGCGATGAGATCCTCGCGCACGGTCAGCGGCGCGTTCACGCCTCTCGGTTCGTCACCATCCGTGCACGACGCCTCAACGCGATGGATCTCGCACCAGGTCCGCACGGTTCCGATAGCCTCCCCCAAGGTCATGAAGATTCTCGTAGTCAGTTCGGGCGGCAGCACAACTAGCCGCACCTCGGTGATCTCGCCGTCACGTTGGGACTCTTGTCGCGCGTCTATCACCCGCCAATGGGCACCGTTCTCGTGAATCTGGACGGACATCCCTTCGCCAAAATCGATCCAACCGGAGTCGAGATCTTGCATCGTAACCTCATCCTCACAACGTCAGTCGTTTTCGCGGCCCACCAATGGGGGATGTCCCCTACTTTCAGCGGGCGCGCCCGGGTCCCGGGGCTTCCGCCGCACGGGGTTTCCCCTCGCCACCTCGCCGGTCTCGAGCTCAGAGGCGATCGCGAAGGAAATCGGCGATCGCTCCGCCGACCCGATCGTTCGCTTCCGGACGCAGGTGGCATTGGTCGTAGAAGAGGTCGTAGGGCTGCGCGCGTAGGAGCGGCAACAGGTCGAGGTACGGAAAGCCGAGCTTCGTGCTGAGCGCCTCAGCCTTCCGCTGAGGCGTGTCGTCGACGAACGTCGTCTCGACTTGGTAGCGCACGGGGAAGCTCACGATCGCGATTCGAAATCCGTGCTTTCGGCCGAGATCCTGCAGCTCGGCGAAGCCGTTCTCGACGACCTTCCACGAGTCGGGCTGCCAGGCGGCTCCCCAGTCGTAGCGCGCGAGGTCCGCGAGACGGTGGAACGCCGCCTCGTCGAACGTCCAGTCCGCGCGTTTGGCGGCTTCGATCCATGCGAAGCGCTCGACGCCCTGTCGCGCGAGCCAACGATCGAGCCGGAAGCTCCGGTACAGAAGGTCGACGGTGACGAGCCGCTGTCGGAGCCAGCCGCGCGCGCCGACTTCGCCCGAGAACCCCGACGAGGGCCGGCTGTCGTTCAAGTAGAACCCCAGCACCACCCAGTCGACATCGAGATCCAGCGCGGCCTCGCGCAACATCGCGATCTGCTCCCTGAGGCCGACGTCGTTCATGCCTCCGTTCACGACCTCGACGTTCGCGCCGATCGAGCTCCGAAGATGGGCTTCGAGACGGCGGACGTACGTCTCGCGCTCCAGCACGTAGTCGCCCAACGTGATCGAATCACCGAGAACGAAGATGCGCCGAGTCCCGGAGGGCTTCGGCATCGCGATCTCCGGCCCGCGCAGGCCGCGCGAATTGACGCGGAGGGGGATGTTGCGGTGCGACAGCCGATGATTCCGGATCAGGACTCTGGAACTCGGCACCAAGCGCGGGCCGTTCGGCGTATTCGCGATCCAACGACGCGCCTGGCGATTCGCCGGGCCGCGCTGATCCAACACGTAGGTCTGGGTGCGGCGGAGATAGACCTCGAGCAGCCCCGCCGAGATCACGGCGGCGAGCGACGCTGCGATCGCCGCCGTCCACAGACGTGCCTTCCAGCTCGGCCGCGCGGGCGCGGCGTCCGGCCGGCTACTCGTCGTCGTCGACCACCCCGTCCCCGTCGCAGTCCTCGAAATCGGGATCGCAGTCGCCGGGGTCTTCCGGGCAATCCTCGTCGAAGTCGGGATCGCATTCCTCGGTCGGCGTCGGGAGCGGTGTCGTCAGGGCCGTCGGGAGCGGTGTCGTCGCGGCCGTCGGAAGCGTCGTCGGCGTGTCCGTCGGCGCCGGGCCGCCGCCCGAGGGCACGAGCACGGTGAGCTCGAGCCCCTCCCCGCCTTCGAGGAATTCGTTCGGCGAGTCGGGGATGATCCGCGCGTGGTACTCACCGGGCTGAGTTCCGGAGAGCACGTTGATCGTGATCACCGCGGTCTCCGGGGACTCGAACTCCTCGAGCGTGACGAAGATCGGGTCCGACTGGAGCGTGAGCTGATCCGGCACGTCGCTATCGAGGCCGATCACGCGGACGTCGACCGGTGGAGTGACGAACTGGAAGCCGCTTTCATCCAGCAGCATCGTCATCTCCACCTGGTCGCTCGCGCCGGCGCGGATCGTCCGCGTCTCCGACTCGGTCGTGACCTCGACGTTCTCTTCGGGTGCGCAAGCGGCGCTCGCGACGACGGCCGCCACGGCGGCGACGATCCCCATCCACGAGGAAGCCGGCGAGCTCATCGGCGATGGAATAGATTCCGGACCGTCCGAAATCAACGGCGGAAACGAATCACGGCGGCGCGGAGGTCCGCATCGTTGAGAATTGCCCGCGGCACGGGGCGCTGAGCGATGCCGCCCTGGCGGCGATTCGCCCGGTAGAGGATCACGATCCCGTCCGCACCCATGCGACAGGCCGCGAGGCGGGCGGATTCCAGGATCGCCTCGGGGCGCTCGGCCGGCGAGCGGCGCTTGACCTCGACCACGCCGAGGAACTCGAACGGCTCCTGCGGCTCGGTTTGGAAGACCTCGACCTCGCAGGGCACGGGAGTCGGTGTCGGCGAGCCCTCGGGGGTCGCGGTGGCGGGCGGGGAAGCGGGGGTCGGAGTGGCGGGTGGCGCGGTCGGAGTCGCCGTCGCGGTCGGGGTGGACGTCGGCGATGGCGTCGAGGTCGCGTCGGCCGTCGCCGACGGCGGTGTCGACGGGATCGGCGTGAGCGATGACGTCGGTGCCGTCGGAGCGCCCGGCGGGGTCGCAGGCGCCGGCGGCACGCAGCCGGCCAAGGCGAGCGCGAGCGAAGCCGCGACTACTCGGATTTCTCGTCGCTCCCGCCGGACCGCGGCGCGTCCGGTGACACCACTTCGGCGATCTTGAGGAGCAGCGTTACCGGCAAGAACAAGATCGCCACGAGCGGGCTCTCGTAGCTCGGCGGCTCTTTCGGCTTCTCCGCCGGTTCGTCCGCTCGCGCGAGCGAGACCGGCATCATCGAGAGGGCGCCGAGGACGGCGACGGCGATCCACCGCGAGGGTCGCTTCATGACCCGTGGTGTAGCAGCGGGGGCCGCGCGGCTTCAACGAGATGGAGGGCGACGGCGCCGAGCGCAAACGGAGCCGCCGCCGCGGCGACGACGGTGACCGCGAGCGGCGCGCCGTTCGGCAGCGGCGCGAGGAGGATCCCCGCCGCACCGGCGACCATGAGGAACGCGAGCAGCAGCGACGTCTCGTAGAGCGAGCTTCGACCGCGAACGACCCGCCAGAGGATGACGCACGCCGCGAGCGCCGCCGCGCCGATCGCGAGCCGGGGCAGAGCCGCGAGCGGCGGCGCGAGCCAGGCGATCACCCCGATGCCCACGAACGCGACGAGCGCGGCGGTCGGCCCGAATCGGAGCGGCGCCTCCGTCGCCGGCGCCTCGCGCAGAACGACGCCCGCCGCGAGCCCGCTCACGAAGAGGAAGCTCATCTGAATCGGCGTGCTGCCGAGCGAGTAGTAGGTGAGCCCGTGAACCGCGTGAAGGAGAACCGCGCCGAGCGCGGTGACGACGATCGCGCGCGTCGGGCCGCGCGGGAGCGCCGGGATCGCCGAGCGCCACACCGAGGCGAACGCGAGCCCGACCGCGAAGAGCGCGGCGAGCCCCACGAAGCCTCTCGTCATCGCGATCTCGACGTAATTCGAGTGGAGATGCCCGACGCCGAAATCGACGAACGGCGTCCGGAACTCGCGCGAAAGCGAACCGGTCGTTTCGACGCCCGTGCCGAGCACGGGGCGGAGCGCGAAGATCCGGAGCCCCTCGCGCCACATCGAGAGGCGCCAGAGGTTCGAGTAAACCGTCGCCTCCGGCACCTCACTCGCTTCCTCGTCGTCGACCACGACGTACGACGAATAGAAGGACTCGAGCCCGCCTGGCTGTCGCGCGACGACCGCCACCTGGATCGCGGCGACGATCGCGAGCGCGAGAAAGATCCGCCGCGGCGCCTCGCGAAACGCGAGCACGAGCGCCGTGACGGCGAGCGCGAGCCACGGCCCGCGGCCGCCGGAGGCCACGACGGCCGCGGCGAACAGTACGACGAGCCCGGCCGCAATCACCTGCTCGCGGCGCTCACGGCTCTCCCGGAGGAGCCCGAGCGCCAGCGCGAACGCCATCGCCTGCACGTGTCCGAACGGCAGATGCCCGGTGAAAAATCCGCTCGCGTTCGGGCTCGGCGGGTGGAGGAGGTCGAAGCCGAACGCGACCTCGGCGAAGCCCTGCACGGCGGCGACCGCCGCGGCGCCGAGCGAGAGCGCGATCAGGCGATCGAGGGAGACGCCCGCCGCGACGCCCCAGGCCGCGAGATAGAAGAGCGCCCAGTAGCCGAGGTTCCGGAGCTCACGGACGCTCTCGAGGGGCTCCAGCGAGATGAGCGTCGCGACGACCTGAGACGCCGCCCAGAGCGCGATCGCCCCGTCGAGCGCCGTTCGGCGCGGCCGCACCCGCCCGGCGCGCCAGTCCCAGAGGAACAGGAGGCCGGTCGCCAAAAGCGCGAGGTCAGTGAACGTCTTCGAGACGGGCGCCGCGAGCGCGACGGCCGCGAGCCCGTACTCGATTCTCGGGGGCTCGGGAGCGTTTCCGCCGAACCCGGCGGACTCCGCCCCGCCGGAGCTCAGGCGTGCGCGAGCGGGCTCGCCGCCGTGGCCTGCTGCGCTCCGCGAGCTCGCCACCACCAATACCCGAGGAACTTTCCGGCCCAGGAGGTGCGGAGGTAGTAGCGCTGATAGGCTCGCGACTTCGCGCGCATGATCTGGCCGGACGAAAGCCGATCGTGCTGCATGACCGGCGTGTAGATGTCGTACTGCTCCCAGTCGTCCGTCAGGAGGCCGCCGCGCCGCTCGACCTCGTCGAAGAAGCCGGTGCCCGGGTACGGAGTCGCGACCGTGAACTGCGCGCCGATCGTGTTGAGCGAGATCGCGTAGTCGACCGTCGCCTCGATCGATTCGACCGTGTCCCCCGGAAGCCCGAGGATGTAGAACGCGGTGACGGCGATCCCACGACGGTAGCAGTGCGTGAGCAGGCGCCGCACGCGATCTTGCTGCGGCTGGTGCCGCTTCACGTGCTTCAGCGATTGCGCGTTCGCAGACTCGATACCGACCTTGATCGAACGGAGCCCCGCCGCGCACATGCGGTCGATCAGCTCTTCGTCGAGGTAGTCGAGGTGCGTCTCGCACACCCACTCGAGATCGAGACCGGCTTCACGGATGCCGTCGGCGATGGCCAACGCGCGTGCGCGATCCAGGGTAAACAGCGGATCGCGGAAGAGCACGCGCCGGGCGCCGAACTCCTGCACCAGGTGCTCGAGCTCGGCGATCACGTTTTCCGGCGAGCGCTTGCGCCACTTCCGTCCGGTCACCGCCGTATAGGGGCAGTAGTACGCGCAGGAGAGCGTGCAGCCGCGGCTCGACAGCACCGGGAAGAACGCGTTGCCGGTCGGGAAGTACGGGCGGTAGCGGAACTGCTCGTGCCCGAACACCCGCCACGAGGGGAACGGCAGCGAATCGAGGCGCTCGATCGGCGGGCTCGTGATCCGTCCGGAGAAGCGCTCGCCCGCGGCGATGCGCTCGACCACGTGCTCGGGCTCGCCGACGATCACGAAATCGGCGCTCGACTCGAACAGCTCGGGACGGACGGAGGCGAACGGGCCGACGAAACCGACCGTGATGCCGCCGCGAGCGCGGAGCCGATTCGCGAGGGCGATCTCGGAGTGGTGCGCGACGAGGGAGGTGTACACGAGCGCCAGGTCCGCATCGGCAGCCGCGGACTCATCCTCGCCGTAGGAGACGTCCCAGCCCGCGCGCTCGAAGAGCGCGGCGAGATAACCGAAGCTCAGGACCGGATAGCGGATGCCGCCCCGCTTCAAGCGGGTCATCACCCGGGCGACCGCCCCGTCACCATAATCACTGACGGTCCCGAACCCGCCGGAGACGTCTTTGTTGACGGCACCACGGCGCGTCGGAATCGGGTTCAGCAGCGCGACTTTCATGCGGCTTTCATCCGATCATCCACATCCGCCCAACCCTCGTCTGGATCGCACCGACACACCCCGGCGGACACTCCCCTTAAGTTCATTGAAATTGTCCCCCCGGACTATACGGCAAAACGCGGGCAGGCAAGGATTGGCTGAAAAATCCCATGGATGACGGCTCGGTTAGGGGCGCGCGATGATACAGATGCAATCACGAAATACAAATGTTTTGCGCCGCCCGCGAGAGAATCTTGAGATAGCGTTCTTTCCGGTCGTTCCAGGTCACGCGCCGGGCGTGATCGAGCGCTCGCGCCCGCATCGCTTGCCGCTCCTCCCCCGCAACGAGGATCCGGCGGAGAACGTCGGCCTGACCCCGCGGGTCGCCGAAAGGGAGGAGCGCGACCGCCCCGGACTCCGCGGCGAGATCCGGCGTATCCCCCGCCGGGGTCGCGGCGACCGGCGTGCCCGCCGCGAGCGCCTCGAGATACGCCTCCGGGTAGACCTCGTGGCGCGAGGTCCGCACCATCAAGTCCGCGGCAGCGAGGAGGTCGAACCGTTCCTCGCCGCGCACGGCGCCGAGCCAGCGGACCGCCGACGCGAGCCCGCTCGCCGCCACGAGCGCGCGGATCGCCTCTTCCCGGTCGCCGGTGCCGGCGATCCAGAGCTCGGCATCGATCCCGCCCTCGCGGAGGTGCCCGAGCGCCGCGACGAGCTCCTCCATGCGGTTCTCCTCGACGAGTCGTCCGAGGAAGAGGAGGCACGGCGCCTCGGGCGAGACCCCGAGCCGTCGGCGCGTGGTCTCTCTCGGTACTGTCTCGACCGGCCCGCCGCCCGCCGCGGTCACGACCTCGATCTTCGCGGCCGCGCTCGGATGGCGCGCGGCGAGCGCCTCGCCGAGCCGACGACCGGTCGGGATGATCGCGGCCGCGCGGGAGAACGCGAGACCCTGCACCGCCTCGTAGGCGCGCGCGCCGACGCGTCCGCCGCTGTGTGACGGCTCGGCGGCGAAGATGTGGACCGTGATGACGTAGGGAATCCCGAAGCGTCGCTCGACCCAATACGCCGCGAGCGCCGAGAGCGGCGTCTGCGGATTCAGCACGTCCGCATCGGGACGAGCACGAAGCGCGACCAGGGAGCGGAAAAGGAGCGTGACCGGTTGCGTGACGAGACCGCCCGCGGCGCCGAGCGGGACGACGCGCGCGTGCTCGTCCGAGCGACCCGCCGCGGAGAGGATCGTGAAGGTCGCGCGGTCCGCGAGCGAGCGCACCATCCGCTCCGCGTAGACCTCCATCCCGCCGGAATGCACCCACGGGGTCGAGAAGGCCGGGTAGTCCTTGCAGCCGAGGAGCCAGACCTTCACGTTCGCTCGCCTCGCGCGACGGCCGCGTAGACCGCCGCCATCTCCGCGCCGAAGTCTCCGCCCGCGAGCTCCGCCGCCCTCGCCTTGCCGCGCTCGCCGAGGTCGCCCGCGAGCGCGGGCTCGGCGACGATCCGCGCGATCGCCGCCGCTACCGCGCGCACGTCGCCCGGGTCGACCTCCAGCGCCGCACCGCCGGCGAGCTCGCCGAGCGCGCCCGCCCCGGAAGCGACGACCGGCGTGCCGCACGCCATCGCTTCCGCGACCGGCCACCCCCATCCCTCTTCCCAGGAGGGATAGAGGAGGAGCGCGGCGTCACCGTAGATCGCGCGGAGCTCCTCGCGGGTGAGCTCGCCGAGCTCGAGCACGTGCACGCGCTCGGCGGCCGCGAGGTTTCGTTGCGCGCCCGTGAGCGCGCCGCCGACCTTCACGAGCGGCAGCGGCGTGCCGCGCCGGCCGAGATCGCCGAGCGCACGGATCGCGGTCTCGAGGTTCTTGTACGGCCAGCTCGCGCCGACGTGGAGCGCGTAGCCGCGCGGCAAGAGCCGGACTCGCGATCGAGCGTCGGCGACCTCGGCTTCGGACGGCGCCTCGAGGAAGAACCGATCGAGCGGATTCCGCACGACGACGATCCGCTCGGCGGCGACGCCGAGGAGCTCGCGCGCGGAGCGCGCGGCGAACTCGGAGACCGCGACGACGCGCGCCGCGCGGCGGAGCTTCACGACGCGCCGCCGGTAGAGCGTGCGGCGAAGGGAACCGGCGCGCCCCGAGAGCGGATGGAGATCGTGGCACGTCACGACCGCGCGGTCGCCGGGCAGGCCGTCGAGCAGGTCGGCATGGCTCTGATCGATCACGTGATGCACGTCGGCCGTCACGCGACGGACCTGCAGTGGATAGAGGATCGACTTCACGAACCACACCGCGAGGGGGTTTGGCGACGACAATCGCAGCGGCCGCGGATGAACGTCGACGATCTCGCAATGACCCGCGAGCGACTCGCGGAGGCGCGAGGCGTAGAAGCGCACGCCGAAGAGACTCTCCTCCGCGAAGTCATGGTAGAGCGCGACGCGAATCACGCTCACGAGGCGGAGCCTGACGCGCGCGCGCGAGCGTCGAGCTCCGCGATGCGCGGCTCGAGCCATCGGTTCGCGGGGCGGAGCGTGAGCGCGCGGCGGTAGGCGCCGGCCGCATCGGCCGCTCGCCCGAGCGCTTCGAACGCACGCGCGCGAAGGTGCCAGCCGTAGTAGAAGCGCGCGTCCTCGGCGACGAGCTCACCCGCGAGCCGCTCGCTCCGATCCGCGGCGCCCGACGCGAGGTAGGCCTCCGCGAGATGAAAGCGCGGCCAGAGCGCGCGCTCGCCGGGCGCATGCGCCGCGACGGCTTGCTCGAGCGCGCGCACCGCGTCGGCCGCCTTTCCGAGGGCGAGGAGGCTTCGCCCGTGGAGCGTCCACGCCGCCGCGACATTCGGGCGGGCCTCGACGAGACGCTTCGTCTCCACCTCGGCGCGCGCCGCGTCGCCGGAGGCGAGCAGCGCCTCGGCCAAGTGGTAGCGAACCCAATAGGGATCGTCGCCCTCCGCGCCGAACGCGAGCGCCCACTCGAGCGCGGCCGCGGCTTCCTTGGCGCGGCCCGCGGCCAACAGGCTTCGACCGTGGAGGTCCCACACCGCCGCCGCCTCGGGTCGCTCGCGCGCCAACGCCTGCGACTCGGCGAGCGCGCGCGCGACGTCGCCCGCCTCGAGTCGCGCCTTCGCGAGATGGTAGCGCGGCCAGAACTCGCTCTCTCCGTCGCCGGCGCCGAGCGCGACGGCGCGCTCGAGCGCCTTCGTGGCGTCCGCCGCTCGACCGGCCTCCAGGAGCACGCGTCCGCGGAGGTACCAGCCGTAGTAGAAGTCCGGCAGATCGCGGACGAGCGCCGCGCTTTCCTTCTCCGCCTCGGGGAGGCGAGCGAGCGAGAGGAGCGCCTCGGCTCGTGCGAGCCTCGGCCACCGCGACTCGCCGTCGCGCTCGCGGGCGCGATCGAGATACGGAATCGCCTTGTCCGGCGAGCCGAGCTCGAGCCAGCAACGCCCGACGTCGAGATCGATGCGCGCCGCGCTCGTGCTCCGCACGGTGAACGCGTCGAAGAGCGGCATCGCCTCCGCGCAGCGCCCGTTGGTCGCGAGCGCGCGGGCGGCGACGACGAGGCTCTGGCGATCGAGCGTCTCGAGCTCGAGGCGCGTGCGCGGCGCGAGCCCGCTCGCGAGGCGCGCGATCGGCTCGCCCGGATCCGCGCCGGCGAGCGCGGCGATGAAACGCGAGCGCGGCACGGGCTCGGCAGGCGCGACGTCGGCGACTTCCTTCGCGCCGGCTTCGGCGATCGCTTCGCCGAGCGCCTCGTCGAGCGCGCGGCGGTGGCGCGGCGAGAGCGGATCGGCGGCGACTGCGTGCGAGAGCCGCTGAATCCGCGTCAGCGGATCCGTGCACCGAGTCGAGCGGAAGGCCCACGCCTGCGCGATCCAACCGTCGAATCCCCCGGCGAGCGCGAGCGCGCCGACGCCGAGCGCGAGCGCCGGCACCGCGACGATCTTGCGATCCGTCCTCACCTGCCCGCGTTTTACCCGCTTAGCCGCCCCGCGCGCTACGCCGGGCCCCGGTAGCGGTGCCGCCAGAAGCGGGCTGCGTACGAGGCGAATTGAAGCGGCAGCACGATCGCGAGGAGCCAGAGTGCGAAGTCGTGCCGCCGGAGAAGCGCGCCGAGCGCGAGCACGGCCAGCACCTCGCCGATCGCGAATGCGACGTCGATTCGCTGCCCGAACGCGGTGAGCCGCGCCTTCCAGGGCGCGACCTCGCTCTCGTAGTCGCCCTGCGCGCGCTGCGGAAGCGTCTTCGTCACGTGAACGTGGTGCTGACAGAGGGCGAACCAGAGGAACGACCAGCCGGCGAGCGCCGCCGCATTCGCCTCTCCAACCGCGACGGCCGAAGCGAACAACAGCAGGAAGACCTTGGCGAGGTCCGTCATCGCATCGAGATAGGCGCCGAAGTCGCTCGTGCGACTCGTCGCGCGCGCGAGCTGGCCGTCGAGGCAATCGACGACGAAGCCGAGCGCGATGAGGAACGCCGCGACGACGGCCGCCGCTGCTCCCTCGGCCGTCATCGCGAGCGCGGCGACCAGCGTGAGCGCGAGCGAGAGCAGCGTGAGCGCGTTCGGCGAGATCCCGGAGCGGACCGCGAGCGGGAGCAGCGCGCTCGCCGCGCGCGTCGCGAACAAGACCGCGACGACGGAATCGTGTGCCTTGATCGCGCTCATCGCTTGGCCGCGAGGTTCGCCGCCACCCCCGTCAGCAACCAGAAATAGAGCTGCGGCACGAGCATGTTCCAGGTGGCGACGAAGAGGCCGCCCCAGGCGATCGAGCCGAACATCACGAGCCCCGCGTAACCGACGCCGCGTTGCGCGCGCGGCGAGCGAACCGTCTCCATCACCCACTGCACGAGCGCGAGGACGAGCACGATCCCGAAGACGGCGAGCCCGACGGAGCCGATCTGTACGCCGAGCGTCACGTAGTACGTGTCGTCGAAGGGATAGAGTCCGCCGCGCGCCATCGCCACGTGCCCCGCTTGACCGAGCCCGTGACCGAACGGCGCCTGCGCGAGGAGGTCGAGCCCCATGTCGAGCGACGACACGTGCGCCTTCGACGACCCGTCGGCGAGTCGCGTCGTCGCGGCGACGTAGTTCGCTTGGTGCTTGATCCACCCCCGCATCGCGAACGTCGTGACGGCGACCGCGCCGCCGACGAGCGAGGCGGCGGCCACGGTCCAGCCGCGGCGGCGATCGACGACCACGAACGCGAGCACCGCGACGATCGCCGACGTGATCGCTGCGCGGGCGAGCGTCAGCGGCAGTGCCTGCCAGATGCAGAAGACGCCGAGCACCACGAGGCCGCGGCGTCGATCCTCGGCGGCGAGCCCGATCGCACCCGCGAGACCGAGCACGAGCAGATACGCAGCCGCGAGCGGCGACATCGAGAACGAATAGAGCCGCGCCATGCCGGCTTTCCAGAAACGCCGGTCGAAGTCTCCGCCCACCGTCTCGAGGAGCTTCCCCCACGCGAAGTGGAGCTCGACCGCGCCGATCACCGCGGCGAGAGTTGCGAGCACGAGCATCGCTGCGAGAAGCCAGATCGCGAACTCGCGCCGCAGGCGGAGCAGACGCGCCGCGAAGTAGAAGGCGACGAGGCGGAGCTCGACCGAAAGCCCCTTCACGGCTTGCGCGGTCGGACCCGTCAGCAGGAACACGTCGGCGACGAGCAGCGCGCCGAACGCGGCGACCGCGAGGTCGAGCGGATTCGGAAACCCCGGCGGAAGCTCGCGGACCTCGCGCAGCGCGACGAGGCCGACGATCGCGAACGAGACGATGCCGAGGTGGAGGTCGAACCCGGCGAGCGCGTTCAGCATCAGCCGGAACGGATAGACGACGCAGACGACCGCGACGACGCGTTCGGCGAGCGTCAAGCTCATGCCGCGCCCCGACGCGTCGCGAGCTCGGCGAGAATGCCGAGCGTCGTGAGCGCGCTCCGTTCGCGAGCGACCGCCACGTCGCGCCGTGCGAGGACGGAGGCCGTGACCCAGAGGAGCCCGTGAACCGGAAGCTTTGCGGTCTTCGCGGCGACTTCCGAAAGAAGACCAAGACCGGAGCGATGCCGCCGCAGCCGATGTCCGACGCTGCGCCCGGTGTCGAACGCGCGCCGGCGCAGATACTCGCGCGTCACGCGCTCCGGCGGAATCCAGTGGAGCACGCCGGCGCGCGGCTCGTAGACGATCGAGCGGCCTTCGGCGAGGACGCGCTCGCAGAGGTCCGTGTCCTCGTCCTGCAGGAGCTTCTTGCCGAGACGCCCGAGCGAGACGTCGAAGCCGCCGAGGCGCGCGAGATCGTCACGGCGAACCGCGAGATTCGCGCCGAAGACGTACGGCGGCCGATCGACGAGACGGCGCTCGGTGCCGAGATCCTGACAGGAGAGGAGGCTCAAGTGGCCGGTGAGCCACGGCGGGGGCGGCACCTCGAACCGCGCGAGGATCGGGCCGCCGACGATCGACGCGGGCGTCTCGCGGAACGCGACGGAGACGGCGGCGAGCCAGCCCGGCACGGGCTCCGCATCGTCGTCGAGATAGACGAGGATCGGCGCGCGCGCGTCAGCCGCGCCGCGGTTCCGCGCGCGCGACAGGCCGGCCTCGGGCTCGTGCACGTAGCGCACGCTCGGCAGCTCCGCGCTCATTCGCTCGACGACCGCACGCGTGTCATCGCTCGAGCCGTTGTCGACGACGATGACCTCGAAGGGGAAATCCGTGACCTGCCCGGCGGCGGCGCGGAGCGCGCGCGGCAGCACGCGCGCGCGATCGCGCGTGCAGACGATCACGGAAATCTCGGGAGCCTCGGTCATCGCCCGCCGAACAGGCTCCAGCGCCGAATCGTGATCAGCGGATACACGACTCCTCCCCACACGACGACGACCGGAAAGATCCAGTCGAGCCGGCCTACCGCGGCGAGCACGGAGATCGCGAGGTACCGCTCGCCACCGTCGAAGAGGAGCGCGCGCTTCAGCCAGTAGAGCCCCGAGCGTTGCTCGTGCGTCCCCTTCGGCGCGAGCCGATCGAGTGTTTGCGCAACCGGGCCCCAGGATGCGGTCCGCCGTCGGCGGGCCTCGTCGATCACTCGGATCTTGTCGGCGGCGTCGCGCGTGCGCACCGGCGCGCGATGGAGATCCTCGTAGTCGGAGCCGAGGAAGCGCACGAGCAGCATCGCGTCGACTTGCCGATAGAAGACGACGAAGAGCGCGGCGTAGCTCCAGAGAAACGCGCCGACCGGCTCGCCGCCGTCGGCGACGATGCCGAGCGCGATCGCGCCGAAGAGCACGATGTCGCGCAGCCGATCCGTGAGCTGATCGAGCCACGCGCCGAAGCTCGAGCCGAGACCGCGGTGCCGCGCGAGCTGGCCGTCCAGGCAATCGAGCACGAACGCGAGCTGGAGGAGAACCGCCCCGAAGAGACGGAAGCCGGGAACGGCGAGCCCCCACGCCGCGACGAGCGAGACCGCGGCGGAAACGATCGTCACCTGATTCGGCGTGACGGCGACGCCGTCGAGCCGGCGGAGGATCGCGTTCGCGAGCGGCGCCGAGAGGAAGCTCGCGACGAAGCCGTCCTCCTGCTTGATCGCGGCGCGGGGATCCCGCCCGCCCCCCGCGGACGGCGGTACTTCCTGCCCCTGGCTGGCCATCCTGCGGGACACTAGCTGGAGAGGAGCGACTCGGCGAGGGCGCGGATTTCGTCCGCGAAGCGCGCTTTGGAAAAGCGCTGGACGGACGCGGAGGCGCGCGCGGCGATCTCCCGCCGGGCCTCGTCGCCGAGCCCGATCACGTGTTGCGCCCGTTCCGCGAGCTCCTGCGGCGTCCGCCAGAAGAACCCCGTTCGCCCGTCCTCGACGATCTCGAGCGGACCGCCGGCCGGGAAGACGAACGGGATCGCGCCCGCGGCCATCGCCTCCGCGATCGCCATGCCGAAGTGCTCGAGATGCTGCGGATCGGCTCCCGCGTCGACGCCGAAGCCCGCCGCGTGCCAGTAGAGCGACGCACCGGCGTAGAGCGCGCGGATCTCGTCGAACGGAGCGTTCACGTGGAACTCGACCGGCAGGCCGGAGCTCTCGGCGCGGAGCTCCTCGAGATAAGCGACGTCCTCCGGGTTCTGCTCGCGGAGCGCGCCGGCGAAATGAAGCTCCCACCCTTCCCCGCCGTCGCCGCGAAACGCGCGAAACGCCTCGAGCATCGCACGGTGTTTCTTCTCGTGACGGCCGACGAAGAAGCGTCCGATCGAGACGATCCTCCGTTGCTTCTCGCCGGCGCGGAAGTGCTCGACGTCGATCGGCGGATACACGACGTCGATCGGCAGGCCAGCCGTCCCGTGCCTCTGCGCCCAGCCCGCGGTGAAGCGCGAGTTCACCACGACGCGGTCGTAGGTGCGGAGCTTCAACTTGGAGCGGAGCGGCGTGTCGAACGGCGGCGGGTACGGCGGCGCCTGGAGATGGAGGATGCCGCGCCGCCCGAGCGAAAGCTGGAGCGGCGCGAGGTGATTGTCGAGGGCGAGGAAGAGATCGTAGCGCCCGCGGGCGAGCCAATCGCGCGCGCCATGAAAGCGCTTCCACGGATGCGGCACCATGCGCGCTCCGTCGAGGTCGAGCGCGAATGCCCGCGCGAGCGCCGGGAGATCGAACGCGTGCGGACAGAGCACCTCGACGTCGCCGAGCGGTGTGAGCGCCTCGGCTGCCGTCAGGAGATAGCGCTCGCCGCCGCCCGAGGCAGGCTTGAAGTAGAGGTAGAGCCCGATGCGGCGCACGGCCATCGCGCCGCTCCTACCAGAGCGCAATCCGAAGGACGACCGGGCGCCGTCGGGCTACGGAAAGCTCGGCGCGGCGCGCTTCTCGAAGAAGAGGACGACGCCACGATGACCGAAGTGGTTCGTGAAGCGGACGAAACAGCGATGGCAGCCGCAGTCCTGCAGCATCTGCAAGAGACGGTTCAGGTCGTAGCGGTTCATCTGCATCCACGGCGCGTCGAGCGCCTTCCCGTCCTTCCAGTTCCAGAGGGCATGGACGAACGGCAGCGACCGGCGCGCCCAGCGAAAGACGCGCGTCCGTCGGCCGAGCTCGTTCGCGAACGTGACGTGGATCGCGCCGACGCCGCCCTCGGCGAGCGAGTCGACCAGCTCCTCCATCAAAAGCTCGCCCCGCGCGCGCGGCACGTGTTGAAGGACGATGTACGAATGAACGAGGTCGAATCCCTTGCCTGCTGTGGCGATCGATGAAACGAGCTCGACGTTCGAAAGCCGTCGCGCGACGACGTTCCGCCGCGCTTCCTCGAGCATCGACGGCGAGACGTCGACGCCGACGACCTCCGCAGCGCGACGCGCGAACGGCACGAGCAAGCGACCAACGCCGCAGCCGAAATCGAGTACGCGCCGCGGAGCGAACCCCGGTACGAGATGCCGGTCAACCGCCGTCCAGAGTGCTTTCGCGTGCTCCTCGCCCGACTCGAAGAACTCGTGGATCCGCTCCGGCGTCAGGTTCTCACGGCGGAATCGAGGATCGAAATAGACGCCGTAGTAGGGCTGGTCGCGCCCATAGCGCTCCCAATCCGATGCCGGATCGTGTCCGAGTCGTCGCGAGAACGGCATGACCGACGCCGACCCGATCGTGACGACGATCCACCCTCCCCGGATTCGGGTCCTCGAGCCGCTGGCAGCGGCCGAGATTGAGCGGATGCGGCACGCGCTGTCTAGAGGACTCGACGGCCCGATTCAAGCGCAGGCATCTTCAGAGCAGGACGGTTCGATAGCGGAAGCTGCAGTAGGCGAAAACGGCAAGCTCCCAGAGATCCGCGACGAGGAGCTGGACCGCCGTCAGGGCCCGCCCTTCGCGAAGCTTCACGATCGAGCTCCGGCGAAGCCGGTCGTACCAAACGACCGGCAACAGCAGGAGCACGGGCCAGGCGACCATCGACGCAATCGCGAGGACCACCGTAACCATCGCGTGCAGATGGCTACGCCGGTAGAAGTACCGTCGATAGTACAGCCGACTGCGGAGCTCCGGGTGGAGCGTGACGAGCCTCACCTGGTCCGCGAAGCGGGGTCGTTCGCGGAGGAATTGAACGAAGCTCGGGGGACGCACGTCGTGCACCACGACCGCGTCCGCGCAGAAAGTCGAGCGGAAGCCCGCCGCCTTCGCGCGCCAGGCGAGATCGGTGTCCTCGGCGCATGCGTAGCGAAACGCTTCGTCGAAGCCGCCGACGTGCTCGAGCGCGGCTCTCGAGTAGAACATGTTGCACGTCGGATAGTGCGCGTCCTCGGCGACGCCTTCCATGGTGCGCGAGAACGGGAGCCCGTATCCTGGCGCATCCTCGCGCGCTCGCGTCCGACCCATGACGAGCCCCGGGCCGCGACCGATCTCGTCGAGGCCGGCCTCTAGCCAGCCGGCCTCCGGCTCGCAATCGTCGTCCGTGAAGGCGACGACCGGAGCGAGCGACGCTCGCCAGCCGGCGTTTCGCGCGGTCGCCGGACCCCTCGATTGCGCGCGCCGGATCCAGCGAAACGGACCGCTCGCGCGCTTCTCTGCCGCGCCGAGGACGGCCAGCGTGTCGTCGACCGAGCCGTCGTCGACGATCACGACCTCGAAGCTCGATCGCGGGAGCGTCTGCCGATCGAGCGCGTCGATCAGCCGCGCCAGCGTCCGGCCACGATTCCGAGTCGGCACGACCACGCTGATCCGCGGCGATTGCGCTTCCATCTGACTCAGCGCGCCCAGCCGCGTGCCGCGAGGCTGCCGACGACGCGGCCCGCGAACCCCTCCAAGCGCGCTCGCAGACGGCTGGCGAAGGACGCGCTCGGCCGCCAGCCCGCCCAAGCGGTGCGGTCGAGGGAGCGAAAAAAGACCTCACGGCGCGGATGCACGCAGTCGAGATGCCAGGGCTTGCCCGTCGACGCGAAGTGCGTGACGAACGGTGCCGCGAGCGCCGCGAAATGCTCGTCGAGCAAAGGCGGACGATCGTTCTGCACCGTCAGATTCCAGCGCGGATCGAGCTCCAGCCAGCGCCCGGCGAGAACGGCATTCAAGCCATCCTGGTCCCAGAACCGGACGTACTGCTGGTTCGTGGCGACGTAGTCGAGCACCGCGGCGGCGACGTGCTCCGCGCGCCAGCGCGCGAGGTTCATCAGCATCACTCCGGCGTTGAAATATTTGGCGGTCGATGCGAGCCCGAGCTCTCGCCAGTTGTCGAGCCCCCACCTCGACGAGACCCACGGAACGGTCATGTCCTGGACCGCGGCAAGCGCATGAGCGGAGACGTCGACCGCCCAAAGCTCGGCCAAGTCGCCCTCGACGACCACGTCCGAATCGAGATAGATCGCCCTGGCGCACGACGCGGGCAGCAGATCCGGGACGAGCAAACGGAAGTACGTGGCGACGCGGACATGACCGGATATCTTGAAGCCGCGAAGGCGCCCGACGTCGGGACGGAGCCACGCGATCTCGACGCGTTCGTCGACGGAGCGCTGGATTCGCCGCTTCGTCCACGGCGCGATGCCTCCGTCGATGACGAACGCACGCAGGCGGCGATCGTCAGCGAGGTGATCGATCGCTGACCGGAGCAGGACCGCGAGCGGCATGCCGAAGCGGTCGTCGGCGGCGCAAGCGAGGACGATGTCGCGATCCGGTGAGCCCATGATCTGGAGGGCCGAAGCTAACCGCTTTGCCATCCGCGAGGAAGCTCGATGGTCTTCACCACTCTGACCTTCCTCGTCTTCCTGCCGGTCGTCTTCGCGCTTCATTGGACGCTCCGGAAGCACGGGCACCGGAACTGGCTCCTCCTCGGCGCGAGCTACGTCTTCTACGGCTGGTGGGACTACCGCTTCGTCGGCTTGATGCTCGTCTCGAGCCTCGTCGACTACGGTGCGGGCCTCGTGCTCGACGCCGAAACGCGACAGGAGAGGCGACGGGCGATCATCACCCTCGTCTGCACCGCGCAGCTCGCGCTGCTCGGCTTCTTCAAATACTTCGATTTCTTCGCCGAGAACGCGATCACCGCGGCAGCGGCGCTCGGCTGGCACCTCGATCCGATCACGCTGCGGATCATCCTGCCGGTCGGCATCAGCTTCTACACGTTCCAGAGCCTCTCGTACGTGCTCGACGTGTACCACCGGCGCATGCCGGCGACGCGGAGCCTCCGCGACTACTTTCTCTTCGTCGCGTTCTTCCCCCACCTCGTCGCCGGTCCGATCCTTCGCGCGCCGATCCTCCTCGCGCAGCTTCTCCGTCCGCGTACGTTCGAGTACGGCCAGGCGGTCGAGGGATGCCGGCGGATCCTCTGGGGCTTCGTCAAGAAGATCGCGCTCGCCGACAACTTCGCGCGCGTCGTCGATCCGGTGTTCGCGGACGTCGCGGGTCACACCGGCACCGAGATCGCGATCGCGACCGTCGCGTTCGGCTTCCAGATCTACTGCGACTTCTCCGCGTACTCCGACATCGCGAACGGTGTCGCGAACCTCTTCGGCATCACGCTGATGCGGAACTTCGCGTACCCGTACTTCTCGCAGAGCGTGACGGAGTTCTGGCGGCGCTGGCACATCTCGCTGTCGACCTGGTTCGGCGACTACGTCTTCCAACCGCTCGGCGGGAGCCGCGGCTCGCTCGCGCTCCGCGTGCGGAACTTGCTCGTCGTGTTCCTGCTCTCGGGCCTCTGGCACGGGCCGTCGTGGACGTTCGTGGCGTGGGGTCTCTACCACGGCATCCTGGTCGCGGGCGCCGCGATCTTCTTCTCGGGCCGCGAAAAGGTCCGCGGCACCGACGTGCCGGGCGGCGAGCGTGATCTGCCGAGCCTCGGCGTCACGCTCCGCATCGCCCGCACGTTCGTGCTCGTGACGATCGGCTGGGTGTTCTTCCGCGCGCCGAGCCTTTCCTCGGCGCTGACCGCGTTCGGGCGCATGGCGAGCGGGCTATTCGACGGTGTCCGCGAGCCCGCGATCCTGGCGCCGCTCCCGTGGCTCGCGGGCGCGCTTGCGCTGTTCGTCGCGTTCGAATGGCTCGAGCGGCGTCACGAAAACCCGCTCCGCCCGCCGCCGCTGCCCGCGGCGCTTCGCTGGGCCGTCTACTCGGCGATCGTGTGGACGGTGCTCCTCGTCGCGCCGCCGCGCTCGGGCGCGTTCATCTACTTCCAATTCTGATGAAGAAGTTTTTGCTCCGCGTCGTCCCGTTCCTCGTGCTGCATGCGGCGGCGCTCGCGGCGCTCGGCCACTTCTATGCGGAGCACTGGCGGGGCGACGACCAGTACCTCGCCGCCTGGGGCGACAAGTACGAGCGGCTCCTCGCGACCTCGAGCCCGCGCATCCTCCTCGCCGGCGGCTCGAGCGTGGCGTTCGGCTTCGACTCGCCGGCGATCGAGCAGGCGTTCGCGCGCCCGGTCGTGAACCTCGGGCTCCACGCCGCGGTCGGCCGCGAGATGGTGCTTCGTGAGATCGAGGAGACCGTCGGCGCCGGCGACGTCGTCGTCCTCTCGTTCGAGTACGTCCAGCTCTATCACCCGTTCGTCGGCGACGAGATCTTCGAGCTCCTCGTGCAGAACCCTGAGGCCGTGCGGTTCCTCGAGGCGGGCTCCACGCGGGAGCTCCTCGACAACGGCCTCCCCTTTCTCGCGCGACTGCCGAAGGCGTTCGTCGCCTGGCTCCGCGGCCAGCCGCATCCGAAGCCGCCCTCCTACTACTCGCGGAGCGCGTTCAACGCCTGGGGAGACGCCGTCGCACATCACGGCCGCTCGCTCGGTCGGCCGCTCGTCGGGGATCTCAGCCTTCGCGGCTACACGGCCGACGGCCTCCGCCGCGGCATGCGGCGCCTCGACCGCTTCGCTGACCGCTGCCGGGCGAGCGGCGCCACGGTCGCCCTCTTCTTTCCGGCGATTCCCGCGGACGAGCTCGACTCGCTACGGCGCGCCTTCGCCGAGATCGAGGCGGCGATCCGCGCCGGGACGCACCTCGAGATTCTGAATTCCCCCCTGGAGATGGGCTATCCCCGGGACGTTTTCTTCCACACGACCTACCATCTGACGAAGGCGGGCGCGGCCCGCCGGACGGCTCTTCTCGTAGAGCGCCTGCGACCCATCGTTGCGCCGGAAGATCGCGTCCGGTAAGGGTTTCTCGATCACCTGCAGGCGATGAAGCTCCAACTCATCCATCCGCCGGTCTATGTGAATCTTCAGGCGTGGACCGCGCTTCGCCCGGCTCCGCCGCTCGGGCTCGCGTACATCGCGGGCGCGCTCCGCAAGGCCGGCCACCAGGTGAGCGTGATCGACGCGCTCGCGGAGGCGCCCGAGCAGACGGTCCGCGAGGGCCGCGTCATGCGTCTCGGCCTCTCGCCGGAGGAGATCGTCGCGCGCCTCGAGCCCGACACGAAGCTCGTCGCGCGTGACGAACATGTGGAGCTACTCGTGGCCGATGGTCCGCGAGCTCCTCCACCAGATCAAGCGGGCGCGGCCGGACCTCGTCATCGTCTGCGGCGGCGAGCATTTCAGCGGGCTCCCCGAGCGGTCGATGGAGCAGACGCCGATCGACTACGTCGTCCGCGGCGAAGGCGAGGACACGATCGTCGAGCTCGTCGCCGCGATCGAGCGTGGTGATCTCGAGCCCGCGAAGATCGCCGGGCTCGTGTGGAGAGACTCCGGTACGATCGTCCGCAACGCCCCCGCGCGCGCGCGTCGATGCCATCGACGAGATCCCGTGGCCGGCCTGGGACCTCTTCGACATCGAGGCCTACAACACGCACGGCCTCAAGACCGGCATCGACTACGGCAAGATGGTGCCGATCATCGCCACGCGCGGCTGCCCGTACTCGTGCACGTACTGCTCGAGCCCGCGCATGTGGACGACGAAGTGGCTCGCGCGCGATCCGGTGCTCGTCGCCGACGAGGTCGAGCACTGGGCGAAGACCTACGGCGCCGACAACTTCCCGTTCCAGGACCTCACGGTCGTCATCAAGCGCGACTGGATCATCGCCTTCTGCAAGGAGATCCTCAGCCGGAACCTCGACATCCGCTGGCAGCTCCCGTCCGGTACGCGCTGCGAGGTCATCGACGAAGAGGTCGCCGACCTCCTCTGACCGCTCCGGCTGCCGCGCGCTCGCGTACGCGCCGGAGAGCGGGTCGGACGAGGTGCGGAAGCGCATCAAGAAGCGCATGAAGCGCGAGGGGCTGATGGAGGCCGTGGACGCCGCGGTGAAATCCGGGCTCCACCTCACCTGCTTCATCGTGCTCGGCTTCCCGCACGACACGGACGCGGAGATTCGCGAGAACGTCGCATTCGTGCGCGAGCTCGCGCGCCGCGGCGTCGAGGATCTCGCCTGCGGCTTCTTCTTCCCGATCCCGTCGACCGAGCTCTTCGACTACCTGATGGAGAAGAAGCGGATCGAGCTGACGGATGACTTTTTGCTCACGCCGATCCTGTCGCACGACCGCTACCTGACCGAAGATCGGAATTTCTCCGAGCATCTCTCGGCCCGGCGCCTGACGATCTACCGACTTCTCCTCCTGCTCAACTTCTACGCCGTCTCCTTCGCCACGCACCCTCGGCGGATCTTCCGCACCCTACGCAACGCGCTCGCCGGGCGCGAGGAGTCGAAGCTCGACTCGTTCCTCCGCATCTACCGGCAGAACCTCGGACGGAAGCTCCGGAAGCTCATCCCGGTTCGACGTCCCGTCCCCGGCGCGGCGGGTTGAGCGACCTCGCGCTCGAAGCCGCCTTCGCCGCCTGCGCCGCGGGCGCCGTGTTCGCCGCGATCCGATGGCGATTCGGCCGGCTCGCGGTCATCGGCATCGGTCTCGCGATCGTCGCCGGCATCTATCTCGGGAATCCGGTCCACCGCGTCTACTCGTTCCACGGGTTCTGGCACCACTCGATCACGTTCGAGATCTTGAACGGGCGCTTGCCGCCGCACGATCCGCTGGTGGCCGGGCAGCGCCTCTCCTACCCGTGGGGGATGCATCTCGTGGCCGCGGCGATCACCGCGGTCCTTGGAGTCACTCCGGCCGTCTCGTTCGCACTGATGAACGCGGCATGCTTCGCGATCACGACTTCGCTTCTCTGGCGGATCGCTCGTACGCTCGGCTTCGATCGAACGACCTCCGTCTTCGCCGCGACGGTGCCCCTCTACGGGGTCACGCCCTTCAACTTCGGACACGTAGCGATGCTCGTGCAGCCCTACCTACCGGTGACGATGGAGTTTCGTGGCACACCGGCCATGGCCCTCTTCACCCACATCAACGGCGGCCCGCTCGGGATGGTCTTCTACGTGCTGGCGCTCGATTCTCTGCTCGGCATCTTCGCGCCCGTCGGCGCGGTCAGGAAGAGCCGCTACGTCCTCCTCGGCGTGGCCATGGCCGGAGCTGCGTTCTTCTACCCGCTCCACTACGTCGGCGCCGCCGGCGCGACCGGAGCCGGCATCGCGATCAGCGCTCTCCGCGGAGCCGATCGGCGACGCGTGATCGGCGCGGTCGCGGTCGTCGTTGCCGGCACGCTCTGCGCCATGCCCTACCTCCTGTCGATCGGGGCCGGCCGCGATCCGGCGGCGGCGATCCGCGTCGAGAGCGATCTCGGCGGCCTGCTCGAGGAAACGGCGCGCTACGGGATCACCGCACTCGCGGTGATCGCGATCATGGTCTGGCAGCGGGACCGCTTCAGACGCTTCGTTCGCGAGCAGGCCGCCGGTGCGATCCTGATCGGCGCCGCCGCGGCCACGACCGCGATCCTGTACGTCGTCGCCCACTATCCGCAAGACGCGGAGTACAAGCTGCAGACGCTCAGTACCGTCGCCCTCGGCATCTTCGTGTGCCCCATGCTCGCCTCCCTCTACGATCGACGTCGCCTTGCGTGCTTTCTCGTCGTCACCGCCCTGTTCCTTCCGCTCGGCGCCGACGCTCTCCTCAAGCTCCATCCGAAGTGGTGGAAGATCACGGACCCGTACGTCGAGCACGGCGCCGCGATCGAAGCCGCGGAGCCCGGGGAACGTGAGCTCGGAGACTGGATCCGCGCGCACACCACGCCCGATGACGCGTTCATCGACTCGCGGATGACGATTCCCGTGTTCGCCGAGCGGCCGCTCTTCTTCCCGACCGACCTCCGGCGAGCGAATCTACGCGGCTGGCGACCGAACGGTTGGCTGGCGAATCCGAAAGGCATCCTTCACGAGCTCGAGGGCTTACCGCGGTCGCTGGTCGACTCGCGCGAGGATCTGGTGCGGGCGCTCCTCGTCGACGGCCGGACGCCGAGCGACGAAGCCCTGGCCGCCTCGCGGAGCGGTCTCCTGGGCGAGCTCTACGTGGTGTGTCGCGACGCCCCGAGCTCCGCACGGATCGCCACGGACTCGCGCTTCGCGAAGGCCTTCGCGAACCCGGCGGCAACCGTCTACCGCCTTCGCGTCAGCGCCGCCCGACCAGCAGATAGCTGAGCGTGTCGCCCGGATCCGGTCGCCGGCGCTCGAGGTAGCCGAAACAGAGGTTCACGAGCGGGATCAGGCGTCGAAGGCGCGGTCGCACCTGAAGCGTGTTGCAGAGCGCTTGCCCGGCGAGCCGCCACGCCCCTCCCTGCGCGCGAAGCTCGACGATCTCGAAGCCTTGTCTCTTCGCCAGGTATTCCAGTCCGTAGCGCGTGAATCGGAAGTAGTCGTGGGGCTCTTCATGAAGCCTCCAGTATTGCGGCGCGAGCAGGATCAGATGTCCATCCGGGCGGAGCACGCGATGGATCTCACCGAGCATGCGCCCCGGGTCGACCACATGCTCGAGCACCGCAATCGATAGCGCGGTGTCGAAGGTCTCCGACGCGAAGGGTAGGTCGCTCGCAAGCGCCGCGACGTCGGGCCGACTGCTCTGGTGATCGGGGTCGATGCCGATGTACGCGGAAACCGCCGGGCGAAAGAGATCGAAGTACGGCCGATTGCCGCAGCCGACGTCGATCAGCCGACCCCGCGCATGGCGTCGTGCCGCGCCGACGTCCGCGAACGTCGCTTGCTTCAAGAGGTACTGCGGGTCCCGCCAGTCAAGCGTCAAATTGGCAAGCCGGCGCACCGGGGCCGGGGCCGGCTTCACGAGATCCGCCTCAGGAAGCCCTTCGGATTGTACGTGAGGAGGTAGCGCTCGCGTTCGGCGTCGACCGCGAACTCGGAATGCCGCAGCAGGAACTCCTCGATTGCCGCGAGCGGCCCTTCGTCGACCGTGCCGATCGAGTCGCCGGGATCGAAGAGGTCGATGATCCCGTCTTCGACGATCAGGTAGCTCCCTTGCGTGACGAGCGGCGCGTAGGCTTCGAGATCGGCAAGCACGTTCCCCTTGCGATGGTCGCCGTCGTGGACGACGAGCACGCTCTGCCCGGCTGCGATCGCGCCCACGCGCGCGACGATCTCCGGCGACGAGCTGTCGCCGGTCACGAGCTGGATCCGCGGATGGCTCGCCTGGAAGCGCGAGCGATCGACGTCGATCGAGACGATCTTGCCGGTGCCGAGGATGTCCATCAGGTGCGCGAAGTAGAGCGTGCTCCCGCCCTGAGCGCTGCCGATCTCGACGAGCACTTCGGGGCGCACCTCGTGGAGGATCTCCTGGTAGATCCAGGCGTCGAGGGGATTCTTGTACGCGGGCAGCCCCATCCACGTGCATTGCGCGAAGCCGATCTCCTTCTGGTGGTACAGTAGCCACTGCCGAAGCGTCAGGCTCAAGCGCCGCTGGTACTCGCTGCGCGAGGAGAAGAGACGCTCGTAGGCGCGTCGCGCCGAGTGGCGCAGCCGGCGTACGAGCTGCCGCGGGGACGAGCGTGGAGGCATGGACTGCGGCGCTTCTAGCGAAAGCGGAGCGCGGCGGCGAGGTGCTGCCGATCGTCGGCGTCTACCAGGCCCGTCGCCCAAGCGAGTGCGAGATGCGTCGCGCCGACGGTGGTCAACCCACAGGCGGCGACGGCGAACGCTGCCAGGCGGGTGTCCGAGCCGAGCGCGCCGCCCAAGGTCCGCACCGCGATCTCCCCGACGAGCGCCGCGGCCGCGGCGGCGAGAATTCCTCTCGCGAGGATGCCCGCCGTTCCGGGCGTTTCGAGCCCATGCCGGTGCATCCATCGGAGGAGAGCGCCGGTACCCGCCAGGTTGATCGCGGCCGCACCCCACCCCGCTCCGGCAAAGCCCGCGAGCGAGAGCCACATCACGTTGACGGCGACGAATGCCGCGCCCCAAAGCGCGTAGACGGGTGCCAAACGTCCGAGACGGGAGCGACCGGTCAGGATGTGGACCCCGGGCGCAGTGAGAAGCGGCACCAGGATCGCGAGAGCCAGCGGGCGCACCACGCGTCCGGCCGGCTCGAATCCCGGTCCGAGCCAGGCCGCGAGCACCGCCGGCGCGGAGACCACGAGGCCCGCCGTGATCGCGAGGACGACCGCGGCGGCGAGCTTGAAGCTCCGCCCGTAGAGTCGCGCGAGCGCGCGGTCGTCACCCGCGACGTCGAGCGCCGCGCTCGCGGGAATCAACGCCGACAGCAGCACCTGCGGGACCTCACGCGCCGTCATCACGAGGCGTGCCGCCACGGCGTATTGCGCAAGGAGAGCGAGATCCACGACGAAGCCGAGGAACGTGCGCTCGAAGTTGAGCGCGATCGAGCCGACGAGGCCGAGGATGACGACCGGCAAGCCCGCGGAGAGGAGTCCCGGAAGCTCACTCGGCGCCGGCCAGGCGAAACGGAGCGACGGATGGAGCCGCCGGCAGAGGAGCGCGCGGAGGACGAGCTGGAAGCCACCGAGGCCCATCTGCATCCAGGCGAGCTCCAGCACGCGCCCTCCGTTCTCGAGGATCATGACGGTCGCGACGGCCTGGAGCACGAGCTGCGCGGTCTGGATCTTGTGGACGAGATCGAGGCGCTGGAGGGCCGAAAGGAGCGCGCCGAACGGGAAGCTCGTGACGACGAGACCCTGCGCGACGACGAGCAAGAGGAGCGTCCTTCCACCGAGCTCCCGCTCCGCGAGTGGCAGGGCGGAGGTGAGCGGAGCCTCCGCCAGCACGGCGAGAGCGAGGATCGCGAGCGTGATGAGGCCGTGGAAGGCGATCGCCGCGACCAGGATCTCGCCGACGCGGCGCTCGTCCTTCGCGGCGAGGCTCCGCGCGAGCGGATTCACGTTGCCGTACGAGAGCCCGAGGTCCGCGAGCGTCAGCCAGCTCGACATCGCGAGGAGCCAGGACCAGAGCCCGTACTCCTCGCGGGAGAGGTGCGAGAGGACGTAGGGCACGAGGAGGATGCCGACCGCGCCCTGAACGAGCCGCGACCCGACGTGTGCCCGCACGTTCGAGAAAAAGCGCACGTGAAGGTCGGACGGCGCGCTCATCCCGAAGCGCTCGTGACCTCGACGGTCTCATCGAGCTCGAAACATTCGCCTTCGAGGTGCATGCGATAGGCGCCTGCCATCTCGGGCGCGGAGAGGAAGACGGTCCGCCACGCGAGACCGCGATGCACGATCGGGGGGCAGAAGTATTTGACGCGCGTCTCGAGGCTTGCGCCGTCCGCGGAGGTCCAGCGCGCGCGGCCGCGGCGCCAGCCGAGCATCGCGGGCGGCAACGCGACAGGTGGATCGCCCTCCTCGAAGGCAATCTTCGCCGCGTTCCACTCCCCGGCCCCCAGCGCCGTCGGATCGGCGAGACGGGCGGCGAGGCGACGGAACGGTGGCGGCTGGAGATCGTGCTCGAGGACGACGACGCCCTCGTCGTCGAACGATCGCCGGAGCACGCCGCGCTCCGCGAGCGTCTGCCATGCGGCGAGCGCCGATGCCTCCATCTCGTCTTCGTGGAGCACGATCGTCCGCACCTCCCATGCCGCGAGGAGCGGCAGCACGCGCTCGGGCGGTTCGTTCGCGAGCACTTCGCGCAGGCTTCCGTACGGAGGCGGCGTGTAGCCCGAGTAGCCGTTGACGATCCGGCGCCAGTGAAACGCGCTCCGGTAGATGCGCGCGGTCTCGCGCTCGTATTGCTCCTTGCCCGAGGCCGGAAGTGGAAGCTCGATCACGGCGCCGTCACGCGAGCGCGCCAACCATTCGTCGAGCCGACTCGGTCCGACCGCCGGCACCGACGTCGTCGCCAGCGGGTAGACCCAGGCCTCGAGCATGGCGAAAACGAGGAGAACCGCCGCAGCCTCGCGTGGCAGGCGGGACGCCCCGGCGCCCGCCGCGAGCGCGAGCCCGAGACTCCCGACGAGCGCCCAGCGGGCCGGGCCGCGAAGTCCCTGGAGCAGCGGCAGCCATTGCCAGGCGACGAGATACGGCAGCGGGATCCCGGTCCGCTCGCCGCGCCAGATGAGGATCGGGCCGAGCGAGCAGACGAAGCCGACGATGGCGAGCGCGAGCCCGAAGCGGACCATCCAGTTCCTGCGATCGCTCACGAGCGCGACGAGTGCGAGCGCGGTCGTCACCACACCCGGGAAGAGCTGCTTCTCCCACGGCGCGACCGAGTCGGCGAACCCCGCGAGCGCTCGTCCCCAGACGACGTTGCCCTCCGGCACGGACAGAAACGCGAGCGGCGACGCAGCGAAGCGGAGGTTCTGCTCGAGACTCCGCGACGCACCCCATGTCACGCGTACCTCGGCGAAGGCGATTGCGAGCGGCACGCAGAGAAGCCCTGCCGCGGCGACCGCGATCAAAGTCTTCGCGAGAGCGGGACGCCACGGGAGCCGCACGCGGCCCGTCGCGAGCGCCACCACGGCGAGCACCACGACCGCCGCCGCGGCGAACGCCGCGAGGTAGAGCGAAGCATACGCTTGCAACACCAGGCAGAGCGTACCGGCCGCGAGCGCCCACGAGCCGCCGTTGCGGAGAAATCGGTCGAGGGCGAGGAGCGCGAGGGGCGTCCACCAGAACGCGTAAAGCTGCACATGATCCACGTGCGAGAACCGGAGCGGCGAGAACGCGAACAGGAGTCCCGCCGCGAAGCCGCCGAGCGCGCTCGCGCCCCATTCTCGCGCAAGCCGCTGAGCCGCTACCCCGCAGAGAACGAAGCTCGCGAGGAAAAGAACGTTCACGAGGAGACCGGGCTCGCCCGTGAGCCACCAAGCCGGCGCGACGAGCAGAGCCGAGGAGACGTTCGGGTCCGAGAGAGCGATCGTCTTCGCCGCGGGATGGAAGATGTTGCCGTCGAAGATGGCGAGCGGATCGTGCACGATCGCGTGCGCGATCCAAGCGAGCACCCAAGCGAGGTGAAGGTTGTCGCCGCCGATCGGTATTTCGCTTCGCAGGCTCCCGGCGAGTGGCCACGTCATCGCCATGGCCAGCGCCGCATAGAGAACCGCCGCGCCCCCGAGCTCTCTCTTCACGGCCCGTTCCCGTTCACGATCACGAAGTCGCGCTGCCCTTCCGGATAGACTGCGATGAATCCGACCGACGCGCCGGCGAGCTTCTCTTCCTCGATTCGGAGCGGCGGGATGGTACGGAAGGTCGGCAGCCAGTGATAGCGAAGCACGAGACGTTCGCCGACCGCATCATGGACCTCGATCCGGTCGTGCTCTGCGCGCGCGTTGCCGGCGCCCACGGCGACGCGTGAGCGTTGCGGTTCTCGCACCCGAAAGACGACGGCGTCGCCGATCGTGGTTGCGACCTCGAGCACGCCGGGAAAAGCGCGGAACCGCTCGAGCGTCGCCTTCGAGACCACGACGACCCAGGAGACGCCGTAGCGGTCGAGCGCGGCGCGGAGCCGCGCTTCCGTGTTGAACCAGGAGAGCGGCACGCGGAACAGCGTCGACGTGCCGAATTGGATGTAGCTGTACGTCGTCGCCGGCGCGAAGCCCCCGTGTCCCAGATACTCACGCGGAGCATCGAGGCCGAGCAGGCGGAACCGGTAGATCCAGATCCTCCGCGCGCTGCCCTCGAAGGGTGGAACCGGGCGCCAGACCGGCTGCACGAGGATCCGGTCGTCGGCCGCGGTCTCCCGCGCGATCCAGCGCGCGAGACCGTCCGCGGTCGGGTCGACACCGCTGCCGAGCGACGACGGCGGGATCACGAATATCGCCGACTTCGCGATCGCCAGCGCCGCGATCGCGGCGAAGACGAGCGCCGGCGCCCGGCGCGCGCGTACGCCGTCCGCCAAGCGGAGGAGGCCGCGTCCCGCCGGCACGGCGAGAACGAACGCGAACGGTACGAGGAACCGGTACGGCTGGAGATATTTCACCGGACCGAGCCACGATCCGGCGTACGCAAGCACGAACGAGACCGACGCCGCCACGACGAGCGCGCGCGTCGCGGCGCGCGACGCCGAGCCACGGAGACCGATCGCGGCGAGGACGACGAGGCCGAAGAGCGCCCCGGCTCCGCCCCACTCCGGCTGTGGTCCCCCGAGGCTCCAGAGCCAGTCGTCGACGAGCCGCGCGAGCCCGCCGCTGGGAAAGCTGCTCGGCTGCGGCGGCAGGAACGCGGAGGCGATGTGCGGGTACGCGAGGAAGACGGGGATCATCGGCACGAAGAGGACGAGCCCCACGGAGACGAGCTCCGCGATCGCGCGAGCGCGCCGATTGCTCGTGAGCGCGACGACCGCGAGAGCGGGAGCCATCACGACGGCCGCGCCCGGGTGGACGAAGGTCGCGAACGCGCCCGCGAGGAGCGCGGTCAGGCCAGAGGCGCGGAACAGCGTGCCGCGATCGAGCGCCACGGCCAGGCCGACGAGCGGCCACGGCGCGAGCGCTGACGCGAAGAGAAAGGAGATCACACCGCCCCGCCAGAACGCGTCGCAGATCGGCACGGCGAAAGTCGCAACGGCGGCGGCGAAGGCCGCCCCCGCGGCTTCGGCGGCCGCCGCCTCCGCTCGCCGCGCCGCCGCGTACGCCGCGAGCGGCGTGACGAAGAGCGCGAGCAGCACGCCGAGGTTGAACGCCGCCGGCTCCCACCCGCTCGGCGCGAGAGCAAGGACCGCGAAGAAGAGCTTGTTGTCGACGAGGCCGAGGATCCCTTCGGGAAATCCCGCCATCCATTCCGGGCTCCAGCCCCAGAGCGCGCCGGCGCGCTCGAGGTGCACGCGCACGTTCAGCGCCTCGAGGAAGTGGACCGGATAGTCGACCATGCCGAACGGCCGCGACATCACGTCCGCCGGCGACACGAGCCGGGCCACGAGCGCCGCCTGCAGCGCGAGGACGAGCGCGAGACCGCCGCGGGACACCAACGTGGCTACACTTTGTCCGCGACGACCCAGAGATCGTTCGAGAAGATCCGCCGCAGCGGCTCGCGCGAGGCGAGCTCCGCGAAGCGACGGATGAGGGGGCTCGCCGCGAATGACTGCGTATAGCGGCTCTTGCCGCCGCGGAGGACGTCGGCGTCGCATTCGACTTCGACCCGCGCGAACGGCGAGCGGCGGAAGAGCCGACGGAGCCGTCCCGCGCTGTACTCGCGCACGTGGAATTCCCGGATCGTGCGGTATTGATCCCAGAAGAGCCCGAGCATCTGCCACTTCCCCATCACCGCGAGACCGAGCAGCACCCAGGGGAAGACGAGGCGGATGAAGAGGACGTTCGGCGAGGTGTGCAGAACGAGACGGCCGCCCGGCGCGAGGACGCGGTGGACGTCGCGAATCATCGCCTCCGCCTGGCTCGAGGTCAGGTGCTCGAGCACGTCGCCGAGGAGGATCTTGTCGAACGACCCCGCCCGGAACGGCAGCAGCGAGGCGTCGGCCTGGAATACTTCCGCCTCGGCGCCGCAGGTTTCCCGACCGAGCGAGACCGCGTCGCGCGAGTAGTCGATGCCGACGGCGATCGCTCCCTGCCGAGCGCACGCGAGGAGCACCTCGCCGCGGCCGGTGCCGAGCTCGAGGATCCGTTCCCCCGCCCGCGGGGCGACCTTCGCGAGCAGGCGCTCCTTCACGTGGGAGACGCCACGGTCGGCGACGTACTCGCGAAACCCCTCGCAGCGATCGCTCAAGAAATACGAGCGATCGTATTGCTGCCGAGGGATGCCGACGGTGCGGCGCGCGAAATACGACATCGTGCGGCAAACTCTTCTAAGAGAAGGGCCCGAGCGTTACAACCGCGGCCCGTGGGGCGTATCGCCGGCCGATCGGCCTTCTGGCTCCTCGCCGGCCTCCATCTCGCCGGTTGCCTGCACTACTTTCCGCTCCACGAAGTCCTCTCGGGCGAGCCGGTCACCACAGGCGACTTCGTGCAGCACTGGCTGGAATCCGTCCACCGGGCCGAGTTCCTACGCGACGGCTCGGTGCTCGGCTACTCGACGCGGTGGTCGGCGGGCCACGTCGAGGGCTTCGGCGGCCTCGTCACGAACAAGGTCTACAATCTCGTCGTCGCGGTGCTCCCGGAGGCGTTGCGGCCGCTCGGTTTCAACCTGACCGTCCTCCTCGCGCTCTGGCTCTTTCCACCGCTCGTCTACGCGGCCGCGCGCCGTTTCGGCCACCCGCCGGTGCGCGCCGCGATCGCCATGGCCCTCGCGGCCGCCTGTTGGTACGGCTCGATGCTCTTCCGCGTGTTCTGGCGCGGCGGGAGCCCGATGTTCCACGTCGGTGCCGCCGCCGCCGTGCTGGCCGCGGCGCTGCTCTATGCGCGCTGGAGCGACGGCGAGGAGCGCCCCGGTCTCTGGAGGGTGATCGTCGCCGTCGCGGTTCTCCCGTGGATCCACGCGGGCGCGGCGATCGTCTTCGCGATCGTCGTCGCATTCGTCTGGCTCGTGACGCTCCGCGACCGCGGGCTTCGTGTCGGCGAGATCGCCACGATCGGCGTCGCGACCGTCGTCGCGAATCTGCCCTGGCTTTGGCCGTTCCTCCGCCATCACAACCTGCAGCGCTCGCTTTACTACGGCATCTACGTCGGCGGCCCGGAGCACTTGCTCTTCGACTTCGTCCGCGGGCCGTTCCACCTCGGTACCGGTCCGCGCGAGGAGGCGGCGATCCTCGCTCCGCTCCTCGTGCTCGCGTTGCTCGCGGGTTGGAAGCTCCGCGACCGGGCGCGGCTCGCGCCGATCCTCTTCGGCTCGGCGGTGGTTTTCGGGGTCCTCGCATACGGCGGAGAGGCCCTCGGCACGGGGGTCGGCTCGCTCCAGCCGTATCGCTTCGTGGTTCCGCTCGCGATCCTCCTCGCGATCGCGGCCGCGGCCTTTCCGTCTTGGCTCGACGAGCCGCGGGCCGGCACTCGGAGGCTCGCGGTCACGCTCGCGCTCGTCGCGCTCGTCGGCATCGCGGATCGGCTTCGCCTCGGCGGCCGCGCGGGCGACTACCTCGGCGCCGGGCTCGGCGAGACCGAGCGCTGGGCGCTCGAGGCGCTGCGCGCGGCCGCGGCGCCGCGCGGCGAGCGCGTCGACGGTCGGGTGCTGGTCGAAGGCGACTGGCTCGTCGAGCCCGTCGAGGGCCGGCCCGGAGCGCGACGCGTGAGCTACAGCTTCGTCGCGCTCGAGGGCCGGCTCGACGCGGAGATGATCGGCTCGCCCATGATGCCCGTGCTGACGCCCGCGGAAGACGCGTCGTTCTGGCTGGGCAAGCTCTTCGGCAAGCGGATCGAATCCTGGAGCGCGGAGGAATTCCGTGCGCTCTGCGAGCGATACGGCATCCGCTGGGTCGTCACGTTGCGCGCCCGGTCGACGCGCGCGCTGGAGGCGTTCGGGGCACCCGTCGAGCGCATCACGGAGCGCGACGGTTCGGGCGTCTTTCGCGTGTCGCTGCCTCGGCCCGCGGGCGTCCGCAGCGACGGACGCTGGATCGAGGTCGACGCGGGCTCGACCGAGCCGATCGTCGTCCCCTACCACTGGAACCCGCTGCTCGTGGCCCGACCCGAGGCTCCCGTCCGCCCGGTGCCGAGCGGAGTCCTCACGACGCTGCCCTTCGTCGAGCTCGCCCCGCCTCGTCCCGGTCGCTACCGGATCGGGATCGAGTGAGTTTCGGTTTGCGCACGATCCCGATGCGGGCTACACAGCACCGCTTCCCTGTGGCGGGGGCAGGGGGCGGGGTGTCGGGGTTTGCGCATCAAGCTCGTCTCTCTTGAGGACGGGATCACCTCTTGCGGCTTCCGCAAGATCGCCGCCTACGTCGCCCGGCTCAACGCCGACACCGAGGCCTGCTACGTCTCGACCAACCGGCTACCGCAGCGTGCGGAACGCGATCACGCGGCAACTTCGGCGCAAGGCGCGAGCTCGGCGACGACGACGTCGACGAGATCGCCCGCGGCCTGGCCGGCGCCGACCTGGTCGGCTTCTCGTCGATGACGGGCTACGCCGACCTCACGCGCGAAGATCATCCGCCGCGTGCGCGAGCTCGACCCGCGGCGTACTCGTGTGGGGCGGCATCCACCCGATCATCCACCCCGAGGACGCGATCCTGGCCGACGTCGACGCCATCTGCACCGGCGAGGGCGAGTTCGCGTTCGAGGAGCTGCTACGGCCGTCTGCAGCGCGGGCACGCGACTTCACGCGGCTGCGGAACTTCTGGTTCAAGCGCGAACGGCGACGGTCGATCCGCAACGGTTCCTGCCCGCTGATGACCGCGGAGGAGATGGAGACGCTGCCGTTCCCGCAGTACCGGGGAAGGGCGAGCGGATCTACCGCACCGGGCGAGGGCTTCGTGCCGATGGCGCTCGGCGACTACCTCGCTCAACGACGGGCCTCGGCGTACACGCACGCTCTGGTCGATCGGCTGCCCGTTCCACTGCACGTTCTGCGGCAACACGAAGTTCATCGCCAACGACCCGAAGTACAAGAAGATCCGCCACCCGAGCGCCCGCTACATCGGTCGAGGAGATGAAGCGCGTGCGGCAGCGCTTCCCGCACGTCAGCCAGGTGAGCTTCCACGACGACAGCTTCATGGCGATCCCCTACCGCGAGCTCGAGGAGTTCGCCGAGCTGTGGAAGCCGGAGCTCGGACATCCCGTTCGCGGTCTACGGCGTCATCCCCAACTACGTCGAAGCGCGACAAGTTCGAGATCCTCACCTGGGCCGGCATGAACCGGGTGCGCATGGGCATCCAGAGCGGCAGCCAGCGGATCCTCGACTTCTACAAGCGGCCCACGCCGCCCGAGAAGATCGAGGCGGCGACGCGAGGTCTGCGGCTCGTTCGCGCCGAAGTACCACATCCCGCCGGCCTACGACATCATCGTCGACAACCCGATCGAGACCCGCCAGGACGTCGTCGACACGCTCGAGCTGCTCTACGGATGCCACGGCCGTACACGCTGCTCATCTACTCGCTCAAGGTCATCCCGAACACCGAGCTCGAGAAGCTCGATGAAGCGAGCGCGGCGTCGACATCGAGGAGATTCGGCCGAGCTACTCCGTGATCCCGCCGCGCGCCGCGAACCTGCTCGCTCTACGTGCTGGCCGTGTGGCGGCCGCCGCGCTGGCTCTTCGACCGCCTGCTGCGCCGCGTCGAGGCGAGCGCCAAACCGCAGAAGGACTACCCGCGGCTCGGCCTCGTGCTGCGCACGCTCTACCTCGTGAAGCGGGTCCTCGGCCACCTCCGCTTCATGGACTTCTCGATCATCCCCGGCCGGACCGGCTACGTGTTCTGGAAGCTCGGCATCGTTGGCTTGTGGCAACGCCGCTTCACGAAGCGGCACGCGCGGCCAAGCCGCGACGGCCCGCTACCGGTCCCGATCGCCGCACGGCCGACGGCAAGCGACTTGAGCGCCGAAGCAGCGACCTGACCCGTCACAGCGCGGGTGCCGCAGAGACGCTTTTCGTCACCGCGGTGCGCTCGCTTGGCTCAGTCGCGTCGCGGGAGTCCCGCGGGCCGGCGCCGCCCCGCACTCCACCGGCCCAGCCGCCGGCCGATGCTCAGAACCTCGCGGACGGTGAGCGGGATGTCGGTCCACCGAACCTTCGAGAGGCCCTCGAGCCGGCGCAAATGGTGGACGCCCACCTGATGAATGGAGAGCTCGAGGCTTCGCGCTTTGACCAGAATCTCCGTGTTGACGAAGTACCGCGGCGACTCGATCTCGATCCGATCGAAGACCGCGCGGCGGAAGAGCTTGAACGCGCAGTCGACGTCGCGAATCCGCAGGTCGAACATCGAACGCACGACCAGGTTGTAGCCGAACGAAAGGAAGCGGCGGAGGGCCGTATCCTGTCGGTGCTTCCGAAAGCCGACGACGATGTCGTGCTCTGCGATGTGCGGGAGCAGGTCCTTCAGGCTTGCGAGATCGAATTGGCGATCCGCGTCGGTGAAGAAGAGGTGGGGATGGCGAGCCGCGTGGAAGCCGTCTCGGAGCGCGCAACCGTAGCCCTCGTTTTGCGTTTTGCGAATCAGCCGGAGGTTCGCGAAGCGCTGCTGCAGGCGCTCCACCTCGACGTCGGTGCCGTCTGTCGAGCCGTCGCTCACGACGATGATCTCGAAGTCCTCGACGAGGTCGTCGAGGATCGCGTGCGCGGTGAGCACGCTGAAGCGAATGTTCTCGATCTCGTTGAACGCGGGGATGACGACGGAGAGGCCGCCGCGCCACTTCTCTCCTGCCTGCATCACGCGGCCTTCACCGGCACGGGGGACGCCGCGCGGTCGCTCGACCGCCAGCGCCACGCGCCGAAGGCGAGCAGGTAGAGTGCGAGGGCGAGCCAGTAGAGGAAGGCGAACCCGAAGTACATGGAGTTGTACTCGAGGACACCGCCGACCATCGCGCCGAGGACGTTCTGCGCCATCGCCGCGGACACGTCGCCGCTCTGCCGGAGGCAGGTCGAGAAGGCGATTCCCGAAAAGAAGAGCGGCACCGTGAGCACCGCGACCGTGGCGAGACGCCCCGCCGCGGTGGGCGGGAACCCGCCCGCTTTCGCGACCACGACGCCGATCACGAGGCACGCGGCGAGGAGCGCGAACGGGAGGACGAGCCCCCGGAGCTCGAGCCGCCGAACCGCGAGATTCGCGAGGAACGCCATGCCGAGCACGCCGACGATCGCGATGCCGATGACGCTCCAGGTGTTCCCGAAGACGAGCCCGAGCTCGGTGATCGCCTTCGTCTCGACGAGCATGAAGCCGGCGCCGAGGAAGAAGAACGTCGCGTCGCGCGAGCTCGGGCGCGCGGGCAGAAAGCGCGCGACGATCGTGACCGAGAGAAGCAAAAGAACACCGAGCACGAGGAGGTACGACACCGGATAGATCCGCCGCGGCATGTAGAAGAACGGCCAGTCGTCCGTCGAAGGATCGGCGCGGAGCGCCGGGCTCGCATACGTCGGCGCGCGGTCGACGAAGCCGCTGCGCTCGAGGAGCCCGGCCGGCAATGCGAAGGTCGCCGCGCTTGTTCTGCAGGAAGAGGACGCCGTCGCCCCACGGCGTCTCGAGGCAGAGCGGCGGACGGCCGTCGAACGCTTCCGTCATCATCAGGTAGAGCTTGCGGCCGAGCTCGGGCGTGAGCACGAGGAACGCGAGGCTCAAGACGCCGTCGTCGTTCAGCCGCTCGCGCGCATCGCGGATGCCTTCCACGGTGTAAACGAAGGAATCGATGCGTACGCTCGACGCGTGGCGACAGGAGCGTGTGCGAGTCGAGCGAGCCCGTAGATCACGCGGTCGAAGCGCTCGTCCGTCGAGCGGAAGAACGAGCGCGCGTCGTTGATCACGAGCGTTCACGCGTGGGCTCGAGTACGGGCGCTCCGGATGGTACGCGCGCCCGACGCCGGCGATCGCGGGATCGATCTCGATCGCCTCGACACGCTCCATGCCGGCGCGCAGCGCGGCGGCGACGTCGTTGCCCGTGCCGGCGCCGACGATCGCG
Source organism: uncultured delta proteobacterium (assembly GCA_963790365.1). Lineage (GTDB taxonomy): Bacteria > Desulfobacterota > Binatia > JACPRU01 > JACPRU01 > CAWBOU01. The sequence goes on from CAWBOU010000050.1 coordinate 53,188, forward strand.
GTCGTCTTCGCCGGCGAGCCGATCTGGTACGGCAGCTCGTAGTAGCTCGCGTGGCGCGCCTTCTTCGGGTCCGCGGCCTGCGCGGTCGCCGAGAGATCGTAGATCTCCTGGTAGTAGAGCCCGGCGGCGCGGATGATCGAGAGACCGCCCCGCCCCGGACCGCGCTCGACGAGCTGATAGGGCGAGTAGATCCGGTCCCAATCGATCGTCACCGGCCACGCGAGCGCGCCGACCGCGACGAGGCTCGCGACGGCGCCGAGCACGAGCGATTCGCGGTCGACCGCGAGGAACGCGAGAAGCCCGACGAAGCCCGCCGCGAACCAGATCGTCGGCGGCGTCCAGAAAGAGCTCGCGACGAGCATCGCGCCGACGCCGGCGAGACTGCCGACGAGATTCCAACCATACGACGCGAGGCCGTCCGCGCGATCCATCAAGCGTCCGGCGAGCTGCCCGAGCGGCACGAACGCGATCGCGGTCAGCACGAAGAGCGTCGCGAGGAAGAGGCCGATTGCGACGAACTGGAGCGGGCTCCGCGCGATCGCGAAGCCCATGTTGAGGCTCTCCTGGAACGGCATCGCATGGAGGCTCTTCCAGAGCGCGGAATCGAGCCCGTAGCGGAGCGCGAGGAGCAGGATGAACTGCCACGCGAACAGCGGGATCACGAGGCCGAGCGGAAGCTCGTCACGCCGCGCGAGCGCGTAGCCGAGCCCGAGCCCGAGAAAGCAGGAGAGCAGCCCGAGGTTCTTGTAGAACGCGAAGAACTCGAAGACGGTCGCCTGCCAGCGGATCACCGCGAGCTCGAGGAAGAGCCCGAGCCCGGCCGCCGCGGCGACGGCGAGCGCGAGGCGCGCGCTCGGCAGGCGGTCGAGCCATTCCGCTTGCGCGCGGGCCGCCCGCTCGATCCGCGGCTCGAGCCGGTGAAGCAGAGCGCGCGCGAAGAAGAAGCCCGCAACGGCGAGACCGACGAGCACCGCGAGGGTCTCGGTCGCGCCGGACGGCGGCGCGCTCGCGAGAAGCATGCTGCAACCGACGACGACGGCCGGGAGAGCGAGGCTCGTCACGAGCGCTGCCCGCGCGAGGCGAAGATAAGCGGGAAGCATCGGAAAGCGGCTGGATAGGGGATGGCGGGGGGGCTTGCAAGCTGTTAACACCACGGGCTTCGATGGAGGCCGCCCGCACGATCGCTGCGCGCGAGGAACGCGTTCTCTGGGTCGGCGAAGAGCCCGCGAAGCGCAGCGACCCGCGGATCGTGATCGTCGGCCGCTCCGGCGACGTCGTGGCCGAGCCCGACGCGCTGCCGTTTGCGGACGGGGAGTTCGATCGGGTCGTGCTCCGCGCCGATCCGGAGGCGCTGGCCGGCGGGCGCGGCGAGCGGCTGCTGCGCGAGCTGGAGCGCGTGACGGCGCCCGCGGGGACCTATCGCCTCCTCGCCTCGGGAGCGGTCGCCCCCGACGTCCGGCGCCAGATCGGCACGACCCTTCGCGCGATCGGTCTCGAGGCCGACGTCGCGGCTGACGGCGAGCTCGTCGCGAGCGGACGCCGCGAGAGCGGCGTCGACGTCGAGACGTTCCGCGAGCTCCGCGGCGGCGAAGCCGCGACCCGCTGGAACGACGAGATGTTCGAGTTTCAGCGGACACCCTACGACCCGACGACGATCGCCGGCCGGATCTTTCTCCGCCGCGTCCGCTGGGCCGCCGCGCAGGTGCCGACCGCGCCCGGGACGCGCGTGCTCGAAATCGGCTGCGAGGCCGGCGGTCTCCTCCGCCACCTACCGGAGACCGCGACGGTGATCGGGCTCGACCTCAGCCTCTCGGCGCTTCGCACCGCGAGTCGCGAGCTCGCCGGCCGCCGCGTGTCGCTCGTGCACGCCGACGCGACGAAGCCCCTGCCCTTTCGCGACGGCGAGTTCGACGTCGTGCTCGCGAGCGAGATGCTCGAGCACTGCGTCGGCCCGCGCCGCGTGATCGGCGAGATGCACCGCGTCCTGAAGCCCGACGGCCGCGCGATCCTGACCGTGCCGAACGAGCGCCACTATCTCGCGTGGAAGCAGTGGCTCGCGCGCTTCCCGCTCACGCGCTGGATGCTGCGCGGGATCGAGGAAGGCCCGGCGGCGTGGCACATCCACCACGACTTCGACCGCGGCAAGCTCCTCTGGCTGATCGAGGGCTTCTTCGACGTCCAGCGCTCTTCGACGATCTTCGGCACGACGCTCGCCTTCGTTCTGAAAAAGCGCTGACGGAAGAAGCGTTGCGCGCGCGATGAGGACGAACGAGCGACTCGCGGAGGAGCTCTTGCGCGTCGCGCGTGATTCGTGCGCCGAGGCCTGGCGGCTCGCGACCGACGCCGGCGAGCGCGCGCGCTTCCGGGAAATTCGGCGGCTCCGCCGCTGGCCACGCCGCACGCCGACGGAGACGACGCTCCTCGGCCCCGCGATCCGGCTCGTCGATGCCGGGTCGTTTCTCCACGCGTACGAGGAGATCGCGGTGCGCGAGGTGTACGCGTTCGCGTCGCGTCGGCGGCCGATGCGCGTCGTCGATTGCGGCGCGAACGTCGGCGTCTCGGTCGCGTATTGGAAGCGGCTCGATCCGAGCGCGCGGATCACGGCGATCGAGCCCGATCCCGCGATCTTCGCCGCGCTCATCGAGAACTGTCGCCGGCTCGGTCACACCGACGTCGAGACGATCGAGGCCGCCGTCTGGACCGCGGAGGGCCGCGCGCGATTCTGGACCGAGGGCGCGGACTCCGGCCGCCTGCTCGAGGCGAGCGAGACCGGTGACGGCGGCAGCGAGGCCGGCGTTCGCACGATCCGCCTGCGCGATCTCCTGAGCGAGCCGATCGATCTCCTGAAGCTCGACGTCGAAGGCGCCGAGCCCGAGATCCTCGCCGACTGCGCGGATCGGCTCGGCGAGGTCGACCACCTCTTCGTCGAGGTGCACGGCTTCCTCGGCAAGCCGCAGCCGCTCGCCGACGTGCTCGCGATCCTCAAGGCTGCCGGCTACCGCGTCGAGCTTCGGCCCGAGCGCCCGGCGACGCGGCCGTTTCTCGATACGCGCGATGTACGGCGGGAATGGATCTACAGGTCGGCGTCTTCGCCAAGCGCTGAGACGACGCGTCAGGTCGCTCCGCATCGCCGAGGTGGGTCGGCGATGACCAGCCGTGGTAGGAGCGGACAACGTTTGAACGGACAGGCGGAGAACCACCGATGGATGGTGATGTGAGCGCTGACTTCGATCCGTTGAGCGAGGCCTATCTCGCCGACCCCTATCCCTTCCTGACTGCAGCGCGGGAGGCTGCACCCGCCTTCTACTGCGATGCGATCGACCATTGGATCGTGACGCGTTATCACGACATCCGTCACATCTTCCGGACACCAGCGCAGTTCTCCGCGGCGAATGCCAACTCGCCCCTGCGCCCACCGTGTCCGATGGCGGCCAAGAGCCTCGAGGAGGGCGGCTTTCGCGCAGTCCCCACGCTCGCCAACGTCGACCCGCCCGCGCACACGCGCGTGCGTAAGCTCGCCAACGTTGCCTTCACCCCGAAGCGGGTAGCGGAAATGGAGGACTTCGTTCGCGATCTCGTGACGCGCTTCTGCGCCGAGCGCTTGCGCGACGGTCATGCCGACATCGTACGAGACCTCGCCTGGGAACTCCCCGCTCTCGTCCTCTTTCGTATCTTGGGCGTCCCCGACCACGAGGTGCCTCGCGTCAAGGCGGGCTCGTGGAACCGCATCCTCTTCATTTACGGTCGTCCGACCGACGTGCTCCAGATGCAAGCGGCCGAGGGCATGGCCGCGTTCTGGCGCTATGCCGAAGGTGTCGTCGAGTCACGCCAGAAGGAACCGCGCGAGGATTTCATCAGCGATCTCGTCCATGCGAAGGATGCTGACGGGCTGGGTCTGACGCTGCCGCAGGCAACGACGATCGTGCTCAACCTGCTCTTCGCCGGGCATGAAACGACGACCGGCCTGCTCGGTAACGCTTTTCGACGATTGCTCGCCGACCGGCCCGCCTGGCAGGCGATCTGCGAGGAGCCTGCGCTCATCCCGAACGCCGTGCGAGGAAGTCTTGCGTCTCGATAGCTCGGTGATCGCTTGGCGCCGCCGCACGAAGCAGGCGGTCGTGGTCGGGGGGTGTCGGTCCCGCGGACGCCGGTCTTCTGCTCATGCTCGGTGCGGCAAATCGCGATCCTGAAGTCTTCCCCGATCCTGATCGGCTCGACATCCGGCGGGCGAACGCAGATGAGCATCTATCCTTCGGGAGTGGCCCACACTTCTGTCTTGGCGCGCCGCTCGCACGACTCCAAGGCCGGGTGGTTCTGGAAGTGGTCTCGTCGCGCCTACCCGACCTGCGACTCACAGACGGGGTGCCGCTCCAGTTCGCGCCGAACGTATCGTTCCGGGGGCCGTTGTCGTTGCCGGTCGAGTGGAACGTCGGCGCGCCGTCTCACTAGCGGTTCGATCGCTTACGGCGCGGAGAGCTCGAGCGGTCCCCGGCGACGACCACCTTGCCGTCGCCTACGCCGTCGCCAAGAACTCCGGCGGCCGCACGAACGTTTCGTCGCGTCCCGGCGGCACCGGCACGCGGAGGTGCTGCTTCTTCGCCAGGCGGAGCAGCACCTTCCAGGAGTTCTCGAACTCCTCCATCGTCTTCAGCTCGAGGAGGTTCTCCTTCTTCATCGCCTCGAGAACCTCTTCGCCCTTGCGCGTGCGCGCGATCACGATCGTCCAGTCGGTGGTGCCGACGCCGCCGCAGGAGATGTCCGCGAGCTCGGCCGAGAAGTCGCCGCAGTGATGGCACTCGGGCCGCGCGTACTCCTGCGCCTTCCGGAGCGACAGCTCCACGAGCTCACCGTTCTTCTTGTAGATGAGCACCTTCCCCTTGACGTTGAACTGCCGGATGTCTTCGAGCGGGATGCCCATCTCGCCGGAGATCTTGTCGACCATCAGGCCCTGGAAATCGAAGACCTCGGTGCAGAGGAGCCCGATGTTGAGCTTCACGCGCTCGGCGTAGCCCTTGAGAAAGCCGGTCTGCTTCTGGACCATGGCTTCCTTCTTTTTCTCGGTCACGAGGAAGCCCGAGTTCTTGAGCTCCATCTTCCGAATGGGCGTCACCTGGCAGGGCACGCCGACGAAGGCGACCTGCTTCAGGTCCTTCTCCTTCGCCTGCTCGAGCGCGAGATTGTTCGGCACGTAGGTGTACCAGGAGCCTGCCGCGGCGATGACCTCGTCGGCCGTCGTCACGCACTTCGGCACGGGCGCGCACGGCTTGTCGGCTTCGGTCGCGGAAACGACCGCGCCGTCGAGGTAGCCGTTGCGAAGACCCCAGAGGAGGATGCCGGTGACGACGCCGCCGTCCTGCCCACGTTTCACCAGCTCCGGGTCGGAGGCGCGCGCGACGAAGATCTGCCGATAGCGGCCGAAGACGTTCTTGTGCTGCGGGTTCTCGTCGCCGAAGACGAGGTCGGCGAGCTGGAATTCGCGCGGATAGAGGCGTGGGCAGACTTGCGCGCAGACGTCGCAGCCGATGCCCTCGCTGATGCCGCAGAAGTCGAACGGGTTCGTCGCCTTCGCGACCTGCTTCGGTTTCCCGTCGACGTAGTCGATCACGTTGTGCGGACAAACGAGGACGCAGGAGCCGCACTCGCAGCAACTCCCGAAGTCCACGACCTCGTTCATCATCATCTTGAAGCTGGGATTCTCGACCATGTGACGTTCGACCTATCGACCGGCCTGGCGCGAGTCAATTTGCGGGGATGCCTAACGCGGGCCGAGGATCTCCTCGTCCTCTTCCGCGGCGGGCGGTTCCGGCACGGCGGTCGGCTCCGCTTTGGCCGGCGGCGCGTCGTCCGGCAGCTCTGCTTCCTCCGCCTCCTTCGACGGCTTCAGCACCTCCGTCGGCTCCGCCTTTGGTTCCTCGGCTTTCTCGGCGTCCGGCTTCGGCTCGTCCTTGACGAGCGGCTTTGCCGGCCGCGTCTGCGTCTTCGGCGGCGGCATCGCCTTCGTCTGCGTCACGAGATCGCGCGGGATGTAGATCACACGCCCCACCTTGAGACGCGCGCAGCACTCGGTCAGGCCGGAGTTCACCGGGTCGACCATCTGCCGCCAGTTCGAAGCGTCGCCCGTGTACCACTTGGCGATCGACGAGAGGGTCTGCCCGCTGAAGTTGACGCGATGGACGAAGAGCAGCGGCGCTTTCACCGTCGGTTCCGCCGGCGGAGGAGGCGGCGCGGGCGGCGGCGCCGGGCGGCAGCCGAGCATCACGAGCGTCAACGCGAGCATCGCCACGAGTCTCATCACGTCATCCTCCCAGTCGCGCCTTCCGCTTCTCGAGCAAGGCGTTTCCCGGCATCGCCCTGAGACCTTCCTTCACGGCCTTCAGCGCGTCGTCCTTCTCGCCCATCTTCTCGAGACTGATCGAGAGATTGTAGTAGACGTCGGAGAGGTACTCCGGCGCGAGCTTGACGAGCTCGCGATACTGCTCGACGGCGCCGGGATACTTCCCTTGCTGGTGGTAGAGGACGGCGAGGTTGAACCGCGCGTCCATCGCGCGCGGATCGAGACGAATCGCGCGGAAGTATTCGTCCGCCGCGGCATCCCGATCCCCGCTCTTCGCGAGCGCCTTGCCGAGCAGGTAGTGGAGCTCGGCGCTCGAAGGATCGGCGTCGCTCGCGGCGCGGAGCCAGCGCTTCGCCTCCGGAGAGTCGGCCGCGGCGAGCCGCTTCGCCTCGCGCGACAGCGTCGCGGTGTAAATCTTCCGATTCGGCTCGCGGAGCCGCGGCGCCTGCGCGAACGCCGTCTGGAACTCCTCGATCGCCTTCGCGTCGTCGCCGCCGTCGACCGAAGCGAGCGCCCGCTCGATCGCGAGCTCGCCCGGATCGCGCGGCGGCGGCTCCGGCTTCGTCTCGGGCACCTCGGCCGGCGCCTCCGCGGGCGCCGAGCCCTTCTCTTCGTCCTTCGGCAGGCTCGCCTGGCGTCCCGGATCCGGCTCCTCGACGGCGACGCTCCCGCCCGTCTTCGCCGACGGATTCGGCACGATCGCGAGCGTGACGAGCCCGGCCACCGCGCCGCCGATCGCCGCGATCCACCTCGGGGAAAGGTCTCCGACGATCGCCCCGAGGCCGCGTCGCTTCTTGCCCATCACCGAGACGCGCAGCGCCTCGGCCGTCTGATCGCCCATGCGGTCGTCGAAGAGGAGCCGCATGTAGTTCGCGATCTGCAGCGTGCCGCCGACGTCGGATGCCGAGTGCAGGTGCTCTTCCAGCGCGCGCTGCATGGCGCCCGCCGATTCGAACCGTGCGTTCGGATCCGCTGCGAGCGAGCGGCGCAGGATGTCGCGCACTCCGCGCGTCAGCCCCGGGACGGATTTCGCCACCTCGTCGGGGTTCACGTGAAGAATGGCGTCGAGAATCTCGGCCGGATTCGTCTGCGTGAAGAGCTTCTTGCCGACGAGGAGCTCGTAGAAGACGAGGCCGATCGCGAACACGTCGCTGCGCGCGTCGAGCTTCTTGCCGGAGACCTGCTCCGGCGAGAGGTAGGCGAACTTGCCCTTCAGCACGCCCTGCGTCGCGCGCGAGTTCTCGGCCACCGCCTTCGCGATGCCGAAGTCGACGACCTTCACCTCGCCTTCGTAGGAGACGAGGACGTTCTGCGGGCTCACGTCGCGATGGACGATCCTCAGGGGATTCCCCTGCTCGTCGACCTTGCGATGCGCGTTGTCGAGACCGGCGCAGGAGCGCGCGATGATGTCGCACGCGAGGTCCACCGGCATCGGCAGCTTTCGCTCGGCAGCTCGCGTTTGGATGCTCCGGAGGTTCTGCCCCGGAACGTACTCCATCGCGATGAAGTAGAAGTCGTCGATCTTCCCGAAGTCGAAGATCTGCACGATGTTCGGGTGCGAGAGCCGCGCGGCGATCTTCGCCTCGTTGATGAACATCGAGACGAAGTCCGGATTCCACGAGAGCTCCGGGAGGATCCGCTTGATCGCGACGACCTTCTCGAAGCCCTCGACGCCGGTCCGCTTGGCGAGGAACAGCTCGGCCATGCCGCCCTCGGCGATCTTCTCGAGGAGACGGTAGTCGCCGAAAGGTTGGCCGCCGGAGCCCGAGCCAGTCTTTTCCATGTCCGTCAGGCGAGCCAGGAGATCGCCTGGATCTCCGTGTACTCGTGCATCCCCCAAATGCCGCCTTCGCGCCCGATGCCGCTGTCTTTGAAGCCCCCAAAGGGAGCGTTCCACAGATTGAACGCGCCGTTGATTCCGAGCGTGCCTGTCCGGATGCGCCGCGCGATCTCGAGCGCGCGCGGCGTGTCCTTCGTGAGGATGGCGCCGCCGAGACCGTAGGCCGATTCGTTCGCGATCCGGACCGCCTCGTCGTCGTCCGCGTAGGGCAGCACGGACGCGACGGGGCCGAAGATCTCCTCGCGTGCGATCTTCATGTCGTTCCGCACGTTCGCGAACACGGTCGGCTCGAGGAACCAGCCGCGCGCGAGATGCTTCGGGCGCCCGCCGCCCGCCGCGAGATCGGCGCCGTCGCGCTTGCCGGACTCGATGTAGCTCTCGATCTGCGCGCGGCGCTCGGGACGGATCACCGGCCCGAGCGTGTTCGACGGATCCTCGGGATCGCCGACACGCACCATCGCGCCGAGGAAGCCGACGAGCTTCTCGACGAGCGCGTCGTGCTTCGACTTCGGCACGAGGATTCGCGTGTTGATCGCGCAGCCCTGCCCCGCGTGGAAGAACGCCGGGCTCGCCGCCGTCATCACCGCCTCGTCGAGATCGTAGTCGTCGAGCACGATGAGCGCGGACTTGCCGCCGAGCTCGAGATGGACGCGCTTCAGCGTCTTCGCCGCCGACTCCATGATGCGCTTGCCGGTCGCGACGCTGCCCGTGAAACTCACCTTGTCGACGAGCGGGCTCTCGACGAGCGCCGCACCGAGCTCGGGTCCATCTCCACAGACGACGTTGTAGACGCCCTTCGGCAGATCGCACTCGGCGACGATCTCGGCGAGCATCAGGTCGACGAGCGGCACGTAGGGCGACGGCTTGAAGACCATCGTGCAGCCCGTCGCGATCGCGGGGCCGAGCTTCTGCACGGAGACGAACAGCGGGAAGTTCCAGGTCGGGATGAGCCCGCAGACGCCGGCCGGCTGATGAACGATGAGGCTCGCCGCGGTACGGAGGCCGGTCGCGGTCGGCACGGTGACGGGCGCCGTCGGCTGCTCGAACGGGAAGCTCAGCGCGAGGTCCGCGTAGATCCGCAGGAGCTGGATCGGGATCTCGAGCTGAATGTAGTGCGTGATGTATTCGGCGCCGGCGGCCGCGACGAGGACGCGCCGGAAGTCCTCCTTCCGCGCTTCGACGCCGTCCGCGATGCGGTGGAGGATGCGATGGCGGTCGGCCGGGGTGGTTTGGCGCCACGGCCCTTCGTCGAACGCGCGCCGCGCCGCGGCGATCGCCCGTTCCAGATCCTCGACGCCGGCGTTCGGGACGTCGGCGACGACGTCTTCCGTCGCCGGGTTCGGCACCGGATAGGTCCGCCCCGAGCGGGCGGAGACCCATTCGCCGTCGATCAGCATCTTCGGCATGGACCCTGGATATGACACGAATCCGCGGGCCGTGGCGAGGCAGGGGACGTTGCGCTCTTATCGCTCTTTCAGATCGGGGCTAGCGTCCAAGCTCGTCGAAAGAGCGATAAGAGCGCAACGTCCCCTCAGACGCCGATGAGCTCGAGCACCTGCTCGCCGATCACGAAGAGGACGACCCCGGCGAAGACGAGCCAAGCCATGGTCGCGCCTTCCTCCTTGTTGACCTCGGGGATCAGGTCGGAGGCGGCGACGTAGATCGTGACCCCCGTCGAGAGCGCGAGCGCGGCTCCGGAGAACCCCGAGAGGGCGGCTACCGCGAGGGCGCCGACGATGCTCGCGAACCCGACCGCCGCCGAGGCCGCGAGCGCGGCACCGCGGGACGCCCCGCCCGCCATCATCACCGAGGCGATCGTGAACCCCTCCGGCGCCTTGTGGAGGACGATCGCGGAGAAGACGAGAAAGCCGAGCGACGGGCTCACGAGAAAGCCGGAGCCGATCGAGATCCCGTCGAAGAGGCTGTGGAGGAGGAGCCCGAGGAGCGCCCACGCCCAGACCGACTGCCCGGTGACGATCTCGGGATGCGTCTCCTCCCCGAAATGGAAGTGCGGCGCGATCGTGTGCTCGAACAGATGGACGAAGAGGTACCCGGCGAGCATGAGGAGCGGCGCCGATGGCGTGAGCTTCGCGGCCTCGGGGCCCATGCGAAGCATCGCCGCCGCGAGCATGAAGCCGGCGCCGAGCGCAATGAAGGCGCGGAGCGCCCGAGGATGCCACGGCTCGCGTCGCGTCACGACGATCAGCCCGCCGAGCACGTTCGCGAGCGCGGCGGCGGTGACGAAGATCAGGCTGAGCTGGAGCTCGGTCAAGCGCCGTCCTCTAGACGGATGGTTTCCCGAACGCAACGGAGATCGCCGCTCGCCGCGATCTGAGCGCGGCTCGCACGTTTCGTTCCGCTGAGCCACGGACTATAGGACGCGCGGGAGGCATCTGCATGGCAGGACCGGTCGAGGGGATTCGCGTCGTCGAGCTCGGTTTCTGGGTCGCGGGACCCTCGGTCGCGGGCGTGCTCGCGGACTGGGGCGCCGAGGTCGTGAAGATCGAGCCGAAGGACGGCGATCCGATGCGCGGCATCTTCACGCAAGTAGGGGTCGACCTGCCGATCAATCCGGCCTTCGAGGTCGACAATCGCGGCAAGCGCAGCGTCTCTCTCGACCTCGACAAGCCCGAGGCGCGAGCGATCGTGCTCGAGCTCGTCGATCGCGCCGACGTCTTCGTCACGAATTTCCGCCCGGGCGCGCTCGAGCGGCTGGGACTCGATCCGGCGAGCCTGGCGAAGCGCCTGCCGCGACTCGTCTACGTCAGCGTCACCGGCTACGGCCTCGCCGGCCCCGATCGGGATCGGCCCGCATTCGACGTCGGCGCGTACTGGTCGCGCGCGGGCATCGCGGGTGCGCTCACCCCGCCCGGCACGGATCCGCCGTTCCAGCGTGGTGCGATGGGCGATCACACAGCCGGCATCACGGGCGCGGCGGGCGTCGCCGCCGCTCTCTACGCGCGCGAGCGCACGGGGAAAGGCCAGCTCGTCTCGACGTCACTCTATCGCGTCGGGCTCTTCACGCTCGCGTGGGACGTGAACGTCCGCTTACGTCTTGGCGTACCGGCTACGCCGGTCACCAGAGGCAAGATGCCGAATCCGATGATCAGCTCGTACCGCACGAAAGACGAGCGTTGGTTCTGGCTGCTCGGTCTCCAGGGCGACCGCATGTGGCCGGACCTCGTCCGCGCCGTCGACGCCCCCGAATGGACGAAAGACCCCCGCTACCAGACCCTCGCCGGCCGCGCCGCGGACTGCGAGCGTGTGACCGGACTGCTCGACGAGATTTTCGTCCAGCGGACGCTCGACGAATGGCGCGAGATCTTCGACCGCGAGGGCGTCTGGTGGGCGCCGGTCAACACCATGGACGACATCGTCGCCGATCCCCAGGCGGAAGCGTGCGGCGCATTTTGCGACGTGCCGACCGCGGAAGGCGGCACCGTGCGCATGGTGTCGACGCCGGTCGACTTCTCCGAGACTCGCTGGGCACCGCGAGGCCCGGTGCCGGAAGTCGGCCAGCACACCGAAGAGGTGCTGCTCGAGCTCGGCTACGACTGGGAGAAGATCGGCGCTCTGAAAGAAGCCGGCGCGATCCCGTAGGCGAGATCGCATGGGCGACGGGCGCGGGGTCTCGCCTCCGCGAAAGTAAAGCGCAGCCGAGCAGCAGGCTACGCCGGCAGCCGGGTGTCTGGCTCGCTCCATGGCTCGCCGCAGCAGCGCGCAGCTCCATGCGCACGAACCAAGCGGACTGCGCTTTACTTCCGCGAGCCAGACACCCGGCTGCCGACTAAACACGCACGGTCGGCGAGCCATGGAGCGGAGGCGAGGCCCCGCGCCCATCGCGACCTCGACGACCCCGTTCCCCGCACGCCCACTCGGTGCTACAAGGCGCGGCTTCCGGAGGGAGTCTCTCGCATGGCCGTCGACATCCGCGACATCGAAGGTTGGGTCCGCCAGCAGAACGACTGGCGCGGTCGGCAGACGATCAACCTGATCGCGAGCGAGAACGCCCAGTCGCCCGCGTGCCGCGAGGTGCAGAGCTCGGACTTCATGGCGCGGTACGCCGAAGGCCATCCCAACGAGGAAGGCAAGGTCAACCGCTACTACCAAGGCACGCGCTTCATCGACGAGATCGAGCGCACCGCGCGGCGCGAGATCATCGACCTCTTCCGCTGCCGTCAGGCCGACGTCCGCCCGATCAGCGGCAACGCCGCGAACACCGCGGTCGCGCTCGGCTGGCTTCGCGGCGGCGACGCCGTGATCGTGAACTCGACGGACGCCGGCGGCCACATCAGCCACAACTTGGTCGGCGTGTTCGGCCGCCGCATCCAGGTGCGCGGCCAGAGCCTGACGAGCGGCAAGGATAACTCGATCCCGCTCCATTTCTTCCCGCTGACCGACGACCGCTACCACATGGACGCGAAGCGGGCGGTCGAGCTGATCGACAAGGTGCGGCCGAAGCTCGTCGTGCTCGGCAAGAGCCTGTTCCTCTTCCCCGAGCCGATGGAGCCTATCGCGGCCGCGTGCACGGCGCACGACATCCCGATCCTCTACGACGGCGCGCATGTGCTCGGGCTGATTGCCGGCGGCGAGTTCCAGGATCCCCTGCGCCAGGGCGCGACGTGGCTGACGGGCTAGACGCACAAGACGTTCCCCGGTCCCCAGCGCGGGGTCATTCTCGGCAATCTGGAAGACAACCAGGTCGAGAGCGTATTGGACCCGCCGCCGACCGTGGCGTGTTCCCCGGCTCGTCGAGCAAGCATCACCTCCACTCGCTCGCCGGGTTGGCCGTTGCCATTCGAGAAATGAAAGCGCATGCGAAGGACTACGCGCGGCAGATCGTGAAGAACGCGCAGGCGCTCGGCCGCGCGCTTTCCGACGCCGGCATCCCGGTCGCCGCGAAGGAGTTCGGCTTCACCCAGAGCCACCAGATCGCGGTCGACGTCTCCGGCTTCGGCGGCGGCGTCGAGGTCGCGAAGCGGCTCGAGGCGCAGGACGTGATCGTCAACTACAACATGCTGCCCGGCGATCAGGATCCTCGGAATCCTTCTGGCTTACGGGTTGGTGTCCCGGAGATGACCCGCTTCGGCATGAAGGAAGCCGAGATGGGCGAGCTCGGCGAGCTCATGGCCGACGCGATCCGCGACAAGGACGTGATCGACGCCGTGCATCGGCTGCGCGGCCGGTTCGTCGAGCTTCGCTTCGTCTGAGGTAGCGTCCCGAGCGGTCTCCGGCGACGGCGACCTTTGCCGTCGATGTCGCCGTCGCCGACTAGTAAGCGATCCTCAGCTGAATGCCGAGCGTTCGCCCCTTGTTGAGGGGCGAGAACGTCGGCCCCGGTCGCGGTCCCGGTCCGTCACCGCCAAAGAGGAAGAAGAGTGGCGGGTCCAAATCCGGAAGCGGCGTGTTGCCGCCGAGGCTCGACTTGTCGAGCAAGTTGCTGCCGTACATCGTGACCGTCCAGGTCGCGAGGTTCGCGATCGTCGACGAGAAAGAGAAGTGAGCCTCCACGGTGTCGTGCACGTCGATGAAGCCGATGTTCGAGTCGGTGAAGAAGCTCTTGTCGCGGTGCGCGTACGCGACGCGGGCCGACAAGGTCGTGAAGTCTTCGATCGGGAACTGGTAGTCGAGCGCGGCGCCCCAGCTCTTCGGCGCGAGACGGGGAATCTCGAGATTGCGGTCGGCCTCGTTCACCATCTCGTCGCGGTTCAAGTCTTCGGTGACTTCGTCGTACTCGCCGTCGAGATAGCCGAAGTTCCCCGAGACCGAGAGGCCCTCGAAGGGCAGAAACATCCGCCCCTCGATCTCCGCTCCGCGGATCGTCGCCGAGCCCGCGTTGACGATCTCCTGCGACACCCCGAGCGAGCCCGGCACGTTCAACTCGCGCTGCAGATTCTCGATGTCGTTGTGAAAGATGGCGAGATTGACGCGCGCCGGAACCCAACTGAAGTCGTGCTTCAGGCCGAGCTCGTACGAGTTCATCTCCTCCGAGTCGAAGGGGCCCGGCACGGAATCCTCGGTCGTGTTGCGGAAGTTGTAGCCGCCGCTCCGAAAGCCTTTCGCCCAGAAGAAATAGACCTGCGTCTCGTCCCACGGCGTCCATTGGAAACCTACGCGGGGCGTGAAGTCCGCCCACGTCTCCGAATCGAAGAACGTTGGCTCGAGCGTGCCCGCGCGGATGTCGCCGCCTGGATCGAGGCGGGTGGTCGCGGCCGTCGAGACCTCGACGTCCTTCTTCTCGCGCGTGTAGCGGAGGCCGGCGTTCAGCGTGACGCCTTCGAGCGGCGTCGCCCAATCGACCGCGCCGAACCCGCCGATCGTCGAAAACTCGCCGTCGCCGCCGCCCGTGCGGTCGATCAAGCGGTTCGCGAGGAGGCGCCGCTCGATGTAGAGAAGATCCTGCGTGAAGTAGTAGCCGCCGGTCGTCACCTCGAAGGGACCGAACGTGCCGGCGTAGCGAAGCTCCTCGCTCCACTGCTCCTGCTCGATCCGCGCTTGCGCGATCGCGCCGTCCTGAGTCGTGCCGTCGAGGTCGACCTCGGCACCGCTGTCGAAGTGACGCCAGCCGAAGACGCTCGTGATCGTCCCGTCACCGAAACCGACTTTGAGGCTCGGGTCGAAGATTACCTGGCTCCAGTCGAAGTCGTAGAAGCCGCGCCGGTTGATCGCGAAGTCGAACGTGCCGCGCTTCCAAATGGCGTGATTCTGCGTGGCCGGACCGTCGCCGTTCGCTTGGCCGCGCTCGTAGCGAAGCACGCCGTCGAGCATCCCGTCGAACGGCGTGAAGCGGATCGCCGGCCGCACGACCGTCTGGTGGGCCTCACCGAATCTCGAGCCGTCGAAGAGGTTCTTGAAGTAGCCTTCGTCGTCGTTCTGATAGGCGGCGATCTTGGCGCTCAATAGGCCTTCGATGACGCCTCCGGAAACCGATGCGTCCGCCACCTTGTTGAGCCCGCTCTCGATCCCGATGCGAACGTTCGCATCGAGCTCCTCGTCCGGCTTCTTCGTGCGCAGCAGGATCGCGCCGCCCGTCACGTTCCGCCCGAAGAGCACGCCCTGCGGGCCGCGTAGCACCTCGATGCCCTCGAGATCGAAGTTGTCGAGTACGAGGCCAGCGCTCTGCCCCATGTAGACGCCGTCGACGAAGACGCCGACGGTCGGGTCGAGCGACGGAATCGAGCTGTTGATGCCCTGGCCGCGGATCGAGAAGCTCGCGTACCCGCTGATCGTGCCGATGTCCTCGAGCTGGACGTTCGGCATCGAGTAACTCAGGCTCTGAAGGTCGTTGAAGTTGCCGTCCTCGAGCTGCTCGGCGCCGAACGCGGTGACGGCGAGCGGGACATCCTGAACGTTCTCCGGCCCGCGTTTCGTCGCGGTGATGACGATTTCTTCGACCGCGCGCCGCGGCGGCTCTGCCGCAGCCGGCGCGGCCGGCGATTGCGCTACGGGATCACCGGTCTCCTGCCCCCTAGCGTCTCCTGCCGCCGACCCCGCAGACCAGCATCCACAGAAACGCCGCCCCGCGCCGCGACACTCTGCCCCGATGCACGGCGCCCCCCCGCGCGTGCAGCCGCCATCGTCCCCCCTCCTTGTGCCCTCCTCTAGATGGGCGACGCCGGCTTGGCAACGATTTTCGCAGCGCTCAGGCCTCCGCGATCACCGTGACCGCGATCTTTCTGTCCCGCGGCCCGTCGAGCTCGACGAGCATGATGCCCTGCCAGCGCCCGAGCACGAGGTCGCCGCCGTCGATCGCGATCGTCTCGGAAGGACCGAGTGCCGCCGCCAAGATGTGCGCCTGCGCGTTCCCGTCGATCTTGTCGTGGAGCCAACCGGCGTGCTCCGGGATCGTGCCGTCGAGCGCCGTCAGCAGGTCGACGCCGATGTTCGGATCGTCGTTCTCGTTGACGACGATCGCCGCGGTCGCGTGAAGCACCATCACGTGGCAGAGCCCCTCGCGCGCGCCCGAGGCGCGCACGATCTTGCGAACCTCGGCCGTGACGTCCGTCGTCTGGCGCTTCTCGCGTGTCCGGATCGAGAACGTGTTCCGCATCACTCTCCGGTGTACTTACTTTCCGGTGTAGTGGGGCGAACGCTTCTCCAGGAACGCGCGAATGCCCTCGCCGAAGTCGCCCGATTGCGCGGCGAGGATCTGGTTCCGGTCTTCCATCGCAACCGCCGATTCGAGGCTCGGCGCGTCGATCGAGAAGTTGAGGCACTCCTTCGAGAGCCGCACGCCGATCGGCGTATTGCGGAGCATGTCCTGGGCCAAGCCGAGCGCCGCGGCTTCGAGCTCACTGTCCGGCATGACGCGCGAGACGAGCCCGACCCGCTCGGCGCGCGCGGCCTCGATGAAGTTCCCCGTGAGGATCAGCTCGGCCGCGACGGAGGCGCCGACGATCCGCGGCAGGAAGTAGCTCGAGCCGACGTCGCAGCCGCCGAGCCCGATGCGGATGTAGGCGCAGTTCATGCGCGCGGACTCGCCGGCGAGACGCACGTCGGCGGCGAGCGCGATCGAGAAGCCTCCGCCCGTCGCCGCGCCGTGCACGCAGGCGATGATCGGCTGCGGCGCCCGGCGCATGAGAACGACCAAGCGAGAGACGCGCCGCTGCGAGCGGAGACCGGCCTCGACGCGGCTCTGGATCTCCTCGCCCTTCGCCTCTTCCTTGAGATCGAGGCCGGCGCAGAATGCGCGCCCGGCGCCGCGGAGGACGACGACGCGCGTCTCGCGATCCTCCGCGAGCTTGCCGAAGAGATCGGCGAGCTCGTCCACCATCTGCCACGAGAGCGCGTTCAGGCGCTCGGGACGGTTCAGCGTGACCCATAGAGTCGCCGCTTCGCGGCGTATGAGAAGGGTGTCGTAGCTCATTCCTTGTCCTCGTACTGCTTCTTCAGGCCGGCGACGACGGCCGGATCGGCGAGCGTCGTCGTGTCGCCGAGCGCGCGGCCCTCGGCGATGTCGCGCAGCAAGCGCCGCATGATCTTGCCGCTCCGGGTCTTCGGCAGCTCGGCGGAGAAGATGATGTCGTCCGGGCGCGCGATCGCACTGATCTTTCCGGCGACGTGCTTCTTCAGCTCTTCCTGCAGCGCCGCCGTCCCCTTCTGTCCTTCCTTGATCGTCACGAACGCCGAGATGCCCTGCCCCTTGATCTCGTGCTCCTTCCCGACGACGGCCGCCTCCGCGACAGCCGGATGATCGACGAGCGCGCTCTCGATCTCGTAGGTCGAGAGGCGGTGGCCGGCGACGTTCATCACGTCATCGACGCGGCCGAGGAGCCAGAAGTACCCGTCCGCGTCCTGCTTCGCGCCGTCGCCGGTGAAATAGATGCCGGGAAGGCGGCTCCAGTAGGTCTGCTGGAAGCGCTCGGGATCCTTGTAGAGCGTGCGCGCCATCGACGGCCACGGCTTCTTCAAGACGAGATACCCGGACTTCGCCGGCTCGCCCTTGTCGTCGACGATCTCGGCCGCGACGCCCGGGAACGGCCGCGTCGCCGAGCCGGGCTTCAATGTCGTCACGCCGGGCAGCGGCGTGATCATCACGCAGCCCGTCTCCGTCTGCCACCACGTGTCGACGATCGGGCAGCGTCCGCCGCCGATCGTCTCGTGGTACCAGATCCACGCCTCGGGATTGATCGGCTCGCCGACGGAGCCGAGGAGCCGGAGCGACGAGAGGTCGCGCTTGCCCGGCCACTCCTTGCCCCACTTCATGAACGAGCGGATCGCGGTGGGAGCCATGTAGATCAAGGAAACTTTGTACTTCTCGACGATCTGCCACCAGCGATCGCGCGTCGGGTAGTCCGGCGTGCCCTCGTACATCACGGACGTCGCGCCCGTGGAGAGCGGGCCGTAGACGATGTAGCTGTGCCCGGTCACCCAGCCGATGTCGGCCGCGCACCAGTAGACGTCTTCTTCGCGCCAGTCGAAGATCCACTGGAACGTCGTCGTCACGCCGAGGAGATATCCACCCGTCGTGTGGACGATGCCCTTCGGCTTCCCCGTCGTGCCGCTCGTGTAGAGGATGTAGAGCATGTCCTCGGCGTCCATCGCCTCGGGCGCGCACTCGGCCGAGGCGTTCGGCACCACGTCGTGCCACCAGACGTCGCGGCCGGCTTTCATCTCGGCGCCCTCGCCGATCCGCTTCACGACGAGGACCTTCTCGATGCTCGGCGTCCCCTCGAGCGCAGCGTCGACGTTCTGTTTGAGCGGCACGATGGAGCCTCTTCGGTAGCCTCCATCTGCCGTGACGACGACCTTCGCCTCGGCGTCGTTGATGCGGTCGCGGAGTGCTTCCGCCGAGAAACCGCCGAACACGACGCTGTGGACCGCGCCGAGCCGCGCGCACGCGAGCATCGCGATCGGGAGCTCGGGGATCATCGGCATGTAGATCGCGACGCGGTCGCCGCGCTTGACGCCGAGCGACTTCAAGACGTTCGCCGCTTTCTGCACCTCGCGATGGAGATCGGCATAGGTGAGCCGGCGCTCCTCGTCGTTCTCGCCGAGCCAGACGTAGGCGAGGCGATCGCCGTTGCCGGCGCGCACGTGGCGATCGACGCAGTTCGCGGCGACGTTCAGCTTGCCGCCGTCGAACCAGCGTGCCCACGGCGCGCGCCAGTCGAGCACCTTCGTCCACTTCTCGATCCACTCGAGCTTCTCGCCAGCGAGCTTCGCCCAGAAGCCCTCGAGGTCGCGCGACGCTTCCTCGTAAAGCGATTCCTTGGCGACCGCGCGCTTCGCGAACTCCGGAGGGGGCGGAAACTTGCGGTTCTCGTCGAGCAAGGCAGCGAGGGGTTTCTCGGACATCCGTTCCTCCCTATCGAGGCGATAGCGTCTATCGAAGCAAAACTGTCAGCAACGCGAGATAGTCGCCCAGGTTTCGGGTGAGCAGGAAGTGCCGCCGCGCGAACTCGCGCGCGTCCTCGCCCATCTTCGCGGCGAGGTCGGGGTTGTTGAGCAGGTGGCGGATGCGGAACGCGCAGCCCTCGACCGAGTTCACCGTGTAGCCCGTGACTTCGTAGATGAGCTGTACGGTGATGCCGCCGGCGAATCCGCCGATCACCGGCTTCCCCTTCCACATCGCTTCCGCGACCATCAGACCGAACCCTTCGCGCGTCGACTTCTGGATGACGATCGTCGCCGCGCGCTGGAGCGCGTTGATTTCGAGATCGGCCGTCTCCGGCAGGTTCACGACGTGGACGTCGGGATCCTT
The DNA here is from genome assembly GCA_963790365.1 of uncultured delta proteobacterium. Classification (GTDB taxonomy): domain Bacteria; phylum Desulfobacterota; class Binatia; order JACPRU01; family JACPRU01; genus CAWBOU01. The sequence goes on from CAWBOU010000050.1 coordinate 72,565, forward strand.
GCCCGCGGCCTCCTGCATCTCGGCGAGCGTGCGGCGCCCGAGCTCGCCGTCCGCCGGCGTGCCGGCCAGGACGAGGCGGCAGTCGTTCTGCTTCCTCGCGATCTTGTAGGCCTCGATCACGCCGACCGGATCCTTGAACGGGTGGAAGCGCGAGAGTTGGAGCAGGATCGGCTTGTCGTTCGGGATCTGCAGCCGCTCGAGCACGCCGCGGATCTCGCTCGAATCGAGCTCGCGGTTTTTCTCCGAGAGCGGGTCGATCGAGGGGTAGATGAGATGCTGCGGGATCGGCAGGCGCTGCGCGAACTTCGGCAGCGAGAAGACGGCCGCGTCGTACTTGACGACGTAGGGCCGGAGCAGCGCCCAAGCCTTGCGCTGCGGGCGCGAGAGATCGAGGTGGCAGCGCCACACCCACTTCCCGTCGGGCGCGCGGAAGTCGATCAGCGGCGCCGGATGCGGGTCGTGCATGACGACGACGTCGGCTTCGAACGAGATCGCCTGCGCGTTTTGCCGATTCGTCGCGAGGTAGACCTCGAAGAGCTCGTCGGTGAGCTTCTCCTCCTCGCCCTGGAGCGCGTTCGACAGCGCGGAGCAGGCTTCCTGGAAGCGGTCGCCGCCCTGGATGACTTCCCAGCGCGCGTCGATGCCGAGCTCCTGGAGAAGCGGCGTGTGACGGTCGAGCATCTCCGCAACGGAGCTTCCGCTCCGCTGTACGTTCACGCGAAGAATCTTCTTCGCGCGGAGCTTCTCGCTCATTCGCCGCAGGATCTCGACGGATCCCGGGGGCGAGACGCTCTTGTAGTCGTCGAGCGTGACCGCCATCAGCCCGCCGAGAGCGACCCGTTTCGGCAGAGCGCGACGAGGCGCGTGCGGAGCCCCTCGAGCGTCGTCGCGTACGGATTCACGGCGGCGACCTGCGTGGCGATCTCGTGGTTGCCGAGGCCGTCTTCGAGCCATCCGACGAAGTCGTTCCGGCGCTTCGTCTTCCGCGAGATCGCGTCGAACACGTGGTAGTAGATCGCGCTCGCGTCGACCTTCTCGAGCGCGTCGCGGAACTCGTCGAGCGAGCGGGCGCGGATGCCGGCGGAGACCGCGAGAATTCTCGACTGCATGAAGTAGAAGGATTCGCCGTAGACGACCCGCGGCACCGACTTCACCTCGGAGAGATGATCGTCGAGGATCGAGATGATCTCCATGCGGAGCGCCTCGAGATCGCCGAGCTCGAACGGGTCGAGCACGGCGAGCCGTTCGCCGAGCACGCGGTCACGCACCTGGATCGCCGCCCAGTTCGCGAAGTCGTTCGGATACGGCCCGGCGATCTGCGGGTGCCGGAGGAAGTAGCTGTGCGTGTGGAAGTAGATCGAATCGAGCGGGATCTCCTCGAGCGCATCGAGCAGCTCCTGCACGTCGTTCGCCCGCCGCCCGAGCATCTCGCGAAGCTCCCAGCAGGCCATGAACTGGAATGAGCCCTTGTCCGGCACGACCTCCCGACCTACCCTCTCGCGCCCGAACAATCCACCATGCGACGCGTTGTCGGACCATGAGGGTTGAGACCGTAGGACGGAGGTCGATTTCATGAAGACGCGAATGTTGAGCGGCGCCGTCTTGGCGCTCTGTCTCTGTCTCGTGGCTCCGGCGACCCACGCTCAGCCGAAGATCAAGGCGAAGGACGTGCCGACACCGAAGGATCGCTGTTTGCTCACGTGCGACGCGAAGCTCCGGCAGTGCATCATCGACGAGACGCGCGAGGACGTATGCAACGCCGCAGCGGAAGCTTGTCGCAAGGGCTGCGATTCCGCGCCGCCCGCGAACTGAGTTGTCGAACGCCACGCTCGCGGACTATCGTCGCCGCCATGGCACCGACCAATCGCGAATTCGATATCCGCGGCGTCAATCACCTGGCCCTCGTCTGCAAGGACATGGCGCGGACCGTGGACTTCTACACGAACGTGCTCGGCTTCCCGCTCGTGAAGACGATCGAATTCCCGCACGGCTCAGGCCAGCATTTCTTCTTCGACATCGGCAACGGCGACAGGCTCGCGTTCTTCTGGTTCGCCAAGGCGCCTGAGGCCGCGCCGGGCATCGCATCGCCGAAGGACGTCGTCGGCCTCGGCCCCGGCCCGCGGGGCGAGGGCGATTTCCGGACCGCGCACGGCTCGATGAACCACGTGGCGTTCGACGTGCCCGCGGAGAAGATCGAGGACTACAAGCGTCGGCTCGAGGCGAAGGGCGTCCGGGTCTCCGAGTTCCTGAACCACGACGATTCCCCTTCCGGGATCGCACCGGACCTCCACCCCGGCGTCTTCATCCGGTCGATCTACTTCCAGGACCCGGACGGCATCATGCTCGAGTTCGCCTGCTGGACGCGTCCGATGGGCGAAGGCGACGTGCGCCACGCGCCGAAGACCGCGGCGGACGCGAAGCCCTAGCCGCGGCTCGGCGAGGACGCCAGCGTTACCAGGCGATCGCGTAGGATGGCATTCGCCGGCTGACTTCGCCGCGTGGGTCGGCGCCGCCGCGAAGCGAGCCGTGCTTCGGGTCGACGACGATCGCGAGCACGTCACCCGCGACCCAGTCGTCTTCGACTTCGAGCGCGTGGCCGCGGGCAGCGAGCTCACTCCGCACGGCTTCCGGGATGCGGCCTTCGACGCGGAGCCCGCCCGGCCTCGAGCCGTGCGGAAAGAAGCTCGACGGGAAGTGCACCGACGAGAAGCGCGCCGCTTCGATCGCTTCCTGCACGTCCATGCCGAACTCGACGAGGTTCAGAAAGACCTGGAGCGTCCATTGATCCTGCTGGTCACCGCCTTGCGTGCCGAAGACCATGGCCGGCGCGCCGCCGCGAACCACGAGCGTCGGCGTCAGCGTGGTCCGCGGGCGCTTGCCGGGCGCGAGCGCGTTCGGGTGACTCGGATCGAGATAGAAGGTCTGAACGCGTGTGCCGAGCGGGAAGCCGAGGCCGTCGATCACCGGCGAGGCGGGAATCCAAGCGCCACTCGGAGTGAAGGAGGCCATGTTGCGCTCACCGTCGACGGCGGCGACGTAGACGGTACCCTGCCCCAGTCTCAGCGGCGAAGATCGTCTCTCCCTCGAGGAGCGCGCGGCGGCGGCGTGGATCGCCGGGGCGCTGCTCGAGCGACGCGCGCCGCGGATCGATCAGGTCTCGGCGTGCCGAGGCATAGTCGTCGGCGAGGAGGCCCTCGAGCGGGACGTCGACGAATTCCGGATCACCGGAGTACTGCTCGCGATCGGCGAAGGCGAGCTTCGCGGCCTCGGCGATCGTGTGGATCGTATCCGCGCTGTTGTGACCGAGACGACGGAGATCGAAGCCGCCGAGCAGAGCGAGCTGCTCGAGAAATACGGGCCCCTGGCTCCACGGCCCGCACTTGTGGACGGTGAGTCCCCGATAGTCGAGCGCGACGGACGGCTCGATCACGCTCCGGAACCCGAGGAGATCCTCGCGCGCGAGGAGCCCGCCGAGCGCGGCCGAATGCGCGGCGACGATACCGGCGATTTCGCCCGCGTAGAATTCGTCGATCGCGGCGGCGAGCCCGTCGGCGCGCCCATGGCCGGCGCCACGCTCCTCGGCGGCGATCAAGCGACGGAACGTTCGGCCGAGATCCGGGTTGCGGATCGTCTCGCCGACGTCGGGAAGGCGGCCACCCGGCAGATACACCTTCGCGGAGGCCGGCCACGTCGTGCGGAAGAGCTCGGCGCTCCCCGCGAGCGAAAAGTCGCCGAGGAGGCTCGCCGGAGCCGGCCCGCGGAGCGCGGGATGAAGCGGGAAGCCGCCCTCGGCGAGCTCCAGCGCGGGCGTCGCGACCTCGGCAAACGTCTTCGTGCCGAAGCGGCCGAGTACCGTGAGGAGCGCGTGCGGCACGGCGGGCGGCCCGGCCGCGAGAACGCCGGAAAACGGAATCAGCGCGATCCCGTTCTTCCGAAACCACTCGATCGTCGCCGCGCGGGGCGCGACGGTATTGCCGTTGACGGCGAAGACCCGCCGGTCACGAGCGGTGTAGCCGAGCGCCGAGAGCTCCCCGCCGAACGTGTGCATGTGCGGATTCACCACGCCCTCGGCGAGCGTCGCGGCGATCGCCGCATCGAACGCATTGCCGCCCGACGTGAGCACGCGAAAGCCGGCTTCCGCGGAGAGGTAGTGCTCGGTCACCACCATCCCGCGAGTCCCCATCAAGGTGGGTCGCTGCGGCATGAGCCTCTATTTCACGGGTTTCCGTGGAGAAGCCACTCGGTTGACACGATCAACGCGCGGGGCGTATTCGCGCGCGGAGGAGGTGACTATGAGAGCACATCGGCGTGGTCTCGCCGTTCTCGGCTCCGTGCTTCTCGGTGTTCTCTTCTTCTCCTGCGGCGGCGACGACGATGACGACTCGACCGTGCGTCGCACCGTGTTCTCCGGCGCCGGCGACATCACCGCGACCGTCAACGAGTTCCGCGCCGCGCTCGGCCAGCCGGACAACGGCGGTAGCCCAGGAGAGCAGCCGGCCGGCCGTCGTGAGCTCGACTGGGACACGGTCCCCGACGAACAAGCCTCGCCGAATTTCCTTCCTTCGAATTTCTTCAATGCACGGTCGCGCCGCGAGCGCGCGGCGCCGTGCTCACCACTCCCGGTCCTGGCGTCCAGGTGAGCGCCGATGCCAGCAACCCGTCGGGGGCCACGGTTCGGTTCGGCAACATCAATTCGATCTATGCGGCGGCCTTCACCACCTTCAGCCCCGAGCGTCTCTTCTCGCCGATCGGCAGTAACGTCGTCGATCTCACGTTCTTCGTCGCGGGAACCACGACAAAGGCGACCGTCAACGGTTTCGGCGCCGTCTACACGGACGTCGATCAAGCGGAGAGCTCGTTCGAGTACATCGACAAAAACGACAGTCGCTCGGTGACTTCACCGTCCCGGCCAACAACAACGGTCTGTCCTTCCTCGGCGTCGTCTTCGACTTTCCGATCGTGGCGCGCGTGCGCATCATCTATGGCACGTCGGCGCTCGGCCCGAACGAGAGCGCCACGGTGGACGTCGCGGTCATGGACGACTTCTTCTACGGCGAGCCACGCGCGCAGTGAGGCTCGGCGTTACGATTCGGGGTGAACGCCTCGGCGCTGCGCGCCCAGGTCGTGGCGTCGCTCGCTTGGGGGCTCACGGCGATGGTGTCGACGCCGGCCGCGTAGAGCGCGCGGATCCGCGCGTGGCAGACCTCGGGCGGTGCCGAAAGCAGAACACCCCGATCGACCATCTCGTCCGCAACCGCCCGCATCGTGCGCGCGCGATCCCGCGTCGCATAGCCGGCACGGATCTCCTCGACCGCGGCGCCATAGCCGAGCGCGATCAGCCCCTCTTGGTAGGCCGGCGCGGAGCCGTAGAACGCCAAGTAATTCTCGGAAGTCCTCGAGGGCATTCGGCGTATCGGCCGCCGTTTCGACGACACGGAGCGCGCGGCGGTGTACGATCTCCAGATCGTCGACTCCGTGGCGCCCGTTCCGCCGCGCGCCGGCGTCGATGCGCTCGAGCGCCCAAGGTAGCCGATCGACCGGTGTGAAATCGTTCAGCACCACGCCATCGGCGATCTCGCCGGCGAGGCTCGAGCATCGGTGCGCCCATCGCGGCGACGTGAATGGGCACCGGCGCCGTCGGCAGCTCACGCAGCCGGAAGCCGTGGCTCCGCACCGCCGTGCCTAGGAAATCCGTCTTCTCGCCGCGGAGGATCCCGCGGAGCAGCGCCACGGTCTCACGCATGCG
>CAWBOU010000051.1:0-42563 GCA_963790365.1 uncultured delta proteobacterium
GTCGACGTCACCGAGGAGATGCTCAACTTCCACGGCATGACGCACGGCGGGCTCGTGTTCTCGCTCGCCGACGCGGCGCTCGCGGCCGCGAGTAACTCGCGCGGTCAGTTCGCGGTCGCTTTGCAGATCGACATCAACTTCCTCAAGGCGACGAAGGCCGGCGCCCGGCTCATCGCCGAAGCGCGCGAAGTCCACGCCGCCGGCCCGACCGCGCTCTACGAGCTCGAGGTCCGCGAGTCGCCCTCGAACGAGCTCGTCGCCCGCGCGCAGGCGACCGCCTACCGCAAGCGCGACACGTTCGTCTGACGCGACCGGTTCCGGCTACGACTGGAGCGCCGCGCGGCCTTTCCACTGGCCGCCGCGCCCGCGGAGGTGATCGACCGCGGAGCCGGCGGTCATGAGCGCGTAGAAGAACGAGGCGAGCGGATGCAGGCCCGCGTAGAACGCGGGCGCGCGGTGGTGCGCGACCGACGGGTAGAGCGCGACCGCCGAGAGCGCCCACGCGGCAACCGAGAAAATCACGGCGAGTGCCGAGCCTGCGGCGAGGCCGAGGAGAAGGAAGACGGGCGGGCTCACCAGCACCAGCATCATGCCGACGAACACGAGCGCGGTGAGCGCGTAGCTGTAGCCGAGCTGATCGAACGCGCTCCGGGCGACCATCTTCCACACGTCCATCAGACCGGGATAGCCGCGGATCGAGTCGATTCCGGGGTCGAATCCGAGCCAGGTCTTGCCGCCCGCGCGCTTCAAGATGCGGCCGAGATTCACGTCGTCGATGATGGCGCCCTTGATCGCAGCGAACCCGCCGGCGCGCTCGAGCAACGTCCGTCGCGCGAGCACGCAGCCGCCGGCGGCGCCGTAGATCTTCGAGCGCGGGTCACGGATGCGGCGGAACGGGAAGAGGAGTTGGAAGAAGTAGACGAACGCCGGGATCAACAGTCGCTCCCAGAAGTTCTCGGCGCGCAGGCGCGCCATGACCGACACCATGTCGTAGCCGTGCGCTTCCGCGTACGCGACGAGCGAGGCGACGGAGCCGGGCCGATGGCGGATGTCCGCGTCGGTGAAGAGGAGCCACTCCGGTCGGTCGCCGGCCGCGGCGATGGCGGCGACGCCGCTCGCCATCGCGTGCACCTTGCCGGTCCAGCCGGGCGCGCGGTCGGGCGCGACGACGACGCGGAGGCTTTCCTCGCGTCCCGCTTCTTTCGCGAGCCGCCGCGCAATCTCGCCGGTGCCGTCGGTCGAGTGATCGTCGACGAGCACGATGGCCAGCGGCTCGTAGTCCTGCGAGAGGACGCTCGGCAGCGCGTCGGGCAATGCTTCCGCCTCGTCGCGCGCGGGGATCACGGCGATGACGCTCGGGGCCGGCTCGGCGGAGTCGCGCGGCGTCGCGTCCTCGAGCCGGCACTCGTGCGGCCACGCCCGCCCGCGATCGAGCGCGAGCAGCAGCCAATACACGAGCGGCAGGAGCGCGAAGCCTTCGAGGACGGTCATGATCTCTCACCTCTCCCCGTTGGGGAGAGGTCGGAGGCGAAGCCTCCGGGTGAGGGGGAGCGAGTCGCGGCCGCGAAGTCTCCCCCACACTCGCGCCTTCGGCGCCGACCAAGATGCTCCTCGCCGGCTCGGAGCGGTCGCTCCCCAAAGGGGAGAGACGACGGATCCGGTGGTCACGCGGTCGCGCGCTCGCCGCGGTTCGCGGCGCGCTCGCATGCGGCGATCGTCGCCTCGGCGGGCGGGCCTTTCGGCAGGTGGCGCTCGCGAACTCGGCGGCCCCTCATCCAAATGGACGCGATCCGGCCGATCAGCTCGGGGGATGCGAAAGCATCCTCCGGCGTGTCCATCATGTTGAACATGCGGACGAACGCGCGGAAGACGACCGGGTCGACGCGGCTCGCGACGATCACGCCTTCCTCGAAGAAGGAGTCCGCCAGGCGATCGACGAGCGAGGCGGGAGCCCCGTCGCCGCGCGCATCGGTGGACGTCTCGAGCCTTCGGTATCGCTCCGCCTTCCGCGCCGCGCCGTAATCGGCGAGCACCGAGGCGCGGTAGAACGGCTCGATCTCGACGCGCGCGGATTGGTCGAGCATCGCGCCCGCGGCGTCGAGGTCGCCGGCCGTCGCGTCGAGCGCTTCGCCGAGCAGGCTCGCGTGAATGAACGCCTGCGTGCAGCCGCGGCCGTACAGTGGGTTCGTGTGATAGGCCGCGTCGCCGATCACGAAGAATCCGGTCGCGAGCGGATGGCCGTCGGCGTCGACGAAGCGCCGGCGGCAGTTCTCGAGGCCGCCCATTGCGAGCACGTCGCGATCGACCGCCATCGGCTCCGCGACGTCGGGCGCGACGTACCTCGCGAGCCCCGGCAGCGCGGCGATCATGCGGTCGAACGCCGCAGGCTCGTTCAGCACCTTGAGACGCGGCAGCGCGACGGGCGTGGCGAACGTGATCGAGAACGTGCGGCTGTCGGCAGGGAAGATCGCGAACTTGACCCAGCCGAGGTCCGCCATCGTCGGCTCGTCGGTCGGCATCGGGAACTCCGGGGCGAGAAGCCGATAGTGTCGGGTGTAGTAGAGCACCGACGAAGGCGACTTCTCTTCCGACGGCTCGCCCGCGCCGATCGCGCGGAGCCACGCCGCGGCTTTCGAGCCGCGGCCCGTGGCATCGACGACGAGATCGGCCTCGATCGAGCGCCGCTCGCCGCGCTGCTCGACGATGACGCCCGTCACGCGCGGTCGCGCGCCGGCTTCGGCCTCGAGGCCAGTGACGACCGTTTCGGTCTCGAAGCGCGCCCAGCCCTGTCGCTCGATCCAGCGCCGCACGACCCACTCGAAGACCGCGCGCCGGCAGCCGAGCGCGGCGAGGTCTTCGTCGCCCGGTTCGGGCACGAGCGGGCGGAGCGCCGGGGGAGGGAAGTCGAGCAGGCGAAGCTCGCGCGCGCCGGCCGCAAGGAGCTCGGCGTAGATCTCCGGATACGCGCGCATGACGATGTTCCGGACCCGCGCGAGGAACGCGTGCGAGTGGCGGAACTGCGGCACGCGGCGCCGCGTCCAGGACGCGAACGCCTCGTCGGGATCGTTCGCGGTCGGGCTCGCGTCGGCGTCGAGCACGACGACCTCGGCGCCGCGCTCACCGAGCGCGAGCGCCGTGGCGAGCCCGGCGACGCTCGCCCCGGCGACGACGACGCGCTGGCCGGAAAGATCGACCGGGACGTATCGCGAGAGGATCGCCATCGCGGGCGAATATCTACGGGCGCAAGCGGTGGAGCAACACCGATCCGCCTCTCCCCTTTGGGGAAAGGCCGCGCCGACAGGCGCGCGTGAGGGGGAGACACTCACGCCGCGAAGCTCTACCCCTCACCCGGCGCTACGCGCCGACCTCTCCCCAACGGGGAGAGGTGAGGGACTACGGCTGGAGAATCTCTTTCTTCCACCCGCGCCGCGCCCGCGTGAACACCTCGCGCTCGTGCAGGCGGTGATCGCGATGCGTCCAGAACTCGATCAGGCTCGGCATTACGCGAAAGCCCGTCCAGTGCCGCGGGCGTGGCACCTCCTTGCCCCGGTACTCGCGCCGGAGGCGCTTCACCTCGGCGACGAGAAGGTCGCGGCTCGCGATCGACTCGCTCTGCGCCGAGGCGACGGCCGCGAGCTGGCTCTCGCGTGGGCGCGTCCGCCAGTAGGCGTCGGCCTCTTTCTCGGTGACACGCTCGACGCGGCCCTCGACGCGCACTTGGCGAAGCGTCGCCTCCCAGTAGAACGCGAGCGCGGCGCGCGGGTTCGCGACGAGCTCCTTGCCTTTCCGGCTCCGGTCGTTCGTGAAGAAGACGAAGCCGCGCGCATCGGCGCCCTTGAGGAGCACGTAGCGGAGCGACGGCCGCCCGGCGCGCGTCGCGGTCGCGAGCGCCATCGCCTCGATGAGCGGCTGCTTGGCGCGCTCGGCGGCGCGGTACCACCGCCAGAAGCGACGGACGAGCTCTTCGCTCGTCGGCGATTTCATCTAGCGATCTCGATCGCGAGCGTCACGGTCGCGGTCACGTCGAGCGAGCCGGCTTCGATCTGCGTCGGCGCGCCCTCCGCCTTCATCGCTGCCATCGCCACTCGCCCGTACGGCATCGGCGGCGGCGCGGCCGCGGCTTCGTCGGCGGAGCGCACGGCACCGAGCTTCACGCCGAGCGCGTCGGCGAGCGCCTCCGCCTTCGCCTTCGCGCGCTTCGCCGCGAGCGCGAGCGCGCGGTCGCGCGCCTTCGCCTCGTCGCGGAGCGAGAAGCTGAGCCCCTGCACCTGGTTCGCACCGGCCTCGAGCGCGGCGTCGATCACGGGACCGACCTTGTCGAGATCGGTCGTGCGTGCGCGCACGACGTTCGAGGCGGTGTAACCGGTGATCCTCGGTGTGCCGCCTTCCTTCGGCCACTCCTGATTCGGCGAGAGATTGTAGCCGGCCGTCTGGAGCTCGCCCTTCTCGCCGAGCACCTTCTTCACCGCGGCGAGCACGGCCTCGACTTTCTTGGCGTTCTCGCCGGTCGCGTCGGGCGCGCGCTTCGCCTGCGTCGTGACGCCGACCTCGATCTCGGCTTGGTCCGGCTTTTCTTGCACGATCGCTTCGCCGGTCACGCGAATCGTCGGCGGCTCGGGCACGTGATCGGCGGCGGCGAGAATCGGGAGCGCGGTCACGGCGAGAGTGGTGAGGAGGGTGATGAGCTTCACGAGGTTCTCCTTGCCAAGCGGTGGAAGCGCCGAGGATAAAGCACCGCGGAGGATTCGCAACAATGCTGGTCGAGGGACGCGTGGCGATCGTTTCGGGAATCGGGCCGGGGCTCGGTCGCTCGATCGCGCGCGCGCTCGCGCGCGAAGGCGCGGACGTCGCGCTCGCGGCGCGCACGCAGGAGTCGCTCGATGCGGTCGCCGAAGAAGTACGCGCGTTCGGCCGCCGCGCGGTCGGCGTGCCGACGGATGTGTCGCGTCCGGAGGATTGCGCCCGCCTCGTCGAGACCGCGAAGCGAGAGCTCGGCCGCGTCGACGTGCTCGTGTTGAACGCGTTCCTCTCTTCGCCCTACGAGCCGATCGAATCCGCCAGCCTCGAGAGCTGGAGGAAGATCTTCGACGTCAACGTGTTTTCCGCGCTCTCGCTCGTGCAGGCCGTCGTGCCCGAGATGAAGGCGCGCGGCGCGGGCTCGATCGTGTTCGTCAACTCGATGTCGATCCGGATCATCGAGCCGCGCTTCGGCGGCTATGCGGCGTCGAAGGGCGCGCTCCTCACGGCCTCGCGCACGATGGCGAAGGAGCTCGGCGCGTATGGGATCCGGGTGAACTCGATCGTGCCCGGGTACATCTGGGGGCCGAACGTCGAGCGCTACTTCCAGCACCAGGCGAAGGCGCGCGGCACGACCCCGGAGGCGATCTACGCGGAAGTCGCGTCGCAAACCGCGCTGAACCACATCCCGACCGCCGACGAGATCGCCGAGACGGTCGTGTTCTTCGCCTCGGACCTATCGCGCGCGGTCACCGGCCAGTCGCTCGACGTGAACGCCGGCCACTACTTCGACTAGCAATCCACCTCCGCGAACGGCTCGCGCGTGAAGCATGCCTCGTAGGGCTTGCGGATCTCGATCGTCTCGACGTTCTGCGGGTCGCGGACGACCACGTTCGCGAGTGTGTAGACGGGCGGCGGATCGCTCGCGCTCGCTTCGCCGGGCAGGTGCACGACGTAGGCGGTGATCTGCAGCCGCTCACCCTTGATCGTGAGCCAGAAGAAGCCGAGCGTCTCATCGCGCATCCAGTATTCTTTGTTCCGCTCGGCGAGTACGTATTGGCCCGGCTCTCCCCAGGCCGGGAAGGTGCGCGCCTTCGCGCCGGCGCCGCTCACGACGAACGGCCCGCAGCTCGCGAGCGGCCCGAGGAGCGAGAGCTCGGAGGCGACGGGCTTCAGGAACTGGAGATCGTGGTCGTGGCCGACGATCAGGAGATCCGCGTGCGGACAGACGAGCTGTTCGTAGAAGAGCTTCACGTACGGTCCCGAGATCGGCGTCAGCGGTAGACCCTCGTAGGATCCGGCGTTCCCGTGCACGCCGTTCGAGCGGTACGGATGATGGCCGAAGACGATCTTCCACTTCGCCGTCGAGGTCGCGAGCGCCTTCTGGATCCAGAGCTCCTGCTTCTCGGTGACGATGCGGATCTGATCCTCGATCTCGCTCGCGAACGGCGGGAACGGAATGCCCATGTACATGAGCGTGTTCGTGTCGAGCGCGAAGAACTCCACGTCCTTCTTTTGGAACTGATAGAAGCGCGCCGGCATGTGCCACGTCGATCCGTCGCCGTTCGCGTCGACGGCGTGGTACGCGACTTCCCGGTTGCCGGCGTCGTACCAGTGGCCCGCGCCGACCGATTGCACGATGCCGGCGAGCTCGCCGAGCGCCATGCTCACGACGGGATTGTTGAGCACCGGATCGTGCGAGTTGTCGTGGTTTCCGAGCGACATGTAGAACGTCTTCGCGAGCTCGGCGTACGGCGCTTCGAACTTCGTCTGGAACTGCGGATCTTCGATCCCGGAGACGCCGATGTCGTAGATGTTGTCGCCGAGCCCGAGGACGAAATCGCAGCGGCGCTCGTCGCAGACCTTCTTCATCGCCTTCGCGACGCGATACTGCTCGACGTTTCCCTCGCCGAAGTCGCCAGTGGCGATGAAGCGGACCGGCGCGGCGAATGCGGGCAGTGCTTGGCAGAGCGCGGCCGCAGCAGCGCAGACGGCGGCGATGCCTGGTCTCGGCCGAATGCTCATGACGCTTCCCCCCTCGAGCGGATGCGCGTCATCTTGCCGATCCGTGGAGGCATCGGAAAGCGATACGTTGCCGCTTCAGGGCTCGGCTTCGATCCGGATCGCACGCGCGCGATTCGTGAGCAGGATCTCGATCTCGATGCCGGCGCCGAGCTCGGCCGAGGTGCGCGTGCCGAGCGGCGCGTCCGTCGGCGCCTCGAACAGGCGAAACGTCCGGTCCGGCGGCACGTTGCGAAGCGACACGGTGCGCACCGCTGCCGCGGACCCCTGCCGGTACACGAGCAGGAAGCCTCTGCCGATCTCGGGGTTCCACGGCTGGAGCGCGCTCCAGCCGTCGGCCGGGTAGGGATCGTCGAGCAGCGGATACGTGAGCCCGGTGAGGTCGCTCCGGTGCGCCTTGTAGTAGTCGGTCCAGACGCGGACGCGGTCGACGACGTCGTCGGGGATTTCGGTGAGGTCGCCGAAGAACGTGAAGTGCGACGCCAGCGCAATCGCCATCAGGAAGTCGACGTCGAATCGATCCCAACGGGCGAGCGCGTTCCTGCCGAGCGACGACGGCGGCACGAACGGCGCGAGCACCCACGCCGAGTGGAGCGCCTCGTGCGGGAGAGGCGAGCCGTTCTGGTACCAGGAAGGTCCGCGCACGAGCGACTCGAATGGAAACAGTCGGTAGTCGTTCGTCTCGTCGATCTGGAAGGTCACCGCCGGATGCGCGGCGATCAGGCGGTCGAGCATGGCGAGAAACGACTCGCGGTACGAATACACGTCGACGGCATCGATGCCGACGCAGTCGACCCAAGCGAGGAAGTCGAACTTGAAGTAGCGCACGCCCCATTCGACGATCGCATGCCGGATCCGGCCCTCCACGTAGTCGATGAGCTTCGTTCCGTCGGTGCCGATCGCCTCGGGGTTCCACATGCCGATGCCCGCCTCGTTCGAGCCCTCGTCCGGCTGCGCGAGGTTGAGCGCGACGAGACCGAGCGAGAGCGGCATGCAGGCCCACTGCGGATTCTTCGCGAAGGCCGCCGCGCTCGGATGGAAGTGCATGGGCGACATCCAGAGACCGAGCGCCATTTCGCCGAGCTCTTCCCGGACCGCGGCGAAGCTCGCGTCGGGGAAGCGCGGCGCGAACTTCGGCGTCGCGGAGCCGTCGGAGCGCGGCTCGGGACATTCCGGCGAGTCGGGGCACCAGTCCCCCGAGCGGGCCTGCCAGCCGTCGTCGAGCACGAACGTCTCGACGCCGAGCCGGCGCGCGACCGCGACCTGGCGCTCGATCTCGGCGAAGTCCATGTCGTCCTTCGCGCCGGTCGAGATGCGATCGGCGTCGACGCCGTTCGAGTTGAAGACGATCGCCTTCGGATATTCAGGAGTCCGATGCTCGGCGAGAGAACGGTGGTATTGCCATGCCTCGTCGTCGGGATTCGTGGCGATCCCCAGAAACGCCGGCTCCAAGCGAAGCGGACGGCCGGGCATCACGACCCGATGGCGGGCGGGCGTCAGCGCGGGATTCTCGACATGCGCCTGCTCCTCGAACGGGCCGAGGTAGAGGACGTCGCGCGAGAGATCGACGCGCGCGGCGGCGTTCGTCCCGTCGTAGGCCATCGTCGAGGACGCGTAGTCGTTGCGCTCGAGGACGAGGAACGCGCGCTCTCCCGAGCGCGCGGCGAGCGACATCCACTGCGCGGTGCCCCTCACCGCTTCTCCCGGTTTGGGCTTCGCCGGGTAGGAAACGCGCCAGGTGCCTCCGTGCGGATCGCCGATCGTCGCCGGCGGGCCCGGCCAACCCGGCTCGCGCCAGTCCCCGCCGGCGCGAAACGACTGGCTGGTCGCGGCCACGCGCACGGCGGGGGCGATCCGCTCGACGTCGTAGCCGGAGAGGACGAGCGGCACCGCGCTCGTGATCGTCGTCTCCGAGCGAAAGCCGGCGACGCCGGGATAGGCCTCGACGACGCGCTCGACGGCGAGCGCGAGCGGCAGGGCGAGCGGCACGGCGAGCGGCAGCAGGCCGCTCGCGGGCCGGAGGTCGAAGCGGACGCGGAGCCCGCCCCGCGGGAGGCTCGTCACCTCGACGCCAGCGGCCGCGAAAAGCGTCGACGGCAGCTCGAGACCGGCGAGCCGGAGGACGAAGTCGGCGGACGGCTTCGTCCACGACGTGCCGGTGCGCTGATCCACGAGCGAGGCGGTCGCGAATGCCGCGCGATCCCATTCGCGCAGGGCGAGACCGTTCGCGAGCACGACGCGATCGGCGGTCACCTCGGCGCAGACGCCGGAGTCGCACGTCGCCGCTTCCGCCGTCCGGACGGCAATCACCGAGACGACGCCTACGACCAGGAGCGTGAGAGAGCGCCTCATTTCCATGGAGTGAGATCGACGCCGAGCGCTTCCAGCCCCGCGAGCACGCGCTCGGGGTTGAAGGAGAGCGGCGGCCAATCGTAGCGCCACATGCGGTTCTTCGCCGTGTCGGCGACGAAGCGCTTCGCCTGGTCGAACGTGATCAGCACGCCGCGCCGAGCGACCCGCTTCTCGTGGCGTGCCGCGTGCTCCGCGTCGAGCACGTAGTTCATCGCATCGCACATCGGCACGATCGTCCGGTGGTTCCAGTCGCGCGGGCTCGCGGTCACGTGGATCGAGACCGACTCGGGCTTCTTCGACACGACCTCGCCGTCTTTCATCACGATCGAGATCGGCTCGAGGCAGCACGCGCAGTACGACTCGATCCCGACCTCCTTCCCCGCGAACGGCGGCATCCGCGAGATCGCGACCGACTCGAGCGCGCACCCGGCGAAGCAGTGGAACTTCCCGTCGAGGTGGATCTCGACCTGGCTGGGGTAGCTCGAGAACGGCTGCACCTTGAGGAGGTTGCAGTTCTGCGTGTCGGGATCGACCGTGCAGATGAGGCCGAGATCCAGCTGCGAGTAAGCAGCGAGGATCCGATCGAGCGGAAGCCCGGTGCCTTCGTGCGCCGCGCGCAGGTTCGGGCCGTGACCGCGCTCACACCAGTACTCGTAGAGGAACTGCCTGAGCTTCAAGGCATCGTCGCCAAAGGCGAATTCGGGAACTCGCTGTGCCATGGGCGGTCTCTACCCCGCGAGCCGGCGGCCGCGCCAGAAGAGTGGGTTGCTGCAACGTTCAGAATATTCTAAACGTTCAATATGGATCGCCCAACCGCAATCTTCGTGGATGGAATCGGCGCCGCGGCCGCGACGAGCGGCGTGCTGAACCAGCTGCAGGGCCGGATCTTCGGGCTCCTCTACATGGAAGGCCGCGCGCTCTCGCTCGACGAGATCGCCGAGGCGCTGGAGCAGAGCAAGAGCAACGTCTCGGTCAACATTCGCGGCTTGACCGAGTGGCACCTCGTGCGCCGCTCGCCCGTCGGCGGCTCGCGGAAGGACCACTACGAGGCGGCGACGGATTTCTGGCGCGTCATGCAGGAGATCATGGAGCGCCGCTTTCGCTGGAACTTACGACAGGTGCTCGCGACCATCGACGAGACGACGCGCGCGCTCGCCGAGTCGGGGAAGACTCGGGCGCACACGGCGAACGTGCAGCAGCGCCTCGACGCGCTCCGCGCGTTCTTCTCGGCCGTCGACGCCGGGATCGGCGCCTTCAATTCCGGAAAGGCGTTCGCGGCGGAGACGCTGCAGAACGTGATGCGGCTCGTCTCGTCGCGTGTGCCGCGCCGCTAACGAAGAAAGGAGACCGCTCATGGAACCCGTCTTTGCCGTGACGATCGTCTGGCTCGCCTTCGGTCTCACTCACATCGGGCTCGCGACCGCCGGTCTGCGCTCGCGCATGGTCGAGAGGTTCGGCGAGCAGGGCTTCGCCTACGTCTATTCCGCGATCGCCGCGCTCGTCTTCACGTTCGTCGTCACCACCTATGCCGGCGTACGCTTCGAAGGTCTGCCCGGCCCGGCGCTCGGACGCTTTCCCATCGCACGCGAGGCGCTGATCGCGCTCATCGTGACGAGCGTCGTCCTCATGACGGCGACGTTCGCGAGCTACCACGAAGGGCCGTACGAGGCGGGAGTCGTGCAGCGGCGCTTCCCGCCGCCGCGCGGGCTCGAGCGCGTCACGCGGCATGCGTTCTTCGCCGGGCTCGTGATCTTTTCGCTCGCGCATGCGCTGCTCGCGACGAAGCTCGTCGGCACGGTCTTCCTGCTGGGCTACGCCGCCGTCTCGGCGGTCGGCGCGTGGCATCAGGATCGGAAGCTCCTCGCGCGCTTCGGCGAGCCGTTCGCGGCGTATTTGCGCGCGACGTCGGCGGTGCCGTTCGTCGCGATCGTCTCCGGACGGCAGCGGCTCGTCTGGAGCGAGCTCCCGTACGCGGCGATCGTGGCCGCCCTCGTGCTCGCCTGGGGCCTCCGCTCGATTCACGACTGGATCTTCGCCTACGGCGGCGCGCCGTTCATCGCCGCGGTGCTCGGCGGCGTGGCGCTCATCGGCGTCGTGACGCTTCGTCGAGAGACCGCGCGCCAACGCAATCGTTCCGAGCGGTTTGCCAGGGCGAGCTGACCTCGCCACAATCGATCTCGTGGCGAAGCCGCCTTACCGCGTCCGCCCCGAGACGGCGATCCTCACGCGAGGCTTCGATCCGAGCCTGTCGGTCGGCGCGGCGCGCCCGCCCGTCTACCGTACCTCGACGTTCGTGTTCTCGAGCCCGGAGAAGGCGGAGCGCGCATTCGCGATCGCGCTCGGCAAGCTCCAGGCGACGGACGACGAGGACGTCGATCTCATCTACTCGCGCCTCTCGCATCCGAACGCCGAGATCCTCGAGGATCAGCTCGTGCCGCTCGAGCGCGGCGCGAAATGCGCGGCGGTCTTCAACACGGGCATGGCAGCGATCGCGACCTGCTGCTTCGGTTTCATGCCGCGCGGCTCGTCGCTGCTCCATACGCGCCCGCTCTACGGCGGCACGCAGCATTTCGTGCACCAGGTGCTCGAGCCGCTCGGCTTCAACGTCGTCGGCGTGCCCGCGGGGGATCGGGAGATCCTCGCGAAGGCGGCCGCCGGCCTTCCGGACCTCAAGCTTCTCCTCGTCGAGACGCCGGCGAACCCGACGCTCCGCATGAGCGACATCGCGCACGCGGTCGGGGTCGCGCGCGCACACCCGGCGAAGCCGCTCGTCGCGGTCGACAACACGTTCCTCGGGCCGACGTTCCAGCATCCACTCGTGCTCGGCGCGGACCTGGCGATCTACTCGGCGACGAAGTTCCTCGGCGGACAGAGCGACATTCTCGGCGGCGTGGTGCTTGCGCGCGATTTGGCGCTCGTCGAGCAGCTCCGCGGTCTCCGCGCTCTCTTCGGCAACATCCTCCAGGCCGACGAGGCGTGGATCCTGGATTCCCGCCTCGCGACGGTGAGCCTCCGGATGAACCGCCAGAGCAAGAACGCGCAACGGATCGCCGAAAAGCTCGCCGGTCACCCTCGCATCAAGCGCCTGCACTATCCCTCGCTGTTCGACGACCCGGAGCAGAAGCGGATCCGCAACGCGCAGTGCGATTTCCCGGGATCGATCTTCGCGATCGAGGTCGACGGCGGGAAGCGGGGTGCGTTCGAGTTCCTGCGCCGGCTGAAGATCGCGCGGAACGCCGTGAGCCTCGGCGGCATCGAGTCGCTCGCGTGTCATCCGAAGACGACGACCCACAGCGAGCTCCGCGACGAGGAGCTCGCCGAGGCCGAGATCACGGACGCGCTGGTCCGGATCTCGGTCGGCACCGAGCACTGGAAGGACCTCCTGGCAGACTTCGAGACGGCTCTCGGCTAGCGGCGCGCGTGCGCTGCGAGCGGCGCGGCGCCGCTGAAGTCGGGAACCAATGCCTCGCCGCGCAGCGCCGCGACGCTGGCAAGCGTGTAAGCGCCGACGGACATCGCGAGGTCGCGGACCGCCACGTCGAAGAAGCCTCCAAGCGCGAGATCCAGCGAGATCAGCACGAGCCAGCCAGCCGCCGCGAGCGCCCCGAGGCGCGTTGCGCCGGTGAGCACTGCCAGCCCGACGGCGATCTCCACCAGGCCAACCGTCTGCAAGAACGTGCTCGGCTCGACGGGCAGGAGCGCCGCCGCCGTTGGGCTCAAGTAGTGCTCCCAGTCGGCGAGCAAGCCGACGTACTTGTCGAGCCCTGCGAGGAAAGGGACCAGACCGTAGGTCAGGCGCAGGGGCCAATAGATTGCGTTCAGCTTTCCATCTTTCACGAGAATTGCCTCCATGACCTACGGAGTGGGGGTCCCTCGAAACGTTACACGCTGTAACCTTTGCGTCGCTCGCGTCTCCATTGGTGGAGAGACGAGAGGAGAAGAGATGCCCATCGCCGCGCAAAAGCTTCTTGGAGAGGATGCGAAGGATCATCCGCTAGCCGATGAGGAGATCGTTCGGCGTGTCGTCGCGGGTGAGAAGTCGCTCTACGAGGTGCTGATGCGCCGTCACAACCAAAAGCTCTATCGAGCCGTGCGTTCGATCCTGAAGGACGAGGACGAGGTCGAAGGCGTCATGCAGCAGGCCTACGTCTCGGCGTACTTCCATCTCGACGGCTTCAGAGGGGAGTCGAGCTTTTCGACTTGGCTCCTTCGAATCGCGCTGCACGAGGCGTATGCGCGCCTTCGACGCAGCCGGCTCTTTGTCGAGACCGACACACGGGAGCTCATGGCGCGCATGCCGTCGACGGGTAGAAATCCGGAAGAGCAGGCGTCCGATCACGAGCTCGGTGCTCTGTTGCAAGAAGTGATCGACCGCCTTCCGCCGATGTACCGGACGGTCTTCGTGCTGCGGGAGATCGAGGGTCTCGGGACGATCGAGACCGCGGAATGCCTGGGCCTCTCCGCGGAGAACGTCAAGGTGCGACTCCATCGCGCCCGGGCGCGGCTTCGCGACGAGATCGCCACTCGAACGGGAACGGCCGCCGAGGCGGTCTTCCCGTTCGACGCTCCTCGCTGCGACCGAGTGGTCGCGGCGGTGTTTGCGTCGATCGCTGCACGATCGGCGTAGGCACGGGCGAGGCTATCGCCGTCCGAGCCTGCCCTCGGATAGAACGCCGCGAGCATGAGGCTCGGCGTTCCGCTGCTCGCGGCGATCGTGTCGATCGCGGCCCCAATCGACCGTGTCGCCGCCGAGCAATCCCCGCCCGACGTCGAGACGATCGAGGTGGTCGGCGCGGCTCCGCTCGGCGGGCGCGATCAGCCGCTCGCGCGCGTTCCGGCGAACGTGCAGCGCCTCGACGATCTCGAGGTCCGTCGCCTCGCGCCGTTCGACGTGACGAGCCTGCTCGGACGGCGCGCGGCCGGCGTCTTCCTCGGCCAGACGCAGAACAACCCGTACCAGCCGGATCTCTTCTACCGCGGCTTCGGGAGCTCGTTCCTGCTCGGCACGCCGCAAGGGCTCTCGGTCTTCCAGGACGGCGTGCGGCTGAACGACTTCCTCGGCGACGCGCTCAACTGGGATCTCGTGCCCGAAGATTCGCTCGGTGTCCTCGAGGTCGTGCCCGGCGCGAATCCGCTCTACGGACGGAACACGCTCGGCGGCGCGTTCGCGCTCGGCACGAAGAGCGGACGCAGCCATCCCGGACATTCCGCGGAGGTCTCCTATGGGAGCTTCGACCGCGTGGACGCGAGCCTCGCGACCGGCGGCACGCTCGGCGCGAACGACGAATTCGACTACTTCGTGACCGGCGACTACGCGCGCGAGGACGGCTTTCGCGATTTCTCGGAAGGCCACGTGGCGCGCGTCTTCGCGCGCGGCGGCTGGAAGGGAGCCGACACGGAAGCCTGGCTCACCTACAACGCCGCGCGGAACGAGCTTCGCGGCAATGGGTTCGCGCCGGAGAGCCTGCTCGACGAGGATCGCTCGGCCGTGTTCACGCACCCCGACGTGTTCGAGCCGTCGCTCGACTTCGTGACCGGGCACGTCGGGCACTCGTTCAGCGAAGAGATCCGCGTCGACGGCGCGGCGTTCTTCCGACGCCTCGACATCGACCAGCGAAACGGCGACGCGGCGGCGGACGACGACGAGGAGGACGGCGGCGACGCGCCGCTGCCGGGCGTCGAGAACGACACGACGATCGAGCAGCGCCGCTTCGGCGGCAGCCTGCAGGCGACGGGCGCGCTCGAGGCGGGCGGCGAGCATCTCCTCGTCGCCGGCTTCGACGGCGAAGGCGGGCGCGGCGACGTGCGCTTCACCGAGCGCGCGGGATTCCTCGACGAGAGGCGCGCGGTCGTCCCGACCGGCGAGCCCGAGCTCGCGACGGACGTCGAGACGAGCGGGGAGTCGTTCGGACTCTACGCGAGCGACACGTGGACGCCGCTCGAATGGGTGAGTCTCACCGCTTCGCTCCGCTGGGATCGCGCGACGATCGACATCGACAACCTTCTCGAGCCGGAAGCGGGCGGCGAGCACGAGTTCCACCGCGCGAATCCTGCGGCGGGCGTGACGCTGCGTCCGCGGAGCTGGCTCGACGTCTACGGGCGTTACGGCGAGAGCTTCCGGACGCCGTCGGCGATTGAGCTCGCCTGTGCCGACGAGGATGATCCGTGCCCGCTGCCGATCGCGTTCGCGGACGACCCGCCGCTCGACGAGGTGAAGGCGCGAAGCTGGGAGATCGGCGTCCGCGCGCGCCCGTTGAAAGACATGCGCAGCTCGCTCGCGCTCTTCACGACCGAGCTTCGCGACGACATTCTCTTCGTCGCCTCGGAGCGCGCCGAGGGCTTCTTCCGGAACGTCGACGAGACTCGCCGTATGGGGCTCGAGGCCGCCGCCGACGGGACGGTCGCGTCCGTCGACTGGTTCCTCGCCTACAGCTTCACGCGCGCGACGTTCGGATCGACGGCGACGCTGCCCTCGGCTGCGGGTGAGAACGTCGCGCGCGCGGGCGACGTCCTGCCCGGCATCCCGAACCACCTCCTCAAGGCCGGCTTCGATGTGGCGCTTCCCGCCAATCTCCGCTTCGGCCTCGACCTCCAATTCGTAGGAGAGCGAGTGTTACGCGGCGACGAGTCGAACGAGCGCGGCGCGCTCGATCCCTACGTCGTCGTCAACGCGCGGCTCGCGTATTCCTGGCGGTGGCTGACGGTCGTCGCGCGCGCGGAGAACCTCTTCGACGCGGAGTACGAATCGTTCGGCGCGTTCGGCGAGAACCCGTTCGCGGATGGCCGCGTGGAGCGCTTTCTCAGCCCGGGGGCGCCGCTCGGCGGCTGGTTCGGTCTCCGCATCGACATCTGATACGAAGCGCCCGTGCCGCCCGCCGGAACCGTCACGCTCCGCTCGCCCCGCTTCCACGCGTTCCTTCTCGCGCAGTTTCTCGGCGCGGCGAACGACAACGCCTACAAGGTCACGCTGATTCTGCTGATCCTCGCGACCGTGCCGGACGAGCGGACGCAGGTGCTCTACGCGAGCCTTGCGAGCGCGTTCTTCCCGATCCCGTTCCTGCTGTTCTCACCGACCGCCGGCTATCTCGCCGACCGCTTCGCAAAGCATCGCGTACTCCTCTGGACGAAGGCGCCCGAGGTCGTCGCGATGCTGCTCGCGACGCTCGGCTTCTGGCTGACGAGCCTGCCGCTCCTGCTCGTTGCGCTGTTCCTGATGGCGACGCACAGCGCGTTCTTCTCGCCCGCGAAGTACGGGTTCTTCCCGGAGGTGTTCTCGCCGGAAGACCTGTCGATGGCGAACGGCATCCTCGAGCTCACCACGAATCTCGCGATTCTCACGGGTTCGATCGGCGGCGTCCTCG
Source organism: uncultured delta proteobacterium (assembly GCA_963790365.1). Classification (GTDB taxonomy): domain Bacteria; phylum Desulfobacterota; class Binatia; order JACPRU01; family JACPRU01; genus CAWBOU01. Next base: position 16,473 of record CAWBOU010000051.1, read on the forward strand.
TCTACGGCGCGTTCAAGGCGAACCTCGTCGACGCGGGCCTCGTCTACGTGGCGATCGGCGTCGTCGGCACGATCGCCGTCTGCTTCGCGCCGACCGCGGCGCCCGGCAACCCGAACGCGCGCTTCGAATGGAACGTGCTCTCGTCCGCGCGCGAAGACTGGCGCGAGGTCGGCAAGAGCCGCGTGCTCTTCTACACGCTCTTCGGCATCGCCTGGTTCAGCTTCCTCGGCTCGTTCTTCCTCACGCTGATCCCCGTCTACGGCAAGAACGTGCTCGGCCTCGGCGAGGAGGCCGCGGGCGTGCTCCTCGCGATCCTCTCGATCGGCATCGGGGCGGGCTCGATCGTCGCCGGCAAGCTGTCGCGAGGCCACGTCGAGATCGGGCTCGTGCCGCTCGGCGCGGTCGGCATCTCGGTGATCTCGTTCCACCTCGCACTCCGACCCGGAGGGGAATGGCTGGCGTTCGCCGGCGTGCCTTTGCGCACGACCATCGACCTCGTCCTCCTCGGCCTCTCCTCCGGCTTCTTCATCGTGCCGCTGAACGCGCTCCTCCAGAGCCGCGCTCCGGAGGGGATGAAGGGCCGCATCATCGCGTTCTCGAACGTCCTCTCTTTCACCGCCGTGCTGCTCGCCGCCGGCGTCCCGTCGCTGCTCGCCGCGTTCGGCCTCGGCACGGGCGGGATGATCCTCTTCGTCGCCGCGCTCACGGTCGTCGGCACCGCGTACGTGCTGCGCCTCGTGCCGGACTTCTTCGTGCGGCTCGTGTTCTGGCTGCTCACGAACACGATCTACCGGATCCACGCGATCGGCGCGGACAAGCTGCCGAAGGGCGGCGTCCTCTTCGTCGCGAATCACGTCTCCTGGATCGATTGGTTACTGATCGGCGGCGCCTGCGACCGCATGATCCGCTTCCTCATGTACCGCGGCTTCTACGAGTGGCCGGTGCTGAACGGGTTCTTCCGCCGCATGGGCGTGATCCCGGTCGCCGCGGGCGACCCGCCGCACAAGACCGAAGAGTCGCTCGCGATCGCGCGCCGCCAGCTCGACGACGGCCACGCCGTCTGCATCTTCGCCGAGGGCGCGATCACGCGGACCGGCAACCTCTTGAAGTTCAAGCGCGGCTTCGAGCGGATTGCCGCCGGTGCGAACGCGCCGATCGTACCGGTTTGCCTCGAAGGCGTGTGGGGGAGTCTCGCGAGCTTCGAGCGCGGCAAATTCTTCCTGAAGCGGCCGAAGCGCTGGCGCGCGCACATCACGGTCGTGTTCGGCGACCCGATGCCGCCGACGTCGACCGCTCGCGAGGTCCGCGAGCGCGTGCAGGAGCTCTCGTCGGTCGCATTCGCCGCGCGGAAGCCGCGCCAACGCACGCTGCCCGCGCTCTTCCTGTCGGCGGCGAGCCGGCACTGGTCGAAGGGTTTCGTGGCGGACGGGAGAGAAACCGTGACGTTCGGGCGCGCGCTCGCGCGAGCGCTCGCGCTCCGCGACGCGCTGTTCCCGGCGAGCGCCTCGCCGCCGCGCGAGAACGAGCTCGTCGGCGTGCTCTTGCCGCCCGGCGTGGCGGGCGCGCTCGTGAACCTCGCGGTCTCGCTCGCCGGGCGCGTCCCGGTGAACCTCGATCCGACCGAAGGCGGCAGGTGGGCGCGAATCGTGATCGAGCGCGCGCGCCTACGCCGTATCGTCACCTCGAAGGAGCTCCGAGGGGCCATCGAAGGCGTCGACGTCGACGAGATCGACGCCGCGCTCGAGGTCTCGAAACGTGCGAGCGGCATCGTGCCGATGCTCGCGTGCCGACTCCTGCCGGCCGGGCTCCGCGCGCGATTTCTGCTCGGCAACGACGCGAGCGACGTCGACGCGCTCGCGACCGTGCTCTACTGGTGGCCGCCCACGGCGCCCGAGCGGCCGCTCGGCGCGTGCCTCAGCCATCACAATCTCCTCTCGAACCTCCAGTCGCTCCGACAGGTCTTCGAAGTCGAGCACACGGACGCGATTTTGGGCGTCGTGCCGTTCTCGAACCCGATCGGTTTCGTCGCCGCTCTCTGGCTCCCGGCCGTGTCCGGCGCGAGCGTGGTCTATGCCTTCGATGCGCTCGACTCACCGGAGATCGGCCGCCGCATTTCCGGTGGCAAAGTGACCATCGTGCCGGTCAGTCCCGCAGTGCTCGAGCGGATTGGCGTTGCTTGTCGTCCGGAGGAGGGGCGGGCGCTCCGTTTCGTCGCGACCGGCGGCGGAGATCTCTCCGACGCCGCGCGCGAAGCGTTTCAAGCGAAGTTCGGCATCGAGCCGCTCGAGGGCTATGGCCGCCCCGAAGTCGGCGCGATCGTCTCGCTGAACGTGCCGGACGTCGTGCACGGGCAATCGCGCCAGGTCGGCGCGCGGCGCGGCTCGACTGGCCACCCGCTTCCCGGGGTCGCGGTGCGCATCGCGGACGGAGCGCTCCTCGTGCGCGGTCCGAACGTCACGAGCGGTTACCTCGACGATGCCGAGGCAACCGCTCGCGCATTTCGGGATGGTTGGTTCGTCACCGGCGAGCGGGCGACGCTCGACGACGACGGGTTCCTGACGGTGCTTGCGGAAGAGAAGGAAAGAAGCGCCTAGGCGGCCGGCCGCCTACTCGAACTTGTCCTGCATCTTCTCGCCGCCCTCTTCCATCTTCTCGCCCAGCTTGTGCAGACCTTCGTCGACCTTCTGGCCGGCACGCTGCGCGGGACCCCCGTCGTTAGACGAGCAGGCGGCGAGGGCGCTCGCGAGCGCTAGCGTCGCGAGCAGCGCAATCGATCGGGATTTCTTCCGAGTCATCGCGTTCTCCTCAAGCCTCAGTCGACGGCGTCTTCGACCTTGTCACCCGCGTCCTCGATCGCCTCGCCGACCTTCTCGGCAGGGCTCTCGTTCCGGTCTTCGCAGGCGGCCAGGAATCCGGTGAGCGCGATGAACGATGCGAGCAAAAGAACCTTGGGTGTCTTCATGCTGTGGTTCAACACCGCATGATTCCCGAGGTGACACGGCGCGAAAGATTCGGTAGCCACGACATCTAGGGGTCACGGAGCGTCGGGACCCCTAGATCCAGGGGAGGTGGGGATGATGTTGCAGGCGGTCAATCGCTCGACGATGGCGGGCATGGCGTTCTGGCTGATTGCGGGCTGCGGCGCCTACGAATCGGCCAAGGACGAGCTCGAGGACGACGAGGGCTCAGACGCCGTGGCGATCGTGTCCGAGAGTGCGGGTGCGCCGCCTCCCGAGCCTCCGCCGAGCGCTCCGATCGCCGCGCCCGTGCCACCGGCCGAAGCGCCGGCCCCGTCGGGGAGCGTCGTCCCCGCTGACTTCGCGGGCGTCACCTGGCTCCACACCGACGTCTCGCGCTGGGCCGAGACTGCGACGCTCGATGTCTGGGTCGCCGACGGGTACATCCATCTCGAGTACGACAAGGCGGGCACCTGGCCGGCGCGCAACGGGCTCAACGCGAATCCCTGGATCTTCGTCTTCCGCGACGGTCGCTGGTACGCGGCGACGTTCGAATGGCTGAAGAGCGGCCAGCGCGCGAAGCCGGTGCACGTCGTCGCCGGCGATCACATCGAGAGGTCGCCGCTCGGGAGCTTCCGCCCGCGGACCGGCGAGACGTACGGCTTCATGGTGAGCGGGCTCGCGCGAGACAATACGCGCAACGTGCAGGAGCGCTCGAACGTCGTGATGCTGCGCTGGCCGTAGCGGGTTTCTCGAACGGATCATTGACAGCCGAAGCATCCTCGGTGAACGAGGCGAACGGGCGCGTTCGCTCGCCCGAGGAGGTTCGATGCGCTTCGGAATCGTCAGTCCGGCCACGCTCGCCGTTCCCGACTACGCCGCGGCGGCCGAGTCGCTCGGCTTCGACCAGTGCTGGGTCTTCGACTCGCACATGGTCTACCCCGACGTGTACGTCACGATGGCGCTCGCCGCGCAGAAGACGCAGCGCATGGCGTTCGGGCCGGGCGTCGCGGTCGCGCCGTCGCGGATCGCGCCGATCACCGCGGCTTCCGTCGCGACGCTGAACCGTCTCTTCCCCGGGCGGATCATGCTCGGCCTCGGCACCGGCAACACCGGCCGGCGCACGATGGGCTTCCCGCCGATGAAGTTCCGCGACTTCCGCGACTACTGCCGGACCGTGAAGGGCCTCCTCCGCGACGAGACCGTCGAGTATCGCGAGGGCGACATGGTGCGGCCGATCCGCTTCATGCATTCGGAAGCCGACGTGAACCTCGACGGGCCGATCCCGTTGATGATCGGCGCGTTCGGCCCGAAGGCGATGGAGATGACCGGCGAGATCGGCGACGGGTGGATCACGTTCTGGGGCGGGCCGGACGACATCCGCGCCGCGCGGAGCGTGCTCGAGCGCGGTGCGCAGAAGGGCAAGCGCGATCTCGCCGCGGACGGCTTCCGCACGATCCTCTACCACAACGTCTACGTCACGCGGCCGGGCGAGCGCGTCGACTCGCCGGAAGCGCGGATGGCGGTCGGCCCGTCCGTCTTCTCCGCGATCCGTTACCAGATCCACGCCGGCAGCCTCGCCGTCGACGCCTCGGGAAAGCCGACCGGCGTGCCCGAGCCGCTCGCGCGCCCGATCCAGCGCTTCCTCGGCTGGATGAAGAAGGAAGGTATCGATCCCGACAAGGACTACACGCGCTTCTACGCGAACTATTTCCTGCGACTGCGGAAGGAGCACTACGATCTCCTCGACGAGGAAGTGATGCGCACGATCCCGATCGTCGGCCCGCCCGACGAGTGCATGGAGCGCATTCGCGCGTTCGCGGACGCGGGCGTCACGGACTTCAGCATCGTGCTCGGCGGCAACGCGCAGGAGCTGATGCGGCGCTTCGCGACGGAGATCATCGACCGCTACTAGTTCATCACCCCTCGGGCTTCGCCCGATCCCCTGAGGGGATAGAAAGGAGATGCGCATGGCACGGAGAGTCGTCACCGGGTTCGATAGCAACGGCAGATCCGTCTTCGCGAGCGACGGGCCGACCACGAAGGGCGCCGCGCTCGAAGGCGTGCCGAACTTCCGCATCGACGAGGTGTGGAGCACGAAGGAGATCCCCGCGCTGCCGCCGCCGTCGAGCGATCCGGTGCTCACGCCGCACCCGTTCTTCCCCGTGCCCGGCGGCACCGGCTTCGTCGTCGTCACGTTTCCGCCGGACGCGGACGTCGAGCGCGCCGCGGCCGCGGGGCTCGATCTGCCGGCCGCCCAGTCGGCGTTCTACTCCACATTCCCCGGTCTCGAGGGCACGATGGAGCCGGACGCGCCGGGCATGCACGCGAGCCAGACGGTCGACTACGGCGTGGTGATCTCGGGCGACGTGTGGCTCGAGCTCGACGACGGCGCCGAAGTGCATCTCAAGCCCGGCGACTGCGTCGTGCAGAACGGCACGCGCCACGCGTGGCACAATCGCTCGGACAAGGACTCCATTATGGCGTTCGTGGTGGTCGGGGCGGCGAAATGAAGACCGACACCATCGTCCAATAGGTCGCCGCGTGGCCGCGATGTAGTGGTCACCCAATGACCGCACATTCCGGCTCGCGATTCGATTTGACTCCTCCGTCCCCGGAGCAGCGCACGCTCCTCGAAGCGGATCTGACGGCCGAAGAAGCCAAGGTGCTGCTCCGTCACGGAACGGAGGCGCCGTTCTGTGGCGTGTTCCTGGACGAGAAGCGTCCGGGGATCTTCACCTGCCGGCTCTGCGGCCTGCCCCTGTTCTTCGGCGGGCAAAAGTTCGAGAGCGGCACCGGCTGGCCGAGCTTCACGTCGCCCTTCGACGGCGATCATCTGCGTGAAGTGAGCGACTCGAGCTTCGGCATGACGCGAACGGAGCTTCTCTGCGCCCGCTGTGGCGGTCATCAGGGGCACGTGTTCCCCGACGGCCCGCCGCCCACGGGCCTGCGTTACTGCATCAACTCCGTGTCTCTCGACTTCACGCCGGAGGGCGAGCCGCTGCCCGACAAGCTCGGCTACGGGGCTCCAGAGGGCGAGCCTTCCGCGCGGCGCCACTCGGATTCATGAAGCAGCTAATGCAACCGCAAATCACCGACCGATCCGCCTCCCACTGGCGCCTTTCCTTCCACGACCCGGAGCTGAACGTCGCGGATGCAGGAGCGATCGAGCGCCTTCGACGACTCATCGATCGCATCGACGACGTCGCCGACGTGAAGGTCGTGGTCTTCGATGACGCCGGCCCGGAGTTCTACCTGGCGTGCGGCGATCAGGAGCCGGCATGACGATTCATTGCATCGGCTCGGCCGTTTGGACGGGGGACCGGAAACACGGTCGCGGCACCATCTCCACGCAAAGCGGCGCGATCAAGAATCACCCGTACGGCTTCGGCGGGTTCTTCGAAGATCTGCCGGGGACGAATCCCGAAGAACTGATCGGCGCAGCTCATGCGAGCTGCTTCTCCATGGCGTTGTCGACGATCCTCGGCGAAGCCGGGCTGACACCCGACCGCATGAACACGATCGCGGTCGTCACGCTGGGGAGCGACGTCAACGGCTCTTCGATTCCCAACATCCATCTCTCGCTCGAGGCGAAGATTCCCGGTGCGGACGAAGCGACGTTCCGAGCGCGCCGGAGCCTGGCGACAGCGATGCCCGCGCGCTATGAGCGGTCGCAATGCGCGACGCGACCGCCATGGACGAAGCGCTCGCGATCCTCGCTCCCTACGCGCCGGAGCTCGCGAACGGCAACACGAACCACGCGCCGATGGCGGTCGAGGCGCTCTGTGCGATGGGCCGCGAAGACGCGGTGCTCGCGTGGATCGAGCGCTATCGGCGCGAGCTCGTGCCGCGCGCGAAGCCGAGCGAACGGATCGCGCCGGACGGCTGGCGGCCGCTCCTCGGGCGCGCCGAGCGCGTCGCCGACTGGACCGCGTTCTTCGAGAACGAGCTCGCGGAAGGCGCGTGGCGTGACGTCGTCGCGCGCTGGACCGCTCGTTTCGCGCCCGGCTACGTCGCGGCCGCGATGCACGGGATCCTTCGCACCGCGCACGCGGCGCGAAGCCTCGCGCACCGGGAATCGCCGGCGAGGCTTCGCGAGCTCGCCGAAGGGCTCGGCTACTGGGCCTCGACGTACGAGGAGCTGCCGGGAGTGAACGGCGGCCGCGGCACGTCCGCACGCGAGGCGATGGCCGCAGTCGTGCTCGTGCCGGAAGGCGACCGGCGCTTCATGGGCTCGATCACCTCTGCGCTCGTCCCGCTCGTCGAGCGCCCCGAGCTCGCGCCGAAGCTCGACGCGGTCGACCTCTCGGGCTCGCCGGCCGCGGCGATCTCGGCGCTGACGGAAACGTTCGCGCGGGTTTCTCTCGCGAACGTGCACGACGTGCTGACGGCGATCGTCTTCATCCACGCCGTGACCGGCGCCGCGGCGATGCGGACGCTGCTGCCGTTCCTCGACGACGAGACGGCCCGCCACGGGGTTCGCTACGTGTGGCAAGGCGGCGCGTCGCTCTTCGCGGCGTTCGGCCGTCGGCCGTTCGCGGTCGAGGCGATCGAGCCGCCGCCCGAGAGCGCCGCGGAGCTTGTCGACCGCGCGGTCGCGCACGGCGACGAGCACGCGATCAAGTTCACCGAGGCATGCCTCCGCGAGCACGCGCTCGCGCCGTCGGCGGCAACCCTCGCGGCCGCGCGGCACGTCCTGGACGCGCTTCCGCGCGCTGCATGAGCGCGATGGCCGGCGGCTACGATCCGTTCGATCCGGCCGTCATCGCCGATCCGTATCCTCACTACGTGAGGCTGCTCGAGGGGCCGCGCGTCCATCGCGACACGGAGCGCGATTTCTGGACGCTCACCCGCTACGACGACGTCACGCGCGCGCTCCGCGAGCATCGCGCGCTCTCGTCGGCCGAAGGCGTCGCGTTCCAGAAGACCGGCCTGCCGATGATGCTCACGCTCGATCCGCCGGATCACACACGGCTCCGGCGGATCGTCTCGCGCGAGTTCACGCCACGCAACCTCGAGCGCTGGCGCGCGATCGTCGACGACCTCGCGCGCGATGCCGTCGCTCGCCTCGCCGAGCGTCCGGGCGCCGACTTCGTCGAAGAGGTCGCCGGGCCGCTTCCGGTCGGTGTGATCGCGGGCATGCTCGGCCTGCCCGACGAGGATCTGCCCGCGCTCCGCCGCATGTCCGACGACGCCGTCGAGGCGTTCAAGATGGTGCGCCCGCAGAGCCGCGTCGCCGAGCGCTTGAACCGAATGCTCACCGCCGGCAGCGTCGTCGAGGCGTTCACGCGCTTCGGCATGCGTTTCCCGCGCCCGACCGGTGTCGTGCTCCGCTCGCTCGCACGGATCGCGACCAAAGCCGAAGCGAACAAGACCGAGGGCAAAGCGCTATGGGGGGCCGACATCGAACGCTCGGTCGCCGCCGTCGGCGATCTCCAGGCGTATTGCGGCGACCTCGTCCGTGAGCGCCGCCGCCGCCCCGGCGACGATCTCGTGAGCCAGCTCATCCGGCCGCACGAGGAGGGCTCGCTCTCCGAGCCGCAGGTCTTCTGGTTCTTCTTCCTGCTGCTGCTCGCCGGCCACGAGACGACGACCAACCTACTCGGGAATCTCGTGAACGCCTTGATCGCGAATCCCGGCGAATGGCGGGCGCTCCGCGGCGATCCGAGCCTCGTCCCCGCGGCCGTGAACGAGGCGCTCCGCTTCGAGTCCCCGATCCAGGGCTTCTTTCGCACGACGCTCGAGCCGTATCGGGTCGGCGACGTCGAGATCCCGCGCGGCGAGCGCGTGCAGATCCTCTACGCGGCCGCGAACCGCGATCCCGGTCACTATCCGGAGCCGGACTCGTTCCGCGTGCACCGCAACCCGACCGATCACGTCGGCTTCGGCGGTGGCATCCACTACTGTCTCGGCGCCTCGCTCGCCGAGATGGAGGGCCGCGCCGTGCTCGGCGAGCTCGTCGCGCGCTTCCGCGATCTGGAGATCGCCGGTCCCGTGGTGCGGACGGAGAACCCGATCCTCCGCGGCTTCAAGCGATTCCCGCTGCGCGGCGCGCTCGCGAGCTAACGGCGACCGCCGGTACCCCCTCAGGGGGTCGGCCGAAGGCCAGGGGGTGAAGACATCTCCCGAAGGGCAGGCCGAAGGCCGGCCCCGCGGGTTACATCCCGCGATGGCAAAGAAGAAGAAGGTTCGCCCGCGGCAGCGACAATCCCAACCCGGCATCGAAGCGAAGATGAAGCCCCGCCCGAAGGTCGAGCGGCGGAGCGATCGGCGCGTGGAGCGCCTGAAAGGCAAGGTCGCGCTCATCACCGGCGGCGACTCCGGAATCGGCCGCGCGGTCGCCGTCGCGTTCGCGCGCGAGGGCGCCGACGTCGCGATCCTCTATCTCAACGAGCACCGCGATGCCGCCGAGACCCGCCGCATGGTCGAGGAGGAAGGTCGCCGTTGCCTGGCGATCGCCGGCGACGTCGGCGACGAGAGCTTCTGCAAGCGCGCGGTGTCGCGGGTGGCGTCGACGCTCGACGGCCTCGACATCCTCGTCAACAACGCCGCCGAGCAGCATGAGCGCGAGTCGATCCGCGACATCTCGAGCGAGCAGCTCGAGCGGACGTTTCGCACGAACGTGTTCGCGATGTTCTACCTGACGAAAGCCGCGCTTCCGCACCTCGAGAAGGGCTCGTCGATCATCAACTCGACGTCCGTCACCGCCTATCGCGGGAGCCCGGAGTTGATCGATTACGCGTCGACGAAGGGCGCGATCGTCTCGTTCACCCGCTCACTCGCGAAATCGCTCGTCGAGCAGGGGATCCGCGTGAACGCGGTCGCGCCGGGGCCGGTGTGGACGCCGCTCATCCCGGCGAGCCTGAACCAGAAAAAAGTCGAGACCTTCGGCTCGGACAAGCCGATGGGGCGCGCGGCCGAGCCGGCCGAGATCGCGCCGAGCTACGTGTTCCTGGCCTGCGAGGACGCGTCGTACTTCACCGGCCAGGTGCTCCACCCGAACGGTGGAGAAGTCGTGAACGGCTGAGTGGCGGGGCCGGCCGAACGGCCGGCCCCGCGAAAAAGCAATCTTGGAACGGAGAGCGGACTACACCCCCTCAGGGGGTCGGGCGTAAGCCCCGGGGGGTGACTACTCGCTACTTGCCCTGCGCGGCCTCGCCCGCATCCTCCATCGCGTCGCCCATGTTCTCCATCGCCTTGCCCGCCGAGTGCCCGGCGTCACGCGCGCCCTGGTCGATGGCCTCGCCCATCTCTTCGGCCGGTCCTTCTTTCCGCTCGCAGGCGGCGAGGAATCCGCCCAGCGCCAGCGTCGCAACTCCCAGCATCAACGTCTTCTTGATCTGCATCTCCGTGACCTCCTATGGGATGGGGTTTGACCCCCTCGACGCTTGGAACACCTGGGAGGGGGGCGTGATGCGGTGTAAACCGTTCGGTCGAGCGAGAGTTCCAAGGAATCAGGGGGTTCCGGCTAGTTGAGGATGGAGCTCGCAGCGGCAAGCTGGAAGTCGGAATCGCCCGCATCGGAGGCGCTCAAGGATTTCGGCGCGTTCGTCGAATCTCGAAGCGAAAGGGCAATTCGCGTGGCATATCGACTAGTCGGAGGCGATCGCGGTGCGGCGGAAGACGTCGCGCAGAACGCGTTCATCCGCGCGTACAAGGCGCTCGGCAGCTTCCGCGGTGAATCGAGCCTCGACACCTGGTTCTACCGGATTCTCGTCCGCGAGGCGCACCGCCACCGCCGCTGGCACGCGGTGCGGAAGCTCTGGAGCAGCACGAGCGCCGAAGAGGCGCCCGAGCCGGTGGACGAGCGGCCGGTCGGTGACCCCGGGCTCCGCCGGCGGATCCTCGCCGCGCTGGAGAAGCTGAGCCCGGGGCAGCGAGAGACGTTCGTGCTCGTCCATCTCGAAGGCTTCTCGATCACGGACGCGGCGGCCACGCTCGGCAAGGCGCCGGGCACGTTGAAGAGCCACCTCCATCGCGCGTTGGCGACGCTGCGGGAGGAGCTCGGCGATCTGGTGACGGAGGGGGGGACGGCATGAACGACGATCGACGTCTCGTCGAGCTGATCGACGAGCATTCGCAGCCGAAGCCGATGTCGCGCGGTCAGCAGGTCGCGTTCCGCATCGCCGTCGAAGAGCGGCTCGAGCGGCCGAGCCCGATGCCGTGGCGCGCCGGGTTGGCGCTCGCCGCGACCGCGGCGATGGCGGCGGCGATCTGGCTCTCGAACGGCCCATCGCCGGCGAATGCGCCGGTCGAGGTCGTGCGCGAAGAGGTCCCCGCCGCGGCTCCCGAGCGCGTTCCGCAACGGCCGAGCGACGAGGTCGTCGCTCCCGAGACCGAGGACGAGACCTATCTCGCGTTCGCGGACCCGGACGAGGCGCTCGAGCTCACCGACGCCTCGGAATACCTGCCGGACGACTATTTCGTGCTGGCCGGCTTGGTCGAAGATCTCGAAGGGTAATCCGATCGCGACCCACCCGGGTCGAACGGGTACCAAGGAGGCTCCCCCATGAAAGGACGTTTTTTATCCGCGCTCGCAATGATCCCACTGGCGGCCACACTCGCGTTGGCCGGCAGCGACGGTGAGTGCGGCGAACACGGGCACGATGGCCCCGGCCACGGCGGTCCCGGACACCACGAGAGAGGCGAGCACGGTCGCGGCGGGCCCGGCATGCGCGGCGACTACACGATGCGCCTGAAGAAGCAGCTCGGTGAGCTCGGCCTTGCCGATGCGCAGAAGAAGAAGATCGACGCCATCTACGAAGCGTCGAAGAAGGACCGGGGCGATCGCGGCGACATGCGGGCCGAGTACCGCAAGCTCCACGAGATGCTCGAGCAGGCGAAGCCGGATCCGAAGGCGATCGACGCGCAGGTCGACAAGATCGGCGAGATCAAGACGGAGCAGCACAAGGCGATGCTGAAGACGCTGCTCGCGGTCCGCGCCGAGCTCACGCCCGAGCAGCGCGAAAAGCTCAAGGAAATGAAGAAGGAGAAGCGGTCCGAGTGGCGCCGCGAGCGTCGCGGCAAGGGCGGCGACGACAAGAAGGGCGCCGAGAAGTCCGAGTCGAAGACCGAGTAGCTCACCACCGGCCTTGTATCGGCTCGAACCGATCCGCTAACGGGAAAGGGGGCATTCGCGAGAATGTCCCCTTTTTCGATTGGAGGATCGTCATGGCGGAAGTCGAAGAGCGGGCGGCATTCAACTCGATGGAGAAGAGCACCGTCGAGGACTGGGCGAAGATCGGCACGCATTTCTTGCACTTCGCCGCGAAGCTCCCCGACCGGATCATGGCGCACCTCCGGCTCCTCGACGGCGACTACGGCGGATTCGCGGTCGATCGCCTCACCCATTCCCTGCAGACCGCGACGCTCGCGAAGCAGGGCGGCGAGGACGACGAGTACGTCGTCTGCGCGCTCGTCCACGACATCGGCGACACGCTCGGCTCGTTCAACCACGCCGACATCGCCGGCGCGATCCTCCGCCCGTTCGTCTCCGAGGCGAACCTCTGGATGGTCGAGCAGCACGGGATCTTCCAGGGTTACTACTTCTTCCACCACCTCGGGCTCGACCGGAACATGCGCGATCAGTTCCGCGGCCACCCGCACTTCGAACAGACCGCGCTCTTCTGCGAGAAGTACGACGGCCCGGCGTTCCGGCCCTCGCTCGAGACGCTACCGCTCGAAGCGTTCGAGCCGGCGCTCCGCAAAGTGTTCGCCGCGCCGGTGCGCTCGATCTATCGCGGGGGTCTGACGGACTGACGGAACGTCTCTCCCCTTTGGGGAGAGACCGCGCCGAAGGCGCGAGTGAGGGGGAGCCCTTCGGCCGCGTTCGCCTCCCCCCTCACCCGCCGCTTCGCGGCGACCTCTCCCCAACGGGGAGAGGTGATCACGGGCCCCGAAACAGCTCGCGCGACTTCGTCTCGCGCGGCTCGCGCTCGCCGGGCGGTGGGCTCCGGTCCGTGACCTCGCGCACTTCGTACGAGATCGCGCCCTGGCGCCGGATCCATTCCCGGAACGCCTGGTGGTAGTCGGGGCGTGACGGGATGCGCGCGACGTACTCGCAGAAGAGCGCGCTGTAGCCGAGCCGCGGCGGAATCAGCTCGCCCGGATTCGGCTGTGTCGGGCTCGCCACCGCGTTCAACGGATCGAAGACCGCGCCGTCGGCGGTGCGCGCGGTGATGGTCACGATCTGATCGACGGACGGCGCGCGCGGCGCGAACATCGACCAGCCCTGGAAGAGCTGGAGATACGTGACCGTTGCGGACATCCACCGCGGCTGGCGGAATCGCAGCGCCTTCGGCACCGCCGCGTTCTCCACGGTGAGCTGGGAGGCCGCGACGAAGAGGAGCAGGACGACCGCGGCATCCGCGAACGCGTCCAGCGCCGACCTCCGGCGAGGTGCCGTCACGGCCGCTCCGACGTCTGCCGCGCCGGCGGGCGGGGCGAGGTCGCACGCCGCGAGGCCGAGCATCACCGAGATCCGCGAGCGGTTGCGCGCGACCGCGCGGTAGACGACGTCCGCGATCGGCCGCGTGATCACGAGCAGCCACGCGATCGGCCGGCCGAACGGCAGGCAGCGGAAGATCTCCGCGAACGCCCGCGCGCCGGTCGAGATCGCGCCGCTCTCCGGATCGACGACGACGAGCGTCTCCTCGGTGAGCGCTTCGTCGACGCCCTTCGGCATGCGCTCGCGCTGATCGTTGCCGACGAGCTCGAGTCGCCCGCCCGGGTCGAGCCGCGCGAGCAGGCGGATCGTCTGGAAGCAGAAGCCGCAGCTCGCGTCGAAGAGGACGAGGCGTCGCCGAGTGGCCGAGAAGCGGCGCGCGAGCGCGTCCCAATCCTCGCGCGACAAGAGATTCGGCAAGTAGGCGAGCATCGCCGGCACGAAGACGCCGAGATTCAAAAAGAGGCCGAAGCCGACGTGCAGCGCCGCCGCGAACACGACCGCCGCGAGCCGCGAGCCGCGAACGGCGAGCGGCGTCAGCAGCAGGAGCGGGAGCGCGGCCTCGATCGCGAGCGACGGCCAAGTGAGCGCGGCGGACTGCCAGGGCTCGATCCACCCGCGCACCCAGAGGCCGAGCGTCGTGACGATGCGGTCCTGGTGGAGCACCCAGTGGACGACGGAGCCCTCGCGCCAGTCCGGGCCCGTCTTCTGGATCGCGTTGAAGAGGTAGATGACGACGAGCTGGAGGCGGAGCGCGAGCACCGCGCGCGAGACGATCGGCTCGTTCGCCGGCACGTCGCGCGGCACGAGGTCCGCCGCGGTCTTCTCCGGGTGCGTGCGCATGCGGGCGACGAGCGAGTCGATCGACCAGCGCGTCCCGGTCGGCAGGAAGAGCGTCCAGAGCGCGAGCTCGGAGAGGACGACGTCGCCGCCGTTCTGGATGAAGATCGTGCGCGCGTGAAGCGAGAGCACGCAGAGGAAGCTCGCGAGCTGCGCGAAGCCGCGTACGCCAACCGACGAGCAGCGCGAGATAGGCGAGCGCGCAGACGAGGAAGCCGAGCACGGCCTCGAGCTCCGTCGAAGCCATGAAGAAGAACGAGAAGACGTGCGCGAAGGTCGGTCGCCAGAGGACCGTGTGGTTCGGGAGGAGCCCGTCGTTCGTGTACCAGACGTCGAGCTCGACCGCGCGGCGCGCGAGATCGAGGAACAGCACGAGCGCGAGCGCGATGCGCCCGGCGGCGAGGCTCCGCGGGTCGGCTTCGAGATAGGCTCGCTGCAGCCTTCCGGACATGTCAGAAGCCGCTCGATGAAGCTCTACGACTCGGCGATCTCGGGAAACTCGTACAAGGTGCGCCTCCTCCTCTCACACCTCGGCCGCCCGTGCGAGATCGTGCCGATCGACATCTTGAAGGGCGAGAGCCGCACGCCCGAGTTCCTCGCGCGAAACCCGAACGGCCGCACGCCCGTGATCGAGGACGACGGCTTCGTGCTCGCCGAATCGAACGCGATCCTCGCGTATCTCGCGAAGGGCACGAAGTACCTCCCCGAAGATCCACGCAAGTTCGCGCTGACCTTCCAGTGGATGTTCTTCGAGCAGTACAGCCACGAGCCATACCTCGCGACGTCACGCTTCCACCTCCTCCACCGCCCCGACACCCCCGAGCGCACCCGCGTGCTCGCCGAGAAACGCGAAGGCGGCTGGGCCGCGCTCCGCGTGATGGAAGGTCATCTCGCGAGCCACGAGTTCTTCGTGGACACCTACACCATCGCGGACATTGCCCTGTTCGCCTACACGCAAGTGAGCCACGAAGGCGGCTTTCCCCTCGATGATTTCCCGCACATCCAAACCTGGATGAAGAGGATCCGGACGCAGCCCGGCTATTTGCCGATGGAGTAACTGGTCTGCACCTTGAGCGACGCTGCTTCCTGGTGTCGCCTCCGCGGAAGTAAAGGGCAGCCGAGCTGCGAACTACGCCGGCAGCCGGGTGCCTGGCTCGCTACATGGCTCGCCGCTGGGAGCGAGCAGCTTCATGCGCGCAAACTGCGCGGCCTGCGCTTTACTTCCGCGAACCAGGCACCCGGCTGCCGACTAAACACGCACGATCGGCGAGCCATGGAGCGGAGGCGAGACCCGGAAGCAGCTTACCGTTCGTCGACGATCAGCTCGATGATGTGACCGTCCGGGTCCTTGACCCACATCTGACCGCGCTCCGATCCCGCCTCGAGCACCTCGAGCCCGTGCGCCTTCAGATGCGCCGCCGTCTCCGCGTAATCGTCGATGCCGAACGCCGCGTGATCCGCCATCGGGTTGAGCGCCGGCGGCGTCTGCCCTGCGTCGAAGCCGTCCGGAATCTGGATCAAGTGCACCTGACACGTGCCCGCCTGGTACCACGCGCCCGGGAAGCCGAAGTTCGGCCGCGGGACTTCCGCGAGGCCGAGCACGCCCCCATAGAACTCCTTCGAGCGCGCGAGATCCTTGATCGCGAACGACGTGTGGTGCGCGCGAACGCGGATGGCCACGTCAGCTCGCCTTGCGTTGTTTCCGCGCCGGCGGCGTCGTGTCGGTGAAGACCGCGCAGAGCTCCTCGTCGCTCATCCGGTAGAGCGCCTCGCCCTTCGCCTTCCACTCCGGCGGGAACTGGAACTCGAAGCCCGGCTTCGCCTTCGGCTGCGGCACCGCGCCGTTCTTCGAGGCGAACGCCTGCGGGTTCCGGAACCGTGTCACGTCCCCCGCGTCCATTCCGCAGTGCGCCATGACCTCCGGGTCGATCCACTCGTCCGTGTCGAGGTTCGTCCAGGTCGAGAACTCGAGCATGAGACCCTCGGGCCCCGTGAAGTAGATCGATTTACAGAAGCCGTGATCCGCCGGCCCCATGATCCAATGGCCGCGCGAGCGGACCCGATCGCGGATCGCGAGGAGGTCCGCCTCCGAATCGACGTTGAGTGCGAGGTGTTGCATCGCGCCTGGCGCGACCTCACCGGCGATGAAGCCCGGAGACGAGACGCCGGGCGCCGGCTCGATGTGCTGCACGTCGGGCGACTGCACGAACGCGATCGACGTGTCGCCGAGCTTCACGAAGGCATGCACCGTCTTTTCGACGCCGTGCATCCAGTAGAGCGCGACGAGCTCTCCGCCGACGACGTCGGTGAAGAAGTCGAGCTGCGACTTCACGTCGCGCGTGGCGATGGCGAGATGGTGAACCCCGTTCGCGAGACCCATGGTGTTTCCTCCGCGGGGCAAGTGTCCCGCTAGAGGAAACTTCGAGTCAAGTTTTTTGAACGGGATTCAGGGGCTCAGCTGCCCAGGAACCCGAGAATCCAGAGAAGGAGAATGACGGGGAGCGGCACGCCGACCAGCCAGAGCAGGATGCCCTTGCCCGCGGCGCCTTTTTCTTCGTTGAGTTCCATGACGAGCCTCCGACCCAACGGAACCCCGCAGAGGGAGTCCGGTGGCGGCGCCGCCTCACGTGTAGAAGAAGCGCGTCAGGTGGAAGAACACCGGCGCCGAGAAGCAGATCGAGTCGATGCGATCCATGATCCCGCCGTGGCCCTCGATCATGCTGCCGAAGTCCTTCACGCCGCGGTCGCGCTTGATCGCGGACATCGTGAGGCCGCCGGCGAAGCCCATCAGGGTGATCACGAGCGACATGCCGGCGGCGGCGAGCGGCGAGAACGGCGTCACCCAGTAGAGCGCCGCGCCGAGCGCGCTCGACGCCGCGACGCCGCCCGCGAATCCCTCCCACGTCTTGTTCGGGCTCACGTTCGGCGCGATCGGCCGGCGGCCGAGCGTCTTGCCGAAGAGGTACTGCAGCACGTCGCTCGCCTGCACGATCAGCACGAGGAAGAAGAGAAGCTTCGCGTTCTCCATCTCGTAGCCGGGGATGTCGAGCATCAGGAGCGCGGGCGCGTGGCTCACGCAGTAGACGCACACCATGAGCCCCCACTGGATCTTCGCGGCGCGTTCGAGGAATGCCGCGGTGTCGCCCTCGAGCACGATGCGGAGCGGGATGAAGAGGAACGCATAGACAGGGATCAGCACGCTGAAGAGCCCGTACCAGCCGGTGCCGACGAGCGCGTACTGGATCGGCGCGAACACGAAGAACGTCCAGAAGAGCGCGCGATGATCGGAGGCGCGGGTCGGCGTGAGCGTCAGGAACTCGCGGAGCGCGAGGAACGAGACGAGCCCGAAGAGGACGACGGAGGCGACGCCGCCGGTCGCGAGCGCGATCGCGAAGACGAAGCACATCCACCACCAGGCACGGACGCGCGCGTTCAGGTTCGCGACGGTCGCGCGGGCAGCGTCCGTCTTGACGGTCCGCGAAAGAACGGCGCCGGCGATCGAAGCGACGACCAGCAGCACGAGGATCCCGCCGTAGAGCCAGCGGAGATCGTCATCGAGCGACATCGGATGTCTCCTTCAAGGCGGCGACGGCAAGGCGGGCGCGCTCGAGGAACGCGGCCTTGTCTTCGCCTTCGCCGAGGCGAATCGGTCCGCCGAACGTGAGCCGCGAAAGCAGCGGCACCGGCAAGACCTCGCCCTTCGGCAGGATGCGGTTCAGGTTCTCGAGGTGTGCGGGCACGAGGTCGACGTCCCGCCGTGCTGCCGCGAGGTGATAGAGGCCGCCGCGAAACGGCTGGATCGCGCCGCCGTCGCCGCGCGTGCCTTCCGGAAACAGGATCAGCGAATCGCCGGCGGCGAGCGCCGCGACCATCGCCTCGATCGCCGCGCGGCCGCCGCCCGGCGTCGTACGGTCGATCAGGAGCGCGCGGAAGACGCGCTCGGCGAGATACGGACGAACGCGCCCGCTCGCCCAGTAGTCGCGCGCGGCGACCGGCCGCGTGCGCGCGCGCGCCTCGGGCGGCAGCGCCGCCCAGAGGACGATCGCGTCGAGATGGCTCGTGTGGTTCGCGAACACGATCCGCTGGCCGTCGCTCGGCAACGAGGCGCGGACGGCGACCTGGACGCCGCTCACCAGCCGCGCGAGGCCGGCGAGCCCGTGGGCGAGCGGATGGATCATCGTGACTCCAGCGCGCGGACGATCGCGAGCGTGCGGCGGACGAGCGTGACGATCGTCCCCGCGACGATCACCCAGAGCGCGATCACGAGCGCGCGCGGCGCGAAGCCGAGGGCAGTCTCGGCAGCACAAGCAAGTAACGCGACCGTGATCGTCGCCATGCGATGCGGCTTCGCCATCGGCCCGGCGAAGGATTGCGGGAGGCCGACCGCGCCGCCGAGCACGCGCACGTAGGCGGTGGAGACGGCGAGCAGCGCGCATGCCCAGCCGAGCACGGGCGCGCCGGCCGCATGGCCCGCGGCGATCAGGATGAACGCGTCGGCGATCCGGTCGGGCAAGTCGTTCCAGACCTCGCCCGCCGCGCTCCGCCGGTTCCACTCGACGGCGACCATGCCGTCGAGGAGATTCGCGAGGAGCCGGCCTTGCACGCCGAGCGCGGCGACGACGAAGCCGGCGATCGCGGCGCCGCGGGACTCCTCGGCGGCCGCGAAGATCGTCGCGAGCGCAGCGAGCGCCGCGGCGACGACGCTCATGCCGGAGATCGCGTTCGGCGAGATTCCCGCGCGCGCCATCGCCGCCGCCGCGCTCTTCGCCCAGCGCGTGTCGCGGCTCTTCAGCGGCCGGCGGTTCACGGATTCGGTTGTCATGAGGCTCTCCCCCGCGTTCCTACAGCATTACAGGACGGCCGCGAATTCGCGGCGCCAGTGCCGATACCAATCGCTCGCGAAACGCTCCTCGGGATCAAGGCGGCGCTTCCAGCGGAGGAAGCTCCGGAACTCCGGATAGGCCCGCTCGACCTGCGCGCGCGAGGCGAAGCGGTGGTACGTGAGGTAGAACGTGCCCCCGAGCTCGAGCGCGGCGTCGATCAACGAGCGGAACGCGCGCGCGGCCTCGGCGATGCCGGCCGCGTCGTGCCGCACGCAGAGATTGAAGACGACGCACGCGAAGCGGCCGCGCGCCCACGAGAGGAACGTCTCGTCGTCGGGCTCGATCAGGCGGACCGTACCGTAGATGACGCGCGCCTCCGTCGCTCGCAGGCGAGCGCGCGCCGATTCGAGGAAGCGGACGAGATGCTCGCGCGGTACGGAGAGCTCGGTGATCATCTCCGTCGACGGCACGCGCGCGCCGAGGCGCCGGTCGAGATCGGCGTGGTAGTCGTCGAGATAGACGCTCGTCTGCACCTCGTCCGAGAAGTACGTCTGCCCCGCCGAGGCGACGTAGTGACGGACGTACTCTTCGTAGGCGCGGCGCGGCTCCACGTGCGCGAGATGAACGAGGTCGCGCCATTCGCGCGCGCCGAGCGCGCGGCGGTCGGCGCGGGGGGCGGAGGACTCGACGGGACGGTAGGAGGAAAAAATGCCGCGACGGAGGAAGTCCGCCGCAGTCGCGATCGATCGCGAACTGGAAATCGCCGAGCGCGTAGCCGTCGCGCTGGCGCTCGTCGAACGCCGCCGGAAGGTCGACGGAATCGAGAATCTCGACGACGCGCTCGAGCGTGCGGCGGCGCTCGAGACGGAGCGTCACGGTCGCGATCACGCCGAAGAGGCCGTAGCCGCCGATCGCGAGGCGGAAGAGGTGGCGGTTCTCGGCGCGGCTCGCGCGGCGGATCTCGCCGTCCGCGCCGACGATCGTGATCGCCTCGACGTCGTCGACGATCGGCTTCCGGCCGAGCCCGCGCCCGTGGACGTTCGCGGCGAGCGAGCCGCCGAGCGAGAACCGGTCCGCGCCGGTCTGCTTCTGCCGCACCACCCAGGGCGTGGGATCGCCGAGCTGCAGGCGCTCGAGCGCCTCGAAGAGCCGCGGCCACTGGATCCCGGCCTCGACCTCGACGAGCCCACGTTCGCGATCGAACGCGAGCACGCGAGCGCAAGCGGAGAGGTCGAGGAGGAGGCCGCCGGCGAGGAACTGCTGCCCGCCCATCGCGTGCCGCCCGCCGGCGATCGCCAGGCCGGCGCGCGCCCGCCCGGCGGCGGCCACGGCCTCGACGATCCCGGGAACGGAGGCCGGGCGGAGGATGCCGCGCACCTCGGTCGGGTTGAGCTTCGAGTGCGTGTCGTTGACCGGGGAGGGGAGAGGACTCGGTGTGAGATTCATGTTCGGGTGCTAGCGCACGCTTCATGCCGGACAGAAATTCCATGAAAAATCAGTGGTATAGATTCTATCTATCCGATGGTCTGTACATCCGATGTCTATCAACTGTACATTTAGTGCCGATGGCGGATCTCTGGCTCGGCGGGGATCTCGAGCGTGCTCGCGCGCTCTCCCGGCTCGCCTACTGCAACCCCTTCCTGCCCGAGCGCCGGGCGCTCGAACGCGAGGTGCTGGGCGAGCGCTTCATCGCCGCCGGGCCGGTCTGGAGCGCGCGGGCCGACCTCGCCGAGCAGAACCCGAACGTGCCCGCATTGACCGCGGCCGCCGAGTCGCTCGCCGCCGCCGCGCGCGAGCGGCTCGCGAAGGGCGGGCGCGCGAGCGCCGAGGAAGCCGCTCTCTACGAGGACGTCGTGCACTACCTCCTCTACAACCGCCATGAGGAGCGGCTCTGGCAGATGGTCGTCGCGGGCGAGGAGCGCGCGCGCTCGACGACCGTGCGGATCGACCTCTACGCGGACTTCGCGCGCGACGCGACGAAGTGGCTCGACGTCGCCGGCCTCGAGCTTCCGTCGCGCGCGCAGGTGCCGCACCTCTTCGCGCTCGCTTTCCAGCTCCGCCGCGCGTTCCATTTCATCTTCTGGACGATCGTCGGCCGCTCGCTTCCCGCCGCGCGCTTCCGCGCCGAGGTCTGGCACTCGATCTTCACGCACGATCTCCGCCGCTACCGCCGCGGCCTCTACGCGCGGATGGGCGAGGTCGCGACGCTCGTCACGGGTCCGACCGGCACCGGCAAGGAGCTCGTCGCGCGCGCAATCGCGCTTTCGCGCTACGTGCCGTTCGACGCGCGCGGCGAGCGTTTCACCGACGATTTCGCGACGGCGTTCTTTCCACTGAACCTCTCCGCGCTCTCGCCGGCGCTGATCGAGTCGGAGCTCTTCGGCTACCGGCGCGGTGCGTTCACCGGCGCGCTCGCGGACCGCCCGGGCTGGCTCGAGGTCTGCCCGCCGAACGGCGCGGTGTTTCTCGACGAGATCGGTGAGATCGACGCGGGGCTTCAGGTGAAGCTGCTCCGCGTGCTCCAATCGCGCACGTTCCAGCGCCTCGGCGAGACGACGGACCGCGAGTTCCGCGGCAAGGTGATCGCCGCGACGAACCGCGACCTCGCAGACGAGATTCGCGCCGGCCGCTTCCGCGAGGACTTCTACTATCGACTCTGCTCCGATCGCATCGAGACGCCGTCGCTCGCCGAGCAGCTTCGCGACTCGCCGGGCGACCTCGGGAACCTCGTGCTGTTCATCGCGCGCCGGATCGTCGGGGCGGAGGAGGCGAAGGGCCTCGCGGACGAGGTGCTCGCGTGGATCGAGACCGGGCTCGGGCGCGACTACGCGTGGCCGGGCAACGTGCGTGAGCTCGAGCAATGCGTGCGGAGCGTGATGCTCCGCCGCCGCTACGACCCGCCGTCCGAGCCGCGGCCCGAGGACGAGGCGGCGAAGCTCGCACGCGAGATCCGGGACGGCACGCTGCCGGCCGAGACGATCCTCGACCGCTACTGCGCGCTCGTGCACGCGAAGACCGGCAGCTACGTCGAAACGGCTCGCCGCCTCGGCCTCGACCGCCGCACGGTGAAGCGCCGCGTCGAGTCCTCACGCCGCTAGAGGGGTCGCGGGACGACCTCGATTGGCCGTGGCGGGCGCGGGGGGCGCCTCCACTCCATGGCTCGCCGACCGTGCGTGTCTAGTCGGCAGTCCGGGGGTCTGGTTCGCGGAAGTAAAGCGCAGCTGCGCACGGAGCTCGAATGAAGCAGCTCGCATCTGCAGCGAGCCATGGAGCGAGCCAGACCCCCGGACTGCCGGCGTAGGTTCTGCTCGGCTGCGCTTTACTTCCGTGGAGGCGCCCCCCGCGCCCGCCACGGCCAATGGCGCGACTCTCCGCGACCCTCTTGCGTCGTTCAAACATTTGTTTCAAACAACTGTTTCGTGGCCAGACCGGAAACCATCGACACGCGCCAGCGGCTCCTCGACGCGGCGACCGCGCTGTTCGCCGAGCACGGCTTCCACCGCACCACCGCGCGCGACATCGCCGAGCTCGCCGAGGTGAACCTTGCCGCGGCGAACTACCACTTCGGCTCGAAGCGCGACCTCTACCTCGAAGTCCTTCGCGCGGGATTCGCCGGCATTCGCGCCGCGCTGACGCGCCGCCATGCGGACGTGCCGCCGCCGGAGGCCCTCGTTCGGCTTCCCCGCAAACGGATCGAGCACCTTCTCGCCGCCCGCATCCTCACGATGTTCGAGATGGTCGTCGGTCCTCCGCCGGGCGTCCACGCGCGGCTCATGCAACGCGAGATGACCGATCCGAGCGAGGCCCTCCCGATCATCGTCGACGAGTTCATTCGCCCGATGAGGAGCGAGCTCCAGGTGCTGATCGCCGCGCTCGGCCCCTCGCTCGACGAAGCGAGCATCGAGCGCTGCGCGAACAGCGTGATCGGGCAGGCGATCTTCTATCGCTTCTGCAGGCCCGCGCTGCTCCAGATGCTCGGCGCCGACGAGTTTCCAGGTGGCATCGCGACCGCGCTCGCCGAGCACGTGGCGGAGTTCACGATTGGCGGCGTCGAACGGCGGTCACGCGCGAGAAAGGTCAAGAAGGCCCATGGGCACTGACGCCCGAGCGGTTGCATGCGCGGCGCTCGCATTGCTCACGGGCTGCGCGACGTTGCTTCGGCCGGAAGGCGACGGCGGATGGAAGGCGGATCGCCGGCTCGAGACGATCACGAGCGCGTCTCGCGACGCGGGCACGCAGTTCGCGACGCCGGAGAGCGTGGCGGCCGTCGGTGCGGGCGCGCCGCGCACGATCGATCTCGCGACGGCGCTCGACCTCGCGCAAAAGGAGAACCGCCGGCTCGCCGCGGCGCGCGCCGGGCTCGATGCGACGGGCGCGAACGTGCAGCGCGCGATCGGCCGGTTTCTCCCGACGTCGACCGCGACGGGCCGTTACACCTGGTACACGGACGAGCAGACGAACAGCATCTCCGAATTCCCGGTGCCCCTCGCGCCGGGGCAGCGTCCGCCGACCGTCACGGTGCGCGATTCCGAAGCGGGCACCGTGAACGGCACGATCGAGGTGCCGCTCGACTGGGCCGGCGAGCTTCGCAAGTCGCTCGAAGCGGCGCGCGCCGGCTATCGCGGCGAAGCCGCGCGGGTCGCGGCGATCGAGCTCGAAGAGCAGGTGAACGTCGTTCGCGCGTATTTCGGGCTCCTCGAGGCGAAGCGGCTGCTCGCGGTCGCGGACGAGCGCGTCGCGCTGCTCGGCGAGCAGCTCGGTCATGCGCAGCAGCGCTTCGATGCCGGCCGGCTCACGCTGAACGAGCGCCTCGTCGTCGAGGTCGCGCTCGCGAACGCGAAGCACGCGCGTTTCCAGCGAGATCTCGTCGTCGACCAGCAACGCTTCTTGCTGAACCGCGCGATCGGCGTGCCCGTGATCGCGCCGACCGACGTCGTCGAGGTCGACGGCGCGCCGACGCTGCCGACGACCGAGAGCCTGGTCGCGACGGCGCGCGAGAAGAACCCGGTGCTGCAGAGCCTTCTCGAGGAGTCGCAACGGCTCGAAGCGCGCGAGAGCGCGCTCGTGCGCTCGCGCTTGCCGCGGCTTTCCGCCGGCGGCACCTACGAGGCGACGTCGTCCGACATCCTCGATCCGCAGGAGTTCGGCTCGGGCTTCGTGGCGTTTCGCTGGGATCTCGGCACGGACCTGCAGCGTGAGTCCGATCTTCTCGAGACGCGCCGCCTCGCCGTGCAGAACAAGAAGCGCCTCGAGGACGAGCTCCGCGGGCTCGAAGACTCGATGGCCGTCGCCTACGCGGCGCTCGAGGAGCGCATCCGCGCCCTCGCGGTCGCGCGGACCGCCGTCGCGCAAGCCGAGGAGAACCTTCGCATTCGCCGCCAGCAGTTCGACGTCGGCCGATCGTCGAGCGACGACGTCCTCGACGCCGAAACGCTCCTCACCTCCGAGCGCGCCGCGGTCGCGAGCGCGCTATACCAGTCGCACGTTCGCCGCGCGGAGCTTCTGCGCCTGGCGGGTCTCCCGCCGAGCGCCGAGCTGCCCGCGGGGGAGTTCCACAAATGAACCGCAAGATCGTCGTTCCCGTGATCGCCGTCGCCGCTCTCGGCCTCGGCGTGCTGCTCTGGTCGCGCCGCGACGACGGCCCGCCACACTACACCGGCTTCGTCGAGGGCGAGGAGCGCGTGCTTCGTTCCGAGGTCGCCGGGCTCGTCCTCGAGGTCAAGTTCGGTGAGGGCGACGAGATCGCGGCCGATGCGCCGGTCGCGATCCTCGACGATCGCGACATCGCGGCCCGGCTCGAATCCAAGAGCCGCGAGCGCGACGTCACCAGTGCCGACATCCGCGCGCAGGAGGAGCGCGTGCGCCTCGTGCAGGAGACCTGGGAGCGAGGGCTCGCCGCGCGGCGCGCCGACGTGCGCGCGGCCGAATCGGACTTCTCCCTCGCCGAGAAGAATTGGAAGCGGGAGCAATCGCTCGTCGCGACCGGCGCGAGCACGCGCCAGCTCATGGACGAGGTCGACGCGCGGCGCACCGAAGCGCGCAGCAGGCTCGACCAAGCGCGCGAGACGCTCGCGCAGACCGAGGCGCAGGGTCGCGACGTCGAGGTCGCCCGCTCGATGCTCGCTTCGCTCGGCGAGCGCGTGAAGCTCCTCAGCGCCCAGATCGCCGAGCTCGAGGTCACGAAGACGAAGTACGTGATCCGCTCTCCCGGCGCGCCGACGCGCGTGCAGACGCAGTACGTCTGGCCGGGCGAGCTCGCGCAGCCGGGCACGGCGATTCTCGCGGTGCTCGATCCGCGCGACAAGTACGTGCAGATCTACGTGCCGGTCGCGGATGCCGCGAACCTCCGCGTCGGGCAACGCGTCGAGATTGAGCTCGACGGGCTGCCGGGCAAGCGCACGCCCGGCGAGATCGCGTTCATCGCCGACAAGGCGAGCTTCACGCCGGAGAAGATCGAGACGCGCGACGATCGCCTCGGCCAGGTCTACCGCGCGAAAGTTCGCATCCTCGAGCGGATCGAGGAGTTCCGTCCCGGCACCGAGGGCGACGTCTATCTCGTCGACGACGACGCGCGAGAGCCGAACGTGCGCGCCGTCGCGAACTCCGGGGCGAACGGATGACGGACGGCGCTCCCGCGATCCGGCTGTGCCGCATGACGAAGCGGTACGGCCGGAAGGTCGCGCTCGCCGGCATCGACCTCGAGCTCGACGGCCGCGAGATCGTCGCGGTCGTCGGCCCGGACGGCGCCGGCAAGACGACGCTGCTCCGCGCGCTCGCCGGCCTGCTCGAAGTGGAGGCCGAGGTTGCGACCGTGCTCGGCTT
Organism: uncultured delta proteobacterium; assembly: GCA_963790365.1. Classification (GTDB taxonomy): domain Bacteria; phylum Desulfobacterota; class Binatia; order JACPRU01; family JACPRU01; genus CAWBOU01. The sequence continues at coordinate 42,359 of CAWBOU010000051.1, forward strand.
CGATCTGCGCGCCGATCCGACGGAGCTCAAGGCGCGCATCGGCTACGTGCCGCAGGCGTTCAGCCTGCCGCGCGAGCTCACCGTGCTCGAGAACCTCCGTTTCACCGCGCGGCTCCATCGCATCGCGGAAAGCGACTTTACCGCGCGCTCGCGCGAGCTTCTCGAGCGGACGATGCTCACGCCGTTCGCCGACCGGCCGGCCGGC
>CAWBOU010000052.1:0-78018 GCA_963790365.1 uncultured delta proteobacterium
GTGCACGACCATCAAATCGCGCATCTCGTAGCTGACTCCGGGGACCGCTTTGAGCGCCCGTTCGATGAGCTCGACGAGCTCGCGCCTGGTGGGCTCGAAACCTTCCTCGATGAGAAACCGCCGATCGATGACCGCGCGGCAGAGGTCCGCGACACACGGCGTTTGAATGCCGCCGACAGCTTGTCCGCCATCGATGCCGTTGATGTTGATCGTGGCGTGGCCGGCGCCCTCGGGCACGACCGGCATCCGGGTGGAGCGTGCGGCGAGCGACGGCTTCAGCTCGGTCCTGATGAAGTCGAGGACCCGGGCCATGCCCTCGATGGCGCTGACGCCGAGAAACGGCATGCTGCCGTGCCCGATTCTTCCTCGCGTCGTCAGCTCGGCCCAATAGACGCCGCGGTGGCTGTCGCAAATATGGGTTTATATCCGCCGGCCAGGGGCGGGTAGGTGTGCGCTTAATGGTGGTTGAGGGCTGTGATGGCTGACAAACGGACTGCGGGTCCCGGTACAATCTCTGGCATCATCACACACCAGAGGAGCGACATGGACCCGCAGCACACATTCTGCCCCAACCTCGACTGTCCTGCAAGAGGGCAGATCGGCCAGGGCAACATCATCAGCCACGGCCGCAAACGACCGCGCTTCCAGTGCAAGGTCTGCGGCAAGACCTTCAGTCCGCGCCAGGGCACCCCGCTCTATCGACGCCGCACGCCCGAGGCGCTCATGACCCAGGTCATGACTTTGGTCGCCCATGGCTGTCCCCCGGTCGCGATTGAGGCCGCCTTTGGGCTGCAAACCCGCACGGTGCGGGAGTGGGTCACAGCCAGCGGGCAGCACTGCCGAGGCCATCCAAGCCGCGCTCGTGGAGCAGCCGCTCGACCTTCAGCATGTCCAAGCCGACGAAATCCGCGTCAAGACGCAGGCCGGCGTGCTCTGGATGGCGATGGCCGTGATGGTCTCGACCCGCTTGTGGCTGGGCGGCACCGTCAGCAAGCAGCGCGACTTCTCGCTGATCCTGCGCTTGGCGCAGGTGATTGGGCGCTGTGCCGGCGGGGCGCGCTGCTGCTGAGCAGTGATGGCTTGGCGAGCTATCCGACCGCCTTCGCGCGGGTGTTCCGCACGCCGCAGCGGACGGGGCAGCGTGGGGCACCGCGTCTGGTGGTCTGGCCGGAGCTGACGGTGGTCCAACTGGTGAAGGCGGGCCGCGGCGACGGTCGGGATGGTGAGCCGCTTGGTGCGGGGACGGGCGCCGGGGTGCTGCGCGGGCTGCGCGCCACTGCGGGCTGCCGGTGGTCGAGCACGGCGTATATCGAACGGCTCAACGGCACGTTCCGGTCGCGGCTGGCGTGCTTGGCGCGGCGGACGCGGGGCTTGGCGCGCCAGCAGGCGACGTTGGAGCACGGGATGTATCTGGTGGGGGTGGTCTACAACTTCTGTACGTTCCATCAGAGCCTCACGCAGCACGGATGGGTCGAAGCGGACACCAGCGATGGCGGCGGGGCTGAGCGACCACCGCTGGTCGGTGCATGAGCTGCTTGCAGATATCGGGTGCCGCCACCTCGCTGGCAGCCGCCCAAACGCCGTGGGCGGCGCTCAAAGCGCCTCCAGGCGCTGATTGATCGCTGGGTGTCCCGATGCCCACCATTAAGCGCACTCCTACCCAAGGGCGCTGGTACAGCCCAAACATGCGAGAAATCCTAACACCAGGCGCTCGTATCTTCGCCCACGTTCCTGAACAGGGGTACGTGGGAGTTGGCGTCGTCCAAGAGCCAGCGGTGCCAGTACGCGAGTTCATGGTTCAGGTTGACAGCAAGGAAGTGCCCATTCTCGAGGCACCAATCAAGGCACCCAGAATGGAGGAAAATGCGGATGATCCAGAATTGCGCGAGTATCTTGTAGCGCGTCGAGTGGCTGAAAACGGTGCCTCTCAGTGAGGCCGTATGGGAGCGAGGCTTATTCGCCAATCAAAACTCAGCCTGCAAACTTCGCAACAAGTTCACGTTGGAGCGTCTAGCCGAGCGATTCGCTCTCGACGAAGTGGATACGTAGCGCAAGGAACCTCGCTATATTTTCTTCCTCTTTGGGCAACGACCACGATTTTACGGAGGTGCAGGTGCGAGGTGGCAGCTTACTATTGTCAAAAAGTGACCAAATTTGACAATGGGATAATCCTAATTGCAGGAAGAGTCAATGCCTAATAAGCTGCGATCGATCATGAAACATGTGGCTGGCACTATATTGGTCCATCGTATCGCCAATGTGCGGCATGATTCAAGCACTGGAAGGAAATAACAATCAGACATGAGTGAGCTAGATTCTACCGTTGATCGACAAATAGCTCCTGCTGCAGGAGTCGGATCACTTCGGGTGGGCAGGTGGTTTTGGATAGGGCAATCGGTGCCCTTGGCCACATAGCTCGCCATGCAGAAGATAATATAGGCAGCGTTCACGTATTGTAAAAGACTCCATGAGTGTCAGGCCAGAGGCCGTCATCAATGATTCCAGTTGACACCCAAGTTGACACCCAAAGTGACACCCAAGCCAATAATACACAATGGACGGTACAAAACAGGATGGACAAAATAGGTGATTGGAATGAGCTAAAATAAACAGGGCAATATTCCATGGACAGCCTTCCAGGCATCTGAAAATTGTGGGGTCGCCGGTTCGAGCCCGGCTCTTGGCACCAGCGATATAGAGGCATTACAAAGCCTCAAGGAGAAGGACCGGAGCGATGCCGGTCCTTTTTGTGCCGATTGCAGCCAACTTTGCGGCCCCAAACTTTTTAGCTTGGCTCTTGTCGACCTCCAAGGAGCTGTTCCTGACATCAAATGCCAGTCGCTTCGCATCGTCGAAGACATGTGTTGGAATATTCTGCGTCGTCTGAATATTGGAGTGTCCAAGAATCTCCATCGCCACCCGTGGTGGCACACCCTGTGCAGCCAGCAGACTGGCGCAGGAATGCCGGAGGTCGTGAAAGCGAATATCAGGAAGATTTGCGTTCCTCAGAAAAGCTTTGAAGAGCGTATGAGGTTCCGAGGGAAAATCGGTGTACCAATGCTCGTCGGGAACACCAGGCCGTGCTCTGCCAACGGCTACCAGCGATGAGCCGGACTTCGGGCTGGCGATCATGGTGTGCTTTGAGGACCGTAACCAGTGAGTCGGATAACGAGCGATTCCGTTTACTGCTCGAGTCTTGAGGCCATCAACTGAAGTTTACCGTTGATTGTCTGTAGGGACTGGGAGACATAGCCGGCTTCGTCCGTCGAAGTCGGATATCTCTCCAGAGCAGACCCAGAACTTCTGCACGCCGGAGACCAAGCGAGCGTGAGCCGGGATAGAGTGCCCGAGTCGATCGCTGCTGCCGATCCCAGAACCGCTGCGCCTACAGGGTTGAGGGGAAGTTGCCTCGAACCGCTCGACGGTTGGGGAGTCTGGGTCAGAGAAGCTGCGTTCCGTGATACCAGGCTCCATTTCAACGCTTGTGCCAGGGCTGCTCGAAGAGTACTGCGAACGTACTGCACGCTCCGTGGCTTAACACCTCCGTTCCCTTTACGATGGAGGGAGTTTTTGGACATCTTGGGGCGTGAGCTTTGCGGAGGGGAATCTGCCGAGCGCTGGCGTAATATGGAGGCGCACCGTACGGGTGATAGGCCTCTAGGTCATCGGGCGATTCTTCGCTTTGACCTTCTCCTCTAGCCATCGTTCGAGGAACTGTGCAACAGTCTGTCGTTCTGTCGCGATGGGCAGACCTTGCTGCTGTTCGCGTAGCACGACCTTCAGCTTCTCGGCAACTTCTTTGCGTGTCTTCCCGGTGATGTACTTCCGCTTGCGTTTCCATCTACGTAACCTAGATCAACTGCACAACACCACAAGCCGTTGTCGCTCCGCTGGTAATCGAACCTTCACCATGCCCGCGCCGGCTGCTCATCTTTCCTACTCCGACCTAGCGTGCTTGCGTGGGCGACCGCCCTTTGGTCGCTGTTCACGGCTAGCTTCAAATCTGTCAAGCTCGTCAGGTGTGAAGACCCAGAAGTCAGCCATTCTTGTCCGATGCGTCCATCCTGGGCCAGTTCGTAGACACGTCCAACGGACGTACCAATATACTCAGCTGCCTGGGTTGCCCTCAGATACTCCGGTTTCTTGGCCTTTGGCATGCGGTTTTCCTCCTTGTTCAAACTCCCTACGGCAACTATAGGGCAGAGAAAAACCCCTGTCAACACGGTAGAGTTTTTGGCCGGGTTAGATAACTGCCGGCATAGTATCCCGGCCCTGATTGGTCACGGCCTGTGACTACTTCTGGTCCTGTGATGGCACCTCAATAGATGGGAACCGTAGGAGGTCGGCCGCTTTGCTCTGGGCCTCGGCGCCTCGCTCAACTGGTCCATATCCTCGCCGCTGTAGAGGTCTGCGACCTCAGCGGCAGCCTCCACGAATTGCGGCAGCGTTGCGCGCATGATGCGTGCTCCACCCAGGGCATTCAGGGCTTCGTGTCTTGCTGCACTCCTGGTGCAAAATATCGGTGAGCGTGTAATGTCAGAGTCGAGGCGATAGCGATCCGTCTGACGCACCCATGCCCCGTTATCCTTGCTTGGCTCCGTCACGATCATCTCGTCGAGCGGCCAACCGTAGCGAGGGCAGATCTTCGCAAGCCTGCGCCGGATGAAGTCGGCGCTGTCTGCTGGCTCGCAAAGATGTGCGATGCATGGAAGCTCACACGCTCTGCCCCTGCCGGCATTGGCTGCTCGTCGATGCGCAGGACATAGCCCATGCTGCCAACCGTACCAGGCGAGGAAGCCACCATCACCGTGCCATCCAGGAGCAGGTAATGATCATAGTGGTAGGCCAGGTCAATCGAGCCATCGAACCCGCCACCAGCGTATGCCTGGGTGATGCTCTCAACGTCGCGCGTCGTCGGCCCATCCGTCCATGAGATAGTGATATGTGCGCCTCCGCTGTAGCTCTTGGAGCGCACTGAGAACTTGATCATTGGGAATGCCAGCTTGAGAGCAGATCGTACGAGCTTGGCCTGCTCCGCTACTCCGATCCATCGTGCGTTTGTCATGGTGTGCAGTCTCCAGGAGTGGCGCAGCCAGGGCGACCGCGCCATACTCATACGGTGGTCAAGCGCTGGCGAGTGCCTGCGCTACGTCGCGGTCGTACCGGTCGTCGATCAAAGTGCGGGAGTTGACCCACTCGTCGTAGTACTGCCGGCCGCGCCGGAAGATACCACCCTCAACGATGACCTTGCGACAACAGTCTTTTGGAAGATCGGCAGGTGCCTCGATGTTGAGCGTCAAGCGCGCCGTACCTGTCGGGAGAAAGGGCCAGAGCCAGCATATCAAAGGCAAAGAACTCAGCGGGCGTCTGCGCCCGAGGAGAAGCACGCCTCCTTGGTCTCGCTGGCGTAGCTGTCGTATTCATAATCCAGAACGACCGTCCAGAGCTGGCGACTGCCGGCGTCTACGATGTTGCCGCGCTCGTCTACCTGGAACCGCTGGAAGCTGGCCGGAACCGTCGCAGCCTGGGCTGCCTGCATCGCTTGCTCGTCCTGGGTCCGGCGTCGTACAATTGGTGCATGTGCCATGGGAAATACCTCCTCTGGCGCTAGACCCGGGCCGGTGTTAGTAGCACTTGCTCGGGTCGCTTTGTTGATGTGCCCCGATCTTCTGCATAACCCTATAGATAAGTCAAGTGTTTATTTACGATTGGGACGCCCTATTCCGTCTGTTTATAGGTAGTATTGCATCCGGTGTTCTGTGATGGTGGTGATCTCTGTCGTGTGCCCTGTTTGGCTGGCTTTGGCCGCGCGGCTGTAGCGCCGTCAAGACCAATGACCGCCAGTGCCCAGGTATAGCTCGTCCCGTCAGGATGCTGGTGACCTGGCACACAGAGAGACGGCGAGCTGCAGACATTGCTTGCGAGCGAAGCGAGGTCTTGACAAGTGCGGCAACCGGGCAACCAGGCTAGTGTGCCCAGGGGATGAGGAACAGAATCCCCTGGTACGCTCCGCGTGCCTCGTCGTAGTCGTCGAGGTCGGTGCTATCCCAATGCCAATAGGCAAGGCACTGCCACTCCGCAGGAGTGTGGGGAAAAGTCCAGGAACCGTGCTGCATCGGGTCGCAGCCCAAGAGCGTGGCGCAGGGCTCTAGCATCACGGTCATAACACAAAGGTCGCAACTGATAGCTCACTGTTTGCTCGCCTCGCTTGACGAAGCGATACACTGGACGAACCCCAGCGCCTTTCTGTGTCTAGCTGATGGGGGCACTCCAGGAGGCAGCCGTGAACCTCAGTCCAAGGAAAACGTTCACTTCCGTCATCAAACTCATTTCTCCGCTGCCATGTTCCCATCCCGTAGCTCCGATCACGAGCCTGGGCACGTATCACCCATGCGGGCAAGTGGCTACGGTTGGAGTGGTGACGCCATTGGTTGGCGACGCGTGGGAGCTGCTGCCTATGTGCCGCCGGCATGCACAGGAGTTCGATATTGTTTGCGGCAAACTCGAAGACAACTAGCCCGCGGCAGTATACGCTGCGACGTGCTGCGCCATCGACACCGCAGTGCTCTCAGTCACCATTTTGGACACTTTCCTGTGCGCAGCAGACCACAGGCGTTGCGCCAGGTGTATAGTGGAGCAACAGGGTATTTCCTTGCGCCAGCCATCCAGCTCACGCACGCAGCGCCGTGTGTGCTGGCCGCCTCCTTTCTCCACCGCGAGCACCTGAACCGGCCAGTGGCGCTTGTCTCGAAATAGGGTTAGGAGGTGTGAGAAATGCGCGGTCGTGTCGTCATGGTGCTGGGGATGGTTGTGCTGCTGGGAAGCATGGCACTCCCACGAGCACAGGTGTTAGCAAGCGCGGACTGTCCGAGCGTGCTCCATCCAGGATCGGGCAATACCATCGCCGCGAACGCAATGTGCGCAACCATCGGCGGGGGCGACCACAATGCGATCAACAGCGATTTCGCGCATGAAGCGACGATCAGCGGGGGCGACCACAACATCGCCAGCGGTCCTTTGGCGTCGATCGGCGGCGGCTACAACAACACTGCCAGCGCCAGCATCGCGACCATCAGCGGCGGCTTTCTAAATACCGCCAGCGGGGACTGGACCGTCATCGGAGGAGGCGCGCGCAATAGGGCCACTACTGACTTCGCCGTGGTTAGCGGCGGCTACTACAACAGCGCCACTGCGCTCTACGCGTCGATCGGCGGAGGCGGCCCGAGCGAATCAGATAATCCGCTCACCGCCAACCAAGTGACGGGACGGTTTACGGCACGGTCGGTGGGGGCGGCAACAACCGGGCGGGCGATGCTGGCGGCACCAATGCTGACACGCCCTATGCCACCGTGAGCGGCGGCCAGACGAACATCGCCAGCGGTAGCTATGCCACGGTGAGTGGCGGCCAGACCAACTGGGCGCTCAGCGAATGGGCGACTATCGGCGGTGGTGGTGACAACCAGGCCACCGGGGCACGCTCGGTCGTCGCCGGTGGGTCCACCAACGAAGCGAGCGGTGGCAACGCCAGCATCGGCGGCGGTGGTGGCAACATCGCCAGTGGCGGGGTGGCGACCGTCAGCGGTGGCCAGAGCAACACGGCCAGCCGCGAGTGGTCCAGCGTGGGTGGAGGGCAGTCAAACACTGCCAGCGGCCCTCGCGCAGTGGTCGCGGGTGGATCGAGCAACACGGCCAGTGGTGGAAACGCAACCGTGGGAGGAGGCGGAGGGAATATCGCCAGCGGTCTGGTCGCCACCATCGGCGGGGGCGAGAGCAACAGCGCCAGTGGTCTGCGAGCGGCGGTCGGCGGGGGCTATACGAACCGGGTGACCGACGACTACGGCAGCGTGAGCGGGGGCCGTAACAACCAAGCCGGCAACAATGCTGGCACGAGCAGTGACCGGCCGTATGGAACCGTCAGCGGCGGCTATACCAACAGCGCCAGCGGCAGCTATGCGACCGTGCCAGGCGGCTCACCAATACTGCCAGCGGCTCCGTCGCCACGGTGGGTGGCGGGCCAGCAACACGGCCAGTGGCCAGTACGCGACCGTGCCGGGCGGCTACTTCAACACCGCCGGGGCAGCTCAGCTTCGCTGCCGGACGGCGGCAAGAGCCAACCAGCCTGGCACCTTCGTCTGGGGCGACAGCACAATGCCGACATCGCCTCCACCGCCAACAACCAGTTCATCGCCCGCGCCAGCGGTGGCGTCCGCTTCTGCTCCAACGGCGCAGCACCGGCGCGGGCTGTTGATCCCGGCACCTGGCGGTGGCTCCTGGCCAGTGCACTCAGCGACCGCAACGTCAAGGCCAACTTCGCCGCCGTCGACAGCGCAGCATCCTGGAGCGGGTGGCGGCGATGCCGATCCAGCTCTGGAACTACAAGAGCCAGGATGCCAGCGTCAAGCACATCGGGCCGATGGCGCAGGACTTCGCGGCTGCCTTCGGCGTGGGCGAGGACGACACCACATCAGCACCGTCGATGCCGACGGCGTTGCGCTGGCCGCAATCCAGGGGCTGTAACCAGAAGCTGGAGGCTGAGAAGATCAGCAAATGGCCGAGAACCAAGCAGAACGCAGCTGCAGGAGCGCATGGCGGCGATGGAGCAGGCACAGCACGGAGGCAACAGCCCGGTGCAGGTCGCATCCACTGGTCTGACCCTCAGCTGGAGGGTGGTAGCTCTTGGGGTCGTAAGTCTGATCGTGCTGCTGATCCTGAGCACGGTCAGCCTGACGCTGCTCTTCCTGCGCCGGCGCACACACCAGCCTAGAACAGCACCCTCCCTTCTCCAGGGCCGCATCTTCGGGTGCGGCCCTTGGTGCTGCCCAAGCAGCATGCCCCAGGCACGGCACCAGCTGGCTGCTCTAAGAGAAACCAGGAGGCTACATGCCGTATCGTTTTGTGCGCTACTCCGTTTGTGTGCGCAGTAAACGAATTGCCTCAGTCGACGTTGTGCATCGAGTGTCCCTCCAAGTCGAAGAGGAGGCCCAGGATGGCCACAGCACATGCACCGAACGGGGCAGGCGGAAAACAACGCATCCTTGTCGTCGAAGATGATGTCCGCTCACAGCGCCTCGTGCGATTGAACCTCGAACCATTAGGCTACCAGGTCATCGTCCATGAGAGCGCCCGTGGCATCAGCCGCGCTGCTTGAGATCCATGACCCGGCATTGGTCGTGCTGGACCTGCGACTTCCGGATGGCGATGGCTTCGCGGTCTGCTCATCCATCCGCGAAGTCTCAACAGTGCCGATCATCTTTCTCAGCGCCTATGGACAGGCCGCCGATCGAGTGCATGCCTTCGAGCTGGGCGCGGACGACTACCTGGTCAAGCCCTACGATGGGGCCGAGCTCGCCGCGCGCATCGATGCGGTGCTGCGGCGAGTCCAGGGGCAGCCGCTCACAACGTCGCGCGGTGTTTGAATCCAACGGTCTGGTGATCGATTACGATCAGAAAACGGTCGTGCTCGACGAGAGCCGGTGCATCTGACGCGAACCGAGTATCGGCTGCTGGTCTACCTGGCTCAGAATGTGGGTCAGACGCTGGTGGCGGATGCACTGTTGACCAAGGTCTGGGGAGCAGGGTTCGTGGGCGACTATCCTGCGCTGCACCTGTACATTAGCCGGCTGCGCCGAAAGTTGAACGACGATCCGCGTCAGCCGCGCTTCATCGTCACTCGCCCAGGGATCGGGTATTTCATGCCGCTGCTCAAGCCTGTGCTGCAGGAGCACAGTTGCGAGGTGATGGAGGTTGGCCTCGGCGAGACGTCCCGCAGCCTGGTGTTCTCCTGAGCAGCCCAGCTGTCGGCGACGGCATAGCAGGGATCGAGGATCGGCAGTCCACTTCATCGCCAGCTTGGCCCTCGCCCAGGCACACTACAAGCCTGCCAGGTGAGCACAATCTAGGGTAGAAATCCCCTGGTGAACCCCTAGTCGAATAGCTGTCCAGCCTGCAAAAGCAGGAGGCTTCGAGTTCATAAGCCGGTAGTGTAATCTTCTTTCTGTAAAAGTCGGAGACCAGCCGGCAGTCGACTGGCAGGTCAGGGTGTATCCTTTCGGAATGCTAAACCACCAAGAGGAGCACACCCATGACCTACCAAAGCGATTGTACCTTACCAATCGATCTGCTCGACCATCTCACCGAGGGCGGCCTGGAAGCACTGCCCGACGCCATGCGCTTGCTGCTCAATGCCGCCATGCTGCTCGAGCGCCAGAAGTTCATCGGCGCCGACCCCTATCAGCGCACCTCCGACCGCCAGGCACATGCCAATGGCTTCAAGGACAAGACCCTCCAAACCCGCATGGGCAGCCTCACCGTCGCTGTCCCGCAGGTGCGCGAAGGCGGCTTCTATCCCCAGAGCCTGGAGAAAGGCGTCCGCAGCGAGCGAGCCCTCAAGCTGGCCTTGGCCGAGATGTATGTCCAGGGCGTCTCCACTCGCAAAGTCGCGGCCATCACCGAGCAGATGTGTGGCTTTGAGGTCTCCTCGACCCAAGTCAGCCGCGCCGCCGCAGAGCTCGATACGGTCTTCGAGGCCTGGCGCACACGACCACTCGGCGAGTATCCCTATCTGTATGTGGATGCGCGCTACGAGAAGGTGCGCTTGGATGGGCAGGTTCGCGATGCGGCAGTGCTTGGTTGCCAGCGGGGTCGATGCGACTGGCAAACGCGCGATCCTGGGAGTGTCAGTGGCGCTCTCAGAACAGGAGCTGCATTGGCGGACATTCTTCCAGAGCTTGGTGGAGCGCGGGCTGCGCGGTGTGCAGTTGCTCATCTCGGATGCGCATGCTGGGTTGAAGGCGGCGCGGCTGGCGGTGTTTGGCGGCGTGCCGTGGCAGCGCTGCCAGTTTCATCTGCAGCAGAACGCGCAAGCGTATGTTCCGCGTGTGGAGATGAAGAAGGAGGTGGCGGCAGCAATCCGGGCGGTGTTTAGGGCGTCGAGCCTGCATGAGGCGAAGCGGTTGCTGGGAGAGACAGTGCAGCGCTATCGGAGCGTGGCACCGAAGCTGGCGGTGTGGATGGAGGAGAATCTGGTGGAAGGATTGATGGTGTATGCGTTTCCGGAGGGGCACAGGCGCTTGCTGCGGACGACGAATGGGCTGGAGCGGCTCAATCAGGAGATCAGGCGACGGACGCGAGTGGCGCGGTTGTTTCCGAACGAGGCGTCATGTTTGCGGCTGGTGACGGCAGTGGTGATGGAGATCAGTGAGGAGTGGGAGACGGGCAAGAAGTATCTGACCTTCGAGCACTGAGCATCAAGACCAAAAACACCAACAGCAGCAGCATTTCGAAAGGAAGACACTCGACTTTTACAGAAAGGGACTTGCATTATCCATCGGCGGTTGACGGAGTAAGCTTACAAGGTACGTGGGTATTCGTTATAGTACCCTCGTAATGTCCCCGAGACATAGGTCATTTGATCTCTTCGGGAGCTCGGAAAGAGTATGCGTTGAGAAAGGGTATTGAGCGGCAATTGTTATGATCGGGGTGTTTCCGAACCAAGGAAGATCCGGAAAGCAAGAGATGAAGACAAATCAGATCAAACGGCTTCAGATTGCGTCATCGACGACTTCGGTTACAACGAGAGCATCCTCATCAACGTCGGCGACGAGAAGGGCGAGATCCTCGACGCCGCTCTCCGCCGCGCGAACCCTCTCCGGATCCTCGAGCTCGGCACGTACATCGGCTACAGCGCGCTCCGCATGGCGCGCGCGATGCCGCCAGGCGCTCGGGTCCACTCGATCGAGTTCGCCGCGGCGAACGCGGAGATCGCGCGGCGGATCTGGGATCACGCGGGCGCCGGCGACCGACTGAACGTGATGGTCGGCTCGCTCGGTGACGGCGGCGAGACGATCGCTCGCCTCGAGGCGGAGCACGGATTCGGCAAGGGGATGCTCGACTTCGTATTCATCGACCACGCGAAGCAGGCGTATCTGCCGGATCTCGAGCGGATCGTCGCGCGCGGTTGGCTCCACCCGGGCTCGATCGTGGTCGCCGATAACATCCGGTTTCCCGGCGCGCCGGAATATCAGGCCGCGATGAAAGCGAACGAGGGCAAGACCTGGCGCACCGTCGAGCACGAGGCGCACGTCGAATATCAGACGTTGATCACCGACCTCGTGCTCGAGTCGGAGTACCTCGGCACCTAGCCCCCGATCGTGACGTCGACCGTGCGGAAGTAGGCGTCGCCGAGGATCGCCTGGAGGAGGTCCGCGGGCGCGGTGTACTGCTGAAAAGCGCTCGAGGGACCGAGGTCGACGTCGAAGGCGAGGCAGCCGGCGGAATCCGCGACGACGGCCTCACCGTTCACCTCGTACATCTCGCCCGGCTCGTACCAGGGCGCCGACGTCACGTGCGCGATGCCGGTGCCGGTGATCGAGAAGCCTTCCGGTCGCACGTCGGCGAGCCGCGAGAGCTCGCGCACCGCGCGCTCGAAGCGGACGGCGAAGCCGTAGACCGAGAACTCCGATTCGCCCGAGACGTACGTGAACGGCAGCGGCGCCGGCGCGCCGAACGAGGCGAGCATGTCGGGCAAGGTGAGATGAAGGTCGCGCTCCCAGAGCGGCCACACGTGGGCGCCGGGGCCGTAGTCTTCGAAGACGTGCGGCACGCCGAGCGCGTCGAGCCGACGATGGGTACTGACGCTCATCTCGTGCACGCCGAGCTCGAGCAGATCGATCCCCGGATTCGTCCCGCCGGGAAGCCCGTTCCCGGTGCGGATCGTGACGTGAAGCCCCGCGAGATTCCCGGCGAGGTCCCACGGATTGTGCGAGCGCCAGCGCTCCTCCTCGAGCAGGCGGAGACCCCAGAGCGAGCCGGGCGGCGCGAACGGCGGATAACCCGCGAGCGCGATGCCGTCGACGACGGTGGCGGCGATCGGCTCGACGAGGTTCGTGTCGATCGCGCCGGAGAACGCGGCGACCGCGGCGAAGAGGTCGGGATGTCGGGTCGCGTAGGAGAACGCGCCGAAGCCGCCCATCGAGAGCCCCGCGATCGCGCGTCCCTCGCGCGAAGCGACCGTGCGATAGCTCGCGTCGATCCACGGGATCAGCTCGCCGATGTGGAACGATTCCCACTTCGGCGGACCGCCGGCGCCGTTGTTGTACCAGTCGGTGTACCAACCGGCGCCGCCGGCCTCGGGCATGACGACGAAGAGTTCGACTCCCTCGGTGAGCGCCTCCACGTCCGTCTTGCGCGTCCAATCGGTGTGGTCGCCGCCCCCGCCGTGGAGCAGGTACAGCACCGGATAGCGCTTCGGCGAGAGCGGGTCGTAGTCGGCGGGGAGGAGGATGCGAAGCCGTGTCGTCCCGCCGAGCACCTCGCTCTCGAGCTCGATCTCGCGGAGCCGCGACGAGAGCGCCGTCTCGGACGCAACCTTTCGGTCCGCGTCCGTAGAGGAGGAGGACGAGCCGCAGGCAACGAGCGCGGCCGCGCAGAAGACCGCGAGGAGCCGGGCGCTCCTCATGGCACGCTGTACGCGAGGATCCGGCTCAGCTGGCAGAGCGGCCGGCGGGTCTCCTTCCGCCAGGCGTTGAACGCCTGCTGAATCGCCGCGCGCTTCTCCTTCGTCGTCGGCTCACCTTTCAGCACCTTCGCGCGCCGCAGCGCTTTCAGCACGTCGGGCGTGAGGAGAAACGTGTCCTTGCCGACCTCGCGGAGGAACACCGCCCCGGACCATCCGCCGAGCCGCGATCCTTCCTCGGCGAGCGTGTCCCAGAGGCCGAGGATGTCGTCGATCGGCCACGCGGCGATCCACGCGCCGAAGCCGCCGTGAGCCTTCGCCGTCCGCAGGACCCACGCGGCGTTCGCGCGGACGCTCTCGATCTTCGCGCGGTGACGGATCACGCGGGGATCGAGGAGCATCTCGTCGACCTCGCGGTCGCCGAGCGCGGCGACGATCTCGGGATCGAAGCCCGCGAACGCCTCCTCCATCCCCGGCCACTTGTAGTCGACGATCTTCCACACGAATCCCGAGCGGAAGATCTGTTTCGCCATCGTCGAGAGGAAGACGTCGTCGGGCGTGTTCGCGAGCGCGGCGCGGCTTCGCGCCTTCGGCAAGAGCTTCTCGAGCGCCTTCGCACCACCCTTTCGCTTGGCGGCGAGCGCTTCGATGGGAGCGAAGGGCGTCACGATGGCGGGCGGCTCGCTTCGATGACCAGGAGTACCGGTCGATCCCGGTGTTTCGCCGCGGAGGGAATCGCCTCGATGATGCGAGCGTCGACCCAGTACTCGTGCTGGCGGAGGTCACGGAAGCCGGCGTCGTTCATTGCGTTCAAAAAATCCTCGACGGTGTGACGCTCCGCGCCGAGACGATACTCGATGCCATCGACCTCGAAGTTCGCTTCGGCGCCGACGGTGGCGAGCTCGGGATGAAACGCGGAGAAGACGAGACGTCCGCCTCTCCGGAGCGCCGCGAAGGCGTCCCGGAAGAGAGCGCGGAGACTCGTGAGGTGCTCCGAGACGAGCGCGCAGAGGACGGCATCGAATGCCGCAGGATGGACGGGGAGCGCCACGTTCAAATCCGCCTGTGCCAGGGGTACGCCGGGCATCGTGCGCCGCGCGACGCGGAGCATGCCGCGCGAGAAGTCGAGGCCGAGCGGCCGCGCGCCGGCCGCGAGGATTCCACGGAGGTGTCCCCCGGTGCCGCAGCCGGCGTCGAGGATCGCTTCGCCCGTGCGCGCGCAGAGGTGTCGCGACGTGTGCCGGCGGTCGAGCGCGACGAGTGGGTTCGCGGTCGCGTCGTAAGACTCCGCCCAGCGGTCGTATCCGGCGCGGACGCCCGGTCTTGAGACTCGCTTCGTCACGTCGATCGTCCGTGAGCGCGGAGGAACGAAAGCTTGTCCCAATAGCCGCGCTGAAAAATGATCTCGTCATCGCGCACATGGAAGAAGCCGCAGCCACGCAGGCCGAGGGGGTCGCGCCACTCAAGCATCGCCCACTCGCCGTCCTCGAAGAGGTTCTCGACGATGCAGACCATCTCCGCGGCGGCGAATCCGGCGGCGAACATTTCGCGGATCGCGGCGCGCCCGCGAACGGGCTCTTCCGCGACCTGATGATTCACGGCGTCTTCTGCGTAGAAGGCGGCGAGCGCGTCGACGTCGCGCCGGTTGAACGCGGCGACCCAGGCTTCGACGATCTGCTTCGGTGTCATCGCTTCAGCTCGCCGCGTAGAGACGCCATTCCCCCGGCACGCCCTTCAGCGCGTGGCTGCCGCGGTCGGCGAACTCGAGGCCCGAGCCGGTGACCAGATCGCGCACGGTGCTCGACACGAGGATCTCGCCGGCGCCGGCGAGCGAGACGATCCGCGCCCCGACGTGAACCGCGATCCCGCCGATCTTGTCCCCGGCCATCTCGCACTCGCCGGCGTGAATGCCGGTTCGTACCTCGAGCCCGAGCGCGCGCACGGCGCGGCGGATCTCGGCAGCGCAGCGGATCGCCCGCGCGGGCCCGTCGAACGTGACGAAGAAGCCGTCGCCGGCGGTGTCGATCTCGCGCCCGCGGAGACGGCCGACCTCGCGCCGGACGGCGCCGTAGTAGCGATCGAGGAGGCCGAGCCACTCGCGATCGCCCATCGCGGCCGCGCGCTCCGTCGAGCCGACGATGTCGGTGAACAGCACGGTCGCGAGCACGCGGTCGACCTCGGGCCCACGGCGCGAGCCGGTGAGAAACTCCTCGACCGTGTCGAGGATCTCGTCGGCGTGCTCGGTCGCGAGCGTGCCGTCACGCCCGGGAATTTCCACGAACCGCGCGTCCGGAACGTGCTCGGCGATGTAGCGGCCGTGGGCGACTTCGCTCATCGCGTACGCGCTTCGCTGCAGCACGAGCGTCGGGCAACGGATCGCCGGCAGCAGGCTGCGCATGTCGAGGAGATGCGACATCGGCAGGTAGCTCGCGAGCTCGCGTGGGCGCGCCGCCGCACGCTGGTACCGCGCGAACCAGCGGCGGAACTCGGGATCGTCCGATTTGCTCGGCGCGAGCAGCTCGACACTTTCCTCGCGTCCCCAGAGCTCGCCGAGCCGGTTCATCATCGCCTCGATCTCGGCAGTCGTGAGGCCGATCGGATAGTCGTCCGCCACCGCGTAGCGCGCCGTCGTGTTCGCGAGGACGAGCGCGCGAATCCGCTCGGGATGCGTCGCCGCGTAGAAGAGGGCCGGGGGTGCCGCATCGGCCCAGGCGAACACCGCGGCCTGCGTGGAGCCGACGGCGTCGAGCACCGCGCCGAGATCGTCGGCCTCGTCTTCCCACGTCGGCAGCGGCTCGAGCGGGATCGGGTCCGAGGCGCCGCACCCGCGCGGGTCGAGGAGGATCAGGCGGCTGAAGGAGGCGAGGCGATGGAGGAAGCGCGCGTGGAGCGGATCGCCCCAGCGGACGTCGACGTGAGAGAGCGTCCCGGTCAGGAGCACGAGGTCGGGACCATCGCCGACGACCTGATACGCGATGCGATCCGCGCCGAGCTCCGCGAATTTCGTCACGCCACCCACGACCGTAACGGATCGCGCGCGCGTCCAGCTCCGTCAAGGGGAGAGGACGGCGACGAGGAACACGAGAAACGCCGCGGTGCTCGCGATCGTGCGCACCGCGTGAAGGTTCGCCCACTGGGCGAGCAGCTCGCGGGCCTCGGCCGATCGCGGGTCGAGCGTCGGGTCCTTCAGCCGATCGTTCGTCGGCAGGATCGCGAACAGCGTGAAGGGAATGACGAACGCGAGGAGGGCGCCGCCGACGAGCCAATGGAGGCCGGCGGCGCTCCACCAAGCCCAGAACGCCGCGAGCGAGCCGACGACGGCGAGCGACGCCTGCATCGGCGCGGCGCGCGTGTACATCGGCCGAAAGTACTGAACCGCGATCTCCGGCCCGAGAGCGAGCACCGCGGGCTGCTGCACGGCGCTGATGTAGATCGCCGCCCCGGCGAACACACCGGAGCTGGCGATGGCGACGAATTCGGCGATCACGACGTCGCGGATCTTAGACGATCACGCGACGTCGATCACGCGAGTCTATTGCCCGCCGGCCATTCCCTCGCGGAGGATGCGCTGCGTTTCCGGCGAGACGCTCCGGTAGGCGTCCATCATCTTGTCGCGATCCGCATCCGGCACGTTGCCGAGCTGGCGCACGGCGTCCGGGTTCTCGAGCGCCCACGCGCGCTCTTCCGGGGAGAGCTTGCCGAGCTCGTCCGCGTTCTCCATCAACTTCTGTTTCTCGCCGTCGGAAAGATTCTTGTACGTGTCGAGAAACTTCTTCCGTTCGCCGTCGGAGAGCGTTCCGAGCTGCTTCACCGCGTCGGGGTTGTTGAGTGCCCAGCTCCGCTCCGCGGGGCCGAGGTTCTGGAGCTCGCCGGCGTGCTCGCGGACCATCGCCTTCTCCTCGGAGGAGAGGCTCTGGTACGTCTGCAGGAACTTGCCGACGTCTTCCTTCGGCATCTCGCCGAGCGCCTTGATCGCTTCCGGGTGCTCCATCAGCCACTGTCGCTCGGCGCCGTAATCCTGGGCGACCGCGGCGGACGAGAGGCAAAGTGCGGCGGCAAAGGAAATGGTGATCGTTCGCATGGGCGTCGTCTCCCTGGTTTCGGAGCCTAGCGCGTTTCCCCGCGCTTCGCGCGATGAGACCGGTCACGATCTCGGCGTGACGAAAGTCACGTTCAGAGAATCGTTGAGCGGCGGCGCGGGCGCGACGTAGACTGGGCGGAATGCGCCTCGCCGCGAGCCTCCTCGCACTCCACGCGCTCGCCTCCGGTGCCTCCGCCGAGCTCCTGCCCGGCGGCGTCCTCGGCAAGGAGAACTGGGAAGAGGCGAGGAACCTTCTGCCGGACGAGTTTCTCGAGTCGTACCGAAGCGGCGACTTCCGTCACGAGATCGGCCGCTGGACGACCGAGCGGCTCGACGCCGATCCGATCTTCGCCGAAGCGCTCGCGAAGAATCGCGGTCGCTACGATCTCGACGACAAGGGCTCGATCATCGAGAAAGCGACCGGCAAGCCGCCCGGCCCGATCTTCGCGTGGCCGTTTCCCGACATCGATCCGAAGGACTCGAAGGCGGCGACGAAGATCGTCTGGAACTACTTCTACACGATGTACTACGGCGGCAACGGCCACTACCGCGCGGATTTGCTGTGGGTCCGCCGCGACGGCCTCGACCGCCAGATCAAGGTCGACGCGTTCCAGAAATACTACGACGGCCAGCATCCGAAGTTCCGCACGACGGCCGAGCGCGAGGACATGCTCTCGCAGATGTTCTCCGAGGTGCTGTTCCCTCTCGACGTGGCCGGCATCCTCTCGCTCACGTGGCGCTATCGCGGCGCTGAACAGCACGACTCCGTGTGGTCGTACGTGCCGTCGCTTCGCCGCGTGCGACAAGTGTCGTCCGCGAATCGATCGGACGGCTTCCTCGGCTCGGACCTCACGCAGGACGACGGCGCGTACTTCGACGGCAAGGTCGAAGACTTCAACTGGCGCCTCGTCGGCGAGCAGGATCTCCTCGTGCTTTTCGACAAGCCGTCGTTCACCGATCCGGCGAACCTCCAGCGGCTCGACGACGGTGGCTGGCGGATGGTCGTGCCCGGCAGCGCGCGCGTCGGCTTTCAGGTGCCGGGCTGGCAGGGCGTCGCCTGGTGCCCGGTGCAGGAGGTGCTCGTCCGGCGGCCGCACTGGGTGATCGAGGCGGTGCCGAAGGATCCCTACTACCTCTTCGGCAAGATGGTCTTCCGCTTCGACAAGGACATCTACCTCGGCAGCTACAGCACGAAGTACGACTGGAAGGGCTCGCTGCTTTCCTCGTACGCCGCGATTCGTACGAACCTCGTGAAGGTCGCGCCCGGCGAGTACTGGGGCTGGGCGGGCGGCGCGGTCGCGCTCGCCGTCAACTGGAAGCTCGATCGCGCGACGGCGGCCGGCATCGCCGCCGGCGAGGACGTGCCGGCGGACTCGCGCATCCCGCTCTCCGCGGATCTCTTCTCGCTCCAGCGCCTCATGGCGAAGGGCCGATGACCCCCGCGATCACCTTCATCTTCATCACGCTCGTTCTCGACATGCTGGCGCTCGGCCTCATCGTGCCGGTGTTGCCGGGATTGATCGTCGAGTTCTCGGCGGGCGACACGGCGCGCGGCGCGGAGATTTTCGGGCTCTTCGCCACGGTCTTCGCGCTCATGCAGTTCCTGTTCTCGCCGCTCCTCGGTGTGCTGTCGGATCGCTATGGGCGCCGCCCGGTGATCCTGCTCTCGAACTTCGGGCTCGGACTCGACTACATCTTGATGGCGCTCGCACCGAGCCTTTGGTTTCTTTTCGTGGGCCGGGTGATTGCCGGAATCACCGCGGCGAGCTTTTCGATCGGCGGCGCGTACATCGCCGACGTGACGCCGCCCGAGAAGCGCGCCGCCGGCTTCGCCATCATGAACATCGCATTCGGGCTCGGCTTCATCGGCGGCCCGGCGTTCGGCGGGCTCCTCGGCGCGATCGATCCGCGGATGCCGTTCTGGGTCGCCGCGGGCTTGAGCCTCGCGAACGGCCTCTATGGGCTCTTCGTGCTGCCGGAATCGCTGCCGCCGGAGCGCCGCTCGAACGTCTCGTGGGACCGCGCGAATCCGATCGGCTCGATCGGCCTCGTGCGCTCGCACCCCGAGCTCTTCGTGCTCGCGATCGTGACCTTCCTCGTGAACATCGCGCACGAGGCGCTGCCGACGGTCTTCGTGCTCTACGCGACCTACCGCTACGGTTGGGACGCGAGCACGATCGGGCTGTCGGTGGCGGTCGTCGGCGCGTGCGCGACGCTCGTCGGCGGATTCCTCGTGCGCCCCGCGGTCGCGCGCTTCGGCGAGCGCATGGTGATGATGTTCGGACTCTCGTGCGCCGCCCTGGGATTCGCGATCTTCGGTTTCGCGTCGACGCCGGCGGTGTTCTGGATTGGCGTTCCCGTGAACGCGCTCTGGGGCCTCGCCGGCCCCGCGATGATGGGCTTCATGTCTCGCCGCGTGCTCGCGACCGAGCAGGGCCAGCTCCAGGGCGCGCTCGGCAGCATCCGCGGCATCGCGTTCATGATCGGCCCCGTGCTCTTCACGCAGACGTTCTCGACGTTCATCGATCCGCAATTCGGGTGGCACGTACCGGGCGCACCGTTCCTCCTCGCCGGTCTGTTGATCCTCGTCGCTGTGATCCTCGCGCAGCGCGCGACGCGGCCCGAAGACATGGCGCGCGAGCCCGGCGCGCGATCAGCCGCGCTCGATCCGGTACTCCCGGAGTAGCGGCATCTTCGTCGCCACGAGCGCGACGACGCCGAGACAGCCGAGCCCGCCGCTCACGACCGCGAAGACGGCGTTCGTCGCCGCGGCGACGAAGCCGGATTCGATCGCGCCGATCTGATTCGAGGCGCCGATGAAGATGAAGTTGATCGAGGAGACACGCCCGCGGAGCTCGTCCGGGGTCGTGAGCTGGATGATCGTCGAGCGGAGCACGACGCTCACCTGGTCGGCCATGCCGACGATCATGTAGGCCGCGACGGAGAGCGGGAACCAGCGCGAGAGCCCGAACACGATGGTGCCGAGCCCGAACACGGCGACCGCACCGAGAAGGACGCGTCCGGCGTTCACGATCGGCGGCCGGAAGATCATGACTAGTGCCGCCGTCAGCGCGCCGAGCTCGAGCGAGGCGGAGAGGAGCCCGTAGCCGCGCGGGCCTACGTGAAGGATCTCGGCCGCGTAGATCGGCAAGAGCGCCGTCGCGCCGCCGAAGATGACCGCGAACATGTCGAGCGTCATGCACCCGAGCACGACCTGGTGGCTCCGCACGTAAGCGAGGCCTTCCTTGATCGCGATCCAGCGCACGCGGGCGCCCGGCATCTGCTTCTGCCGCGCGCGCACGAGCGTCAGCCCAACGACGGCGACGGTGATCAGCACGACCTGCGTGAGGTAGGCCGCGCTGATGCCCCATTCCGCGATCACGAGACCGCCGAGCGCCGGGCCGGTGACGAAGGCGAGCGCCTGATTGGTCGACGCGATCGTCACCGCGCGCGGGAAATACTCCCGCGAGACGATCGTCGGCAGGAACGCCGAGCGCGACGGGCTGTCGAACGAGTACGCGCACGACTCGATGAACACCGTGAGGTAGACGAGCCCGAGCGTCACGAGATCGTGCGCGGTGACGAGGTAGAGCGCCGAGCTCGCGAGGAGCGGCACGCCCTGCGCGAGCATCATCACGCGGCGGCGATCGTACGTATCGGCGACCGCTCCGCCGACGAGCGTCAGCCCGAGCGCGGGAATGAACTGCACGAGACCGACGAGGCCGAGATGGAACGCCGAGCTCGAGAGCGCGAACACGTGCCACGAGATCGCCGCCCGGAACATCGTCATGGCGGTGCCGGCACAGAACCGGCTCGCCAGATAGAACCGAAAGTCTCGGTTCAAGCCGAGCGCTGCTCGAACGCCGCCCGGATCTCCTCGATCCGCTTCCGGTTGACGCCGAGATCGGAGTAGCCGAGCCGCGACGCGGAGCGAGCGTGGATCGTCGAACCGTCGACTTGGAACTCGACGTCGTCGACGAAACCGAGCAGCGCGGTCTCGAACTCGGCATAGAGGTAGTCCGGTCGGCTTTCGACGATCCGCGTGCGCGGCATCTTCTCGATGACCGTGCGGAGACGCTGCATGGCGGCGGCCGGATCTCCGGTGAATTTCAACGGCTCGATCGCGTGCGTCGCGTCCGTCGCGCGGCTCGAGACGCAATTCGGCGAGCTCGGGCAGGGTGCGAGCTTGCCGTCGCGGACGCCGAGATTCGTGGGTCGCTTGCCGGGGAATTTCAGCATGGTCGGAGCTCCTCTTTCACTCGTACATCGCGCGCGTGGCGCGGCTCATGAAACGCACCTGGGCTCGCCGCGGCAGCAGGCGGTGCAGCACGAACGCGACGAGCCGATTCGTGCGACCGGCGATCCGCGTCGGGCCGTGGCCAATCGCGGCAAGAGCTTCGGTGACGACGTGCGCGGGGTCCGCGAGGTTCCGGGCGCCGGCCGCCCCCTCGCGCGGCCGTGAGCCGAGGAAGCCCGGCGTGCGCGTGGCGCCCGGGCAGACGGCGAGCACGTCGACGCCGTGATCGCCGAGCTCCTCCCAGAGCACCTCGCCGAGCACGAGGTCGAACGCCTTCGTCGCCGCATAGGTGCCGACCATCGCCTGGCCCTGAAAGCCCGCGAGCGACGACATCACGATGATGCCGCCGCGCTTTCGCGCGGCCATGAGGCGGCCGAAGTGGTCGGCGAGCACGAGCAGGCCGCGGCAATTGACGTCGAGCATCGTAAGCTTCTTCTCGAGCGGGACGTCGAGGAAGCGGCCGACGATCGAAGCCGCGGCGTTGTAGACGAGAAGCCCGATTTCGAGAGCCGCGGTCGCTTCGACGATCTCCGTGAGCCCCCGCGCATCGGCAAGATCGACGACGCGCGCGATCGTCTCCACGCCGTGCTCGTCGGCGAGGCTCCGTGCAAGCGACTCGAGCGGGTCGGCGGCCTCGGCGATCATGAAGACGTTGAGGCCGCGCGCCGCGAGCTGCCGCGAATATTCGGCGCCCATGCCGAGCGAGGCGCCGGCCACGAGCGCCCAGGGACCGTACTTGGGAACGACCCCCCTCTCCCCCTTGGGGAGAGGGTCAGGGTGAGGGGGAGACTGTCGCGGCATGCTCCCCCTCACCCGCGCTTCGCGCGGCCTCTCCCCAATGGGGAGAGGCGAAGACAATCGATCACGGTACCGCGTCCATGAACTCGGCGACCGCGGTGTTGAATGCGGCCGGCTGATCCAGGTTCGCGGCGTGGCCGGCGCCCGGAATCACCACGCGCCGCGCGCCGGGAATCTTCGCCGCCATGTACTCTCCCGGCTTCACGAACGCCTCGTCGCGCTCGCCCCAGAGGACCAGCGTCGGCACGCGGATCTCGGGCAGCGAGTCGATGACGCATGAATCGCGCTGGGCGAGGATTCCGCGCGCGGCGAGCGCGAGCCCGCGCGGGCCGCGGTGCTGCGCCTCACGCACCTCGGCGCTGCCGCCGAGCGCGGCGAGGCCTTTTTCCTCGAGCCCGCGCGCGTAGCGCTCGGCGAGCGCGTTCCAGCGCTCGCGGCCCTCGGCGTTCCGATAGCCCGGCCCCGTGTCGAAGAGCATCAGCGCGCACACGCGCTCGCGACACCGGAGGTGAAAGGCCAGAGACAGATAGCCGCCGAGCGAAAGCCCGCCGACGACCGCGCGGTCGACGCCGCAGGCGTCGAGGATCGCCGCCATGTCGCCGACGGACGCCTCTTCGGAATACGCCGCCGGATCGTCGGGCGAATCCGAATCGCCGTGGCCGCGGAGATTCCAGGTGATCAGCCGAAAGCGATCGGCGAGCCCGCGCACCTGCGGTCCCCACATCCGCGACGTCGCGCCGTAGCCGTGCGTCAGCAGGATCGCCGGGCCGGAGCCGCGATCGTCGTACGAGATGCGGGCGCCGCCGCGCTCGACCGTAGGCATGGGCGGCGCACTATAGGATAGGAGGAGGGGAGAAGGGAGGGACGACCGTGGGGCGACTCGAGAACAAGGTCGCGATCGTCATGGGCGCGGGCCAGACGCCGGGCGACACGATCGGCAACGGGCGCGCGACCGCGGTGCTCTTCGCGCGCGAAGGCGCGCGGGTGATGCTCGTCGATCGCGATCTCGACTCGGCGCGCGAAACGGAGCGGATGATCGGCGAAGCGGGCGGCGAATCGTTCGCCTTCGCGGCCGACGTCGCGAAGAGCGACGACTGCCGCGCCGTCGTCGAGGCGTGTCGCGCGCGCTGGGGACGAATCGACGTCCTCCACAACAACGTCGGCATCGGCGCCGGCGATTCCGGCCCGGTTCATCTCACCGAGGAAGCCTGGGATCGGATCCTCGACGTGAACCTAAAGAGCGTGTTTCTCGCGTGCAAACACGTGCTCCCCATCATGCGAGAGCAACAGTGCGGCGCGATCATCAACGTCTCCTCGATCGCGGCCGTCTGTTCCGTCGGCCTCCTCGCCTACAAGGCGTCGAAGGCGGGCGTGAACGCGCTCACGCACTCGCTCGCGATCGGCAACGCGGAGCACGGCATCCGGGTGAACGCGATCATGCCGGGGCTGATGAACACGCCGATGGCGATCGAGGGCATCTCCGCGGAGCGGCGCATCGCGAAGGTAGATTTGATCCGCGCGCGCGACGCGCAGGTGCCGCTCGGACGGAAGATGGGCACGGCATGGGACGTCGCCTACGCCGCGCTCTATCTCGCGTCCGACGAGGCGAAGTTCGTGACGGGCGTCGTGCTGCCCGTGGACGGCGGGCAAAGCGCGCGAATCGGCTGAGCGCTTCGCGATCGCGCGGCACTACTGGAGCGCGACGCCCGAGGCGCGGCGCTCGAACATCCTGGCGACGGCGCGCGCGATCTCGTCGATCGCCTCCTCGGGCGGGTTGCCGCGCGGGTGGATCCCGCAGATCGCGGTCGTCGCCGAGTGGTCGAGCCCGCCGCTCCAGCGGGAGCGACCGTCGGCGTCGCGGCCCCACGTGAGATACGCCGAGAGCGTGTTCCACCCCGTGCCGGGCCGCTCCCCGATGAAGTGAAGGACGGCGTCGACGTCGAGGACCTCGCCGACGTGATAGCCGGCGCGAACGCGGCCGTTCGTGACGACGATCTCCGCGCTCGCCGCTTCGCCGAGCCGCGCGCGGAGCGGCGGCAACAGCGAACGCAGATTCTCGTTCACCGCGTCCGCATTGAGCCCGTCGGAGACGATGATCTGGAGGCGCGGGCGCTGCGCCGGGTGGAGGGCGACGATGCGCGCGACGTCCGCGTCACGAATCCGCTCGCCGGATGGCGGGTGCGCGAGGAAATCGTCGCGGCTGGCGGCGAGCGTCCGCACCCGGAGAGCGCGCGGCGCGGCGTCGCGGAGGACCGTCGCGTCGATCTCGGCGTAGAGCGCGTGCCGCGCATTCGCATGGATCGCTTCGATCCTCCGGCGGATCTCGGGCGGATCCGCTTCCGCGGTGCCGGGGCCGAAGCCGAGATCGAAGCCGCGCTCGGCGAGCGCGGCGATCCGGCGCGCGCCTTCCGCGCGGAGCGCTTCTTCTCCTCGCGCGTCGCCGCCGGCCTTTCGGTAGCGCGCGTAGAGCGCGGCCGTCGCATCCGCGGCGCCGTCGCCCGCGCCAAGCGCCTGGAGCCGGCGCTCCATCGCCGTCGTCATCCGCCGGCCGGTGAGGCGGCGGAGCCGCAAATGCTCGCGGAACGACGTCGTCAGATAGCCGAGCATCGGGTCCGCATTCCCCGCCACCGCCATCAAGTACGCGGGCGCGGCGCGCTCGGTGATGTCCGCCGTCAGCGCCTGGAGCTCCGCAGGCGCGATCCCCATGTGGAACGTCGAGCAGACGTCGAGGCCCATCGTGAGCCCGTGGAGCTTCGCCATCACCACGTCCTCGAGGCACGCGCGACGGAGCTGCTCCCCCGTGCGGAAGACCTCGGGCCCGATGAAGCCCGCGACGTCGTTGACGATCGTCCACTTGCCGCCGCAGCGGCGCCGGATCGCGCGCGCCGCGCCATAGGTGCGCGCTTCGAGCGTCGTCATGTCGACGCCCTCGGCCGCTCCGTTCGTCACCTCCGAGCCCTGACCGGTCTCGAAGTAGAGACCGTCGAAGCCGGCGGCGAGGTCGGCGATCCCGTCGACGTCGAGCCCGACCATGCCCCCGAGCGAGCGCGACGTGCCGGCGAGGCTCTGGAAGCCGACGTCGACGCGGGTCCGGGAGCGCGCGCTCGCCTGCTTGACGATGTCCGAGAGCACGCAGGTGCGCGTCGGTAGCTCGAGCCGCTCCACTACGGACATCAAGAGATTTTCCAAACGGACAATCGTCTCGAGGTCGTCGCTCGCGGGGTTCAAGCCGAGGATCACGTCGCCGCAGCCGTGCGCGAGGCCTTCGAGGATCGAAAAGAGGATCTCCTCCTCGTCGTCGCCCGGGCTGTTCGGCTGGATGCGAGAGCCGAAGTGCGCGGCGGAGCCGATCGCGATCCCGGGCCCGCTCGCGGGCAGCGCATGGAAAAGGCGCCGCGAGATCGCCGAGAGCTCCGCGTCGCTCGAGATCTTCGCGACCGCCGCGGTGACCTCGCTGCGGAGCGAAGGGGCGTGGCGCGCGACCCAGTCGGGCGCCGCGTCCGAGAGCAGAATCGCGCGGACGTCGGCGACGGTGTGCGACGCAATCTCGGCTGCGCGCGCGCGATCGACGGAATGGGCGATCGCTTCGGTGACACCGTCGTCGACGAACGCATGGCGCGCGATCGCGCCGAGGGTCGTGGCGGCGAGCTCGGCGCGCGCTTCCTGACGGACGTCGTCGTCCGTCGTGCCGCCGATCGAGAGATCGCCTTCTTTGAACGCGCTCGCGAGAGCGAACGTTCGGCCGAGCTCGCTCACCGCCCTCGTCCTACCAGCCGATCGGGGTTCGGACGAGGGCGGTGGATAGGATGATCGCTACTGCGGATTCTGGCCGGCCGGAGGCGCCGGGTTCTGCGCCGGCTGCGCGTCGGGCTGCGCCGGCTGCTGCGGAGCCGCCGGCTGCTCGGCCGGTTTCTCCGCCGGTTTGTTCTCCATCGTCGCTTCGTTGCCCACCTTGGCGAGCTGCTCCTGGCGAAGCTCGGCACTCGCCTTGTTCTCCTTGGCGACGAAGCTCGGGTCCGGACCCTTGTCCTCGGCCGGGGCCGCAGGCGCCTGGGCCGTGTCCGACGCCGCATCGGTCGGCGGCGGCGCGGCGGCGGCCGCGCCCGCGTTCATCTCGGCGCCAGCGGCCGCGGCGTTTGCCGATCCCGTCGGCGGGCTCGCGGGTGCCGCGACTTCGGCGCTCGCGGCCGGTTTCTGCGCGCTGGCACCGGCGCTCGCGCCCATGCCCTCGCTTCCGGCGCCGGCCATGCCGGCCGGCATTCCGGCACCTGATCCCTTGGTGCCGCCCTGCGACGTGTCCGTTGCGCCGCCCGTCACCTGCGGCGCGCCGCCGCTGTAAGGAGACGAGACGTTTGCGCCGGACGGAGCGCCGCCAGCGGCAGCCGCGTCACCGGGCACCGCGCCCGGAACCGCCTCCGCGCCCTTGCCCGCGCTCGGCCCCGCATCGAGCGGCTTCAGCTCCGTTTTCGGCGCCTTCGAATTCGATGCGACGGCTTGCGGATTCGCCGCGGCCGCGGCCGACGACGGCCGCGCCCCGGCGATCGAGCCCGTGCCGGGATTCGGAATCCCACCCTCTTGCGCGCTGGCGCTTCCCGCGACCAGCGAAATTGCGCCGACGAACAGCGCGGCGCGCGACAGTTTCCTTGCACTAGACATACGTCGCGTCCTCCTTTCGGATTCCCTCTACAGTTCAACCGCCGACGCCCCGTCGCGTATCGCGCGCAGAGATTCGGCGGCACGGCCGACGATTTTGTGCCACCGAATCCGGGAGCTTCCGAGACCCGCAAATCCAACCGTCGAGAATCGCATCGGAAACGGCCGTGCCATCCACTGCGCAAGACGTGGCCCTCTCCTTGCGATTGACGAGCTGCGATGGCGATTCCGACGGCAACCGCTACGAACGTTCGTCACGCGCTCAATCGATGGACGTTCGGGCCGACCGCCGCGCTCACCGCGGAGGTGACGAAGAGCGGTCTCGGCGCGTACCTCGAGTCCCAACTTTTGAATTGGCGGAATCCCGATCCCGCGGCGGACGCCGCGGTCGCGGGCCTGATCATGTTCCGGAGCTCGACGGCGGAGCTCGCCGCGTATCCGGCCGACGGAGCCGGGCACGTCGAGGACGAGCTGCAGACGGCCACCATCCTCCGGGCGACGTACGGCTCGCACCAGCTCTACGAGCGGATGGTCGAGCTCTGGACCGACCACTTCGCGATCGATCTCGGCGCGGACGACCAGTGGTTCTTGAAGCCCGCCCACGACCGCGAGGTGATCCGCGCGCACGCGCTCGGTCGCTTCGAGGATCTGCTGATCGCGTCCTCGGCGAGCCCCGCCATGCTTCACTTCCTCGACCAGGCGAAGAGCACCGCGGGCAATCCGAACGAGAATTTCGCGCGTGAGCTCCTCGAGCTCCACACGCTCGGGGTGGACGGCGGCTACGACGAGACCGACGTCGAAGAAACGGCGCGGCTACTGACGGGGTGGAGCTTCGATCGTCAAAGCTGGGCGTTCTCCTTCCGGAAGGGCGTGCACGATCCGGCGCCCGCGACCATCCTCGGCAAGACCTACGGTGGCTCCGGTCCCGAGGGCGGGGTCGCGCTTCTGAAAGATCTGGCGCACCATCCGGCGACGGCACGCTTCCTCGCGCTGAAGCTTTGTCGGCGCTTCGTGTCCGACGACCCGTCCCCCACGCTCGTGAGCTCGGTCGCGGCGGCTTACCTCGCCGCGGATACCGATATCGCAGCGACGCTTCGGCACCTCTTCAACCACTCGGAGTTCTGGAGCTCCGCCGAGAAGAAACATCGCCGGCCGATCGACGCGATGGTCGCGTTCCTCCGCGCGACGTCGACGCGCCCGGTCGTCACTCACGACGAGTACTGGTCGGCGCTCTGGCTCCGAAGATCTTTCGTCGTCGCCTTCGAGATGCTCGGGCAGGCGCCGATGCGATGGCCGGATCCCGACGGCTATCCGGAGGCGGCGGCGGCGTGGATCCACCCAGTCGGGCTCCTCGCGCGCTGGAACGCGTTTCTCGCCGTCGTGCAGAGCTGGTACTGGAGCTTCTCGTTCGATCCGACGGCCGTGCTGGGCAGCCGGTTGCCGGCAAGCGCAGGCGCGTTCGTCGACACCGTCGTGAAGGCGCTCCTCTCACGCCTGCCGACGACCGCGGAGCGAAATGGGTACCTCACCTATCTCGGGCTCACGGCCAAGGCGCGCGTGGATCCCGCAACGTACGACGTTCGCGCGCGCCATCTGATCGCGCTCGTCGCGAGCTCGCCCGCCTTCCAGAAGCGCTGAAGAGGCACCTTCGATGCAACCGACACTTCATCGTCGATCGTTTCTCAAAGGCCTCGGCCTCGCCGGCGGCGCGCTCCTCTGCGACGGTGCGTTCGCCCGTCTCGCGTTCGGCGCGGGCGGCCGGGATCTTCTCGTCTCGATCTTCCTCCGCGGCGGCCTGGACGCTCTGAACGCGGTCGTGCCCGCCCACGAGGCGGCCTATTACGACGCGCGGCCGACGATTGCAGTGCCGGAAGCGTTGCTCCTGCCGCTCGATGGGAGCTTCGGTCTTCATCCGAAGCTCGCACCTCTGCATCCCCTCTACACGTCCGGCCGGCTTGCGATCGTGCACGCGGCGGGCAACCCCGATCCCTCGCGCAGTCATTTCAAGGCGCAGGCGTCGATGGAGCGCGCCGGTTATCAAGCGTCGCCGGTCACGACCGGCTGGATCGACCGCCATCTGTCGAGCACGTGGTCTTCGGCGCGGACGGCGTTCGGCGGTCTGTCGGTCGGCGACACGCTGCCGGCGAGTCTCCACGGCCCGGCGGCGGAGATCTCGATGCGGAACCTCGACGAGGTTTCGTTGCTCGCGGATCCGCTCGAACGCGCCCGTTACGAAGCGGCGATGTGGTCTCTCTACGGGGCCGCCGCGACTCCGCTCCAGTCGGGTCGTGCGATGCTCGACGCGTTGACGGAAGCGGAGGCGGCTGCGGCATTGCCGGCATCGACGGTCGCCTATCCGAACGGTGAGCTCGGCGCGAAGCTCAGCGACGTCGCGCGTCTCGTCCGCGCGAACGTCGGTCTCGAAGCGGTCGCCCTCGACTTCTCGCGTTGGGATCTCCACGTCGACATCGGCTCACCGGACAACGGTCGGCTGGCGAAGAAGCTCGGTGAGCTCGCCGATTCGCTCGCGGCCTTCGTCACGGACCTCGGCAGCGCCTTCGCGACGACCACGATCGTCGTGATGAGCGAGTTCGGGCGACGTGTCGCTGAAAACGGCGGCGGTGGCACCGATCACGGGCACGGCGGGTGCCTCTTCGTGCTCGGCGGCGCGATTCGCGGCGGGCAGGTCTACGGCTCGTGGCCCGGCCTCGACGCTTCGAGCCTCGATCGAGGCGACCTCGCGATCACGACCGACTATCGCGACGTGCTCGCCGAGATCGTCACGGCCCGTCTCGGCAATCCGAATCTCGCTGCCGTTTTCCCCGGCTACACGCCGCGGCCGGTCGGTCTCGTATAGCTCACCAGCGGACGGGGAGCGCCGTCGGACCGCGGAGGACGACGGAGCGTTTCCAATGACGCGGCTTCGTCTCGCCTTCGAGGTCGGGGAACCGGCGGAGGAGCGTGTTCACGGCGACTTGGGCTTCGACGCGCGCGAGGGCGGCGCCGAGGCAGAAGTGGATGCCGTGACCGAACGACAGATGATCGTTGTCCTTGCGGCCGAGATCGAGCCGATCGGGATCAGAAAAGCGACGCGGGTCGCGATTCGCCGCACCGAGAAGCAGGAGAGCGGTCCCACCGGCTCGTAGCGTGCGGCCGCCGATCTCGCAGTCTTCGGCCGCCACGCGATCGGTGGCTTGCACCGGGCTGTCGTAGCGGAGGAACTCCTCCACGGCCGTGCCGATCAGCGACGGATCGTCCTGCAGACGGCGGCGCTCGGTCGGATTGCGAAGCAGCGCGAGCACCGCGTTCGCGATCAGGTTCGTGGTCGTCTCGTGCCCGGCGCCGAGGATCAGCATCACGAGCGCTTGGAGGTCGGTCTCGTCGATCTTCTGACCCTGCTCTTCGACGGCGACGAGCGCGCTGATCAAGTCGTCGCGCGGCTCGCGCCGGCGCGCTTCGAACACGCCGCGCATGTACACCGTGAGCTCTTCGTAGGCTCGCTGGCAGGGCTCGAGTCCGTCCTTTGCCTGCAAGGGATCGAGGATCGCCGTCAGGGTGTCGGACCATTCCTTGAAACGGTCGCGGTCTTCGATCGGGACGCCGAGGAGCGCGGCGATCACGATGACGGGCAGCGGATAGGCGAGGTCGTGAACGAGCTCCATCTCGCGCCGCGAAGCGACCGCATCGAGGAGCTCGTCGACGAGCGCTTGGACGCGCGGCCGGAGCGATTCGACCACGCGCGGGGTGAACGCCTTGGTCACGAGGCGCCGGAGCCGCGTGTGATCAGGCGGATCGAGCATCAAGAGGCTCCGCATGATGCCGTGCTCGAACTCCGGCTTCAGATTCCGGAACGGGCGCATGCGCTGCATGAGGTGTGCGTTCTGGCGGTTCGCCGAGAAGCGCGAATCGCCGAGGACCGCCGCCACGTCGTCGTAGCGCGAGAGCACACAGCCGCCGGCGAGCGCGCGCGGGAAGTGGACCGGATGCTCCTCGCGCATGCGTCGGTACGTCGGATAGGGGTCGATCCGGTACCGCGGGTGAAACGGGTTGAACGGCCCGATCAGCGGGCCGAGCACCCGCATCGGCCAGCCCCAGCCGATCACCGTTTGGATGAGTCGCAACATCACGGCCTCCGAATCGGCGCGCCATCTATCTGATTTTCCCGCTTCGGCGACAGCACGATCTTTCGGTAAGATCCCCGCATGGGGACGGGTCGAGCGGTCGTCGTCGGCGGAAGCATGGCTGGGCTCTGCGCCGCGCGGGCGATCGCGCCGTACTTCGACCGGGTCACGGTCGTCGACCGGGACGCGATGCCGACGGGCATCGAAGACCGGCCCGGCGTGCCACAGAGCCGGCACGTGCACGCGCTCCTCGCGCGCGGGCTCCGTGAGCTCGACGGGCTGTTTCCCGGCTTCGAGCGGAAGCTCCGCGAGAGCGGCGCAGTCGACGTCGATTTCGGCATGGACTTCGTCGTGCTCCGTCCGTTCGGGTGGGCGCCGCGGGTCTCGCTCGGCCTGCAGCTCCTCTTCGCGAGCCGTGCGCTCTTCGAGGGCACGCTGCGTGCTCTCTCTCGCGAGATCCCGAACGTCGAGATCCTCGATCGCACGAGCGCCGTCGGCTTCACGACGACGGACGCCGGGCGGCGTGTGAACGGCGTCCGCGTCTCGTCGGCCGACGCGAGCTACGGCACGGGGCTCGCCGCCGATCTCGTCGTCGATGCGAGCGGCCGCGGCAGCAAGGCGCCGGAGTGGCTCGGCGCGATCGGTCTGGAGCCGCCCGCGGAGACGGTCGTCGATTCGCTCGCGGGCTACAGCACCCGCTGGTACGCGGCGCCGGATCGCTCGCGCTGGCCGCGCGACTGGTGGTGGAAGGGGATCTGGCTCGACCCGAAGATCCCGGAGGATCTCCGCGCCGCGGTGCTCTTCCCCGTCGAGGGGAATCGTTGGATCGTCACGCTCGGCGGTCTCGGCGGGAACTATCCGCCGAGCGACGAGGAGGGATTCGATGCGGAGCTTCGCAAGCTCCGCTCGCCGATCCTCGCCGAGGCGGTGAGCCTCGCGACGCCGATCTCCGGCGTCTACGGCAATCGCGCGATGGCGAACCGCTTCCGGCACTACGAGCGCGGGCCCGCGGTGCCCGGCTTCGTCGCCGTCGCGGATTCGGCGTGCGCGTTCAACCCCGTCTACGGGCAGGGGATGACGGCCGCCGCGATCTGCGCCCGCGTGCTCGAGGACTGCGTGCGCCGCCACGGCGCCGGCGCGGCGGAGCTTCCCGAGCGTTTCTTTCGCGCGCAGTCGCAGGCGCAGCTCGAGTTCTGGCAGCTCGCGACGGGCGCCGACTTCATGGTGCCGCAGACGGTCGGCAAAAGGAGCGCCTCCTCACGTCTCGTGGTGCCGTACTTCAAGGCGCTCCTCGAGACCGCGATGGACGACACGGAAGTGCTCAGGGCGTTCGTCGAGGTCATCAACATGATCCGCCCGGCGAATTCCCTCTTCGCGCCGTCGACGATGGTGCGGGTCGGCGCCGGCACGGTGCGGCGCTGGCTCGGCCGCGCGGCGCCGCCGAACGGCGCGATGCCCCCTCTGGGAATAGGTGAGCCGGCGGCGTAGCCATCGATCTCGATGGCGCCCTCGACGACCGGGTGTGGCTGTCCCCCGACCGCGCCGTCCGCGATCGCGGCGACGGGAGCGGTCCACCACGTCTTCCTGACCGTCAACGATCTCGCGCGCTCACGCGCGTTCTACGCGGCGTTGATGCCGCGGCTCGGGTATCCGCGCGCGTTCGACTACGGTGCGGTGCTCGGCTGGGGCAGCGACGTGAACAGCTTCTGGCTGAAGGCCGCGACGCCCGACCACACGGGCGCGACGTTCTCGAAGGACCGCGTCGGCCTCGCCGAGGTCGCGTTCCGCGCCGAGAGCCGCGCGCAGATCGACGCCCTCGCGGCGGACGTCGAAAAAATGGGCGGCACGATTCTCGATGCGCCCCGCGAGTATCCCGAGTACATGCCGGAGTACTATGCCGTGTTCTTCGCCGACCCCGACGGCATCAAGTTGGAGCTCGTGCACATTCCGAGCGCGACTACTCACCCCCCGGGCTTTCGCCCGACCCCCTGAGGGGGTGCCGCGCCTCTCGAAGGACGGACCCTTGGCGGGCGCTTTCCTGACGTGCGCCGTGCTCGCGCTGTCGGCGATCTGGCTCCATCGTTATCCCGCCGGCATCGATCTTCCGCAGCACGCGAACGTCCTGCAAATCCTCGCGAGCTACGGCGATCCGCGGACGAGCTACGGGTTCTACTATGAGCGCAATTTCTTCACCCCCTACGCGCTCGCGTATCTGCTCGGGTGGCCGCTGGCGAAGATCGGAGGCGCGCTGTTCGCGGTCAAGGTGCTGCTTTCGATCGCAGTGCTCGCGCTGCCGCTCGCCCTTCACCGCTGGATACGCGCGATCGGCGGAGAAGCCTGGCTGTCGCTGTTCGGCTTCGTCGTCGCGTTCGGCTACGCGTACCACTGGGGCTTCTTGTCGATGATGTTGGCGGCCCCGATCTCGTTCGCGTACCTGAGCGTCGTCGAGGACCTGCGCCGCGGGGACGGTTGGGGACGCCTCGTGATCGCCTCGGCGCTCGGGCTTCTCCTCTTCTTCTGCCACGGCATCACCTGGTTCGTGACGATGGTCGTCGGCGGCATCAGCCTGCTCGCGCAGCGAGACGCGCGCCGCATCACGATGCGCGCGCTTCACCTGCTGCCGATCGCGGTCGTCTTCGCGCTGTGGTTCTTCGACCACGTCGGCGAGGGCCGGGGCGCGATCAGTGAGTGGCCGAACGAGGTCCGGATCATCACGCTCTTCTCCGGTCTGTTCGTACCGTTCGCCGCGTACGTGGCGGCAGTGGCGGGTTTCCTGGTCGCTGTCTTGCTGTTCGCGATCGGACGCCCGTCGCTGAGCGCAAGGCCCGCGCGTTTCGCGGGCCTTGCGCTCGCGCTTCTCGGCCTTCTCGCGGTCCCCGAGAGGATTTTCCATACGTGGTTGCTCGGCAGCCGATTCGTTCACTACGTTCACGGCTTCGCGCTCGGCGCGTTCGACTTCGCGTTGGCCGGCCGCGATCTCGTCCGCTTTCGCCGCGTCGTCTTCGCGCTCGTCGTTCTGAGCCTCGTCGTGCTGCATGCCCGGCTCGCGGTGTTTCAGTCGGAGCTCGCCGGGCTTCGCGCCCTCCAGCCGCTCGTTCCGCCGGGCGCCGACCTGAAGTTGTTCCCGGAGCGCGGCGACAGCAGGGCGTTCGGCGGGGGCGCGCTCGGCCAGGTCGCTGCCTGGATCCCCGCCGATCAGGGCGGCCTCCTCGAAAACGACAGCGCCATCTATTTCCAGCTGCCGCTGCAGCGACGGCGCGGCGCGGTGCGACCGACGCGCTACCAGTACCTCGTCGTTCGGGGGACGCCGTCGGAGGCGCGATCCGCGGTCGGTCGAGCGCCGACGCTCGTGGCACAGCGCGGAGACTTCCACCTCTTCGAGGACAGCCCGCCCGACATTCGCGTGCCCGGTCTCGATCTCGTCCGTTACGGCCAACCCTTGGGAACACTAAGGCAAGGCACCTCGGTCGCGGGGAAGCGGCTCACCGTCGGAGGCCGCGAGTTCGAGAATGGGCTCGGCACGTGCGCGCGCTCGGTGATCGAGCTGCGCCCGGCGCCGACGGTGCGCTCGCTGCGAGGCGCGGTGGGGATCGATGACGGTGCCGGTGTCACCGCCGAGGCGGTGTTCAAGATCTTGGATGCGAATCGACGCGAGCTATGGGTCAGTCGCACTTCGAGCGGGCGTGCTGCGGAGCCGTTCGAGGTGTCGCTCGAGGGCCTCGTGGGGAACGTCTTCTTGGTCGTCGAGCCCGTTCGTACGATCGAGTCCGCACACGTGGATTGGCTCGAGCTCGCCGCCGCGCCCTGACGAGCGCTCTCCGTTCAGGCCCGCGTCCGCGCGAGCTCGGCGGCCTTTTGCGCCATCTCGAGCACGACCGCGCCAAACAGCTCCATCTTCGGGTTGTCGGCGCCGCCTTTCACGTAACGCGCGTAACCGCCCTCGAGGACGATCGCGATCTTGAAGCGCGCGAGGACGACGTAAGTAGTCGATCTCGTCGACGGGAAGCCCGCTTTCGCGCGCGTAGCGCTCCAGCGAGCTCTTCGCGCGTCGGCATGCCGCCGTAGTCGACGTAGCTCATCGTCGACGCGCCGAGCTCGTCGGGGTTGGGCCAGCCCATCAGCACCCAGCCGAGGTCGAGGCGCGGATCGCCGATCGTCGCCATCTCCCAATCGACGATCGCCGCGAGCCGCGCCGGCGCGCCGTGCCGGAACATCACGTTCGCGAACTGGTAGTCGCCGTGGAGGATGCCGGGCACGTACGTGCGCGGGCTGATGCGCGCGGAGCCAGTCGGCGGCTTCGGCGAGCCCGGGCAGCTCGCGGAACTGGAAGGCGGCGAGATGCGCGAGCCAGCGATCGACCTGACGCTCGTGGAATCCCTCGGGCTTGCCGAAGCCTTCGAGGCCGTTCGCGCGCCAGTCGACGCGCGCGAGCTTGCGCGATCGCGTCGACGAGCTCGAAGGCGAGGCCGCGCCGGGCCGCGAGATCCGCGTCGAACGGCACGGGCCATCGGTTGCCGGTCGAGATCGGCGACCACCCGTCGACGCAACTCCATCACGTAGAAGCACGCGCCGATGACGTCAGGATCGTCGCACGCTCCGAGGAGCCGCGGCGTGCGGCACGTCGGTGTCACGAAGCGCGCCGAGCACGCGCGTACTCGCGGAGCATCGTCTCGTTTCGGCCCTTCGGCACTTCGCGCGGCGGACGGCGGAGCGCCATCCGCGCCTCGCCGCGCCGGATCTCGAAGAGCTCGTTCGAGGCGCCGCCGGTGACGAACCGCGCCTCGACCGGCTCGCCGGCGCCGGGAAGCCCGCGCGCGTCCATCCAACGCGCGAGCCGCTCGGGATCGACGAGGCCGCGCGTGCGCTCCTCGTCGCTCGCGGGCTCGCTCACGAGTTTTCGATCTCGTGCCCGAGCTTCTCGGCGATCCGCGCCTTCGCCTCGGCGACGCGCGTCGGCAGGAAGTCACGCGGCCAGAGCCCCTCGTACGGCTTGTGCTGCTTCAGCACCTGCTTCGCGATCGTCACCTTGTGCACTTCGGTCGGGCCGTCGGCGATGCCCATGACGGGCGCCGTCGTATACCAGTCGAGGAGTGGCATCTCGTTCGAGCAGCCGATCGCGCCGTGGAGGTGCAACGCGCGACGGACGACGTCGTGCAGCACCTCCGCCATCTGCACCTTGACCGCGGCGATGTAGGTCCGGGCTTCGGTCTTGTGCCCCTGATCGATGTGCCACGCGGCAAAGAGGACGAGGAGCCGGAACTGCTCGAGCTGGAGGAAGGAGTCGGCGATCGCGCCCTGTGCGAACTGCTTCTCGGAGAGCATCGTGCCTTGAGTGTGCCGGCTGAGCGCGCGCTCGCACATCATGCGTAGCGATTCGCGCACGAGAGCGACGGTCCGCATCGCGTGGTGAATGCGCCCGCCGCCGAGTCGCGTCTGCGCGATCGCGAAGCCTTGCCCTTCGCCGCCGAGGAGGTTTTCGCGCGGCACGCGGACGCCCTCGTACTTCACGTAGGGGTGATGCCCGTGCCCGTACGGATCACGCCCGACGCCCGGTGTCCGCGCGATCGTGAGCCCCGCTGCATCGCGCGGCACGAGGATCATCGATGCGCCCTGATGGACCGGCACGTCCGGATTCGTGATCACCATCGCGATCAGGAAGTCCGCTTGCTCGGCGTGCGACGAGAAGTACTTCTCGCCGTCGATCACCCACTGATCCCCATCGCGCACGGCGCGGCACCGGAACTCGCGCGGGTCGGCGCCGCCCTGCGGCTCGGTCATCGAGAAGGCGGAGATGATCTCGCCGTCGAGCAACGGCTTCAGGTAGCGCTTCTTCTGCGCTTCGTTGCCGTAGTGCGCGAGGATCTCGGAGTTGCCGGTGTCCGGCGCCTGGCAGCCGAACACGTTCGGCGCCCAGTGCGAGCGGCCGAGGATCTCGTTCAGGAGCGCGAGCTTCACCTGCCCGTAGCCCTGGCCTTCGAGGTCGGGCCCGAGGTGACACGCCCAGAGCTTCTGCTTCTTCACCTCTGCCTTCAGCGGATCGGTGAGCTTCTTGTAGATCGGGTTCTTGCGATCGTACGGCGCGAACGGATCGCGGAACGCGAGATCGAGCGGCTCGACCTCGCGCTTCACGAAGTCGTTCGCCCAGTCGAGCTTTGCCTGAAATTCCGGTTCGGTCGAAAAGTCCCACGCCATTTTTCGTGCCTCCTCTGTTTTGCGCGGGCGGATGCTACACGAACGAGAAGATGTCGGGCATCGTTCGATGGTTAGTCGCGACGACGATCACCGCCCTGATCGTGGTCGTCCTCTTCGGGGCCTGGCTCGGCTGGCGGCTCCGCCAGGGGCCCCTGCCGGTGCCGATGCTCGACCCCGTCGTGGCGAGCGCCCTGGCCGGGCCTGACCCCGACATACGCGCGGAGTTCTCGGGCACGGTCCTGGCCTGGCCGGAGGGCCGGCTGCCGCAGGTACACGTCCTCGGCCTCCGCTTGTCGCGTGCCGACGGGACCATCCTCGCAGACCTTCCGGAGCTCTCCATCCGGCCGAGCTTGCGCGCACTCCTGGGGGGCCGGCTCGCCGTCGGCACCGTCGGCGTGACCGGCGTGAAGCTGGCGATCACGCGCGATCCGCAGGGTCGGCTCTCGTTGGCGGGCATGACCCCCGGTGAGGGAGGCGAAACGGCGTCGCCTCTCTCCTGGCTGACGGACACGGGGGATCCCGACGCGCCGAATGCGTTTCTCCACCGCGTGACGATCCGCAACGCCGAGATCGCGCTCGACGATCGCGTCTCGACAAGCAAGTGGCGCGCCACGAAGGCGAATCTCGAGATCCGCCGCCGCCGCAATCGGTTCGAGGCGGATCTCAGCGCCGAGCTCGCCGTGCGCTTCGAAGCGGCGACCCTTCGGCTGCCGCTCCAGGCGCGCGCGACGGCGACGTTCGGGGAGTCGTCGACGATCGAGACCGTCGATTTCGATGCGACCGCGACCAAGGGCGGGTTCGATCGCGGGGTCGACGGACGGCCGGCCCTCGCGATCCGTTCGTTCGCGGTGGCCGGCGGCTTTCGCGCCGACGGCGAGACGCTCGAGCTGCGGTCGCTCGAGCTCGGCGCGGGCGGCGCCACCGTGAAGGCGAGCGGTACGATCGCCGGCACCTCGCGCGAGGCGAAGTTCCAGGGCGGGGTCGCGGCGTTTCCGGTCGGCGAGCTCGATCTCGCGTGGCCGCCCGGCGTGGCGGACGCGGCCCGGAGATGGGTGCTCGGGAATCTCCGCGACGGGACGATCACGAAGGCCGAGTTCACGCTGCACCATCCCGGCGCCGACCGCGGACACACGATTTTCCGCCTGAATGCCGCCCTGACCGGCATGACGGTCGACTATCTCGCGCCGCTCGAGCCGGTCCGTGCGCTCGAGGCGTCGCTGAAGCTCGACGAGAAGCGACTCGACGCGAAGGTCGCGAGCGGGGCCGTCGGTGCGCTCCGGCTGACGCGCGGCACGGTCGGCATCGATCTCGCGACGTCGCCGGCCGCGGCGGCGATCGACGCCGATCTCGAAGGTCCGACCGACGACTTGCTCGCGCTGCTCGATTCCCAGCCGCTCGGGTACCCGAGCCGCTTTGGCGTGCCGACTCGCGGCGTCGGCGGCCAGACCGCCGGACACGTCGATCTCCACTTTCCGCTCGCCGGGGACAAGACGGCCGCGGAGCTCGACGTCGAGGCGCGCGCCGACCTCTCCGGCGAGGGCGTCGAGGGCACGTTCGTGGCGAGCGTCACGGGCGGCGAGCTCCGAAAGTTCGAGATCCAGCGGTATCGCTCGGCACGCAACGAGCTCGCCGCCACGATCGAGCGCGACGGCGACGGCGGCTATCGGGTCGGCATCTCGGGCGAGAAGCTCGATCTCCAGCCGCTGATCGAGCGCTGGCGCTCGGCGGAGAAGTCGACGCCGTCGCTCGAGCGTCCGTTCGCGATCCGCTTCGACCTCGCGAAGGTGAGCGCGGCGAGCGGCATCGAGTGGTCGGGCGTCCGCGGCGAGCTCTCCGGCGACGGCAGTCGGCTGCGGCGGGCGATGGCGACCGGCACGCTCGCCGGCGGCGGCGCGACGCGCATCACGGTCGAGCCGGCCGCGAACGGGCGCCGCATGCAGGTCAACTCCGGCGACGCGGGGCGGGTATTCCAGACGCTCGGGATCATCGAAAAAGGGAGAGGCGGGAGCCTCACGCTGTCCGCGGTCACCGACGACAGCGGCCCGGAGCCGCACTCGTCAGGCACGCTCGAGGTGAGCGATCTCCGCGTGATGGAGGCTCCGCTCCTCGCGCGGATCCTGAGCCTCGGCTCGTTCGCGGGCATCAGCGAGATGTTCCGCGGCGACGGCATGACGTTTCGTCGCGCGCGCATTCCGTTCCGCTGGACGGACAAGGAGATCCGGCTGACGAACGCGCGCGCGATCGGCGCGATCGGCTTGACCGGCGACGGCACGATCTCCCCGTCGACCGGCGAGATCGACATTCGCGGCGAGGTGATCCCCGCCTACACGCTGAACACGGCGCTCGGAAAGGTGCCGCTGATCGGCGACCTCCTGAGCGGAGAGGGTGGCGGGATCTTCGGCATCTCCTACGAAGTGAAGGGCACACGGAAGCAGCCGGACGTTTCCGTGAACCCGCTCTCGGCGCTTGCGCCCTCGAAGCTGAAGGAGATGTTCCTCAAGCCTTTCGGCTTATAGCGGGAGGGACACTCCTCGGCGCCTCTTTCGACGCGATTACCTCGGCGGTCGAGGCGGCGAGGAATGTCCCCCACCCGCGCATAACGCTGCGCGTTCTGCGCGGTGCCTATGCTCTGCGCGGTGGCCTAGGCGGGGCGCAGCGCGATCGCAGCGGCGCCGTCGAGCACGCGGAACGTGAACGACTCGGTGAGGAACAGCTCGACCGTCTTCGCGTCGTGCCGCGAATACCCGACCGACACGTCCTGGCCGACCGTCAGCTGGAAGTCTCCGCCGCGCACCGAGAGGAGGAGCGCATTTTCGACGGAGGGCGTCCACAGGATCGGTCCCTCGAGGATCTGCTGCTCGATCCAGCGCCGGATCGGGTGGCCGGTGAGGGTCGTCAGCGAGACCTTGCGATACCATTCGTCGCCGAGCGCGAGGGCATACGGCCCGCTCACGCCCGCCTCGCGCAGCACCTGCAGCGCGGCGAGCAGCGCCTCGGGGAAGCGTTCCATCGCGCCCGAGAGCGCGACCGGCGAATGCGGGCTCGATTCGATGATGCCGGTGATCGCGGCCGCGGCGTAGCCGTTGAAGATCGCGCCGTCTTCGGTGCGCGCGGCACGCTCGGCAGCCTCGACGACAGCTTCGAGATCGAGCGTCTTCGCACCGCGCGCAACGCCGTCGAGCACTTCGCGATCGAGTGAGAACGGCACGCGCACTTCGATCAGCGGCTGAACGCGCCGCATGCGGGCTTCGACGCCGTCCGCCGGCGCGCGATCGAGCGGGTCGAGCCTGCCGAGGTTCACGGCCGCGCATTTCCAGCCGTGAGGCCCGTCGAAGTCGACGATCTTCCGGCCGATGAGCTGAAGCTTCAAGACCCGCGTCGCCTCGCGGTCGATCTCTTCCCACGCCTCGGGAACGATCGGTGCGAGCTCGCGATGGAGGAGGTCGGCGCTCATGACGACGGCCTCAGCGAGCCGATGCCGAGCGAGCGCGCGGGCGCCGCGGCGTCGGGTCCACCCGCGACTTCGCCTTCGTCCGCTTCGACCGCGATCGGCCCCTCGCGGAAGAGGATCGTGCGGAGCTGGCGGTCGAACTCGGGATCCGCGCGACGGATCCATTCGAGCGTCATCACTGCGTGCTCGACTTCCTCGTTCTTGTTGTGCACGAGCACCTCGCGGAGCGCGGGATCGGTGCACGCCTCGGCGCGCTGCTGATACCAGTCGATCGCCTCGAGCTCTTCCATGAGAGAGACGATCCCGCGGTGGATGTCGCGCGTGAGCGGCGACAATGCCTCGGGCGCCTCGTGGAGGTTCTCGCTCCCCATCGATTTTCTCCGTGTGCGGTCAGCGAGCCGGCTGACCCGTTCGGCCGGGCGCGGTGTAGGAGGGTGGGTCGCTCGCCGGGAACGAATCCATCGACGCTTCGTCGACGGCCCGGTCGGCGATCGTCCAGCGCCGGCGCTTCGTACGGCGCACGATCGCGCCGAGCGCGATCGCGAATGCGCAGAGCGAACCGACGAGCACCGGGAGGGCGGTGGAGGACGAGCTCCGCATGATTCTCAGTGTCGTCGATTCCGGTACTCGAGGCCGCGGTCGAAGCCGCGCTGATAGGCCGCGTCGCTGCCTTCCGCGCCGTAGCCTTCGCGACTCGAATCGCCGCGCGGCGATTCGCTGGCGCGGTTCCCGCCGCGAAGCGCCGTCTCGAAGCCGTTTCGGAACGCCGCCTCGTCGGCCGCGAAGTCGCCGCCGTCGTACTTTTCGGCTTCGGCGTCGCGCACGCCGACCCACCAGTTCTCGCGTGCGGCATCCACGGACTCGGCGCCTTCTTCCTTGAGCACCTGGCGAGCCTGCTCCTCCTCGGTGTCGTCCTCGACGAGCGCGATGAGCACGATGCGGCCTTGCGCGAGCGCATCCTCGTAGACGTACATCTCGTCGATCGGCGGTCCGTCGTACGACTCGCGGTCGGCGACCTCGCCGAGCTTCCAGCCGGCATAGCCCGCGCCGGCGCCGAGCACGGCCGCCGCGGCCGCCCCGAGCGCGGTCACGGCGCCGACGCCGGGGATGACGAGGCCGAGGCCGAGCCCGAGCGTGCCCGCGACGACTCCGCCGAGCGCGCCGCCGACCGGCGCCATGTCCTCGGTCGCGGGTACCTCTTTCGGGATGCTGTGCCCCTCGCCCGGTACGAGCAGGCTCACGTGATCGTCTCCGACGATCGGCACGAGCCGATCGGCGGCATGAGCGCCGTCTTCGACGGCGCGGAAGATTCCGGTCACCGCTAACATGCCCTGTTAGAACCCCGGGCGGAGGCGAATGTTTCAGCGTCGTCACCCGGTTGTGGACCGGGTGTTCGAACACCGAGGGGGATCGTGTCTCCAATGCGTGTCGGCGTCACCGGATCCTACGGCGGGCTCAATCTCGGCGACGAAGCGATCCTCCAGGTCGTGCTGAACGAGCTCCGGCGCGTGATTCCCGGGGTCGAGGTGACCGTGTTCTCGCGGAACGCCGAGGACACGCAAGCCCGCCACCCTTGGACGCGTGCGGTCGAGGTTCGTGAGCTTTCGCGGAGCGAGGTCCTCCCGGAAATCGAAGCGCTCGACCTCATGGTGCTCGGCGGCGGCGGGGTCCTCTTCGACGGCGAGGGCGAGCTCTTCGTGCGGGAGCTGTTGCACGCGCAGGAGATCGGCGTGCCGACGGTCGTCTACGGTGCGGGCGCCGGTCCCCTCGAGCGCCCGGAGACACGGAAGCTCGTCTGCACGGCGCTCGAGCGCGCTCGGGCCGTCACCGTGCGCGAGCGGCATGCGCTGCAAGTGCTCGAGGGAATCGGCGTCCGCCGGCCGATCGAGGTGACCGCCGATCCTGCCTTCTTGCTCGAGCCCGAGCCGCTTCCGCCGGACACGATGAAGCGCGAGGGCCTCGACAGCGGCCGGCGCCTGATCGGCCTCTCGGTCCGTGAGCGCGGCGCCGCGGCGCCCGACATCGAAGAGGCGCACTACCATGCGCTCCTCGCGAACGCGGCCGATTACATGGTCGATCGGCTCGATGCCGACCTCGTCTTCGTACCGATGGAGCGGAAGGTCCTCGACGTCCAGCAGTCGCATAAGGTGATCGCTCTCATGG
Organism: uncultured delta proteobacterium; assembly: GCA_963790365.1. GTDB lineage: Bacteria > Desulfobacterota > Binatia > JACPRU01 > JACPRU01 > CAWBOU01. Next base: position 43,210 of record CAWBOU010000052.1, read on the forward strand.
CGTTCGCGGACCGCGCGACCGTGCTGAAGGGCGACTATACGCCGGGGCAAGTCGCATCGCTCGTCGGGAACTTCGACTTCGCCGTCGGCATGCGGCTTCACTTCCTGATCTTCGCGACGCTGCAGAAGGTGCCGTTCGTCGCGCTTCCCTATGCCGGCAAGGTGATGGGGCTCCTCGAGGCGATGGACCTCGAGGCGCCGCCGATGCAGGTCGTGAATCCGGGCCGCTTGATCGCGCACATCGACCGCTCGTGGGACATGCGGCGCGACCTCGCGGAACGGATCGCGAAAACCCTCCCCGAGCTCAAGCAGCGCGCGCGCGAGAACACCGCGATGCTCGTCCGAGTGCTCGAAGAGGCGAAGCCGCGCGGTGACGGCGCGAGCGTGAGCTGATGCCGGTCCTCGCCCGGCCCGCAACGGAGCGTTGGACGGAGCTCCCGGCGCGACGTGCGCGCATCGCGGCCGAGCCCGACGTGCTCGTGGTCGGCGGCGGGCCCGCCGGTCTCGGCGCGGCGCTCGGCGCGGCCGGGGTCGGCGCGAAGGTCGTGCTCGCCGAGCGCTACGGATTCCTCGGCGGCAACGCGACCGCCGCGCTCGTGATGCCGCTCATGTCTTTCCACACGCAGCGCGCCGCGGCGCAGCCCGGCCGCGCCGCGCCGCTCATGCCCTCGGATCACGGCCCGGGCGAGCCCATCGTGAAAGGCGCGCTGCAGACGTTTCTCGATCGCCTCGTCCAGGCGGGCGGCGCGCTGCCGCCGTCCGAGACGACCGGCTTCGTCGTGCCGTTCGACCCGGAGATCTTCAAGCTCGTCGCGCTCGACCTCCTCGACGAAGCCGGCGTCGATCTCCTGCTCCACGCCTTCGCCGCGTCGGTGGTCGGTCCGACAGCGAAGCCCGAAGGCGTCGTCTTCGAGACGAAGTCCGGCCCGCTCGTCATTCGCGCAGGCGCGATCGTCGACGGCACCGGCGACGGCGACATCGCCGCGCTCGCCGGCGCGTCGTTCGACGTCGGGCGCGAGTCCGACGGGCTCGTGCAGCCGATGACGCTGATGTTCCGCATGGTCGAGTTCGAGCGCACCGCGTTCGACGCGTACGTGCGCGAGAATCCGGATCAATGGCGCGGAGTGCACGGCCTCTGGGATCTCGTGCGCAAGGCGGCGGAGGCCGGCGAGCTCGATCTGCCCCGCGAGGATCTGCTCTTCTTCGCGACGCCTCACGAGCACGAGCTCAGCGTCAATTCGACGCGCGTGACCGGCGTGCTCGGCGTCGACGTGTGGGATCTCACCTACGCGGAATGGCGGAGCCATCGGCAGATGCGCGAGATCGCGCGGTTTCTCCGGCGGCACGTTCCGGGCTTTGCGAAGTCGTACATCGCGCAGAGCGGCGTGCACGTCGGCGTCCGCGAGACGCGCCGGATCCACGGCGAGTACCGGCTGACCGTCGACGACGTCCTCGGCGCGAAGAAGTTTCCCGACGCGATCGCGCGCGGCGCGTATCCGGTGGACATCCACAATCCGGCGGGGAAGGGCACCGTGCTGAGGCGGCTGCCGTTCGGCGAATTCTACGAGATCCCGCTTCGATGTCTGCTGCCGCTCGGAGTCGAGCGCGTGCTCGTCGCCGGGCGCTGCATCTCCGGCACGCACGAGGCACATTCGTCGTACCGCGTGATGGCCATCGCGATGGCGACGGGGCAGGCCGCGGGCGTCTGTGCGGCGCTCGCCGCCCGCGACGGCAAGCTCGCCCGCGACGTCGCGCCGGCAGCGGTCCGCGAAGAGCTCCGCAAGCAGAAGGCCGATCTCGTTTGACTCGGCGTCCGCGCGGGGGCAACGCTCCCGCCATGAAATTCGCCCTCATGTTCGCGAACGTCGGTCCGTTCATGTTTCCCGACAGCCTCGCCCGTCTCGCGCAGACGGCGGAGGAGGTCGGCATCGAATCGATGTGGACGGTCGAGCACGTGGTGATCCCGGTCGGCTACCAGTCGGAATATCCGTATGCGAAAGGCGGCAAGATGCCGGGCGGCGAGGCGCTGCCCCTGCCGGACCCGTTGCTCCCGCTCGCGTTCGTCGCGGCCGTGACGAAGAAGATCCGGCTCGCGACGGGCGTGATGATTCTGCCGCAACGGCATCCGGCGTACGTCGCAAAGGAGGTCGCCACGCTCGATCTCCTGTCGAACGGGCGGATGATCCTCGGCGTCGGGAGCGGATGGCTCGCCGAGGAGTTCGCGACCGTCGGCGTGCCGTTCCACGAGCGCGGCGCGCGCACGAACGAGGCGATTCGTGCGATCCGCTCGCTCTGGAAGGACGGCGCCGAGCCGTTCGACGGCAAGTACTACAAGTGGGCGGCGGTCGAATCGAACCCGAAGCCGGTGCAGAAGCCGGGCGTGCCGATCGTGATCGGGGGACACTCGGCGGCCGCAGCGAAGCGTGCGGCACGGCTCGGCGACGGCTTCTTCCCGGCGAGAGGGCTCGCCGAGCTGCTCCCGACACTCCGCGAGGAGTGCGAGAAGATCGGCCGCAAGCCCGAGACGGTCGAGCTCACGACGGGCGCCGGCAAGACCGACGTCGACGTCGCGCGCCGCCACGAGGACATGGGCGTCGCCCGCCTCACGGTGAACCCGGCCGGCTTCGACGAGGAGAGCGTCCGCGCCGGGCTGATCGAGTTCGGCGACAAGGTGATCGCCAAACTCTAGTTCTGGCGACGGCGCCATCGGCGGCACGATTTCTCACCCCTCGGGCTTTCGCCCGACCCCCTGAGGGGGTAGCCGTCGTCGCCGGGGACCGCTCGGGATCTCCTCACGCCGGTGCCACGTAGCGCAGCATGAAGACGAAGTGCGCGGCGCTGCCGCCGAGCACGAAGAGATGGAAGATCTCGTGGAAGCCGAACACGCGCGGGAACGGGTTCGGACGGCGTGTCGCGTAGATGACGGCGCCCGCCGTGTAGAGGAGTCCGCCCGCGAGTAGCCAGAGTAGCCCGCCCACCGGCACGGCTTGCACCATCGGCACGATGGCGACCACCGCGACCCATCCCATCGCGAGGTAGATCGCTGCCGAGGTCCAGCGCGGGAGCGACGGGAAGCCGAGCTTCAGGATCGTCCCCGCGAGGGCCGCGCTCCAGACGAGCCCGAGCATCGTCCAACCCCATCCGCCTCGCAGCGTGACCAGACAGATCGGCGTGTAGCTACCGGCGATGAGCACGAAGATCGCCACGTGATCGATGCGGTTCAACCACCTGCGCGTCGCGAACGGCACGAGCGCCCAGTGGAGAGCGGTGCTCGCCAGGTAGAGAAGCACGAGGCTCGCGCCGTAGATCGAGAAGCCGACGAGGCGCCACCCATCGTCGCGCGACGCGCCGACGAGCACGACGACCGCGGCGATCGAGAGTGCGACGCCGAAGAGATGGGAATAGGAGCTGAACGGCTCGACCGGGCGGCGGCGCGAGCGCCGGGGACGTCGACGAGTGCTGGCGCGGGCAGGGGACACTAGGAGAGCCCGAGGATGCCGACCGCGAATCGCGTCAGCACTTCGACGACCGCATCGAGACTCTTGTAACGACCCTCGACGAGGGCGAGCCCGAGCGCCTCGACTTGACCGATCATCGCCTCGGCCGTCATCTCGAGCGCCTCGCGCTCGGATGCCGTCGAAGACGGGAGCCCGAGACGAGCGAGGTCCTCGGCGAGGTCGCGACGGAGCTCTTCGCGGAGGCTCCGCGCCTTCTCGCCGAGCGGTGATTCCGGCTCGTGCAGCTCGCGCGCGTAGACGCGGAAGATCGCCGGGTTCTCGAGGAACGTCTGGAGGGGGATGCGGAACGTCTCGCGCACGGCATCGATGCCCTCGCCGAGACGCACGCGTTCGCGCGCTTCCTTGAGGCGCGCGCGAAGGCCGCCGATCCGCTCGTCGGCGAGCGCGCGAACGAGGTCGTCCTTGTCGCGGAAGTGGACATAGAAGGTCGGCTGAGCGACGCCGGCCGCGCGCGAGACGGCGCTCGCGGCGAGGCCGCCGTAGCCGCTCTCGCCGAGAAGCTGCGCGGCGGCATCGAGCAGCCGACGGCGGGTGATGAGCTTCGCCTCCTCGCGGCTGAGCGATCGGGCCGGACCGGCAGTCGTCATAAGTCACCGATAATACAATCGGTATATGGAGGCAAGGCGAAGGAAGAAAATACCTGTTGACTTGGATTATTCGCCGATAATAGTATCGGCGTCATGGAGGACAGAGATTTGGCAACGAGCGACTTTCCGATCGTGATCATCGGCACCGGCTTCTCCGGCATCGCCATGGGCGTGCACCTCAAGCAGGCCGGCATCGATTCCTTCACCATCCTCGAGAAGGCCGACGACATCGGCGGCACCTGGCGCGAGAACACCTACCCGGGCGCGGCCTGCGACGTGCCGTCCCATCTCTACTCCTTCTCGTTCGAGCCGAAGACCGACTGGACGTACTCGTACTCGCCGCAGGAGGAGATCAAGGGCTACCTCCGGCACTGCGTCGAGAAGTACGACCTCGCCCGGCACATCCGCTTCGCGAGCAAGGTCGATCGGCGCGTCGTTCGACGAAACGGATGGCACCTGGAGGGTCAGCGTCGAAGGCCGCGAGCCGATCCTCGCGCGTGCGGTCGTGCTCGGGAACGGCGCCCTCCATATTCCCTCGATGCCCGACATCCGCGGGCTCGACGAGTTCGAGGGCGAGCTCTTCCACTCGTCGCGCTGGAACCACGACTACGATCTCGAGGGCAAGACGGTCGCCGTCGTCGGCACGGGTGCTTCCTCGATTCAGTTCGTGCCGCGGATCGCACCGAAGGTCGCGAAGCTCCATCTCTTCCAGCGGACGCCTCCGTGGATCATGCCGAAGGCCGACCGGCCGATGAAGGGCTGGGAGAAGAAGCTCTTCTCGTGGGTGCGGCCGCTCCACTGGCTCCACCGTGCCTTCCTCTACTGGATGCACGAGGTCCGCGTGCTCGGCTTCCTCTTCGACCCGCGCATCATGAAGGCGGCGGAGAAGATCGCGAAGAAGCACTTGGCTTCGGCGATCGAGGATTCCCAGCTCCGCGCCAAGCTCACGCCCTCCTACACGATGGGCTGCAAGCGGATCCTCATCTCCAACGACTACTACCCGGCGGTCGCGCGGCCGAACGTCGACGTCGTCACCGACGGCATCCTCCGTGTGACGAAGAGTGGCGTCATGACGCGCGATGGGCAGGAGCGGAAGGTCGACGCGATCATCTGCGGCACCGGCTTCAGCGCGACCGCGTACTTGGCCCCGCTCGACATCTACGGCCGCAGCGGCCGGAAGCTGAACGACGTGATCCAGGAGAAGCCCGATTCGTATCTCGGCATCACCGTCAACGATTTCCCGAACCTCTTCCTGATGATGGGCCCGAACACCGGCCTCGGACACAACTCGATGGTGTTCATGATCGAGGCGCAGGCGCGCTACGCGCTGAAGGCCATCAAGGCGCTCCGCCGGAACAAGCTCTCCTTCATCGACGTGCGCGAGGACGTGCAGCACGCGTTTTCCGAAGGCTTGCAGGCGCGGCTCAAGAAGCACGGTGTGGAATTCCGGCTGTCAGAGCTGGTACCTGAAGGACGGCCACAACGCGACACTCTGGCCGGGCTTCACGTTCGCCTACTGGTGGCAGACGCGGAGCGTGCGGCTCGCCGACTACGAGCTCGTGCCGGAAGAGGCACCCATCGAGCTTCCGGAGGTCGCGCCGGCGCGCGCCGCGTAGAACGCGCGGCGTTCTATGCGGGGAGGGGACGTTCCTCTCCGGCTCGACGATCTCGATCTTCTCGTCGAAAGAGCCGAGGAGGAGCGTCCTTCACGACTTCTTCGCGTCCGCTTCGGCGAAGACTTCCGCGGCGATCCTGAGGCCGCCGACGCCGGTCGGCCAGCCCCCGTAGTGCGCGAGGTGGATCATCATCTCGTTGATCTTCTCCCGCGGGATGCCGATCCGGAGCGCGCCGCGGAGGTGCGTCTTCAGCTCGGGCTCGCGCGCGAGCACGGTGAGCGCCGCGATCGTGATCATCGATCGCTCTTTGAGCTCGAGCCCGGGCCGCGCCCAGATGTCGCCGAACAGGTTCTCGACCGTGATCCGCGAGAAGTCCTCCTGAGCGATCGGTCCCTGCGGCTGTCCCGGCTTCGGCTCGAAGCCGAAGAGCTGCTTCAGGATCGCCGCTCCCTTTTCGAATCGCGTCGCTTCCGCCATCTCGTCGTTCTCCTCTCCGCGAGTCTTGATGAAGGGGACAGATCTATCCACTGAATAGATCCGTCCCCTTCATTGCGAAAGATCGCGCTTGACAGGTCGGCGGTCGCACCGAGAAATCGCCGGGTGCGACTCGGCTACAGCAAGGAACACGAAGCGCTCCGGAAGGAGATCCGCGAGTACTACGACGGGCTCCTCACGCCGGAGATCCTCGACGAGATCCGCCGCAGCGAGGGCGTCGGACCTCTGTCGCGCAAGGTCGTCCGCCAGATGGGCGAAGACGGGTGGCTCGGCATCGGCTGGCCGAAGGAATACGGCGGCCGCGGCATGACGCCGATCGAGCAGTTCATCTTCTTCGACGAGTCGATGCGCGCCGGCGCGCCGGTGCCGATGCTCACGGTCAACTCCGTCGCGCCGACGATCATGCACTACGGCTCCGACGGAGCAGAAGAAGTTCTACCTGCCGAAGATTCTCAAAGGCGAGATCCACTTCGCGATCGGCTACACCGAGCCTTCGGCGGGCACCGACCTCGCCTCGCTCACGACGAAGGCCGTCCGAGAAGGCGATCAATGGGTCGTGAACGGGCAGAAGATCTTCACGAGCCTCGCCACCGACGCCGACTACGTCTGGCTCGCGGTCCGCACGGATCCCGCTGCGCCGAAGCACCAAGGGGATCTCGATGATGATCGTACCGACGAGCACGCCGGGATTCCGCTGTGTACCCATCAAGAACATGGGCGAGATCAACACGAACCAGACCTTCTACGACGACGTCCGCGTGCCGGTCGGAAACCTCGTCGGCAAGGAGAACGGCGGCTGGAAGCTGATCACCTCCAGCTGAACCACGAGCGCGTCACGCTCTGCAGCTCGGGGCTGATCGAGGGACCCTACGACGAGGTCGTCCGCTGGGCGAAGGAGACGCGCCTCGCCGACGGCAAGCGGCCGATCGATCAGCCCTGGGTGCAGCTCTACGCTCGCGCGGATCCACGCGCGGCTCGAGTTCCTGCGGCTCATGAACTTCAAGGTCGCGTGGAACGCCGAGCAGGGCGAGCCGCTGAATCCGGCGCACGCCTCGACGATCAAGGTATTCGGCACCGAGTTCTACCTCGAGGCGCTGCCGCAGCATGCTCGAGATCCTCGGGCCGGCGGGAACGTTCCGCGCCGGCTCTCCGGAAGCGGCGATCGGCGGGCGCGTCGGCTTTCTCCTTCGCTCCATCCACATCCTCACGTTCGGCGGCGGCACGAACGAGATGCAGCGCGATCTGATCGCGCTGTTCGGTCTCGGCATGCCCGTCATGCCGCGGTTTTAGATGCTCACCCACCCGGGCTTTCGCCCGACCTCCCTGAGGGAGTAAGGCGACTGACATGGACTTCTCGTTCACCGAAGAGCAGCGCGCGCTCGCCGAGCTCGCGGCGCAAGATCATGACCGACGAGGCGACGCTCGAGCGCCTGAAGGCGATCGAGCGGAGCGAGGAGGGCATCGACCGCGAGCTCTGGGAAGCGCTCGCCAAGGCGGGCCTCCTCGGCGCTTCGCTCCCCGAGGAGCACGGCGGCAGCGGCGGCGGATTCCTCGACGCGTGCCTCGTGCTCGTCGAGCAGGGGAAGCGCGTGCCGATGGTCCCGTTCGTGTGGTCGGTCGTCGCCGGCGCGATGCCGCTCGCGCGCTTCGGCTCGGCGGATCAGAAGGAGCGCTGGATCTCCGGCGTCGCGTCCGGCCAGACGATCCTGACGGCGCGCTCACCGAGGCGAACGCGGATCCGCGCGCGCCGGAGACACGCGTCCTTCGCGAAGGCGCGGGCTTCCGGCTCGAAGGCCGGAAGACTCGGCGTGCCGTTCGCGCACCTCGCCCGCGCGATTCTCGTGTCCGCGACGACGCCGGACGGAAACGTCGGCGTCTTCCTGATCGACCCGCAGGCGCCGGGCGTGACGTTCGAGCGACAGGAGTCGACGAGACTTCGAGCCGCAGGCGCGGATGGAGCTCCGCCGACGTCGGCGTCGGCCCGGAGGCGCTCGTCGGCACGATCTCCGGCGGGCGTGCGGTGCTCGATTGGATCGTCGACCGCACGATGGTCGCGCTCTGCGCAATCGTCGCGGGCGCGTGCCAGGAAGCTCGTGCGGCTGACGGCGGAATATGCGTCCAATCGAAAGCAGTTCGACAAGCCGATCGCGATGTTCCAGGCGGTCGGCCAGAGGATGGCCGACTCGTACATCGACAACGAGGCGGTTTCCCTCTCGATGTGGGCGGCGGCGAGCCTGCTCGCCGAGGAGAGGCCGGCGCTGAAGGAAGTCGCGATCGCGAAGTACTGGGCCGCGGAGGGCGGCAGCCGCATCGGGCACGCCGGCGCTCCACATTCACGGCGGCATCTCGATCGACGTCGACTACCCGATCCACCGCTACTTTCTCTGGGTGAAGCAGATCGAGAACACGCTCGGCGCCGCGACGCCGGAGCTCGTGCGACTCGGCGCGATGATCGCCGCCGAGGACTGACGATGCAGTTCGCGCTCTTCTACGAGATCCCGGTCGCTCGACCGTGGGATGAGGGGAGCGAGCATCGCGCGTTTCGCAACGTGCTCGAACAAGCCGTTCACGCCGAGGCGTGCGGCTGGGATGCGTTCTGGACGGTCGAGCACCACTTCCTCTCCGAGTTCTCGCACTGCTCGAACCCCGAGGTGCTCTACGGCGCCGTCGCCGCGCGGACGAAACGGATCCGCATCGGTTACGGCGTGCGCCTCATGCCGGCGCCCTACAACCATCCGGTACGGACCGCGGAATCGGTCGCGGTGCTGGATCTCCTGTCGGACGGACGCGTCGATCTCGGCACCGGCCGCTCGTCGACCCGGGCCGAGCTCGAGGGCTTCGGCATCGATCCACACGAGACGCGTGCGATGTGGCAAGAGGCGATCGGTCACGTCGTCGGATGCTGGACGAACGACGAGCACGAGATCGACGGTCGCTTCTGGAAGATGCCGAAGCGGCGCGTGCTGCCGAAGCCGCTCCAGAAGCCGCACCCGCCGATCTGGGGCGCGACGTCGAGCGACGACGGACACCGCCAGGTCGGCGCGCTCGGCATCGGGCTCTGCTCGTTCGCCGTCGGTGTCTCGCCGGAAGAGGTGAAGCGGCGGATCGACCTCTATCGCGAGGCGGTCGCCGCCTGCGAGCAGTCGATCGGCCGCTTCGTGAACGCGCGCGCGGCGACGTTCTCGATGACCCTCTGCGCGCCGACGCGCGAGGAAGCGCACGCCGTCGCCCGCGAATCCTTCGAGTGGTACCCGAAGGCGGGCGCGCGCCAGATCGCCACGGTCGCCGAGTGGATGGCCGAGCAGAAGCGCGAGCTCGGCAACTACGACTACGCGGCGATGATGAAGGCCGCGGACGATCAAGGCGCCCTCGACCTCTTGAGCCTCGAATACCTGACGTCGACGAACGCGTGCGTGCTCGGCACCCCGGAGGATTGTCTCGCGACGTGCGAGCTCTACCGCGAGGCCGGCGTCGACCTGCTCCTCTGTCTCGTGAACCCGTACAAGATCCCGCATGAGAGCGTGATGCAGACGATCGAGCTCATGGGGCGCCACGTGATCCCGAGGTTACGATGAGCGATGCGAACCGCACTTTCGTCCGGCGCTTCTGGGACGACCTCTACGCGCACCGATTCGATCGGCTCGAAGCGTACTTCACGGACGACTGCGTCTACGACGACGTGCCGATTCCGGCCGCGAAGGTCGTCGGCGGGAAGGCGATCCGCTGGAAGCTCGAGGTCGGGCTCGGGAAGGTGCCGAGCCATCGCGAGGACGTCCACCGAGTCGTCGCCGACGAGACGACGGTCGTCACCGAGCACACCGAGCACTGGTGCTTCGACGAAGGCGTGGTTTCACTCCCCTTCGTCTCCGTGCAGGAGATCCGCGATGGCAAGATCTCGCGCTGGAGCGACTACCACAACATCGACACGCTGATCGGCGGCGCGCCCGCCTGGTGGATGGAGCACGTGACGAGCGAGTGGACGAAGGTCTAACTGCGACCTTCGTCAAGATTCTGACGCACACTCGCGTTCGAAGGTGGCACAAATCCGGCGCTCATGGCGTCGAGCTGTTTCGAATCGCAAGGAATTCGTGAGCTCCGCCGTCGGCCCGTCTCTTGCTCCAGGGCTCAGAGGGGACTGAACCCTCAAATACCGAGCGAAGGAGACTCTCGTGACGAAGTCTAGTTGGATCGTAACTCTGTCTTTGGCGGCCGTGATCGGTCTCGCCAGCGCCGCTTCGGCGAAGACGCCGGTCGTGTGCGACGCGACATCCGTCGGCAACTCGAAGAAGGCGGTCGAAGCCGCCTGCCCGTGCGACGGCCAGGTCGATCCCGCGACCGGTACCGTCGTACCGTGGAAGAACCATGGTCAGTACGTGAAGTGCGTGACGAAGGCCCGCAGGGCCCAGGGCAGAGCGAACGGCCTCGCCAAGCAGTGCTTGAACGCGGTCATGCCGTGCGCGGCGACGTCGGCCTGCGGCAAGTCTGGCGCCGTGGCATGCGTCGTGACGATCGGCACGTGTCTCGATACGGACGGCGATCTCGCGGCCGACAGCTGCGACACGGATTCGTCGCCTTGCGTCGATGACGCCGGCTGCTCGCAGTCGCAGTGTCAGGTCGCGGATTCTTCCGCGGACTGCGCGGCGCTCGGTGGCACCGCGGTCGGCGTCGACTGCTGCGAACGATAATCCACGAGAGGGAAACGACGAAGAGCGGGAGCCCGAGCGGGCTTCCGCTCTTCGTTTTGACGACGCGCTTCAGCGCACCGCCGCTTGGGTAATCAGCTCCCGCCGTGCGCGGCGGTAGACCTGCCACGGGCTCGGGGTCCTCGGCGGCACCTCGAAGCGCACACGAACGACCCAGGGTACGGCGATCGCTCGACCTTCGATGCGGGCCGGCTCGTAGCGCCAGCGCTCGGCGGCGCGAAGAGCCGCGCGCGCGAACGGATCCGCGCCGTCGAGGACTTGCGGATCTCGGACCGATCCATCGGGGTCCACCACGAGGCGCAGGGTGACGGTCTCGCCGTCCTCCGTCGTCCCGGGATGCCGATGGGGATAGGCGGGACGCGCGTTCGTGGCCCACGGGATCGGGGCCTCGGCCCCCTCCGGCAGCGTGAGCGCAGGCTCGGCCCCGTGGGCGAGGCCGACGAAGGCATGGAAGAGGAAGAAGACGGCCGCCAGCGTCTGCAGCGGGAAAAAGGCAACGGCCTGGAGCAGGTTCTCCATGATCGGGTTCCTCCCGATCGAGGGGCGCTAGCTTTCGTGGCGCTTTGCCACGGGCCCGGTTGGCCGAGCCCCTGGCAAAGTCAGATACCGGCCCGCCGCACCATCAAAACTGGTAGGCGACCTCGAACCCGAAGGCGCGCTGCGGCGCCTGGACCAACGTCGCCGCGCCGAGCAGGGCGCTGACCGCGAAACCGCTCGCGTAATACTCCTCGTCGAGGAGGTTGTTCACGAAACCGGTCACGCGCAGGTGGTCGTCGTGTAGCCACGTGAGCCGCGCGTTCACCAGGCTCACGCCATCGATGAAGGAGCTGTCATAGTCGATCGCCTTGTCGTCGATGCCGGTGAACAGCTCGTCGCGGTAGTAGTACGCGAGGCGCGGCGCGAACATGCCGACGGACGTGTCCCAGTGGTATTCCGCCGCGAGCGACAGCGTCATCTCCGGCACGAGCGCGAACGGCTCCGCGCTCCGATCCGCGACCCCCGAGCCCTGGCCCGGGATGACGATGGTGGTGAGGAACTCCTCGTAGCGCGCCCACGTGTACGCACCGCTCGCGTGGAAGAGCCATTCGTCGAGGAGCAGCGTCCCCTCCATCTCCCCGCCGGTGACCTTCGCTTTGCTCGCGTTGGATAGGAACAGGAAGATGTCGGTGATCATCGGACCCTGCTCCGCGACCCGCACCTGGATGTCGTCGTAGCTCAGATGGTAACCGGCCCCGTTCAGGCGGAGCCGCTGATCGAGGAGGTCGGCTTTGATGCCGCCCTCGAAGTTCGTCACGGTCTCGGGGTCGAAGCTGACGAGCACGTCGCCGCGCGGCTCGAAGCCGCCCGCCTTGAAGCCCGTGCTGTATGTGACGTACGTGAGCAGGCTGTCGGCGTATCCTTCGATCCACGACTCCGGCGCGTTCACCGAGAGCGTCACCGACGGCGTGAATTCGCTCCAGTTCTCCTCGCGGACGTCCGCCGACTCGTTGATGACGACCGGCAGAGAATCTGGGTTCTGGCCGATCAAATCGAACTGCGCGAGCGTGATCGGCGAGCAGAGGCCGGTCGTAGCGATCGGCACACCCTGCATTTGCGTGCAGAACGTGTTCAGGTCGACGTCGATCGTGTCGAGATCACGCGTGCGCTGCTCGTAGGTGTACCGGCCGCCCGCGGTGAGCTGGAGCCAGTCCGTGATGTCGTAGCTCGCCTGCGCGAAGAACGCGGCGCTGTCGTTGTCGAGATCGCTGCGCGTGCCGAGGAGCGTCGGAAACGGGATGCGGAACGTATCGTCGAGGAGACCGAGCTCCACCGGGACTCCGGCCATGCCGACGACGGTCGATGGGCGAATGCCGCCGATCCCGTTCGGGCCGACGAGCGTCGTGAACGGGAAGTCGCGCACCCGTTCCATCGAGCCGAACGCGCCGATGGTGTACCGCAGCTTGTCCCCGAAGGCGCTCGACTGCAGCCGCAGCTCCTCGCTGATCTGAAAGCGCTTCTCGTCCTCGGTCGGTTGGTTGTCTTCCTTTAGAGTCTGATTCAGCGCCCCCGTGCCCGTGCTGAGGATCGTGATCGCGGTCGCATCCTGGTCGTCGTTCCGGTCGATTCCCCACCACGTGTTGAAGCCGGTCACGCTCTTCACGTCGAAGCCGGCGATCGCCCAATCCACGGTGAGCGCCAGGATCCCGCTGCTCATCTGGGTGAAGCTCGTGTCGGTGTTGAGCGACACCTCGTTGCGGTCCGCGAGCGCCTCGCTCCGCCGGCAGCCGTCCTCGAAGTCGTCTTGCGCCGGCCAGTCGACCTCCGCGAGATTCGAGGCGGGATTCTGAAAGATGCACGTGATCCCGGTGCCGCGCTCGTCCTGCCGGCTCCAGTAGCCGAAGACCTCCGCGGAGAGAGTGTCCGTCAGGTTCCAGACCCAGCGCGTGGTCGCGGCGATCCGGTCTTCGTCGCCCCAGTTCTTGTCGTCGAGCTCGTTCTCGAGGTAGCCGGTTTGCTTCGTCACGTTGACGGCGAACCGCGCGCCCATGGATCCTTCGACGAGCGGCACGTTGCCGCGGAGCGTGAAGTCGCGGCGCCCGAAGCTTCCCATCCGCAGGCCCACTTCGACGTCGTAGTCCTCGAAATCGGGCTGTCGCGTCGTGATCAGGATCGCGCCGCCCGTGGTGTTCTTGCCGAAGAGCGTACCCTGCGGGCCGCGGAGCACCTGAATGCTTTCGGTGTCGACCGTATCGAGGAGTTGCGCGTCCTGGCGTGGGATGAAGACGTCGTTGATGTACACGCCGACGCCGGGGTCGAGCACGGCGTTGCCCTCGCGCTGGCCGATGCCGCGGATGAAGATGGAAGGCGTCTTCGCGCCGCTCTCGCCGAACTGCAGGCCGGGCACGGATTGCTGGAGGTCGGTGATGTTGCGAACGCCGGCGTTCTGCAGATCCTCCGCGCTGAGGCCGGTCACGGCGACCGGCACGTCCTGCATGCTTTCTTCACGCCGCCGGGCGGTGACGATGATCTCTTCGAGGGTGGCGGACGGCCGCGCCCGGGGGGCAGGGGCCGTGACCGTGGCCGTTGCGTCGGTCGGGGCAGTCGCCTCCGGAGCCGTCGCCTCGGTCGGCGTCGCCGGCTCGGGCGACTCTTGCGCCCAACCCGCATCGCCGAGCCACACGGCGAGCGCGATCGTCCCTCCCCAGCTACGGATGAAGCTCCCGCCCATGCGCCATGCCTCCCTCGTACAGTTAACGGGAATTAATCTTGCGCGGCGGCGAGGATCAAGGGAAAACATCTCGGGATTCGGCAGGAGGAGGACGAGATGCCTGCGTACGACCTGATCGTGAAGGACGGCATGGTCGTCGACGGTACCGGCGTCGCAGCCGCTACCGCGCCGACGTCGGCATCCGCGACGGGCGCATCGCCGCCGATCGGGCGCCTGAAGACGTCGGACGGCGCGGCGCGTGCTCGACGCGAGCGGCATGATCGTCGCGCCCGGCTTCGTCGACCTCCACACGCACTACGACGCGCAGCTCTTCTGGGACCCGTACCTGACGCTCTCCGGCTGGCACGGCGTCACGTCGGTCGTGATCGGCAACTGCGGCTTCGGCTTCGCGCCGATGCGTCCGGAGATGCGCGAGCGCGCGATGCTGACGATGACGCGCGTCGAGGCGATCCCGTACGAGTCGATGCGGCGCGGCCTGCCCTGGGACTGGGTCACGTATCCCCGAGTTCCTCGACAGCGTCGATCGGCAGCCGAAGGCCGTGAACGTGCTGCCGTACGTGCCGATCGCGCCGCTGCTCGTCTGGGTGCTGGGCTTCGAGCGCGCCAAGGCGGGCGAGCTGCCGACCGACGCCGAGCACGCCGAGCTTCGCCGACTCCTCCACGAGTCGATGGACGCGGGCGGCTGCGGCTGGTCGGCGCAGCGGCTTCATCCCGACGGACCGGGCGCGGTGCAGCGCGACTACGACGGCGGCCCGATGGTCACCGACGTGATGCACGACGAGACGGCGCTCGCAGTTCGCCGAGGTGCTCGCCGAGCGCAACGAGGGCTTCATGCAGATGGCGCTCGCGACCGCCGACGGCGCGCACGACTTCCAGCACATCGAGGAGCTCGCCGCGCGTAAGCGGGCGACCGCTCCTCTACAACGTCGTGCAGTCGTTCGTCCGGCTCCCCGAGGCGCACCGCACGCTGATCGCGTGGCTCGATCGTGCCGGCAGCGCGGCATCCGCGTGTACGGCCAGGGCGTCACGACGACGGCGGCGTTCACCTTCACGTTCGAGGACTGGAACCTCTTCGACGACGATCCAGCCTGGCTCGACGCCACGCTCGGCACGCACGGAGGAGCGGAAGGCGAAGCTCGGCGATCCCGGCACGCCGCGCAGCGCCTGCGCGCAATACGACTCCGGCATCGTCACCGCCTGCATCGCGGACATCGTCGATCCTCGACGCGTTCACGCCCGCGACGAAGCCCTTCGAGAACATGACGATCTCGCGAGATCGCCGACGAAGACCGGCAAGCATCCGGTCGACGCGATGCTCGACGTCGCCGTCGCCGACGACCTGCGGACGGTCTTCTACGCCGAGCCGGCGAACGTGAATCGCGACTCGCTCCGCGAGATCATCGACTACCCCTGGATCCTGCCCGGCGTGTCCGACGGCGGCGCGCACACGAAGTTCTTCACCGGCGGCCGCTACCCGACCGAGTTCATCTCGCCGCATCGTCCGCGAGGAGAGCATGTGCTCGCTCGAGCACGCGCACTGGCGGCTCTCCGCGCTGCCCGCGCACTGCGCGGGCTTCCAGGATCGCGGCACGCTCGCCGAAGGCGCGGCGGCGGACCTCGTCGTCTACGACTACGAGAATCTCGCGATGCCTGCCCGTCCGAGGTCGCGCACGACTATCCCGGGCGGCGAGTGGCGCCGCATCCAGCGCGCGCAAGCGGCTATCGCTTCGTCGTCGTGAACGGCGAGGTGACGATCGAGGAGGACCGTGAGACCGGCGTCCATTCCGGGCGCCTCTTGCGACACGGCGCCGCGGGCCGGAAAAAGACTTCGTAAGTCTTTTTCGCGGCCCGAATGATCCTCCGAAAATACTTCGTCAGTATTTTTTTGCTCGCCGCGGTCTCGCTCGCTCACGGCGAGGAGGCGAGCCCGGTCCCGGGCGCTTGTCCCGCGGGGAACCTCCTCGCCGGGCGGCTCCCGCACCGTTGGCTCGACCTCCGCGGCGAGCCGGCGAAGCTCACGGACGGCGCGGTCGGCCCGGAAGGCGCGTTCTGGAGTTCGGCGCCCGCGGTCGCGCTCCTCACCGACGCCGCGAGCGTCGACTTCGATCTCGGCGAGCCGCGGGCCCTGCGGGCGGTCTGGCTGCAAGCGGACGCGAACGACACGTACGCGATCTTCGGCTCACTCGACGGCGAGAGCTGGCGTCCCCTCGCGCGCGTCGATTCCGTTCTCGCGACGCAAGGACACGGGCTTCGCAGCCGAACCGTCGCGCTTCCTGCCGGCGAGGTCCGTTGGCTCCGGATCGGCGAACCGAAGGGCGACGGCGCGTACTCGCTCGCGGAGATCCAGGTCTTCTGTGTCGTGCCGGAGCGTTTCCCGCCGCCCGTCCGCGTCGAGCCGGCGGAGATGGCGCAGGCTCCTGCACCGAAGGCGTCGCCGTTCTGGAGCGACACGACGAGCGCGCGTTGGGAGCTCGTGCTCGCGGCCGCGATGCTCTGGCTCCTCGCCAGCCGCCGGCGCATCTCCGAGCGCGGCTGGCAGGCGCTCGCGCTCCTCGCGTTCGCGACCTACTTCAACTTCGGCTCCTTCCACTTCGGCAACTACGTCCACGGCTGGGACGTCTTTCACTACTACATCGGCGCGAAGTACTTCCCCGAGCTCGGCTACGAGCGCCTCTACGAGTGCGTGGCGATCGCGGATTCGGAAGACGGCCTTCGCCGGCGCGTCGAGCTCCGGAAGCTCACGGACCTCCGCACGAACGAGCTCGTCGCCTCGAGCTCGGTGCTCGCGGACCCGATGCGCTGCAAGTCGCACTTCAGCGACGAGCGCTGGGGCTCCTTCAAGGCGGACGTCGCGTATTTCCGGAGCCACGAGAACCCGAAGCGCTGGGACGAGACGCAGACGGATCACGGGTTCAACGGGACTCCCGTCTGGACCATCGCGGGTTTCGTGCTCGCGAATCTCGCGCCGGCGAGCGATTCCTCCATTCTCGTCCTCACGCTGCTCGATCCCGCCTATCTCGCGGCGGCGCTTTGGCTCGTCCAGCGCGCGTTCGGTTGGCGGACGGCGGCGCTCGCGATGCTCGTCTTCGCGACGAGCTTTCCGTCGCGCTTCTACTGGACGGGCGGCGCGTTCCTCCGCTGGGACTGGATCTTCTACACGGTCGCCGCGATCGCGTGTCTCAAGCTCGATCGGCCGTTCCTCGCCGGTCTCGCCTTGGGGTACGCGGCGCTGCTGCGCATCTTCCCCGGCCTCCTCGTCGCGGGGCCGGCGCTCGCACTCGGCTGGCACGTGCTCCGCACGCGCCGCCTCGAGCTGACGTTCTTGCGCTTCTTCGCGGGCGCGGCCGTCTCGGTGGTCCTCCTCCTGGCGCTGAGCCTGCCGATCGCCGGCACGAGCGGGTATCGCGAGTTCGTGCAGAACTCCGTCAAGCACACGGCGACGCCGCTCACGAACTACATGGGGCTTCGTACGGTGCTCGCGTATCGCCCGTCGGAGGCCGGCCGCCATCTGCGCACGGATCAGGACGTCGATCCGTGGGGCCGGTGGAAGAGCGCGCGGCTCCGCGCGTTCGAGCAGGCAAAGCCCGGATTCTACGTTCTCTTCGTCGGGTACGTCGCGCTTCTCGCGTTCGCGGTGCGTGACCGACCCGCGTGGCTCGCCGCCGCGCTCGGTGCGACCGTGCCGGCGTTCGCGATCGAGCTCACCTCGTACTACTACGCGTTTGTCTTCGCCGTGGCGCTCGCCGCGCACGAGCGCGAGGACGTGCCGAATATCCTCCTCGCGATGACGGCGGCGACGGGCGTGATCGCCTGGGCGCCGCTGCCGTTCTTCCCGACCTGGTGGGACGAGCAATACACGGGGATGTCGCTCGTCATGGTCGTCGGTCTGACGGCGATTCTCTTCCGATTTGCAGCCCTGCAGCCAAAGCCACGCGACGCTGCTAAGAAGGGCGCTTCACGCAAGAAAGGCGGAGGTTCCCGATGACGGCAGAACGAGTGACCTGCGCGATCGAGGGCGGTGTGGCGGACGTCCGGCTGAATCGCCCGGAGAAGATGAATGCCCTCGACGCGGCGATGTTTCACGCCCTCGGCGAGACGGGCGATCGGCTGAAGAGCGATCGGTCCGTGCGGGTCGTCGTGCTCTCGGGCGAGGGACGCGCGTTCTGCGCAGGCCTCGACTTCGGCTCGTTTCGTTCGATGGCGGACGGCGGCTTGGACGGCGGCCTCGCCGAGCGGCGCGAAGGCCGCATCACGAACGTCGGGCAGCACGCCGCCTACGTCTGGTTCGAGATGCCTGTGCCGGTGATCGCCGCCGTTCACGGCGTCGCGTTCGGCGGCGGGCTGCAGATCGCCGCGGCCGCCGACATCCGCATCGTCGCGCCGGGCGCGCAGCTCTCGGTGATGGAGGCGAAGTGGGGTCTCAACCCCGACATGACCGGCACGCAGCTTCTGCCGCGGCTCGTCGGGCTCGACGTCGCCAAGGAGCTCACGTTCACGGCGCGGATCGTTTCCGGTACCGAAGCGGTTGCTTTGGGCCTCGCCACCCGCGTCGCCGACGATCCGCGCGCGGAAGCGCTGCGCCTCGCCCGCGACATCGCGAACAAGAACCCGCACGCGATCCGCGGCTCGAAGGCGCTCCTCAACCTCGCCGGTACCGTGGGCCTCGCGGAAGGGTTTCAGGCCGAGGAGCGCACGATCCGCGGGCTCATTGGCACGCCGAATCAGGTCGAGGCGGTCATGGCGAACATGGAGAAGCGGGCGCCCCGCTTCGAGGACTGACGATGGGCGCAACGGTCGACGTCATCGTGAACAGCCTCGCCGGCACCGTCCGCGGCTGGCGGGGCACGAACTCCTTCGCCGCGCCGGACCGCCGCCCCGAGAAGTTTCTCGAGCTCTACGACATCGAAGCGAGCCCGTTTTGCCGCCTCGTCCGCGAGGTGCTGACGGAGCTGGATCTCGACGTGCTCGTGAAGCCGTGCCCCGCCGGTGGTACGCGCTTCCGGCCCGAGGCCGAGACCATCGGTGGCAAGCAGCTGTTCCCGTTTCTCGTGGATCCGAATGGCGGCCGGCATCTCTACGAGTCGGCCGACATCATCGACTATCTCGAGGAGACCTACGGTCGTGGGAACGCCGCCCCGCGCGGCTGGCGGAGGGGCGTCGGCCTCGCCACCTCGGTCGCTTCGACGGCACTCCTCTGGCGCGTCGGCGCCGGCTTGACCGGCGTCAAAGCGCGGCCGTCGAAGGGGCCGGCGCAGGTGCTCGAGCTCTACAGCTTCGAATCGAGCCCGTACTCGAAGCGCGTCCGCGCGCGGCTCTGCGAGCTCGAGATCCCGTACGTGCTGCGCAACACGGGCAAGGGCGCGTGGAGCGACATGGGCCCACCGTCGCTTCGCGACAAAGTCTGGAAGGCGCCGATGGGCACCAACCGGAACCGCCGCTGGCTCGCCGAGCACACCGGACGCGTGCAGGTGCCGTACCTCCGCGATCCGAACACCGGCGAGGACATGTACGAGTCCGACGCGATCCTCGCGTATCTCGAGAAGGCCTACGCGGCGTAGAAATTTGAGGAAGGGGACAGATTTATTCACTGAATAGATCTGTCCCCTTCGTTTGAAGACGGTCGTCGCCGGGGACCGCTCGGGACTTACTCTCCGATCACCTTCACGAGCACGCGCTTCTTCCGGCGGCCGTCGAACTCGCCGTAAAAGATCTGCTCCCACGGGCCGAAGTCGAGCTTGCCCGCGGTGATCGCGACGACGACCTCGCGGCCCATGACCTGGCGCTTGTGGTGCGCGTCGCCGTTGTCCTCGCCGGTCTTGTTGTGCGCGTAGCGCTTGGGGCTCGCGTCGAACGGCGCGAGCTGCTCGAGCCAGCGCTTGTAGTCCTCGTGGAGGCCGGGCTCGTCGTCGTTGATGAAGACGGACGCCGTGATGTGCATCGCGTTCACGAGGCAGAGGCCTTCGGCGACGCCGCTCTCGGCCACGACCTCTTCGACCTCGCCCGTGATGTTCACGAAGTCCATTCGCGCCGGCACGTTCATCGTCAGGTAGCGAGTGAGCGACTTCATGAGCCGACGCCTAGCACGGATGTGGCTCCTCCGAACGATAGGCGAATGGTCCTTGGATCGGGGCCGCTTCCCGGAGTACCTTCGCCGGCATGGAAGAGACCGTCAGCTACCGCACGTGCCCCCTCTGCGAAGCCACCTGTGGGCTCGAGATCCGCGCCCGCGGGCGCGAGGTCGTATCGATCCGCGGCGACGAGGAAGACGTCTTCAGCAAGGGCTTCCTCTGTCCCAAGGCCTACGCGCTGAAGGAGCTCGATGCGGACCCCGACCGCCTGCGGACGCCGCTCGTCCGCAAGAACGGCAAGCTCGAGCCCGCGACGTGGGACGAGGCGTTCGAGCTGATCGAGAAGCGGTATGGCGAGATCGTCGCCGCGCACGGGCGTGACGCCGTCGCCGTCTTCCTCGGCAACCCGAGCGCGCACGTGCTCGCGCTCGGCTTCTACAACCAGGTCTTCCTCCGCGCGCTCGGCACGCGGAACATCTACTCCGCCTCGACCGTCGATCAGATGCCGAAGCAGGTCTCCGGCGGGCTCATGTTCGGCACGGTCATCTCGTTCCCCGTGCCGGACCTCGATCGCGCGAAGTACGTGATGATGCTCGGCGCGAACCCGTTCGAGTCGAACGGCAGCTTGATGACCTCGCCGGACGTTCCCGGGAAGCTCAAGGACATCGTGAAGCGCGGTGGGAAGGTCGTCGTGGTGGATCCGCGGCGGACGCGGACGGCGGAGCACGCGACCGAGTACGTCGCCCTGCGCCCCGGCACCGATGCGCTCTTCCTCGCGGCGATCCTGAACGTGCTGTTCGAAGAAGGGCTCGCGAATCCCGGCGCGATGGCGGCGCACGTCGCCGGCCTCGAGGACGTGCGCGCATTCGTGCGTGACTTCACTCCGGAGCGCGTGGCGGAACGCTGCGCGGTTGAAGCAAAAGTCATCCGCCGGCTCGCGCGCGAGCTCGCGTCGGCCGACCCGTCCGTCGTCTACGGTCGCATCGGCACGACGACGCAGGAGTTCGGCACGCTCGCGAGCTGGCTCGTCGACGTCGTCAACGTGCTGACGGGAAGCCTCGATCGGCCGGGCGGACCGATGTTCCCGAAGCCCGCGTCGGGCGGTCCGAACACGCGGGGCACGCCGGGCAAAGGGAAGGGCGTTCGCTTCGGCCGCCGGCGGAGCCGTGTGCGCGACGTGCCGGAGGTCTACGGCGAGCTCCCGTGCGCGTGTCTCGCCGAGGAGATCGAGACGCCGGGCGACGGCCAGATCCGCGCGCTCTTCACGGTCTCCGGAAACCCCGTGCTCTCGACGCCGAACGGCGCGCGCCTCGCGAAGGCGCTCGACACGCTCGAATTCATGGTTTCGCTCGACATCTACGTGAACGAGACGGCGAGCCACGCGGACGTCGTGCTGCCCGGTCTCTCCGCGCTCGAGCAGTCGCACTACGATCTCTTCCTCCGCCAGTTCGCGGTGCGGAACGTCGCGACGTATTCGCCGGCGATGTTCGCGATGCCCGAGGGGCAGCAGGAGGAATGGAAGTCGCTGCTGCGGCTGACCGCCATCATCACCGGCCAGGGTGCGAATGCCGATCTCGAAGCGCTCGACGACTTCGTGGCCGCGCAGGTCGCCGAGTCGGCCGCTCGCGCTGCCGGGCGGAGTCGCCGAAGACATCCTCGGCGCGGTCGCGCCGCGGCGCGGACCGGAGCGGCTCCTCGACATCGCGCTCCGGAGCGGACCCTACGGAGACAACTTCGATCCCGCGAAGGAGGGCCTCTCGCTCGCCGTGCTCGAGAAGAACCCGCACGGTATCGATCTCGGCCCGCTCGAGCCGCGGATTCCGGAAGTGTTGCGGACGCCGTCGGGGAAGATCGAGCTCGCGCCCGCGGAGCTGGTCGCGGATGGCGAGCGTCTGCGCGCGGCGCTGGACCGCGACGCGGATGCGATGGTGCTGATCGGCCGGCGCGATCTCCGCTCCAACAACTCGTGGATGCACAACCTGAACGTGCTCGTGAAAGGAAACGAGCGCTGTACGCTGCAGGTCTCGCCGGCGGACGCCGAGCGTCTCGGGCTCGCGGACGGCGGGCGCGCGCGGGTGGCCTCACGGGTCGGCGCGGTCGAAGTGCCGGTCGAGGTTACGGACCGCGTGATGCCCGGTGTCGTCAGCTTGCCGCACGGCTGGGGACACGACGCCGAGGAAGCGCGCATGACGATCGCCGCGGCACACGCCGGCGTGAACTCGAACCGGCTCGCCGACGAGCTCGCGCTCGATCCGCTCTCGGGCAACGCGATCCTCAACGGGATTCCGGTGAAGGTCGAAGCCACGGCCTGACCACGGCGCTGGGATTCTCGGCTCCCCGTGACGGGGCACATCTGATAGTTGCCCCGTCATGAAGAAAGCGGTCGTCTGCGGCGCCGGCGGGTTCATCGCGAGCCATCTCGTGAAGCGACTGAAGCGCGAGGGCTACTGGGTGCGCGCCGTCGACGTGAAGGCGCCCGAGTTCGCGCCTACCGCGGCGGACGAGTTCCGGCTGCTCGACCTGCGCGAGCCACAGCAGTGCCGCGAGGCGGTCACGCTGGCGGGCGGTGTGCACGAGGTCTACCAACTCGCCGCCGACATGGGCGGCATGGGATTCATCCACACGGCGGAGACCGAGATTCTCCGCAACAGCGCGCTCGTCAACATTCACATGATCGATGCGGCCGCCGCGGCGCACGTGCCGCGGTACTTCTTCTCCTCTTCCGTCTGCATCTATCGCGACATGATGCCGGGCGAGCCGGAGATGACGGAGGCGGAAGCGTACCCGGCGCTGCCCGACAACGAGTACGGCTGGGAGAAGCTGTACGCGGAGCGGACGGCGATGGCGTACGGTCGTCGATTCGGCATGGCGATCCGCATCGCGCGGTTCCAGAACTGCTACGGGCCCGAGGGCACGTGGCGCGGTGGCCGCGAGAAGGCTCCCGCGGCGATTTGCCGCAAGGTCGCCGAGATCGACGACGGCGGCACGATCGAGGTGTGGGGCGACGGCAGCGCGGTGCGTTCGTACACGTACGTGGACGACATGGTCGACGGCATCTACCGGCTCACGCAGAGCGAGATCGAGGGACCGGTCAACATCGGCTGCCCGGAGTACGTGACGGTGAACGACCTCGTCGACGTCGTCGCCGCAGTCTCGAAGAAGCGCGTGAACGTCCGTCACGTCGACGGGCCGGTCGGCGTGCACTCTCGCAACTTCAGCAACGCGAGGATCGAGTCACTCGGCTGGCAGAGCCAGTGGCCGCTCCGGCGCGGGATCGAGGCGACCTATCCGTGGGTCGCCGAGCAGGTCCGAACCGCTCGCCGCGGGTGACGGTTCCGTCCGCGCGCCCCTAGCCGATGCCGCGCATCCCGTCCATGAACTCGAGCGCGTGCCCGCCGACGAAGAAGACGACCCAGAAGATCAACAGGAAGTAGAGGACGGTCACCACGAGCAGCACGAGCGCGACGAAGATGAAGCCGCCGTCGTCCTCGAGCTCGGCGATGCAGGCGGCGATGATCACGAGCGCCGGTAGCGTGTTGTTGAACGGGATCCCGAAGAACGGGATCGCCATGAGGAGGCCGCCGATCGCCATCAAGCCGCCGACGATTCGCGCGCCGCGTGCCCCGGTCACCAGGTGCGTGTGACGCTGCTTGGTGAAGCGTGCGCAGAAGCGGATCACGCCCCGTAAGAGCCCGATGATGCGCTCCCACGCTTTCGCGCTCGGCGCGCTCGCCCGCACCTTGTCGGGTAGCCACGGCGCGGGGTTTTGCCGCGCGAGCTGGAAACCAAGAATCGCGAACGTGAGCCCGCCCACCGTCGAAAGCGGGCCGAGCGAGATCGGCTGCAGGAACGGCAGGCAGAGGATGATGCCGATGAACGAGTAGCTCGCCTCGCCCAGTCGATCGAACGCTTCGCCAAGCGTGAGATTTTCCTCGCGCGCCTCCTTGGCGCAGGCTTCGAGGGCTTGGATCAATTCGTCGCTGGTCGTGGCCATTGGAGCGTGCCTGACTAGCGGGGCCAGCGTTCGCCAGCAAGTAGGCTATGCGGGTACGGGCGCCTGCGGTGCGGGGAAGTGGATGTACTCGTCGATGATCACGTCGACGAGGTCGTCGTCGGACGGGCGGGCGTCGATGCGACCCCGTGCGCGAAGATCGTCGACGAGCCGATCGACGACCGTCGCGACGTCGAGATCGTGCGAGTGCAGCTTCCATGCACGCCGCTCCTCCTCGTCGGCGAAGCAGTACGCCTTCCACGAGATCGAGAAGCGGAGGTCTTGCCAGCGGTAGCGGTTGACGACGCGCTCGCCGTCCACGACCGCCCACTCGCGGTCTCCGGCGAACGTGAGTCGCATGCCGGGCCGGAGCTCGCCGACCAGCTCGGCCGTCTCGGCGACGCGGTCGACGCCGTGAAAGACCGAATCCGTATCCATCAGGAGCGCGGTGTTGAACTTCACCTGATGGGCGGTCGCGGGCGCGCCGGCGCCGTCGGGATAGAAGGCGAGCTCGCCGCCCTTGCAGTCGTGGAACCAGGCGATGCCGGTCGCGATCGGCATGCGATGCTCGGCGAAGAGGCCGGAGTGGTGCATCGCGACGATCAACCACTGCGGATGCTTCGTGCGGTTGACGCCGCGGAACTCGGGCACGTCGGTGTGAATGGCGAGCTCTTGGCCGGGCACGAGGAGGTTCGCATAGACGATCGCGGGCTCGATCACCGGCCGGCCGTGGAGCTTCCGCGCGGCTTCGACGAATCCCTCGTGATGGAGGAACGGCTCGACGCCGCTGATTCGCGCCTCTTCGCCGTAGGCGTAAGACTCGCGGAAATAGTTCGTGCGCGCGGCGAGCGTCGCGAGCGACTCGACGCGCCCGAACCGGCCGCCGCTTTTCACGAAGTTGCGCGCCGCGTCCCAACGTGCCGGGCGGCCGGCCCCGAAGCCGGCGAACGTCGGTTCCTCGGAGTACATCTTGTAGGCGCCGAAGCGCTCGCAGAGCGAGACCATGGACTGCGCGACGTGATCCGTGAGGAGCGGATCGAAGACGGCGTACCAGGCGCGAGGCATGGGGTTGCCCTTAGCATTTCCCCCTTGACCCTGCGACGCGTCACCCCGTACGGAGTTGGACAGACCGTGACGCGCGCCGACCTCCGGAAACAGATCCCCGGCTGGTACCGCTGGTGGCTCCATGCCGGCCTCATTGCGGCGTTCTGCCTCGGCGGGATCGCGCTCTGCCTCTGGCAGCTCGAGTCACCGACGATCGGCGAGGGGCTCCTCTTCGTCGGCATGCTCCTCTTCGCGAACTTCGGCGAGTGGGCGATCCACATCCGCTCGCTTCACAGCCGCGTGTTTCCCTACGCGCCGTTCGAGCGTCACACGCAGCACCACACGTTCTTCGGCTACGAGACGATGGCGGTCGACCGGCTCGCGGACATGTACTGGGTGATCTTCCCGCCCTGGGCGCTGCCGCTCATGACGGTGACGCTCGTGCCGATCTTCCTGCTGATTTCTTTCCTCGTGTCTGCGAACGCGGGCTGGATCTTTCTGCTCGCCGTCTTCGTCTACTACGGCGTCTACGAGATCTTTCACTCGTTCGCGCATCTCCCCGAGGGCCACGCGGCGGCCGGCATTCCCTGGGTGCGCGGGGTCACGCACCACCACCGCGTGCACCACGACCCGCGCCTGATGAAGCGGTGGAACTTCAACTTCGCGATCCCGATCTTCGATCGGTTGTTCGGGACGCTCTATGTGGCTCCCGCGGTCGAAGAGATCGAAATCCCGAGCGGTCCCCGGCGACGGGATCCTTTGCCGCCGATGTCGCCGTCGCCTTAAAAAATCGCCCGGCTCACTTCGCCGCCTGGAGCGCCTCCAGAACCTTGTCGGGATGCTGCTCCGCGCTCGGCACGCGCGCCCAATGCTTCTTGACCTTGCCGTCGGGGCCGATCCACACCGTCGAGCGGATCACGCCGACGGTCTTCTTGCCGTAGAGCATCTTCTCGCCGTACGCGCCGTACTTCTCCATCACCTTCCGGTCGGGGTCGGAGAGCAGCGGGAACGGCAGCTTGTACTTCGACGTGAACTTCTGGTGGGACTCCGCGCCGTCCGCCGACACGCCGAGCACGACCGCGTTGAGCTTCTGGATCTCCTTCCACGAATCGCGGAAGCCGCACGCTTCCTTCGTGCACCCGGGGGTGTCGTCCTTCGGGTAGAAGTAGAGGATCACGTTCTTGCCGGCGAAGTCGGCGAGTGAGACCTTCTTGCCCGTGCCGTCCGCCAGCGTGAACGCGGGCGCTGCCTTGCCTTCCTGAATCGCCATCGACTCCCTTTCTCCGAAGGTCAGATCTCGAGCGCGGCGCGGGTCGCAGGACCGACGATGCCGTCGACGAAGAGACCGGCCTTCTTCTGGAACGCGCGCACCGCGCGCGCGGTCGCCGCATCGTAGACGCCGGTCGCGCGGAGGTCGATGCCCCGTTCGCGGAGCGCGCTCTGCACCTTCGCGACGTCGGGGCCGCGTAGCGGCGGGCTCCGCACGAGAAGCGTGCGCTCGTCGAGCTCGGCGGAGGCGCGAATGGGATCTCCGCCTTCGATCGCGACGAGGTCGATCCGCACGCCGCGCACGACGAGCGGGAGACCGAGCTCCCAGCGCTCCTCCGCGATCAGGCGCCCGAGCTCGTCCATGCGGTAGACGGTCTTCCGGAGCGGCGGGACCGGGCTCGTCGAGAGCCATGCGCGACGCTCCGAGACGTAAGCCGCGATCCAGCGACGCTCGCCGATCGACGCCGCCTTGCCGTAGCGGAGGTCCGTCCGATCGCACATCGCGCGCCAGGAGCCGTGCACGTGTGAATCGTAGACGACGGTGACGCCGAGCGCCGAGCTCACGCCCACGCGGTTTGCGGCGAGGATGCTCGGCGTCCACCAGAGGCGATCGAGGAGCGCGTCTTGCACGTCGTGCATCACCGGATCGTCGCCCGCGGTGTCGAGGAGCCCGCGAAGGCGGACGTCGCGGTCGAGCGCGAGATCGCGCGCGGCGAGCTTCCGGAGGTAGCGGCGGAGGTCCTTCGCGAGGCGCGCGCGCGGCGCGCGGCAATACGCGTCGACCAGCAGATGGAGGTTGCCGCTTGCGAGCGTCGCCTGCGGGCGACCGTAGCTCAGGTGTCCCTTGTCGCCGGCGACGAGCGTGACTCGACCATAATCACCGCGTGCTCGCCCGGTCTCCAGGACGTCTACGATCGCCTGCGCCGCGCGCTTCGCCAGGTCACCGAGCATGTGGACCGGAGCATCGAACGTTGGGCACTGGTTCCGCAACCCGCGCGGTGTCCGATTGGACGGCCGGCCGGGTAAGGGATAGATCCCCTCGCCGGAGGAAGAGCCCATGCGCGCCGCCGTCATGCGTCGAAAGAAGCTCGTCGTCGACGACGTCCCGACCCCGGAACCGGGGCCCGGGCAGGTCCTCGTCAAGACGCTCGCCTGCGGGATCTGCGGCTCGGACCTCCACGCGCTGAAGCACGCGGAAAAGCTGGTGGACGTCGCCAAGCGGACGAGCGGCGCCTTCATCATGGACCCCGACCGCGACGTCGTCATGGGGCATGAGTTCTCGGCGGAGATCGTCGACTACGGGCCCGGCGCGATGAAGGCGTTGAAGACCGGCACGCGCGTATGCTCGATGCCGGTCGTGTTCGGCGGCCCGAACGGCATCTCGACGGTCGGGTATTCGAACGAGAACCCCGGCGGCTACGCCGAGTTCATGCGCCTGTCGGAGATGCTGCTCCTCGAGATTCCGAACGGGCTCTCCTCCGAGCATGCAGCCCTCACCGAGCCGATGGCGGTCGGGCTCCACGCGGTCGAGAAGGCGCGGCTCGAAAAGAATGACGTACCGCTCGTCGTCGGCTGCGGGCCGGTCGGGCTCGCGGTGATCGCCGCGCTCAAGATCCGCGGAGCCGCGCCGATCGTCGCCGCCGACTTCTCGTCGCGCCGCCGCGAGCTCGCGGTCGCGATGGGTGCGGACGTCGTCGTCGACCCGGCGGAGCGCTCGCCGTACCAGCGCTGGGCGGAGGTCGCCCCGTGGCCGAATCCGGACGATGCCCCGATGCAGCCACCCTGGATGCCGGGCCCGCCACTTCGGCCGCAGGTCGTGTTCGAGTGCGTCGGCGTTCCCGGCGTCATCTCCCAGATTCTCGGCTCGGCGCACCCGCAGGCGCGGATCGTCGTCGTCGGCGTCTGCATGGAGAAGGACTCGTTCGAGCCGATGTTCGGCATCAACAAGGAGCTGAACGTCCAGTTCGTGCTCGCCTACACGCCGGCCGAGTTCGCCGAGACTCTTGGGCACATCGCCGAGGGCCGTATTTCGGTCGAGCCGCTCGTCACCGGTAAAGTGGGCGTGGAGGGCGTCGCGGGCGCGTTCGAGGAGCTCGCTTCGCCCGAGCGCCATGCCAAGATTCTCGTAGAACCCTGGCGAAGCTGAGCTGATCGACCTACGGAGGAGCTGAACCCCGATGGACATCGGCGTCTTCATGATGCCTTCGCACCCGCCGGAGCGGCCGCTCCGCGAAGGCTACGAGTGGGATCTCCGTCATCTCGAGCTCTGTGACCGCCTCGGCTTCTCGGAGGCGTGGATCGGCGAGCACTTCACCTCGCCGTGGGAGCCGAATCCCGCGCCCGGATCTCCTGATCGCGCAGGCGCTGCTTCGCACGCGCACGATGAAGCTCGCGCCCGGCGCGCATCTGCTTCCGTTCCATCATCCCGCCGAGCTCGCGCATCGTGTCGCCTTCCTCGATCACATGGCCGAGGGGCGGTTCATGTTCGGCGTCGGCTCGAGCGGGCTTCCGAGCGACTGGCGGCTGTTCAACGTCGACGGGATGAAGGGCGACAACCGCAAGATGACTCGCGAGGCGCTCGACATCATCCTCCGCCTCTGGGGCGACGACGAGCCGTTCGAGTATCGCGGCGAGTACTGGAGCGTGAACAGCATGGAGCCGATGTTCGACTTCCTGAATCGGTATCTGAAGCCGTTCCAGAAGCCGCATCCGCCGATCGGCATCGCCGGGCTCTCGCCGAACTCGGACACGCTCGTGATCGCGGGCGAGCGCGGGTTCATGCCGATGAGCCTCAACATCAACGCCGCGTACCTCGCGAGCCACTGGGCGTCGGTCGAGAAGGGCGCCGAGTCGGTCGGTCGCACGCCGAATCGCGCGATTGGAAGCTCGTCCGCGAGGTCTACGTCGCCGAGACTGATCGCGAGGCGCGCCGCAAAGCGATCGAGGGACCGATCGGGCGCGCCTATCGCGAGTACCTGCTGCCGCTCTTCGGTAACTTCGGCTTCCTCGGTCTTTTCAAGCATGATCCGGCGGTGCCGGACTCCGACGTCTCGCCGGAGTATATCTGTGAGTATGGCGGTTGGCTCGTCGGCTCGCCGTCGACGGTGCGCCAGCGTCTCGCGGACATGGAAGGCGACGCTGGCGGATTCGGCACGCTCCTCGTTCTGACGTTCGATCACCTGGACGACGACGAGGGCTGGGCCGCGTCGCAACGGCTGATGATCGAGGAAGTCATGCCGCACTTCCGAGATCGCAAGGCGCTTGAGCGCGCGCCGCAAAGGGAGCCCTCAAAGGGCGCTGGGTCGTGGCCGGCATCCTCGGGATCGGTCTGTCCGCGCTCGCGATCCTGTGGTTCGTCTCCCTCCGGTTCCACTCGGGTCGGGGCGGTGGGTGATCTCCATGGCTGATCCACTTCTCGACCTCGAACGGAAGATCGCGACCGGCGAAGCGATCGTCGGCGTGATCGGGCTCGGCTACGTCGGGTTGCCGCTCTCCTGCACGATCGTCGAGCGCGGGATCCGCGCGATCGGCTTCGACGTCGACTCGACGAAGATCGGCAGCTCGCGCGCGGCGAGACCTACATTCGCCACATCCCCGGAGAGCGGTTGGCGAAGATCGTCGTCCCGGGGCGGACTCCCGCCGCGCTCGCGGCGGCGCGCGAGCCCGGCTTCGTGCCGACCGCGGACTTCGACGAGCTCCGCCTCTGCGACGCGATCGTCATCTGCGTGCCGACGCCGCTCACCGAGGGGCGCGAGCCCGACTCTCGGCGTCGTCATCGGCACCGCGGAGCGATCGCGACGCGGCTCCGCGCCGGGCAGCTCGTGGTGCTCGAGAGCACGACCTATCCCGGGAACGACCGACGAGGTCGTGCTGCCGATCCTCGAGGAGAGCGGTCTGCGGCGTCGGCCACGATTTCTTTCTCGCGTTCTCGCCCGGAGCGCGAGGACCCGGGCGATCCGACGCCACGTCACGCGCAAGATCCCGAAGGTCGTCGGCGGCGTCGACGCCGCGCTGCGGCGAGATCGCGGCGGCGCTCTACGGCGCAGATCGTCGAGCGCGTCGTGCCGGTCTCGAGCGCGCGCGTGCCGAGATCGGCAAGCTCCTGGAGAACACCTTCCGCGGCGTCAACATCGCGCTCGTGAACGAGCTCAAGATGCTGTTCGAGCGCATGGGCATCGACGTCTGGGAGGTGATCGACGCCGCGGCGACGCAAGCCGTTCGGCTTCATGCCGTTCTACCCGGGCCCGGGCCTCGGCGGCCACTGCATCCCGATCGATCCGTTCTACCTCACCTGGAAGGCGCGCCAGTACGACTTCGACCACGCGGTTCATCGAGCTCGCCGGCGAGATCAACACGGCGATGCCGTACTGCGTGGTGGAGCGAGATCGTCGCCGCGCTCGACGACGCACGGCAAGCCGCTCAAGGGCGCCGAGATCCTCGTGCTCGGCGTCGCGTACAAGAAGGACGTCGACGATCTGCGCGAGTCGCCCGCGCTGAAGCTGATCGAGATCCTCGAGGCGCGCGGCGCGCGCGTGGCATATCACGACCCGTACGTGCCGACGCTCCGGACGCGGCGCCTGCGCCGGTACGACGTGCTCGAGCTCGACTCCCTGCCGATCGACGCCGCATCGCTCGCTCGATTCGACTGCGTCGTGGTGGCGACCGACCACTCGGCGTTCGATTGGGATGCGATCGTCGCGGCGAGCCGGCTCGTCGTGGACACGCGCAACGCGACCCGCCGTGTGACGAGGAATCGGGAGAAGATCGTCGCCGCCTGAAAGGAACGCGCGGGGGCGTTCCGTGGAAATCGCCGATCGCGCTCGGTATGGTCCGCCCATGCGTCGCGCCGTTCTCGCTTGCGCAATCGCGTTGGCGCTTTTCGCCGCCTGCCTCCGCATCGCCGAACGCCCTCGGCCGTCGCGCGCCGTGACGGAGCCCGCCGTGACGGCGGATCCCGCCCGGCTTCAGGATTTCCTGGCGACACGACGGACAGCCGGGATCGCGAAGGACCCCGAGATCCACTCCGGGGACGTCATCCGCGTCGAGGTCGCGGACCTGGCCGAGGCGAGTCGGGAATATACGGTTTCTCGCGAAGGGACGATTCGCGTGCCCTACGCCGAGGAAGCCGAAGTCGCGGGAATGAGCGCCAAAGAAGCCGCGGCGGTATCGCACGCCAGCTCGATTCCGTCGTGATCGATCCCGATGTGAAAGTGGAATTGCGGAAAGGCGGCGGGAGCGA
The DNA here is from genome assembly GCA_963790365.1 of uncultured delta proteobacterium. GTDB lineage: Bacteria > Desulfobacterota > Binatia > JACPRU01 > JACPRU01 > CAWBOU01. Next base: position 74,947 of record CAWBOU010000052.1, read on the forward strand.
AGTCGTCGTCGTCGGTGCCGTCGAGCGGCCCGGCAGGGTGCCCCTCGGGATGAAGGGCAAGACGCTGCTGGAGGCGATCGCAGCGGTGGGCGGGCTCAGCGCGGACGCAACCGGCGTGATCCGGATCCTACCCGCCCCGGGGTCCTCCGGTCCGCCCGGTCTCTTCGCCGAGGGCGTTCCCGGGGCACCTCGCGAGAAGCCGCTCGAGATCGCGGCCGCTGACGTCCTGCGCGGCGGAGCGAATGGCCGGGCCATTCGCTCCGCCGCGCAGACGGCTCGACGGCCGCGATTGTCGACGGCTTCTGGGGGTGCCCCGGGAACGCCCTCGCGAAGAGACCGGGCGGACCCGGAGGAGGACGGGGCGGGTAGGGATCCGGATCACGGCGGTTGCGTCCGCGCCGCTGACCCAGCCCGCCGGTACGAGGGGGGGCAGCGTCTTGCCCTTCATCCCCGAGGGGCGCCCTCCCGGGCCGCTCGACGGCACCGACGACGACGACTTCGCTCCCGCCGCCTTTCCGCGATTCCAGTTTCACATCGGGATGCATCACGAGACGGAATCGAGCTGGCGGTGCGACGTGGCCCGCCGCCGGCTTCTTTGGCGCTCATTCCCGCGACTTGCGCTTCCTCTGCGTAGGTCACGCGAATGGTACCCTTCACGAGAAACCGTATATTCCCGACTGGCCAACAGGTCCGCGACCTGCGACACGGATGACGTCCCCGACGATCTGAAATGCGCGATCCCGGCTGTCCGTCGTTTGGCCAGGGAACCTGAAGCCGGGCGGGATCCGCCGTCACGGCGGGCTCCGTCCCACGGCGCGACGGCCGAGGGCGTTCGGGCGATGCGGAGAGAGGCGGCGAAAAGCGCCAACGCGATTGCGCAAGCAGAACGGCGCGACGCGAGTGGGCGGACCATACCGAGCGCGATAGGCAATTAAGCCCCCGCGCGTTCCTTTCAGGCGGCGACGATCTTGTCTCGATTCGTCTTCACGCGGGCGGTCGCGTTCCGCGTGTCGACCACGAGCCGGCTCGCCGCGACGATCGCATCCGAATCGAACGCCGAGTGGTCGGTCGCGACGACGACGCAGTCGAATCGCGCGAGCGATGCCGCATCGATCGGCAGGGAATCGAGCTCGAGAACGTCGTAGCGCCGCAGGCGCCGCGTCCGGAGTGTCGACGTAGGGGTCGTGGTATGCAGCGCGCGCGCCGCGCTCCTCGAGGATCGCGATCAGCTTCAGCGCGGGCGATTCACGGAGATCGTCGACGTCCTTCTTGTACGCCACGCCGAGCACCAGGATCTCGGCGCCCGAGAGCGCCGGCCTGAGCCGAGCGCGTCGACGATCCGCTCCACCACCCGAGTACGGCATCGCCGTGTTGATCTCGCCCGCGAGCTCGATGAACGCGTGGCGTAAGTCGTACTGCGCGCGCCTTCCAGGTCAGATAGAACGGATCGATCGGGATGCAGTGCCCGCCGAGGCCCGGGCCCGGATAGAACGGCATGAAGCCGAACGGCTTGGTCGAGGCGGCGTCGATCACTTCCCAACGTCGATGTCCATCCGCTCGCAGAGCATCTTGAGCTCGTTCACGAGCGCGATGTTCACGCCGCGGAAGATGTTCTCGAGGAGCTTGGCCGGCTCGGCGACGCGCGTCGACGACACCGGGACGACTCCTCGACGATCTGCCGTAGAGCGCCTGCGCGACGTCGGCGCATCCGCGGCGTGACGCCGCCGACGACCTTCGGGATCGTCTCGGTGACGTAGCGTCGATTGCCCGGGTCCTCGCGCTCCGGGCGAGAAAGCGAGGGCGAAGTCGTCGCCGGCCCGAAGACCGCTCTTCTCGAGCATCGGCCGGAGGACCTCGTCGGTCGTGCCGGGATACGTCGTGGACTCGAGCACCACGAGCTGCCCGGCGCGGAGCGTCGCGGCGATCGCTCGCGCGGTAGTGACGGCGGCAGATCGGGCTCGCGCCCCTCGGTGAGCGGCGTCGGCACGCAGATGACGATCGCGTCGCAGAGGCGAAGCGCGTCGAAGTCCGCGGTCGGCACGAAGCCGAGGTCGCGCGCCGGCACGAGAGCGGCGGATCCGCCCCGGGACAACGATCTTCGCCAACCGCTCTCCGGGGACGTGGCGAATGTAGGTCTCGCCGCGCACGAGCTTGCCGATCTTCGTCGCGTCGACGTCGAAGCCGATCGCGCGGAGCCGCGCTCGGCGATCGTGCATGAGAGCGGCAAGCCGAGGTAGCCGAGCCCGATCACGCCGACGATGGCGTCGCCGGTCGCGATCTTCCGTTCGAGGTCCCGAAATGGATCGGCCATGGAGGTCACCCACCGCCCCGACAAATCGAAGGGAGAAGAAGTAAGGTCGCGAGCGCCGACAGACCGATCCCGAGGATGCCCGCCACGACCCAGCGCCCTTCAGGGCTCCCCTTTGCGGCGACTCGCTCAAGCCGCTGCGATCTCGGAAGTGCGGCATGATCTCCTCGATCATCAGCCGTTGCGACGCGGCCGCCCTCGTCGTCGTCCAGGTGATCGAACGTGAGAACGAGGAGCGTGCCGAATCCGCCGGCGTCGCCTTCCATGTCGGCGAGACGCTGGCGCACCGTCGCCGGCGAGCCGACGAGCCAGCCGCCATACTCGCAGAGATATTCCGGCGGACGTATTCCGGCACCGCCGGATCGTGCTTGAAAAGACCGAGGAAGCCGAAGTTGCCGAAGAGCGGCAGCAGGTATTCGCGATAGGCGCGCCCGATCGGTCCCTCGATCGCCTTGCGGCGCGCCTCGCGGTCGGTCTCGGCGACGTAGACTTCGCGGACGAGCTTCCAATCCGCGCGATTCGGCGTGCGCCCGACCGACTCGGCGCCCTTCTCGACGAGGCCCAGTGGCTCGCGAGGTACGCGGCGTTGATGTTGAGGCTCATCGGCATGAACCCGCGCTCGCCCGCGATCACGAGCGTGTCCGAAGTTGGCGAGAGCCGGCGATGCGGATCGGCGGATGCGGCTTCTCGGAACGGCTTCGATACCGATTCGGCGAGCCGAACATCGGCTCCACGCCGTTCACGCTCCAGTATTCGCCGCGATA
>CAWBOU010000053.1:0-37036 GCA_963790365.1 uncultured delta proteobacterium
GAAACGGCGATCGCGCACCTCGCCCCCGTAGTGCTCGCGGTAGACGAGGATCGCGACACCCGCGACGGTACCCGAAGGCTCGACGCCGACGACGAACGTGATGCCCCGGTGCTTGCCGATCTCCTCGACGATGATCGCGCGACCGAGCTTCTGATTTCCTTCGTACGCCGTGATCACCGGGTACCGATCTTCCCAGACCGAGGGCACGAGCTTGCCCAGACTCTCTTGTACGCGTGCCTGTAGCTCTTCGGTCGACCGGACCTCGCGGCGCTCGAAGCGATCGGCCGCGGGAAACACCGCGGCGGGCGCTTCGTCCTCTTTCAGGTAGACGTAGACGTCTTCGGCCCGCGCGACCGTGACGGCGAGCGCAAGCCACACCAAACACCGCCAAACCCGAGCGGTCCCCGGCGACGACGGCCGCATCTACAACGTCTTCAGGTACTCGATGATCGCCCAGCGCTCGGCATCCGTGAGGGCGCGCGTGAACTCGTGGCCCTCGTTGCCGAGGCTGTAGTCGTGCGTGTTCATGATCATGCGCGCCTTGATCTGCTCTTCCGTGATCGGCGGCGGCGACTGGTTCGCGAGCCAGAGATTCGGCCCGAGGAGATCCGAGGCCGTTCGGTGAAGGAGATCGATCGGCGTCTGGCCGGCGCTGCACGTGAGCGTCGGCAAGAGTGGAATCACGACGTTGCAGGGAAGCTCGCGATACCTCCAACCGAGCTCCTCGAGGTCGTACGCCTCGAGGCTCTGGTCGAGCCCGCGGTTCTTGCCGCCGATCCCGGGCGCCGTCAGCGGCCGCTGCCACACGTCCGGTCGATGGTCGGGCTGGAGCACGCACCACACCGACGGCACGCTGCCGTTGTGGAAATACGGCGCCGACGCCCAGATGCCGTAGAGCGGCGGGGTATCGTAGCCGATCACGTCCTTCTCCCACCGGTTCGGGCCGGCGAGCCGACCATTCGTGGCGGAGTAGTCGTTGACCGCGCGCGCGAGCGTGGTGCCGCCCGCGCCCTGCCCGGCCTTCGTCCATTCGGGGTTCAAGTAGTCGTAGCCCCACCACGACGTGTCCCACGCGCGCTTGAACTCCGGCGAGGCGAGGTTCGTTCGCGCGGGATCCGTGCCGATGATCTCGAGCGGCGTGATCACCCCGGCGATGCCGATCAGCCGCGGGTCCGGCAGCATCGTCGGATCATGTGCGTACCGCGGCGAATAGACGCCGTGGCAGCTCGCGCACGAGCCGTTGCCCTCCGGCCGCGGGATGCCGTCGTTCACCGGGTTCGCCCAGAGGTCCTTCGAGTGGAAGAGGACCGCGCCCGTCTCCGCGAGGCCGGTATCGATCTCGCCCGGGAACGGCGGCGGCGAGAGCGAGTTCAGGTACGCCATGATGTTCTCGAAGTCGGGCTCGACCGCCTTCTTCTCGGCGCCGGTCTTGTCGAGGTTCGCGACCTGGAGCGCCATCGTCGAGTGCACGTTGTCCGCGGCGAGATCGCCGCCGAGGAACTGGCGTGTGCGGTGGCTACGGCTCCACCAGTTCGGCGTCTGCACCTGCCCCGGCGCGCCATGCGCGGGGAACCATTCGAAACCCGGAAACGCGTCGAGCGTCTCCATGTCGAAGAGCACGCCCATGAAGTCGACGAGCCCGAACGCGTCATTGATGCCGCGGCGGGTGCTGTACGGGAACGGCACGATCGCCGCGCCGATCGCGCCGAGCTCCGGAAGCTCGCCGCTCAAGAACGAGGTGCGCATGATGTCCGCGCCGAAGAGCGACGCGTCGAACGCGTCGGTCGCGCGCCCGCGCATCACGCCGAGCCCATCGCCGTCCTCGGGCGTGCCGAGCTCGGAGTCGTGGCACGACGAGCACGAGATCGTGACCTTGCCGTTGTAGCGGAGGTCCGCGTCGCGGCCCTGGATGAGACCCATCGGCAGCTGCCCGCTGCCGCCGTCGGTCTTCTTCGGATCCTCGCCGGGGAGCGGGATCGGATTCCGGAACGGCGCGGGCGGCAAGCCGTAACGCTTCCGAACCTGCTCGTCGAAATCGGCCGGGCGCTTCGTGAGCCCCCAGCTCATCCAGAGGTTGTGATACGCCTTCGCGCCCGCGAGTAGCTGGAACGTCTGCCGCGTCTCGAGGAACTCCTTCCCCGCGGCGACCCGCGCGCGCCATTCGCCGCAGCTCGTCGCCGGCTGCGTCGGGTTCGGCAGGTAGCCGGGCGCGTCGTGCACCTCGATCCAGTAGCCGTTGAACTGCACCGCGGTGCCCGGCTGGTTGATGCCGGGGACGACGAGCTTCCGCGGGTCGTCGGGCATCGGCGTCCCGTCGGGCTGCCCTTCGCATGCCTTGGCGAACGGCGAGCGGATCGGATCGAGATCGAGGAGCGGAAGCTCCTCGGCGCGAGCGGGCTGCGCGAGGGTGGCGAGGATCGTGAGCGTGGCGGCGAGCGAGCAGAGGGGCATCGAATTCCTCTCTAATGACTATTTGATCACCTGCCTTCTATTCAGCTTTCACCAGCTTTGCAAGCGATATCTCGACGCCCCGCTTGACGACTAATGACCGATCAGTTACTTTGCCGGCCATGCCCAGTCTTGCCAAGCGACCGCGCGCGCTCCGGATGGATCCCGACACTCGTCGCTCCCACCTGATCGGCGCGGCCGTCAAGGCGGGAAGTCGCCGCTCGCTCGCGGCGATGACGGTCGACGACGTCGCCCGCGAGGCGGGGGTCTCGAAGGCCGCGGTCTTCCGCTACTTCCCGGATCGGGACGCACTCATCTCGGCGGTGCTCGACGAGGTCGCCCGCTTCACGTTCGAGCGCGTCGAGCGCGTGCGCGCGAGCACGGACGACCCGGTGCGCTTTCTCGTCAACCTCTCGATCGCCTATGCAGCGAGCCTCGAGACACACCTCGACTACGCGAAGATCGCGCTCTCCCCCGTGACGCAGGACCGCGCGGTCGGCGGCAAGCTCGGCGCGATCTTCAGCGGTTTCGTTTCTTTGGTGGAAGAGACCATCCGCGAGGGCATCCGTCAGGAGAAGATCCCGGCCGACATCGACGTGGAGCTCGCCGCGTGGACGTTCGCCGGCTATTCGGCGACGGTCGCGGCGGCGAAGCACTTCGGCAAGCCGCCGGAGTGGATCTACCGCCTGCAGATCGCGCTCCTGCGGAACCTCCTCGGTCACGAAACGGTCGATCGGGCGCTCGCGACCGGCCGCTCGGAAGCGCTCAAGTAGCGCGAGAAAGCCGCGGCGAGACGCCCGGAGCAACAGAACCAACGCCTCCCCCGGGTGTTGGGAGAATTGATGTCGAACTTCGGGCTCTACATGATCGGCATGGTGCTCGTGGCGGCGGGCCTCGCGTACGGCGCCCACCTCGCCGGCGTCAGCGAGACGTGGATCGGGATCGGCGTCCTCGTGATGATCGGCCTCGGCGTGATGGGCGCGGTATCCAAGACGCGCCAGAAGGAAGCTCCGCCCGCCTCGTAGGCGACGATGCCCCAACGCCTCGCCGTCGCCCTTGCCACCCTGCTCGTCTTCGCGGGTCCGACCTTCGAGGTCGCGGCCCAAGAGGACCCCGAAGACGGCTCGGATGTCCAGGCCGATGGCGCTGACGAGGGCGCCGAAGCCGAGCTCCCTGCCGACGTAGAAGGCACCGACGAGGGCGCCGAAGCCGTCGACGAGCCTGCTGCGGTCGAAGACGAGGACTCCGGAGCCGAAGAGCCCGATCTCGGCGTCGAAGACACCGAGCAGGACGTCGGCGATGAGGAGCCGGCTGCCGAAGAGGAGCCGGTCGCCGAGCCGCTCGAAGAATGAAGCCTACAGCGGGATTCCAGTCCCCTGCGTGAACTGCCGCGTGTCGAAGTAGTCACGCCACGCGACGATCTTGCCGTTCTTCACCTCGAAGACCCCGGTGACCGGCAGGCCGTAACGCGCTTTGCCGGGCGGCGTGAACCAGTCGACGCGCTCGTTCATCACCACGTCGCCGCTCGCGACCTGATGGCGGATCTCGAACGTGATCGAGCCGAGCATCTGGCCGAAGCCGCCGAGCGTCTGCGCAATCGCGGCTTTACCCTTGATCGGGTCGAGCGGGATGTTGTGGTAGACGCAATCGTCCGCGAGCAGCGCGAGGCCTTCCTCGACGGCACCCGTCTCGAAGGATTTGCAGAACTTGGTGACGATTTGATCCGGGGTCATTCGCTGTCTCCTCGTTGATTGAGCTTCACGCCTCGCCCGACACGCGGCGCGCGAGCGCCTCGTGCTCTTCGCGGATTCCCTTCGGCACGTGATCGCCGAACGTCTCGAAGTACTCGCGCTGGCCGTGCACCGCCTCGAGCCACTCCGCACGATCGACGCGGAGAAGCTCCTGCAGCGCGCCGTCGGAGATGTCGAGCCCTTCGCGATCGATCGCGTCGGCCGTCGGCACGTTGCCGATCACGGTCTCCTGCGCCTTGCCGCGCCCCTGGCAGCGGTCGAGCACCCACTTCAGCACGCGGAGATTCTCGCCGAAGCCCGGCCAGAGGAACTTGCCGTCCTGTCCGGTGCGGAACCAATTCACGCGGAAGATCTTCGGCGGGTTCGTGAGGCGCTTGCCCATCTCGAGCCAGTGCCCCCAGTAGTCCGCCATGTTGTAGCCGCAGAACGGCACCATCGCCATCGGATCGCGGCGCATGACGCCGACCTTGCCCGTCGCGGCGGCGGTCGTCTCCGAGGAGAGCGTCGCGCCGAGGAACGTGCCGTGCTGCCAGTCGAACGATTCGTACACGAGCGGCACGACTCGCTGGCGCCGCGCACCGAAGAGCATCGCGCTGATCGGCACGCCCTTCGGGTTCTGCCACTCCGGCGAGATCACCGGACACTGCGACGCCGGCGCGGTGAAGCGGCTGTTCGGATGCGCCGCCTTCTCGCCGCTCGCCGGATTCCAGGGCTTGCCCTGCCAGTCGAGCATGCCCTCGACCGGCTTGTCGTCGTGACCTTCCCACCACACCGTGCCGTCCGGCTTCAGCGCGACGTTCGTGAAGATCGAGTTCCGGTTGATCGTCGCCATCGCGTTGGGGTTCGTCTTCGCGCCCGTGCCCGGGGCGACACCGAAGAACCCGGCTTCGGGGTTCACCGCCCAGAGGCGGCCGTCCTCGCCGATCCGGAGCCAGGCGATGTCGTCGCCGACGGTCCAGACCTTCCAGCCCTTCTTGGCGAGAGCCGGCGGCGGCACGAGCATCGCGAGGTTCGTCTTGCCGCACGCCGACGGGAACGCGCCGGTGATGTAGTGGATGTCGCCTTCCGGAGTCTGCACGCCGAGGATCAGCATGTGCTCGGCCATCCAGCCCTGCTGCCGGCCGAGGTACGAAGCGATCCGCAGCGCGAGGCACTTCTTGCCGAGGAGAGCGTTGCCGCCGTAGCCCGAGCCGACCGACCAGATCTCGTTGTCCTGCGGGAAGTGGACGATGAAGCGCCGGTCCGGCGAGAGATCGCCGAGGGAATGGAGACACTTCGTGAACTCGGAGCCCTCGCCGAGCTGCTTCCAGGCGACGTCGCCCATGCGGGTCATGATCCGCATGTTGAGGACCACGTAGATCGAGTCGGTGAGCTCGACGCCGACCTTCGAGAACGGCGAGCCGGCCGGCCCCATGATGAACGGCACGACGTACATCGTCCGGCCGCGCATCGAGCCCTCGAAGAGCTTCCCGACCTTCGCCCGCGCCTCGTCCGGCGACATCCAGTTGTTCGTCGGACCCGTCTCTTCCTTCGTCGGCGTGCAGATGAAGGTGAGATGCTCGGTTCGGGCGACGTCGGACGCGTGGCTCCGGTGAAGGTAGGAGCTCGGGAGCTTTTCCTGGTTGAGCGGGAGCAAGTCGCCGCGTGCGACCGCCTCCTGCGTGAGTCGTTCCTTTTCGGCCTCGGAGCCGTCGCACCAGACGACCTGATCGGGCTTCGTCTTGGCGGCGACCTCGTCAACCCACCGTTTGACGGCTTCGCTCTTGGTCATAGGGGCGCTATCTAGCCCGAAAGAGCCGTCTTGATGAAGATGCTGCTCGTCGGACGGGCCGGTGCCCGCCAGACGGGCATGCCGACCAGCGCGCCCGCCTTGCGGGAACGGGGTTTTCTCTCGAGCTCGGCTGGCACCCCGCTTGCGTGCCAAAGAGGGTTCCTCTCGGCGACCTCCATCATGCGCGTCCTCGTTCAACACCGCAGTCGGTACGAGTATCCGTCGCCCGCAGCGCTCGGCCCGCATCGGCTCCGCCTCCGCCCGGCCGCCCACGCCGCCGCGACCATCGAGAGCTACGGCCTGACGCTCCGGCCCGAGCCGTCGATCCGCTGGCAACAAGATCCGGCCGGGAACCACGTCGCGTATGCGGTCTTTCCGACGGGCAGGCGCATCGAGGCGCTCGAGGTCGGCGTCGACATGGCGCTCGACCTGCGCCCGGTGAACCCGTTCGATTTCTTCGTCGATCCGCTGGCGGAGCGGGTTCCGTTCGAGCTCGGCGGGCAGCTTCGCTCGGAGCTCGCGCCGTACCTTTCGCTGGACCAGCCCTGGCTCGGCACCGGCAAGCGTTTCGAGCGGCTGCTGAAGAGCCTGCCGACCGAGGGCACGACCGTCCCCTTCTTGGTGGACGTCAATCGCGCCGTGAACGGGGCGATTCGCTACGTCATCCGCGAGGAGGCGGGCATCTGGACGCCCGAGGAGACGCTCACCGAAGGTCGCGGCAGCTGTCGCGACAGCGCGGTGTTGCTGCTCGCCTTGCTCCGCGCGCGCGGCATTGCTGCTCGGTTCGCCTCCGGCTACCTGATCCAGCTTCGCGACGAGGGCATGCTCCCGGACGAGCCGAAAGGCGTGGATCGCGACGTCGTCGATCTGCACGCGTGGGCCGAGGCATACGTTCCCGGTGGCGGCTGGATCGGCCTCGACGCGACGAGCGGGCTGCTCTGCGGCGAAGGGCACATCCCGCTCGCCTGCACGGCGACACCGGCGCTCGCCTCGCCGATCGAGGGCACGAGCGACGTGCTCGCCTCGAGGGTCACGTTCGAGATGCGCGTCGGACGTCTCGGGCATGAGCCGCGACCGAACGCGCCTTACGAGGAATCGCTCTGGCAAGCGATGCTCACGGCCGGGGACGTCGCCGACGCGCGACTCGCGGAGCACGGTCTCTGCCTCACCATCGGCGGCGAGCCGACCTTCAATTCTCGCGAGCATCCGAAAGAGCCGGAGTGGAACGGCGCCGCGCTCGGGCCGACGAAGACCGAGCAGGGCTGGCGCCTCGCGCGCGAGCTGCGTCGTCGCCTCGCGAGCGGCGGCGCGCTCCTCCTCCGTCAGGGCAAGCAGTATCCGGGCGAATCGCTGCCGCGCTGGACGATCGAGCTTCTCGGTCGCACCGACCGCGTGCCGATCTGGACCGAGCCCGATCCTTCCCCCGACCCGGCGTCCCGTGGTGAGGCCGGGCTCACCGAGGCGCGCGACGTGGCGACACGGCTCGCGCGCCGGCTCGGCGTCGACGACGGCCTCGAGCCCGGCTTCGAGGATCCGTGGCGGCACCTCCAGGAAGAGGCGGCACTCCCGATCGACGTCGACCCCCTGACTGCGAACCTCCACGACCCCGAGGAGCGACGGCGACTCGCTCGCGTTCTCGACCGCGGGCTCGAGCGCGAGGTCGGCTTCGTGCTGCCGATCGTGCGGGTGAAGGGCGGCCGGTGGCAAACCGAGCGCTGGCGCTTCCGCCGCGGGCGCCTCTACCTGCTGCCGGGCGACTCGCCGATGGGCCTTCGCCTGCCCCTCCGTTCCTTGCCCCCGGTGCCGCCGATCAAGCCCCGCGAGGAGCCGTACGAGCCGCTCGATCCGCGCGTGGTCGAAGGAGACGAGGCCGCCAAGCAGAAGCGTGTCGACGTCGTGCCACCCGCCCCCGCGACCGCCGTGCGCACCGCGCTCTGCGTCGAGCCGCGCGACGGTGCGGTCTACGTCTTCCTCCCGCCGGTCGAAGCCGCCGAGGATTTCTTCGCGCTCCTCGCCGAGGTCGACGCGGTCAGGCGCGAGACGGATCATCCGATTCGTCTCGAGGGCTATCCGCCGCCGCCAGATCCCTCGCTCTTCCGCATGTCGGTCGCGCCCGACCCGGGCGTGCTCGAGGTGAACCTGCCGCCGACGCGCTCGACGCGCGAGCACGCGGCGATCAGCGACCAGGTGTTCGAGGCCGCCCTCCATTCCGGACTCCATTCCGAGAAGTACCTGCTCGACGGCCGCATCGCCGGGTCAGGCGGCGGCAACCACGTGACGATCGGCGGACCCACGCCGCTCACGAGCCCGATGATCCAGCGCCCGGATCTGCTCGCGAGCTGGCTCACGTTCACCCAGCACCACCCGTCTCTCTCCTTCTTGTTCAGCGGGCTTTTCGTCGGTCCGACGTCGCAGGCTCCGCGCGTCGACGAGGCACGCCACGATTCGCTCTACGAGCTCGAGATCGCTCTCGAGCACGCGATCGACCAACGCCTCTCCGCGCCGCCATGGCTCGGTGACCTCCTGTTTCGGAATCTCCTCGTCGACGTCTCGGGCAACACCCATCGTGCCGAGGTCTGCATCGACAAGCTCTTCGGTCACGAGGCGGCCCATTCGCGCCAGGGCCTCGTCGAGCTCCGTGCCTTCGAGATGCCCCCGCATCCGCGCATGATGGCGGCACAGGCGCTTCTCGTTCGTGCGCTCGCGGGCGCGCTCGCCGAGTCGCCGGTGCTCGGGCCGCTCGTCCGCTGGGGCCAGGTGCTGCACGATCGCTTCCTCCTCCCGTACTGGATCTGGCGCGACTTCGAGGACGTGCTCGCATTCCTCGCCGCACGAGGCGTTCCGCTGCCCGCGGCCGCGTTCGAGCCGTTCGTCGAGCTCCGTTGCCCGCTCGTCGGCACGCTCACCGCGGGGGACGTGCGGCTCGAGGTGCGAAACGCGATCGAGCCGTGGCCGGTGCTCGGCGAAGAGATGACGACGAGCGGTACGTCACGCTTCGTGGATTCGTCGATGGAGCGGATCGAGGTCCGCGTCGCCGGCTGGGTGCCCGAGCGCTACCAGGTGCTCGTGAACGGCTGCGAGCTGCCGATCCGTCCGACCGGCCGCGCCGGGGAAGGCGTCGCGGGCATTCGCTTCCGCGCCTGGTGCCCGCCGCACAGTCTTCACGCGCATCTCGGGGTGCACCATCCCGTGCGGCTCGACGTGCTCGACACGTGGGCGCGCCGCTCGATCGGCGCGTGCGCCTATCACGTATGGCATCCCGAGGGCCGCGCGTTCGAATCGCCGCCGCTCACGCGCTCGGAGGCGTCGGCGCGGCGCTCGCAGCGGTTCACGGTCGAAGGGCCTTTGCCCTGGCCGGTCGAGCCGTTGACGGCCCGCCCGCACCCGGACGCGCCCTATACGCTCGACCTTCGCCGTTTGCCGATCGATCACCCGCCGCGCGAGTTCGCGAAGGAAGAATGACCCCGGCGCTCGAGGAGGAGATCGCGGCGCAGGATGCTGCGCTCGCACGCCTCGGGCTCGAGATCTGGACGGGCGCGGAGCCGACGTTCACCGACCGTGGCTCGCAGGAGCCGTGGTGGCTCGGCCAGGCGCTCGGCGGCGACAAGGAGGAGCGCGCGAGAGCGTTGGCGGTGGACCTCGCGCGCCATGCGGCGCGGGCGGCGCGCGTCTTCGCGGTCGAGGGTCGCCAGTTTCCCGACGAGCCCGAGCCGCGCTTCGCGTACGCCGTCAGCTGGCGGCGCGAGGACGAAGGTGGCGAGGGAGACGGCGTGGTCGAGGCCGACTTCGACTCGCCGCCACGCGCGGCGCCGATGCCCGCGCCGGCGGACGAGGCCTGGGCGTTCGTCGTGCCCGACCCCGGCGTGCTCGAGATCGCGCTGCCGCCCGCGCCCTCCCTCGCCGTGTTCGCGCGCTACGTCGCGGCCGCGCATGCGGCGGCCGTCGCCGCCGGCCTCTCGCCGCTCCGCTGGCGCTGGAACGGCGAGGAGCTCGACTCCGGCGGCGGCGGTCAGCTCACGTTCGGTGGCTCGACGCCCGAATCGAGCCCGTTCTTCGCGAAGCCGCGCCTGCTGCCCGGTCTCCTTCGCTATCTCAATCGCCATCCGGCGCTGTCGTTCGCATTCGCGGCGGAATGTGTCGGCGGCGCGAGCCAGGGGCCGCGGCCGGATGAAGGCTCGCGCGAGCGATTCGACGAGCTCGGCCTCGCGCTCGACCTGCTCGGCGCGGAGGCGGATCCGCCGCGGCTCTCGGCCGCGCTCGGTCCGCTGCTCGTCGACGGCTCGGGCAACTCGCACCGCGCGGAGGTGAACGTCGAGAAGCTGTGGAACCCGGCGTTGCCCGGCCGCGGCCTCCTCGGGCTCGTCGAGCTTCGCGCGCTCCGCATGGAGCCGACGCCGGAGCGCGCGACGGCGGTCGCCGCGCTCTTTCGCGCGCTCCTCGCGCGGCTCTGCGTGGCTCCGTTCGAGTCACCGCTCTTCGATTGGGGGCAAGCGCTCCACGACCGTTTCGGGCTGCCGTCGGTGCTGCTTCGCGACCTCGGCCACGTGATCGACGATCTCGACGAGAACGACCTGCGGCTCGGGCCGCACCTTCGCGAGATGGCGCTGGCGGCGCCGGCGCCGATCGCGGACGTCGTGCTCGGCACCGGCCAGCTCGTGCTCACGCCGGCGATCGAGTTCTGGCCGCTCGTCGGCGACGTCGCCTCGCAGGAACGGCAGCCCTCGCGCGTCGTCGATTCGAGCACGCGCCGGGTCGAGATCCGCATTCGCGTGCCACCCGGAGAGTCGCCGGGCCTCGTCCACGCCGAGGGCCGTTCCGTCGCGCTCCATCCGCTCGCGCGGGAGACGGAGGCGCACGTTCACGTCGGCGCGGTGCGATTCCGCTCGTTCGCGCCGAATCCCGGGTTCCACCCGGGGCTCGCCGCCGTGGATCCACTCGTCATCGAGTGGTCGCGCGGCGGGCACGGCCGCCGGATCGAGCTCCACTCGTGGATCCCGGGCGGCGGGGCGTACGATTCCTTGCCGATGGACGGGGCGGAAGCGGCACGTCGGCGCCGCGAGCGTGTTCGAATCACCGCGTGCGAGCCGCAGTCGGCGGCGACGATTCCGTTCTCCGACGCCTGGACCCTCGATCTTCGTCGCCGGCCCGCTTGATTCGCACGCGCCCTCGCCCTCAAGTAGAACGCGCGAACCGAAGATGCCGAATCTCCTGGCCATGTCCTTCGAAGGCGAGCTCGCGCCGTCCTTCGACCTCCGCTGCCTGCATGCCGGGAAGCGGCTGCCGGACGGTTGGGGCATCGGCTACTACTCGGCGGGCGAGCCCTCGGCGACCGTGCTGAAGGAGCCCGCGCCGGGCCAGGGCAGCATCCGCAGCGAGCTCGTGAAGACGTGGGATCACCTCGCGTCGTCGATCTTCCTGCTCCACATCCGCACCGCGACCTGGGGGCACAACACCGACGCGAACACGCAGCCGTTCACGCGCACCTACGCGCGGCGCGATTGGATGTTCGCGCACGCCGGGAGCCTACGGCAGCGCCTCGAGCTCGCCGCGGACGCTCCGTTCGAGCCGGTCGGCTCGACGGACACCGAGATCGTCTTCTGCGAGCTCCTCTCGCGGATCGTGAAGCGCGGCTGGCGCTCGCTCGGCGAAGCGGATCCCGCGGAGCTGCACGATTGGCTAGAAGAGCTGGATGCCTACGGCGGCATGACGTGCGCGCTCAGCGACGGCCACGACCTCCTCGCGTACGCGGACCACGACGACGACCAGCTCGGTCTCTATCTCCTCCACGTGATGCCGCCATACGCGGCGCTCGCCTACGGCGACGAGGATCTGCTCGTCGACCTCGCGCGGCGCGGCATCAAGAGCCGGAAGGGCGTCGTGCTCGCGAGCGGGCCGCTCGCCCCCGAGGGCGAGACGCCGGAGGGCGAGTGGCGGAAGCTGGCGTCGGGCGCGATGGTGATCGTGCGCCAAGGCACGGTGCGCGCGCGGATCGAGTCCTCGGACTTCACGACGAATGGCGCGGCGGCGAACGGCAAGGCCGGACGGCCGATCCCGATACGCAACGCCGAGATCCGCCGTCTCTCCGTCGTGCACCGCACCGCGTACTCTTATGCGATGCCGATCGAGCGGAGCAGCCATCTCCTCCGGCTGTTCCCCGTTCACGACCGCATGCAGTCGCTCTTGAGCTTCGACCTTCACGTCTCCGTCGAGGGACAGCATCGCGACTACGACGACGTGTTCGGCAACCGCGTGCGGCGGTTCCTCGTCGACGTGCCGTACCAGGAGATGGTGATCGAGGCGCGCTCGATCGTCGAGCTCCGCGACATCGACCCGCTGCGCGTGCGCACGCTCCACCAGCGCTCGACGATCCCGCTCGTCTGGATGCCGTGGCAGCGGCACATGCTGCAGCCGTATCTCCTGCCGCCCGAGCTCGCCGAGAGCGAGCTCGAGGAGCTCACCGAGTACGCGATGAGCTTCGTCGTGCGGAACGACTACGACCTCGTCGACACGCTGCTCGACATGAACGCGTCGATCTTCCGCGAATACGACTATCAGCAGGGCACGACGACGCTCGCGACGACGCCGTTCGAGGTCTACGCGAATCGCCGTGGCGTCTGTCAGGACTTCACGAACCTCCTGATCTGTCTCGCACGTCTGCTCGGCGTGCCGGCGCGCTACGTCTGCGGCTACCTCTACACCGGCCCGAAGCACGCGAACCAACGACAGGCGGAAGCGTCGCACGCGTGGGCGCAGGTGTACCTGCCGGAGATGGGCTGGAAGGGCCTCGATCCGACGAACGGCGTCGTCACGCAGACCGACCATGTGCGCGTCGCGTGCGGCCGGAACTGGGTGGACGCTTCGCCGACCTCGGGAACGATCTACGTCGGCGGCGGCATGGAGACGCTCACCGTCGAGGTACGCGTCGAGGAAGCGCCGGACCCGCGCGGGGACTGACATCCAATCTCGGGCGGTCCGCGGCGACGACGGTCTTTGGCGTCTCGGACGCCGTCGCCAAGAACTAGTAGCGAATTACTTTCGGGTCGATCTCGACCGACCAGGCGTCGATCCCGCCCGCCAGGTTGTAGAGCGTCGTGAAGCCGAGCGACGCGAAGTGCTCGGCGGCGGCCTGGCTCCGCATGCCGTGATGGCAGTGAAACGCGATCGGCGTCGCGCGGTCGAGCTTGCAGAGCTCCTCGAAGAATTCCTCGTCGAGGAGGCGCGCGCCTTCGATGCGGGCGATCTCGCGCTCCATCGGCGTCCTCACGTCGGCAACGATCGTTCCCTCTCGGATCAGACCGGCTAGCTCCTGCGGCGAGATCTGGCGGACGGCGGCGGGCATGGTGCTCCCCCTTAGCACGCGCGCTTGCTATGCGAAGGCCATGATCGTCCTCTGCAAGGCGACCGACGTCGCGCCCGGCTCCGCGAAGCTCGTCGAGATCGAAGGCCTCCCGCCGCTCGCCGTCTTCAACCTCGCGGGCGCGTTCTACGTGCTCGACGACACATGCACGCACGGCCAGGCCTCGCTCGCGGACGGCTACGTCGAGGGCGAAGAGATCGAGTGCCCGTGGCACGGCGGACGATTCTGCATCAAGACCGGCGCCGCGAAGTGTCTGCCGGCAGTCTCGCCGGTCCGCACCTACGCGGTGACGATGGTCGGCGACGACGTCTGTATCGAGCCGGGCGGCGCGTGATCCGCCATCCGGCGAAAGACGTTTCGGTCCTCCACCCCACGACCGCCGAGCTCGAGGCAGGGCTCGAGCGAATCCGCCAGGCGCCGAAGGACGGCGGCACGCTCGAGCTGATCGTCCGCCGCCCGCGCGTCGGCGAGCGCGAGGTGCTCGCCGAAGCTTTCCTCGATCTCGTCGAAGGGCTCGTCGGCGACAGCTGGAAGTCGCGCGGTAGTAAGGCGACGCCCGACAAGTCGGCGCACCCGGACATGCAGCTCAACGTGATGAGCGCACGGGCGATCGCTTTGATCGCGCCCGATCGCGAGCGCTGGCCGCTCGCCGGCGACCAGCTCTATCTCGATCTCGACCTCGGCGTGGAGAATTTGCCGCCGGGCACCCAGCTCGCGCTCGGCGCGGCGACGATCGAGGTGACGGCGATCCCGCACACGGGCTGCCAGAAGTTCGTCGGCCGCTTCGGCATCGACGCGATGAAGTTCGTGAACTCGCCCGTCGGCCGTGCGCTGAACCTCCGGGGCATCAACGCGCGGGTCGTCCGGTCGGGCACGATCTGCGTCGGCGACGTCGCGAAGAAGCTCCCCGGCGCCTAGGCGAGCTCGACCGGGAGACTCTCGATCCCCGAGACGAAGTTCGACGGTCGGCGCGGGGGCGGCGCGGCGCTCGCCAGGCGGAGCGTCGGCAGCCGGCGGACGATCTCCTCGAACATGACCACGAGCTCCATCCGCGCGAGATTCGCGCCCAGGCAGAAGTGGGTGCCGAGCCCGAACGCGAGATGCTCGTTCGGCGTACGCGCGACGTCGAAGCGCTCCGGGTCGGAAAAGACCTCGGGATCTCGATTCGCGGCCGGGAAGAGGAGCAGCACCTTCTCGCCCGCTTCGATCGTCTGGCCCTCGATCTCGACGTCGCGGGTCGCGGTGCGCGCCATGTTCTGGATCGGGCTCACCCAGCGAAGCATCTCCTCGACGGCGGTCGGGATCCGCCGTGGATCGGCCGCGAGCGCGGCGCGTGCTTCCGGCCGCAGCAAGAGCTCGTACATGCCGCCGACGAGAACGTGGCGTGTCGTCTCGTCGCCGCCGACGAGGATCAGGAGCGATTCGTAGAGGATCGAGTCGTCATCGAGGCGGTCGCCGTCGACCTCTGCGTGACACAGGATCGAAACGAGATCGCGCTGCGGCGGACGCGTCCGGCGGTCTTCGATCACGCCGCGCTGGTACACCTGGTACTCGAGGAACGACTGCGACGCACGGCCGAGCAGCGCCGGATCCCTGGAGCCCGTGCTCGAGGCGGCGATCATCGTCTCCGACCATCGAAGGAGATCCGCATGCGCGTCCGCCTCGACCCCGAGCATGTCCGCGATCACGATCAGCGGCAGCCACGCGGCGAGATCGGACACGAAGTCGAAGCGCCCGCGAGCCTGCGCGCGCTCGATCAAGGCGACGCAGATCTCGCGCACCCGAGGCTCGTGGTCGGCGAGGCCCTTCGGCGTGAATCCGTGGCTCACCAGGCGACGGCGGCGACGATGCTCCGGATCGTCGAAGTCGATCATGTAGGGCAGCGGTGGATTGCCGGGCCGGATGCCCTCCGCGTTCGAGAACGTCTTCGGATCGCGCTCGATCGCGTAGAGATCCCGATATCGGGTGACGCCCCAGACACCCGCGGCGTCGTCCCAATAGATCGGCGCGTGGTCGCGCATCCAGCGATAGGCCGCGAACGGATCCTCCGCGTAGAAGCGGCCGTCCATCAGGCGGACTGCCGGGTTCGTCGGATGCGTCGCGCGCGCCATCAGGCCGGCAGGTCCGCGAGGGCGCGGATCTGCCGCTCGACCTCGGCCATGAGCCCGCGCCGCTCCTCGAGAGTGAACGCCGAGGCCTCGATCGGCTTGCCGATCCGCACCTCGGCCTCGCGCCCGAGCACGAAGCGCGACGTTTTCGCCGGCAGCACGTCGCGCGCGCCGCGAATGCCGATGGGAACGATCGTCGCCCCGGTCTCGAGCGCGAGCATGAAGGCGCCTTTCTTGAAGCCGCCGAGCCGGCCGTCGCGGGAGCGCGTACCTTCGGGCGCGACCCAGAGGACGATGCCGCTCGCCATCTTCTCTCTCGCGGCCGCGAGGTCCTTCAACGCCTGCGTGTGATCCTTCCGGTCGATCGAGACGAACTCGCCGGCTTTGAGCCCGCGACCCCAGATCGGCACGCGGAAGAGCTCCTTCTTCGTGAGCATGCGGATGCTGCCGGGCAGCGCCTGGAAGACGAGCGGAATGTCGTAGAGGCTCGAGTGGTTGCTCATCAAGATGACCGGACGGCCGTGCGGAATCTCCACGCGATCGGGGTTCACCACCCGGCAGCGGAGCTTCACGTAGCCGAGCAACCGCTCCGACCACCACCGGAGCCGCTGGTCGCCGATTTCGCGCCGATACCTGCCGCGGTACACCTCGACGACGGTCGGGATCGAGATTGCGAGCGTGACCGCCACCGAGCGGAGGACGATGATCCCGGTTTGCAGGAGGCCGGCGCGCACGCGGAGCGATTCCTAAACCAGCGGAATCCGGCGCGGCAAGCGCGGAATTCAGCGGAGCGCGGCGCGCGCGGCGGAGAACACGGCGTCGAGCATCGGCTCGGTGAGCTTGCCGGTGAACGTGTTTTGTTGGCTCGGATGGTAGCAACCGAGCAGGATCCGGCCGCTCGCGAGCTCGGTGCGCGAGCCGTGGCCAAACCGGGCGGGCGCGAGCGGGCGATCGCCCGTATCTCGAAGCACCCGCAGCAGATTCGCGAAGGCGAAGCTCCCGAGCGCGACGAACACCCGGGTTCGGTCGAGGAGCGCGAGCTCGCGAGCGAGATACGGCATGCAGCGATCCCGCTCGTCGATCGCCGGCTTGTTGTCGGGCGGCGCGCAGCGAACCACGGCGGTCACATAGGCGTCGGTGAGCCGTAGCCCGTCGTCTCGCGAGACGGACGTCGGCTGATTCGCGAATCCCGCGCGATGGAGCGCGCCATAGAGCCAATCACCGCTCCGGTCGCCGGTGAAGATGCGGCCGGTGCGATTGCCGCCGTGCGCCGCGGGTGCGAGGCCGACGATCACGAGCCGCGCGCGCGGATCGCCGAAGCCCGGGACGGGCCGGCCCCAGTACTGCCAATCGCGGAAGCGCGCGGTCTTCTCGCGTGCCACTTGCTCGCGCCATCGGACGAGGCGCGGGCAGAGTCGGCAGGCGGAGATCTCGGCGGCGAGCGCTGCTAGGAGTCTCGAGCGGTCCCCGGCGACGACACTCTTTGGCGTCGTTGACGCCGTCGCCACTAGGCTTTGAGGAGCGGACCGACGGTCAGGAAGAAGATGCCGGTCTCGCGGATCGGCGCGTGGAAGAGGTCCCCTTCGCCGTCATCGGCGACGGCGGAGACCAGGAGTGTGCCGTCCGCAGGGCGCTGGTCCGGCAGGTCCGGCGGCACGTAGCCTTCCTTGTAGTGCCAGACCGGGATCAGCGGGTCGCCGGCCTTCAGCTCGCTCGCCGGCGTCTCGACCATCCCGGCTTTGAAGAAGATCTGATCGCGTCCGACGCGCACGCTCTCGCCGTTCTCGAGCGTGACCTTCACGATCGGCGCCGGGGCCGCACTCTTGGCGAACTTGCCCATCATCCGAAAGCCGATCTTGCCGTTCGGCAAACGGGTGAGGATCGGCATCGACTTGCCCTCGAGCGCGCCGACGGAGTTCGGCCCGTCGATCGCCTCGACCTGCGCGTCGCCCGCTAGGCTCGCCACGGCATCACCGAGACGGCAGCGCGGCGACGAACGCGCCCTGGATCACCGGCTCGCCCTTCTGGTTCGTCGCGAGGAGCTCGCCCTCGACCCGCTTCTCGCCCTTCTCCTCGAACTTGCGCGTCACCTTGCCGCCGACCGTGATCGTGTCGCCGGGCCAGACCTGCGAGCGGAAGCTCACGCGGAAGATGCGGAGGCTCGGCCGCCCGACGTAGTCCGTCACGCACTTGCTGACGAGGCCGGCGGAGAGCATGCCGTGCGCGAACACGCTCGGGTAACCGGCTTTCTCGGCGAACGTCTGGTCGTGGTGGATCGGGTTGAAGTCGCCGGACGCGCCCGCGTACTTGCAGATGTCCGTGCGCGTGATGTTCTCGACGACGAACTTCGGCACCTCGTCGCCTTCCTTGACGTCGTCGAAGTAGAGCTTCTTTCGGTCGGCCATGGTCAGTCTTTCTTCTCGACCGCCTTCGCGGTCTCGATGACGGTGGAGCGCGAGTACAGCACGACCTCGCCCTTCTGGTTCTTGAACTCGGTCTCGATCACGGCGAACGTCATCTCGCCGCCGCGCTTGCCGGGCTTCTTGTAGACGTCCGAGATGCGCCCGGTGGCGGTCAGCTTGTCGCCGGCGTGGATCGGCTTCACGTACTCGAACTCCTGGCCGCCATGCAGCACGCGCCGGAGATCCATGTCGAGCTTCGGCCCGCCGATCACGCCGTCGGACCAATGTGCCTGCGTCATCGTGAACGTCGGCGGCGGCATCACCCCGCCCGCTTCCTTCTCCGCATACCCCTCGTCGAAGTAGATCGGGTTGTCGTCTTTGATCGCCTTGGCGAACTCGCGGATCTTGCCGTACTCGACGCGCATCTCCATCGCAGGCGCGCTGCGTCCGATTCGTCGGATCCTTCTCTTCTGCCATCGTCTCCCCTTAGAGATTGATATGCTGCGCGACTAGCTCGCGGTTGAACGTCGCGTCGCCGAACGTGAACTCCGAGCCCTTCGCTCGCTTGAAGTAAATGTGCATGTCGTGTTCCCACGTGAAGCCGATGCCGCCGTGGATCTGGATGCCTTCGCCGGCGATCGTGCGGTAGGCGTCGCTCGTGTAGGCCTTCGCCATCGCCGCGGCGAGCGGCGCTTCCGGCACGTCGTTCGCGACCGCCCACGCCGCGTAGTACGTCGCCGACTTCGCGGCTTCGACCTGCAGCAGCATGTTCGCGCACTTGTGCTGGATCGCCTGGAAGCTGCCGATCGGCTTGTCGAACTGCACCCGCACCTTGGCGTATTCGACGCTCATCTCGAGGACGCGCTCCGCGCCGCCGCACATCTCGGCGCAAAGGCCGACCTTGGCGCGGTCGGTCACTCGTTGCAACAGCGCTCCCGCGCCGCCGACGGTGCCGATCACGTGCTCGGGTCCGACCCGCACCTGATCGAGCACGACCTCGCAGAGGCGCCGCGTCTGGTCCATCGTCTTCAGCTGCGTGACGTTGACGCTCCGGCTCGGCACCTCGACCGCGAAGAGCGTGAGGTCCTCGGCGCCGCTCTTCTTGCCCGTGCGCGCCGCGACGAGGATCAGATCCGCGGTGTGCGCGTCCGGCACGAAGAGCTTCGTGCCCGCGAGACGGTAGCCGGCACCGTCGACGCTCGCCTTCAGCTCGATGCCGCTCTCGTCCCACTTGCCGTTCTCCTCGAGCACGGCGAGCGTCGCCTTGAGCTTCCCCTCGGTAAGCGGCCGGAGCCAGCGCTTCTTCTGCTCGTCGCTGCCGCCCTCGGCGATCGCGAGGCCGCCGAGCAGCACGGTCGAGAGGAACGGCCCGGGCATGACCGCGCGGCCCATCTCCTCGAGCACGACGACGAGGTCCACCATATCGAGGCCGGCGCCGCCGAACGCTTCCGGAAACACGAGGCCGATCCAGCCGAGCTCGCCCATCTTCCGCCAGAGATCCTCGGAGAAGCCGATCTCGTCCTCCATGAGGCGGCGCACCGTCGTCATCGGGCATTCCGCCGCGAGGAAGTCGCGCGCGCTCTTCCGCAGGATGTCCTGATCTTCGCTGAAGCCGAAATCCATGCAGTTCTCCCTTCGATCGTTCAGATGACCGAGGCCCTACGCAAGTCTTCGAGATCGCCGGCGCCGATGCCGATCTCGGCGAGCACCTCCGCCGTGTGCTCGCCGAAGCGCGCCGGCGGCGTGCGAATCGTCGCGGGCGTCTCGGAGAGCTTGATCGGCGGGCCGATCGTCTTCATCGGCCCTTTTTTCGGATCTTCGATCGTCGGCATCATTCCGCGGTGCACGACCTGCGGGTCGCGCTCGACCTCGTCGATGTCCAGCACGGGGCCGAAGCATATGTCGAGAGGCCGGAGCTGCGCGACCCATTCGTCGCGGGTCTGTTCGCGGAACTTGGCGCGGAAGCGGCGGAACATCTCCTCGCGGGTCGGCCCCTCGGCGTATTGCTGCTCGGCGTATTCTTCGAAGCCGAGCTCTTTGCAGAGGTTCCGCCAAAAGTGCGGCTCGACCGCGCCGACCGTGACGTACTTCCCGTCCTTCGTCTCGTAGATCGCGTAGCAGGGATTCCGGCCGGTGAGCTGCGTGCCACCGCGCAGCGGCTGACGTTTCTTCGCGAACGCGAAGAGCGCGTGCGTGACGTTCACGGCGAGCGCGCCGTCCGTCATCGAAATGTCGACGAATTGCCCGCGCTCCGTCTCGGCGCGGGCGACGAGCGCCGTCAGGATCCCGACCGCGGCCATGAGGCCGCCGCCCGCGAGATCGCCGATCTGCACGCCCGGCACGATCGGCGGCCCGCCCTCGGCGCCCATGATCCCGGCCACCCCGGCGACGCCGAGATAGTTGAGGTCGTGGCCGACGATATCCTTGTACGGTCCATCTTGCCCGTAGCCGGAGATCGAGCAGTAGACGATCCGCGGATTCCGCGCGGCGAGCGTCTCGTAGTCGATGCCGAGACGGCGGACGACGCCGGGCCGGAAGCCCTCGAGGACGACGTCCGCGTTGTCGGCGAGCGCGAGGAAGAGCTCGCGACCGCGCGCTTCCTTCAGGTTCAACGTGACGCTCCGTTTGTTTCGCTGGAGCAGCGAGATGCCCGCGCCCATGGGGTCGTTCGGCGCCGCCACGGTGACGACGTCCATGCCGAAATCGGCGAGCATCCAGGAGCAGTACGGTCCGGGGAGCTGCCGCGAGAGATCGAGACAGCGCAAGCCCTGCAGCGGCAACATCCTAAGCCAACCGCGCTACCACGCGGTTTCGCGAAGGGTCAACATTGATCAGCGCTGTCCAGTTGTCACGGTCGCCGCTACCCGGCCAGGGAGCTGGCCTCTCTCCATGGCTCGCCGATCGTGCGTGTTTAGTCGGCAGCTGGGTGTCTGGTTCGCGAAAGTAAAGCGCAGTCCGCGCAGAGCTGCTCGCATGAAGCTGCTCGCTCCCAGCGGCGAGCCATGGAGCGAGCCAGGCACCCAGTTGCCGGCGTAGACGCTGCTCGGCTGCGCTTTACTTCCGAGAGGCCAGCCCCCTGGCCGGGCAGCGGCGAATCGCGACGGCTAAGACGCGAGCTTCGCCGGCGGGAACGCGGCCTGGAAGACTAGATCGCCGTAGTACTGCAGGTTGAGACCGATCAGATAGATCTGCGGCGCGCCGTCGCTGCGTGCATAGATCGCGGTTCGCGGCGGATTCTGCGAACCGAACCCGAGCTTCACCTTCTTCCCGTCGGCGAGCTCGACCACCATCTCTGTGCGCGGCCGGTCGAGCCCGAAGGCGGCGAGATCGCCGGGCTTCGGGTCCTCGTTCACGACCTCTGCGTCCTGGTGCTCCGTCAGGTTGTCGACGAGCGACGCGACGAGGTCACTCGGGATCGTCGCGCCGTCAGGGCGCGTGATGATCCAGCGCTTCTCTTTCTTCTCGGCGCGGACGTCCTTGCCGTCGCGTGTGAGCTCGATCGCCGTGACATCGTCACGAAAAACCGAGAGGAATTTCCCGCGCTGGATCTCGGTGGACTTGTTTCCCTCGGGGACCCGTTCGAAGGTCCACCAATAACCGAAGAGAATCCCCGCGAGCAGCCAGACCGCGGCCGTCTTCTTCGCGCTCACCGGAATCGCCTCCACGCGAAGACCGCGGCGCCAAACGCGAGCACGACGAGCGGTTGGATGACCGTGAAGTTCAGGAACGACCAGTAGTTCTGCCGGCCGGAGAGGAAGAATTGCTCCCTGCCGGCCGCTTTTCGCACCGGCCGGATCGCGATCAGCTGGTCCTGGGCGGCCAGCCAGTTCACGGAATTCAGGAAGAGATCCTTATTGCCGAGGAGCTCGATGAAGAAGTTGTCCGCGAAATCCGAGTCGCCGAAGACGATGATGCGGCTCGCCGCGGGCATCGCCGGTTCCTCGGGGTCCGCTTCTTCGTCGGCCTTCTCTTCGCCCAGTTTCTCGACGACCACTTGCACGCCGACGACGTGCTGGCCGCGCTGGTCGCCGCGCGATTGCGTGAAGTCGGTTTCGCCGCGAATCTGCGCGCCCTGCGAAGGGATCGTCCAGGCGTTCAGGCCGGTCTTGAGAATCGCGCGCGCGGCGAGATGAGAATCGGGCTCGTCCGGCAGAACCTCGATCGCGCGCGCCATCGAGAACACGGGATCGCCCGACAGGCGCGTCGTCACGAGGCTGTGCGTCGACGGCTCGGCGACGCGCATCGTGAGCGGCTCGCCGGACGCCATCGAGTTGTCGCCGTCGGCGACGATCACGTCGGGGAAGCGGATGCCGTAGCGGGCGAGCTGCGCGGCGAGCGACGGGCTCGTGCCCGGGTCGAGCAAAGCCATCACGTTGCCCGCACGGCGGACATAGGCGTCGAGCTTGAGGATCTCGTCCTGGAGGAGATCCGTCTTCGGGCCGGCGATGACGACGACGCTCGCGTCCTCGGGGATGTCGTTGCCGCCGACGAGCGCGAGCGGCCGCACCTCGTAGAACTCGTCGGTCAAGACGCTTCGCACGCTCGTGTAGCCCTTGCGCCGATCGCTGTCCTCGATGTCGTGCTCGCCGTGCCCGGTGAGGAAGTAGACGATCTTCTTGTCGTCGCGGGTGACCTGGAGGATCGCGGCGATCAACACGTCTTCGCGAGTCACGTTCGAGAACGCTTTGCGTCGGCCACCGCTCTGGACGACCACCGAGCCGTAGGAGTCGGCGCCGTACTCGCGCGCGAGCGAGGGATTACGATTGACGTCGAGGATCCGCCACGAGACGCGTGGCTGGCGCTCGCGGACCCGCCAGAACAGATCCTTCATCAGACGGTTCCGCGGGTCCTCGGAGCGCGTGAAGGCGACGATCTCGACGTCATCGTCGAGCCCGTCGAGGATCTGCTCGGCATGTTGCGAAAGCGTGAATTTCCGATCCGGCGTGAGATCGACGCGCACATTGTGCGCGTAGACGAGCACCTCGAGGATCGTCAGCAACGCGACGACCCCGACGACGTAGAGGATCAAATGGCCCCAGCGTCCGATGAGGCCGGTCATCGCTTGCCCCGCCAGCGGCGCGATTCCATCGAGCGGAGCGTCAGCATCGAAAAGAGAATCGCGAAGAACACGTAGTAGAAGACGTCGCCGGTATCGACGACGCCCTGGGCGAACATCAGGAAGTGATCGAACATCGACAGGGCCTTGACCGCGTCGACGATCTCCAGCGAGAGCGCCGCCTCGTTCCACGACATGATCCAGAGGAGCAGCAGCAGGAAGAGCGTGCCGACGCCAGCGATTGCCTGACTGTCCGTGAGGGACGAAACGAACAGGCCGCACGAGATGAACACCATACCGAGGAGAGCGAGCCCGAGATATCCGGCCGCCGCGCCCATCCACTGGTAAGGCTGCTGCTGGTACAGCCAGATCGGGTACGTCGCCGTCAGCGCGAGCATGACGAGCAGCACCGTCGCGCAGGCGGCGAACTTGCCGGCGAAGATCTCGCCGTCGCGGAGCGGGTACGTGTAGAGGAGCTCGATCGTGCCGAGCTTCCGCTCTTCCGCGAACAGCCGCGCCGTCAACAGAGGAACGGTGACCAGCAGACCCAAGCGCATATCCACGAACAACACCTGCCAGAAGTTCTCGAGGATGTTCTGGCCGAAGCTGAACTGCACGAAGCTCGCGAGGTCGGTGTAGAAGTAATAGCCCGTCAGGCAGAGGAACACGGAGCAGACCACCCAGAAGAGCGGCGAGAGGAAATAGGTGCGAAGCTCCTTCTTGTAGATCGCCCAGGCGTTTCGCATTTCGTCGCTCTTACGCGGCCGATCGGTCCGTCGGTTTCGTCAGCCGGACGAAGAGCTCTTCGAGAGTGAGCGAGATCGGGCTCGCTTCGAGGAGACTCCAGTTGCGCTCGACGATCGTGCGCACGATGTTCTTGCGCACTTCCTCGCCGCGATTCGAAGTGACGATCAGGCGGATCGAGGGATCGCTCGGCATCGGCTGCTCGTCGACGCGCTCGACGCCGTCGACGGCTCGTACGGCCGCCAACACCTCGTCCCTCGGCCCCTCAATGCGGATCAGCGTCTGGTACACGCCGTGCACACGCGCATGCAGCGCGTCGGCTGTGTCCTGGGCGATGATCTTCCCCTTGTTGATGATGATCGCGCGGTCGCAGGTGATGCTCACCTCGGTCAGGATGTGCGTCGAGAGAATGATCGTCGCCTGACCGCGAAGCGCGCGGATGAGCTCACGGATCTCGACGACCTGATTCGGGTCGAGACCGACCGTCGGCTCGTCCAGGATCAGGACCGAGGGCTCGTGGACGATCGCCTGCGCGATGCCGACGCGCTGGCGGTAGCCCTTCGAGCACTTGCCGATCTCCTTCCGGCGGACGTCGTGAAGCGCCACGGCGTCGATCACCGCCTCGACCCGCTCCGTGAGCCGCTTGCCGCGGAGGCCCTTCACCTCGCCACAGAACCGAAGGAACCGGTCGACCGGCATATCCGGGTACAGGTTCACGTTCTCCGGCAGGTAGCCGATCTTCTGTCGGGCCTCGAGCGAGCGCTCCTCGACGTCGAGCCCGGCGACGCGCGCCTTGCCCGACGTCGGGGGAAAGAATCCGGTCAGGATCCGCATGATCGTCGTCTTGCCGGAGCCGTTCGGTCCGAGGAGACCGATGATCTCCCCTTGCTCGACCCGGAAGGAGACATCGTCCACTGCGAGGGTGGCACCGAAATTCTTCCGTAAATTCTGGACTTCGATCACGCGGCGGGGACCTGTCTTATGACGGTGATTTCCGAGCGTCAATTCAAAGGGGCGCGCTCGACTTCGCGATGCGAGGGGTATAATCGCCGGCTTTCCCGCCGATGCGACGATTGCAACTCGCACTTCTCCTGCTCGGCGTTGGCCTCTTCGTCCTCGTCCTGCAGAAGGTCGGGTTCACGACGGTCGCGAAGGGGCTGCTCCTCCTCGGCTGGACGTTCCCTCTGATCCTCGGCGTCGAGTTCCTGATCGACGCGCTCCACACCGCGGGCTGGCGCCATTGCCTCCCGACCGTCGCGCGGCGTCGCGTGCCCCGCCTCGATCTCCTGCTCGTCCGCACGGCGGGCGTCGGCGTCAACGTGCTGACCCCGACGGCCACGGTGGGCGGCGAGGTCGTCAAAGGCATGCTGCTCAAGCGCTGGATCGAGCTCGGCGACGGCTTCGCGTCCGTGATGATCGACAAGCTCACGTTCGCGCTCGGCCAGACCGGGTTCCTGCTCGTCGGCCTCGCGGCCGTGCTCCAGGTCGTGCCGTTCTCGCCGCGCGAGCGGCTGCTCTCGGTGGTGGCCGCGGTGCTCTGGCTCGTAGGAGTCGCGGGCTTCTTCATCTTGCAGCGCCGCGGCATCTTCCGCTTCGGAGTCGGCGCGCTCCGCGCCGTCTTTGGCGGCTCGGGGATCTTCGAGCGCTTGCCCGAGCACGCCGCGGACTTCGACGAGCGAATCACGCGGTTCCTCGCGACGCACCACGCCGATCTCGCGGCCTCCGTCGGCTGGCACTTTGCCGGCCAGGCGGCGCGGACATTCCAATTCTACGTCGCGCTCCAGGCGCTCGGATTCGAGCCGTCGCTCGAAATCTGCCTGACGGCCGCCTCCGGGTTGGTCTTCATGGAGGCGACGTTGTTCCTCATCCCCGGCAAAGTCGGCGTGCTCGAGGGCGGGTACGTCCTCGTCTTCTCCGCGCTCGGCTACCCGTCGTGGGTGGCGATCGTCGTGTCGTTCGCGCTCCGGCTCTCGGAGCTCGGCTCGGCGCTCGCCGGCCTCGGCGCGCTCGGCTGGTACCACTTCCGCCCGGACGAGGACGCGGACGAACCGCGAGCGCCTCAGTCCGGCGCGGCGAACCGGTAGGTCACCGAGAAGCCGGCGACGCCGCCGCTCGTCTCGTATCGACCGGGGAAACGCGGATTGCGATCGGCCGTGACGACACGATCCTCGGTGATCGGCCGGCCGAGCACGGCCCCGACTTTCCAGCGCGGCGAGTCGAGCTCCGCGCCGATCCCGACGAGGATGTCGCTCGTATCGTAGAGGAGCGGCGAGACCGACTCCTCTTCCATCATCCATTCCTCCCGGCTCGCGCCGCACGCGATGCGCAGATGCTCCGACAATCGCACGGCGATGCCACCGCCGTAGCGGAAGCGATCCTTGGCCTTCGCGACCAGAGGCTGATCGAGCGCGTCGTTCGTCTCGAAATCGAAGATCGACTTCTCGAACTCCGTGTAATCGCTCCAACGCGAATGCGCGTACAGCGTCACCCGGTCGGTCAAACGGTGTGCGAGGCCGAACGTCACCGCCATCGGCGTGTGGAAGTCGAAGTCGACCTCGTCGTCGCCAGCGCCCACCTCGGCGTCGCCCGAGGTGTAGACGATACCGGGGGCGCGGTAGCCGATCCCGAGGGTGGTGCTCTCGGTCAGATCGTAGAGAACGCCCGCCGTACCGCTGATGCCATAGCCGTCGAGCTCGAAAGAGACTGGGCCGAGCGGCGTGCCGATGCGGACCTTCTCCGAGCTGTAGGTCGGCGCGAGCTGGAAGCCGATGCGGAGCCCGGGCGCGATCTCGCGTCCGGCGACGAGCCCGAGCTGGATCACCGAGAGCTCGGAGAGAAACCGGTTCGGAATGCCGAGCGCCGGATCGCCGCCGAAGCTGTAGCTGGCGCCGGTCGTGCCGTAGAGACCGCCACCGACCTTCCACGCGCCGAGCACGTCGGTCCCGAACCAGATGACGGGTGCGACAGGGACCTCGCTCGTCTTCTCTTCGTAGCCGATCGCCGGGTTCGAGTACTTGCCATTCAAGAAGATGAAGAACGCGCTCGCACGCACCTCGCTGCCCCGGAGGTCGGCGATGCCGGCGGAGT
The DNA here is from genome assembly GCA_963790365.1 of uncultured delta proteobacterium. GTDB lineage: Bacteria > Desulfobacterota > Binatia > JACPRU01 > JACPRU01 > CAWBOU01. The sequence goes on from CAWBOU010000053.1 coordinate 26,725, forward strand.
TGTGCAAGAGGATGCTCTCGCCGTCGCGCGGCTCGGCGACGTTCAGATTGCCGATCATCGTGTCGGCGGTACCGATCGACGGCGCGCTGATCGTGCTCCCCTCGGCGACGTTCGCGAGACAAGCGGCGATCGCGAGCACGAACGGGATCGTGACGAAGCGTCGAAACATTCCGTGACCTCTAGGCCGGTGCCTACCAACACCACGTTGGTAAGACAGCCGAGCGACGCCGATCTTTCGATCGACCTCCTGGAATATTCCGCCCGACGCGCCGAGGCGCGTTCAGCGGCGAGGCACGCGCCGCCGAAAGGCAGCGAGGCCCACCAGACCGGAGCCCAGCAGGATCAGCGAGGCCGGCTCGGGAGCCTCTGCGGGCGGCACGCCGTCGTCTTGTCGCAACGTCGTGTCGAAGGAGCCGAGCGAGCCAACCTTCTTCCCGCTCGAGTCGACATACTCATATTTGATGTGCCCGCTCGCGGTCGGCGTTCCATCGGTCGAATCGAACGTGAAGACCCAGAAGTATTGCTGGCCGAGACTCACCGGGACTCCTCGACCGAGGTTCAGCGTAGGGTCTGCTTCCACGCAAACACCTTCTTCGCCTTTGTCCTTGCAACCTTTCGCGTTCAGCCCGCTCGCATGAACATCCCAGGCGGCGACACCGCCGGGAGCGGCCGTGAGTGTGAAGCTACTGGTGTCGTAGGAATCGACGATGTTCTTGAACGCGATCGCACGCAGGAAATCGCTCAGGCCGCCGTCGTAACCGGTCGTATCCACCCCGTAGGTGATCTCGTAGGTGTAAATGCCGTTGCCGTTGTCGACGAGGCCGGTCACGGCCAAGGCGTAGGTTGCCCCGTGACAAGTGTCGGCGTCGGCATCGCAGGAGAACGTGATCGGCCCCGCCTCCGCAGACGACGCCAAAAGCAGCGACAGGAAAAGCGCGACGAAAGTAGCGATCCGCAACATTCCCGATGTCACGCTATCAAGCAATTTTTCGAAACGTAGGATGGACTATCGTGGTATCGATTTTAGTCGAATCAAAAGCTTCATGCTGCTTTACAGCTAATGAACACGGCTGGATCGTTCGCGGAGCGGGCGGGACTAACATCGCTCGGCGAAGAAGTCGGCGAGTAGCCGATTGAACCGGCGGCTGTGCTCGATCTGGGTCCAGTGCCCGCAGCGTCCGAACACGTGAAGCTGAGCTCGGGGGATCAGCTCGACCAGCTTGTAGGCGTTCGACAGCGGAATGATCCGGTCCTCGCGGCCGTGGACCACGAGCACTTCCTTGTCGATCGCGCGCACGTCGGCCTCGGGCGCCGCCATCGCATCGATCCACCGCTGCCGCGGCGCCGGGAACATCGCCGAGAACGCCTCCTGCATGCCCGGCCGAATGCTCGCCTTGTAGCGCAGCTCGGCGAGCTCGTCGCTCACGAGCGAGCGATCGTAGGCGAAGAGATCGAGCAGCACGCGCATGTTCGCGACGGACGGCGTGTACCCCCACACGGCGTCGAGCCCGGCCGTCAGCTCGAAGTCGACGCCGACCGCTCCCATCAGGACGGCGCGCTCGATCCGCTCCGGATGACGGATCAAGAGATGGAGCGCGAGAGCACCGCCGAACGAATTGCCGACGAGGCCGACCTTCTCGAGCTTCAACGCGTCGAGCACGCCGATCGCGTGCTCGATCCAGGTATCCATGTCGTAGTGGATTCCGACCGGCCGCTCGGTGAAGCCGAAACCGACGACGTCCGGCGCCACGACGCGGTACTGTTTCGCGAGATCGGGAATCGTCAGCCGCCAGTTCGCCCACGCGCTCACGCCGGGGCCCGAGCCGTGGAGGAGCACGATCGGGAGACCGCTCCCCGCGTCGTGAAGGTTCGTCTCGACGTTCGCCGCGCGAACGGTGGATCCGATCTCCGGATTCTGGCTCACTTCCGCTTGAGCTCGAGGTCGAGGCCGTACCCCTTCGTTTCCACGCCGTGCCCGAAGACGTCGCTCACGTAGTACTCGGATTGCTCCGTCGCCTTGCGGGCGCCCCACCCGATCTCCCATAGCCAGCCGGAGGGATTCGCGTGGTAGAACGTGAACGCCTGGTCGTTCGAGTGCTTCCCGAGACCGATCGCCACGTCGATGTTGCGAGCGCGGACGATGTCGTAGGTCATGCCCAGGTCGTCGACCTTCTCGAGCTCGATCATCAGGTGGTTGATCCGCCGGTTCATCGGACCGACGCCGAACGCGATCGAGTGGTCGCGGTCGTTGCAATGAAGGAAGACGGGCTTCGCGATGATCCCGCCAGGGATGGGCAGCTTGTACTCGATCCCGCCTCGCATCCCGAGAACGGTGGTGTAGAAGTCGAACGCGCCCTCGACGTCGTCCTCACGCACGATGACGTGGCCGAGCCCTTGGTTACCCGTCACGAACCGACCATACATCCGCCGTCCGGGGTGAAAGGGCAGCGTCGTCTCGACCTGCGGCCCGTGGAAGATCTCGATCGGGTTGCCGCCCGGATCGGCGAGCTTCAAGAGACCGAGCACGCGTCTCTCTTCGGCTTCCTTCTCCGTTCCGACGCGGTAGGGAACCTTCGCTTCCCGGAGCTGCCGCTCCATTTCCTGGAGCTCGCTCGGGCCTGCCACTCGCCATCCCAGGTAGAGCATGTCGTCTTCACCGCTCGTGTGGACGACGATTCGGTGATGCCAGTGGTCCATCCGCAGGTAGAAGCGATCGCCCTCCTCTTCGTCGAGGAGCTCCATGCCGATGACTTGCGTGGCGTAGTCCTTCCACGCCTCGCCATCCTTCACGCCGATGCCGATGTAACCGAGCTCCGTGACCTTGGCCATGACGACCTCCGCTCCAAACGAACGATTGTGCGGCTACTGCAGCTGCTCCAAAACTGCAACTCATGACGACGCGAACCATTCTCATCACCGGTGCTTCCACCGGATTCGGCCGCCTGCTCGCGCCGGCCCTCCGCCGCGCCGGCCATCAGCCGATCGCGACGATGCGGAACATAGCCGGCGCGAATGCCGAAGCGGCACGCGCGCTCGAGAGCGAGGGCGTGCCGGTCGTGGAGATCGACGTCGCGAACGACGAGTCGGTCGAGCGGGGCGTCGCGGAAGCGATCGCCAAGGCCAAACGCATCGACGTGCTCGTCAACAACGCGGGCTACGGGCTCATGGGCCCGCTCGAAGCGGTCACGATCGACGACCTCCGCACGCAATTCGAAACGAACGTCTTCGGCGCGCATCGTATGGTGCGCGCCGTCCTGCCCGGGATGCGCGAGCGGAAGGACGGCCTTCTCGTGCACCTCTCCAGCGGGGCGGGACGCTTCGTGCTGCCGGGCGGCGGCACGTACTGCGCGTCGAAATGGGCGCTTGAGGCGCTCGGCGAGGTGCTCCGCTACGAGCTCGCCCCGCTCGGCATCGATTCCGTGATCGTCGAGCCCGGCCCGTATGCGACGGACTTCCAATCGCGCTCGCTCCGCTTCGCCTCCGATCGCGACCGCATGGCGCCGTACGAGGCGATCATGCGCGGCAACCGGAATCGCATGGGCAAAATCGAGCAGCGCGACCCACAGGAGGTCGTCGAAGCGATGATCCGATTGATCGACATGCCACGCGGCCAGCGCCCGACGCGCACGGTGCTCCATCCCGCGCGGCCAGCGATCGAGAGCATGAACGCCGCGCAGGCTTCGCTCACGCGTTCCGTGATCGAGCAGTGCGAGGTCCCGGACTTCTTGAAAAACGGCATCTGATTTCCCTTCACCAGAGGAGGACTGCTCCATGATCTCACTCACCGATTACTGCCGACATGACGGCCTCGGGCTCGCCGAGCTCGTCGCCAAGAAGGAAGTCGAGCCGAAGGAGCTCGTCGAAGCGGCGCTCGCCGCCTGCGAGAAGGTCAATCCGAAGGTGAACGCCGTGATCCAGACGCTGCGCGACGAGGCGATGGCCGACGTCCGCCGCGGCGCGCACGGCCCCTTCGCCGGCGTGCCGTTCGTGATCAAGGAGCTGATCCTCCACGCGAAGGGCGTGCGCTGCGACTCGGGCTCGAAGCTCGCGCAAGGCTTCGTCGCCGACGCGGACACCGAGCTGATGGCGCGCTTCCGCGGCGCGGGGCTCCTGCTCACCGGCACGACGCAGACGCCGGAGCTCGGCTACAACCCGACGACTGAAGCGGTGCTTCACGGTCCGACCCGAAATCCGTGGGATCTCGGCCGCAGCCCCGGCGGCTCGAGCGGCGGCTCCGGCGCGGCGGTCGCCTCCGGCATCGTGCCGATCGGGCACGCGAGCGACGGCGGCGGATCGATCCGGATTCCCGCTTCCGCGAACGGGCTGGTCGGCTTGAAGCCGACGCGCGACCGCGTGCCGACCGGGCCGGATCTCGCGGATCCGCTTTCGGGGCTCGCGGTCGAGTTCGCAGTGACGAAGACGGTGCGCGATGCGGCCGCGCTCCTCGACGCCGTGGCGGGCCCGGACGTCGGCGCTCCGTCGCATCCCGTGCCGCCTGCGCGGCCCTGGAGCGAAGAGGTCGGCGCCGATCCCGGCAAGCTCAGTATTGCATTCACGACGAAGACCGCCGGCGGTGTCGCTGCCGATCCCGAATGCGTCGCCGCCGTCCAGGAGACGGCGCGCCTCCTCGAGTCCCTCGGCCACCACGTCGTCGAAGACGCGCCGCGCTACGACTGGGACGCGTTCCTCGAGACCGTGCATCCGCTTTGGACGACGTTCACGGCGCTCTTCGTCGAAGAGCTCGTCCGCGGCACGGGACGGAAAGCGAAGGACAATCTCGAGGCCGTCACGCTCGCCGTCTACGAGGACGGCAGCCGGACCTCCGCGGTCGAGCTCCACCGCGCGCTGGCGCACCACAACCTCGTCAGCCGTCAGGTCGGCGCGTTCTTCCAGACCGTCGACTTGCTGCTCACGCCGACGATTGCGCGCCCGCCGGCGCCGCTCGGCGAGATCGATCAGAACAAGGCAGGGCTCTCGGCGCGGGACTGGACGACGCAGGTGTTCGCCTATTGTCCGTTCACGCCGCTCTTCAACACGACCGGGCAGCCGGCGATCTCGCTGCCGCTCTACTGGACGAAGGGCGGGCTCCCGGTCGGCCTGCAGTTCGCGGCGAAGTTCGGCGATGAGGCCACGCTGATCCGCATCGCCTCGCAGCTCGAAGAGGCGCTGCCGTGGAAGGACCGGCGCGCGCCCGTGCACGCAGCAGCCTGAACACGTTTAGCCGCCTGCGAGAAGGCTGTCCTGGACGACCTCGTCGGGACGTCGGCGAAGTCTGCCGCCCGGCGTCGCGATCGTGAAGGCCACGCTGCCGATCGCGGCGAGGAGCGCGATGCCGAAGACGCCGCGCTCGGCGACGGTGAGCGACGCTCGGAGCGAAGCGTCGATCGTCTCGATGCCGCTGCCGAGCTGAGCGCCGAGGATCGCGCCCATCGCGCTCACGCCGATCGCCGCGCCGATGCTTCGACAGAGCTGAAGCGTCGAGGTCGCCGTCCCGAGCGAGCGCCGTGGCATCATCGTCTGCACCGCGATCAAGAGGAGCGGCGACGAGAAGCCCATGCCGAGCCCGATGATCGACGCGTTCACGATGAACAACGTGAGTGGCCCGCTCACGCCAGCGATCGTCATGCCGAGAAGACCGACGGCAACGAGCGCAGTCCCCGCGATCGCCAGCGCCCGGAATTCGAATCGAAGAAGCATGCGGCTGCCGATGTTGCTGGAGAGCACCCACGGCAGCAGCAGCGGGATGAGCGCGGCACCCGCCTCGGTCGCCCCGACGCCGCGGCCGAGCTGCACGAAGAACGGAATGAAGGTCATGCTGCCGAACACCGCGAATCCGGAAGTGAACGCGTGCCCGCAAGCGGTGGCGAACAAGCGGTCGCGGAAGAGATCGACGGGCACGATCGGATCGCGAACCGTCCTCTCGACTCGCCAAAGCGCGCCCCAGAGCAGCCCGGCGACGCCCAAGAACGCCCACGTGGACGGCGAGCTCCAGGCCTCGACGCGCTCGACGGCGATGAGCGCGAGGAGGAGCGAGACGATGCCACCGACGAGAAGGACGGCGCCGCGCACGTCCATTCGGCCGCCGGTCCGCGGGGTCGTCTCACGCCAGGCGCGGACGAGCACTCCGGCCGCGAGGATTCCGGCAGGCACGTTCAGCAAGAACACCCATCGCCAGCTCACGCGATCGACGAGGAAACCGCCGACGATGGGGCCGAGAAGCGAGGCGACGCCCCAGACGCTCGCAAACAAGCCCTGTACGCGGGCACGCTGCTCGAACGAGTAGACGTCCGCGATGATCGTGAAGACGAGCGGCGATAGGCCGCCGGCACCGATGCCTTGCAGGATCCGGAACGCGATCAGCTCGCGCATGTCGCGCGCGAGCCCGCAGAGCAGCGAGCCCAAGAGGAACGTGCCCATCGCCGCGAGGTAGACGTTCCGCCGGCCGAAAATGTCGGCGAGCTTGCCGAAGACGGCGATGCTCGCCGTGAACGACAGGAGAAAGCCCGAGAAGACCCAGGAGAAGTCCGCGAGCCCGCCGAGCTCGGCGACGATCGTCGGCATTGCCGCCGTGACGAACGTCGCCTCCGTCGCGGCGAGCGCGAGGCTCAGCATGAGCGCGGCGGTGATCAGCCCGAGCGGGCGCTCGGCCGCCGCCGTGTCAGCGCCCAGAGTATTTCGGGTACTTCGACTGCTCGAACCAGTCACGCCGCTTCTCGTACGGCAGATCGACGTACGTCTTCATCGCCAGGCGCCCGTCGTCCGAGAGCATCGTCTGCAGGAACTCCGCGCTCTCGATTTCGAGGCCGTTCGCGAGATGAGAGTCGCTGCCGCCGTAGACGGAGCGCTTCGCGCACGCGACCGCCAGCGGCGGCAGCGCGGCCATCTCGTGGGCGAGCTCCGTGGCGCGCGCCTTCGCATCGTCGGCGAGCTCGTGGATGAGGCCCATCTGAAACGCGACCTCGGGCTTCACTACGCGCGAGCGGAGGATGAATTCGATCGCGCGGCCCGCGCCGATCAGACGCGAGAGGCGCTGCGTGCCGCTACCGCCGGGGAGAATCCCGAGGCGCACCTCCGGAAGGCCGTAACGGAAGTCGCCCTTCTGGCCGATGCGGATGTCGCACGAGAGCGAGAGCTCGAAGCCGCCGCCCATCGTGTTGCCGTTCATCGCCGCGATCACCGGCTTCGAGAGATCGCGCATCGTGAGGAGCATCGCGTGATACCCACGGGTAAGCCCCGTCCCCGCGGCGCGCATGCCTTCCTTGTCGTTCGCGAGCTCGAGGAGCTCCTCGACGCTGTAATGCGTGATGAAGCCGTTCCCGGTGCCGCCGCAGAGGACGACCGCGCGCACCGCGGGATCGCGCCACTTCTCGATCATCGCGACGAGCTCCTGCGTGCCTTCGGCGCAGAAGTAGTTCATCGGCGGGTTCTTGTAGGTGGCGACGACGACGCCGTCTTTCGATTCCGTGGACCAGAGTGCCATGGGCGATCCTTTCTCGGTTCTGCGAACCTTAGATCTTGTATCCACCGTCGACAGAGATCACTTGCCCCGTGATCGCGTTGCCGCCCCGCTCGGAGGCGATCAGCACCGCCATCGGGCCGAGCTCGTCGGGCTGCACCATCCGCTTCTGCACGTTATCCGCTTCCGCGGCCGCGCGAAGCGCCGCGGATTCCATGCCGAGCGCCTTCGCGCCCATGTCGAAGTAGTCGAGCGCGAGCTTCGTCTCCGTCCATCCCGGGCAGAGCGTGTTCACCGTGATCGTCGTCGGCACCTGATGGACCATCGCGCGCATCAAACCGATGAGGCCGTGCTTCGCCGCAGAATACGAGATCGCGCCGCCGCCCGTCTTCGCGAAGCCCGAGCCGATGAAGATCACGCGCCCGTAGTTCTGCTTCACCATGTGCGGCAGCGCCGCGCGCGTCGCGTAGTAGGCCGAGGTCAGATTCAGGAAGAGGTTGTCTTCGAAGAGCTGGTCGTCGTGCGTCAGCGTGAGGAGCTTCGTGAGCTCGCCGACGACGCCGCCCGCGACGTTGAAGAGGATGTCGATCTTTCCGAAGCGTGCCACGACGTCGTCGACCATCTTCTTCGTCGCGGGCCCGTCCATGGCGTCACAGACGGCCGCGTGGCCGCGCCGCCCGAGCGCCTCGATCTCCTTCACGACGGCGTCGAGCTCGGCTTTCGAGCGCGACGAGACCACCACGTTCGCGCCTTCGCGCGCGAGCTCGAGCGCGATCGAGCGACCGATGCCGCGCCCTGCCCCGGTGACCAATGCAACTCTACCGTCGACGAGCCCCATGGGGTTCCTCCTCCGCTCCCTCTCCATCGCCCGAACGGAGAGAGGCAAGCAATCTTTCGACGATGCGATGCGCCGGCGTTTTCGTTGCCTCGCCGGCATGAGGTGCTAGAACCCGCGGCATGCGGAACGGTACCTTCGTCGTCCTCGGTCTCGTCTCGATCCTCGCCGCGGCCTGCCAGAGCGGCGGCGACTCCTCGAGCTCCGGCACTGCCGCAAGCGGCGGCGGCAACGCCGAGAAGGGCAAGCAGCTCTACGCGACCGTCTGCATCACCTGTCACGGCGCGACCGGCGAAGGCATCCAGGGGCTCGGCAAGAGCCTGCAGGCGAATGCGTTCGTGAAATCGAAGAGCGACGACGAGGTCGTGGCGATGCTGAAGGAAGGCCGCACGGCCGACCACCCCGAGAACACCACGAAGGTGGCCATGCCGCCGAAGGGCGGCAATCCCGGGCTCAGCGATCAGGATCTGAAGGACATCGTGGCTTTCCTGCGGACGTTGTAAGTTCAGCGCGCAGGGATTGCGGTCGCGCCCGCGTAGCCGTGAGGCGCGAAGTGCACCACGAGCGGCGCCTTCTCGCCCCGCTCGACGGAGAGCTCGACCGTCATGCCGGGCGTGAACGGGAACGGGCCGTCGATGCCGAGCACGCTCTCACCGAGCACCTCGAGCGCGAGCGTGCGCTCCTCGCCGCCGGTGACGAGCTTCACGCTCGCGGCGCCGGAGGGCGCGGCGACCGCGGCGCCCGCGTGGCTCGCGAAGTACACGCGGATCCGGCTCGGCTCGAGCACGAGCTCGACATGATAGCGGCCGGCCATCCGGAGCTGGCCGCCGTGCGGCGCCGGCATGCGGTCGAGCGTCACGTCGTCGTGTGCGAACAAAATCCCGGCACCTAGGGCGATCCCCAGGATCGCAACAAGAACGATTCTTCCCATCAGTGCACGTGATCGTCCGGCGGAGGGAGAATCCGTGGCTCGCGTGCGAGGATGCCGATCTCCCCGAGCAAGAGCTTCTCCTCGTTCCAACCCTCGGGCTCGAGGTCCGGCCGCCAGCGCGCCCGCATGTAGCCGAAGCGATCGATGAGAAGCTCGAGGTGCGGCGGGCGATCGTCGTCGGCGTCGTTGCCGGGATCCGAGAACGTTCGGCGAAGCAGGAGAAAGCTCTCGGCGGCTTCGTCCCCGCCGCTCGCCACCACCGGGAGCGGCGCGAACGCGCCGGGGGCGGTACCAGCCATCGGCACGGCCACCACGTCGCCTCCCGAGCGGCGGATCTCGGGCAGTAGATCGCGCAGGCGCGCGAGACGCGCGTCGGAGGAGCCGGGCGTGAACAACACGAGGAGGACGACGGACTTGCCGCGGAAGTCGCGCAGCAATCCGCGCGTGCCGTCCGCGAGGCGGTAGTTGAAGTCGATCGCGCCGAGCCACGGCTTTCCCGGTGAGACCCGCGTGCCGAGGATCCGCCCCTGATAGCCGGAGGCGAACGCGCGGAGGTAGTTCACCAGATCCCACCGCTCGTCCGGTGTGAGGACGTCGGCGAACGGCGGCATGCCGCCCTCTTCCATCCCGTGGGTCAGCCACCAGAACATGTCTCCCGCGGTGTGATCCGCGGTATGCGGCTCGGTCAAGTTCGCCGGGGGCTTCGGCTGCTCGCGCGCGAGCGGGCCGTCGCCGCGGCCGGCCTCGCCGTGACAGCGAATGCAGTGCTCGCGGTAGAGCTTCCGTCCGTTCGCGACCGAGATCGCGTGATACGGCACCTCGGGCGCCCAGTACGTTCCGGGAAACGCGGGCACGGCGATCGCCGGCAGCGCAAACGAGGCGGCGACCGAAGCGAACGCGGCGAAGCCGACGAGCGCGCGGCGCCGGCTCTCCGCCATCTCCCCGCACCGATCGCGATCGCGGCGACGAGCAGCGCCACCCCGAAGCCCACGCGCTCCGCCACCCACGGGAGCCCCCACGTCGCTCGGATCGAGAATCGAAACGGCAGCCACCAGGCGATCGCGTCGTGCGCTCCGGGAACCGTATCGGC
>CAWBOU010000054.1:0-21239 GCA_963790365.1 uncultured delta proteobacterium
CGATACGCTCGGCCTTCGCGAAGGATTCGGAGGCCGCGCGGAAGATCAAGACCGACGAGCTCGGCCGCCTCGCGGTCCGCATGATCCTCGGGCGCGATCCGGACGAGCCGCCGCGCCGCCGCTGAGCGCCGGGCCTACGACTTCGGAAAGTTCGCGAAGTAAGGCTTCGCTTCCTCGAGCGCGCGCGCGTACGACGGCCGCTTCTCGAGGCGAGCGAAGTAGCGGGCGGCGTTCGGATGCGAATCCACGAACGGGCTCACCTCGTTCGCGTAGAAGAGCGCCGGCGCCGCCGCGCAGTCGGCCATCGTGAAGTCGTCACCCATCGCCCACGTCTTCGCGGCCATCTCGTGGTCGACCATGTCGAGCGCGGTGGCGAGCTGTGCGCGCGCCTGCTCGACACCGAAAGGATCCTTCTTTCCGGCGGGGCGGATGCGGTCCCCGACGATCTTCTGCATCGGCACGTTGACGCGCAGATCGTAGAAGCGGTCGCGCATGCGCGTCTGCCGCGCGAGATCGGGGTCCGCTGGCACGAGCTGCGTCGGCCCCGGATGGTGCTGCGCGAGGTACTCGATGATGATCGACGACTCGGGGATCATCCGATCTTCGACCTCGTCGCGCACGACCGGGAATTGGCCGATCGGCCACATCTTCTTGAACGCCGCGGCCGAAGCTGGATCGCCGAAATCGACGATGTGCGGCACGAAGGGCGTGTCGTTCTCGTAGAGCGCGATCAGCACCTTCTGACAGAACGACGAGAGCGGATGAAAATAGAGATGGAGCATGGTCAATCCGGTGGGGTGACGAGATTCTCGAGCGTCTCCCCGCGAACGTAGCGCGCCAGATTCGCTAGAAAAAGAGCGAGCACGTCGTCGCCGTAGCGGTCGAGCGAGACCGAGCAATGCGGCGAGACGTGGACGCCGGGCAGGCTCCAGAGGGGGCTCTCCGGCGGTAGCGGCTCGCGCTCGAAGACGTCGAGGATCGCGGCGCGGAGCTGGCCGCGCTGCACCGCTTCGGCGAGCGCCGCCTCGTCGACGGCGGAGCCACGGCCGACGTTGCAGAGGACGGCGCCCGGCTTCATCGCGGCGAGCGCGGCCGCGTCGATCAGATGATGCGTCGACTCGTCGGCCGGCGCGGCGAGCACGACGGCGTCGCAGCGCGGGAAGCACGGCGGTGAGATCTCCCGGCCGGAACATCTCGTCGACCTCGGCGACGGGCGCGCCGCTCCGCCGCACGCCGAGCACCGTGACGCCGAACGCCTTGGCGAGACGCGCCACGGCGGTGCCGATCGCGCCGACGCCGACGACGCCGATCGTCGAGCCCGCGAAGGTACGGCCGAACGCGGGCGCCCACTGCCGCTCGCGCTGGTTCGCCTCGATCTCGTCGAAGCGCTTCCAGACCGCGAGCAGCCGGCCGATCACGAACTCGGCCATCGACGTGGCGGCGATGCCGCGCACGTTCGTGACGGTGACGCCGCGGCCGCCGAGACCCGCGCCCGCGAGATGCTCCGTTCCGGCCGCGCCCACGTGCACCCAGCGGAGGTTCGGCGCCAGCTCGACGAGACCGACGGGCACGTCGAGCGCCACCATCACCTCGGCTCGCGCGAACGCCTCGCGTTGCTCGTCGGTCAGCGGAGGCGCGCTCGCCCGTCGCTCCTCCGGCGGCATCGACGATCGCGCCATCCGCCGCCCGAGATCCTCGAGATACGAGACGGAGAGGACGTCCGCGTCCGGGACCACCGCGCGAATCCGCTCGTCGGCATCCTCCGGGAGGAACGGGAACGAGAAATGAACGACGCAGCTCACGTCAATTCTTCTGCACCCACTTCCCGTTCTCGCCGAGGAACCAGGTGCCGGGCGGCGACTTCTCGGCGATCTCCTTCGCGTAGACCTTGCCGACCTCGGCGGCCGGCGCGCCTTTCTCCTTCGCGCGCTCCGCGTAGATCTTGCTGCGTTTCGCGTTGACCTCGGCGACGAGCTTCTTCGCCGCGCCGTCGCCTTCGCGCACGACCGCGAGGCCGTCGAAGCGCTCGCCGACGGCGCCGCTCTTGCGGAGCGCGTCGAGGTCGGCGGCGCCGGCAATCGTGGCGAGCAGCAACAGCACGAACGTGGCAACGGATGCGATGCGCTTCATCTCGATTCTCATGTCTCGTTCCTCAAAAGATGTCCGGGTTCTTGGCGATGTCTTTCTCCGCCGCTTCTTCGAGCTTCACCCGAACGTCGGCATCGAGCTTGATGTTCAGGTTGATCGTGATCGGCTCCTGCGGGGCCTGCACTTTGACCGTCGGCGAGCACGCGACAGCCGCGAGCACAAGGAGAAGGAAAACGGATCTCATCACGAATCTCCCTAGCGCGCCGCTTCCACGGTCGCGCGAACGGCTTTGTCGGACAGGCGGGCGACCTCGAGCAGCGCATGGATGAGGCGGTCGATGTTTCCGGTTAGGTTCACGTTGATGCGAAACGGGCGTCCTTCGAGCACCGCGGGGTTCTTGCCGGCCAGGTGGAGAACGACCGTCGCTTCGCCCGTGAAGGTCTTGTCGATCGACACCGTGAGCTCGTCATAGTGAAAATCGCGGAGCGCTTCGAGGAGAAGCTCGGCCGAGCGTCCGCCGCCGGCGAGCAGGTTCGCCGTCGACTCGGAGCGCACCTGAAGGACGCCGCTCCCGGCGGTGAGCTTGCCGCCGGGGATCGCCACGGCGCCGCCGCGCACCGTCACCGGCAGGGAGCCCGCGAGCCGGCCGCTCCCGCTCACGCCCTCGATCGCGGTGAGCTCGAACAGGCGTGCGACGTCGACTTCTTCGAGGCGAAACGCGAGCTGGTTCTCCGCCGCGGTCGGATCGAGCGTCGCGCCTTCGACGACGATTCGCCCGCCTGCGAACCCGGCGAGGAAGCGCTCGACGCGGAGGCGCGAGCCTTTCCCGCCCGTCACGGACTCGAGGCGGAACAGCAACACGACGTCGCTCAGGGGCACGCCGGTGTGGAGCTCGCGGAGCCGGAGTCCCTGCATGCCTTTCGTCGTCGGCGGAAAGAGGCTCGCGAGCTCGACGCTGCCGTCGAGGCGATCCGCGCGGATCCCACCCGTCGCGACCGAGACGCCGTCGATCGTCACGGACGCCTGCCCGCCGGGCCCGCGGTCCGCGCTCCAGCGGAGCTTCGCGCTGCCCGCGACGGCGCCGGTGAGCGTCCCGTCGAACGCGAGGAGCGGCGACAGATCCGTGGGCTTCAATCGCGCGGGGTCGAGCTCGACGCGCGGCCAGGTGACGTCGATCGTCGCCTCGCCTTTCTCGCGCTCATAGACGGCTTCGAAGCGCATCGTCGCGCGACCGCGGCCCGCCTCGACCTGGCCGGTGAACCGCGGAGGCGCGGCGCGGAGGCGAAGCAGGAGCGGCTCGAACCGGCGCTCGGCGCCGAGCTCGGCGACGCGACCGAGCTCGAGGTCGGCGCCCGCGGCCGTCACCGTGCCCGAGATCGAGGAGACCTCGAAATGCTCGTCGGGAAGCCTCACGACGCCGTCCGAAAGCGTCGCGCGCCACGTCTCGAGGCCGCGCTCGAGCTCGAACGGAAGGTTCGCCTTCACGCCGCCGATCTTCCGCTCGCCCGCGGCGACGCCGGCGAGATCGAGCGCGAGCGCGCCGGCGGCGGCTTCGAGGTCGAGACCGCTCGCTCGCCCGGTCAGCGCGAGCGACGCCGTTCCCTCTCGGATCCGCAGACGCGGATCGTCGACGCCGAGGCTCGCGACTTCCATGTGGATCGAAACCGCGCCCCCGTCGTCGAGTCGCGCCGCACCGCGAAAGGTCGCCTTCGCCGCGGCGTTTTCCACCTCGCCCTCGAGCGTCATCGCGACGGCGCCGCCTTCGGGCGAGACCTTCGAGTCGAGCCGGACGACGACGGGGCCGACGGGCGATGGCGCGGTGACGACGGCCTGCTCGAGCTCGAGCACCGGCAGGAGGCCGAGCGGCGGCGCCCCGGTCGCGGGCGATTCGGGCGGCTTCGACGCTCGAGCCTCGGCGCCCGCCGCGAGATCCACCTTCGCTCCGGTCACGCGAACGCGCTCGACCGGCACCGCCGGGAGGCGGCGGAGATCGAGCGTCACCTCGACGCGATCGGCGCGGAGCTCGGCGCCCGCCTCGACACCGGTCACGTGGATGGCGCCGAAATCGACCCGCTCGACCGCGAACCGCGCATCGGCGAATCCCGCGCGCTCCAGCGCATATCGAAGCACCGTGGTCGCGAGCGCGATCCGCCAGACGACGGCGACCAGGACGATCGCGCCGAAGAGGAGCGCGCACGCACCGAGACCGATCGCGATCCGCCGCACGTGCCCGAGTGTGTCGGAGGTGCCCGACGCTCGCCACTCGTCAGGCGGTCGGACGAAGGAATCGGTTGAGCTCGATCCAGCCGAGCAGCGGCGTGCCGCCCTCGCGATGCACGCGGATCAGCGCGCGGCGGTAGATCGAGCGCTCCGGCGGAACGAACGTGTGCGTGATGTCGATCTCGGCCGCGGAGATCGGCTCGATCGTGCCGGCGAAGCGCCGGCCGTCCTCGGTCGCGACGTCGAAGCGACCGGCGACCGGGGACTGCAGCCGGTCGTGACGGAGCTCGAGATCGAACGTGACCTCGGAAAGGGACGACATCGTCTCCGCGTGTAGATAGCCGACGCCGATCCGTCCGCCGCCGACGACGACCTCGGCGCACTGGAGCCGAACGTCGGCGGCGCTGACGGCGAGGAACGTCCACTCTAGGTTCCACAGCCGCGGTCCCCAGGAATGGTCGCGCTCGCCGCGGCCGGCGAACGGGATCGTCTCGTCACCGAAGCGGAGCGTTCCCGACGCCGCGATCGGCTGCTCGAAGCGCGAGGCGTCGTACGTATCGGAGGAGTGGCCGGGAACGTGCGCGCGGCCGAGCGAATGAACCGGCCCGCTGCCGGCGACGTCGAGCGCGGCGCCGATCGGGAGCACGAGCCCGGCGCGCGGTCCGGCGACGACGCGGCCGAAGCCTTCGACCTCGAGCCGGCCGTGGCGGAGCGGCGCCGTGACGCTCCACGAGAATCGCAGTCCCCACCCTTCGTACGAGAGCGGCTCGAGATCGACGCGCGAGAGCGGCAGACGCGGCTCCTCGATCGCGATCCACTCGCCGTCGCGATAGAGGAAGAGCCACACCCACGCGCGCTTCTGCACGGGGTGGAGGCCGACCCGGCAGTGGCCGGCGACGCGGCCGTCCTCGTCGAACCAATCCCAGAACCACGACTCGTTCCACCACTCGACCGTCGGGTCGAACGGATGGTGATGATCGTCCTCCGGCCGAATGCCGAAGCGGGTGAGATCGTCGTCGTTCAGGCGGACGGCCTCCGCCCGCGTGTGCTGCGGCAGACGAGCACGACCTCGTCGACTCCAGGAGTCGCGGGTAGGCCCGGCTCGAAGCGGAGCGGCTTCTGGAAGCGCACCGCGAGCGGCATGAGGAGGCCGTTGTACCAGCGCATCGCGCGCTTCCGGTGCTTCGTCAGCATGTGCATGCCCAGCCTGAGGAGCCACGTGCTCTTCGGTTGCATGCCGTAGATCGCGCTCTTCTCGACCTCCAGATCGTACTCGGCGAGGAGCGCGACGATGTCCGCCGGATCGTAGCGGCGGAAATGCCCGACGAAGTCGTCGAAGTCGGTCCACGCGCTCTTGTGAAGCGGCACCGCGCAGAGCAGCGAGCCGTCGTCCGCGAGCACACGACGGATCTCGGCGAGCGTCGCCCGGTCGTCGGGGATGTGCTCGATCAGGTCGAACGCGGCGACGAGATCGAAGCATCCGGACGCGAACGGCAGAGCAGCGCCGTCGGCGACGACGGCGCGTCCGCCGGCGGCATTCAGTCGATCGATCGCCGGACGGCTCGCGTCGGCGAACGACGTGCCCGCGAGCGGCAGCCGCGGGCGGAGCCCGGCGCCGATCTCGAGCCGCGAGCCCGCACTCTGCGCGAGCTCACGCACGAGGGGCCAGGTGTTGAAACGCTCCGGTCCGACGAAGCGCGCCTCGCTCCACAGCGTGTCGTAGAAGCGCCGGTTGACCTCGATCAGATCGACCATCAGGACGTCAGGACTTTAGAGGCTCGCGCAGCTTCACCGGCTTCGCCGTGCCGCGGAGCTTCAGGTTGAGCGCCTCGACGAACACCGAGAACGCGATCGAGAAGTAGATGTAGCCCTTCGGGATGTGCACGTGGAAGCCTTCGGCGACGAGCGTGAAGCCGATCATCAGGAGGAACGAGAGCGCGAGCATCTTCACGGTCGGGTGGCGCTCGACGAACGCGCCGATCGGCGCCGCGAAGACCATCATCACGCCCACCGAGAGCACGACGGCCGCTCACCATGATCGCGATGTCGTCGACCATGCCGACTGCGGTGATGACCGAGTCGAGCGAGAACACGATGTCGAGCAGCATGATCTGCACGATGACCCCGGCGAACGAGGCGGCCGCCTTGCCGCCGCCGTGTCCGTCAGCGCCTTCGAGCTTGTCGTGGATCTCGTGCGTGCTCTTCGCGATCAGGAAGAGCCCGCCGCCGAGCAGGATGAGGTCGCGGCCCGCGATCGGATGCCCGAACACCGAGAACAGCGGCTCCGTGAGGCGCACGACCCACGAGATCGAGAACAGGAGCCCGATCCGCATGAGCATCGCGAGCACGAGGCCGACGAGTCGGGCCCGCGCGCGCTCGGCTTCACGCAGTCGCCCCGCGAGAATCGAGATGAAGATGATGTTGTCGACGCCGAGCACGAGCTCGAGCGCCGCCAACGTGACGAATGCGATCCATCCTTCACCGGTCGCCATCCATTCCATGATGGCGACGGGAATAGATCGCGGCTCCGCGACTGTCGAGCGCGTCTAGCTCGCGATCGCGATGGTCGGACGCTCGACGCGGCGGAGAATCACGACCGCCGCGTTGCCGTCGCGAACGAGCGAGCGGATCCGCCAGTTCTCGGGCCAGTGGCGCCCGAGCGCCATGCCGACCGCCTCGCTGCCGACGCGTCCACCGAAGCCTCCATTGAACCGCAGCTCGAGCTCGGAAACTCCGTCCGCGGAAACGACTCGTCTGCGATCGACGCTCAGCATGGTTCCTCCGGTGTTCGGCTCGAGATGGCGGTGGAAGTGGCGTGACCTTCGCCCGAAGAGGGGGCCGCCATCTAGCCGGGAAAACTCCGTACGCGATTAGGATTTGTACGTACGCGGTGCGGCTTGCGCGCGTAGCCGACCGTGCGCAAGATCCGCCCTCGAACATGAGCTCAGAGTCGTCCGACGGTGCGCTCCTCGGGACCATATTCGCCGGGGCCGGGGAGATGGCGGCTCGGCTTCGGGGCTTCGATTGGGCCTCGAGCCCGCTCGGGCCGCCTCGCTCGTGGCCGCAATCGTTGCGGACCGCGCTCACGATCCTCTCCGCGTCGGCCCAGCCGACGGCACTCGCGTGGGGGCCGGACTACCGGCTCTTCTACAACGACGCCTACGCGCCGATCCTCGGCATCAAGCACCCCGCGGCTCTCGGCGCTCCCTGCGCCCGGGTGTTCGCCGAAGCCTGGGACAAGATCGGGCGCCTGTTCGACGGGGTGGCTCGCAGCGGCGAGCCGATCTGGCGAACGGACGACCGCTTCGTGTTCGAGCGCGGCGGGGCGCCCGAGGAGTGCTGGTTCTCGTTCTCCTACAGCGCGCTCCGCGACGAGGCGGGGAGCGTCGTCGCGATCTGGGTCTCGTGCGAGGAGACGACGCAGCGGCTCCTCGCGGATCGGCGCCGGACGGAAGCGCAGCGGCTCGTCGCGCAGAGCGAGCGCCGCTTCCGCGCGCTCATCGAGAAGAGCTGGGATGCCGTGGCCTTCGTCGATGCGACGGGCCGGTTCGCGTACGTGAGCCCGTCCGTGAGCCGCATCCTCGGCGCGCCTGCCGAGGCCTTCGTCGGCCAGAACGCGTTCGCGAGCATGCACCCGGAGGACATCGATCGGGTCCGCGCGACCTTCGGCGAGGTGCTCGCCCAGCCCGGGGGCAGCCGGACCCTGGAATATCGCTATCGCCACACCGACGGCGGGTGGCGCTGGCTGGAGGTGACGGGCACGAACCTCCTCGACGACCTCGACGTCGGCGCGGTCGCCGTCAATTTCCGCGACGGGACCGAGCGGCTCGAGCGCGATCGCGCGCTCCTGGACCGCACCCGCGAGCTCGAGGCTCTCCTCGAGCGGCATCGAGTCGCGGAAGCCCGTCTCCTCGAAGCCGACCGGCGGAAGAACGAGTTCCTCGCGATGCTCGGACACGAGCTGCGCAATCCCCTGAGCGCGCTCGCGAACGCCGTCTCGGTGCTGACGATGTCGGTCGCGCCCGACCACCCGGCGGCCCCGACCGTGCCGATGCTCGCGCGGCAGACGCGGAAGCTCGGGCGCATGGTCGACGACCTCCTCGAGATCGGCCGGCTCGAGTCCGGCAAGATGGTGCTCCAGCGCGAGCCGTGCGACCTCGCCGAGATCGTGCGGAAGTCGCTCGATGCCCTGCGTGCCGGGGGCAAGCTCGCCGCGCACGAGCTCCGCGCGCGGCTCGACCCGGTCTGGGTCGACGGAGACGCGACCCGAATCGAGCAGATCGTCGGGAACCTCGTCGAGAACGCGATCCGCTACTCCCCCGAGCACGCGCAGATCGACGTCGTCGTCGAGGCGCGGGGCGACGAGGCCCTCCTCCGGATCACCGATCAGGGAGTCGGCATCGACGCGGCCCTGCTGCCGAACGTCTTCGACTTTTTCGTGCAAGGGAAGCCGGCGCTCGGCGCGTCGCACGGCGAGCTCGGCGTCGGCCTCTCGATCGTGCGCCGGCTGGTCGAGCTCCACGGCGGCAAGGTCGAGGCGGCGAGCGGAGGCGCCGGTCGCGGCAGCGAGTTCGTCGTGAGCTTGCCGAGGCGTGCGCCGGCCGTGGCGACGACGGCGAGCGAGGCGGTCGCTCCCGCGCGACCGCTCGCACGACGCGTGCTCGTCATCGACGATCACGAGGACGGCCGTCAGGCGATGAAGATGCTGCTCGAGATTCTGGGCCACGAGGTCGTCACCGCGGTCGACGGGCTCGCGGGCGTGGCGGCGGCGGAGTCTTGC
The DNA here is from genome assembly GCA_963790365.1 of uncultured delta proteobacterium. GTDB lineage: Bacteria > Desulfobacterota > Binatia > JACPRU01 > JACPRU01 > CAWBOU01. The sequence goes on from CAWBOU010000054.1 coordinate 9,089, forward strand.
CTCCCGGACATCGCCTTCGTCGACATCGCGCTCCCCGGGATCGACGGTTACGAGGTCGCGCGCCGCATTCGCTCCGGGCCGGCCTCGCGCGCGACGCTCGTGGCGCTCACCGGCTACGGGCAGCCGCAGGATCGCGATCAAGCGGCGAGCGCGGGATTCGACCTGCACGTGACGAAGCCCGCGGACCCCGATCGGATCCGCAAGATCTTCGACGACCTGCCCTGCCCCGTCGCCGCGGCCTAGTGTCCCGTAACTAGCGCCAGCGCGCGAGCGCGGCGCGGAGCACGGCGGGATCCGCCGCCGGATCGATCTCCTCTCGGGTGGTGACGAGCCAGCCCGCGGTGCCGGCGGGGCCGGCGGCGAGCTCCGCGCTCGTGATGGACGCGACGCCTTCGGGAGCACTCTCCCCGATCGGCACGATCGGCACGCCGAAGAACTCGCCGAGGCTCTCGAGCGTGGGATCGAGCGGCTCGTCGCCGGCGAGAAAGACGGCGTCCGGCTCGTCGGCGGCGATTGCACGCACGACCTCCATCGACGCGTCGCTCGCCCAGCTCGTGTCCGCGAGCCCGAGCTGCGCGGCCAACGACGCCGGATCCGGCAACACGATGACGATGCCGGCGCGATCGCCGAGGACCGGCCGCAGCCGGCGCAAGACGTCCCGGGCGAGCGCGACGCATGCCGCCGCCGCGACGGCGAGCGGCGCGGGCGGATCGCCGATCGCCTGGCCGCCGCGCACGGCGGCGCGCGCACCCGCACCGCCCATCGCCGGCGTCCGCGCGAGCCACGCCGCAGTCGCGACGAGGAGGCCGCCGCCCGCGACGGTCACGGCATCCAGACCGTAGAGCGCCTGCGCCGAGCGGAGCATGCGCGCCTGCGCCTCGGCGTCGAGCGGCCAGCGGTCGTCGTTCAGCTGCTCGAGGCGCGCAGCGTGCGCTTCGATGCGGGGCACGAGCGCACGGTCGGTCGGACGCCGCGTCGAGAGCGCCCGTCGCAGACGCTCGCGCGACACTAGCCCCCCTCAGGGGGCGGGCGACGGCCCGGGGGGTGAGCATCCACCCCCTCAGGGGGTCGAGCGATCGCCGGGGGGTGAGCATTCAGATCCTGACGAGCGGCGTCTCGCGGACGCCGTCGGGCCAGGTGCCGAAGTGCTTGAGCGCGTCGGCATCGGGCTTCTGCTTCGACCAGTCCTTCTCGAACTCCTTCCACGGCTTCGCGCGCTCGAGTCGACGCTTCCGTTCGGCGGATCGCTCGGCGGTCGTCGCCGCCTCGTCGACGAGGAGGGACTCCGGATCGAAGCGGACGCAGTAGACGTTCTCGGCCGTCCAGCGGCTGACGAGCCCGGCGCGCACGTCGGCGACCACCCTCGCGGGATCGCGGAGGAGCACGTCGCCGTAACCTCCGCCGCCCGCGGCGAACTGCACGATCACGTCGCCGTTCATGCCGACGCGCGTCGGGCGATTGATGTTCTCGAACACGTACTCGCCTTTGACCGAACGCTGCGTGACGAGCTCGATCGCGTTCTTCGGCAGGTCCGCGTCGCCGCGATTCATCTTCTCGAAGAGGTCCGTGTTCCGCACCCAGATGCCGGGGCACGAGCTCGAGGGATAACCGCCGAAGAGCCCGGTCGCGCACGTGATCGCCGAGCTCTTCCCGAGCCCCTGCCAGAAGAAATACGGCACGTGGTACGGCACGAGCGCCGTCTCGGTCGCGGCGCCGCCCTGGAACGTGCCGTAGCCGCCGCTGTCCTCGCGGAGGTTCAGGAAGAGCCGGAGGAACTGGTACTCCGTCTCGGAATCTTCGGCGTCCGGCGAGCGGCCGGCGTGACACCACGGAAAGCCGTAGGCGTTGACGCCGTCCATGTCGGGGCGCGCGCCGTGGCCTTCCGTGTTGAGCGTCGTCGACTCGAGCTCGGCGACCGGGACACCGTACTGGTTGATGCCGGCGAAGATGACGGCGCTCCCCGCGTTCGAGTTCGGCGCGCCGATCTGCATGCGATCCGGCGAGTCGTACATCATCCGCGCGAATACCTGCGGCGTGAGCGACATGATCACGCTGTTCAGCGTCGGCGAGTTGCTGATCGCGGCGTCGCCGCCGGCGTTGAAGACGCAGCCGGGCGGCGCCTTCCACTCGAACGCGGCGAGCGTGCCGTTCGACACTGGGAGGTCCGAGAAGGGATAGGCGTAGATGTAGATCGCGGCGTGAGCCGCGGCGATGTGCGGATAGCAGTTGTACGAGGAGTCGTTCTCGGGCGAGCTTCCCGCGAAGTCCATGACGATCGAGTCGCCCTTCTTCTCCGCCGTGAGCACGCCGCGCACGAGCGCGGGTTCGCGCCCGATCGTGTCGATGAAGATCGTCGAGCGGTAGATGCCGTCGTTCCAGCGCGCGATGCGCTGGCGCGCGGCCTTCTCGGCGACGACGACGAGACGGCGCAGCAAACCGCGCACGAAGTCGTTGCCCTTCTCGCGCGCGAGCTCGACGATGCGGACGCGAAGGCGATCCGCGCCGGTCACGCGAGCGCGTGTGTCCACCGCCTGCATGCGCGGCGCGCGCCCGATGAAGTTCTCCATCATGCGCAGCACGTCCGTGCGGATCTTGAAGTTCTCGCCGATCTTGATCGGCGTGAGCCGCATGCCTTCGTCGTTCCGACTGCGCGCCGAGAGCGGCATGCCGCCCGGCTCGCAGGCGCCCGTTTCCGGCTGGTGCGCGAGCGCGCACGTCCACGCGATCAGCTCGCCGTCGTGGAAGACCGGCATCATCGCCATCTGGTCGCAGTTGTGGATGCCGCCGTAGCGCGCCTCGTTCGCGTAGAAGATGTCGCCGTCGCGGACGCCAACCGTGGGGTCGGCGTAGAACTCCTGCATCACGTACTTCACGGGCAGCGTCGCGGTGACGCAGTGGAGGTACGTCCCGGCCGAGGCGTTCGCGAGATCGCCGTTCGCGGTGTAGAGACCGACGATCAGGTCGCCCGAGCGGAGCATGCTCGTCACGCCGCTCCGTATGAAGATCTCGCGCGCCTCGTCCAGGAAGTTCGCGACCTTCTCGTCGTAGATCTCGTAGTCGCCGGGCTTCAGGAGCTCCATGCAGCGGAGCTCGAGCGCGGACGGCTTCTCGGGCTTGATCCACTGCACGACGGACGCCGGCGTGACCTGGACCGGCGTCACGCGGAGGTGCTCCGGAATGTCGGCGCGGCGATCCTGCTTGCCGAGCTTTCTCATGCTTCCACCCTGGTGATCAGTAGATTCCCCGCGCGATCGACCTCAAGCGCGTAGCCAGGATCGACGACGGTCGTCGAGTACGCGGCTTCGACGATCGCCGGGCCCTCGAAGCGGTGACCGGGACGGAGCTTGTCCTGATCGTACGTCGGCGTGTCGATGCGCGTGCAGCCTTCGTCCCAGATGGCCGCGCGCGAGCCGGTGCGCGCGGCCGACGCGTCGGCGCCCGTGAGCTCGCCGCTCGGCAGGTCCCACGCGGGCTCCGCGACCTCGGCGCGCAAGATGAAGCTATGGATCTCGCAGCCGCCCTCCGGGAACACGTTCACCGGGCTGAACGCGGAGGCGTAGTCGGCCTCGAAGCTCTCGTAGAGGGCCTCCACGTCTTCCGCGGTCTCGAGGCGCGTCTTCGGCGCGGCGGTGCGGTGGATGTGGATCTGCCCGCCGTATTTCGCGTCGAGCTCGAGGCTGAAGCGCGCGTTCGACGGATCGTAGCCTTCGCCCGCGAGATCCTTGCGAGCCTTTTCTTCGAGCTCGGCGACGACCTCGTTGAACGCGGCGAGGTCCGTCATCGGCTCCATCGTGTTCGGCGCGAGGAGCTCGAGCCGGCGCGACGCCTCGTAGATGTGCACGAGCGGCATCGTGGACGCGCCCCACGCGCAGAAGATCGGCGAGAACGGGAAGATCACCATCGTCTTCATGCCGAGCGCGCCGCCGTAGCCGACGCAGTGGGTCGGCCCGGCGCCGCCGAACGCAAAGAGCGCGAAGTCCTTCGGATCGAAGCCACGAAGGAACGTCTCGCGCGCGATCACGTCCGCCATGTTCGCGTCGACGGTACGCTTGACGCGGAGCGCCGCCTGCTCGACGGAGATGCCGAGCGGTTTCGCGATTTTTCCTTCGATGGCCTTGGCCGCCAACTCCGGCTTGAGCTTCATCTTGCCGCCGAAGTAACGCGCCGGATTCATGTAGCCGAGCACGAGATCCGCGTCCGTGACCGTCGGCTCCTGTCCGCCGAGGCCGTAGCACGCGGGGCCCGGCATCGAGCCCGCGCCGCGCGGACCGACCTCGAGGCGATTGCCGAGCGAGGGGTTCAACGACGCGATCGAACCACCGCCGGCGCCGATCGAGCGCGTCTCGAGGATCGACATGTCCACCCAGTAGCGGTCGATGATCGGCCGGAACTGGTAGAAGCGCGTCGAGCCCTTGACGACGAGCCCGATGTCGAAGCTCGTGCCGCCCATGTCGGTCACGAGCACGTTGTCGTAGCCGAGCCGCTTGCCGATCGCCGAGCCGCCGATCAGCCCCGCGACAGGACCACCATTGTAGGTCTGAACAGCGGAGGTGCGGTAGACCTCGGCCATCCCGCCGGTGTTGTGGACCATCATGATGCCGCGCCGATAGCCCGCCTCGCGGAGCTCGTCGCCCATGCCCGAGAGCTCCTCCCACATGGATTGGTGGAGGTACGCGTTCAGGAGCACGGTGTTCGTGCGCGTGTACTCGAGGCGCTTCGGCACGACGTCGGAGGCGAGCATCAGCGGCATCGCGCCGAGGTACGCCTCGGGAAATTCCGACTCGATGAGCTCGCGGATCCGCCGCTCGTGCGTCGGATTCGCGTACGCGAAGAGGAGCGAGACGACGAAGCCGCGTGCGCCGCGATCGACGAGGACTCTCAAGCCGTCCAGGAAATGCTCTTCGTCGAGCGGACGCACGATCTTGCCGAAGCAATCCACGCGCTCGCGGACGGCGAGCACCATGTCGGACTCGACGAGCGGCTCGGCCTTCGTGATGCGCGCGACGTTCCGGATCTCGCGCAGCACGGCCGCATCCATCCACGAAGCGCCCTTCGAGATACGGAGCACGTCGTGGAAGCCTTCCGTCGTGATCAGCGCGAGGCGCGGCCCCGTCCGCTGGATCAGCGTGTTCATCGCGACGGTCGTCGAGTAGCGGATCGTCTCCGTCTGCGAGAGGAGGCTCTCGACCGAGCCGCCGAGCTCGGCTGCAGCGGTCTTCAGCGCGCGCATGAAGCCGACCGCGAGACGGAAGCCCGTCGTCGGCGTCTTCACGGACGCCATGCGACCGTCCGGCAGGCGCACGAAACAATCGGTGAACGTGCCGCCGATGTCGACGTCGATCGTCGCGCCGGCCTGGCTCACGGCTCCTCCTTGGCGCGCTTCGCGAGCGCGTCGAGATCGAGCTCGATGTCGTGCGTGATCGGATGCCCGGGCGGCAGCATCTCGACCTCGATCATCAGCGCGCAGCCGGGGCAGTAGAACTCGACGAGGCGCGCCCAGCCGGGGTCGTAGGAGAAGGAATGCTTCTCGTCGACGAGCGGCCGCCAGATCTCGTGCGGGTTTCGCTCCGCGACCACGCAGCCGTGCTTGTAGTTGCCGCTGGCCGGCCCGAGCGAATGACCGCAGCCGTGGCAGAGCCACTCGCGGCGCTCGAGATCGACGTCGAGGTTCTCCGTGATCCGTCGCTTCACGTGGGCCTCCCGGCTCCCCCTAGGGGAGAAGCCGAGCGAAGCTCGGCAGAGGGGGGCGATTCGACGCGGAGCTCACCGAGCTCGCCGACGACGGCGGACATCCCGGGCGGAATCGGCACGGTCGTATCCGCGCTCTCGACGATCGCCGGCCCGTCGAGCTTCATCCCCGCCGCGAGCTCGTCCCAGTCGAAGACGGGCGTCTCCTGCGCGGCGGTCTGCCAGACGACGGCGCGCGAGGCGCGCCGTGGAGCCGCGCCCTTGCCCGCGGCGCGACGCTCGAGTGGCGAGCGCCTGCCCGGCACGACCGCCTTCAACCGCAAGAGCCGGATGCCGTTCTCGCGAGCCGCGCGCACGGCGTCGCGCGCATCCCCGAGGTCGAGCGCCTCGATCGCACCGTCCTCCCGCGCCCGCTCGCCCTCGACCGAGATCCGCACGCGCCGGCCGTGTCGACGCCCTCGCCTCGCATGTCCTGGAGCGCGCGCGCCGTCACGCCGCTCGAGCGTGGCCTCGGCCGCGGCATCGGGCCGCGCCTCGTACGCGTGCAGGAGATCGAGCCGCGAGAGCCCGAACGCGCTGAAGACGGGCGAGAGCGGGAACGCGAGAAAACCCGCGAGCCCCGCTTCCGCGACGATCGCGGCGGCGAGGAGCCCGCCCGCCCCACCGGTCGCGAAGAGCCACGTCTTCGCCGGCTCGAGCCCGCGCGCGGCGAGCGCGCGGCGGACCTCCGTCGCGACGACGTGCGCGGCCTGGCGGAGGATCCGCTGCGCCGCGGTCTCGACGCTCGTGCCGAGCGGCGCCGCGACCGTGTCCTGGATCACGCGCTTCGCGGCTTCGACGTCGAGCGTCTTCCGCCCGCCGAGGAAGCTCGCCGGATCGAAGATGCCGAGCGCGCAGACCGCGTCCGTCACCGTCGCGTCGGCGCCGCCGAGGCCGAACGCCGCCGGGCCCGGCTGCGCGCCCGCGCTCTTCGGCCCGACCGCGAGCTCCTTGCCCGCGACGGCGGCGATCGAGCCGCCGCCGATGCCGACGGATTCGAGCTCGAGCACGGGCAACGAGATCACCACGCCGTCGATCGTCGGCTGCACCGCGTAGGTCCACTTGCCCTCGGCGACGACGGCCACGTCGCTGCTCGTGCCGCCGACGTCGATCGCCACGACCGCGTCGAGAGCGAGCTCGCGCGCGAGCGCCGCTGCCCCCGCGACACCCCCCGCCGGCCCCGAGCCCCACGTCCGGATCGCCGTCGTCTTGGCGACGCGCGACGTGCCGCCGTTCGATTGCGCGACGAGCAGCGGGCGCGAGGAGCCGCTCCGGCGAAGCTCGTCCTCCACCCGATAGAGGAAGCGGCTCATCGTCGGATGGAGATAGGCATCGAGCACCGCGGTGCAAACGCGCACGAGGGGATCCGCCGCGAGTGTCACCTCGTGCGACGGCACGATCGGCACGGCGCCGAGGTAATGGCGCGGATACTCCGCGGCGATGAAGGCGCGGACCGCGCGCTCGCGCGCCGCGAGGTCGGGGCCGTCCGCGAGCGCGACCACGATGATCCGCGCGCCGTGCTCGAGGAGCCTCCGCAGCGCGGCGACCGTCTCCGCACCGCCGCTCCCGGACGAGGTGCCGACACGCTCGATCAGCGACTTCGCGAGCGGAAGCTTCTCCGGCAGCCGAGCGGCAACGGCGTCGTGGATCGGGCCGTCGACGAGCAGCCCGACCTTCGCCCCGCTGCGATTGATCAACGTGTTCGTGCCGATCGTCGTCGAGAGGCGCACGACTTCCGTGCGGCGGAGCAGCCCGGCGCGGTCGAGCCCGAGCTGCGCGGCCGCATGATCGATGCAGGCCAGAATGCCTTCGGTCAGATCGTGCGGCGTCGTGTCGACCTTCGCGCGGATCGCGCGATCGCCGGAGCTCACATAGCCGTCGGTGAAGGTGCCGCCGGTGTCGAGCTCGATCGTGTAGGCCTTCTTCTCTTGCATCGCGTTCCCGGCTCGCAGTAGACGGTCAGTACGTGCAGTACGTGAAACGTCTGGGCCGTACTACGGGCCGTTCTACGGTGTCAAGCAGCGGCGCCTCACGACGCGCGACTCGCCTCCTCGAAGACCTCACGGCGCTGTTCCTCGGCGAGGGCTTTCTCCATCTGACGACCGACGACATCGCGAAGCGCCTCCGCTGTTCGAAGACGACGCTCTATCAGATCGCACCCTCGCGCGAGCAACTCTTCGACGCCGTCGTCGATCGGTATCTTTCGAAGATCCGCGAGGACGGCTTGGCGATCGCCAAGGACGCGGCCGATGCGCCCCGCGCCATGGTGGGGCTCCTGAGTGCCGGCGTCACGGCCGGACGCGAAGCGTCCTGGGAATTCGTCCGCGACATGCGGCTTCACCCGGCGTCGCGTCGCCGTCTCGATCGCCATCAGCGGGCTCGCGTGACCGACCTCGAGCACCTCATCGAAGCCGGCGTCCGCCGTGGAGCCTTTCAGGGCTTCCATCCGCGGATAGTCGCGGAGCTGATCCTCGCGATCATCGCGCGTGTGTTCGAGCCCGATCTCCTCGCCTCGGTCGGGCTATCGCTCGGCGAGGCTTACGACGAGGCGTATCGCTTGGTCGAATACGGCCTGCTGCCTCGTGCAGGCGAATCGGCGCGAATTCGACGTCGGCGCGTTCGACGGACACGCCACAGCGCCCACAGGCCAAAATCGCGGTGAACCGCTTGCCGCACGTGCGGTGCCTGAGCCGAAGCCTCGGCTTTCCGTTCGAGAGCCAGCGATCTCCCCACGTCAGCATCGCGAGCGGCATGGGGTAGAGGTCGAAGCCCTTCCTCGTCAGCCGGTAGTCATGGCGAACCGGCCTGCCTTGGTAGGCGCGTCTTTGCAGCACGCCCGCGTCGACGAGCCGCGCGAGACGCTCCGAGAGAACGTTCGGGGCGATTCCCAGCCGCCTCTCGAATTGATCGAAACGGCGCGTTCCCAGAAAGGCCTCACGGATCACGAGACCGCTCCACCAGTCACCCGTGACACGGAGCGTGCGCGCGATCGGACAGGCGCGCTCTCGCTCGAGAAGATTCAAGCCTGGATCGCGGTTTCGCCGGCCACGGTTGCCTGAAGCGGCGCGGAGCTCTGCGCGCGCACGCGGAGCGAGCGTCACGTCGACGGCGCGGGCGTCGAGCGCCTCCTCACATTCCGAGCACCGCAGGACGGCTTCGAACCGACCGCCGCAAGCCAGGTGCTTCGCCTTCGACATCGCGAGCCGCTCGTCGACGCACCATTGCTCGCCCCAGCGCATCGTCGTCACCAGGCAGCCGAAGAAGTCTCGCCCGCGCTCGGTGAGAACGTACTCCGAAACTCGACCGCCCGGTTCGCGGAGGCAGCGCTCGAGCACCCCGCCCGTGACGAGCTCGTCGAGCCGGTCGCGGAGGGCCTGGCGGGGAATCCCGAGGCGGGCGCGGAACGCGTTGAACCGCCGCACGTCGTGAAAGAGCGCTTCCCGAAGAATGAGCCACGCCCAGGCATCCCGTACGACTTCTCGAACGCGAAACACGGAGTCGTGGGCCTCGGCGGAGCGAGAGAGCTTCATCGGCGCTCAATCTATGAGCTTGCGGCTTGCTTAACAAGACCAAATTGGCCTAGAAGGTCTCTCTAAGCAAGTCACCCATCGAACGAAGGAGGCAGCCATGAGCGAAAAGAAGTCCCCGTCCGGAAAACTGATCGTCCGCCACGACGGTCCCGTCGCTCGGATCACGCTCAATCGCCCCGAGTGTCACAACGCCCTCGATCGCGAGGTCTCGGCCGAGCTCAATCAGGCGGTGAAAGACGTGAACGTCGATCGCGACTGCCGGATCGTCGTCCTCACGGGCGCCGGAAATACGTTCTGCGCGGGCGACGACATCAAAGAGTTCAACGATTGGAAGCCGGCGGACGGGAATTGGCAGGTCCGCCAGTACCAGGAGACGGTCCGCATCTTGGAAAACCTCGTCCCGGTCACGATCGCGGCCGTCGACGGCGTGTGCACCGGCGGCGGTCTCGAGCTCACGTTGTCGTGCGACTTCGTCGTCGCGACACGACGGTCGCGCTGGGGCATGCCGGAGATCAACTGGGACATCACGCCCGGCTGGGGCGGCACGGGGAAGCTCGCGAAGTTCGCCGGCCGGCGGAAGGCGAAGGAATGGAACCTCACCGGTGCGCTGTTCAGTGCGGAGAAGGCAGAGCGGTACGACCTCGTGAATCGACTCTGCGAGCCCGATGAGCTCGAGTCCGAAGTCTCGGCGCTGATCGAGGTGCTGCTCGCGAAGAGCCCCACGACGCTTCTCTGCACGAAGTACTTTCTCGACCAGGGCGCCGACTTGGATCTCGCGCGAAGCATGGTCTTCGAAGGAGCGCCTCCCCGTCAGCCCTTCGGCCAAGGAATCCGAGACTTCGTCACGCGGGACACCCGCGACACGCGGCGTAAGCTCGTCAGGGACTTCTGGTTCGACTGACGAGCGGTGTCTTGGTAGAGCCGGCGCAGGATGATGGAGCTCTTTGCCAAGCTCTGGCGCTTCGAGGTCGCGCGCATCGGCGACCAGCCGGTGCTCGTCAGTCAGTGTGTCATCGCCCTCTTCATCCTGCTCGTCGGCGTGTTGATCGCGCGCCGCGCGTCGCGCTTGATCGTCCGCCGGCTGGCGAAGCTGCCGGGCGTCAAGCCGAACGCCGTCACCGCGATCGAGAAGCTCGTCTTCTACAGCCTCGTGCTCGTCGTCGCGGCGATCGCGCTTCAGACGGTCAGCATTCCCGTGAGCGCCTTCGCCGTGCTCGGCGGGGCGTTCGCGATCGGCCTCGGCTTCGGCGCGCAGAACCTCTTCAACAACTTCATTAGCGGCCTAATCCTGATCCTCGAAAGCCGATCCGCGTCGGCGACACGATCGAGGTCGATGGCCAGCGCGGGACCGTCGAGGACGTCGGCGCGCGCGCACGCGGATCCGGCGCGGTGACGGCGTCGACCTCCTGGTGCCGAACTCGAAGCTCCTCGAGAACACCGTGGTGAACTGGACGCTGGAGGACCGTCTGATCCGCACGGACGTGAAGGTCGGCGTCGCCTACGGTTCCGACGTCCGCCAGGTCGTCGACATCCTCGAGACATCGGCGCGCGAGACCCCGGGGGTCTTCAGAGAGAAGGCACCGATCGTCATCTTCGACGACTTCGGCGCCGACGCGCTCATGTTCGCCGTGCAGTTCTGGATCGACGTCGAGGGCGACGTCGAGCTCCGGACCGACGTGCGCTTCGCGATCGAGGCGAAGTGCCGCGAGGCCGGGATCGAGATCGCGTTCCCACAGCGAGACCTCCACCTCCACACGGCGAAGCCGCTCGACGTGCGGCTCACGAAAACCGAGTAGCCGCTGCCGCCGCGGAGCGTCCAAATCCGTCGCTTCCGACAATCTTTGGCGTACTAGAGCGCGTGGCTGCGCCTGCGCTCCGCGACCTGAAAAGGGAAATTCACCAAGGCCGATGAGGCACGTTTCGTGCTTTCTCGATCGGCGCCGTGATCCCCGCCTCCTCCTCCGCCCCCACCCGAACTGTGCTCGTCGTCGATGACGAGCCGGGCGTCCGCGAATCGTTACGGGTGATCCTCGACCGGGAGTACCGCATCCTCACCGCCGAGGGCGGCGAAGCCGCCTTCGAGATGTTCCGCAAGGAGGAGGTCGCGGCCGTGACCCTCGACCTTCGCATGCCGGGATGGGGCGGGATCGAGACGTTCCTCCGGATGCGCGAGGTGTCGCCTCACGTCGGCGTGATCATCGTCACCGCGCACGGCTCCGAGACGGAAGCGATGAGGGCGCTTCGCCTCGACGCTTGCGATTTGCTGACGAAGCCGTTCGAGGCCTCTCAGGTTCTCGAAGCCGTCCGCCGCGCGGTGGAGCGATCGGAGGCACACCTAAGGTCCCGCCCGCCGAAGGCACCTCAGAGCGAAGAACACATTCCCCGGGCGATGCGGCGCCTCTGCGCGAACAAGGAGGCGGAGACGCGGAGGCAGCGGCCGAGCATTCACGACGGCGAGCTCGGCCTTCTCTGGGCGATCTTCGACGACGGGATCCAGACGTACGGCCAGGAGGTCGTGCAGGGCACGACCTCGACGCTCGAGTATCGCGAGGTCGAGCGCTGGGTGTTCCGTTCGGGCGACGACGCGGTGACTTCGTTCGGGAGTCTCTGCGACCTGTTCGGGATCGATCTGAAACGGATGCGCGGTCTCTTGCTCCAGCTGCGCGATCAGCCGAACCCGGACACGGCGAAGCGGCTCATGCAGGCGCTCGCCGGTACCGCAGCCTAGTCCCCTACGCCGTACCTCACTCGACGGGGAAGCCGTTCCCGTCGAAACGCCAGTCTTCGAACGCGAATTCGTACGGATGCGGCGCGCCGGGCAGCAGACGCCAGGAATTGTCGCGGCCGAAGCGAATCGCCTTCTGCATCATCGTGAGATCGAGCTGCCAGTCGTT
>CAWBOU010000055.1:0-18734 GCA_963790365.1 uncultured delta proteobacterium
ACGAGGAAGTGAAGACCGAATACGAGCTCCACAAGGACGACCGCTACACGCAGCCCGAGGAGGTCCAGGCGCGTCACATCCTCTTCCGTCTGGAGCCGGACGCGGACGAGGCGACACGCAAGTCGGTGCGCGAGAAGGCCGACGCGACGCTCGCGCGGCTGAAGAAGGGCGAAGACTTCGCCAAGCTCGCGAAGGAAGTCTCCGAGGACGACGCCAACAAGGAGCAAGGCGGCGATCTCGGTAAGTTCCCGCGCGGGCGCATGGAAGAGAGCTTCGAGACGGCCGCGTTCGCGCTCGAGAAGGGCGCGCTCTCGGACGTCGTCGAAACGCGCTTCGGCCTCCACCTGATCAAGGTCGAGGACAAGACGGCGCAGCGGCAGAAGGAGATCGATGAAGTGCGCGAGGAGATCACCGAGCGGCTGCGCGGCGAGAAGTCGGAAGGCTTCGCGCGCGATGCCGCGTTCACGGACGCTCGCGCGGCGAAGGGCGGGAAGACGCTCGCCGAGCTCGCCAAGGCACACGGGCTCAAGGCCGATACGCCGCCGCCGTTCACCGAGACGGAGTCGGTGGTCGGCGTGCCGAAGCTACCGGCGCTCACGAAATCGGCATTCGCGACGGCGCCCGGTGAGATCGGCGAGGCCATCGAGGGCCCCGGCGTCGTCTACGTGTTTCGCGTGAAGGAGAAGGTCGCGTCGCACGTGCCGGATTTCGAGAAGATCCAGACGCGCGTCGAGACCGCGCTCCGCGACAATCGCGCGGCCGACAAGGCGCGCGAGCACGCCGAGAAGATCCGCAAGCAGCTCGTCGAGGGCAAGACGCTCGCCGAGCTCGCCGCGGCCGAGAAGCTCGAGGTCGAGGAGACGGGGCCGTTCAGCCGCGGCGGCGAGTACGTGCCGCGGATCGGCGGCGTCGTCGGTCTCTCACGCCAAGCGTTCGAGCTGACACCGGAGAAACCGGTCGCGCCCGAAGTCTACACGACGAACCGCGCGGCCTACGTCGCGATCCTCAAGGAGAAGACGCCGGCCGATCTCGCCGCGTTCGACGAGAAGAAGGACGATCACCTCCGCCGCTATTCCGAAGAGCAGCAGAAGGTCGCGATCGAGTCGTTGCTCCGGAATCTCAAGCGGACGGCGCGGATCCGCGTGAATCCGACCGCGATCACCGCGCCCGCCTAGAAAAATACTTCGTAAGGTTTTCTGACGTCAGGAGTCGGCCGCGGGCGAGTCCGCGGGGATCATGCCGAGGTGGACGACGTGGCCGTCGGGCGTGTCGCGGCGGATCGCCCAGCGCGGATGCGAGACGATGCGGAGCTCGTTCGGGTCGGTGCCGTACTGCTCCGCCACCTGGCGCTTGAGGTAGTCGAGGTCGACGGCCGCCGCGGATTTCCGCACTTCGACGAAGAGTGGAAACAGCATCTTGCCGTCGGAAAGAATGGCGAAGAGCTGCTGGTGATAGACGTCGCTCACGAGACCACCCCGGATTCCTTCCACGCGCCGATCTCTTCCCAGCCGTAGCCGGCCTCGATCAGCACCTCCTCGGTGTGCTCGCCGCACTCGGGCGCGCGCCGCCGCACCTCGGTGCCGCCGCCACCGAATTGCACGGGGCTCGCGCAGACCTTCGTGCGGTTCCCCTGGCCGTCGTCGTAGTCGACGAGATAGCCGTTCGCGACGACTTGTGGATCGTTCTGGATCTCGAGCGGGCTCGCGACGGGCGCCCAGATGCACTCGGAGGCGCGGAGGATCGTCTCCCACTCGGCGCGATCCCGCGTCTGGAAGTGAGCGGCGATCTCCTCGACCATCCACGGCGACGCCGTCTTCCGCTTCTCGGCCGTGTCGAAGCGCTCGTCCTTCATCCAATCCTCGCGTCCGACCGTGCGGCAGAACATCGGCCAGAAGCGCTCGAGCTGCAGCATCATCAGCGTGAGGTACTTCCCGTCACGGCACGGGTAGCTGTTCACGAGCGGGTTCGGCACCATGCCGCGCATCGCCGGCGGCAGCTCGAAGCCGTACGTCATCGCCGCGACGATGTCCGGCGACATCACCCAGCACGCGGCGCCGAGGAGCGAGACGTCCACTTCCGTTCCTTCGCCGGTCTTCTCGCGGTGGTAGAGCGCGCCCGCGATACCGCCGGCGGTGAACATGCCGCTGATGAAGTCCCCGAACGCCGGGCGCTGCGTGATCGGCGGCTCGCCCGCCGGCGAGAGCCGATTCGCGACCGAGCCACGCGCCCAGAAGGAGCAGCCGTCGTAGCCGCCCTTGTCCGCATCGGGGCCGCGCTGACCTTGGCCGTGGCCCTTCGCGTAGATGATGCGCGGGTTCAGGCTGCGGATCGTCGCGTAGTCGATCTTCAGGCGCTCGCGTGCGGGGGGCAGCCAGTTCGTGAGGAAGACGTCCGCCTTCTCGACGAGCCGATAGAGAATGCTGCGACCCTCCTCCTTCGAAAGATCGATGCCGACGCTCCGCTTGTTTCTACCGACCTGCGCCATGAAGAAGTTGATGCCGCTCGCGCCCGGGATGAGCCCCGAGGTGACGAGCCCCCGGAGCGGATCGCCCGTGCGCGGATGCTCGATCTTCACGACGTCCGCGCCCCAATCGGCGAGGACCGTCGCGCACGAGGGGACGAATCCCCAGTCCGCCACTTCGATCAACCGAATTCCTTCGAGAACACGTAGCATCGGGTGAGCCTCCGGAGGTGCTCGGCGAGAGATATCCGAGGCACCGGTCGCTGAAAACCGACTTCTTGCATCGCGGCTTGCGCGGCGGGAGAGGCGGGGCTATTCGTGACGTTGGATGAGCGCCGGAGCGACTTCGATCTCTTCCTCGGATTCCTGGTTGGCGTGGGCAGCGGTGATCGGGCTCGCGCCCGCCGCACCCGAGTCGAGCGCCGACGGCCGCACGCTTCCCCTCCTCGCGGTCTGCGCGATGCTCCTCTGCACGCTGCTTCTCAACTTCGTCCGCCGGCGTCTCGATGGCGTGCTCGCGACGTGGCGACGAGACGCCGAAGCTTCGTCGCCCGAGACGCTCGCCGCGCCCGCTTCGCACCGCGCCGACTGATTTCTTCACCCCTCGGGCTTACGCCCGATCCCCTGAGGGGATTCTCATTGGCGACGGCGTCATGGACGCCCGAGATGGTCGTCGCCGGGGGACCGCACGGCCTCACTGGAACCATCGGCCTGCGGCCAATTTTCCGAGGCGCTTCGCCCCCTTCCCTGCCCTTGGGCGAAATGCTAACGGCGACGCCCTATGGCCTACATCATCACGAGCCTCTGTCGTGACTGCGTTGATACCGGTTGCGTTGCCGTGTGTCCGGTCGATTGCATCTACAAGTACCAGGGCAGTGATTCGGCGAAGTGGCCGAACCAGCTCTACATCCATCCCGAGGAGTGCATCGACTGCGGCGCCTGCGAGCCCGAGTGCCCGTGGCAGGCGATCTTCGAAGAGGAAGCGACGCCGGGCGTCTTCGCCGACGACATCAAGCTGAACTACGCGATCATGGAGAACATGGGCGACTTCAAGGTCGCCGAGTCGATCAAGACCGCGCACCCCACCGCCGAGCAGGTCGAAGAGAACAAGAAGAAGTGGGGTCTCGTTTAGTTCTGGCGACGGCGTCCGCGAATTCAGAGACGGTCGTCGCCGGAGACCGCTCGCGATTGGCTTGAGCTAGTCTACGTCGACCGTCGCGACTTGCGCGGCTGCGAGCGATTCGATCCAGCGGGCGCGGTAGCGCTCGTAGCCGCCGGGGCGCGCTTCGAGCCAGTCGTCCGGGCTCTCGCGCCGGAGCGCCACGCGGAACGGTACGAGCAGCCGCGAGGCGTAGACGAGCACCTCCCCGAGGCCGGTGGCGCGGAAGAGCGGCAGCGTCAGGGCGGAGCCTTCGACCTCGAGCAGCACCGGCACGTCGAGCCCTTCGAGCCCGTCGTAGAAGCGGATCGGATGGATCGCGTCGTCGCCGCCGACGCCGGGGCCGGCGGTCGGTCCGAGGCCCTCCGCCGCGAGCGCGCGGATCCGGCCGACGCCCGCTTCGGGCTCGACGCCCGATTCGCCGCGCTTCGCGGCGAGCGGCTGATAGAGCCGCTCGACGGAGTCGATCGGCTCGACGTCCGCGAACACGCGCGGTGCGAGCGCGGCCGCGCGCGGCACGTCGCCGGAGTCGATCGCGGCGACGAGCGCGCGATGATCTTCGCCGCCGACGACGGCGTCGAGCTTCGCTGTCGCGTCCGCGATCAGCGCGCTCGCGCGCGCCTCGAGAGGCAGGGCCGCCTCCGCCTCGCCCGCCCGAAGCGCCGCCCGCACCTCGGAGGAAAGCTTCGAGGAAGACCGCACGAGCTCGCTCGAAACATCGACGAGCGCACGATAGCGGCGGCTTCGTTCGAGCAGGCCGGACAGCTCGACGTAGCGAGCCTCGATGCGCGCGAAGACGTCGTCTTCGGCGCCGCTCAAGAAGCGGCCTCGGCCGCCTTCGGCTGCGCCTCCGGGGGCGCGTCGCCCTGCTTTCGCTCTTCCTCGCGCTCGCGGAGCCCGCGGAGCTGCACGTCGTTCAGCTCGAGCAGCTCGTCAAACGTGGCGTACGAGCCGAGCACCTGGCCGCGCGCGAACTCCATCTGGTTCTTCGCCTTGGCGAGCTGGATGTAGTCCTTCGCCTCCGCGGCGGCGATGATCGCGTGGAAGGAGAGCTCCATGTCCTTCCAGCCCTCGCGGTATTGACGGACCACCGGCTCGAGGTCGGAGGTCTCGGGCTTGTACTCCGCGGTCCGGCGAATGTGGTCGCGAACGAGTGGCAGTGCGTCCTTCAGCGTGCGCGCGACGAAGTCGTCCTTCACGTATTGCGAGCGCGTCACCTGCGAGATCGACTCGAAGATCTTCTTCTCTTCCGGCTCCCACTCCTTCACTTTCCGCATCCACCCGGCGAGATCCTTGGCCACGGATTCCGGCGGCGCCGCTTCGCGCGGGCAGCCGACGGCGAAGACGACCGCGACGATCGCCGCAAGAAGCCGGAGGCTCATAGGCTGCGCAGGTAGCGCACGAGCGTGCGGACGCCGAACCCGGTGCCGCCGCGCGGGCTATACGGTAGGTCGCGCTCCGTGAATGCGGGGCCGGCGATGTCGAGATGCGCCCACGCCGCGCCGTTCACGAACTCGTTCAGGAAGAGCGCCGCGGTGATCGTCCCGCCGTAGCCGCCGCCGATGTTCTTGAGATCCGCGACCGAGCTCTTCAGCTCGTCGCGGTAATCCTTGAAGAGCGGCAGCGGCCAGAGCGGCTCGCCGGCCGCGCGCCCGTGCGCGACGAGGCTCTCGACCAAGCGGTTGTCGTTGCCGAGAATGCCCCCGACCTGGTTGCCGAGCGCGACCATGCACGCGCCGGTGAGCGTCGCGAGGTCGATCACGACGTCGTTCTCGTCTTCGCACGCGAGGATGAGCGCATCCGCGAGGATCAGCCGACCCTCCGCGTCGGTGTTCAGCACCTCGACGCACTTGCCGTTCCGATAGCGGATGACGTCGCCGGGCTTCTGCGCGCTGCCACTCGGCAGGTTGTCGGTGAGCGGAACGTATCCGGTGACGGCGACGGGAAGCTTGAGCCGCCCCGCGACCGCCATCGCACCGATCACCGCCGCGCCGCCCGCCATGTCGATCTTCATCGACTCCATGGACTTCGCAGGCTTCAGCGAGAGGCCGCCCGAGTCGAACGTGATGCCCTTGCCGACGAGCGCGACGCGCGAGCGCACGCGACCGCGCGGGCGATAGCGCATTCGAAGGAACCGAGGCGGATCGATGCTGCCGCGATTCACCGCGAGGAGCCCGTTCAGGCGCAGGCGCCGGATCTCGGTCGGGCCGAGCACCTCGACGCGGACGCCCGTCCCGCGACAGAGCGAGACCGCGCGCCGGGCGAGAACGGCCGCCGCCTTCGCTGACGGAGGCTCATTCACGAGATCGCGCACGGCGAACACGGCGGCGACCGTCGCGGAGAGCGCCTCGACCTCGCGCGTGAGCCGGCGCGTGTCGAGCGCAGGCCCCGCGAGCGCGAGCCGGCGGGGCTCGCGACGGCGCTCGGGATCGGGCCTCCGGTACGTGTCGAATCGGTAGAGCGTGAGCGCGAAGCCCTCGGCGAACGCGATCGCGTTCTCGCCGTCGTCCTCGAGCACGAAGACCGCGACGTCGGCCGCGGCCTCGCCACGAGCGGCGCTTGCCGAGGCGCCGCCGGCGCGCCGCCACGAATCCGACGTCGCTTCCTGATCCTTGCCGAGCCCGACGAGCACGATCGCGGTCGAGCGTCCTTTCGCCGGTCCGCGGTGCGTGAGGGTGCGCGAAGGTTGCGCGCGGAAGCCCGCGTCCTTCGCATGGCGGAGGAGCCCGCCGCCGATCGCGCGATCGAGCTTCTTCAGCGCGTCGGAGCCGAGGTCCCCTTCGCAGACGGGCACGACCAGGAGATCGTTACCCCCCGTGGACGGCTGGCGGGCGCGGCGGACGGAAAGCCGGATCGGGGCGCTCATGCTTTCTTCGTAAAAAAGGTCTTCTGCGCGACGACCCAGACGACGGCGCCGCCGACCGCATAGGCGAGCACGCCCTCGACGACCGCAAGCCCGCCGGTCGTCCAGAGGAAGACCGCGACGACCAGGATCGTCGAGATGACGGCGACGACCTTCTCGACCCGCTCCTCGCGATCCCGAACGTCGGTGACGTAGGCCGCGACCGGCGCTCCGCAGTCCGGACACCGTCCCGCAGGCTTGCGAATCAACGGCTTACCGCAGCCCGGACAGGGCGGGTGCGTGACGAGCGGCATTCGCTCCCCCTACGCTAGATCCCTGACACCGGCAACCTGACAAATCTGTACCGGGAGCCGTACGAGAAACGCATTTTGTCCGCGCCTCCGCGCCTCGCTCGCCGCGAAAAAGCCGGGGATTTCGCCAGATTCCCCCCGCCCGCGCGGTTGGACCGCCGCCTGCTCTAAGGAGTCGGCACAAGGCGAGTCTGACTCCGGCAAGCGGCGAATCAACAGCAAATCTCGCCGGTCGGCCGGCAGCGAGGGGGAACTGGCAGTGTCACGAGACGGTCGGTGCGGCGAGGCTTTGTCTGCAGATCTTGCGTATCCATCAGCGGGGGAACCTGCTGAATTCCCTCATCTAGCCTGCGGTACGTTTCATGCAGAAGCCTCCCCACATGGAGGTCAGGAAAATGAAACGGACTCTTGCGATCCTCGGCGGGTGTTTGGTCGCCGCCTCGGTCGCGCAGGCCAGCCAATTCCGCCGCTTCGACCGTGAAGCCCAGGTCGTTGGCAGCGACGTCATCCTGGTCGGCCGCGTCTCCGACACGCGTGCGCGCTGGAGCGACGATCGCTCGGTCATCCTGACCGACAACGAGGTCATGGTCGACGACGTGTGGAAGGGCAACATCGCCGGCAACCGGGTCGTCGTCGAGACGCTCGGCGGTGCCGTCGACGGCATCGAGCTCAAGGTCGACGGCTCGCCCGCATTCGCGGTTGGTGAGCGCGTCGTGCTTTTCCTCACGAGCCGCGGCGACTCGTTCACGCCGTGGGGGATGAAGTTCGGCAAGCTCGCGGTCGAAGGCGACGGCGAGTCCGCGTTCGTGCTCGGCTCGCTGCCGACCGCGATCGAAGGCGCCGGCGCAGCGGCTGAGCAAGTCTCTCTGTCGCTCACCGAGCTTCGCGGCGAGGTCGGTCGCGCGCTGGAGGCGCACTGACATGAAGACCCGCTCCTGGCTCGCCGCCTTCGCCGTCGCGCTCGCCTGTGCGACGACGGACGCGTCCGCCTACGTGATAGACCAAGACGGAGCGGGTCATGCTCTCTGGTGGCCGAGCGGCAACCCGATCGGCTATCGCATGGTCGCCAACAACGTCCCGGTCGGAGCCGGCGGTGAGAATGCGGTCCACCGCGCATTCGCGAGCTGGAGCAACGCTTCCGCGAACCTGGAGTATCGCTTCGAAGGGTTCTCCGATCGAGCAGAGCAAGGCCACGACGGGCAGAATCTCGTCTACTGGGTTCATCAAGGTTGGCCCTACGATCCCGCGCTCGCCGCGGTGACGTTCCGCTTCTACGACACGCGCAACGGCAAGCTCGTCGATGCGGACATCATCGTGAACGGTGAGCGCTTCAGCTGGTCGGACGGCGGCACCGCCTACGACATCGAGAACTCGGTCGCGCACGAGGTCGGCCATTTCGGCGGTCTCGGGCATTCGAGTGACGGCGCCGCGACCATGTTCGGCCGGACGCAGCCTCGAGAGACGAGCAAGCGGTCGCTCGAGCATGATGATCTCGCCGGCCTCGACGCCATCTACGGCGGCGTCGCCGGCTTCGTTCAGACGGGAGCGCGCGTCGCGTCCGCATCGGTCGCCGGCGATGAAGGCGGTGGCGGTGGTGGCGGCGGTGGCTGCGCGATCTCGCCGGTCGCGAGCGTGGACGCGAACGAGTGGTGGCCCATCCTCACTCTCCTCGCGGTGCTCACGCTGCGGATGCGGCGCCGCTCCCTGCTCAGCTGAAGCCCGAGTGCAGCCCGCTTCCGCGCGTCTTCACGTGACGCGGAAGCGGCGACGGCGCAAGGAAGCTAGAGCGCGTCCGGCGGCCCGAGCCAGATGAAGCGATCCGGCTCGCCGTCGTAAATCGACAGGTAGCCGCGCACGTCGTCGAGCAGGCGGCGGAGCGCCCGCGAGTCGATCGCACGCTGCGGGCGCGCGACCTCTTCGGTCGTGAGCGCGAGGAGAGTCGCGGTCGAGCCTTCCGCCGCCCATCTCCGACGGCGCAACGATCGAATCGATCGAGCGCGCCGGAGAGAGCGCGCATGAGCACCACGCCGCATTGAAGGAGCGGCCGCGGCTCGCCGCCGCGGAGCGCGATCACGCGGTCGGGCGGGTCCAGATAGATACCGAGGAGCGCACCAGCCGCGCGCTCCTGCGATCGATCCGGCGTCGCGCCCAGCGCATCGAGGCGGACGCCGTGCGCGTCCCACAAGCGATAGACGGTCGCCGCGCTCACGCCGGACTGCTCGGCGAGGTGGCGGGCGCTCGATCCTCGTCCGCTCGCGGTGCTGCCACGTCGGGCGGCCTCGACGATCGCGCGGACGGTCCGTGTGGACACCGAGCGGCGCCGGCCCCGCCCCGGACGGACCTCCGAGAGCGAGAGGATCCCCTCTCGCGCGAAGCGCCGGCGCCACAGGATGATGGTGGCGCGGCTCACGGCGAGCTCGCGAGCGATCGCGCTGTTCGAGCGACCTCGCGCGGCCTCGCGAATGATGCTGCCGCGGCGGACCACCGACTGAAGGGTGTCGGGCGCGGCGAGCCAGGCCTCGAGAACCCGCATCTCCTCCGCGTTGAGGCGAATCGCCGGACTCTCCGCCCCGCTCGCATCCTCGGCGACTTCACGGTGAACGGATTGTCCGCTTGTTTCTGAGATCCCCGACCGCCTCATACAACGCGTAACCCCGGCCCGAGGAGATGAGAGCAATCACGATGCCGGAGCATTGCCATCGGTAGAGGTCGGCAAGAGCTCGATTTCACTGAAAATCGGTTTGGAGTGCGCGATTTTAGGTACGCAACCTCCCGTGTCAGCCACAAAAAGATACGACCCCGCGTACGCAATTGTCTTGTGACTGAAGCCGGTCCGAAAACAGAGCGGGGATCCTGACTCGGTCAGGATCCCCGCTTCGTTTCAGGGCTTACGCGAGAGCTCTAGGCGACGGTCCAGGTGTCGCCGCGACGAAGCAGGTGGTCGACGTTCGGCTCGCCACCCTTCTCGCGCGCTTCGGCGAGCTGCGCGACGATGCCCTGCTCGTACGTCGGGCGGTCGACCGAGAGGAAGACGCCGACCGGGGTCGGGAACTCGGGCGGGCCGAGACGCGACAGCAGATAGGCAAGAGCAGGATTTTTCTCGTCGTAGACGATGAGCTCCGTCTCGCTCACGCCGCCCTCGCCGAGAGTCACGACCTCGGGCTCGAGCCGCTTCGTCAGCCGGATGCCCTTGTCGCGATTCTTGCCGAACACGAGCGGCTTGCCGTGCTCGAGAACGAGCGCGGCATCCGCCTTCGTCGCTTTCTCGGTCACGTCCGCCCAGATCCCGTCGTTGAACACGTTGCAGTTCTGCAGGATCTCGATGAACGTCGATCCCTTGTGCTCGTGCGCGCGGCGCATGATCTCCTGCAGGTGCTTCGCGTCGACGTCGATCGTCCGCGCCACGAACGAAGCTTCGGCGCCGAGCGCTACCGCGATCGGATCGAAGGGGTAGTCCACCGATCCCATCGGCGTCGACTTCGTCACCTTGCCGACCTCGGAGGTCGGCGAATACTGCCCCTTGGTAAGGCCGTAGATTCGGTTGTTGAAGAGCAAGATCTTGAGATCGACGTTGCGCCGCAAGGCATGAATCAAGTGGTTCCCGCCGATCGAGAGCGCGTCGCCGTCACCCGTGACGACCCACACCTCCAGCTCCGGGCGCGAAGCCTTCAAGCCGGTCGCGATCGCCGGCGCGCGGCCGTGGATCGAGTGAAACCCGTACGTGTTCATGTAGTACGGGAAGCGGCTCGAGCAGCCGATGCCGGAGATGAACACGTAGTTCTCGCGCGGCACTCCGAACTCGGGCAGCACCTTCTGCACCTGCGCGAGGATCGCGTAGTCACCGCAACCCGGGCACCAGCGCACTTCCTGGTCGGAGACGAAATCTTTCTTCGATAGCTTCGCGGCAGAGGCTTCCGACATGGTGACGATTCCTCAGGAGCGCAGCAGGCGCTGAATGCGCACCACCAGCTCGGAGATTTTGAAGGGACGACCCTGGACCTTGTTGAAGCCGATCGCATCGACGAGAAACTCGGCGCGAAGGACCTTCACGAGCTGCCCCATGTTGAGCTCGGGGACCAAAATTTTCTCGAAACGGGAAAGAATCTCGGGAAGATCGGGGGGCAGCGGATTCAGATAGCGGAGATGCGCGTGTCCGACGGACTCTCCGCGCGCGGCCAGATCCTTCACGGAGGCGGCGAGAGCGCCATAGGTGCCGCCCCAACCGACGACGAGCACCTTGCCGCTCTGCGCGCCCTCGATCTTCGTCGGCGGAATCTCGCGCGCGATCGTGGCGACTTTCCGCGCGCGGATGCGGATCATCTGCTCGTGGTTCGCCGGCGAGTAGCTGACGTTGCCGGTCAGATGCTCCTTCGAAAGGCCGCCGATGCGATGCTCGAGGCCCGGAGTACCCGGCCGCACCCACGGGCGGGCGAGCGTCTCTTCGTCTCTCAGATAGGGAAGGAAACCCTCCGGATCCGTTCGGAACTCGAGCGGGATGGCCGGAAGGTCCGCGTACTGCGGCACCAGCCATGGCTCCGCTCCGTTCGCGAGATACCCGTCGGTGAGGAGGATGACCGGCGTCATGTAGCGGATCGCGATCCGCGACGCCTCGTAGGCGGCCATGAAGCAATCCGACGGCGTCTGCGCCGCGATGATCGGGAGCGGGGATTCTCCGTGCCGGCCGTACAGCGCCTGCAGCAGGTCGGCCTGCTCGGTCTTCGTCGGCATTCCCGTCGAGGGACCCGCGCGCTGGATGTTGACGATCACCATCGGCAGCTCGACCATGACGCCGAGCCCGATCGTCTCCATCTTGAGGTTCATGCCGGGACCGCTCGTCGTGGTGATCGCGAGCGCGCCGCCGAAGGCGGCGCCGAGCGCGGCGCCGGCGGCAGCGATCTCGTCCTCGGCCTGGAACGTCGTCACGCCGAAGCTCTTCATCGTCGAGAGCTCGTGGAGCACGTCGCTCGCGGGCGTGATCGGGTAGCTGCCCTGGAAGAGCGGGAGCCCGGCTTTTTGCGAAGCGGCAACGAACCCGAGTGCGAGCGCCGAGTTCCCGGTGATGTTGCGATAGAGGCCGGGCGCGATCGAAGCCGGCTTCACCTCGTAGGAGGTGACGAACGCTTCCGTCGTGTCGCCGTAGTTCCAGCCGGCGCGAAGCGCGCGGAGGTTCGCTTCGACGAACTGTGGGTTCTTCTTGAACTTCGTTTGCACCCACTCGACCGTCGGATCGATCGGCCGGTGGTAGAGCCACGAGACGAGTCCGAGCGCGAAGAAATTCCGGCAGCGAAGCGCCTCGCGATTGCTGAGGCCCAGGTCTTGGAGAGCTGCGGTCGTGAGCTTGGTGATGTCGATCGAGAAGAGCTGATAGCGCTCGAGCATCGGGCTCTCGAGCGGGTTCGACTCGTAGCCGGCTTTCTGCAGATTCGCCGAGCCGAACTGCTCGGAATTGACGATCAGGATGCCACCCTGCGAAAGGTCGGCGAGGTTCGTCTTCAACGCGGCCGGGTTCATCGCCACGAGGACGTCGACGTCGTCACCCGGCGTGAGCACCTCCTCGCTGGAGAAGTGCACCTGGAAGGCGCTCACTCCGGCGAGCGTGCCCGTGGGGGCGCGGATCTCGGCGGGGAAGTCGGGCAGCGTGCCGATGTCGTTGCCGGCGAGCGCGGCCTCGGTCGTGAATTGCGTGCCGGTGAGCTGCATGCCGTCGCCCGAGTCCCCGGCGAAGCGGATCACGACTCGCTTCTTCTCTTCGATGGACTTGGTGGTGGTGGCGGTTGCCGATCCGGTCTCGGGCGGCGGAACGGACATGAATTCTCCTTACGACTTGCGCTTCGCTCGAGCGCATCGCGCACGATGCGCGAGCGCCGGCGAAGCAGCGCCAAGATATCGCCCGCGGGACGAGCGTTTCAATGGCGCCACCGCGTCATGCGGCGGCGGAGACGGCTAGCTTGCGGCTTTGCGCAAGGTGATCGGTCGCGCACTGCGCGCGCGCCAACCAATGAGCCCGCGGCGCACGTACTCGGGCTCGAGGCCGAGCACGTCGCAGATGTTGCCGTACGAGAAGAGCCAGCGAGAGCCGTTCCCGAACAGCCACTCCTCCGCGTCGCGGAAGAGCGTCATGCCGCGGTGATCGGCGGTGCCGTGCTGCTTCATGTACGTCTCGACCGCATCGGCGAGGACGGCCGCCATCAGGCGCTTCTCGCCCTCGACGAAGCCCTTTTCGCGCAGTGCGGCATAAAACTGCGACGGCAGGACGGTATCCGGCTGAAAGATCGCCGCTTGCTCGTCGGACGAATTCTCGGTGCGGCTGGCCTCAAGCATACGGTGATTCAAACTCCCGGTTTATCGAAAAGTTCCGACCGTCTGGACACTTCGACGATCGAAGAGGGGGCCGTATTCACCCCGGGATTGCCTCCCCCTCACCCGCCGCTCAGCGGCGACCTCTCCCCAAAGGGGAGAGGCGGGGAGCTAAACGGAAAACGAGTTCCCGCAGCCGCAGCTCGCCTTGACGTTCGGGTTCTCCACGCGGAACCCCGACTCCATCAGGGTCTCGGCGTAGTCGAGCTCGGAGCCGTGGAGGTAGAGGTAGCTCCGGCGGTCGGCGAAGACGCGGGCACCGTCGCGCTCGAAGACCTTGTCGCCCGGCTTCGTGGCGTCGACCTCGATCTTGTACTGGAGCCCCGAGCAGCCGCCCCCGACAACCTTCAGGCGAAGTCCGCGCACGACCTCGGCCTCCCCGGGTGCAGAGGATACCAAATCGCGGATCTTCGCCGCAGCGCCTTCTGAAATCGCAATCATCGCTTGGTTTATTGGGCCTTTCGCACGCCGTACAGCGGCGAGAGCGCTCTCAGCCGCGCTACTTCCGCGGCCACGCGTGCCGCCACGGTATCGACCTCTTCGACCGTATTCCAGCGCCCCAGCCCGAAACGGATCGAGCCGTGCGCGAGCTCGTCGGGCACCCCGATCGCCTTCAGCACGTGCGACGGCTCGAGCGTCGCCGAGGTGCAGGCAGATCCCGAGGACAAAGCGACGTCGTCGGCGAGGGCCATCAAGAGCGACTCCGCTTCGACGAAGCCGAACGCGAGATTCAAATTCCCAGGCAGCCGTTCGCTCTCCGGGCCGTTCACCGTGGTCTCGTCGACCTCGGCGAGAATCCGATCGCGCAGCCGATCGCGGAGGATGCGAAGCCGCGCGCCTTCCGTCTCCATCTCCGTGCCGGCGAGCTCGCAAGCGCGGCCGAGGCCGACGATGCCAGGCACGTTGAGCGTACCGGAGCGGAGCCCGCGCTCGTGCCCGCCCCCGTCCATCTGTGGAGCGAGCCTCGCCCGAGGCTCGCGAGAACGAACATAGAGCGCGCCGACGCCCTTCGGCCCATAGAGCTTGTGCGCCGTGAGCGAGAGGAGGTCGATGCCCGCCGCCGCGACGTCGACCGGGATCTTGCCGACCGCCTGCGTCGCGTCGGTGTGGAAGAGGATACCTTTGTCCTTCGCCACCCG
Source organism: uncultured delta proteobacterium (assembly GCA_963790365.1). Lineage (GTDB taxonomy): Bacteria > Desulfobacterota > Binatia > JACPRU01 > JACPRU01 > CAWBOU01. Next base: position 14,270 of record CAWBOU010000055.1, read on the forward strand.
GCCGATCTCGGCGAACGGGTGAATCGTACCGATCTCGTTGTTCGCGGCCATGACCGAGACGAGCACGGTGCGCGGCCCGATCGCCTTCGCGACGGCGTCGGGATCGAGGCGGCCTTCCCGGTCGACGGGAAGACGCGTGACATGCACGAGGCCACGCTTCTCGAGCGCGCGTAGCGGATCGAGCACGGCGTTGTGCTCGGTCGCGCACGTGACGACGTGGTCGCCCTTGTCGCGCTGGAACTCGACGACACCGCGGATCGCGAGATTGTTCGACTCGGTCGCGCCGCTCGTGAAGACGATCTCTTTGCCGCGTGCGCCGATCAGGCGCGCGACCTTCTCCCGCGCATCTTCGACCGCGTTCTCCGCGCGCCAACCGAACGCGTGGCTGCGGCTCGCGGCGTTGCCGAACTCCTCGCCGAAGAACGGCAGCATCATCTCGAGGACGCGCGGGTCGACCGGCGTCGTCGCGTGATGATCCATGTAGATCGGTCGAGGCATCGGTTCTCGGGTCCTTACGCGGAACGTAGCACGGACGGCGCGATGAGGTGACCCCGGAGGGCGCGGCCCGTGTGCGAGCCCACGGCCCCGGCGATCGCATCCGGTGTGCCCGTCGCGACGATCTCGCCGCCCTTGGCTCCCCCCTCCGGACCGAGGTCGATCACCCAATCCGTCGCCGCGATCACATCGAGGTTGTGCTCGATCACGAGGACGGTGTTCCCCGCGTCGACGAGGCGCGACAGGACGCCGAGCAGACAATCGACGTCGGCGAAATGGAGCCCGGTCGTCGGCTCGTCGAGCACGTAGAGCGTGCGGCCGGTGGCGCGCCGCGCGAGCTCGCGCGCGAGCTTCACGCGCTGCGCTTCGCCGCCCGAGAGCGTCGTCGCGGGCTGGCCGAGCCGCACGTACCCGAGCCCGACGTCCGCGAGCGTCGCCAGCCGATCCGCTACCGCGGGCACGCTCGCGAACACTTCCCGCGCGTCCTCCACCGAGAGAGCCAGCACCTCGGCGATGTTGCGGCCCTTATAACGGATCTCCAGCGTGTCGCGGCCGAAGCGCCGGCCGCGGCACTCCTCGCATGTGACGAACACGTCGGGGAGGAAATGCATCTCGATCCGCCGCACGCCTTCGCCGCGGCACGCTTCGCAGCGCCCGCCCTTCACGTTGAACGAGAACCGCCCGGGTCCGAATCCACGAAGGCGCGCTTCCGGCGTCTGCGCAAAGAGCTCGCGGATCGGCCCGAAGAGGCCCGTGTACGTCGCCGGATTCGACCGTGGCGTGCGCCCGATCGGCGACTGATCCATGACGACGACCTTGTCGAGGAACTGCCAGCCCTCGAGCTCGTCGTACGCGCCGGCGCGCGCCTTGCCCTGGCCGAGCTTCTGGGCGAGCGCGGGCACGAGCGTGTCGAGGACGAGCGAGCTCTTCCCCGAGCCCGAGACGCCGGTGACGCCCGCGAACGTGCCGAGCGGAACCTCGAGCGTGACGTTCTTCAGGTTGTTCGTGCGCGCACCGACGAGGCGGAGCGACCAGCCCGCGCCCGAGCGCCGGCTCGCCGGGCGCCCGATCGTCCTCCGGCCCGAGAGATACGCGGCCGTCACCGAGCGCGGCTCGCTCGCGAGCTCGGGGACCGGACCGGTGAACAGCACCTCTCCGCCGTGCTCGCCGGCTCCCGGCCCCATGTCGACGATCCAGTCCGCGGCGACGATCGTGTCGCGGTCGTGCTCGACGACGACGACCGTGTTGCCGATGTCGCGGAGCTTCGCGAGCACCTGGAGAAGCCGGTGGTTGTCGCGTGGATGAAGACCGACCGACGGCTCGTCGAGCACGTAGAGCACGCCGACGAGGCTCGAGCCGATCTGCGTCGCGAGGCGCAGGCGCTGCCCTTCCCCGCCCGACAGCGACGCCGCCGAGCGATCGAGCGCGAGGTATTCGAGCCCGACCTCGAGCAGGAATCCGAGGCGCGCGCGGACCTCGTCGACGAGCCGGCGCGCGATCTCCTTGCGATCGCCTTCGAAATCGAGCGTCGCGAAGAACCGAGCCGCCTCCTCGATCGAGAGCCGCGAGAGCGCGCTCAAGCTGAGCCCGCCGATCTTCACGCTCTCCGTCTCCCGGCGCAGCCGCGCGCCGCCGCAGGTCGGGCACGGCTTGCTCGAGCGATACGCGCCGTACTCCTCACGCGCCGCCTCGATCGGTGCTTCCTTGTAGCGCTTCTCGAGGAGCCCGATCACGCCCTCGAACGGACGGCGGAACGCGAACCGCTTACCGCCCTTCTCGTGCACGAACTCGATCTCCTGCTCGCCGGTGCCGTGGAGGATCGCCTCGCGCATCTTCGCCGGAAGGTCCTTGAACGGGGTGTCGAGATCGAAGCGGAGCGCGCGCCCGAGCGCGGCGAGGAGGTCCGCGTGATACGTCGAGAGCTTCTTGCCCCAGGGCGCGATCGCGCCTTGCCGGAGCGTGAGCCGCTCGTCACGGATCACGAGCTCCGGATCGAAGAAGCCGAGCTCGCCGAGCCCGGAGCAGGTGGGACACGCTCCATAGGGACTGTTGAAGGAGAAGAAGCGCGGCGAGATCTCGGGAAAGGAGGCGCCGCAGACCGCGCAGGCGAAGCGCTGGCTGAACACGAGCTCGCGCGCGGCTGCCCCTGTGGTCCCGGCGACTTCCACGCGCGCGACCTCGTCTCCCGCGCGGAACGCGACCTCGAGCGAGTCCGCGAGCCGCTGCTCGATGCCCGGCCGGAGCGTCAGGCGATCGACGACGGCCTCGATCGTGTGCTTCTCGCCGCGCGCGAGCACGATCTCGTCCGCGAGGTCCCGCATCGCGCCGTCGATCCGCGCGCGCACGAAGCCGGCGCGGCGGAGGTCCTCGAGCTCTTTCTTGGCCTCGCCTTTCCGACCGCGGACGACCGGCGCGAGGATCGAGATCCGCGTCCCTTCGCCGAGCACCATCAGTCGATCGACGACCTGGGGCACGGTCTGCGTGGCGATCGGGCTGCCGCACTCGAAGCAATGCGGCTCGCCGGCACGCGCGTAGAGCACGCGCAGATGATCGTGGATCTCCGTCACCGTGCCGACGGTCGACCGCGGGTTCTTGCCGAGCCCCTTCTGCTCGATCGCGATGGCCGGCGAGAGCCCTTCGATCTCGTCGACCTCGGGACGCTCCATCTGCTCGAGGAATTGCCGCGCGTACGCGGAGAGCGACTCGACGTAGCGGCGCTGGCCCTCCGCGTAGAGCGTGTCGAACGCGAGCGACGATTTGCCCGATCCCGAAAGCCCCGTGACGACGATCAGCCGATCGCGCGGCAGATCGATCGAGACGTTCTTCAGGTTGTGCTGACGAGCGCCACGGATGCGAATCATGCCATTCGCGCGGCGAGCCGAAGCGCCGCCGCCATGCTCGTGTCGTCGGCTTTCCCGGTGCCGGCGAGGTCGAAGGCCGTGCCGTGATCCGGCGAAGTGCGCGCGAACGGCAAGCCGAGCGTCACGTTCACGCCGTCCATGAAATGGAGGACCTTGAACGGCGCGAGCCCCTGGTCGTGCGCGAGCGCGATCACCGCATCGAATTCACCGGAGACCGCGCGATGAAACAACGTATCCGCGGGATGCGGACCGGAAAGGCGGAGGCCTCGCGCCTTCGCGCGCTCGACCGCGGGACGGAGGAACCGGATCTCCTCGTCGCCGAAGGCGCCGCCCTCGCCCGCGTGCGGGTTGAGGCCGGCGAGCCCGAGCCGCGGCCGGGGCACGCGAAAGCGCTTCCGCAGCGCCTCGGCCGCGATCTCGGCAGTGCGCACGATCCGCGCGGGATCGAGCTCGCGCGGCACCTGCGCGTAGGGGATGTGGCTCGTGACGAGCACGACGCGGAGCTTGTCGCCCGCCATCATCATCCGTACGTCCGCGTTCCCGGCGAGCCGTGCAATCGTCTCGGTGTGCCCGGGAAACTCGCGCCCGAGCGCCTGGATCGCGGCCTTCGAGACGGGTGCGGTGACGATCGCGTCCGCGTCTCCGTGCTGCACGAGCGCGACGGCACGAAGAATCGCCGCGTACGCGGCCGCGGCCCCCTCGCGCGTCGGACGCCCGGGCTTGCGCTCCGCGGCCGAGAGCTCGGAGACCTCGACGATCGCCTGCGGGGCCGCGAGCCCGAGCCGCTTGGCCGTCGCGCGAAGGACGCCCGCATCCCCGACCCAAACCACATCCGCTTCCGCGCGGACGGCGCGCCGAGCCGCGGCGCGAAGGGCAACCTCGGGCCCGATGCCCGCCGGGTCGCCCATCGTCACCGCGAGCTTTTTCCTCACACGCGTCGGCAAAGCCCCGGTCGCCGTCGCCATACCCCCTCAGGGGGTCGGGCGAAGCCCGGGGGGTGATGAAATTGGCTCAGAGCTTGACCTCGACGAAGTGCCGCTTCTGCAGATCCTCCTCAAGCCAACGGCGATACCGCTGATCGAGCGCCTCCGCGTAGAGCTTGTCCTTGA
>CAWBOU010000056.1:0-11171 GCA_963790365.1 uncultured delta proteobacterium
CGCGGGGTCCTGCCGCGAGAGACGATGGCGGCGCTCTTCGAAGCGCTCAGTCCGGATGCGGACATTCGACTCGACGGCGCGCCGATCTCGATCTCGGCGGCACCGGTCGTCCCCGAGGGGCGCCTGGAAGATCAGGGCTCGGGATTCCGCCTCTTCGTCGAGCTCGACTCGCGGATTCGCGAGAGGTTCACGAACGGCGCGGTTCTCGTTGACGACACATTGCGTCCTGTCGGGCAGACGAAGCTCACCGCGCGCGAGCTCGAGGACTATGCGAAGGGCGTCCACTTCCCTCCGGACGACGCCGCACGCCTCGTCACCGAAGTGCTGCCGTCGCTCGCCGATCGCATTCCGTTCGAGGTGCGGACGAAGCGCCTGCCGAAGACGCGCGAAGAGCCGCCGCGCGTGATCCTCGAGACGCGCCGCGAGGGCGACGAGCTCGTGATCTTTCCGACGCTCGTCTACGGAGACCCGCCGCGCGCGCGAGTCGACTCGGGACGTCTCGTGCTTCTCGGCGGCGCCGTGCCCCTTCGCGACGTCCGCTCGGAGCAGCGCCTCGGCCGTCAGCTCCAGGCGCAGCTCGGGCTCCTCTTCGGTCGCGAGGAACGCCTGGCCGGCGCGGAAGCGGTGCGCATCGCCGGCCGGCTCGAGACGTTCGACGGCGAATTGCGCGGCCACGGCGCGGAAGGCTTCTTCCTCGCACCGCCGCTCGCGACTCGTCTGCAGAACGACCCCGGGCGATTCGATCTCGAATTCGAGTCTGTCGGTACGCATGCCGGCGCCGCCTTCCGCGGTCGTGCGGATGCCGGTGCGGTCCTCAGCGCGTGGCGGCGTGGCGACTCGCTCGTGCCGCTCCTCGGCGGGGGCTTCGCGCAGATCCCGCACGAGTGGCTCGCGGCGCACGGCGAAGCGGTCGCCGATCTGCTCGCCGCGCGGGATCCGTCCGGCCGACTCTCGAACGCGGCGCTCCCCGATCTCGCGCGGCTTTGCGAGGCGCTCGGCGAGGCGCCGCCCGCCGATCTCGAGCCGCTCCGCGCGCTGGTCGCCGGATTCGACTCGATCCCCGAAGCGGCCCTGCCGGACGATCTCCGCGCGAGCCTCCGCGACTATCAGCGTCGCGGCGTCGCGTGGCTCCAGTTCCTGCGCGACGCGAGGCTCGGCGCGCTCCTCGCCGACGACATGGGGCTCGGCAAGACGCTGCAAGCGCTCTGCGCGGTCCGCGGGCGGACGCTCGTCGTCTGCCCGACGAGCGTGCTCGTCAACTGGGCCGAGGAGGCCGCGCGCTTCCGGCCGGGCCTCCGCGTGTCGACGTACCACGGCCCGAAACGCGAGCTCGATCCCGCGGCCGACGTGACGCTCACGACGTACGCGATCCTCCGCCTCGACGTCGAGAAGCTCGCGGCGGAAGCCTGGGACACCGTGATCCTCGACGAGGCGCAGACGATCAAGAACGCCGAGAGCCAGGTCGCGCAGGCGGCGTTCCAGCTCCAGGGCGCGTTTCGCGCGACGCTCTCCGGCACGCCGGTCGAGAACCGGCTCGACGAGCTCTGGAGCCAGTTCCACTTCTTGAATCCGGGGCTCCTCGGCGCACGCGATGACTTCGACGAGCGGTACGCGCAGCCGATCGCCGCCGGCACCGCGGGCGTCGCCGAGCGCCTGCGGCAACGCATCCATCCGTTCGTCCTTCGCCGCTTGAAGCGGGACGTCGCGCCCGAGCTTCCGCCGCGAACGGAGATCGTGCTCCGCTGCGAGCTTTCCGCCGAGGAGCGCACCGCCTACGAGGCGATCCTCGCGGCCGCGCGCGAGGAGATCGTCGCCAAGGTCGCGAAGGGCGGCAGCGTGCTCGCCGCGCTGGAGGCGCTGCTCCGTCTGCGGCAGGCGTGCTGCCACGTCGGGCTCGTACCGGGCCGCTCGGCGGAGACGTCGGCCAAGCTCGAGCTTCTGCTCGAGGCGCTCGAGACGGTTCTCGCGGAAGGCCACAAGGCGCTCGTGTTCTCGCAGTGGACGGGGCTGCTCGATCTGATCGAGCCGCATCTCCGCACGCGCGAGGTCGAGTTCCTCCGCCTCGATGGCTCGACTCGCGACCGCGCGGACGTGGTGCGCCGCTTCCAGGAAGAGAGCGGTCCGCCGATCATGCTCGTCTCGCTCAAGGCCGGCGGCACCGGCTTGAACCTCACGGCCGCGGATCACGTCTTCCTCGTCGACCCGTGGTGGAACCCGGCAGTCGAGGACCAGGCCGCCGATCGCGCGCACCGCATCGGCCAGACGCGACCCGTCGTCGTCTACCGGCTCGTCGCGCAGGACACGGTCGAGGAGCGGATCCTCGCGCTTCAGGGCGAGAAGCGCGCGATCGCCGAGGCCGCGCTCGGCGGCGCCGAGCGCGCGGGCGGGATCACCCGCGACGACCTGCTCGCGCTGCTTTCCTAGCCAACTACACCTCTCCCCCTTGGGGAGACGTCGACGGCGAAGCCGGCGGTTCGCGGATCAGGCACAGAGCGCGATCGAAAATAGTACCGCCGCGACGAGCGCGGCAGCCATGCGGACGTGATTCCACCACGTCCACGTCGAGAGATAGTCGGTCCAGACCGCCACGGCTTCGGGGCTCGACACGCTTTGCTTCGCGAGCGCGTCGTTGCGCGGCACGTTGAACGCCATCGTCACGAAGATCGTGCCGGCGAGATAGGAGACGCCGCCCGCGAGCCAGAACGGCGCGCGCGCGTCGTGCCACTGCACGAACGAGACGACGGTCGCGAGCGCGCAGAGCACGGCCGTGCCGAAGAACGCGCCGAGGAACCAGCGATTGATCACGACGACGTTGATCGACTGCATGGCCGTGATGCCGTACGCGGCGGGGACCTTCCCGAGCGCGTCCATCACGCAGAACGAGAACGCGAAGAAGAATCCGGCGACGAGCCCGCTCCCGACCGCCGAGAGAACCGAGAGGAGATCGAGCGCGCTCACGGCTTCTCGTACTCGTCGTGGCGCCGCCACCACTCGTAAGGCTTCGTCTGCGGATACCCTTCGGGCGAATCCTCCCAATCTTCCTGGCGACCGAGCGGAGTGAGATCGAGGAGCGTGAAGACCGGCCCGAGCGCTTCGACGCCGCGGCGAGTCGTGAAGTACGTGCGGAAGATGTCTCCGCCCTCGCGGAGAAAGACGCTGAGCCCGAACATCTCGCCGTCCTGATACTCGCCTTCCTTCGGCGTCTCGTGGCCGAGGCCGAAGTCGTGACTGAAGCTCGTGCCGAACGAAGACACCCACGGCACGGTCCAGCCCATGCGCTTGCGATACGCCTCGATCTTCGCGATCGGCGCGCGCGAGACCGCGGCGAACGACGTGTCGCGGGCATGGAGATGCGCGAGGTGGCAGATCTGGTCGAGGACCAGCGAGCACCCGTCGCAGCCGACCTCCTGAAGCGCGCCGAACATGAAGTGGTAGAGGATGAGCTGGCGGCGCCCCTCGAAGAGGTCCGCGAGCTTCACCTTCCCCGCCGGCCCCTCGAACTCGTAGTCCTTGTCGATCCGCATGCGTGGCAGTCGCCGCCGCTCGGCGGCGAGCGCGTCGTGCAGCTTAGTCGCGGCTTTCTCCTTCGCGCGAAGCGCGTCGAGCGCCGCTTGCCAGTCCTGCTCGGAAACGATCGGCGGAAGCTTCATGGTCACCTCTCGCTGGCTCGAGGCGGGTCGCTCGGGCTAGGAGCGACCCATGCCGAACGGAATTCGAACGTACCAGAACGCCGTCGCCATCGTCACCGGGGGCGGCTCCGGAATCGGGGCGGCGTTGTCGAAGGCGCTCGCCAAGCGTGGCGCGCACGTCGCCGTCGTCGACCGCGATCTCGATACCGCGCAGGAGACCGTGCGCGCGATCGAGGCGGCCGGCGGGAGCGCCGTGGCCATGGAGACCGACGTGCGGGATGCGAAGCGCGTCGCCGCGATGGTCGACATCGCCTCCGACAAGCACGGTCGCCTCGACTACTTCTTCAACAACGCGGGCATCGGCGTCGGCGGCCAGAGCCTGCACGTCACGGTGGACGACTGGCGCTACATCGTCGACGTCAACGTGATGGGCGTCGTGCACGGCATCGCGGCCGTGTATCCGCGGATGGTGCGCCAGGGCTTCGGGCACATCATCAGCACCGCTTCGATGGCCGGGCTGATCCCGAGCCCCTACGCGGCAGCCTACAGCGCGACGAAGCATGCCGTCGTCGGCTTGTCGCGCGCGCTCCGCATCGAGGCGGAGGCAGACGGCGTCCGCGTGAGCGCGCTCTGCCCGGGCGCGATCCGGACGCCGATCCTCGGCGGCGGGCGCCACGGCCGCATCAAAGCGGAAGTGTCTCGCGAGCAGCTGCTCGCCGCCTGGGAGCCGACGCGGCCGATGGACCCCGCGGCGTTCGCCGAGCGAGTGCTCGATCAAGTCGCGCGGAATCGCGCGATCATCATCGTGCCCGGCCGGTGGAAGCTCGCGTGGTGGATCGACCGCCTCGCCCCGAGTCTCTTTTCGTGGCTCGCGTCGAAATCGTACCGCGACATGAAGGCGCGATTCGAAGCCGGTGGCGCGAAGCCCGCCTGATCAGAAGAAGCCGGCGAGGATCAAACAGCCGCCGGCGACGATCGCTGCGCCCGGCACGCGGCTCGTCCAGAGCAGGCTCGCCTTCGAGGAGACCGCCTGACGCGCGACGGCGCCGAGCACGGTGACGATCGCGACCTGCACGACGCCGAGACCCGCGAGATACGCGGCGAGCGGGGTCGCTTCCGCGCCGACGATCGCCTCCGCGTAGGCGAAGCCGTGAAGAACGCCGATCGAGAGCGCGACCGCGAGCGCGAGCTCGTCGTCGTCGCGAGGGCCGAGAAACAGCAGCAAGCCGAGCGCGGCGACCGACGAGGCGACGAGCGGCTCGCTCGCCCACGAGACGAAGCCGAACGCCGGCAGCGCGACGCCCGCGAGGCTCGCGAGCACGAACGCGACCGGCGCGCGCGGCCCCCGCGCGAGGAGACCGACGGCGACGAGCGCGAGCAGGTGATCGACGCCGATGACCGGATGGGCGAGGCCCGAGAGGATTCCGGCGGAGAAGCTGGCGGGGAGCTCCCCGCCCTCCATGTGGTGAGCCTCGGCGGAGGTGGCCGCGGCGGCGATCCCGGCGACCAGGGCAACGATGCGCGAGCGCGAAGTCATCGGCGAATCTCCGGCCTTTCTTCATCGCAATCGGCGCGGACTTGCAACGGGCGTGGCATGGCGGCGACGGCGTGGCCCAATGGACCCGCGCCGTTCCGGCACCTTTTCTCGGCACGCGGGGTGCAACACCATGAGCCATGCTCTGGACCATCCCCATCGCCATGCTCGGTGTCGTGCTCACCGCCGTCGGCGTGCGGATCGGCGCGCGCGCCACGGCGCCGGAGCTCCGCGGGCTCGCGCGGACGATGCTCCTCGCGCGGGGCTTGAGGATTGCGGTGCTCGGGCTCTGCTCGATCGCGGTCGCGCTCGGTGCGGTCTACGGCTCGAACGCGACGATCGGCGTCGCGCTCGTGATCGCCGCCGAGGAGACGCTCGAGATCACCACCGTGGTCGCCGCGCTTCGGTGGGGGGAAGAGCGGGGACTGTAGCGTAGGACGCTCCTCCTCGGCGCTTTCGTCGCGACCTTCGCGATCTCGCGCCGGAGAGGAACGTCCCCGTCGCGGCTATAACGCTGCGCGTTCTACCCGCTGGCGTTACTTCGCGCTGCCGATGATCGCGGTGGCGCGGATCTCGACGCGGAGGTCCGGCAGTGCGAGCTCCGTGGTGCCGATCGCCGTCCACGCCGGGAAGTCCTTCGGCAGGAACGTCGCCTTCGCTTTCGCGAAGCCGGACATCTCCTTCATGTCGCGGTGGAACGTGGTGATCTCGACGATGTCACCGAGTGTCGCGCCCGCCGCCTCGAGCACGCCCTTCAGGTTCTCGAACGCGAGCTTCGTCTGCGCCTCGATGCCGCTCGGGATCTTGCCGTCGTGACTCATGCCGACCTGTCCGGAGACGAAGACCGTGTCGCCGACCTGCACTGCCTGCGAGAACTGCCACTGCTCGTAGATTTTTTCCGTGCCGGGAGGATTGATGAGCGTCCGCTTCACGATGCGTTCTCCTTTGGCTGAGGGGATGTGAATCGCTCCGGGATCCAACTGCCGAGGCGCTGGCGAAGTAGGTCGCCTGCTTGGGTGAGAAGGTGTCCGGAGCCCGCGAGCACGACGAGCTCACCTTTCCCGGCGAGCGCCTGCACCATCTCGCTCGCCGTGAGCGGCAGGAGCTCGTCGAGTTCGCCGTGGAAGATCAGGAGCGGGATCTCGCCGAGCGCCGAGGCGTTCTCGCAACCGGCCGACTGTGTGGCGAGCGTGACGACGCCGACCGTGCGTCGCCGGAGCGCGATCGCCGCGTTGATCGCGACCGCGCCGCCGAACGAGTGCCCGATCACGATGAAGCGCTCCGCCGCGTGACGGTTCGCAAGGTCCGCCGCCGCGCCAACGTCGAGCACGCACGCGCCGAGATCGTTCGGCCGCCGATAGCCGACGCGGATCGTGCCGATGCCCTGCGCCGCGAGCGACTCGCCGAGGTCGTGGTAGAGGCCGCCCGCCGGACCGAGCAGCCCGCCCATCGCGCCGCCGCACATGAGCACCACGCTCTTCGCTTCGGCGGGCCCGTGCCAGAGGAGCGTGAGGAGGCCCTCCATCGTGTAGATCTCGACGTGACGGAGGGTCGGCGTCACCTCCTTCTCCTGCACCGCGAGCACGCGGAGGCGGTCGAAGGGTCGCTCGTTCGGCGTCGAGCTCTGGCTCACGGGTTCCCTTAGGCGCGGCCGCCATGCGAAACAAGCCGCATGGGCGCGATCGATCGAACCGAGCGGATCCGCGGCCTCTCCTATCACTTCCTCGATTGGGGCGGCGCGCCAGGCGAGCCGCTCGTGCTCGTGCACGGCGCGGCGCAGACCGCGCACAGCTTCGACGAGGTCGCGCCGGGCCTCGCGCGCGACCATCACGTGCTCGCGATCGACCAGCGCGGCCACGGCGACACCGACTGGGCTCCTGGCGGCGCGTACACGAGAGAAGACTTCGTCGCCGATCTCGTCGCGTTCCTCGACGCGGTTCGCTGGCCGTCGGCCACGTTCGTGGCGATGAGCCTCGGCGGCCTGAATTCGATGGCGCTCGCCGCGACGCATCCCGACCGCGTTCGCGGGCTCGTGATCGTCGACGTCGTGCCGACCGTCGAGCGCGCCGGCGTGCAGGCGATCCAGCGCCAGCTCGCGACGCGCGAGTTCGCATCGTTCGACGAAGCGGTCGAGAGCGCGCACGCGTTCAACCCGCGCCGCTCGCTCGAGAACTTGCGCGACCGCCTCGGCCACTCGCTGAAGCCGATGGGCGACGGTCGCTGGACCTACAAGTTCGACCCCGGGATCGTCGGCGGCGGCGCGGAGAGCGACCTCGAGTCGCTCTGGGCGAAGCTTCCCGCGATCCGGTGCCCGGTGCTGCTGGTCCGCGGCGCGGAGAGCCCGCTTCTCGGGCGCGAAGGCGCCGAGCGCTTCCTCGCCACGGTGAAGGGCGCCGAGCTCGCCGAAGTCGCCGGGGCCGGGCACTCGGTGATGGGCGACAACCCCGAGGGATTCCTCGCCGCGGTCCGCCCGTTCCTGGCCCGCCACGGGCTCTGAGCGCGCGCAGCGTCGATTCGTTGCGGCGCACTCTGACGGATTTGTGCGCCCGTGGCTTCACGCCCGCGAAAACCTCTGCGAATCCGCGCGAGCTCCGGGGCATCGATCTTGCTCGATCTTGAACGGCATCATGCGCCACGCTCGTCGGCGATCGTCGGCAATTCTCGGCATCCTGCTCCTCGCTGCGTCCTCCGGGTGCGTCCACTCCCGAGCGCCCAAGCGGGAAACGCAGCCGCTCGCCGTCGGCCGGATGGTGGTCCTGGCGCCCGACGTCGCCGTCACCTCGGCGAAGCCCGCGAAGCAGGTCGAGCTGAAGCGCCAGCTCCTCGCCGAGGTCGACAAATCGCTCGGCGGGCGCGCGCAGCGGTTCGAAGCTTCCACCCACGCAGAAGCCGATCGCGCCCTACGAATCGCCGTCGCGCACGCGAAGTCGACGAACCACGCCTATGGCGAGCTCGCGCCCGCGGACGTTCGGGGCATCGCGGAGCAGACCGGCGCGGATGCGATCGTCATCACGCGGCTCGAGGGCGACGACACCAGCACTTCCCAGCAAGTCGTGGAAGCCGCCACCGCGTTCGTCGGCCGCGCGGCGATGGGCGTGGTGACGATGTCGCCGACCCGGCTCATCGACGCAGCCCTGAGCGCCAGCGAGAGGTCGCGCACGACGTCTCTCCGCGTGACCGTCGTCGACGGCTCGGGTGAGGTCCTCTGGGCGAGCTCCGTGGGCGAAAAGAGCGCGCCCTCCCCCGAGGTCGTCTCCGAGCTCGTCGCGGAGGCGTTCTCGACGCTCCCGCGGCTCGTCGACCGCGCGCCCGCTCTCGCTTCGCTGCGCTAGCCTAAGGCCAGCGCACCATCTCGACTGACGTGCGCTCGAGCACGTTGCGCGTTGAGTCGCGCGCGAGACCGCTCACCATGAAGCCGTAGAGCCGCCCGCTCACCGGGCTGAAGTCCTGGAGCGGCGCCTTCTTGATGTGGTCGCCCGCGACCGACGACATGTTCTTCGCCGTCTGGCCCCCGCGCAGCCATTCCCACGTCGCCGCGTACCAGGTGCCGTCCTGGTAGACGAAGATCCACGGATTCCCGTTCAAGCCGCGCTCGTCTTCCGGCCACACGTCCGCCTTGTCGTAGTCGAGACGGATGAGCCCGCTGCCGAACGAGACCGAGAGCGGCGAGGTGACCGCCCAGTCCGACACGTCCGTGTGGAGCCAGACGACGCCCGCGAAGTCGGGAGGCACTTGGGCACTCGGGTCCGCAGGCGCGGTCGGCACGGGCGTCGGCCCCGGCGTCGGCTCTGCGGTCGGGTCCGGCGTCGGCTCCTCGCAATTCGACTGCGAGTCGTTGCCGGGTCCGCCCTTGCAGATGTTCCCGCCGCCGCCGCCGTCCATCGAGTCGTCGCCCGCGTTGCCCTTCGAGCAGATCGCTGCCGCCCTGGCCGAGGATCAGGTCGTGCCCCTTGTTGCCGACGACCGTGTCCGAGCCGCCGTTGCCGAAGAGGATGTCGTGGCCCGCGCCGCCGCAGATGACATCGGCGCCCTTCTTGCCTTCCACGATGTCGTTGCCGTCGAGCGCGTGCACCACGTCGGCGCCGGCGGTGCCCACGATCACGTCGTCACCGGCGGTACCGAGAATCGTCGGCACCAGGCCCTGACAGAGCTCCGTCTGCGCGCTTGCGAGCGCCGGCACGAAAACAAACGCCAGCGCGAGTCCCCGAGTCCAGCTTCCGAGTGTCGATCCCATCACCACATCCTCCTCCGCGGAAAATACCGACGTCGGCGAACGTAGCTGAGATCGACGCGCTCGTCAGCACGTCATTTTATTTTTATTTTTACGCGTGGCGTCGAGGGGTTGCGGCCCTCACGCCCGAGTGAGCTGGCGGTAGCGGATGCGGTGCGGGCGATCGGCTTCGGCACCGATCCGGGCTTTGCGGTCCGCCTCGTAGTCCGAGTAGTTGCCGTCGAAGAAGACGGCGCTGCTCTCGCCCTCGAACGCGAGAATGTGCGTGGCGATGCGATCGAGGAACCAGCGATCGTGGCTGATCACGAGCACGCAGCCCGCGAAGCTCTCGAGCGCCTCCTCGAGCGCGCGCATGGTGTTCACGTCGAGGTCGTTCGTCGGCTCGTCGAGAAGGAGCACGTTGACGCCGGACTTCAGCATCTTCGCGAGGTGCACGCGGTTCCGCTCGCCGCCGGAAAGCGTACCGACCTTCTTCTGCTGATCCTGTCCGGTGAAGGCGAAGCGCGCGACATAGGCGCGCGAGTTCACCGTGCGCGGGCCGAGCTCGATCGTGTCGGCGCCGCCGGAGATCTCCTCCCAGACGTTCCGCTTGGCGTCGAGCGCGTCGCGTGACTGGTCGACGTAGCCGAGCTTCACCGTGTCGCCGAGCTTGATCGAGCCCGCGTCGGGCTTCTCTTCGCCGACGATCATGCGGAAGAGCGTCGTCTTGCCGGCGCCGTTCGGGCCGATGATCCCGACGATCGCGCCAGGCGGGAATCGAGAAGACAAGATCCTCGATCAGCAGGTTCTCGCCGTAGCCTTTCGCGACGCCGCTCGCCTCGATCACGCGGTCGCCGAGTCGCGGGCCCGGGCGGGATGTAGATCTCGAGCTCGGCCGCGTGGCGGTCGGCCTCCTGCGAAAGCAGGTGCTCGTACGCTTTGACGCGCGCCTTCGACTTCGCCTGGCGCGCCTTCGGCGACATGCGGATCCACTCGAGCTCGCGCTCGAGCGTCTTCTGGCGATCGCTCTCGCTCTTCTCTTCCTGCTCGAGGCGGTTCTTCTTCTGCTCGAGCCAGGAGGAATAGTTGCCCTTCCAGGGAATGCCCTTGCCGCGGTCGAGCTCGAGGATCCAGCCGGCGACGTTGTCGAGGAAGTAGCGGTCGTGCGTGACCGCGATCACCGTGCCCGCGTACTGCTGGAGATGATGCTCGAGCCAGGCGACCGTCTCGGCGTCGAGGTGGTTCGTCGGCTCGTCGAGCAGCAGGATGTCCGGCTCCTGCAGCAGCAAGCGGCAGAGCGCGACGCGCCGGAGCTCGCCGCCCGAGAGCACCTTGATCGGCGTCTCCCCCGGCGGACACCGAAGCGCGTCCATCGCCATCTCGACGCGGCTGTCGAGGTCCCAGCCGCCGACCGTGTCGATCCGCTCCTGGATCTTGCCCTGCTTCTCGAGAAGCGCGGTCATCGCGTCGTCGTCCATCGGCTCGCCGAGCTTGTTCGATAGCTCCTCGAACTCCTGCAGCAGATCGATGATCGGCTTCACGCCCTCGTTCACGATGTCGCGTACCGTCTTCGTCGGGTCGAGCTTCGGCTCCTGCTCGAGGAAGCCGATCGTGTAACCGGGCGAGACCGCGATCTCGCCCTGGAACTCCTTGTCGACGCCGGCGAGGATCCGGAGCAGCGAGGACTTGCCCGAGCCGTTGAGCCCGAGGACACCGATCTTCGCGCCGTAGAAATACGAGAGGTAGATGTCCTTCAGGACCGGCTTCTTCTCGAAATGCTTCGAGACGCCGATCATCG
>CAWBOU010000057.1:0-19783 GCA_963790365.1 uncultured delta proteobacterium
GAAGACCTCCTATCGACTTGAACCCCGCGGAGGGGCCTCCGTGGCGAGCCTCGACGCGGGGCAGCACGTCGGCGCCGAAGCGCTCGATCTTCGCGAGATGCTCGGCGCGCGTCTCGGCTGCGAGGTTCACGTTCATGTACGTCGCGCCGGCTTCGCGCCACTCCTCGACAGCGGCGACGAACGCGCCGTGATCGAACGTCTCCTTGCCGAAGTCGCGAAGGCCGGTCGCGGTGATCACGACCTCGAACGGGGCCGTCCGCCCGGTCTCGCGACAGAGCTCGCGCGCGTACTGCATCCGCTTCGCGAGATCCGCCGGGCTCTCGAGCGCCGGCGTCCGCCGTCGCGCCGCGAAGCGCGCCGGGGTGTAGATCGGGAGCCAACCGTCCGCGAGCGTCACGGCGCGACGGATCGCCTGCTTCGAGTTGCCGCCGATCCAGATCGGCGGATGCGGCTGCTGGATCGGTCGCGGCAGCGCGGTGTGACCCTCGGCGCGGAAGTGGCGGCCTTCGAAGCGCACGCCGCTGTCACTCCACGCGACCTTCATGGCGCGGATCGCCTCGTCCGCGAGCTCGTTCCGCTCTGCGAACGGCACCCCGAGCGCACGGAACTCGGGCTCGAGATAGCCCGCGGCCGCGCCGAGGATCAGGCGTCCGCCGGATACCGCGTCGAGGCTCGCGACGGATTTCGCCGAGAGGAACGGGTTCCGGTACGGGAGCACGTAGATGTAGGTGAGCAGGCGAAGGCGCGTGGTCGCCGCCGCCACGAACGAGAGCGCGACGAACGGATCGAGCGCGTGATGGCCGCCGGCGCTCATCCACTCGTCGTCCGGGAACGGGTGGTCGGTCACGCTCGCCGCGTCGAAGCCGGCGGCCTCCGCGGCACGCGCCGTCTCTTGGATCGCGCGAGAGGTGACGAATTCCTCCGCCCGATCGACACGCTGGGTGTGGAGCAGCAAGGAGCACTTCATCGCCGGCCTCCGGAGTCCGCGGAATTGGACAGGCGCGTACAATGACGAGTTTGCGAGCGCCGGCAAAGCGGAGACTTGACAAACAAACGTTTGTTTGTGTAGAGCTGCAGACCATGGATACCCGCCCCCAGCCCCACTACGAGCGCCTCTCGGCACAGGACGCGTCGTTCGTCGCCTTCGAGAGCGACCGCACGCCGATGCACGTCGGCGGTCTCTCGATCTACGAGCTCGGCGGAGACACGCGCGCGACGGCCGACGGCGGCGTCGATTTCGAGCGCATTCGCGCCGCGATCCTCTCGCGCCTGCCGTTCGTTCCGCGCTACCGCCAGCGCCTGATGCACGTGCCGCTCGACGGCGCGCCGATCTGGGTGGACGCCGCCGACTTCGACGTCGACCGGCACGTTCGCCGGATGACGCTCCCGGGCACCGGCGACGACCGCGAGCTCCGTGAGCGCGTCGGCTTCCTGCTGGAGGAGCCGCTCGATCCCGAGCGTCCGCTCTGGGAGATCTGGGTGATCGACGGACTGTCCGACGGCCGCTTCGCGATGCTCAACAAGATCCATCACTCGATGGTGGACGGCTCGTCCGGCGTCGATCTCATGTACCTGCTCTTGAGCCCGTCTCCCGACGTGACGATCGAGGAACCGCCCGCTTGGGTGCCGCGCCCGGCGCCGAGCCGCCTCCGCCTCCTCGCGGACGAGCTCGCGCGGCGCGCGCGCCTGCCGTTCGACCTCGCGCGCGGCGTCGCGAAGGCGCTCGCGGACCCGCGGCGCCTCGCGAACGACGCGGCCGAGACCATCTCCGCGGTCACAGAAACACTGCGCGCCGGCGTGCCCGGGGCACCTCCGACGCCGCTCAACGGCCGCGTCGGCCGCGGTCGGCGGATCGATTGGCGCTCGTTCGACCTCGCGCGCGTGAAGGCAGTGAAGAACGTGCTCGGCGGCACGGTCAACGACGTCGCGCTCGCGGTCACCGCCGGCGCGGTTCGCACCGAGCTCCGGCGGCGCAACGCGGACCCCGATTCGCTCGCGTTTCGCGCGGTCGTGCCCGTCAGCATGCGCTCCGCCGACGAGCGCGGGAAGCTCGGCAATCACGTCTCCGCGTGGATCATGCCGCTGCCGGTCGACGAGCCGAGCGCGCGCCGCCGCTTCGAGCGCGTGCGCGAGAGCACCGACGACCTCAAGGCCTCGAATCAGGCGCTCGGCGCGGAGGCGCTCTCGAAGCTCGGCGATTGGATCGGCTTCCGCGCGCTGTCGCTCGCGCTCTCCCTCACGAACGTCATCCGCCCATACAACCTGATCGTGACGAACGTCCGCGGTCCTGATCTGCCCTTCTACTTCCTCGGTGCGAAGTTGGTCGCCTGCTATCCGGCGCTGCCGCTGTTCGAGCACCAAGGTCTCGGCATCGCGCTCTTCAGCTACGCCGGTCAGCTCCACTGGGGGCTCGTCGGCGATCGTGATCGGGTGGGCGATCTCGACTCGTTCGCTCGCGCCATCGATCGCTCGTTCTGCGAGCTCGAGCGGGCGGCGGGGACGGCGCCGCGACGTCTCCCCGTCACCCGACGCTCCGCGTCGGCCTCTCCCCAACGGGGAGAGGCCGAGATGGTGGCGCGCGAGGGATGATTCTCGACGTCACTCGCGAGCTCTCGCGCCGGGCGCGATACGTCTCGTCTCTTCTTCTGCACCGCGCGCGGAGCTTCCGCTGTCCCGGCGTCGCCGACGGCGTGCCGGCGGCGAACTCGAGCTTCTCGCTCTTGGCGAAGAGCCTCGTCGACGAGATCGCGCTCGCGTCGGTCGCCGCGTGGGCAACCCTGCCGACGACGGCGGAGCTTCGCGAGCGCGCCAAGGAAGTTCGCGCCGGCCTCGAGCTCTTCGCCGCGCGCGGCTGGCTCGACGATCCGGCGAGCTACCACGCCGAGCCGCCCGTGCTCGACGACGGCGCCGCGATCCGCCGCACGCGTCTCCTCGGCGCGCCGCTCGAGCACCTCCACTTCGAAAGCGGGCACGAGCCGCCGGCCGGTGTTCCCGGCCGCGAGCGCTGGCTCGCGCAGGTGGCGAATCGCACGGCGCACGCGTGGATGCTCCGTCACGCCGGCGCCGACGCGCCGTGGATCGTCTGCCTTCATCCGTTTCAGACCGGCACCGCGTTCCTCACGGTCCAGACGTTCCGCGCGCGATGGCTTCACGAGCGGTTGGGCCTGAACGTCGTCATGCCCGTGCTGCCGCTCCACGGTCCGCGCCGCAGCGGACGCAACGGCGAAGGGCTTCTCGGCGTCCGGCCGATCGAGACGCTCCACGGGATGTCGCAGGCGCTGTGGGACGTGCGGCGCATCCTTTCTTGGATTCGCACGCAATCCTCGCGACCGATCGGCCTCTACGGTCTGTCGCTCGGGGGCTACACGACGGCGCTCGTCGCCGGCTTCGAAGCGGACCTCGCGTTCGCGATCGCCGGCGTGCCGGCGGTCGACTTCGTCTCGCTCGAGCGCTGGCATTCCCCGCCGTTCGCGCGCCGCCGCTTCGACCGCGCCGGCGCCGACTGGGAAGGCGCGCGCCGCTTGCTTTCCGTCGTCTCCCCGCTCTCGTTTCCGCCGCGCGTTCCCCACAAGCGGCGGTTCCTCTTCGCGGGCCTCGGCGATCAGCTCTCGCCGGTCGGCCTCGTTCACGGCTTGTGGAAGCACTGGGAGGAGCCGCGCACGGCCTGGTTCGAAGGGGGCCACATCTCCTGCCGTTGGGAGACGCCGGTGCGCGACCTGTTGCTCGAGGCGTTCGCCACGCCGGGCTTCGCCCGTCCCGCGGGAAAACCCGGGCGGGCGATCGGGCAATCCCCACGTTGACAAACAAACGTTCGTTTGCGAGGAAACTCGACATGAGCGCCGCGCGCCAGACCCTTCGCTCCGAGCCCCGCTCCACCCGCGACGCGATCCTCGACGTCGCCGAGCGTCATTTCGCGGAGCGCGGCTTCGCCGGCGCTTCGATGCGCGAGATCACCTCGGAGGCGGGGCTCAAAAACCAGGCGAGCCTCTACCATCACTTCGCGAGCAAGCGCGCCCTCTATGAAGCCGTGCTCGGCCGCGGCGTCGAGCCGATCCTCCATCTGGTCGCGCAGGTGGATCACGCCGGCGAGGCGAGAGGTGACGCGTTCCTCGACCAGGTACTCGACCATCTCCGCGATCATCCGCATCTGCCGCGACTCATCCAGCGCGCCGGCCTCGACGACGCGCGCTATCTCAAGAAGGTCGTGACCCCGCTCCTGACGCCGCTCTATGCGCAGGGGCTTCGCGTTCTCGCCGGCGCGGGTAAAGCGTGGGAGCCGGCAGAGCTGCCCCACGTCGCCGTCGGACTGTTCCACATGATCTTCGGCTATTTCGCGAATACGGCGCTCCTCGAGGTCGTTCTGCAAGACGACCCGCGCGGCGACAGCGCCGTCGATCGCCAGCGTCAGTTCTTGAAGACCGCGATCCGCCGGCTCCTCGAGCCGGATGGGGCGGCGAAGTCGCCACGCATCGTCACAAAAAGTGGGAGACGCTCATGATCAACTCGTCGTCGTCCGGCTGTCCCGTCGCTCATCAACGTCCCCGTCATACTCCGGGGCGCACCACGTTCCCGCCGCGGCCGTATCCCGATGGCGCGCCCGCGCAGCTTCCGGGCGTCGACATTGCGGATCCCGATACCTACGTGCCGGCGGTCCCGCATGAGATGTTCCGGCGGCTTCGTACGGAAGCCCCGGTCTACTGGCACACCGAGCCGGACGCGGCCGGGTTCTGGGCGATCACGCGCTACGACGACGTCGTCCGCGTCTCCCGCGACCACCGCACGTTCTCTTCGGGCGCCGGCGGCGTCTTCCTCTTCGACAACAACGAGGAAGACCTCGCGAATCTCCAACTGATGATGGTCAACATGGACCCGCCACGGCACACGAAGCTCCGCATGCTCGTGAACAAGGGATTCACGCCGCGTGTGATGACGGCACTCGAGCCGCACGTCCGCGAGATCTGCCGCAAGCTCGTCGACGGGGCGACCGCCGGCGGCGAAGGCGACTTCGTCACGCGCGTGGCCGCCGAGCTGCCGCTGCTGGTGATCGCCGAGCTTCTCGGCATCCCGCGCGAGGAGCGGCAGATGGTGTTCGACTGGTCGAACCGGCTCATCGGCTTCGACGATCCCGAGTTCAACACCACGGTCGAGGACAGCAAGCTCGCCGCGATGGAGATGTACGGCTACGCGAACCAGCTTGCGCAGAGCCACCACGAGCGGCCGGCGGACGACATCGTGAACATCCTCATGAACGCCGAAGTCGACGGCGAACGCCTGACGGAGCTCGAGTTCGATCTCTTCTTTCTGCTGCTCGCGGTCGCCGGCAACGAGACGACGCGGAACCTCATCTCCGGCGGTATGCTGAACCTGATCCAGTCGGGCTCCTGGCGCACGCTTCGCGACGATCCGTCGCTGCTGCCGACCGCCGTCGAGGAGATGCTCCGCACCGTCTCACCGGTGATGCACTTCCGCCGCACGGCGACGCGCGACGTCGAGCTTCACGGCCAGAAGATCCGCGAAGGCGACAAGGTCGTGATGTGGTACATCTCCGCGAACCGCGACGAGGCGATGTTCCCCGATCCGGATCGCTTCGACATTCGCCGCACGCCGAACGACCACTTGGCGTTCGGGCTCGGGCAGCACTTCTGCCTCGGCGCGAATCTCGCGCGCCTCGAGATCCGCATCATGTTCGAGGAGCTCGTCTCACGCTGGAGGGAAGTCGAACTCGCCGGCGACGTCCGCCGCCTGCGGTCGAACTTCATCAACGGCATCAAGCAGATGCCGGTTCGGTTCCAGGTCGCCTAGGGATACCCGAGGCTCGAGGGTGCGCATGCGCCCGGAGTGATCTCGTGATAACTCCGGCGCGTCATGCGTCGCGCCCTCGGACGATTCGCCGTCTTCCTCCTCGCGCCGGCGGCGCTCGTGGCGGCGGCATTCCTTCAAGCGCGCGACTTCGGGATCGCCGTCGCGCTCCGGAACGCGACGTTCGATGCGTACCAGCGCGCCGCACCGCGTGACTACCAGCAGGCGCCGGTACGCATCATCGACATCGACGATGAGAGCCTCGCGCGCATCGGCCAATGGCCATGGTCGCGGATCCGCGTCTCCCGCCTGATCGAGCGGGCGCGCGCCGCGGGCGCGAAGGTCCTCGCATTCGACGTCGTGTTCGCCGAGCGAGACCGCACCGCGCCGCGCGTCGTCATCCCCGAGTGGACGGACGACCCGGCTCTGCAGGCGCGGGCCGAGCTGCTCCCCGATCCCGACGAGGTGCTCGCGTACGCGATGCGCGGCGACGACCTCATCACGGGCTTCGCCTTGACCGGGCCCGGCGGACGGATTCCCACTGTGAAGAGCGGCTTCGTGGTGGTCGGTGACGAAGAGAAGCTCGCCACCCTGCCCTCGTTCAGCGGCGCCGTCACGACGCTTCCCGACCTCGAAGCCGCCGCGGCGGGAAACGGTGCGCTCAACTTCATCAGCGACAAGGATGGCGTGGTGCGCAGCGTGCCGATCGTGTTTCGTCATGGCGGAACGCTCGTCCCGTCGCTCGCCGCGGAAGCGCTTCGGCTCTACCAGGGTGAGAAGACGATCGCGCTGCAGACGCGCGCGGAGGGCGAGACGGGAATCGCCGCCGCCCGAATCGGCCGCTTCATCATTCCGACGGACGCGAAGGGACAGGTCTGGATCCACTATTCGCCGCCGGTGGCGACGCGAACGGTCTCCGCGTGGAAGCTTCTCGAGCCGGCGGCGCCGGGCCACGAAGGAGCCTTCGCCTCGCTCGAGGACACGATCGCGATCGTCGGCACGTCGGCGGCCGGCCTCAAGGACCTGCGGTTCTCGCCGCTCGGCGAATCGATCCCGGGCGTCGAGATGCACGCGCAGCTCCTCGAGCAGGTGCTCGGCGAAGGACCGCTCGTCCGGCCCGCCTCGGCGAAGGAGTGGGAAACGATCGGCATGGCGGTGCTCGGCACGATCGTCGTGCTTCTCGTCATCCGCTTCGGCTCGATCATTTCGGCGACGGTCGGGCTGGCGGCGCTCGCCGTCGCGTGGATGGCGAGCTGGCAGGCGTTCGTGAGCTACCACCTCCTCTTCGACCCGCTGCTGCCATCGATCGCGATCGTCGCCGCGTATCTCACGAGCTCCGTGCCGCGGCAGCTCCTCATCGAGAGCGACCGGCGTCGCGTCCGCGATGCGTTCTCGCGCTACATCTCGCCGAACCTCGTCGAGCACCTCCTCGATAACCCCGATGCGCTTCGCCTTGGCGGCGAGCGGCGCGACTGCTCGTTCATCCTCACGGACCTCGCGGACTTCACCAAGCTGGTCGAGCGGGATGATCCAGAATCGGTGGTCAGCCTCTTGAACGACTACCTCGACGGAATGATCGAGATCGTCTTCCGGAATGAAGGCACGCTGGACCGCATCGTCGGCGACGGGCTGGTCGTGATGTTCTCGGCGCCGATCCAGCAGCAGGATCACCCCGCACGGGCTGTGCGATGCGCGCTCGAGATGGATCGATTCTCGCAGACCTTCGTCGATGAGAAGATTCGCGAAGGCGTGGACATCGGCCGCACCCGGATCGGCGTGAACACCGGCACGGTCATCGTCGGCAACGTCGGCGGCAAGGCGCTGTTCGACTATCGAGCCCTTGGCGACGCGATCAACACCGCGGCTCGCCTCGAAACCGTGAACAAGCAGCTCGGGACGAGAATCTGTGTGGCCGGCTCGACGGCGTCGCGCTGTCCGGAATTCGCCGGCCGGCCCGTCGGCACACTGCTGCTGAAGGGAAAGACTCAGCCGGTCGAAGCGTTCGAGCCGCTTCCGAACGGTGCCGCCGAGACGCCGGCGACCGCCGCTTATCTCGAGGCCTATCGCCTGCTCGAGGCGCGTGATCCGGCTGCACGGCAGGCGTTTGCGGCGATCGCGCCGACCGATGCGCTCGCCGCGTTCCACCTCCGCCGCCTCGACGCCGGCGACGGCGGCACGCGAATCGTCTTTACCGAGAAGTAGCCCGCTGCGAGCCGGCGAGCAGCATCCTGGGCTCGCGAGCTCTTCCGCGAGCGCGGGGGCGGCTAGCGAACCGTCACGTCGACGCGGCGGTTCTTCGGCTCGCGGACCCCGTCCTTCGTCGGTACCACGGGCTTCTCCTCACCGAGCGCGATGATCTCGACACGGTCCTTCGAGAGCCCGCGCTTCACGAGCTCCTGCTGGATCACGCGCGCGCGAGCGAGCGCCAGCCGATCGTTGTACCGCGTCGGTCCCGATCGATCGGCGCGACCGATCAGCATGATCTCGGCGACGACACGCCGCTTCGCCGTCTCCACGATCTGCGGGAGGATCGCGCGCGACGCCCCGCTCAACCGGGTCGAGTCCGAAGGAAACAAGAGGACGAAGCGCGCCGGCTCGGCCGGAGTCGCATCGAGCGCCTTGCCGAAGCGCCTCCGAATGTCGGTCGCGTCGACCTCCTTCGGTTCGGTGTCGAGGTCGAATCCCGCCGCGACCCCGGCATTCGCGAGCTCGCGCGTTCCCTCGCGGCTGCGCAGCTCGACGCGGCCCACGCTGCCGTCGGATTCCGGCATGAGCACGGCGTAGGTCCGCGGCAGGCCACAGCCCGAGAAGGCGATCGTCGTGAACAGGAGCACGGCGCCACGCGCCGTCGGGAACCGCACGGACGTCGCCTACTTGCGAACGGAGACGAGGAGACGTGTGCCGCGGATGCCGATCGTGCCGTCCGGCGTCGCCACCGAGGTCTTCTGCGGCGCGACCTTGGCGATCAGGCCCGACACGTAGAAGAGCGTGCCCTCCTGAAGCCGCGTGACGAGACCGTAGTCGTCGGTCTTCGGCGAGAACACGAACTGGTCGATCACCATCTTCGAGTTCGGTCCAACCGATACGCGTGAGGCGTCGCGGAACGTGATGCCGACGGAACCGTCGGCTCCCGTCTCGACGACGTCGCCCATTTGCACCGCGGCGCCGACCTTCGCCGCCGTCTTCGTGCCGCCCGAGATCAGCGTCGCCGTGCCCGCCGTCGTCTTGACGCGACCCGCAACTTCCGCGGCCTCAGCGACCGCATAGGAAAGCAGGAGAGTCGCCACGAACCCCAACGTTGCCAACCGTGTCATTTCGTCTCCTCCGCCGGATCACGCGGAACCATACGCGAGCCACCCCGCGAGGACAATCCAGAAAACCGTTGAAATGGATCGAGCCCGCGCCCTATGCGAGGCGACGTGAGCCAGAAGCCCTTTCGGGAGCGCCGCGGCGATTGGGGGTTCGTCGCGTTCTTCGTGTTCGCGGCCTACACCTCGGCCTCCACCGACACGATCGCCGCGTTCGACGTGCCGATCACGGCGGACAGCCCGCACACGCTGGTCCGCGCCCTCTGGTGGTACGCCGCCGACACGGATCCTTATTTCCTCGCGAATCCCCTCGCCAACCGCCTCCAGACCGCGATCTCGGCGTTCGTCTTCGGCCCGTTCTACCTGGTCCTGATCGCAGCGTTCGTGCGTGGATGGGACGGAATCCGACTGCCGGGGCTCCTGTACGTCGGCGCGATGACCTACGGGATGGTCCTCAACTTCGGTCTCCAGTTCCTCGGCAACACCCCGCCGATGAACCTGCCGAAGTTCCTCGCGCTGAACCTGCCCTATGCGATCGTGCCGCTGCTGCTCGGCTGGCGACTCCGCCGCGAGCGACCGTTCGCAGCGTAGCCCCGCTGCGCGGCTACTTGACGGCGAGCGGGTTGAGGGGCGAGCCGACGCCGCCCGTCACCTTGAGCGGCGGGGCGCTCAGGAGGAACGTCCAGACGCCGTCGCGCGCGCAGTCCTCGGCGAGCTCGTCGAGATCGAACATCTCGCCGAGCGTGAGGCCCATGTCGCGGATGCAGAGCCGATGCACCGGCAGCGGATCGGCGGGATCCGCGAACGGGATCACCTCGATGGCCATCGTGTCGGCCGCGAGCGCGGCGATCTCTCGCGCGTGGAGCCACGGCACGGTGTCGATGCCGATCCCCGGCTCCTGCTTCATGTAGCCGATGCGGTCCCCGTCGCGCTTGAAGACGGCGAGATGGCCGGTGCGGAGGAGGAGCGCGTCGCCGCTCTCCACGCGCACGCCCTGGCGGCGCTCGGCGGCCTCGAGGTCGGCCGGACCGATCGTGGCGCCGGGCGCGAGGCGCTTGACGCCCTTCGCGCGCGCGAGGTCGAGGAGCACGCCGCGCGTGACGATGCCGCGCGCGGCGAGCTTGTCGATGCCGTTTCGCGCCGCGCCCGCGGCAGTGATCGTCGCCGCCGAATGCCCGTTGTAGAGCTTGCCGTCGTACCAAGCGTGCGCGAGCGAATCCCACTGCGTCGCGCACTGGAGCGGCAGCGAGAGCGAGTCGTCCGCGAAGTGGAACCCGAGCGGATCGTCGTTCAGCTTGCCGTCGGTCGCGTTCATCACGTGCGTCGGATTCACGCGTCCTTGCTGGCCGATCTGCGGTCCCTCGGAGTCGAACCGGAGACCGAGCGAGAACACGGCGCCGCGACGCACGCAGGCAGCCGCCTTGCGGACGACGTCGTCCGTCACGAAGTTGATCGTGCCGAGCTCGTCCTCCGGGCCCCAGCGTCCCCAGTTGGAGACCTGCGCGGCGACCTCGCGAAGCCGGCTCATTGCGCCCCGCGGTGGAACGCTCGCGCGGCCATCGCCTTCATCCGCGCGACGAGCTGATCGCGCGTCGCCTTCATGCCGTTCGCCGCCCAATCGGCGAGCAGGACCTGATCCATCGCCGAGAGGAGCTTCGCGAGGAACGCCGGCTCCTCGTCGAGGAACATGCCGTCGGCGATGCCGCGCCGGAAGATCTCGGCGTGTAGCTCGTGGATCTCCTGCCAGAGCTTGACGGCGCCCGCCGTTCGCCGCGCCCGGGCCGAGCACCCACGAGCCGCCGAGCCGGAGATGCATGCGCAGGAACGTCGGGTGCCCGACGAAGTAGCCGACGTACGCTTCGATGAGGCCGTCGAGCGCTTCCTGCGCCGGAACCGCGAGCTCCGCCGCGTCGCGCGCGAGCCCGCAGCAGCTCGGCGCCGCGCTCCTCGAGGAGCGCGCGGAAGAGCTCCTCCTTGCCCGGGAAGATCGCGTAGATCGTGCCCATCGAGAGGCCGCACGCGGCGGAGATCTCCTGCAGCTTCGCCGCCTCGAAGCCCCGCTCGGCGAAGACGTCCTCGGCGGCCTCGAGGATGTGGTGGCGGTAGAGATCGCTCCGGACTTCCGGGCTTCCTCGCGTGGCTTCTTCCGGGCCGTGGCCGCTTTCGCCATCGCGGCCGCACTTAGCATTCGAAAATTGGGATTGACAATCGAAAATGCGAATGGTAATTCGAGACGAACGAATCGACGCCTCGAACCGCGGCCGCAGGAGGGACCCATGGAGTTCGGAATCTTCTCGCAGATGCACGTGCCCGAGGGAGACGACGAGCACTCGCGCTTCCAGCGCGAGAGTCGAGGTGTCGATCGCGGTCGACGCCGCGGGCTTCAAGTACGATCTGGTCGCCCGGAGCATCACTTCCTCCAGCACTACTCGCACCAGCCGGCGCCCGAGGTCTTCCTCTCCTGCGTCGCGGCGCGCACGAAGCGGATCCACGTCGGCCACGCGATCGTCAACATCACCGCCGCGGTGAACCACCCGGCGCGCGTCGCCGAGCGGATCGCGACCTGGATCACCTCTCCGAGGGCCGCGTCGAGTTCGGCACCGGCCGCGGCTCGTCGTCGGCCGAGTGGGCCGGCTTCGCGATCCCGTCGCGCCGCCGAGACGAAGCCGATGTGGCGCGAGTCGCTCGAGCAGATCCCGCGCATGTGGGCGCGACGAGCCCTACGAGTTCGAGGGCAAGTACTTCCGCATGCCGAAGCGGAACGTGCTGCCGAAGCCCTACTCGAAGCCGCACCCGCCGATGTGGGTCGCGTGCTCGAGCCCGCCGACGTTCATCGAGGCGGGCGAGCTCGGGCCTCGGCGCGCTCTGCTTCACGTTCGGCACGCCGACCGAGATCGCCGAGCACGTCCGCAACTACAAGGAGGCGATCAAGCGCTGCAAGAACCCGATCGGCGGCTACATCAACGACAACATCGCGGTGACGACCAACATGTTCTGCCTCGACGGACGGCGACGAGGCGCGCAGCTCTACTCGCGGCGCGAGCACCGAGCGATTCATCGAGCTACTTCTTCAACTGGCTCGACTCGATCCCGCGCCCGCAGGGTCTGCCGCAGACCGGCCCGGTCCGACGCTGCCGCCGCCGACGCCCGAGGAGCTGAAGGACGGCATGAAGGTCGGCGGCCGCCAGATCGGCGTCGCCGGACGAGATCGCCAAGGTCGATCAAGCTGTACGAGGCGATCGGCGTCGATCAGCTCGATCTACGCGCCGCTCGACGCTGACCATGGACCAGAAGCACGTGCTGCGCTCGATCGAGACCTTCGGCAAGCACGTGCTCCCGCGCTTCGACAAGGACCCGGTGCACCGCACGACGCGCCAGCGCGAAGCGCGCGCTCGCGGCGCAGGCGAACGGCGGGGCAGCCGTGACGGCCGTCAGCTAGAGGATCGGTTGCCCGTCTTCGACAAGGTGCTGATCGGCGGCGAGTGGGTGCCGGCCGCGGCGCGGCACCTACGACGATCGTCGACCCGGCGACCGAGGAGGTCGGCGGGCGACGCGCCGGAGTGCCTCGGTCGAGCAGGTCGCGGCCGCGGCGCGCGCGGCGCGCGAGGCGTTCGAGCGCGGACCGTGGCCGCGCATGAGCCGGCGCCGAGCGCGGCGCGCTGCTGCGCAAGGCGGCGGAGCGGTTCCGCGCGCGAGATGACGGACCTCGTCGAGCTGACGATCGCCGAGACCGGCGCGGTGCGTCGGGTCGCCGAGCCGCAGCAGGTCGGCGCGGTCGCCGCGCGCCTCGCCAGTATGCCGAGCTCGCGGCGGACGCTGCCCGACGACGAGCTGCCGCCGCAGCGCGAGCGTCGCGGGCCGGCGTCGCGGCCGGCATCGTGGTGCGCGAGCCGGTCGGCGTCGTCGCCTGCATCACGCCGTTCAACTTCCCGATGACGAACTGCGCCGGGAAGATCGGCGCCGGCGCTCGCGTGCGGCAACACGGTCGTCGTCAAGCCGGCGCCGGTCGATCCGCTCGGCGTCGCCGAGCTCTGCCGCATCGTCGACGAGCGTGCTGCCGCCCGGCGTCGTCAACTTCGTCTGCGGACCCGGGCCCGAGGTCGGCGCGGCGCTCGTCGAGTCGCCCGACGTCGACATGATCTCGTTCACCGGCAGACGGCCGTCGGCCTGCGCGATCCAGGCGGACGGCCGCGGCGCGCATGAAGCGCACGCTCCTCGAGCTCGGCGGCAAGTCGCGCGAACATCGTCTTCGCCGACGCCGACCGCGAGAAGCGCGCTCGCCGCGGCGATGCAGGTGTGGACGTTCCACACCGGGCAGATCTGCATCGCCGGCACGCGGCTGCTCGTCGAGCGCTCGATCTACGACGAGTTCACCGAGCGAGCTCGCGGCGGCCGCGCCGCGCTCGATCGCGATCGGCGACCCGCGCGACGCCGCGGCCGTCGTCGGCCCGCTGGTGTCGGCGGCGCAGCGCGACCGCGTCGAGCGCTACATCGCGAAGGGCGTGGAGGAGGGCGCGACGCTCGCGCTGCGGCGGCAAGCGTCCGGCGCACCTGCCGCGCGGCTTCTACGTCGAGCCGACGCTCTTCACCGACGCGACGCAACGACATGTCGATCGCGCGCGAGGAGATCTTCGGTCCGGTGATCGTCGCCGATCCCCTTCGACGACGAGGCCGAGGCGATCGCGCTCGCGAACGACTCCGACTTCGGCCTCTACGGCTACGTCTGGACGCGGCGACGCGGCGCGCGGCCTCCGCGTCGCGCGCGCGCTGCGCACCGGCACCGTGCAGGTCAACGGCGCCCGATGCCGAATCCGGACGCGCCGTTCGGCGGCTACAAGCTCTCCGGCATCGGCCGCGACGGCGGGCGCTACGCGCTCGACGCGTACAGCGAGCTCAAGTACATCGGGTGGACGGCATGAGTCTTCGACACGATCATCAAGGGCGGCACGCGTGGTCGACGGCTCCGGGCTTGCCGATGCGGCTGGCCGACGTCGGCATCGCAGGACGGCGTGCATCACCGACATCGGCCGTCTCTCCGGCGCGAAGGAGACGATCGACGCCGACGGGCTCGTCGTCATGCCCGGCATCGTCGACGCGCACACGCACTACGATCCGCAGCTGATCGTTCGAGCCGTTCGCGACGTCGTCGTGCTTCCACGGCGTCACCGTCGGTCGTCGCCGGCAACTGCGGCTACTCGATCGCGCCCTGACGAAGCCGCAGGACCGCGAGTTGATGACCGGCGCTCTTCGCCAAGGTCGAGGGCATGTCGCCCGAGGTGCTCGGCGACGGCCTGCCGTGGGACTGGGAGAGCTTTCCGTCGTTCCTCGACGCGCTCGACAAGCGGCTCGGCATCAACGTCGCGTGCTACGTCGGCCACTCGGCCGTTCGCCGCTTCGTGATGGGCGACGCCGCTTCCGAGCGCGCCGCGACGGACGCGGAGAGTCGACGAGATGAAGACGCATCGTGCGCGAGGCGATGCGCGCGGGCGCGCGCCGGCTTCTCGTCGTCGCAGGCGCCGACGCACGTCGATCAACTGGGAGCAGCCGGTGCCGTCGCGCTTCGCCGCGTTCGAGGAGGTCGCGGCCCTCTGCGAGGCGGCGGGCGAGGGCGGCGCGGGCAGCATCGTCTATCCTGCCGGAGACGGCCGTGCCGGGCTTGACCATCGCGACCGCGAGCGATTGATCGAGCTCGGCGCAGCGCTCGGCCTGCCGGTCGTCATGCAGGGCATGGGCTACCGCCCCGGCAAGCGAAGAAGGCTGGGACGACCAGACGCGGCTTCCTCGCCGACGCGCGCGACCGCGGCGCGGCGATCTACTCGATGCTCCGCACGCAGCCGTTCATGCGGCCGTTCAACTGGCGACCGCGGCACGTCGCTCTTCGACGGCGTGTTCCACTGGCGCGACCTCGGCGACGCTGCCGGCGGACGAGCGCTTCGCCGCGCTCGCCGATGCCGCGGTCCGCGCCGCAGCTCCGCCAGGCGCTCGACGAGCCGAACACCGACGGCACGCAAGGGCTCGACGCTGCCGCCGCCCGCGCTCGACGCGGTGTTCGTCGACCGCGTCCGGAACGCATCCGGAAGCCGAGGGGAAGAGCTCGCCGCAGCTCGCGAAGGAGCGCGGCGTGCATGCCGCCGACGTGATGTGCGACCTCGCCGTCGCCGACGAGCTCGACACGCAGTTCCTCTGGAACAGCGAGAGCCCGCGCTGGATCGCGGCGAACGCCGAGTCGCAGCGCGAACCCGCACATGATCGTCGGCACCGGCGACGGCGGCGCGCACGCCGATCGCGACGACGGCGCGGAGTGGTCGACGTACTACCTCCGCCGTGGCTGCTCGACCGGAAGCTCTGCTCGCTCGAGGAAGGCGTCCGCCGCATCACGCACCTGCCGGCGATGATCACCGGCATCCCGAGCGCGGGCTGCATCGCGCGCGGCTACCACGCCGACGTGATGATGTTCGATCCGAAGCGGCTCGGTCTCGGCAAGAAGACGCTGGTGCAAGCGACATGCCGGGCGGCGAGGAGCGCTGGCAGGTGCGCCCGAGCGGCGTCGTGCGCGTGATGGTGAACGGCAAGACGATCGTCGAGAACGGCGAGCTCACCGGCGCGCGCCCGGGCCGCGTGCTCCGCATCGGCAACGCGGCGTGAAGGCCGCCGGTCTTCCACGGCGACGGCACGCCCGGTCGCGATCGAGGACGTGACGGTGAAGGACCCGGGCCCGGGCGAGGTGCGGGTCGCGATCAAGGCGGCCGGGCTCTGCCACTCGGACCTCAGCGTGATCGACGGCACGATCCCCTATCCGATGCCGGTCGTGCTCGGCCACGAGGGCGCCGGCATCGTCGAGGCGGTCGGCGCCGGGCGTCACGGGCGTCAAGGAAGGCGACGCCGTCGTCCTCTCGACGCTCGCGCATTGCGGGCGCTGCCCGGCGTGCGAGGTCGGCCGGCCGACGGAATGCCGCAACGCGCCGAACCCGAAGGACACCAGCCGTTCATCGTCGGCGGCAAGCCGGCGTACCAGTTCGCGAACACCTCGACGTTCGCCGAGCGCACGCGTGGTGCAGCGAGCAGAGCGCGATCCCGATCGACCCGCGCGTGCCGTTCGACTGCGCGGCGCTGATCGGCTGCGGCATCATGACCGGCGTCGGCGCGGTGCTGAACCGCGCGAAGGTCGAGACGCGGCTCGACGATGGCCGTCTTCGGCCTCGGCGGCATCGGGCTCAACTGCGTGCAGGGCGGCGTGCTCGCCGGCGCCGCGAAGATCATCGCGGTCGACGTCGATGCCGGAGAAGCTCGCGCTGCGCGCCGCAGTTCGGCGCGACGCACGTGATCGACGCCGACGACGACGGACCCGGTCGCGGCGATCACGCGATCTCACCGCGCGGCGGCGCCGACTACACGTTCGAGTGCGTCGGCAACGTCGCCGTCATCCAGCAGGCGCTCGACGCGCTCGGCCCCGGCGGCGCGCTCACCATCGTCGGCGTGCCGAAGATCGGGTACGAGCTTCGAGTTCGTCGTGCACGCGCTCTACCAGAACAAGGCGATCCTCGGCTGCCGCTACGGCACGGCGCGGCCGCGGCGGGACTTCCCGATGCTCGCCGACCTCTACCTCACCGGCCGCCTCAAGATCGACGAGCTGATCACCGCGCCACTACCCGCTCGACGAGTTCGCCGCGGCGCTCGACGACCTGCAGCGCGGCAAGCTCGCGCGCGGCGTCTTCGACATCAGTTCCACGTGAATGGAAGGAGCACAGTCATGGGCAAAGTTCGGCCCGAATCTCTTCGTGATCGACGCCGACGGACACGGCGGCGACCTGCCGAGACTGGCAGCGAGCGCCTTCCCGAGGCGATTGCAGCCGAAGATGGCGGCGCGAGCGCGAGCGCGATCAAGCAGCACTTCGCGAACCTGCCCGGCGTCGGCATCAAGGAGACGAAGGGCGACGCCAAGCTCGACAGCCGCGAGCGCCCCGGCATGACCGATCCGAAGTCGCGCGCCTGGAGGACATGGACCTCGAGGGCATCGACGTCAGACGGTCATGTTCCCGGGCGGCGCCGGCGAGGAGTGGGCGGGGCTCGACCGCGAGTTCGCGCATCGCGCTCTGCCGGACGCTGAACGACGCGCGCGCGGAGTTCACGCGCTACGACGCCGAAGCGCCTCAAGTCGGTCGCCAAGCTGCCGATGATCGACCCGGAGGCCGCCGCCGCCGAGCTCCGGCGCGCGGTCAACGAGCTCGGCATGGTCGGCATGGTCACGCCGCAGCACATCCGCGACAAGAACCTCGACCATCCCGAGCTTCGACGTCGTCTGGCGCGAGGCGGAGGAGCTCGGCGTCGCGGTCTGCGTGCACGGCGGCGGCCAGGCGATCGATCAGGTGCCGATCGGCGTCGACCGCTTCAAGACGCGCCTCGAGATCCACGCGCTTCACGCATCCGCGTCGGCCAGATGATCGCCGTCAATGGCGTTCACCGTCGGCGGCATCCTGCACCGCTTCCCGAAGCTCCGCGTCGGCTTCATGGAAGCGGGCGTCGGCTGGCTGCCGTTCTGGCTCGAGCGGCTCGACGAGCACTGGGAGCTGACGCCGGAGCAGGCGCCGCATGATCGACCGCAAGCCGTAGCGAGTACTTCCTCTCGGGCCGCTGCTTCATCGGCTGCGAGCCCGACGAGCCGGCGGTGCCGTACGTCGTGAGCGTGCTCGGCGACGACAAGGTCGTCTACGCCTCGGACTACTACCACTGGGACTGCACGTTCCCCGACACGGTGAAGATCATCGCCGAGCGGAACGATCTCTCCGACGTCTCCAAGCGCCGGATCCTCGGCGAGAACGGGAAGCGGATGTATGCCTTCAGCTGACGGACGCTTCGCCGGCAAGATTGCGCTCGTCACCGGCGCGGGCTCGGGCATCGGGCGCGCGATCGCGCTCCGCTTCGCCGCGGAAGGCGCGAAGGTCGTCGCGGTCGATGCGAACGCGGCGGGCGCGGCGGAGACCGCGAAGCTCGGCGAAGGCGCCGTCGTCGCGCAGACCGCGGACGTCACCAAGCTCGCCGAGCTGGAAGCCGCGGCCGCCGAAGCGAAACGTCTCGGCGGCCTCGACCTCGTCGCCGCCTGCGCCGGCATCGGCGGCCTCACGCGCTTCGAGGATCTCACCGAGGAGAGCTGGCGGAAGACGATCGACGTCAACCTGACCGGCATGTTCCTCACACTGAAGGCGACCGTGCCGCTCCTCCTCACGCGCGGCGGAGGCGTCGTGACGACGATCGCTTCGCAGTCGGGCATCCTCGCGCACGCGTACGCCGAGGCCTACAACGCGTCGAAGGCCGGCGTGCTGATGCTCACGAAGTGCGTCGCGATCGAGTACGCGAAGCAAGGGCTCCGCGCGAACACGCTCTGCCCGGGCGGCGTGATGACGCCGCTCATCGCGAACTTCCGGATCGAAGGCCTCGACCTCGAGATCACGCCGCGTGCCGGCCTCTCGCGGAAGCTCTCGAAGCCGGAGGAGATTGCCGCGCTCGTCGCGTTCCTCTCTTCGGACGAAGCGTCGTTCATCACGGGCCAGGCGATCTCGATCGACGGGGGCGCGAGCGCGCTCCGCGCGTGAGCGCCATTCTTGCCTTGATCGCCGTGGGTCGCGAGATTACAACAGTTAACGGGAGTTAACTCATGCCGCGCGAATACAACCTGATCTCCGCGGACTCGCACATCCTCGAGCCGCCGCATCTCTGGACGACGTACATGCCGAAGAAGTTCCACCACAAAGTGCCGCGCGTGGTGCCCGACGGCGAAGGCGGCGAGGCGTGGCAGTTCGCGCCCGACGTGCCGCCGGCGCCGATCGGCATCTACGCCTCGGCGGGACGGAAACACGAGGAAGTGCGCTGGACGGGCGTGACGTTCGCCGCGGCGAACCAGGGCAACTTCAAGGCGGGCCCGCGCCTCGAGGAGATGGACCTCGACGGCATCGACGCCGAGGTGCTCTTCGGCTCGGCGCGCATGATGTCGCACTTCTTCTCCGACGCGGATCCCGAGTTCCACCTCGCCGGCTGCGAGGCCTACAACAACTGGATCGGCGAGGAGTTCGTGAAGGCCGTGCCGGATCGCCTGATCGGCCTCGCCTCGATGCCCGGGCTCGGCTGCGACGTCGCGATCAAGGAGATGGAGCGCTGCGCGAAGCTCGGCTTCAAGGGCGTGTGGCTCAACATGCTGCCGTCGGGCGGCGCGATGATCTCCCCCGATGACGATCCGTTCTGGGAAGCCGCGCAGTCGATGAAGATGCCGGTCCACTTCCACGTGCGCGTGATGCGGAAGGCGCAGAAGCCGAAGCCGAAAGGCGTGCGCGGCGGCGACCTCACCGGCCTCGCGAACGTCGGCGCCGTCGACATGATGACCGACATGCCGGAGATCATCGCCTCCGGCGTGCACGACCGCTTCCCGAACCTCACGTGGGTGATGGTCGAGGCGGGCTCCGGCTGGATTCCGTACATCCTCGAGCAGATGGACGACCGCTACTGGCGGAACCGCCACTGGCTCCCCGTGAAGCTGAAGCACACTCCGAGCGAGTACTATCGCCGGAACTGGCGCTCGACGTTCATGATCGACGGCTACGCCGTCGAAAATCGTCATCGGCTGGGCGTCGAAAATCTGATGTGGTCGACGGACTACCCGCACCACGGCTGCGACTGGCCGGAAA
>CAWBOU010000058.1:0-5520 GCA_963790365.1 uncultured delta proteobacterium
CCGCGCGGCGTGCAGGAGACCGGCTGGGCTGAAGCACTTCGCCATCACCTCGGCGCGACGCTGCTCGCGAGCGCATGGGGCGCGGCCGTGTATTGGCTGAACCCGGACTATTTCTGGTGGCTCACGCCGATCGTCGGCGCGTTGATCCTATCCGTGCCGGTCTCGGTCTTGATGAGCCGCCTCCGACTCGGCGACCTCGCGCATCGCCTCGGGCTCTTCGTCACGCCGGAAGAGACCGCGCCGCCGCGCGAGCTCGCCGAGCTCGCCACGCTCGTCGAAGCCGCGAACGAGAAGCAACGCTCGCTACCGCCGAGCGAGCAGGACGGCTTCGTGCGGGCGATCGTCGACCCTTGGATGAACGCGCTCCATCGCTGGCTGCTCCGTTCGCCACGCACGCTCGTCCCCGCGGTCGACGCCCAGCGGCGCGCCAGCCT
This sequence comes from uncultured delta proteobacterium, assembly GCA_963790365.1. Lineage (GTDB taxonomy): Bacteria > Desulfobacterota > Binatia > JACPRU01 > JACPRU01 > CAWBOU01. The sequence goes on from CAWBOU010000058.1 coordinate 435, forward strand.
CGAGCGCGCGCTCGCCGAAGGACCCACGACGCTCTCGACGAAGGAGCGGCGGAACCTCCTCTTCGATCCGGAGCGCGTGAGCGAGCTCCACCGTCGCGTCTGGGCGCTGCCCGCGGCGGAGCGGGCGCGCCTCTGGGGTCGACCGGGGGCCGTCGTCGCCGAGGAGGACGCATGACGCAGCGGCTCTCGTTTCCGAGCGGCTTCGTGTGGGGCTCCGCGACCGCCGCGCATCAGGTCGAAGGCAACAACACGAACAACCACTGGTCGGAGTGGGAGCAGGCCGGTGGCAACATTCACGACGGTTCCGTCTCTGGCATCGCCTGCGACTACTGGAGCCGCTTCGACGACGATCACCGTCTCGCCGCGGAGCTCGGACACCAGTCGCTCCGCATCTCGATCGAATGGAGCCGCATCGAGCGCGACGACGGCGTCTTCGATCGCGAAGCCCTCGAGCACTACAAGCGGATCCTCGACTCGATGCGGAGCCACGGGATCGTGCCGACGGTCACGCTGCATCACTTCACGAACCCGATCTGGGCCCAGCGGAAAGGCGGCTGGGAGAACCCGGCGATGGCATCCTGGCTCGCGCGCTTCACTGAGCTCGCCGTCCGCGAGATCGGCGATCGCGTGAAGCTCTGGTGGACGATCAACGAGCCGACGATCGCGCCCACGATGTGTTACCTGTTCGGCGTCCATCCGCCGGCCGTTCGCGATCTCTCCCGCGCGCTCGCGGTCGCGCGCAACGTGCTCGTCGCGCACGGCGCGATGTATCGCGCCGCGCACGAAGCGGCGACGCATCCGATCGAGATCGGCCCCGTGCTGCAGATGCCCTACTTCGAGCCGCTCGATCCCGCATCTGAGGCCGACCGCGCGACCGCCGCGCTGAACGACTCGCTCGCGAACGAGTACTATCTGCGTGGGCTCGCCGACGGCGTCGTGCAGCCGCCCGTGGGCGACGGCGAAGAGGTCGCCGGGCTCGCGGGGAGCTACGACGTGATCGGCGTCAACTACTACCTGCGGATGCTGTGCGAGGGCGGCGGACCGCCGGAAACGCCGCAGGGAAGGAAGCGACGGCCGTCGGAGCCGCCACGCTTCATCGACGAGATGGGCTGGGAGGTCTATCCGGAAGGCCTCTACCGCCAGCTCATGCGCGTCGCCCCGCTCGGCCGGCCGATCTACGTGACCGAGAACGGCATGGCGACGCTCGACGACGACGCCCGCACCGAGCACCTTCGCGAGCATCTCGAGAAGGTCGCGCGCGCGATTCAGGACGGCGCCGACGTGCGCGGCTACTTCTACTGGTCGACGATGGACAACTTCGAATGGGCGGAAGGCTACAGTCGCCGCTTCGGGCTCGTCGCGATCGACCGCAAGACGCTCGCGCGCCGGCCGCGACCGACCGCGTTCGTCTACCGCGACATCATCTCGCAGAACGCGGTCATCTGCTCGAGATGATGCGCGAGCGACCGGCTCCGCAGACGTAGATTCAGGAACGTCGCGCCGCAAAGGCGAATCCGGTCGATTTCTTTCCTGGTTCCTTCGGGGTCGCCCTGCGGATCGAGTGGCGGCTCGGGCGCGAGCCCGACGTCGAGCGGGCGCGTGCGGCGGTGCCAGGCTTCCGTTTCCCTCGCGCGCGCGAGCAGGTCGCGCACCTCCTCCGGCTCGAGCGCGAACGGCGTCCACCCGTCGCAGTCGAGCTCGACCGCGCGGCGGAGCGAGCGCCCGGTGCGGCCGCCGATCCAGATCGGCACGTCCGACCGGAGCGTCGTCGGCTCGACCGTCACGCCGGCGAAGTCGTAGTGCGACCCGTGATACTCGGGCTCGCGCTTGCCAAGCGAGGCCCGGATCGCGCGGATCGCGTCGTCCGCGCGCTCGCCGCGCCCGTCGAACTCGCGGCCGAGCATCCGGAACTCCGCCTCGAGCGAGCCGACGCCGAGCCCGAGGATCGCGCGCCCGCCGCTCACGACGTCGAGCGTGCCGTACCGCTTCACGATCTCGAGCGGATGGTGGTAGCCGAGCACGAGCACGTACGTCGCGAGCTCGATGCGCGACGTGTGCGCGGCGAGGAAGCCGAGCGTCACCCCCGGGTCCCAGTAGCGCCGTCCCCGGCGAGCCGACTCCGCGGTCGGGATCGCGACGTGGTTGGACGCGGTGAGATGGGAATACCCGAGACGATCGGCGGCCTCGGCGATCGCCACGAGCTCGCGAACGCCCGCCTCGACCTCCCAGTCGTTCGCCGTGCGCGGGTTCAGCAGGACGACCGGCGTGATGAGGCCGAACCGCATTCAGACGGCGACGATCGGCGGGCGGCGATCGCGCCAGGGACGCGCTGCCTCGAGCTGCGCGGCGAGGCGGAAGAGCGTCGCCTCGTCGCCGAAGCGCGTAATCCACTGGGTCCCGATCGGTAGGCCCGCCGCGCTCCAGTAGAGCGGCACCGACATCGCCGGCTGACCGGTCGCATTGAGGAGCGGCGTGAACGGCGCGAAGTCTCCCGCGCGCATGAAGCCGCGCAGCGGCGCTTCATCGGTCGCGGCGAACGTCCCGATCGGTACCGGCGGCTCCGCGAGCGTCGGCGTCAGCCAGACGTCCACAGTCTCGAAGAAGCGCGCAAGGTCGCGCGACACGCGCTGGATCTCGCGGAGCGCGAGCAGGTATTCGCCGGCGTCGATCTTCTTGCCCATCTCGGCGAGGCCCCACGTGAGCGGCTCGAACATCTCGCGCGGCACGGACATGCCCGCGAAGGTCTCGACGTCGCCCACGGTGCGCGCCGCGCTCGCCGCATAGAGCACGCTGAACGCGCGCAGCGCCGACATGAAGTCGAGCGAGGGCGCGCGCTCCTCCACCTGGTGCCCGAGCGAGCTCGCGAGCCGCGCGGCGTCCTCGAGCGCGGCCACGCAGTCCGGGTGCACCGTGACGCCGTTCGGCGCCTCGCGCGTGAACGCGATGCGGAGGCGCCCGGGCGGTCGCCCGACTTCCTGGAGAAACGGCCGCGCCGGCGGCGGCGCGAAATAAGGATCGCCGAGGTCCGGACCGGAGGTGGCGTCGAGGAGCGCCGCGCTGTCGCGCACCGTCAGCGTGAGCGCGTGCTCGACGACGAGGCCGCTCAGGAGATCGCCGTAGTCGGGGCCGAGCGGGTTCCGGGCACGCGTCGGCTTGAGACCGAAGACGCCGCAGCACGAAGCCGGAATGCGGATCGAGCCGCCGCCGTCGCCGCCGTGCGCCATCGGCACCACGCGCGCCGCGACCATCGCCGCCGCGCCGCCGCTCGAGCCGCCGGGCGAGCGCGTCGGGTCCCACGGATTCCGGGTTGCGCCGAACAGGCGGTTCTCGGTCATCGGCGGAATGCCGAACTCCGGAGTATTCGTCTTGCCGAAGACGACGAGCCCGGCCCGCTTGTAGCGCCGCACGAGCTCGCTGTCGTGGTCCGGAACGAGGCCTTGCGAGACGACCGCGCCGTTCGAGAGCGGTACGCCCGCGTACGCGGTCAGCAGATCCTTCAGCAGAAACGGCACACCGCGGAACGGCCCGTCCGGCAGCTCGCCGCGCACCGCTCCGCGCGCGATGTCGAACATCGGCGTGACGACGGCGTTGAGCTCGCCGTTCACGCGCTCGAGACGCTGGATCGCGCGCTCGAGGAGCTCGCTCGGCCGCACTTCGCCTTTCCGGACGAGATCCGCCTGACCGAGGGCATCGAGTCGATCGAGCTCCGACATGCCCGGCATCCTCTCCGCCGCGCGCCGGCGCCGCAAGCGCGAATTCGCGCCGGGCTCAGCCGAGATCGCCGAACGAGAAGCTCGGGAACTCGAGGTCCATGAAGTCGCCGCGGATTCCGGACAGGCCCTCGGGCAAGACGGGACCGCCGAAGCTCACGCCGTCATCGACCGCTTCGGCGACGAGCGCGCCGCCGACGAAGACGCGGATCACCGCCGTGCCGCCGGGCCGATCCTCGATCTCGGCGGCGAGGTCGATCGCCTGGTTCGCCGGGATCAGATTCGGGTTGCCGTCGCGGCTCCAGGTGCCCGGAAAGACCGGATTCAGCGCGAGCGTGAAGTTCTGCTCGTTCACTTCTTTCTTGATCACGGCGTTCCCGTCGACGCGCACGCCGCCGTAATACGAGTGCTCGCCGTCGCGGAACCGCAGAAACAAGAGCACGCCGTTCGACTGTGCGCGGTTCGGGCTCGCGCTGAGGTTCGTCCGGCGCACGATGAAGCTCGCGTCCGAGCGCGCGTCGCGGTGGAGTGAGCGCGCGATCAAACGAAACAGATTTTGCGGGTGAATGCCGCCGTCCGTGTCGGTCGGGTTCGAGCTCGCGTAGGCGATCCGCCAGCGATCGTCGGCCGGGAGCTCCCCCTGGATCGTTCGGCCGCCGTCGCCTTCGACGAGGAAGCGCCCGCCCGAGCTCAACCAGAGGCTCGAGCTTGCGCTCTCGCTTTCCGAGGCGGCTTCCTCGAGGGCGCCGCCGTCACTCGAGCCGTCGCTGCCGGAGCCGCAACCGACTCCACAGAGGGCGACGCCGAGGATGACTGCCGCCGCGGTCGCAACACCGGAACGTCTCACGCTGCGGGCGTGCGCGTGGGCGCGCGAGTCGGGGTCGGCTTCGGCGTTTGAGTCGGCGCGCGGGTTGCGACCGGCTTAGGCGTTTGCGTCGGCGCGCGGGTTGCGACCGGCTTAGGCGTTTGCGTCGGGGCGCGAGTCACGGTCGGCAGCGGCGTTCGCGTCGGCGCGCGAGTCGCGACCGGCTTCGGCGTTTGCGTCGGCGCGCGGGTTGCGACCGGCTTAGGCGTTTGCGTCGGGGCGCGAGTCACGGTCGGCAGCGGCGTTCGCGTCGGCGCGCGAGTCGCGACCGGCTTCGGCGTTTGCGTCGGGGCGCGAACTGCGGTCGGCTTCGGCGTTCGCGTCGGCGTTCCCGCGGCGCCAACCGTCGGCGTTGCGGACGGCCCCGCCGGGACCGTCGCCGTTGCCTTGACCGTCGCCGTGGGGCTCGACGCCACCGGCGGCGTCGGTGTCGCAGTCGCGGTCGGGCTCGAGCCCACCGGCGGCGTCGGCGTCGCGGTCGCGGCCGGTCCCGGCGTCGGCAAGCCGCGGC
>CAWBOU010000059.1:0-10581 GCA_963790365.1 uncultured delta proteobacterium
CCAGACGTCTCCGGTTCCCTCGTCGCGGACGTAGAGGATCTCGCTCGGTGGATCGACCACGGTGTCGTTCGACCAGGGTGTCAGCTGGTTCTCGCGACTGTTTCCCGCCCAGGTGTAGCCTGCTCCCGATTCCGATACTTGGAACCCGAAGCGCGGGTTGGCGATCACGTTGATCCACGGAGCCGGCGTCCACTGGCCTTCGCCGAGGACCGTGACGTACTCGCGCCCATCGTCGGCGAACCCGCCGAGGCCGTTGAAGAACTCGAGCTCGGGCTCGCTCGGTGGCGGCTCCGCCTGCGGCCGCTCGGCTCGGCGATCCGCCGGAGGCGACGTGGCAACCTTCGGCTGCGGTGCGCGCGTGACTTGTTCGGCGAGCGTGCCGTGGCGACTGAGCAGCACGACTCGAGCAGCGGTCTGAAGCAGCAGGCGGTCGGCCGGCAACAATCGGTCCCCGCGCAGAATGTGGACGGCGCCTCCGCCGCTGTCGCTTCCCCGGACGAACTCTTCGAGCGCCGCCTGCAGCTCCTGTGTGTAGGAAGAAATCTTCTCGTTCAGGATCACGAGATCGGCCGCAATGCCTTTGGATCGCCAATATTGCTGGGCACGGAGACATTGTCGGACGATGTCCCTGTCCTCGGGCTCGTCGATGCGGACGAGCACGATCGGCAAATCGCCGGAAATGCCATGCGCCCAAAGCGACGACGGCGTGGTTCCGTTCCAGGATGTCGGCGGCCGGGCGCAACGTGGGATCGGAATAGATGATCCGATTGGCGAGCCGCTGGAACAGATGGGCGTCGTCGGGTCGATCCCGAGGTGATGGAGCTGCACCTGCGCCTGGGTCCAGGCCAGAGTGCCCGCACGGTCGAAAGCCGCCGCATCACGATGGTTGTCGGCTAGATCCAGCGCTTTTTCTCGGGAGGGCCCGAATAACGTCCAGAACGAGAATCTAACCGTCGTGCCGGGCTGAAACGACCGCCGGCGCAAGCTGACGATCGGATCGAGCACCGTGCCCGCGGTGTTCGAGAGCGGCGGCCCATTGATCATGGCATGGAGTTCGCGCCGTACGCCCGCGCCCGAGAAAGCGTGCCCGGTCGGTCTCGAATTGCTCTCGCCGACGTTCGCCTTCCACGCCGACGAGTGGGCCGCCCAGACCTGGCGTCGTCCGGCGAGCGTCTACGGCGGGTTGCCAGAAGCGTGCCGAGCTCTGCCACGAATTCCGTTCGACGAAGAGGTTCGAAAACGCGGGATGTGCCGCGTCGTCGCCGGCGTCGCGAGTACGACCTCGGAGTATGAGGTCAGCTCGAGTCGACTCACCCGCGCGCCGAGTTTGCGAGCGACACCCGCGGACCTCGGCGTCCTCCTCCCGCGATACGACGAGTCGAGCGTTGTCGTGATCGTCCGTCGCGTCTCATAATTCGACGCGGTCCTCTGAAAACGTGACTTCGTAATTGATCCGGCTCGACCCCGCTCGGCTGAAACCCCGCCGACCACACCGCGCCGCTGTCGACGTCGCGGATAAGACGTAGGTTCCCAAGGGTCGCGGGTGACGTCTTCGCGCCAGCGTGTGATCGCGAGGTCCCGCCATCGACGTAACCCGATCCGGCCGCGGTAATCATCACCGCGTAGCGGCCGTTCGAGAGCACGTGGGTGCGCGGCGTCGGATCGTGCGGCGAACGGAAGCGGCGTACACGCGGGGGGCAAGTTCGCGGACGCGGCGCCCGACGCGGACCTCCTCGGCACGCGGGCGCGCCACGCCACGTCGCGCGGCGTCCGTTCCTGGAGCAGGAGCTCGGTCGCCTGCACGATCGGCTCGGCGTGAAAGCGCGCCCGCATCCGTCGCCGCCAAGCACGTTCGCGAGGGCCACGAGCGGCATGCCTTGATGATGCGCCATATAGGCGCGCACGACCGCGCACGCTGCCCTTCCGGGAGCGCGCCGGGTGTAATCGAGCGCCTCGTAGTAGCCGAGCGACCCTGCGCCGCCGTCGCCCGCGAGGCGAGCGAAGTTGCGCACCGCCCCGGCGGGTCGACCATCGCCGCCAGCCCGGTGGCGTAGGGCGCGATCACGACGTCTTCGCTGGGCCACGCTTGAGGCCAAGCCCCGGCACGCCGAAGCTCGAATACTGATAGGTTAGCTCGAGGTCGCAGAACATTGTAGGCGGATTCGGAAACTCCCCACGGCACACGCGTTCGCGCGCCATATGCCATCTGCCGGCGCACCACCAGCCGATAGGTCTGATCGAAGAGGCTCCCCGGCGGCGGATCGCATCACCAGCGCCGGCATCAGGTACTCGAACATCGAGCCCGACCAGGAAATCAGCGCCGACCCCGGTCCGTGGGCGTCATCGCGCGGCCGAGCCGAAACCAGTGCGAGGCGGGACGTCGCCCTTGGCGATCGCGATGAAGCTCGTCGAGGCACGCCTCGGAGGCGAGCAGATCGTAGCAGTCGGAGTCGAGCTGACTGTCGCTCATCCGGTAGCCGATCGCGAAGAGCTGGCGGGTCGGATCGAAGAGGAAGCGGAAGTCCATCTCCTCGACGAGCTGGTGAGCGAGATCGCTCGAGCCGCGAGAGCCGGCCGATCAGAGAGGCGCTCGCAGTGGCGACCCGCTCAAGTCCGCGAAGCGCGACGTTCGACGGAGTCGCACCGAGCCCCGATCGCCGCTTCTCACGGTCGGGATCTCAGCGAGCGTCGGCACGGTCCGAACACGCGCCCGACCACCGGCGGGGAACATCGCCTCGAAATCGCGGAGGTGGCTGGCGACGCAGGCGCGAGTCGTCTCCGCCCAGACGAGTACGTCGCGATCGTCCGCCTGTTCCTCGTCGAGGAGGGACGCGCGACGTCCAAGACGGTCTCTGCGCGCGTCGCGGAGCGTCGCGAGCGACTCGGCGAACTCCGCGGGGGCTGGCGGAGCATTCGACGAGCGCCGCGGCGAAGGCATCGAGCGCCTCATCGAGCTGCTTTCGCGTGACGAGTCCCGAGCGGCGCCGGTCGCCGAGCGCGATCGCCCCCGCCCGGATCTCCAGCACGCGTCCCGCACTCCGGCGAGCCTCTCCGGACCGAGCACCGGGCGGTGATTGCCTCTCGGCACGCGTTCGCGAGCGTGATCAAGTGCCCGGCGAGATTGCCGCTGTCCACGGTGGACACGTATCTGCGGCTCGAGCGCGCGGAGCTCGCGGGTGCCGTACCAGTTGTAGAAATGGCCGCGGAAGCGGTCGAGGCTTTGCATCGTATCGAGCGTCGCTTCGAGACGCTCGACGAAGTCCAAGGTGCCGAGCCAACCGAAGTCGTGAGCGGCAACGGTCGACAGCAGATACATGCCGAGATTCGTCGGCGAGGTACGGTGCGCGACTCTCCCTTCGGGCTCCTCCTGGAAGTTGTCGGGCGGCAGGGAATGGTCTTCGGCGGCCGACGAAGGTCTCGAAGAAGCGCCACGTGCGCCGCGCGATGCGCCGCAACGTGCGCCGGTCCGCGGCCGCCAAAGGCGTCGCTCGCGAGTCGGGGAGGGCGCGCTCACCGCACGCACGATCGCCGGAGAGAAAAGCCCAGAGCAGGATGAACGGCGCGGCAAACGGCCCATGCCGCAGGGTTCGCAAAAGTCACGACGACGGCGCACCCGCGGCGACGAGCAGCGCGCTCCCCGTCCGCGGTGAGGAACGTCCGCGGAGTCGGCGCCCGGAGCCGGAACGAGCCCGTGCGGCCGTGACCCACTCGAGAAGGTGACGGCGCGTCACGTACAGGCGGACCAGCGTTCGCGCGATCGCGTCGACCATCAGGCAAGCCTGGTGCGCGAGAAACGTAATCGCGAGCGTGACCTGCGCGAGCGCAACGAAGAGGTCCGTCGCCGACGGCGCGCGCGTGGCTGCGCTTCGAGAACCCTCGACTCTGCGGCACGATTCCGAGGACTGCGGGAAGAAATGCCGGAATCGCGACCGTCGCCAATACGAACGCGGTCCAGAGCAGCGGATCGGCGAACGGAAGCGTCCAACCGGCAAGCAGCACGAGAATCGTCGCGGGCGCGGAAAGCGTGCGGCGTAAATTGTCGAACGACCTTCCATTCGCCGATCAGCGCGGTCGCCGTTCGCGGCGGCCGGGCGCTCGCGCTGGGCGCGGCTCCAGAATCCACGGCAGGAGCTGCCAGTCACCGCGCGCCCAGCGGTGTTCGCGTGCCGCGGCGACCTGGTAGGCCGCGGAAACTCTTCGAAGAGCTCGATGTCGCTGACGAGTCCGGCGCGGGCGAACAAGCCCTTCGAAGAGATCGTGACTGAGCAGCGTGTTCTCGGCGACTCGTCCGGCGAGTGAGGCTCAAACGCGTCGACGTCGTAGATCCCTTTTCCGGTGTAGGAGCCTTCGTGGAAGAGGTCCTGGTAGACGTCCGAGACCGCAGCCGCGTAGGGATCGATGCCTGCGGGGCCGGAGAAGATGCGCTGGAACAGCGATCCCCCGCCGGCCGTCGGCAATGACGGCGTGACCCGCGGTTGAGGAGACCGTAGCCCTCGATGACGCTTCCGGTCGCCGGATCGAAGCGCGGCCGGTTCAGCGGATGCGCCATCGCGCCGACCAATTGGCAGGCGGCGCGACGCGGCAGGCGCGTATCCGCGTCCAGCGTGAGCACATAGCGGACGCCCTCGGGCACGTGTGTTCGTTTGTCACCGGCCGCGAGGAACGAGGTATCCGGCGCACCTCGCAGCAGTCGGTTCAGCTCACAAAGCTTGCCACGCTTCCGTTCCCATCCCATCCATTTCCGCTCGCCTTCGTTCCAAAGGCGCCGCCGATGAAACAGGAAGAATCGCGGCTCGCCGCCTGGAAGGGCGCCATGGAGGTCGTTCAAGCGCCGGATCCCGGAAACCGCGGCCGCAAGGAGCGCCTCGTCGCCCTCGGCTTGCTCGGTTTCGGCATCACGCCAGTCGGAGAGGATTGCGAAGTGGATCTCCCCGTCCGAGTTCGCGAGATAGTGCACCTCGAGGCGTTCGATCAGCTCCTCGATCTCGGCCTGATTCGTGAGAAGAGCGGGAATGACGATCATGGCTCGCAGATCGGCGGGCACACCGTCGCGGAGCTCGAGCTTGGGTAACCGTCGCGGCCCCATGAGCTCGGTGACCAGGCGGTTCGTGATCGAGACGGCGAGGTCGGAAGCCGGGGGGAACAAGATCAGCTCCAGGAGAAGAACGGCGAGAGCTCCGGCTCCTGCACCGGCGGATGCAAGCAAGAGCGGGAAGAGGATCGCCGTCGTGAGCAGTACGACGGTGACGATGTAACCGGGATTTGCGGCCGCGACGTAGGCGCGAGAGATCCGCTGCCCCACGGAAGGGCGGAAGCCGAGCTCCTGCTCGAGCGCCGAGCGGCCGCCGGCAAGCAAATGATAGCCGGCATCGTTGGCGCGCTCGTCGAGAGGATCCCCTTCGGCGACATCGGGCTTTTGCGCTCGTCGCAGCGCTGCGCGGGTGACTTCCAATTCCGAGCGGCGGGAGCCTCGGGCCAGCTCCTCGACGGCGTGCCGGTACATGTCGCGCGTGCGGAAATCCATTTTCCCGAAATCGCTCCCCGCCCGGAGCTCTTCGTCGACGAGACTCACGCTCTCGAAGAAGACCTTCCAATCGAAAGCCGACAGGAACCGCATGCTGGTGATGATGTTCCGGACCAGCAGGTTGGCAGCGCCCTGGCTGTGATGCTCGAGCTGAACGAGCTCGTCGGCATTTTTCCCTTCGGCCGCGAGGTGCTCATTCAACCAGTGAATCGCCGGCAGCACGCCGGATCCCTGCTCGCGAAGGCGCTGCGTGAGCTGAACGACGAACGCCCGCGACAGCGACACGCCTTCGTACGATCGTAGTGCCCGAGCCGAGGAGAGGGTGGGTACGCCGCCCGACCCGAGCAGGCGATCGGCGACGCCGTCGGCTTCGTCGCGCTTCTCGCGCGCGCTCACGATGCCGTCGGCAAGGCGCCGAAGATTTTCGACGAGGACGATTCGGAGCGCGATCGCGATCGCCCAGATCTCGCCGATCGTGAGCGCCGTCACCTCTTGATACGCGCGAACGAACCGCCGGAGCAGCTCGGGATCGAAGTGGCTGTCCGTGTGGGCGACGAAGGCCCACGCGATGCCGAAGACGCGAGGGTAGCCTTCGAGATGTCCTTCCGCGAGCTTCGGCAGCACCCGGTAGAAGCCCGGGTTCAAGTCGTCGCGCACCTCACGGATCTGCTCGTCCACGATGTGGAAGTTGTCGACGATCCATTCCGCGGCGGGCGTGATCGCCCGCTTCTCGTTGAGCGCACTCGCGATCGAACGATAGGCCGCGAGCAAGACACGGCCGTTCTCCTCGAGCCGTGGCGCGACGGGTGCGCCTCGCCGCCCGAACACGACGCGGTCGGCGGCCGCGAGGCTCCGCGCATGCTGCTCCAGCCGCTCGGCACCGAAGAGCTCCGATCGAATCGGCTCGTCGGGCTCGGCCGGTGACGATCGCGAGGAAACGAGTGTCGCGCGAAGGAGAATCGGCTGTACGGCCTCTTTCTGCGGGGCCGGCGGCGTGCCACCGCGTCAGGTTGGGAGCGTGCGGCGACGATACCTGCGATCGTTGCCAGACTTCCTGAGGGAGAGCGCGGGAAAGTTCTCGCGCAGAGCTTCAGGCTAGCACCCTCCCCGGTAGCACCGATCGCGCAGGGCAACAATCGCGGCGGTCTCCGCAACGCCCGCGCAACCGGCGAGTCAATTGCAGACGACGACGAAGCGAAATTCTCGGAGCTTGCTAGCGAAAGTGGTCGCACCTGGGATCGAACCAGGGACCTCGTGCATGTGAGGCACGCGCTCTAACCAGCTGAGCTATGCGACCGTCCGCTCGGAGCGCCTTTCCTAGCGGCGTTCCGAGCGGTTGGCAACGTGGGCTACTCGAGGATGAAGATGACGTCCATCTCGACGCGGTACTCGACGATCTTGCCCTTCTCGACCTTCACCTTCTGCGCGACGATCTCGCCGCCGGTGATCCCGCGGAGCGTCTTCTGCGCGCGGTTCACTGCCTTCTCGACGGCGTCCTGGAATCCTTTGTTCGAAGAGGAGATCAGACGGGAGACTCTTGCGACGGCCATAGGCACCTCCGGTTGGAATTGGACCTCGAAGTCCATCACGTCGACTCGCGGCTGCCAAACGGAATCGTTGCGCGCGGCGCGCCCATGGAGGATGACGGCGCCATGCGCGGATTCCTTCTCCGCTTCCTCTGCTCGGCGCTCGGGCTCGCGATCGCGGCGTGGCTCCTGCCCGGCATCTCGATCGACGGGGAAGGCACGCTCGTGCTCGCCGCGCTCCTCCTCGGCATCGTCAATGCGCTCGTGCGGCCGGTCGTGCTGTTGCTCACGCTCCCGCTCACGGTGCTCACGCTCGGGCTCTTCCTCCTCGTCGTGAACGGGCTGATGCTCGGGCTCGTCGCCGCGCTCGTCGAGGGCTTCCGCATCGCCGGCTTCGGCACGGCGGTGCTCGGCTCGATCATCGTGAGCCTGACGAGCGGCTTCGCTTCGTGGATGATCGGCGGGAGCGGGCGGATGGAAGTCATGGTCGTGAGGAGATAGGTCGTCTCCCCCTCACCCGCGCTGCGCGCGACCTCTCCCCAATGGGGAGAGGTGGAGAATCAGTCGATCAGCACGCCGGGATTCAGGATGCCGGCGGGATCGAGCGCGCGCTTCGCGCCGCCGAGCGCGCGCGCGAAGCCGTCCGGCCGCTGCTGGTCGTACCAGGGGCGGTGATCGCGGCCGACTGCGTGGTGGTGCGTGATCGTGCCGCCCTCGCGGATCAGCGTCTCCGAAGCCGCGGCCTTGATCTCCGCCCACTGCTCGATCTGCGCGTCATGCCGCGACGGCGCGAGGATCGTGTAGTAGGGCGCGGGCCCGTCGGGATAGACGTGTGTGAAGCGGCAAGTGACGCGCCCGCCACCGCACACGCGGCGGACGGCATCCTCGGTCGCGGCCATCACCTCGCGGTGGAAGCGCTCGAAGCGATTCCACGGAATCGCGGTCTCGAAGGTCTCGGTGAGGAAGCCCATGCCGACGAGCGCGTCGCGGAGGTAAGGAGCCGAGAGGAACGCGTTTCGCCACGCGCCCGCCGCGCCTTCGCGCGCGGCGGCGTCATCCGTGCGCGTGCGCACGGGCTCGCTCGGCACGCGCCCACCATGGTCGGCGGCGCACTCGAGCGCGCGCGCGATCCACGGGTCGAGCGGATGATCCGCCGACTCGAAGCCGAGGATCAGCACCGAGTGCGTGCCATCGCCGGCGCCCGCCGTCTCTGCTTCGCCCGCATCGAGGAGCCGGCAGTTCGACGGGAAGAGCCCCGACTGCGAGATCGCGCGCACCGCGCGTGCCGCGGCGAAGAAATCGTCGAACGGGACCGAGCACGACGCGCGCATGCGCGGCCGATCCTGCAGCCGCATCCACGCCTCGACGATCACGCCGAGCGTGCCTTCGGAGCCGATGAACAGGCGGTCCGGGCTCGGCCCCGCGCCGGAGCCGGGCAAACGCCGTGACTCCACGATGCCGGTCGGCGTGACGACGTCGCAGCGATTCCACGAAGTCGTCGATGTGCGTGTAGAGCGTCGCGTAGTGGCCGCCGGAGCGCGTGGCGATCCAGCCGCCGAGCGACGAGAACTCGAACGACTGCGGGAAGTGGCGGAGCGTCAACCCGTGCGGGCGGAGCGCGTCCTCGAGCGCGGGGCCGAGGATGCCGGCCTGGATGCGCGCCGCGCGCGATTCGCGATCGATCTCGACGATGCGGTCGAGCCGTCCGAGGTCGATCGAGACCGCGCCGCGCCAATCGCCGCCCCGCGGCGCTTCGACGCCGCCGACGACGCTGGATCCTCCGCCGTATGGAATCGCGACGAGCGCGCTCGGCGGCGCACCAGTCGAGCACGCGCGCGACGTCGGCCTCTTCGTTCGGGAAGGCGACCCAGTCCGGCGGATTCGAGAAGTCGCGGCGATGGGCGCGCACGACGTCGCGGAACGACTTGCCGTAGGTATGCCCGGCACGGTCGTACGGATCCTGCGAGAGGATCGACGCGAGCGCCGCGGGCGCCGCGACCCGGGGCGCGCGCAGCGCAATCTCCTCGAGGCGCGGCGGTGGCACCATCTCGGGCACCGCGACGCCGAATCGCGCGGCCAGCAACTGCGCGATCGCGCGCTGATGATCGACGCTCGGGCCTTCGCCCTCGATGCCCCAGCCCCAGAACTTCCGGCGTCGTTCGCTCATCGGCGTCTCTCGATTCGATGCGCTTCCCCTGAGCCGCTCCGTGTTGTCTAGTACGCGGACGTTTGCAAGTGACGCGAGGAGTCGACGCATGGACGAATTTCGGGGGCGCGTGGCGGTGGTGACGGGGGGCGGGAGCGGCCTCGGCGCGGAAATGGCGCGCTCGTTCGCGCGCGAAGGCGCGAAAATCGTGCTCGCCGACCTCGATGCGGCGGCCATGGACCACGTCGCCGGCGAGATCGGCAAGGCGGGCGGCGAGGCGATCGGCATCCGCACGGACGTCACGAAACGGGCGGACGTCGAGGCGCTCGCCAAGCAGGCGTTCGAGCGCTTCGGCGCGGTCCACATCGTCTGCAACAACGCCGGCGTCGGCGTCTTCGGCACGCTCGCCACGGCCACCGACCGCGATTGGCAGTGGGTGATGAACGTGAACTTCTGGGGCGTCGTCCACGGCGTCGACGCGTTCGTGCCGCGGATGATCGAGCAGAAGCAGGGTGGCCACATCGTGAACACCGCCTCGATGGCAGGGCTCACGGGCATGCCCGGGCTCGGCGTCTACTGCGCGAGCAAGTTCGCGGTCGTCGGCCTCTCGGAGTCGCTGCAGCGCGAGCTCAAATCGGAGGGCATCGGCGTTTCCGTTCTCTGTCCGATGATCGTCCGCACGAACATCAATGCGAGCGAGCGGAACCGTCCCGAGGATTTGCGCAACCCCGGCGCCGCGGCCCTGACGTTGCCGGACGCGGCGTACTCCTACGGCCGCGTGATCGAGCCGACCGAAGTCGGCAAGCGCGTCGTGCAGGCGATCCGCGACAAGGACTTCTACATCGTCACGCACCGCGAGCAGCAGGAGATCCTCGAGCGGCGAAGCGAGCGGATCTCCGCCGCCGCGAAGAAGTACGCGACGGCGTAAGCCGGGTAGCGGGACTCGCTCCCCTCACCCGCGCTACGCGCGACCTCTCCCCAACGGGGAGAGGTGAGCCTCATTCGAAGCGGATCTCGGTGACGTCGAGCACCGGCTCGCCGAGGGCTCCCGTGCCGGCGATCGTCGCGGTCACGGTGCCCGTGCCGCGAAGCGCGCCGCCGGGCATCGCCAGCTGCACGCTCGCGGCGACGCGGCACGGCACCTGCGCGTCGCCGACGGCGAGTCCGCGCTTGCCGGGCCGGAACGCGAAGCTCCCGAGCGAGCCGTCCGCGCGCGCGCTGAAATGCGAGAGCTCACCGGTCCAGACGACGGGCGTCGGCGGATAGGCGATCGCGTCGACCGGTTGCGCCTTCGCCTGCGCGAACAGGTCCGCGACGGACGGGGGCGCCGACTCGCCGGCGGCCGCCGGCGTCGCGGCGAGCACTCCCTGCCGGAGCGGAGCGAT
>CAWBOU010000060.1:0-29827 GCA_963790365.1 uncultured delta proteobacterium
CGACGGTTTCCGGAACGAAGGCGAAGGCGCCGTTCTCGTGGTGAAGCGCGTGGTAGTCGCGACCCGAAGAGGAGCGGTCGCACCGCGAGCCGCACCGCGCCGTCTGACCGAGGAGCCGCCAACCGAGCGCCGTGAGCGGCGTGCCGCGCGCGGACCAGGATCTCCTGCTCGATGCGCGTGCCGTCGTCGAGGCGGTACGTCCACTGCGGCCACGGGTCCGGGGTGAAGTCGGCGATCCGCGCGAGCGCCGTCGGGATGAACGACGTCGGGCGCGTAGCGCTGCGACGTGAGCGCGGTAGCGGCCGGTGCTCGTCTCGAGCCAGGCCTCGAAGCCGTTCACGAGCACGAAGCGTCCCGTCGGCGGCGTCGTCGCCGCGAGCAGCAGCGCGTGGTAGCGCCGCGTTCGCACGCCGCCGCGGTGCCCGAGGCGAAGCCGCCGAGGCCGTCGGCCTCGAGCCACTCGGCGCTCTCAGGATAGGGCGAGGACATTCTTGATCCCGCTGGGCTGGCCGAGCAGCAGGTCTCGGTGCGCCTCGATCGGGAAGCGGCCGGTGATGAGCGACGCGCACGGCGCCGGCCAGCGCTCGAGGAAGATGCCGAGGTCGCGGATCGCGGCCTCGAAGCTCTCGCGCGCCGGCGTTCACCGTGCCGAACACGACCTGGTTCTTCAGCACGAGGTTCCGCATGATGAGGTCGGTGTCGACCTCGATCGGCGCCTTCCGGCCCGGCACGCCGGTGAAGACGAAGATGCCGTTCGTGCCGAGCACGTCGCATGACTCGAACGCGACGCTCGAGGCGCCCGTCGCCTCGTAGACGAGGTCGATGTTGCCGATCGGCTCGCGCGAGCTCGGCGATCGACGTGTTCTCGGCGGAGAAGTAGCGGCGCCGATCGCCTCGACCAGGGCGGCCTTCGGGTTCGGCTGCGAGCTCGCGCGAGTAGACGGAGGTGTCGAAGCCGGCGCCGACAAGCGCCATCGCGCCGAGCAGGCCGACGGGTCCGGCGCCGAGCACGACGGCGCGGTGGCACGCTGCCGCGGCTCGCGCGGGCTGCCTCGGGGCACGCCCACGGCAGGCGCTGCTGCACCTGCCGACCTGCGCCAGCGCCTTCTCGGCGATCGTGAGCGGCTCGACGAGCACGCGCGACGTCGCGCAGCTCGCGCGGGACGACGTTCATGTAGCGCTCGTCGTCGACGACGAGCTCGGTCATGAAGCCGTGCGCGTCCCTTGATGCCGCGCTCGGTGAAGTCGCCGGTGTAGCAGAAGTCCTGGCGCCCGGCGCGGCAGGCGGCGCACGTCGTCGTGCGGGCACGGGCGGCGCACCATCGGCACGACGAGGTCGCCGACGCGCACGCGCGTGACGCCGGCGCCCGACCTCGACCACCTCGCCGAGCGACTCGTGGCCGATGACGAGATGCTCGCAGCCCGCCGGGCGGCGTGCCGTACTCGAAGGCGCAGATCTCGCGGTCGGTGCCGCAGACGCCGACGTCGAGCATGCGGAGCTTGACGTCGGTCGGTCGCGTGAGGCGCGGCGCGCTCGACGTCGATGAGACGGACTTCGTGGGCTCGGCGGGGAAGACGGCGATGGCTTTCATGATGGATTTGATGACCACCACGCCGGCGCGGTTTCTCGCGCCCGCTTCGCTACGACCGTCGGCGTCGCGCGGCGATCACCGCTTCGACGAGCGCGTGCGGCACGTCCGGGGAGATCTCGTCGCTCGTCTTGGACTCGCGCGCGAGAACGAATCGTATGGCGGTAGTTGCATGAGATAAGTGCGGCAGTCGGGCAGATCGAGAGATGATCATCGAATTCCCCGGCGACTCCCTGCGGCAGCTTGCCGTCGAAATGGTCGACGATGAAGGCCGTGAATTCGCGGCAGGTCATTCGACGGGTCCCCTGAGCGGATGCACCGTTCATATCTTAGGCCCTCGGCCTCTCCTTGGCGACCTTTTCGATCAGGCGGAGCGCGGTTGCCGTCCAGCCGGTTTGATGGCTGGCGCCGACGCCGCGGCCGCTGTCGCCGTGGAAGTACTCGTGGAAGAGCACGAGGTCTCGGAAGTGCGGGTCCGCAGCGTAGCGCCGGTCGTCGCCATGGCAGGGGCGCTGCCCGCTGGCGTCGGGGAGGAAGATCGAGCCGAGACGCCTGGCGATTTCATGCGCGGCATCGAGCAAGCTCACGAACCGGCCCGAGCCCGTCGGGCACTCGACCTGGAAGGAATCGCCGTAGAAGTGGTGGTAGCGCTCCAGTGCCTCGACGAGCAGGAAGTTGATCGGGAACCAGATCGGGCCGCGCCAATTCGAGTTGCCGCCGAAGAGCCCGGTATCGGACTCGCCAGGGACGTAGCTCACGCGGTACTCCTCCGAACCGGCGCGGAAGACGTACGGCTCGTCGCGATGAGCGCGCGAGACCGAGCGGATGCCATAAGGCGAGAGGAACTCGTTCTCGTCGAGCAGGTAGCGAAGCACGCGCGTCAGTCGCTCGCGCGACGGAATCGCGAGCAGACGATGCTCGCCGTGTCCGCCGTTCGCGCCGCCGTTCATGCAGGAGATGTGCGCGGCCAACTCCTTCCGGTTCTCGAGGAACCAGCGCAGTCGCTTCGAGAAGCCCGGTAGACGATCGATCGTGTCCGCCTCGAGCACCTCGACCGCGATCAGCGGCATGAGCCCCACGAGCGAGCGAATGCGGAGCGGGATCTCCCGCCCGTCGACGTGGAGCTGGTCGTAATAGAACCCGTCCTCGGGGCACCAGAGGCCGCTGCCGCCGAGCGTGTTCATGGCGTCGACGATCGCCACGTAGTGCTCGAAGAACTTGGACGCCATGTCCTCGTAGGAGGGATCTTCGCGCGCGAGCTCGAGCGCCATCGCGAGCATCGTCGCGGCGTAGAACGCCATCCACGCGGTGCCGTCGGCCTGCTCGAGGTGCCCGCCCGTCGGCAGCGGCCGCGAGCGATCGAAGACACCGATGTTGTCGAGACCGAGGAAGCCGCCAGAGAAGAGGTTCCGCCCTTCCGCGTCCTTGCGGTTCACCCACCAGGTGAAGTTGAGAAGGAGCTTTTGAAAGACGCGAGAGAGGAAGACGCGATCGCGCTTCCCGGACTCGCCCGACATCTTGTAGACGCGCCACGCGGCCCACGCGTGCACCGGCGGATTCACGTCGCCGAATGCGAACTCGTAGGCGGGGATCTGGCCGTTCGGGTGCATGTACCACTCGCGAAGGAGCAGCAGGATCTGCTCCTTCGCGAACTCGGCATCGATCCTCGCGAACGGGATCATGTGGAAGGCGAGATCCCACGCCGCGTACCAGGGGTACTCCCACTTGTCGGGCATGGAGATGACGTCGCGGTTGTAGAGGTGCCGCCATTCGGCGTTGCGCCCGCCGTTTCGCTCGGCCGGCGGCGGTGGTTGGGCCGGATCGCCCGCGAGCCACGAGCGTACGTCGTAGTGGAAGAACTGCTTCGACCAGAGGAGGCCGGCATAACCCTGGCGGATCACGTTCCGTTCCTCGGCGGAGACGTTTCGTTCGATGCGTGAGTCGTAGAACGCGTCGGCTTCGGCGATGCGCTCGGCGAAGATGCGCTCGAAGTCCGCGAAGGCGTCGCGGGGCGCGTCGTCCTCGGCGACGAGGCGGAGGCGAAGCACGATCTCGCCGCCGGCGGGAATCTCCGCTCGATAACGGGGCGCGGCCTTGGTGCCGCGGCCGTCGGTCCGGAGCACGTCGCGCCGCCCGTGGATCACGGCCTCGTGGAAGGCGTCCTTCTTGTGCGCGTCCTCACCGACACCCCAGAGGTGTCGCGTGTTGGATTCGTTGTCGGTGAAGAGCACTGACGGCGCGGCGCCATCGAGCGGCGCGGCGAAGAAGCGGAAGCGTCCGAGCGTCTCGTGCGAGGCGCGGAGGGAGCCGTCTGCGGCGAGCTCGATCTCGGGCTTCGCAACGTAGCCTTCACCTCCCCTGTTCCACGACCATTGATTGCGGAACCAGAGCGTCGGCAGCACGTCGATCGTCGCCGCTTCCGGCCCGCGATTCGAGATCGTCACGCGGACGAGCAAATCGTCGGGAGATGCCTTGGCGTACTCGGCGACGACGTCGAAGTAGCGGCCTTCGTCGAAGACGCCCGTGTCGGTCAACTCGAATTCGGGGTCGAGCTTGCCGCGCCGGCGGTTCTCCTCGACGAGCCGAGCATAGGGGTACTCGGCCTGCGGGTATTTGTAGAGCGCCTTGGCGTACGAGTGGGTCGGGGTCGAGTCGAGGTAGTAGTAGAGCTCCTTCACGTCCTCGCCGTGATTCCCTTCCGGGCCGGTCAGGCCGAAGAGGCGCTCCTTCAGGATCGGATCGCGGCCGTTCCAGAGCGCGAGGGCGAAGGCGAGGCGGCACTCGCGGTCGGTGAAGCCGAGGAGACCGTCCTCGCCCCAGCGGTAGGCGCGGCTCCGCGCGTGGTCGTGTGGGAAGGAATCCCAGCATGATCCCCACGGAGAATAGTCCTCGCGCACGGTGCCCCACTGGCGCTCGGAGAGGTACGGGCCCCAGCGCTTCCAGTTCTTCGCGCGGGCCGCGTCTTCGGCCAGGCGGCTCGCTTCCGCGGAGGAACGATTCAGCTCGAGCGAGGGAGCCTCGACGACCGCTAGGCGCTGGGTCTCCATGTCGCCTTCGATGCCGCGAGGCGGATTCCGTTTCCCCGGAGGTCGGCGATCATTTCGGGCGTCGCTCCGCGAGCTCCTCGCGCGGCGGCGCCTCGAGCAACCGGTAGAGAACGTTATCGGTGAACGCCGGATCACTGGTGAGCGCGAGGTGGTCGCCGTAGACGAACGTCACCGTCGTCCACGGAACCGGCGTCACCAGTCGCGGCGTCCAATCGCGGCCGACGCGCTCGTCGAGGAGCGCGCTCGAGCGGAGCACCGTGCCGTCGCCCGGAGCGACGCTCCGCGCGTCGAGTCGGCCCTCGGAATCGATGCCGAGCACCGCCGCGGTCTGCTCGGCATCGCCGGCGTAGAGGTGAAGCGCGAGGCCGTCCGGGGCCGTGACCGGCCGATCGAGCGCTGCGTGGAACTGCTTTGCGCGCGCGAGCGACTTCGCGAGATGGTCACGGGCGATTCGACGTCGTTCTTCGGGCGTCGTCTCGGGGAGCAGACTCTCCAGCACCTCGTCGGCCTGCGATGACGCGAGTCCCCACCCGCGGCGCTCCCACTCCGCGGGATCGAACAGGTCGATCGCTCGCTCGCCGTCGACGACCGCGGCGTGGCGCGTGCGCGGCAGGAGCTCGTAGAGCGCCGGCATCGTGCCGAGGATCGCCGAATGGTAGCGCGGCAGCACCCACGAGAACGTCGCGCCCTCGACGAGATTCCGCACCGCCTCCGCGGAGCCCGCGTTCGGCGTGGCCACGATCACGGCATTGTCGACGTCTCGAGCGCCCGCCCAGGTAACCGGCGGCAGCGACCCGTCCTCCGGGAGCTCCGCCGCGCCGTACATCAAGTAGTAGCGAAGGAGGAGTCCGCCCATCGAGTGCGCGACGACGTCGAATTTCACCTCGCGGCCGGCGATGCCGTAGCGCCGCTCGAGCTCGCGCGCGACGTAGGCGCGCTTCTCGGCGATGAACTCCTGAAGACGGCGAGCATTCTCGGCGTTGTCGCGCCGCCAGTCGTACGGGAATTGAAAGCAGGTGAAGTGATCGTCGGCGTAGCGAACGGTACCGCCACGACCGAGGCTCTGGTCGCGATAGCCACCCACGCCGAGGCTCCGGAGAATGTAAACATAGGCCGATTGCTCGAGCGGCAAGCCGAAGAGCCGGACGCGGATGGTATCGAGCACGCCTTCGGGCTCGATACCGTCGCGGAGCGCGGAGAGCGGCTCGCCGGTCTTCATCGGCAGCGCGACGAGGCGCGCGCCGTCGGCCGTCTGCGGGTTCGCGTATGCGCCTTCGAATGCGCCCCACACGAGCCTGCCGCTCTCGCGGTCGCGAAGCTTGGAACCGAGGATTCCCGGAATCACGATCACCGGGTTTCGCGCCGAGTCGTCGAACTGCGCGGCGCGGTCGTAGAGACCGCCGAGATCGGGCAGCGGATAGGGACCGACCGCGCACCCGCACGCCAGCGCCAGCGCGCAAGCGACGGCGCGCGCGTTCACAGTCCCGCCGCCGCGACGCGCGCGTCGTCCGACCGCAACCCTGGAGCGAGCAGTGTGGCGAGAGCCTGTCGCGCCCGATGGAGGCGGATCTTGACCGCATTCTCGCTGATGCCGAGGCGATCCGCGGTTTCGGCGGTATCGAGCTCCTCCAGGTCGCGGAGCACGAGCACCGTCCGATGGGTCGCCGGCAACTGGTCGATGCACTCGCGCACCTTGCGGCGGATCTCGCGCCGGCCGAGAAGCGTTTCGGGCCCGACCGAGAGAGGCTCGATCGCAGTCGTGTGATGGCCGGTCTCGTCGAACGTCGGCAGCAGCGGCTCGAGGCTGACTTCCGGACGCCGCCCGGCAGCGCGGAGCCGCATCAGAGCGGCGTTGACGACGATGCGATGAAGCCACGTCGAGAGCTGCGATCCCTCGCGAAAGTCGCGGATCGAGCGAAACGCGTTGAGGCACGCCTCCTGGAACGCATCGCGCGCGTCGTCCTCGCAGCGAAGGAGTCGGCGCGCGACGGCGAGCATGCGGCCGCCGTGGCGCCGAGTCATCTCGCGATACGACTCTTCGTCGCCGCTCTTGAGGCCTGCGAGAAGCTCCGAGTCCGTCATCATGACTGCTCCACCTCTCTCAGTTGTTCCGTGACGAAGGCGTTGCCGTTCGCGAAGGTGACGCCGCGAAGATGAAGGCGGCGAAGGCTCGTGAGCGCGGAGCGGTCGACGTAGGAGACGCTGGCAACGTCCAAGACGACGCGCTTCGCCCCGTCGAATAGGCGCTCGCACGTGCGCTCGAGGTCGGCGACCGAGGAGCTCGCGAGTCGCCCCTCGAGCTTCAACGTCACTTGCCTCTCACCGGCGTCAGCTTCCGAGATCCGAATCATGGCCGCTCCTAGCGCACGCGCCGTGCCACCGGCGGGACGCGAGATTCTCTAGTCAAATCAAGGAATGCTCCCACCGCTGGCCACCGGTTCCGACGGTTTTCCACCGCTTTCGGTGGCGGGGCGGCGGCCCTCATGGCAGGATCCGCGGCACCTTGGCGCCATCGGAAATCCGTTCCGGAGATCCGGCCCCACTCGAGGCCATCGCCGCGGTCGTCGCCGCCGAAACGGGCGAGGGCTTCTATCGCGCGCTGGTCCGAAGCCTCGCGACGACGCTCGGCGTCCAATTCGCGTTCGTCTCGGAGTTCACTCCGGATCGCCGCCATTTCCGCACGCTCGCGGTGTGGGGCCGCGGCGCGTTTCTCGACGACTTCACGCTCGAGCTCGCCGGCACGCCCTGCGAGGCCGTGCTGGCGGGCCAGACCGCGCACCATCCGAGCAGCCTTTGCGCGCTCTTTCCGAACGACGCGGGCTTGGTCACCTGGCGCGCCGAGAGTTACTGCGGCGTACCGATCGTCGGAGCGAACGGCAACGTGGTCGGCCATCTCGCGATCATCCACGACGAGCCGATGCCCGAAGGTGCGCGGCTCCTTTCGATGCTTCGCATCCTCGCCATGCGCGTGCGGGCCGAGCTCGACCGACAGAAGGCACGTGAGGCGCTCGCCGAAAGCGAGGCTCGTTTCCGCGACCTCTACGAACATGCGCCGATCGCGTACATCGCGTTCGACGCCGAGAAGCACGTCACGCGGGTGAATCGCGCGTTCTTCGAGATGACCGGCTACGCCGACGAGGAGGTTCGCGACCGCATCGCCGACAACTTCGCCCCGGATCCCGAATGGGTGCAGGGCTACGCGGCGATCCTCGACACCGCCGCCCGTGACGGCTCGCTCATCGCCGAGTTTCCCTTCGTGCGGAAGGACGGCGGCACGCGCTGGGGGCGCGCCGCCATCCGCGCGGTGCGCGGAGCCGACGGCGAGCTCCACGGCTTCAACTCGATCTGTAGCGACATCACCGAGCTCAAGAACGCGGAAGAGGCGCTACGGCAGAGCGAAACTCGTTTCCGCGACCTCTACGACGAAGCGCCGGTCGCTTACTTCACGCTCGACGAGAGCGGTCGCATTCTTCGGGTGAATCGGCGCGCCGCCGAGTTCCTCGGCGTGCCGGTCGAGAACGTCGCCGGCAAGACGAGCGCGGACTTCACCGCGCCGACGTCGCCGCTCGTTTGGAAGATGGTCGTCGATCGCCTCCGTGCAGGCGGCCGCGTGGAGGACGAGGAGGTCCAGATCCTCGACGCCGGCGGCTCCGAGCGATGGATGCGATTTTCGGCGCAGTGCATTCGCGACGAGGCCGGAGGCATCCGCGAGATCCGCATCGCCGGCGTCGACACGACCGAAGCGAAGAAAGCCGAGCGCGCGATTCAGCTCTCGGAGTACCTGCAGGAGGAGATCAAGTCCGTCCACAACTTCGAGGAGATCGTCGGCCGGAGCCCGACGCTCGGCGAAGCGCTCCGCAAGGTCGAGCTCGTCGCGAGCACGGAATCATCCGTGCTGATCCTCGGCGAGACGGGCACCGGAAAGGAGCTCTTCGCGCGCGCGATTCACTCGCGGAGTCCGCGACGCGATCGCCCGCTCATCAAGGTGAATTGCGCCGCGCTGCCGACCGGCCTCATCGAGAGCGAGCTTTTCGGCCACGAGCGCGGTGCGTTCACCGGCGCCGCCGGGCGGCGCATCGGGCGCTTCGAGCTCGCCGATGGCGGCACGCTCTTCCTCGACGAGATCGGCGAGCTGCCGCTCGAGCTCCAGGCGAAGCTCCTTCGCGTGCTTCAGGATCAGGAGTTCGAGCGCGTCGGCGGCAGCGTCACGCTCGACGTCGACGTTCGCCTCATCGCCGCGACGAATCGCGACCTCTTGGCCGCCGTCGCACAAGGCACGTTCCGGCAAGACCTCTTTTACCGCCTGAACGTCTTTCCCATTCGCGTGCCTGCGCTCCGTGAGCGGCGCGAGGACGTCCCGCTCCTCGTGCACTACTTCCTCAATCGCTACGCGACGAAAGCCGGTCGCCGAATCGACGCGGTGCCGAAGGCCACGATGGACCGTCTCTCGGCGTACGCTTGGCCGGGCAACGTGCGCGAGCTCGAGAACGTGATCGAGAGGGCGGTCATCCTGTCCACTGGCACCGTGCTCGAGGTCGCAACCGAGATGGTGCCGGCTTCGGAGCCGTCCCCGACGGCTCTCCGACCCGTGCCGGTGAGCGCGCCGCCGACGCCTGCCGGCCAGTCCCTCGACGAGGTCGAGCGGAGCCACATCTTGAGCGTGCTCGAGGGCTGTGGCTGGCGTATCGAAGGACCGAGAGGAGCGGCGCGCCGGCTCAATCTGAGCCCGAGCTCGCTTCGCCGCCGCGTTCAGAAGCTCGGCCTGAGCGATCCTCGCGCGGCTCGCGCGAACTTGCCGGGATGACTCGAGGGACAGAGCGTGGAAGATGCGCTGTCCCTACGAGATTTCTAGCGCTCGACGATCTCGAGCGCGTGGCCGTCGCGGTCGCGGAGGAGAAGGCCCTCGCGGAACCCGAGCGGGCGGTCCGCCAGCGCGACGCTGCCGGGCGAGACGAAAGCGATTGCCAGCGGGCGCAGTGCCGTCCAAACGTCGGAGACCTCCCGCGCGCGAAGCCGCACGCGCCAGTCGGCGACGTCGTTGACGCGCGCATCGTGCGGCGCGGCGCGGCCGTTCGCGGGGGCGAGATAGTCGAGGAATTCGATGCCGGGCCCTTCCGCGGCGCGGAGCGCGGTGATGCGCAGGCGCGCGCCGAAGACGCCGCTCAGATGCTCTTGTTCGCGCCCATAGTTCTCGCTTTCGCCGGCGACCCGCAGGCCGAGAAGATTCCGGTAGAGCGCGAGGCTCGCCTCCGTGTCGTCGACGACGATCGCGGTGTGATCGATGCCGAGGAAGAGAGAGTCCTTGCGCTGCCACTTGGGGTCGCCCTTCCCCGCCGGGAACACGAGGATCTCGAGGAAGTGGCGATCCGGGTCGCGGAAGTAGAAGGCCTCGATGCCGCCGGCATTCGGATTCCAGTCGGGCAGCCGCTGCGGCTCCGTCGAGGCGTGTTCGACGTGATGCTCACGCAGGCGCGCGTAGGCACGGTCCATGTCGGAGACGATGATGGCCACGTGCTGGAACCAGCGATCGTTCGGCTTCGTGTCGACCGGGAACGGGCGCCCGCGCGGCGCGGTGAACTCGACGAGCTCGATCGCTTCGTCACCGAGCGTCATGCGCGCGACCCGCGCCCGTGCACCGAAGAGCCCGAAGAAATGCTCGACCTCGGCGCCCGAGATCTCCTTCTCCGAGACCTTCTCGAAGTCGAGGACATCCGCGAAGAACGCGACCGAGCGCTCGAGATCCGCGACCGTGAGCGTCACCGCCTCGATCGCCTCGATACGGATCGGTGCAGCAGGCGCGTCTGAGGCGAGGAGAAAGATCGCGAGGAGCGCGAACCGAGTCGCCCTCATCCCAGCCGCTCGAGCAGGTGGTCGCCGACGCGAAGCGCGTTCGCCATGATGGTCAGCGCCGGATTCACCGCCGAGCTCGACGGGAAGCAGCTCGCGTCGACGACGTAGAGGTTGTCGACGTCGTGCGAGCGGCAGTTGCGGTCGAGCGCCGACGTCCTCGGGTCGTTGCCGAAGCGCACCGTGCCGTTCTGGTGCGCGACGCCCGCGAGCGGGATGCGCTTGCCGATGTAGATATTCAGCGGATGGAGGTGCTCCTCGCAACCGAGTCCTTTGAGCATGCTCTTCAGGCGCTTCGTCAGTCGCTTGTGCGACTCCTCGTTGTTCGGCGTGTAGGTGAGGCGGATTCGCCCGTCGCGCTCCACGGTGACGCGATTCTCGGCGTCCGGCAGGTCTTCCGACGTCATCCAGAAGCCGAGCGAGTGCTTCGCCATCAGATCGATCGAGAGCTTCGGCGCGATCGACGGCGCGCCGCCGGCGATCACGTTCGTGTTGCCGATGAAGGAGATGTGCCCCATCGGATGCGGCCAATCCTCGGTGCCGAAGTAGAAGTCATTGATGCCGATCGTCTTCTGGAAGCGCGTCGGGTTGGGCTCGCGCGAGATCGCGAGCACCATCGAGTTCAAGTGGCACATGTAGTGCCGCCCGACGACTCCCGAGCCGTTGGCGAGCCCGTGAGGGTGTCGATCGTTCGCGGATTGCAGAAGAAGCGCCGCAGAGTTGATCGCTCCGCCCGACACGACAACGATCGAAGCCGAGTACGTCTCCGCCGCGCCGTCGCGCTCGACGTGCACCGTCGTCACCTCGCGACCGCTGGCGCTCGTTTCGAGGCGGGTGACGCGTGCGTCCGTGAGAAGCGTCACGTTCGGATGCTCGAGCGCCGGGTCGACGCAGATCACCTGAGCGTCGGCCTTGGCGTTCAGCAGGCAAGGAAAGCCGTCGCACGTGTCGCAGCGGATGCATTTGCTCCTCCGCGGGTCCTGCTCGTCGATCATCAGACCGACCGGCATCGGGAACGGCCGGAACCCGCCGCCGCGGAGGTCGTCGTAGAGGTCCTGCATGCGCGGCTCGTGCGAGAGCGGCGGATGGGCGTACGGAGCGCTCGCGTACGGCTCCGTCGGGTCGACGCCGCGCTCGCCGTGCACCTGATAGAGATGCTCCGCCTGCGTGTAGTACGGCTCGAGCTCGCGATACGAGATCGGCCACGCGGGCGAGATACCGCCGTGGTGACGGAGCTCGCCGAAGTCGCGCTCCCTCATACGGATGAGCGCGGCGCCGTAGAACTTGGTGTTCCCCCCGACGTAGTAGTGCGTGCCCGCGTGGAACTCCTTGCCGCCCTTGTCGAGCCACGCGTCGCGGATGTGATAGGCGCCCCCGACGACGACGTCGTGGACGTCCCAGTTCCGTTTCTCGCGAGGCACGTAGGGCCCGCGCTCGAGGAGAAGGATCCGTTTGCCCGACGGCGCGAGCTTCCAGGCGAGCGTGCCGCCGCCCGCGCCCGTGCCGATGATGATGACGTCGTACCGCCGATCCGCGTTCATCTGCTTTTCTCCTTCATGCAAAAGATGCAGCGCTCGTCGTTCTGGTGGTGGAGCTTCGCGCAATCGATCGCGGCCGCGCCTCGGCGCCGCACGTACGCCTCGGCCGCGAGCAGCATTCCGAGCGGTGGCGCGACGAAGTAGATCCAGACGACGCCGAGCTCGCCGGCGGGAATCGCCGAGGCCAGGCTTCGCGCCGGGTTCATGCTCATCCCGGAGATCGGCGCCTCGAACGTGATGTAGAGCGCGACGAGCGCGCCGCAGAAAAGACCCGTCGAGGGCCCGAGTCGGCGCGAGTTCGTGGCGATCAACACCACCGTCATCAGCACGAACGTCATCGCGATCTCTGCGGCGAATGCGGCCGCGATACCGTCGGCGCCGGGGGACGTGGCGACGTAGCGAACGGCTGGCTCGGCTAGCGCTCCGCGAAGGGCGGCGGCCGAAACGAGGACGCCCGCCGAAGCGCCCACAAACTGCGCCCCGACGTAGAAGCCGGCGTCGATCGGCGCCACTTTGCCGAGGCGGAAGAAGGTGAGCGTCATCGCTGGATTCACGTGGGCGCCCGAGCGCTTGCCCCAGGGCGAGTAGACGATCGCAATCGCGGTCGCTCCCATCGCGATCCCCATGAGCATGCGCCGTACGAACGGATCGGGGAGCGCTTGCCGGACGGACGAGGCCGGATGCTCGAGCAACGCACCGAAGGTGCACGCCGAGATCATGAAGAACCCGAGCCCGGCGGCTTCGATCAGGTATTCGGGCCAGTGCTCGCGGATCGCGCTCGTCACGGACGCTTCGATGCGCGACGCGCGCGTCTCGTGTCAGCCGAATCCTTTCGTCGGTCGCGGCATCAGAAGCAGCGAGGGTCAGGCTTGCTTCGCTGCGGCTGACCCTTCGAGTCCCCAGAGATACGCAGGAGGTTCCAAATGAAGCTTCTCTCGACCTTTCTCTACGACCTTCCCGAAGCGCTCGGCGATCGGCTCGGCTGGCTCGCGCCTCTCCTCGCGCGAATCGCGGTCGGGTACGTGTTCTTGATGACGGGCTGGGGCAAGCTCCACGCCCTCGACCAGATCACCAACTACTTCCGGACGCTCGGCATTCCGTACCCGGAGCTGCAGGCTCCGTTCGTCGCTTCGGTCGAGCTCGTTTGCGGCTCGATGATCCTCGTCGGTCTCTTCACGCGAGTGGCCGCGCTCCCCCTCATCGGCACGATGGTCGTGGCGACCGCGACGGCGCAGTGGCCGAACGTCGAGAACGCGGCGGGGTTTCTCGGGCTCGTCGAGGTCCTCTACATCGTCTTCTTCGCCTGGCTCGCGATCGCGGGCCCCGGACCAATCTCGCTCGACGCGCTTTTGCGACCTCTCCTCGCCGGTGAGCGCGAAGGAAGGGAGCAAAGTCGTGCTGCCCGGTATCTCGCCGCGAATCCGTGACGCGATCCGCGACGTCGAGGAACGGAACGAGATCCTTCTCTCCTGGTGTCAGGTCGGGCTCGTCTTCCTCCTCTCGCTTCTCTATTTCGCCGCGCCGAAGGGATTCCAGATGGCGATCCCCTTCGAGCCCGTTCCGCTGATCCTCGCGGTCTACGCGCCATGGGTCCTTTTACGGCTGGTCCTCGCGCACCTGCGAAAGCTCGGGACCACGCTTCTCGCCGTCTCGATCATCCTCGACGTCGGGGCGATCGTCGTCCTCATCTGGAGCTACCACCTGCAGTACGGGCAACCACCGTCGTTTTCGCTGAAGGCGACGACGTTCGGCTACCTCTTCGTCTTCATCGCGCTCCGGAGCCTCCGTTACGAGGTCGGCTACGTTCTCCTGACGGGCGCGGCCGGCATCGGCGGTTGGCTCGCGCTCGTCGGCTATTCGCTGGCGGCGAAGGGCGCGACGATCACACACGACTTCGCCGAGTACGTCGTCGGCACGCCCATACTCGTCGGCGCCGAGATCGACAAGGTGGTCGCTCTTGGCGCGGTCACCGCAGTGCTCGCGGTCGGCGTCTTGCGCTCGCGCCGCCTGCTCGCGCTCGCGGCGCACGAGTCGCAGGCGCGGCGTGAGCTCTCACGCTTCTTCAGCCCGAGGGTGGCGAGTCGGATTCTCCAAGCCGAAACGCCGATCCGCCCGGGCCAGGGCGAGCTTCGCTCGGCGGCGATCGTCACGATGGATCTCCGCGGCTTCACTCGCTATGCGCACGGCGCCGCGCCGGGCGAGGTGATGTCGCTTCTCGCCGAGTATCAGAAGCGCATGTGCGGCCAGATCTTCGCGTGCGGCGGCACGATCGACAAGTTCATGGGCGACGGCATCCTCGCCCACTTCGGCGCGGCAACGCCGAGCGAGACGTATGCCGCGGATGCGGTTCGCGCGATCGAGCGTCTCGAGCGCGAGGTCGACGCCTGGAACGCGGAGCGAGGCAACGGCCGCAGCTTCGGCGTCGGCATCGCGTGCGCCGCGGGCGAGACGATCTTCGGCGCCGTCGGCGACGACGAGCGACTCGAATACACAGTCATCGGCGATGCGGTGAATCTGGCGGCGAAGCTCGAGAAGCACACCAAGGCCGCCGGCGTTCGCGCAATCGCCACGCGCGAGGTGTACGAGCTCGCGCGCGCGCAGGGCTACCTCCCGGCGATGGAGCCGAAACCTCTTCCCGGCGAGAGCGTCGAAGGCGTGCACCGAACGCTCGACCTCGTCGCGTTCGGCGCGAGCAACGGAGGACGTCCATGCGCGAGCGCAGCCGCAAGCGAATTCTGATCCTCGGCGGAGGTTTCGCCGGCATCTACACCGCGCAGCACCTCGAGCGCGCGCTCGGCAACGCCGACGACTTCGAGATCGCGCTCGTCAACCGGACGAACTACTTCGTCTTCCAGCCGATGTTGCCCGAGGTCATCTCCGGCTCGATCGGTCTCGTCGATGTGGTGAGCCCCATCCGGCGCTTGTTGCCGAAAACGACGCTCCACGTCCGCGACGTCGAGGCGATCGATCTCGAGCGGAGGTCGGTATCGTTGAGCCCCGGCTTTCGGCCGCACTCGCACGCGATCGAGTTCGACCACCTCGTGCTCGCGCTCGGCACGGTCACCGACTTTCGCGGCATGCGCGGCTTGCCCGAGCACGCGTTGCCGTTCAAGGATCTCGGCGACGCGCTTCGCTTGCGAGACCACGTCATCCGCGCCCTCGAAGAGGCGGCGATCGAACGACATGATCCCGAGCTGCGGCGGAGCCTCCTCACGTTCGTGGTCGCGGGCGGCGGCTTCTCCGGAGTCGAGGTCGCGGCTGAGCTCAACGACTTCGTCCGCGGAGTCGCCCGCAACTATCGCGGGCTCGATCCGAGCGAGATCCGCGTGGTTCTCCTCCACTCCCAGGAGCGGGTCCTGCCGGAAGTCTCGGCGCGGCTTGCTCGCTTCGCGGCGAAGAAGCTCCGCGAGCGCGGCGTCGAGCTCCGCTTGAAGACGCGGCTCGAGGCGGCGACCGCCGAAGAAGTGTTCCTCGCCGGCGGCGAGCGCCTCGCGGCGCGGACGCTCGTTTCCACCGTGCCGTCGTCGCCGCATCCGTTGCTCGGCGATCTCGGCGTGGAGAAGGCGAGGAACGGGAAGCTCGTCGTGGATCCCCACCTCCGCGTCCGCGGTCGCGCGAACGTGTGGGCGCTCGGCGATTGCGCCATGGTTCCCCTTCCCGACGGTGCGTCGTTCTCTCCGCCGACCGCGCAGCACGCCGTTCGCCAGGCGAAGACGCTCGCCACGAACGTCGTCGCGACGATCCGCGGCGGCGAACCGCGGAGCTTCGACTTCGCGGATCTCGGCAAGATGGGCTCCCTCGGTCATCACTCCGCCGTCGCCGAGATCCTCGGCGTCGGCATCTCGGGCTTCCTCGCCTGGTGGCTCTGGCGAACGATCTATCTGCTGAAGCTCCCGGGCTGGGGACGCCGCCTGAAGATCGCGAGCTCATGGACCTTGGATCTCGTCCTCCCGCCGGAGCTCGTGCAGCTTCGTCTGGGCGCCGCCGGCGGTATGCAGCAGGAGCACTACGAGCCTGGAGAGCTCGTGTTCCGCCAGGGTGACTTGGGCGACCGGATCTACGTGATCGAGAACGGCAAAGCCGAAGTCGTGCGGCACGATGGCGAGGCGGAACGACCGCTCGCGATGCTCGGAGCCGGCGAGGTGTTCGGCGAGACCGCGCTCCTACGGAAAGCGGCCCGCAACGCGAGCATTCGCTGCGTCGAGCCGATGAACGTCGTCAGTATCCCGCGGCGCGAGTTCGCCATGCTGCGCACGTTCTTCCCCGAGGTCGGTGCCAGTCTCGAGCGTCTCACCGCGAGACGGGCAAGCTAGCTTCCACCGGAGCATCCGACGTAGCCTCACTCTCGATGGGGGACTCGCCCGGACGAGATCGGCTGACGCTTGGTTTTGAGGATGCCGAGCTCGAACGGCGGTTCCAGGTCGCGACCGGCACGACGTTCGCGCCGCAGTTCCGCCTCGGGCTGTCGGTCGGCGCCGCGCTCTGGGTCGTCGCGGGGTTCCTCCTACCTCGCTTCTCGCCAGTCGACGACGTCCGAGCCGGAGTGCTCGCCGCGCTGATGACGTCGTTGAACCTCGGTGCGTTGGTCCTGTCGCGTCGCTTCGCCACCCTCGACGCGCAGCATGCGCTCGGCACGGTCGTGAACGTTCTCGCCGGCCTCGCGGTGCTCTGGATCGCCGTCGACGCGGGCGCGGTCGAACGCTATGCGGCTCCGGCGCTGATGCTGATCAGCATCTTCGCCTTCGTCGTGCTGCGCTTCCGATTCGTCGCGGCCGCCGCGGCGGCGACTGTCTACCTCGCGGCGTTCGCCGCCGTCGTCGTTGCTCACCACTCGCCCGCCACCCTCGTGATCGACGCGTTCCTGCTCGTCTCCGCCGTCATCTCGGCGGTCGTAGCCACCTACCTCCTCGAGGCGGCCGAACGCGATCTCTTCCGGCAACGAGAGCGAATCGCGGAACAGGAGGCGGCGCTCCGCGTCGAGAAGGCGAAGTCCGATCGGCTGCTGCGGAGCATTCTTCCGGAGCCGATCGTCGACCAGCTCCGCGAGGACCAGCACGCCGTAGCACAGAAGTTCGACGCGGCGACGATCGTTTTCGCCGACCTCGTCGGATTCACGCCGCTCGTCGAGCGCTTCGCTCCCGAGGTGACCGCGGAGATGCTGAACGAGCTCTATTCCGAGTTCGACGAGGCGGCCCACCGCCACGGCATCGAGAAGATCAAGACAATCGGCGATGCCTACATGGCGGCATCCGGCGTCCCCGAGCCATGCGCGGATCACGCCAACCGCGCGGCCGCCTTCGCGCTCGACCTCCTCGAGATCGTGCGCGTCCGCGCCGCTCGTACCGGAGCGCAGCTCGCGGTGCGGATCGGCATTCACTCCGGGCCGGTAGTCGCCGGCGTCATCGGCAAGACGAAGTTCAGCTACGACCTCTGGGGCGACACCGTGAACGTGGCAAGCCGATTCGAGTCGCACGGCGTGGTGGGAGCCGTCCAAGTCAGTGGAGCGACCGCCAGCCTCCTCGGCGATCGCTTCGAAGTGACGTCGCGCGGCGAGATCGAGCTCAAAGGGCGCGGCGCGATGGCGGCTTACCTGATTCAGCGGCGCTCGTAACGCGCGGCTGGCGTCGGTGCGAGCGCTCAACGACTCGAATCCGCGCTGATAGCGCGAAGGCTAGGCCGATACAGATGGCTGTCAGCTTGGCTGTCACCATCCTCGCAGCAGGGCGAGTCTCGGCACGGAACACCGAGAATCCATCGGCGGCGTAGGCTCTTGGGAAAAGCCGCCCGCCGGAGTTGAACCGGCGACCTGCTGATTACGAATCAGCTGCTCTACCGACTGAGCTAGGGCGGCGTGCGCGTCCGCTGCGAAGCACCCTCTGATAGGGACCGGGCACGGGGGAGTCAAGGCGCGGGTTTGACCTCCGCGGCCACCGCGTCTACTCGGGGGCTCCCGGTGTTCCTACAGAACAAAGGAGCCCTTCGATGATCCGAGCTTTCGTCCTGGCCACCGCGGTTTTCGCCGCCGTCGGCGCGGTTTCCCCGGCACACGCCGACGAGGCCGACGCTCGGCGGGGGCGGCCGGGAACGTTCGTCGTGAACCGCCCCGCTTCGCTCTACTCGCGCCCCAGCGCGGACGCCAAGATCGTCGCCAAGCTCCGGCCGAAGACCGTGATCGACGTCATCGAGGTCGGGGAGCAGTGGTACAAAGTCCGCTCCGAGAAGGGCAACGCGCCGGGCTACGTCCGGCGCTCCTACGCGGATCCGATCCCGCGCGGCGGTCAGCAGCGCGGCGGCCAGCAGGGCGACAGCCAGCAGGCCGGCGGGCGCCGCTTCCGTGTCGGCACCTTCCGCCTCGCGACCCCGAGCTACGTCTACGCCCAGCCGACCACCGACGCGAAGAAGGTCGGCACGCTCAAGGAAGGACAGGAAGTCCGCGTCGTCGACAAGACCGGGCTCTGGTACCGGATCGAGTCCGAGCGCGGCGACAAGCCGCCGGGCTACATCCCGACGGAAGCCGCGAAGCGCGTGAGCGACGCGCCGGCGACCGCCGGCGGCAGTCGCAAGAAAGCCGATCCGTACGACGATCCGAACTTCGACCCGCGCGAATAGCGCAGGGGACGGAGGGCGGACGCCTACGGAGCGCGTCCGCCGGTGTTGAAGATTGCTGATGCGACGCTCGGCGGCTCCCCTGCTCCTCGCGCTCGGCGCCTGCGCGCTCGTCGCGTGCGCGAACGTCACGAGGCTCACGCGCCTCGCGATGATGGGCGATTCGCGGGAGCTCCGCGAGCACGACGACGATGCCGCCGAGACGAAGCCGCGCGCGCCGTCGATCCTGATCCTCGGCATCGACGGCATGAAGCGCGACGTGCTCTACGGTCTTCTCGAGCGAGGCGAGCTCCCCGGTCTCGCCTCGCTCCTCGGCGGTCGCGAGAACGGCCGTTTCCCGCACGCATACTTCGACCACCGGACGCTGGCGCCGTTCCCGTCGGTCACGCTCGTCGGGTGGTCGTCGATCTTCAGCGGCGCGACGCCGGCCGCGAGCGGCGTCACCGGCAACGAATTCTTCATCCGCGAAGAGCGCCGCTTCGTCGCGCCGATTCCAGGCTCGTTCGATGCGAAGCAGCCCGTATTGGCGACCTACACGGAGGGTTACGCGAACCGGCTCCTCGAGGTGCCAACGGTCTACGAGCGCCTGCGCGAGAAGGACCCGAACGTCTCGATCTGGGTCTCGGTCAGCCAGTTCTACCGCGGCGCGGATCGGCTTCTGATCACGCAGCGAAGCGCGCTCATCGACATGTTCGCCGCGACGCTCAAGGACATCGTCGACGGCAAAGTCTTCGAGGCGTTCCAGCAACGCGACCTGGGTGTGCTCGAGACGGTGATCGAGGAAGTTGCGGACGACGACGATCCCGTTCCCGACGTTCTCACCGTCTACGTGAGCGGCACGGATGGTTACGCACACAACGCGGAAGAAGGCCCCGACCTCGCGCTCCGGCACTCCATGACGGGCAAGGTCGACGAGAAGCTCGGCGAGCTCGCCCGCGTGCTCGCGCGGCGCGGGGCGTTGGCGAACCGCTACGTCATCGTCGTTTCGGATCACGGCCACAGCCCGGTGCCGCACAACGGGAGCACGTGGCTCTCGGCGACGGCGGAAGACGACCCCCCGGCGGTGCTCGGCGGAGCCGGCTTCCGCGTCCGGCCCATTCAGCTCGACGTCGACGAAGACGACGACTTCCAGGCGGCGATCGCCTACCAAGGGCCGATCGCTTACGTTTACGTGGCGGATCGCTCGACCTGCAGCACGAAGGGAACGGCCTGCGATTGGAAGCGGCCGCCACGGTATGACGAGGACGTCGTGCCGGTTGCGGAGGCGTTCTTCATGGCGAACCGCAGCGGTCGCCGCTCGAAGAAGATGAAGGGCAGCCTCGACCTCGTTCTCGCGCGCCGGCCGAAGCCGTACGCCGAAGACGATCTACCGTTCGAGGTTTACGTCGGCGGCGGTCGCCTGGTGCCGATCTCGAAGTATCTCGCCGAGCATCCGTTCCCGACGTGGGTCGCGCTCGAGTCGCGGCTCCGAGATCTCGCGGTCGGCCGCTACGGCGAGCGCGCCGGCGACGTGATCCTCCTCGCGCGGAACGGCGCCGGCACCGGGCCCGCGAAGCGCTACTACTTCAGCGCGACGCCGATGAAGTCGGTCCACGGCAGCGCCTCGCGGCAGGACGCGGAGGTCGCGCTCATCCTCGCGCACGAGGGGAAGAGCGCTGCCGATCTGAAAGCGGTGACGACCGCCGCGCTCGGCGACGCCCCACGCTCACGCCGCGTCACCGATCTCGTGCTTCGCCTTCGCGGGGAATAGGGGGACGCTCCTCTCGCGCTCTCTCGACGAGACTCGAACGGCGTCGAGCGCGCGAGTAACGTCCCTAACCCGGTTGAATCGCTCCGCGTTTCAACCGGAGAACTGCCGTTCGCCTGAAGGGCGAACGATGACCTCGGGGTAGCGACGGCGCGGTGAGCGCGGCGCTACCCCGAGAACTTGAACTCCTTGAACTGATCCCGGAGCTCGCGCTTGGCGAACTTGCCGACGCTCGTCTTCGGCACGGCTTCGATGAAGACGACGTCCTCGGGCAGCCACCACTTCGCGAAGAGCGGTCGCAGGTGGTCGATGATCTCCTCTTTGGAGATCTTCCCCTTGTAGTCGGGCCGCTCGACGACGCACGCGAGCGGGCGCTCCTCCCACTTCGGGTGGTGGATGCCGATCACCGCCGCCTCTAGCACCTTCGGGTGCCCCATGATCGCGTTCTCGAGCTCGACGCTCGACACCCATTCACCGCCGCTCTTGATCACGTCCTTCGCGCGGTCCTGGATGTGGATGTAGCCGTCGGGATCGAGCACGGCGATGTCGCCGGTTTTGAACCAGCCGTCCGCCGTGAACGACTGCGGGCTCCGCTCGTCGTTGTAGTACTCGCCGATGATCCACGGCCCGCGCACCTGGATCTCGCCCATCGTCTGGCCGTCCCACGGCGCTTCCTTGCCGTCGTCGGTGTAGATGCGGAGATCGACGCACGGCACCGTGAGGCCCTGCTTGGCGAGGAGCTTCAGCTGCTCGTCGCGCGGCCTCGTCTCCGTGCCGAGCTTGAGGCGCCCGAGCGAGCAGAGCGGCGACGTCTCCGTCATGCCCCAGCCCTGCATCAAACGGATGCCGCGCTTGTCGAAGCGATCGATCAACGAGAGCGGCACGGCCGATCCGCCGCAGAGCACGCGCTTCAGATGCGGGAGCTCCTTCTTCTCCTTGTCGAGGAGGTCGAGCACGCCGGTCCAGATCGTCGGCACCGCGGCGGAGAGCGTCGCCTGCTCGCTCTCGAGCAGCGCCGCGACGTCCGGCGGCGTCAGGTTCGCGCCGGTGTAGACCTGCTTCGCGCCGACCATCGCGCACGCGAACGGCATGCACCACGCGTTCGCGTGGAACATCGGCACGACCGGCAGCACGACGTCGCGCTCGCTGAGCGCGAAGCTGTCGCCCATCGCGTGCGCCATCGACTGGAGGAACAGAGCGCGATGCGTGTAGAGGACGCCCTTCGGATTCCCGGTCGTGCCCGAGGTGTAACACATCGCGCACGCCGTCTTTTCGTCGAACGTCGGCCACTCGTAGCTCTCGTCGCCCTTGGCGAGGAGATCCTCGTAGCGAATGAGCGGCGCGAGGCTCGTCTTCGGCAGCTCGCCGTCGCCCATCACGACGTACGCCTTCACCGTTTTGAACTCGCCCGCGATCTTCTCGAGCATCGGCACGAGCACGTCGTCGACGAAGATCACCTGGTCCTCGGCATGGTTCGCGATGAACTGTACTTGCTCGGGGAAGAGCCGGAGGTTCAGCGTGTGGAGCACGTATCCCGCGCCGGGAATCGCGAAGTACGCCTCGAGATGCCGATACGTGTTCCAGGCGAACGTGGCGAGGCGATCGCCGGGCTTCACGCCGAGCGTGGGTAGAGCCGACGCGAGCTTCCGCGCGCGACGGCCGACTTCCGCGTAGTTCGTGCGGTGGATGCCGTTCGGCATCCGCGTGACGACCTCACGCCGCGGATACATTCGTTCCGCGCGCTCGAGGAAGTGGCTCAACAAGAGCGGCCGATCCATCATCAAACCGAGCATGATCTCTCCTTCAGGGGACGTTCAGCCGATGCCGCCGCCGGTCAGGCAATCGGACACCTTCGCTTCGAGCTCGCCGTCCGGCGCGTCGAACTTGTCGCCGAAGAGCTTGTCGACGACGCGCGCGAGCGCGCGGCTCGGCTTCTTCTTCGTGTCGAGATAGCGCCGGAGCTGCTCCGGACCGCCGTTGTAGGCGGCGTAGGTCGCGAGCGCGAGACGCTTCGGATCCTTCGCGACCGCCGGCCCGCGGTCCTGCGCCGATGCGAAGTAGCGCTCGAGGATCTCGGCGCCGGCGCGCGCGTTGTACTCCACGTCCCAACGCAATTTCTGCGCGTCGTAGAAGCCGCGCCACACTCGCTCGTTGACCTGCATGATGCCGACGGAACCGCGGGAAGAGCGAATGTACGTCACCTCTCCCGCGCGGGCAACGAACTGGCGCCAGCAGCTCTCCTGCCATGCGGTCGCCGGCACCATGCGGCGAAATGTATCGCCGAACGGCTCCTTCAACTGACGCGACGCGGCCACGAGGCCCGCCGTCGAGCGCAACAGTCGGCCGACTTTCCGCACGTAGGGCAGGAGGTCTTCCCGGCCGCGAAAGATCCACTCGCGCCAGTCTTCCTTCTCTGCGGCGTACGCCTCGCTCGGCGCGAGCCAACGCCAGAAGCTCGTCGGCGTCGGCGCGTCTGCAGGCGTCGGAGTCGCTTCCGGCAGCACGGCGAAACCGAAGAGGTCCCGAAGCGTCGGATCGACTCCGGGAATCGAGTCGAGCGGGTCGCCGCTCGCGCCGGGCTCGAGCATGCGCGCGAGGCGCCGGAGCCCGTCGCTCGAGATCTCGATGCCGAAGCTCGGCGCCGCGGCGTCGAGCGCGGCGAGCGCGTCACCCGCCGCGAGGAACGTCGTGATCCGAAGCGCGTCGCCGCCCATCGGCACCGCACCGGCGAGCTCACCGGCGAGCGGCGCGAGACGCGCCCACGCCTGAAGGAAGAGCCCGCGCACGGGATCGGGATGACGGATCGGCGTCTCCAGCGCCTCGAGGATTCGATACCGAGACTCGATCAGGAGCTCGAGGAGCGCGCGGCGCGTCGGCTCGGAGAGCGCGTCCTCGGCGAGCGACTTGACGATGAACGTGAGGAACGAGTCCCAGCGCTCGAGCTTCTGGTTGAACGCCTCGATCTCGGCGGGCGCGAGCGGCGGCTCCGGGGTCGGCGAGCCGCTCGGCGTCGGCGCGTCGGGCACGACGAACGAAGCCTCGATCACCACACCGCGCGCGGACACCGTGGCCGAGATCGGCCGGAGCGTCGCGAGCACGCGGCGCGCCTCCTCCGCGTTTTCCGAAGGAACGACCTCCGGCAGGAACTCGCGGAGCTCGCGAAACGGCCCTTCGAGGTCGATCGTGACGGCCGCGAAGTGCGGCTGCACGGACGTCTTGATGCGATCCCAGAGCGGACCGGCGATCGACGATTCCTGGCCGCGCGAATCGTAGAGGTTCGAGTCGACGACGTCGAAGCGGAGGAGCCAGCCGTCGAGACGCGGCCGCTCGAACACCTCGACGGAGCCGCTCCACGCGACGGGCGCGAGACAGGCGTCGCCCATGTCCGCGGCGAGCTCGGCCTCCCCACGCGAGACGACACGGAGCCTGCCCGGTTCCGCGTGAACCTCGGGCTTCTCGAGCACGAGGTAGCTGCACTCTCCTTCGCCGCCGAAGACGTGCGCGCGCTCGCCTGCCTCTGGGAACACCTGCCGCACGAGACGATCACGGATGATCGGCGGCTCGACGGTGAGCGGCAGGCGAATCTCGCGTGCGAGCGCCGGCGAGGCGACGGCAAGCAGGAGGATCAGGAAAGTGCGACGCACGGGAACCTAGCTAGAGAATCCGAGCTTTTCTGTCATCATCCGGCGTCGATGCAATCGAACGGCATTCGCTGGAATCTCGGCGATCTCTATGCGGCCCCGGACGATCCGGCGATCGAGCGCGACCTCGCCGATGCCGACGCCGCGGCGCGCGCGTTCGCGGAGCGGTGGCGCGGCCGGATCGCGGTCGCGGACCTCGCCCCGACGAATCTCCTCGAAGCGGTTTGCGAGTACGAGCGCATCCACGAGGTCGGCGGCCGCCCTTACTTTTACGCCTCGCTCCTCAGCGCCGCCGACACGCAAGACGAAGTCGCGCAACGCCTCGAGCAACGCGCGCGCGAGCATTGGACCGGCATCCGGAATCTCCTCCTGTTCTTCACGCTCGAGGTCCAGGCGATCCCCGAAGAGAGGTTCCGCGCCGTCTCCGACGACGCCGCGCTCGCGCCGTACCTCTACTTCCTCGTGCAATCGCGTCGCTTCGCGCCGCACACGCTGTCGGAGCCCGAGGAGAAGGTACTCAACCAGAAGGCCCTCACGAGCCGCGCCGCATTCGTGCAGCTCTTCGACGAGCTCTCGGGGTCGCTCCGCTTCGAGATCGAGATCGACGGCGAGCGACAGACGCTGACGGACGCCGAAACGATGGCGCTCCTCCGCAGCCCGCGGCGCGAGGTGCGGGCACGCGCGCTCGA
The DNA here is from genome assembly GCA_963790365.1 of uncultured delta proteobacterium. Classification (GTDB taxonomy): domain Bacteria; phylum Desulfobacterota; class Binatia; order JACPRU01; family JACPRU01; genus CAWBOU01. The sequence continues at coordinate 24,705 of CAWBOU010000060.1, forward strand.
GGGCTTCCTCGCCGTCTACCGCTCGCACGAGCTCGTGCTCTCGTCGGTCTTCAACGCGTTGCTGCTCGACCACCGCGTGACGGGTGATCTCCGCCGCTTCTCCTCGCTGATCCAGCCGCGTCACCTCGACAACGACGTCGCGCACGAGACGGTCGAGGCGATGATGTCCGCGACGGAGCAGCACTACCCGGACATCCAGCAGTACTTCCGCTGGAAGGCCGAGCGGCTCGGACTGCCGCGGCTCGCGGTCAGCGACGTGTACGCGCCGATCCTCGCCGACGACGAGAGGATCCCCTTCCCGGAAGCACGCGAGCTCGTGCTCCAGAGCTTCGGGGACTTCGACCCGCGCTTCGCGGAGATGGCCGGGCGCTTCTTCACCGAGCAATGGATCGACGCGGAGGTGCGCCCGGGGAAGCGGCACGGCGCGTTCTGCGCATCACATTCGCCGAAGCTCCACCCGTGGGTGCTCCTCAGCTACGCGGGCACCTCGCGCGACGTCTCGACGCTCGCGCACGAGCTCGGCCACGGCGTCCACGCGATGCTCGCGCACGAGCAGCCGCTCCTCGTCGCGGACGCGCCGCTCGTGCTCGCCGAGACGGCTTCCGTGTTCGCCGAGATGCTCCTGATCGACGCGTTCCTTCGCCGCGCCACGACTCCGATCGCGAAGGCGCGGATCCTCTCCGACGTCCTCGACGAGATCTACGGCACGATCTTCCGCCAGAACGCGCTCACGCGCTTCGAGCTGTCGGCGCACGACGCTCGGCGCGCGGGTCGGCTCTCGGCGTCGGACCTCGGACGGCTCTGGCGGGCGGCGCAATCGTCGCTCTTCGGCGATGCGGTCGAGCTTCCCGAGATCTACGACGCGGGATGGAGCTACATCCCGCACTTCGTCCACTCGCCCTTCTATTGTTACTCGTACACGTTCGGCGAGCTCCTCGTGCTCGCGCTCTTCGAGCGCTACCGCGAGGAAGGCCCGTCCTTCGTGCCGCGCTATTTCGAGCTCCTCGCGAGCGGCGGCAGCGAGACACCCGACCGGCTTCTCGCGCGGCTCGGCCTCGACGTCACGCGGCCCGAATTCTGGGAAACCGGCTTCCGGGTCGTGCGGCGTTTCGCGATCGAGCTCGCGGGTCTCGAGGTCCCGGCGGCGTCCGCGGCCGGCGAGGCGGGGCGAGAAGCGCGGTTGTAATCCGCACGCCCATTGGGCAGGAATGGGGGCTCCCCAGAGGCAGCACCCCCCATGACACGTTTTCCCCTTGTGATCGCTTCGCTCGTCATCTTCGCCAGCACCGCCCACGCCCAGATGGGCTTCGGCGGTGGCGATACGAACGTCAGCGAGCGATACAACAAGGCGCGCAAGGGGGCGAACATCGGCGAGTGGGTGCGGCGGCTCTCGGACGAGAAGCCCGACATCCGGCTCGAAGCGGTCAAATCGCTCGGCGACTCGAACGATCCGAAGGCCGTGGAACCGCTCATGCAGGCGGTCGGCGATCAGGATCCCCGCGTGCAGGCGAAAGCGGTCGACTACCTCGGGCAGATCCGCGCCACCGACGCGACGTTCTTCCTCGTGCAGCGGCTGTTTCTCGCGGAGACTCCCGACCCTCTCCGCCATCGCATCTTGAACGCGCTCGGCAAGATCGCCGATCAGGCCGCGAGCCGGCCGATTCTCGACTACATCGAGCGCGACACGCCGCTCGATTTGCGTGGGACGGGGATTTTCGCGCTCGGCGAGATCGGTGATCCGGCCGCGCGCGGCGATCTCGTCGCGATGCTCGACAAGGAACAGGACACGCGGCTCCGGCGCCTCATCCAGGAAGCCGTGACGAAGATCGACACTCGGCAGGCCGCTCCGCCGAAGAACGAAGGACCGTTCCCGTCGCCGCTCGAGGCGGCGTTGCAAACCGAGCGCCCGTAGCGGGCGCCGGTTCGATCCACCCTCGCGTGTGCGCCACTAGCGCGGCACGCGGTGTTTGACTCGCAGATGAGCCGGCTGACGGTCGTTACCAATCGTGCGCCCTACACGATCCGCAGGCGCGGCCGCGAGCGTGAGCTCGTGCGCAACGTTGGCGGCCTCTCCGTCACGCTCGACGACCTTCTCCGCCAACGCGGCGGCACGTGGCTCGCATGGTCGGGCACCATCCCGCGCGAGCGCGGACGACGGCACAAGCGTCCGCCGCTCCAGACGCATCGCCTGCCGTCCGCCGCTGGATTGTACCGGCTGAAGCTCCTCGGTCTCAGCGAAGCGGAAGTCGCGGGCTTCTATCACGGCTTCTCGAATCGCTCGCTCTGGCCGCTCTGCCACTACTTCGTCACGCGCGCTCATTTCGACGTCGACGATTGGGAGTGTTACCGCCGCGTGAACCGCATCTTCGCGCGCGCCGCGAGCCGCATCGTGCCGCGCGGCGGGCTCGCGTGGATCCACGACTTCCATCTGACGCTGGTCCCGTCCGAGCTCCGGAGCCTCCGCCCCGACGCACGGATCGCCGTCTTCTGGCACATCCCCTTCCCCGCCCCGACGCTCTTCCGCGTGAACCCGTGGTCGGCCGAGCTGATGAACGGGCTCCTCGGCGCGGACCTGATCGGCTTCCACACGTCCGAGTATGCGCGTCACTTCCTCGAGTGCGCCGAGTACATCTCGGGCGCGACGAGCAACTACGACGACCTCACGATCCGCCATCAGGGCCGCACGATCCTCGTCGGCACGTATCCGCTCGGCGTCGAGGCGGAGACGTTCTCGCGCCTCGGCACCGACCGCGCCGTGCTGCGCGACGCCGCACTGCTCCGCGAGGGCATCGGCACGCCGACGATCCTCCTCGGCGTCGATCGGCTCGACTACACGAAGGGCATCGTCGAGCGCCTGGAAGCGTACGAGCGGATGCTGATCGAGAACCCGGAGCTCCAGCGCAAGGTCTCGCTCGTGCAGATCCAGGTGCCATCGCGTGAGAGCGTGCCCGAGTACCGCTCGCTCCGCGAGCAGATCGACCGCACCGTCGGGCGGATCGTCGGACGCTTCTCGACGGAGCGCTGGGTACCCGTACGTTATCTCTACCGGGGCTTCTCCCGAGCCGATCTCGCCGCGTACTATCGCGCCGCGGACGTCCTCCTCGTCACGCCGCTCCGCGACGGCATGAACCTCGTCGCGCAAGAGTACGTCGCGACCCGCGCGGACGGCGACGGAATCCTCGTCCTCTCCGAGTTCGCCGGCGCGGCGGAGCGTCTCAAAGAAGCCGTGCTCGTGAACCCGTACGACGTAGACGGGCTCGCGCGGAAGCTCCGCGACGCCCTCCACATGAAAGCGTCGGAGCGGCGCGCGGCGATGACCGCAATGCGGAAGCGCATCTTCGCCGAGGACGTGAATTGGTGGGTCGAGCGATTCACCGAGGACGCCGAAGCCATCTGGCGGCGAAAGCGGCGGAAGCGCCGATGACGAGCGCCACGATCCCCCACCTCCTCGAGGAGCAACGCGAGGAGCTCCGCCGCTTCGCCGTCGCGAAGCGCGTGATCCTCGCGCTCGACTTCGACGGCACGATCTCGCCGATCGCGCGAACGCCGGAAGCCGCGCGCGTGTCGCCGCGCGCCGCGCGCGCGATCGAGCGCCTGCGGGCGCTCGAGGACTCCGGTCTTCGCGTCGCGCTCGTGAGCGGCCGCCGCGTCGGCGACCTCCAGAGGCTCGCGCCGCCGGTCGATGTCCGGGTCGGCCTCCACGGGTTCGAGATCCAGGAGGACGACGGGCCGACTCACATGCCGTTCGACACGCGCGGGTCGGACGCCGCGCTCGACGACCTCCGCACCCGCCTCGAACCGTTCTTCGCGCTCGGGGCGCGCGTAGAGGACAAGGAGCATTCGATCGCGCTCCACGTGCGCGGTCTCGATGCCGAGCGCGCGACCGTCGCGGTCGAAGCCTTCCGCGAGCTCGTAGAGGATCTCCGAAAGGCGGGAGCGCCGATCAACGTGCTGATGGGGAAGGCGGTCATCGAAGCGCGGCCGGCCGACGCCTCGAAGGCGAGCGCGCTCGCTCGATTCGTGGAGGCCCCGATCGGCTCGCGACTCGTGTTCGCGGGGGACGACGCGACCGACGAAGAGGTGTTCGCCGCGTTCCCCACCGAGCTGACGATCGCCGTGTTGGAAATCGAGCGCGCGACCGCCGCCCGCACGCGAGTGCGCTCACCGGACGAGGTGGCGGCGATGCTCGAGGCGTTCTACGACGAGCGCACCGCCGCTCGCTGAGCCCCGCGCTCGTTGCTAGAAGGGCGCTCGTGCCTGTCTTCACCGCCGCGCCGCACGGCGACGTCCTCGCCGTGCTCGTGCAGATCGCCGTGCTGCTCCTCGCCGCTCGACTTCTCGGCGGCGCGGCGCAGGCGCTCGGGCAGCCGGCGGTCGTCGGCGAGCTTCTCGCCGGCATCGTGCTGGGGCCGTCGCTTCTGTCCGGCGTGCTCCCCGCGATCGGCGCTTGGATCGTGCCGCAGACGCCCGTCGCGGGCCACCTCCTCGAGCTCGTCGGATTGCTCGGCGCGATCTTCCTTCTCGTCGTCACCGGGCTCGAGACCGACCTGCCGCTCATCCGCCGCCAGAGCCGTGTCGCGCTCGGCGTCGCCGCGGGCGGCCTCGCGGTTCCGCTCGTGACGGGCACCGCGCTCGGCTTCTGGCTGCCGGACGAGCTGCTCGCGGATCCCGGCCGCCGCACGCTCTTCGCCGCCTTCGTCGCGACCGCGATGTCGATCTCCGCGATCCCGGTGATCGCGAAGATCCTCATGGACCTCCGCCTCCTCCGCGGTGAGATCGGCCAGACGATCCTCGCCGCCGCGATGATCGACGACACCACGGGCTGGATCCTCCTGTCGCTGATCGCCGGCCTCGCCGCCGGCGAGGCCGTCTCGGCGGAGTCGATCTTCCGCGCCGTCGGCAGCATCGCGCTCGTCCTCGCGCTCACCGTGACCGTCGGGCCGTGGCTCGTCCGGCGCGCCTGCGACGGGATCGACGCGGCGGGCGCGAGCTCCGACCGGCTCCTCACGCTCGTCGTCGTGCTCGTGTTCGGGTGGAGTGCGCTCACGCACGCGCTCCGCCTCGAGCCCGTGCTCGGCGCATTCCTGATGGCGATCCTCCTCGGTCGCGAGCCGCGCGTGTCC
>CAWBOU010000061.1:0-126821 GCA_963790365.1 uncultured delta proteobacterium
GTCGCGCGACCCTGCGACGCGAACCAATAGAGCGCGACCATTTGCGCTCCCTCCCGCTGCAGCACGAACCGATTCACTTCGATCTTATCCTGCGGCCCGACGGGGAGCGAAACGCGGTGCGCGTCGAGCGGCTCCCACCCCCCGCCGGGCAGGCAGTGCTTCGGCGAGTGGATTTGAGCCCCGCGCGACTGCGTCTCCCAGTACCCGATGTAGAGCCAAACGCTCTCGCCGGAAGGCCCCTCGTAGCGACGCAGCACGTAGTCGCTGAGCTTGAGGATCTCGAGCTCGTCTTCGCCGAGGTATGTGGTTTCCCGACCCTGCCAGTCGCCGATCGTGTCGGGGAAAGCCGAGAGGGGGCGCCGCGAAGGCGTCGCTTCTCCGTGCGAGAAGAGAAACAGGAAGACGAGCGCCGCAGAGAGCGAGAGGATCGCCGCCACGTGTTTTCGCCGGTCGTTCATTTTCGAGCCCCCGGGTGAAGCGCAACGATCGCTCGGTCGATCGCGAAGAGGCACGCCGCCGCGACGAGGAAGATCACCCAGCCCGAGAAAGAGTGGAAGAAGCCCTGCGCGTAGCGCATGCCGAACCACTGGCCGATGAGCCCCGTCAAGACGACGCGGCCCGCATTGGCGACGATCGTGATCGGCACCGTGCTCGCGACGAAAAACACCTTCGCGCCGAGGCTGGGCAGCGAAAGGTGCGCCCAGGCGAGCGCCAGCGCGAAGAGCGAGATCAGCGAGCGAATGCCGCTACACGCTTCGGTCACGCCCAGAACCGCATGGGCGAGGTGGATGACGTTGCCGTCCCGAAAGACCGGCACGCCGATCACGTCGAGCACCCAGGCCGCATTCCGCGCGGCAAGGCGCTGGAGCGGGAAGGCGAAGGCGTTGAAGACGAGGAACGGGAGCGGGACCGCCAGCAGGAGGAAGCCGATCGGGAACGCGACCTCGCGAAAAAGCACGCGGCCGCCCTGGAGCAAGACGAGGCCGGCAAGGATCGGAACCAACGAGGCGCGTCTGAGGAAGTCCTCGGCCCCGACCGTGCCGAGGAGCAGCATGGCGACGCCAACCAGCAGCACCGGAAGCCCGAGCCAGCTGCCTCGCAGCTCGAGCGCAGCGATCCGCTCGCGGCGCTCCCAGACCAGGTAAGCGCTGAAGAGCGGGACCAAAAAGCCGTGGGAGTAGTTGGGGTCGTTCCACCAGTCGAGCACCATGCCCGGGACGACGTCCCAGTAGAGGGCGAAGAGCAGCCCCAAGGACACCAAGACAGGTGCGAGCGGCGACGTCCGCGAATCGACCCCGCCGAGACGAGATCGCCCGCCATCCGCCTGCGCCGCGACGACTGAGTCTTTCACCGAGAGCCGAAAACGTTAGCAGACGGCGAAGCCGAGCGTCCATTCCCCCAAACGGCATCCGCCTCCGCGGCCGGGGGGCCGGGAGGCGGATGTCACGCCACGTCAACGAACAGGGACGAGGGGGTCAGGAGGAGCGCTTCCTCCGCCGCCACGCGCCGAGCCCCGCGAGGCCGGAACCGAGAAGTACGAGCGAACCGGGCTCGGGAACCGTGGATGCGGACGTCGTGTAAGCGATTCGCAGGAACTCACCCGGGCCGAAGAACTCCCCCTCGGGAGTCGACCAGCTGATGGAATCCGCCGTCCAGCTCAACAGGACCGGACTCGTAAACGCTGACAAGATGACTGACGCGCTGGTGATGAACTCACCTCCGCTGAAATCCAAATCGGTGAGAACGAAGTCGAAATAGGGCCAGGGGAACAAGTGAAGAATCCGCAAAAAGTGTTGGCAGCCCCCATGGAGACGAAGAAGTCGCCGATGTCGACGGACAAATTCCCGTTGCCGAAGACGTCGAACTCGGCACCGGGTCCAACCACCGCCGAACCCGCCACGTTGAGCGACACGGTATCGCCGATCAACGTCGCCGACGCGCTACCGTGCGCGAGCAGCAAGACGAACAGCGATCGTACCAGCCAACCCGTCTTGGTGGTTTGCATCATCGTCCCTTTTCCCGCCCCTATCCGAGGCCGGATCTATGTGAAAACGGGAATGCGGAATCACAAAGCACGCTCCACGCCACGCCCACGGCAGCATGCTCTTCTCGCCGGCCCGGCATCGAGAACCCTAGAGGTTTCCGGCATTTGTCGGGGCGAAGCTCGAGCGCAAAGATCCTCGAAGCCACGGGCACAATGCCGGCAATCGTAAAGCTTTCCGACGGTCGGAGGGATGAGCCCTGTACGCCCGCGCGGCGTCCGTGTAAGAGCGCCGACCAATCGGAGTGGGGGCGAGTCGCATGCGCGCGTTGGTCACAGGGGGGGCGGGATTCATCGGCGGTCATCTCGCAGAAGCATTGCTCCGGCGCGGTGACGCCGTCAGGATTCTCGACAACTATTCGACGGGTGCCCGCGAAAACCGCGATCATTTGCGTTCCCTCGGCGGCGACCTCGAGCTGGTGGAGGCCGATCTGCTCGACGCCGACGCGCTCCGGCGCGCCTGCCGCGGGAAGGAAGTCGTCTTCCACCTCGCCGCCCTCCCCTCGGTGCCCCGGTCGATCGAATTCCCACTCTCGAGCCACGAAACGAACGCGACCGGAACGCTGCGGCTCCTCTCCGAAGCCCGCGACGCGGGCGTGCGGCGCATCGTCTATTCGGCTTCCTCGAGCGCCTACGGCGAGATCGCCGGCGGCGGCGACGCCGCAAAGGTCGAATCGTTCACGCCCCGACCGCTCTCGCCTTACGCGGTCTCGAAGCTCGTCGGTGAGATGTACGCGGCGGTGTATTCGGGCGTTTACGGTCTCGAGACCGTATGTCTCCGCTACTTCAACATCTTCGGCCCTCGCCAACGGCCCGACTCGCCCTACGCCGCGGCGATTCCGAAATTCGCCTCCGCCATGCTCGAGGGCCGCCGGCCCGTCGTCTTCGGCGACGGCCTTCAGTCTCGCGACTTCACCTACGTCGAAAACGCCGTGCAAGCGAACTTGCTGGCCGCGGACGCTCCCGCCGAGCGCGTCGCCGGCGAAGTCCTGAACGTCGGCTGCGGCGACAGCGTGACGCTTCGAGACGTGATCGCGAGCTTGAATCGCATTCTGGGCACGCGACTCGAGCCCGACTACGCGCCGCCGCGCATGGGCGAGGTGCTTCACTCACGGGCGGACATCACGAAGGCACGCGAGCGGCTCGGCTATTCGGTCGTCGTGTCGCTCGAAGAAGGCTTGCGCCGTACGGTCGAGTCGCTGCGGGGCGGGTGATCCGCGTCGAGCTGACGATCGAGCCGCAGGGGTCGGCGACGGCGGGCGAGCCCGTCGCCTGCGGCCTGCCGTTCCCGCGAGGCGCCCTGCTCGACGCCGCATCGATCGCCCTCTTCGACGCAGCCGGCGAGGGCGTGCCGGTTCAGATGCGGGTCCTCGACCGCTGGTCCGACGGCTCGATTCGCTGGCTGCTCCTGCGTTGGGCCGCGCCCACCCGCGGCGGCGAGAAGTTGATGCTCGCAACGCGCGGCACGTCGCCGGTCGTCGCCGTCGCGCCCGCGCTCGAGATCGACGCTTCCGAGGCAGCCGTTCGGGTTCGCGCCGGCGCCTACGAATACCGAATCGAGCGCGGCGCGGGGTTCCCACTCTCCTCGGTCGCCCACGATTCGATCGAGCAGCTCGACCCGAGCAGCTCGAGATTCCTGCTCGCCGACTCCGCGAACCGTACGACCGTCGCCCACGTGCGATCGTTCGAGGTCGAGGAACGGGGCCCGCTCTACTCACGCATTCGAGTCGAAGGAGAGTGGCAAAGCAGCTTCGCCGCGCCGATCCTCGTTTGGGCGCGGCTCCACTTCCATGCCGCGAGTGCCGCCGTGCGCGTGGAGGTCGGCCTCCGGAATCGTCGCCCGGCGCGACACCGCGGTGGCTACTGGGAGCTCGGTGACCCCGGCTCGTTCCTCATTCGGCAAGCGACGCTCACGCTCGGCTCCCGCGCGACCACGATCGGATCCATCGTCTGCTCGCCCGAACCCACCGCGCCGCTCGCCGCGTACGACGCGCCCTTCGAGCTCTTCCAGGCCTCGAGCGGCGGCGAGAACTGGCGAAGCCGTGTGCACGTCGACGCGAGCGGTACGGTCCCGTTCGAGCTCCGCGGCTACCGCATTCGCGCCAGAAGCGAGACACGCAGCGGTGAGCGTGCGGAGCCGATCGTCGGCCTTCGAGCCGGCGAAACGTCGATCGCGGTCGGGGTGCCGAAGCTTTGGGCCAACTTTCCGAAGGCCATCGATTGTGATGGACGAGTCCTCGCGCTTCATCTCTTCCCGCCGCAGAGTCTCCACCCGCACGAGCTGCAAGGCGGTGAGCAAAAAACGCACACCGCGTACCTCTCCTTCGCGCCGGATGGCGCGGCGGCGCTCGGCTTCTGCCGCCGCCCACTTCGCGTTCGCGCCGACCCGGAGTGGTACGCCGCTTCGGACGCCGTCCCCTCCCTGGTGACACCGGCGAAAGCGGCGCGCGGCGACTACGAGGCGTTGATCGAGTCGGCGATCGATGGGCCGGAGAGCTTCTTCGCCAAGCGCGAGCGGATTGATGAGTTCGGCTGGCGCAACTTCGGCGATCTCCATGCGGATCACGAGGAACGCTTCTCCGACGGCCCGAAGCCGATCGTCTCGCACTACAACAATCAGTACGACGCTGTCGGCGGGCTCCTCCGACAGTTCCTCCGTTCAGGGGACTTTCGCTGGTGGGACCTCGCGGGCGATCTCGCCGAGCACGTTGCCGACATCGACGTGTACCACGCCGACGGCGACAAGGCCGCGTACGACCACGGCCTCTTCTGGCACACCCTGCACTACACGGACGCGGGGAAATCGACGCATCGAAGCTACCCGCGAAGCACGAGCGCGAGCGGCGGACCTTCCAACGAGCACAACTACACGACCGGCCTCGTGCTGCATCACTTCCTCACCGGCAGCCCGAGCTCCCGGGAGACCGCTCTCGAGCTCGCGCGCTGGGTCGTCGACATGGACGACGGCCGGCGAACCATCTTTCGCTGGCTCGCTCGGGGCGCCACCGGGCACGCGAGCCAAACCGCGGAGCTCGCCTATCACGGTCCGGGCCGTGGCCTCGGAAATTCCGTCAATGCGCTCCTCGACGCCTTTCAGTTGACACGCGATCGGGCGTGGCTCGAGACCGCGGAATCGTTGCTTCATCGCTGCCATGCCTCCGCGCCGGAGCCGGCGACGCTGGATCTCGGAAACCCCGAGCGACGGTGGTCATACGTCGTCCACTTGCAGGTCCTCGCTCGGTACCTCGAGGTGAAGGAGGAGATGGGTGAACGAGACAGGCGATTCCGAGAGGCGCGCACGTATCTGCTCCGCTTCGCTCGCTGGATGGTCGAGCACGAGTACTTTTACCTCGACCGCCCGGACCGCCTCGAGTTTCCGACGGAGACCTGGGCCGCGCACGAGGTGCGAAAGGCCGACGTGCTCGTGCTCGCCGCCCGCCATGCCGCTCGTCACGAAGAACGCCGCCGGTTTTCCGAACGCGCACGGTTCTTCTTCGACGAGGCCATGTCCCGAATCGCCAGCATGGAGACGCGTACCCGAACGCGCCCCCTGGTGATCCTCATTGGCAATGGGGCCGCCTACCTTGCCCGGTGGAGTGGAATCGAGGACGGGCCGCTCGAGACGGACAACGATGCGCCCCTTCCGCTGTCGTCGACGTTCGTGCCGCAACGACGGGTCGCCATCCGCCGCGCGAAGGGGATCGCGCTCGCATCGTGCTCGGCGCTGGCGGTCGCGGCCTTCACTTGGTGGCTTCGGGGCTGAGGAGCGACACCGAACCCGCCCGTGTTGGTACGAATCGTGTGTAAGGTACGCTCTCGGCGGCCAAACCTTGACGCTTCGTGAAGAAATCCGACGGTCCGGCTGGCGCGACTGCTGGCAAGAACAGGCACTTAGATCGATCGACCCCCGACTTTCGTATGTAAATACGACCGCCTGCTCCGATGGTCGAACACCCGGCCCGGTTCCAAGGGTTCGTCTTACCAAGGAGTGCTCCAGCTCGTACGAAAATGTCCTCCGTCCGACCGAGCCGGCCGGAAACGTCAATGTTCTCGGGCGACCGGCGCGGCACGGTGGTTGCTCCCCTCGTCTGACGTGGACATCCACCCGGCGAGCTTCGGCGCCCTCACGATGACACCGATCCCTCCGGTCCTCGTCGTCGACGACGAGCTCGGGGCCCGCTCGGCCCTGCGCATGATCGTCGAACGGGACTTTCCGGTCCTCACCGCCGCAAGCGGCGAAGAGGCCCTCGAGATCGTGCGCGAGACGGAAGTCGGCGTCGTCACTCTCGATCTCCGAATGCCGGGGCTCGACGGCCTCGAAACCCTGGAGCGGCTCCGCGCACTCCAGCACGAGATGAACGTCGTGATCGTCACGGGCGTGCCCAGCTTGGACACGGCCGTCAAAGGCCTGCGTCTCGGCGCCTTCGACTACCTCGTCAAGCCGTTCGACTCTGCTCGCGTCGCCGATACGGTCCGCCGGGCGCACGCCGATCGGATGCTTCGCTCGGCTCGCCCGCGGGAGTCGGAGTTCGAGCGGGTGACCGAGGAGCTCGTCCGCCGCACGAGCTCGCTCGATCGAGTGCTCGGCTCGGCGCGCCGTGCCGACGAGATCGACTACCTGCAGCTTCTCGCCCAGGGGGCGCGCGACGGCGCAGGCGGCAAGCCACTCCACTGGCTCGATCGCTTCTCCTCCGGCGTGCAACGCATGATCGACGACGGCGCGCGCAGGCTTCCTGACGCTGCTCTCGAGGAGCTCAGCGAGGTCGCTGCGCTGGCTCGATCGCTGCAGCTTCGAGCGGCTTGACCGGCATCCTCAAGGGCTAAGCATTCTCCTAGCGTTCCAGCGCGAGCGTCGGCGTCTGACGCTCTCGCAGCGCTCGGGCCGGCACCCCGCCGGCGATGATGCCGTCGGGGATCGGCTTCGTCACGACCGCGCCCGCGCCGACGACGCAATCCGTGCCGACGTCCGCCATGACGATCGCGCCGCTCGCGATCCAGGAGCCGGCGCCGATCCTCACGACCCGACGCTCGCCGGGTTGCTCCCGAATGGCGAGCTCACGCGTTTCCGTCCCATGAGTCCGCGGACCGCTCGGCACGTGCACGCCGGCACCGAGAAGAACGTCGCGCTCGAGATGCACGAGCCCGAGATGACAGCGCGGCCCGACGTAGACGTTCTCCCCGATGCGAGCGTCCGCGCGAGAGAAGATGGTGCCGAACTCGATCGTCGCGCTGGGATGGAAGTCCGCCAGCACGCGGGCCAGAAAGGCACGACGGAGATACTGCCCGACCACCCCGGGGACGAGCGAGAGGAGCTGCGTCGACCCTTCGAGAGCACGGTCGCTGCCAAGAACCGCCGCTCGGATGTGGTAGCTCAGCAACTGCGGCGCCACGATGACCGTCGCGACGTAGTAAGCAGCCTCTTTGGCGAGTCGACGGAGTCGTGGACTCACGGAGAGCTCCGGCGGGTCGACATCAGTTCCTCGTAGATCGCTTCCACGGCCGCCATTCTCGCGGCGAACGAAAGCTCCCCTTCGACGCGCGCACGCGCCGCGCGAGCACGTCGACGCGCTCCTTCGGGATCGGTGAGCGCACGGCGAAGTCCGGCCGCGATGGCATCCGAGTCTCCGATCGGCACGAGGATCGCATGCTCGCCGTCACGGACCAAGTCGCGCGTGCCCCCGGCGTCCGTCGCGACGATGGGCGTCTCCAGCGCCATCGCCTCGAGGACGGCGTTGGGCGTTCCCTCCCGGATCGAGGACTGCACGTAGAAGTCGAGCGCATGGTGAAAGCCGATCACGTCCGTCAGGTGGCCGATGAATCGGACGTGCTCGCCGAGCCCGAGCCGGTCCGTCTGCTCGCGAAGCTTTGGCAGTAGGCTTCCAGATCCCGCCACGAGGAGCCGGATCCTCGGGAACGCATCGCGAATGCGGCCCATCGCCTCGAGCAAATGGTCGAGGCCCTTCTCGGATTCCAAACGGCCCACGGTGCCGACCGCGACGGTTCCGGGCTCGAGGCCGAAGGCCCGTCGGGCCTCCGCCTCGTGAGCGGGATTTCTGCGGTAGGATTCCGGGTCGATCGCGTTGGGCACGAGGCGAACCCGTTCCGGCTTGGCGCCGGCGCGCAGCAGGATACCGCGAATCACCGACGAAACGGCAACGACACAGGGGTACCGGGTCAGGAGCTTCCGGTCGGCCCAATAGTAGAATCGTTCGCGTGCCGAGTCTCCGGCCCAACCGTGCGACGTCGCCAGCGGGATCACCGGCTCGAACCACGAAAGCAAGTACGCGAAGAGATCCGTCTTGTAGTCGTGCGCGTGAACGATATCGAAACGGCCGTCGCGAACCCGCTCGCGAAGCTGCCTCCAGATGTCGGGATCGAAGGAGTGGCGCTCGAGAACCTCCACGTAGCGAACGCGCTCGCCCGCACGATCGCTCACGCGGAACGACCGATCTCGGAGATCGCGCAGGTAGCAGATCGTGATCTCGAAGCGACGCGCGTCTGTTCGCTCGGTTCCGAGAAAAATGGTCTTTTCCGGGCCGCCTCCCGTGCCGAGCGCGCTGCGGAGCTCAAGCACCCGAATCGGTGAACCAGTCGGCACGCCGATTCCCTAGCGTAGTGCAACGGCTCGTGCGAAGCACCCGGTGACCAAACTTGACGCGCCGGCGACGAATCGTGATCCTAGGCGTCTTCATGAAGGTCGTGCGGTCCGACGGCGGGAAATCCGAGTGGGACGGTTACGTCGCCGCACATCCCAGGGCGACGCAGTACCACGACTTCGAGTGGATGGAGATCCTCGCAGGTGCGCTCCGCCATCGATTCGTACCCTTGCTCGCGAAATCGGGCAGCGATGTGGTCGGCGTCTTCCCGTTGATCCTCGTACGGACGAGGCTGTTCGGCTGCTACTTCGTTTCCCTGCCGATCGCGAACTACAGCGGAGTTCTCGCCGATGACGTCGAGACCGAGCGACTGCTCTGGGAGGAGGCGGGTGTGCTCGCCGGGCGCGCCGGCGCGAGCCACGTCGAAGCGCGTCACCTCGCGCCGCATCCCTTCGTCGAGCACAGCAAGCAACACAAGGCGACGATGATCCTCGACCTGGCGCCCTCGGTCGAGGCGCAGTGGAAAGCCCTCGACGCCAAGGTGCGAAATCAAACGAGGAAGTCGGAGAAATCAGGACTGACCGCGAGGGTCGCTGCGGCCGAGGGGTTGGAGGCCTTCTACTCGGTCCTCTCGGTGTGCAAGCGGGACCTTGGCGCGCCGGTTTGGAGCCGGGAGCTCTTCGACCGAGTCTTCCGAGCGTATCCGAACTCGGCGCGCATCGTTCTCGTCGAGGACGGCGACACGACCGTCGCGGCGGGCGTCGCGCTCCGGCATCGCGACGTAGTCGAGGTGCCGTGGGCGGGTTCGCTCCGCGAGCACTGGGCGAAGTCCCCCAACAACAAGCTCTACTGGGAGCTCATTCAGTACGCCATCAAGAGCGGCGCGCGCCGCTTCGACTTCGGCCGCAGCACGCCGGGGGACGGGCCGTATCGATTCAAGGAACAGTGGGGCTCACGACCGATACCGCTCTATTGGGAGTACTGGCTACCGAGCGGCGACTCGCTTCCGGATTTCAGTCCGACGAACTGGAAGTTCCAATTCGCGAGCACGGTGTGGAAGCACCTTCCCGTCTCGACCACTCGCTGGCTCGGACCGGCGCTGGCCCGCGGCCTCCCGTCCTGAGCAAAACCAGTGTGCGGGATCGCGGGGAGATTCAGCTCGAACGGGGCGCTCCTGCCCGAGTCGCAGCGCGAGATCGCGAATATGACGCGGCGACTCGCGCACCGGGGCCCTGACGGGGAAGGGATCCTCGATCGATCACCTGTCGCGGTTCTCGGTCATCGCCGTCTCGCGATCATCGACGTCGCGCAGGGCCATCAGCCGATGGAGTACGCCGACGGGCGGCTCTGGATCACGTTCAACGGCGAAATCTACAACTATCGCGATCTTCGCGAGCGACTCCTCGCCAAGGGCCATGTCTTCCGGACGAATTCCGACACCGAGGTGATCCTCGCCGCTTACGCCGAATGGGGGGATCGCTGTGTCGAGGAGCTCGACGGCATGTTCGCCTTCGCGGTTCTCGACCTCCCCGAGCGACGCCTTTTCCTCGCGCGTGATCCCGTCGGGAAGAAGCCACTCTACTTTCGTTGGCGGAGGGGCGTCTTCGACTTCGCCTCGGAGCTCGGGGCGCTGGCGCTTGCCGCCGATTGGGAGGGCCAGCTCGATCCCGAGGGTCTCGCGTTCCACCTGCGCCTGCAGTACATCCCGTCCCCCTGGACGGCGTTTCGTGGCGTCGAAAAGCTGCGCCCCGGAGAGTGTTGCACGGTCGACGCGAGCGGCCTGCATAAGCGACAGTACTGGCAACCGGCACCCAACCGTTTTCCCGCCCCCGCGAACGTGGACGTCGCGGTCGAACAGCTTCAGGACCTCCTGCGTGAGGCCGTTCGACGTCGACTGATGAGCGAAGTACCGCTCGGCGCGTTCTTGTCCGCCGGGATCGACTCGGGACTCGTGGTCGCGCTCATGGCCGAGCTTTGCGGGCCAGGAGTCAAGACCGCGACCGTCGGCTTTGCCGACGAGCCGGGTGGGGGCGAGATCGAGGGCGCGCGGTCCGTGGCCGACCGATATGCCACCGATCACCAGGAGATCACCGTGCGGGCGGACGCCGCAGACGTTCTCGATCGGATGGTCGCTCACTTCGGCGAGCCCTTCGCCGATGCTTCTGCCGTGGCGCTCTGGTCGATCGCGAAGGCGACCCGACAACGCGTCACCGTCGCGCTCAGCGGCGACGGAGGCGATGAACCGTTCGGGGGCTACGACTTCCGTTACGTGCCGCACCGCCGCGATGCGCGCGCGCGCCGACTCGTTCCGGCAGCGATCCGCAGGTCTCTTTTCGGCCCGTTGCGGAGTCTCCCGCGCGCTCTACGCGCCGGGACCTTCTTTCGTAATCTGCGGGTCGAAGAAGATGAGGCGTTCTATCTCGACCTCTGTTTCACGTCGCCCGAGCTTGCCGCGGGGATCGCCCCGGAGCTCGCCGTGCATGAGGCCACGGTCGCAGAGCACGTTCGCAGCATCTACCGATCGAGCGCCGTGTCTGATCCGCTGACGTCGATCATGCTGGCCGACGTTCGTCTCTACATGACAGAAGACGTCCTCGTGAAGGTCGACCGCATGAGCATGGCGCACGGCCTCGAAGTGCGCTGCCCATTCCTCTCGAAACGTGTCATCGACTTCGCATTCTCGCTCCCGTCTCGAATGAAGGTCGATGGGCGGATCTCGAAGGCAGTCGTGCGGCGATTGGCGCGTCGACTGCTGCCCCATTCCGTCGTCGATCTCCCGAAGCGCGGCTTCCACGTTCCACTCGACGCTTGGTTTCGCAGCGGATTGCGGGAGCGCTTCGACGAGCTCGTGCTCGATTCGAAGACCGTCGAAGGAATCGGCCTCGACCCGACCCACCTCCGGAAGATCTGGCGGGAGCACCGCGACGGCACGCGGAATCATGGGCACACTCTTTGGACCATTGCCGTGCTCGCGGCGTGGCGGCAACAGCTCGGGTCTTCTCTCGCGAGACCGAGCACCGGCCCGTCGAGGGCGGTTTCCGGATGAGTCTCACCGTGAAATCGTCGACGCCTTCGATCTCGTTCGTGATCCCCGTTCTGAACGATGCGAAGGGCCTCGAGCGCTGTCTGGAGTCCATCGAGAAGAGCGTCCCCGCGAACGTCGAAGTGGAGGTCGTCGTCGCCGACAACGGTTCCGCCGACGATTCGGTCGCGGTCGCCTCGCGCCACGGCGCGATCGTGCTGTGCGTTCCTGACGTTTCGGTGGCCGAGCTGCGTAACCGTGCGGCCGCCGCCGCCCGGGGCGCGATTCTGGCGTTCGTCGACGCCGACCACGAGATCGGAGAAGATTGGTGCGAGGTCGTCCTCGAGGCCATGACGGATCCCGAGATCGGCGCGATCGGCGCGCCCTACGACCCCCCCCCCGGCGCGACCTGGGTACAGCGAGCGAACGATCATCTTCGCGACCACCGAGAGGGGCGCAGCGAGGTTCGCTGGCTCGGAAGCGGCAACTTGGCGATTCGAAGAGCCGCGTTCGAGAAAGTCTGTGGCTTCGACGAGCGCCTGGTCACATGTGAAGACGTCGATCTGTGCGCTCGCGTGCGCGCATCCGGCTGCAAGATCGTGAGCGATCGCCGGGCGGCGAGCGTTCATCACGGCGATCCGTGCACGCTGCGACAGCTTTTCATCGGCGAGCTCTGGAGGGGGCAGGACAACCTTCGCGTCAGCATGAGGCAACGGCTCTCGCTCGCCGACCTTCCCGGGATCTTTCTGCCGATGGCGGTCCTCGTTTCTCTCGTGTCCGTGATCGGCGGGCTCGTCTTGTCCTCGCCGTCCATCATCGGCGGTGGGATCGCCGTGTTCCTGTCGTCGACCGCCCTACGGGTTGGCCGATTGCTCTCGACCGGCAGCGCCCTGCCCGTCTCGCACGCGGTCGCCGTCGCGGCCACGTACGAGACCGCGCGAGCTCTCGCCTTGGTCGTCCGCGTTCCGCATCGTCGAGCTGACGCGATCAGGCGAGGGAGCTGAAGTTTCGATCAGGCGCCGGTACGGACGTCGTGCTCGCTCATGAGTCGCTTCAACGCGGGGGCGACGATCTCGGCGGCGCGCCGATGCCCCAGCGGTGACAAGTGCCGCCCGTCGCTAATGAGGAGTCGGCTCGTATCTTCCTTGGACATGCCTTCGAGCATGTCGAGATACACGACCCGTTCGTCTGGACGATGGAGCACCGCGGCCAACAGCTCGCCGAACTCGCGAGCCCGTTTCCCGTAACCGTGATAATAATTCTCGCTGTGCGGGATGAGGCCGAGGACGAGGAGCTGCGCGGAGCTCTGACTTTGAACACGATCCCGTAGACGACACATGAGCTGAACGTAACGCGGCCCGGTCGCTTTCACGATGGTGCCGTATCGCTTGCCGAACCACCTACGGAGGTGCCGAGCGCCGGCCCATTGCGCCGCGTTCCACCGAAAAAGCGGATCCAGGAATTTCGCCTCATAGAGCGCATTCCGACGCGCCTGTCCGTCGTTTGCGTTGCCTTGCGTATACGCACGGACGTATCGCTCCATGAGCCATTTGAAGCTCGTGCCCGACAACGACGTGAACCAGCGAATCCAAGGCGGATAGTTGATCCAATAAGTCGCGGGGCCGGTCGGACATTGGAGCACGACGATGTCGGGCGAATGCTTGGCCAATGCGGCATCGAGCCGCGGTGGAAACAAGTGAAAGTCGCTTTCCGAGTGACCGACGGCGAAACGCCAAGACCCATCCGCGCCGCCGAGCTCTGCTTCGACGAGCGCAGCGAACCGGGTTTCTCGGCCTACACCCGCGCCCCGGGTATTACTGTCCCCGAAAAAGAGAACGGTCCGCGACATGCGACCTGTGTGAATCGCAGATTCGCGTCTTCGCCGTCAAGGTGCGGATCCGAGGGCTCGAGCTCCGGGCAAGTAGCGGTCGGCAAGGGCGGCCACCCCCCAAGGCACGACGAGAGAAGGGCGACCGGGGACGGGAATGTCGACGTAGCGAACGGGCGCCAGGAGATGCGGCAAACGGTGCCGCTCGAACCAGGCCGTTACGCGCGAGCGGGCTCCGGCGACGAGGTAGCTCACCTCGTCGCGCACGCGGGGGATCTTTCCGCGAGTGGACTGGTGTCGCGCGAAGTACGCTTCGAACGCGGCCGAGCGAGATTGCGCGATGCGTAGATTTTGCACGGCGCGGAAGGAGCCGCTCTTTCGCGTGCCGAAGAATCCGCGAGGAACACCTCGTTCTTCGAGAATCCGACGCGCGATCGGTCGATCGTAGTCGGTGCCGAGCGTCCAAGGCGCCATTTCCGGCGAGACGGTGATCGCGTGGATGGCGGGATGATGGACGGCGCCGATGTTCGGCACGGGACAGTGGAGGAAACCGACCCGCAAGCGGAACTCGCCGAGGCTCGCCCCACTGAGCACGCCTTGCCGAACGAAATGGGGAGACACGTCGGGGTTTGTACGATCCCAGATGCTGTCGCCGTTGAAACCAGTGATGAGGAGCGCCCTTCCCAACGACGGCTCAAAAGCCGAAAGTTGCCGATCGAACGTATCTCCCCCGGCGGCGAACTCCGCGGCGATCACGTCACTACTCGCAAGCCCTTCATCACGATCAAATTCACGAACCTCCATGCCGAGGAGACGAGCGATCGGCGCGCCGCTATCCTCGGTCGGAGCGCGCGTCGTCATGTCGATGCCAATTCGAAACGTGACCGCACGATGGCAACCCGCGTCCGCCGCCAGCGCCGCCGCGGCCGCCGAATCGTAGCCCGACGAGATGCTCGCGAGCAGTTCGTAGCGCACCTGTCGCTCTGGCGCGGCGGCGTTCTCCGCGAGCCCCGCCAACGTGTCGGCGAGGAAGCGACGATACTCGGAGAAATCGGCCCACGGCGTCGGGGCCGGCTTCGGAATCTCGCGGATGTCGAGGTTCGAGGTGATCTCGACGTTCGCAAAACAGGAGAGCACGACGCGCGGCCCACCGAGCGTGGGCAAAGCACGAACGCATCTCCGCAGGCCGTGGTTAATCGACCAGAGGTCGTTCTTGTAGGATCGATAACCTGGGTCCAACTCGAGCCCCGCCGCTGCAACGAGGAACGGCAACGAGTTCGAGGCGAGAAGTCGCTCGCCCCGGCGAACGAGATGCAGGCGCTCAAGGGTGTGGCAGGGGGTGGCGAGAACGATAGCCCCGGAGACGATCTTGGCGCCGGACCCCATCAAGGCAGGCGAATCGACGAAGCCGCCGCGGAGAAACGATGCCGGCCAGGCGCCCTCGACGAAGCCATCGGCGATCGTCTCCACGCTGCTCCCGTGGGCCACGATCACCGTCGGGGAGGCACGTTCGACGCGAGCACACCAAGCGAGCTGAGGCAGAGAATCGACGCGGCGGAAGCAGAACTCCAACGGAATCCCTCCGCAGCGAGTCAGGTCTCGAGCGCGTCGACACGGAAGCGCTTCGCCGACTGGGGGCGGCCAAAGCGGCCAATGCGGCGGTAAAGACGTCGCCGGCCGAAAGCATACCGATGCTTGCCAAAGAGGTAGAAGAGCCCCCAGAGATGGCTCCACGAGAACCTCGACGGCAAGAATCCCCGCGAGCGTTCTTGAGCATCGTGGACAGCCGTGAATCTCGGATCCAGCATCACGCGCTTCCCCGCCGCCCAGACCCGGATGCAGAAATCGACGTCTTCCGGGGAGTAATAGATGCGCTCGTCCAGGAAACCCACTTGATGAAGAAGCTCTGCGCGAAAGAGCCAGAACGCGGAAATCGCATAGTCGACCGGAAAAGACTCCGCGGCATTTCCGCCCTCTTTTACACGCCCCTCGATCGCGCGAAGTGCCACGAACCGAAACAGCTTGCGCGGCAGCGTGGGAAACACGTCGCAGGACAGCTGTGGCCGGCCATCGGGAAAGACGAGCCGCGGCGCGAGAATGCCGCAGTCGGAGTTTGCCTCCAGCGCAGCGATCATTCGCCCAAGCGTGCCCGGCTGCACTTCGACGTCCGAGTCGAGGATCGCTATGTATCGGCCTGTCAGTTCGCGTAGCGCCAGGTTTCTCGAGACGGTAGTGCCGCGGTTACGGTCGAGATAGATCGGACGCACCAGCTCTGGATGATCTCCTGCGACGCGGTCGATGAACGAGCGGCTTCCATCCGTTGAACCGTTGTCCACGATCCAGAGCTCGTGGGTGCCGCTCGTCACAGCGAGGTCGCGGATGAGTGCGGGTATACCCCTCTCCAGATGGCGGAGAGAATTGAACGAGAGGACCACGACGGACACGTCGTGCTCTAGAGCAGATGCGGTGTTGTCGCGACGGCTCATCTCGGGAAGGGACCATACCGTTCAGCGAGCTTCTTGCCCTGGAGGTCGTGGATCGCCTGCATGACTTCGCGGCGAAACAGAATCCCCCCCACGACGAGGCAAAGCGCGCCCCCGACCACGAGTTGGACGATCGGACTCTGATCGGTTGACACACGCCAGGCCGTGTACGCCGCGAAGGTGGCGCTGACCCCCAGAAGAACCAGCCCACAGCGCCCGAGGGGATACGGATAACACGCAATCGATCTGTATCGCATGAGTCCGCCGAACGAGAATGCCACGAAGCCGAGCACGCTGGCCCACGCCGCTCCAGCGGCGCCGAGCGGCGGTACGAGAACCAACATCGCGATGAGGTTGACGGCCACCGCGAAGAGGAAAACGGGAAGGAGCATCGAGGTGCGTTTCGCGATCAAGACCGGTACGCGGAACTGATCATGCAGGTCGAACATCGTATAGGCGAGACAGACGATCGGCACGAGATCGGCGGCCGGATGGTAACGCGCATCGGTGAAGAGCTCGAAAAACGGGCGAGCTGCAACTGCCACACCGAACATGAGCAGGACGATCGAATCGAAATAGGCGCGGAATACCGCTGCGAAGGTGCTCTCCGGTTCGGGCCCCTCCGCGATGTCGTAGATCGAGACGCTCCAGATCGCCGTGAACGGGACGAGGACCATGGTGTTGACGCTGCGCCCGATCACGGCGGCGAATGAATAGATTCCGAGCGTTTCGATGTCGACGAGAAATCGCAGCAGATAGCGATCGCTCGTTTGAAGCAACATCGAGAGCAACGCCGTCGCGACGAGCGGACGGCCGAAGCGCCACAGCGGAGGGATCAACGTACGATCGATGCCTTCGAACCCGAGGCTGCGCGCGAGTAGAGCGACCTGGATGGCGGTGAAGAGACCCGAGGCGAGCAGGTTTCCAAGCAAAATCCCACTCGGGCCGAGCTCGAAATGCGCGAGAAAGACGAGATTCAGTGTAACGTTCAGCGCCAACCTGGCGAGCGCCAACTGAACGACCACCGTCGAGCGCTTCTCAGTCCGAAGGTAGTACTGGGGAACCATGCCCGTCGTCACTAGCCAAAGATTTGGCAGCGCGAGGGCGAAGAGCAGGCTGCCGTTCTCGACATCCGGACCCAGTACCACTGCGGCCAGAACTCCTCGGCCGAGAAGTGCGACGACGACGACCGCAGCGCCCCTCGTCGAGACGAACGCAAGACCGGTCCACCAAAGGCGCCGCCGGCGGCCTCCGTCGGAGTCATCGAAATGATATCGCGTGAGGGCTGCGCCGATGCCCGCTCCGATCAACGTGCCGAGAATCCCCGTCGTCACGTCGAGAAGCGCGATCGCGGCATAGTCGCCGGGCGTCAAGTAGCGCGTGTACACCGGCAAGAGGACGATCGAAGCCAGTCGCGAGACGATTTGAGCGAACGCGTAGACGGCCGAGTGGCGTAAGAGCTCGGTCCCTGTTTTGCCAGCAGTCACGTCGATCTCTCGAGCAATTGCTTATATGTTTTCCGATAGCGTTCGCAGACTGCCGCCTCCGAATGCTCTCGCACAGCTCGGCTGCGAGCGGAGCGTCCCAGTCGGTCGCGAAGCTCCTCGTGCCGCAGGACCCGCTGGATTGCCGACGCAAATCTCTCCTCGAGGCTCGGCTCCGAGGATGTGCACGACAAGTCGACCAGAAGCGCGTCCTCTTCATGGGTGAGGATCTCGGGAACGCCCCCGACGGCGGTTGCGACGATCGCTTTCCCGGCGGCCATCGCTTCGAGCACGGTCAGTGGGGTGCCCTCGTTCAGTGATCCAAGTGCGAAAACGCCGAACATCGGTAGGAGGCGTTCGACGTCATGACGCTCGCCGAGAAAGTGAACTCGGGTAGTGAGTTCGAGGTTTTGCGCCAGCATCTCGAGATTTCGGCGCTCCGGCCCATCGCCGACGATCGCGAGATGAACGTCCGGCATGTCGACACGTAGCCTGTGCAGAGCTCGCAAGAGAACCCGGTGGTTCTTCGCTGCATCGAGGCGCCCGACAGAGCCCACCACACGTACGTTGGCGGGTATCCCGAAGCATCGGCGAAGCTCCAGAGAGTCGGGCTCGACGTGGAATCGATCGAGATCCACGCCATTGCGAAGCACCTCGATGCGCGCCGGCGGAAAACCCTCGACCCGAACCAACGCTTCCTTCACGGTTTCCGAGACCGCGAACGAACGCGCGATGCGCGGCTCGAACCATGCATTGAACAGCCGTCGCGCTCGACTCGCAACATCCGGAAGATGACGCCCGTGCTCGGTGAAGATCAAGGGCACGGGGTAGAGAACCCGAGCTAGCGAACCATACACATAGGCCGGGATCTGATGCGCATGCACCACATCCACCTTCGTGCGACGGAGATGTGCGGCGATTCGCCATGCGACGGAAAGGTCCTTTCCGGGCCGTCGAGCGAAGCTCACGACGGGAATGCCCTGCGCGCGGAGCCGTTCGCCGAGTATCCCGACGGAATCGAGACATCCTACTTCGACATCCTCCCCTCGGTGCGCGAGATGGCGCGCGAGCTGAGCGACACAGACCTCCGCGCCCCCGACCGGAAGCGCGTGGATCATTACGAACACCCTCACCGCGAGGCGGCCTCGATCATTTGACTCGCTCCACGTCTCTTCGGCAGAAGTAGTCGAATGGTCCGATGAAGGTCTACTTCACAACGGTGGTTCGTGGAGCTCCGATTGACAAAGGCGGCGAGGTCGTCGCCGTCGACTGGTCGACGAAGCGAATTCTCGCACGGCGGGCGATTGCTCCTACCGATCCGCCGGTCGTCGATCCGAATCCCAGGGGCGGCGCTCGCGGCGGGCGCGGAATCTTGCTGCGCGATGGGCGAGTCTACGTCGCTTCCTATCACACGATCCACGCCTTTGACCTATCGCTCACGCGCGAGCTCGCAAGAATCTCGCATCCGTTGTTCGCCGGCCTGCACGAATTGGCATGGGACGGTGATGGGATTTGGGCGACCTCCACGTCGATCGACGCCGCAGTGAAAGTATCCGCCGGCGGAGCGACGCTGGCGACGTGGTGGCCACGAGACGATCCGGTGACCACCTCGAGATTCGACCTTCTTCCCGCTGATATCGACAAGGATCGAGATCAACGCCAGAGAACCCCCGAAGCGACAGATGCAGGGCCGGGGCATGTCCATCTCAACGCGATCGCGATGTTCCGCGGACGGCCGACGGCGCTGCTCAACAGCTACGGCGCGATCGTCGCCACGTGCCCCACCGAGATTCTCGTCGTCGATCAGCAGCTGCGAGGAAGCCACAATCTCTTGCCGCTCGGCGACGATCTTCTGGCCGTGAACAATACACTCCAGCAAAGCATCGACCTCTTCGATGGCGCGGGCCGCTCGTTTCGCCGAATCGATCTCACGCAGTTCGCTCCCGTGAAAGCGGTTCTCCGGCGGTCGCGAACGCAACGAATTCGCGATTGGCTGAGTGCGCATGGTCGCCCCAGACCTCTCTTCGCTCGCTTATTTCGCAATAGCGGCTCGGCCCGCCCTGTCTTTGTTCGCGGTTGCGCGCACACTGCAGACGGCAACTTGCTGGTGGGTATCTCTCCGGCGGCAATCTTGGAAATCGACTGGCGTCAGTCTCGTTTGATCGACTTCTTCACGTATTCCGACGACGTGCGGGTCGCCGTTCATGGGCTCACCTCCACGGACTCGTCCTAGCGCCTCAGATCCCAATCGCGGCGCGACTTTTGAATCGTGCCAGCACACTCTCGCAACGTTCCTCGATCTCCCGGAACCAAGCACCGTCGGCGTAGCGCTGCCAACGCCCTAGCTCGGGAGCTTGAATCAGCGGCAGGATACGATCGATTTCGCGCGGAATCAGTCCGAGCGATCGAAACGCCGTCGAGAGCTCCAGCGTGGGATTCGCCAGCAGTCGCTCGAAGGCCACCGAGTGGTCGGCGTACCGTCGTCCAAAGAGATATGAAAGCTTCCACAGGTAATAGAAGAGCTCGTACGGATGCCGCGCAAAGGACTCATCGAGAAAAGGGAAGTGACGCCGAAGATCACGGCACCAGCGAAGGAGATAGTAACCATCATGCGCTGCAAATTCCTTGACGGTTCCGTCAGGAGGGAAGGAGCTTCGCCCGAGCGTCGAGCACCATTGGTCCCGAGGGTGTCGATAGACGTGCAACACACGGGCTGTCGGAAACGTGCGGCGTAGCCATGGGATCCGCAAATCTACTCTATTGAACTGGAGAACGGGGCGACCCTTGGCCCGATCGATCAGCAACTGAATGAACCGCTCCATGGCAGGGTTGTAGGCGTGCTCGTTCATGTAGAGTTCGGTATCAATCCAGCTCTCGTCATAGTAGTCATCGAGCTGGTCGAGACCCTCATACTCGGTCCAATACTCCTCGACGCCCTTGTGGCTTCGATCGATCTGCGACCCCCGGTTGTGAGCGTCCCACCAACGCCTCTCGTTTAGTGGCTCGTAGTAGGCCGTCATGTTTGGTAAGTTGCGAAAGAGGTTCCACAGGAGCGTAGAGCCGGATCGGAATCGACCGGTAATGAAGATCGGAGACAAAGCATCGACGGCCGGATTGGCAGCGACGGGCAACTCGGGATATACGTTCGCAAGCGCATCCGGTGCCTCCAGTGGAACGTCGGGGCGATGCAAGTGGCCAGCCAACGCGCGAGCAGCAATGACGCGACCATCGTCAGAGCAAAGTGCTCGTTCCAGCCACTCGAAGAGCTTCCGCCGAAGGAAGCGATGGCCCGCCGCTCTAGCGGCTGTGATCTGGTTCACGGAGTTGGATGCTCCCCCCATGTGCTCGACATCAGCGGGTCGTAGGGCTACCCGAGCTTCGTGAACGTGGCCCGGGGTCTGGCATGACTGTCGCGAGTTCCATCGTTCAGTTACTCAGGCTCGTCGCATCACAGGTGGCGAATGCGGTCCGGTCGCTATTCCAAGGCAACCCCCGCGGAGCCTTGGACGCGCTCCGCGCGGCAGCGCAATTTCTGCATGACGACTTCGTAACGGTGCTCGTGCGGTTGCAACAAGTACTGCGGCTGTGGCCGGTTCCGGATTCAACGATTGATCGAATCCTGATCGTCAAGCTCGATCGGATCGGGGACATGGTCAATACGACGCCGGTGTTTGATGCCTTACGCACGGCCTTTCCCGCCGCACGGCTGGACATCGTCGCGCATCCCGGCCCTTTGGCGCTACTCGAGGCGGACGACCGGATCACGAACCGTTTTCCGCATCGATCGTGGCTGTACCATGACCTCCCGATGCTGCCTCCGGGGATTCCGACGCTCGCTCTCGTCGGACGCCTCACCCGCACCTCTTATCCGCTCGTCGTGTACCTGCGTGGCTCCCTTCCGTTTCTTTTGCTTGCTTTGACGTCACGTTTCGCAGCCGCCAAGTTCGTCGCCGGCGAACCAGTCATCCGCCGATACCTGAAAGCGATCGACGGCCTGACGGCGCCGAGGGCTGCAACCGCTCCCCGACTCACGATCCCAGAACAGGCAGCACTCCGCGCGCGATCTCTCGTGGCCCGAGATGATACGGATTGCCCGGTGATTGCAATCCATCCAACTTCCCAAACGGTCACAAAAGACTGGCCCCTCGATCGCTATGCTCAACTCGCGGATGAACTGAGCGATCGATTCCATGCGCGTGTTCATTTCTTCGGCGGCCCTGCGGATCGGGATAAAATCGACCGACTCATCGCCCTCTCTCGATTCACCCACCACTATCATTGCTCGCTCCCGCTTCTCGATGTGGCGGCGTCGATTGCCGCGAGTGACTTGTTCATCGGCAACGACTCGGGGCTTGCCCATATCGCCGCGGCGGTCGGTACCCCACTCGTCCTCGTGTGGGGATCGGTGAATCTCGAGATGGCACGGCCTGCGACGCAGCCTGGTCAGGGCGCGATCCTCTTTCGGAATCTCGCGTGCCGCGAGCGATGTCCTGAATCGAGGTGTATCAATCCGGTTCATTTGGAGTGCCTGAACAACATTTCCCTGCAAGAGGTCGTCGCGGCAGCGGAACAGTTTCTAAACCAACGACGAAACGAGTCGGTCTCTTGATCCTATCTCACAAATTCAAGTTCATCTTCATCAAGACGATGAAAACCGCTGGCACCAGCATCGAGGTGTATCTCTCCCAGCATTGCAGCGAAGGAGACGTCCTCACGCCGATTTCGCCACAAGTAGAACCTCATCGGCCGCGCAACTATTCCGGAATCTGGAATCCCTTGCCGGAGCTTCGGGCACATCGTGGGCGCGACCTTCTTCGCACCTGCCAACAACTGCTGTCGCGTCAGATGTACTACAACCATATCTCTGCAGTCGACGCGCAGGCGCGCACATCGCCCAGAATTTGGGACGAGTACTTCAAGTTCTGCGTCGAGAGGAATCCATGGGACAAGACGTTATCGCACTACAGCATGATGCGTCATCAGGAGGGAGTCGAGTTGACGCTCGACGAGTATTTTCGCCGAGGGCTATTTTGCAGGAATTCGCCTTTGTATACCGATCGGCGAGGACGACTTCTGGTCGACAGAGTCCTCAAGTATGAAGCTCTGGATTCCGAGTTGAAGGAGGTATTCCAGCAGTTGGGCGTTCCGTTCAACGGAACTCTTCGTGTCAATGCAAAGGGCGAATACCGGGCCGACCGAACTGCGTATCAACAAGTCTTGACAAAAGCCCAGGCGCGGGAGGTCGAACGGGTGTTCAGCGACGAAATTGCCATGCATGGATATACTTTCGCGCGTGCCCGCTGAGGTGTTGCAGTTCGCGTCGCCGCGATCATGATAGCCAATGCGAAAGGTCGCGACCAATCATCGACTGCAACTGCTGGATGTCCTCACGAAAGTAGGCGATGAGCTCGGGGTCGCGCCGAACCGGCGTCGCTCGCTCGGCGTGGCGGCGCTTCAGCTGTGCGCCGAACTTAGTTCGCTTGAGCCGGTCGACGATGGGGCCGAAACCAAGACGTTCGAACATACGTTGCGCCTTGGGAAAGACCACTCGATTGTAACGGACCATCACCGACGGCGGTAAAAAGGTCGGCTGAACACCGAGGTACTCGAACAGCTCCCGGAGCACGTTGGCCGGTTGCTTCAAGACGTCGTCGTAAAGCCAGACGCGAAGCCGCTCCCGCGGGAAGAGCGCCAGGAAGCGAGCAAGGTGCTGCGCGTAGAGTCCCTGACGCACGAGGTCGCTGCCGGGCCTGCAAGCAACCTCGAAGGACCGCGTGGCGAACCTCGTTTCCTTGAAGAGTTGATACGCGGAATACGCACGATCGAGCGGATCCCTCAGAATCACAAAGAGCTTGGCGTTCGGGCGGAGCTCCGCAATGCGTTGCGCCGCTATCGACGATCCCAAATAGGTTGGCGTGATCTCGCCAGCGATCCGAACGGCGTCAACGAACTGCGGGGGGAAGTGCGCGCGATACCAATCGACGCCGTTCTCGAAGTTGGAGTCGAAAAAATGGAGCTCCTTCTCGGTGGGAACGTACACCTCGGGATGCTCGGCGAGGCACTGATGGACCCAGGTCGTCCCCGCACGCTGGGCGCCGATGCCGAGGAAGTGAGGTGCGCCGTCAGCATCCATGTGTCACGGATTTGCCTGCAACAATTGGCCAGCTATGCAAAACTTCCAGTGGTCCATCGTTCAATTCCGTACGACGGGGCCCTTTACGGCCGCCCTCCGCCGACGTGACTTGCTCGAAGATGTGCCTGCCGAAGCGGCGAACCTCTCGCTCTAACTAGCTAGATCTCCTCAGCCAACCATCCTCCTCGTATTGCGGGTGCTGGAGGTGGGCTCCGCCAGCCGTTGCTCCGCACAAGTTGGCACTCGTCCTGCTTCATCATCGTTCCCGATCGAAACGGGATCGCAAGAGGACGAATGCTCGATGTCATATCGTAACCGACGCCTCGCAGCACTGGGCGCTGCTCTCACCTGCTTGTTGCTAGTCGTTCCCGCCGGAGCGGGTCTGCTGACGATCAACTGGGGACCCTCCAATCCACCAAAGCCCACACCCACGCGTGCGGCGGCCACGCCAACGCCCACGATCACCCCGACGCGGGGAGCGACCCGGACGCCCACGCCGCGGCCCACCTCGACGCCGACTGTGCGACGCACCTCGACGCCGATTCCGCGGCCCACCTCCACGCCGACTCCACGCCAGACGACGTCGTCCCGATTGATCCGACCCGAGAGTGACCTCGAATACCTCGGTGCTTTTCGTCTGCCGAACGAGCAGTCCGGTGGAACCTCGTGGTCGTATGGCGGCGGCGGGATGAGCTACTCCCCGAACGGTGACCGTACGGGTCCGGGCGACGGGTTTCCTGGATCGCTTTTCAGCATCGGACACCACGCCCAGAATTTCGTTTCCGAATTCGACATCCCACGGCCAGTCGTGTCGTCGCTTCGGCGGGTCGAGGATCTGCCGATCGCCCGGACGCTGCAATCCTTCGGCGACGTCACCGCCGGGCGGCAGACCTACGGTTTGACTGGCACGACGTTGAAGGACGTGCAGCACATCGCTGCGGACGGCGCCGGCGATCCCGAAAAGCTCGCCTGGGTGATGTATGAGTATTACTACCCGGAGCCTGAGCTCTCCACGCTCGGATGGGCTGGCGCGAACCTCGCCGAGCCCAATTCCCGGGGAGTCTGGCATATCGGTCCATTCCCTTCCTCCGCGACCAGTCGGTACTTGTTCGAAATACCGCGGCCCTGGGCCGACACCAACGTCGGGGGGTTGAGTCTCGCGGCTGGGCGATCGCGGGTGGTCAACGGAGGAAGCTGGGGGCCGGCCCTCTACGCGCTCGCTCCGTGGATGGATGGGAACCCGCCGGCAGACCAGACATCGCTGACCGCCGTCGAAATGCTCAAATACGACTCGCGGAATCGGATGCGCGACTACAGCAACGCCGATCAGCTTCAGGATGGAGCTTGGCTGACCGTTGGAGACAAGGCGGCCGTCGTGATCGCAGGCACGAAGGCCGAACGGCCATACGTTCCCGGGGTGAAACCCGCCGAACAAAAGCCCGAGTCCGGGCAGCTCTACTACGGCCCGGCTGGATCGCACGGGTGCGGCGCAAAGGGTTATCACGGAGAGCCGTACTACGGGGCGCTGCTCTTCTACGATCCATCCGATCTCGGGGCGGTCGTAGGAGGTTCGCTCCTGCCGCACGACCCACAGCCCTACGCCGTCTTTCAGATGGAGAACTACCTCTTCAGAGACGGTTGCCGGAAAGACATCTTGGGGGGGATTGGTTTCGATCGCGAGCGCGGTCTGCTCTACGTCATCGAGCTCGCCGTCGAGGGCATCTACCAGAAGAAGCCGATCGTTCATGTATGGCGAGTGACGGACCAAGGCAGTGCCGCCGACGTTCGACCGCCGACGAATCCGACGAGGTTGCGCCTGAACGCGAAGACCGACACGACCGTGTCGATGTCCTGGGACCCCTCGAGCGACGACTTCGGCGGCGTCATCTATCTCGTCATGCGCAACGACGAGCCGATCGCGCTCGTCGTCGATCCGTCGTTCACTGACGCGACGATCGATTCGGCCACGTCTTACGCCTACACGGTGCAGGCCAGAGACGCGGTCAACAACAAGAGCGCCCGAAGCACTGCGCTGGTCGTCTCGGCTACGAATTGATTCATTCACTCAGCGCTTCTCGTACACCCCGAGTAGGCAAGTGTCGGGGTCGGGTTCTCGTGTTCATGTCGTAAACCACAGGAACGATCCTGGAGCGCGGCGCGCATGTAGCGGTGGACGAACGGATTCTCGGCGATGTTCTCGCTAGGATCGACGCCGAAGAACAATCCCGCACGATCCGCGAGCGTTCGCGCGAATGCGGGATTCGTCGGGAAGGGCAAGCTGCCCGCGCCGACGTCGATCCAGGAAATTCCTGGGCGCACGGCCTTCGCCACGAGCGCCCCGTAGACCTCTGCGGGAAGACAATAGCCGCGAGGCAGACGCCGGCGCGGCGACCACCCGGTCGAGTCGGGACTGCCGTACTTCAACCGAAAGAGCTCGCGGAGCTCACCCGGGCCGGGAAAAAGCTCGTTTCCGATCATTGCCGGCTCAACGAACCGCTACTCTCGAAGCTTCGCGCTCCGCGGTCGCTCCGCCGTTCTTGGTTTCGGCCTTGCGCGCTGCCTCCGAAAGCACGAAGTAGGGTCCGATCGCGAGGCCGTCCAGTCCACCCTGGAGGAAGGCGCGGATCGCGTCGCGAGGGGTACAAACGATCGGTTCTTCGTGCATGTTGAAGCTCGTATTGATCAACGAAGGGATGCCCGACAGTCGTTGGTATTCCTCGACGATCCGGTAGTATTCGGGATTGACCTCGCGTCGAATCAACTGAGGACGAGCGGTTCCATCCACGTGAACCGCGGCAGGGCACGTCGCTTTCATCCATGCCGTGCAGTCGAACGTGATCGTCATGAACTCGGCCGAGTGCTCGGCACCGGCGAGCCCCTCGTAGCAACGTTCGCGTGACTCCCACAGAGTGACCGGCGCGAACGGCATGAACTCGGTGCGGCCGAGACGCTTGTTCAGCCACTGATTCACTTCGGGCTCGCGTGCGTGATACAGGATCGACCGATTTCCGAGCGCCCGCGGGCCATACTCCATACGCCCCGCAAAGCGGCCGATCACTTGGCCCTGGTGGATACGCCGCGCGATTTCGCCCGGCAAGTCGCGTGGCGCGCCGAACGGCAAGCCAGCATTTTCGAGCTCGTCGCGAATCTCGCGGTCACTGAAGCCGGGACCGAAGTACACGTTCTCTAGTGGAGCACGAACGCCGGCATCCTTCGTCAAATGGAGGGCGAGACCGGTGCCACAGCCGCCGTCTCCCATGTTGGGATAGACGAAGGTCCCGCGCACGCCTTCGAGCTCATGGATCCGTTGATTCATCTTGACGTTGGCGGCGACGCCGCCGGAAAGAACCACGTCGGTGCATCCGGTCTCGCGAAGCCAGTACTCGACGAGATCGCAAGCGACGATCTCGAGAACGCGCTGATAGGCTGCCGCCACATCCACCTTGGGAAAACGTACGGCGAGGTCGCGGGAGAGGTACACGTTCAGGTTCTCGAAGATTCGATATTCACCATCGCGGCGATCGAAGAGGGAGAGAACGACATCACCGAGAACGTCGGGATCTCCGTACGCGGCAAGGCCCACAATCTTTCCGGCATGCCGATCGGGCTTGAAGCCGAGCGCCGACGTCACCGCCTCGTAGAATGCGCCGAGCGAGTGAGGAAAGCGCATCGAAGCGACGCGACGGAGCTCCCCTCCCTCGCCAACGCTCACGGAACCGGCGAGGCCGGTCCCATAACCGTCCAACGTCACCACCAAGGCGCGATCGAATCCGCTCGCCAGATAGGCGTTCGCGGCGTGAGAGAGATGGTGCTCGAAGCGACGAAGCTTCCCGGGCAGGCCGAACTCCGCAAGACCCTGTTCGAGCTCCGCCTGAAACTGCCGGTGATCGGCGATCGCTTGTCGCGCCCACCGTTGCGAGCAACGCAGCGCCACGTGCCGCGAGATCCACGGCGTGCCTCCGGCGAGTGCATAGAAGAGTCGCCGGCCGAGGTTCTTCGTCATGCGCTCGTTCGGATGACGAAGACCGTGAATCGGGTGCTTCCGCTCCGGAATTCTCTTCGCAGCGTCGGAGATACGCCGCCGCCACTGCTCGGAATCAAAGCCGCGGATGAACTCCCGTTCCTCGGACATGCCCCGTTCGATGTGACGCGCCTCCATCTCCCAGGTGAGAAACGGGTAGGCGACGACATCGACATCCTCAGTTCGCCATCCGGTGCGCGCGAACCCATCGTGGATCGCACGAGCAGGAAAGCCCGCATGCTGCTTCACGCGGCTGAAGCGCTCTTCGGCTGCGGCATAAAGGATGCGCCCATCCTCCACGAAGGAAGCGGTGGCGTCTTTGTCGAGCGGCGAAACTCCCAAGATTCTCATCAGGCCCCCGCGAGATTCGAGCGCAGCTCCTCCAAAGCTTCGCCCGGCGTGCAGAACGCTCCTCGAATTTCCTCGACGAAGAACTCGAAGTATCGCCGGCAACGGTCCAGAAACCGGTCTAGTTCACGCTCCGTATCCACGTAGGGCGTGCACCCCGGCTTCAGCGACGGGCTGTGCAGGCTGAAGGTGAAGACGCGAGTCCCGGACTGGAGCAGAGAACGCGTGAGACGTTGGAGCTCTTCCAAGGAGAATCCCTCCGGGGACAAGAAGAGTCGATCGACGGCGCGAATGCGCGAGAGGACGGCCGCGGCGCGAAACCCGCGGAAGGCGCGTCGATTCGCGAGGCGATGGATCGGCGCAGACCAACCCCCGAGAAAGCCGACGAAAGCTCCCGTTGCGGGAAGCTCGAGGAGCGACTCCCCCGGTGCGCCGAACCAGAAGGGCTCAGCGGTTCGAGCGGAATAGTCCGGCCCGCCCTCGTCGCTCCAATCGAACGGCGGCGAGAAGCTCGTGTCGATGGCGAAGCCCAATTCCGTGAGAATTGCGGCTGTGTTGGGTCCGAAGCCGTATCGCCCCGCCTTGTAGATCCGCGGCCGAACGCCGACGTTCGCCTCGATCGCGGTGACCGTGGCGACGAGCTTGGCTCGCTCGAGCGCCGCCGGGAGATTCCCAGGAAAGGAATTCCGGACTGTAAGCGACTCGTCGAATGGCGGAGTGACCCATGGATGGAGATGCGCGCCGACCTCCGCCCGACCCGTGTGCGCGACCTCTTTCAAAAACTCGTAGCCGGCGGCTTGGCTCGCCACCGGATAGTCGACGACGTACGCAGGCCGAGCGCCGACCGCATCGCAGACGGTTTGGAACCGACCGAGCTCGTGCATCGCGCTGACCGACGTCGCGCCACGCGCGAAGGGCTTACACCAGTCGAATTCCTCTTCGGTATCGACGACCACCGCAAGACGAGGGCACATCGGCTTCAACGGAGTGCCCTCGCGGCAGCAGGGCGCCACATTGGGGGCGCGGCCGGACGCTCGAGCGACGCCTCGATCGGGTCCGCGACCGCGACGCGGGGATACGCCTTCGCGACGAGCTCCATCGCGAAAGAGATTCCGACCAGATGCCAAACCATCTCGTTGTACTGAAACGAAAGGAAGCTGCCGCCGACGAGAAAAACGATCAGGCTCGACTCGATCGCGTCGGCGAACGGCTTGAGCTCAGGAGCGGTCCCGGCCGTCCGTCCGACACGCCGAGCCAGCGAACACGCGCGCAGCGCGGCGGCCAGCACAGCGCAGTAAAAAGCAAATCCGACGAACCCGAGATCACCCAGAATGCCGAACCACGAGCTGTGGGCGGCCCGCCGGCTGCTGTACTCCCCCTGCGAGAAGTCGTAGCGATCATAGCAGCTCTCGAACGCGGCGAACCCGCAGCCGACGAGCGGGTTGTCACGGGCCATTTCCCAGCCGACCTTCCACAGATGGAGCCTAGCTTGGATCGAATCATCGTCCGATTCCTCTCCCTCGGCGATCGTGTTCATTCGCTGCCAATAAGCGTCGCCCAGCACCGAGACCGGCACGATCAGGACGGCTCCGATCAACAGGGCGGCGAGCTTTCGTGACGCCCGCAGCCAGCTGATGGCTGCGAGCGTGACGGCGGCGATCAATGCCCCGCGCGAGTATGTAGAGAGACCTCGGTAAAGGACGCCCACCAAGAGGAAGAAGTGCAGAAAGCGCTCCGACCGCCATCGGGCCGTGCCCGCGAGCGCGATGAGAAAGGGCGCGAGCATCATCATGCCGAGGCCGGCGCCGTTGTTGTCGCCGAGAAAGACGATCCGGTTCGGGTTCTGCCCGCCGGGATTGAGCACCATCTGGGCCCAGCCCTGCTTCGCCCCTTCGAAGCCGAGCGAAAGCGCGATGACGAGCATCACCAGGCGAAGCTTCGGTACGTCGTCGACGAGCATGATGAGGACGTAGGTGATGACGAGGCACTGGGCGAAATCCCGCCAGGCAGTCCAACTCACGGCGACATCCTGAGACCACACCATCGAAACCCCAGAGAACGTGAGAAAGCCCAGAAGGGTGAGAATCTTCCCATTCATTCGCGGACGAATTCGCCACACGATGACCGCGACCACGAGATACGCGGCGATCAAGAAGGAGAGATTCAGTCGCACGATGGTATGTGTCCACTCCCAACTCTCGGGTCGAAAGTAGGCGTTCCAGAGGTAGAAGAGCAGCGCGAAGAACGGCCCTTGAAGCGATGCATACGCTCCAATCACGATCAGGACCGAGACGAGGATGAACCGAAGCATGCTACCTATCCTCGCTCAGGGAGGCCGCTGCGCTGCGCTTGCTCCGATTGTTGAGAGCGTCGCGCGCCTCCACGGCGTAGGTCGCGAGCGGGCCCGACTCGGGATCGGAGTAGCGCGGCTCGGTGGTGATCGCGATCGGCTCGTCGCCCCGGTAGACGACGTACGCGACGGTGCCACCCGCGTCTTGCGAAGCGGCCCACGAAACCTCGGCACCTCCCGCCGCCGCCCGGACGCGAACCTCCGACGGAGGAGTGGGTGGCTCGCGGTCCGGAAGCCCACCTCGATCTTCGAGTCGCCACACGTGGACGATCGGCCTGCGCTCGACCTCTCCATCCGCGCGGCCCTCGACGACATAGAGCAAGCGACGCTGCCGGTCGAATGCCGTGCCTTCGAGAATGGACTTCCGGCAACCCCTGCGGAGAAGCACGTTCTCGACCTGAAGCATCGCGTAGGGCTGTGGCTCTCCCGCGTCGAGCTTCCCCTCGGCCACCTCGGCTAACTCTGCCGTGTCGTAGAAGAGCATCGCGCCCCAGTACGGCTCCCCGTGATAGCCCTTGTTGCCGCAACCGTGGGGCCCCGGTGGCCCGTAGTAGAGCAGCCCCGATTCGGGGCGCTGCAGGGCCGGCTTGGGGCCGCCGCGCACGAAGACTCGCTCAGCCTTGGTGCCGGCGAACACCACCGCCGACTTGTTGCCGACCTCGAGCCAAGCGCCGTCCGCCCAGTTGTCGGCGTTGCTGTAGCTCTGAATGGGGTGAGCTTGGTCGTACTTGAGGAGCTCGATCGCATCGACCGTCCCACCAGCCGCGAGGCCGCTAGGGATTTCGCTTCGGACCGCGTAGAGTGCCGGACCCCAGCTCCCGCCGAGAACGACTCGCGAGCGGCCAGCCGCCAGCAGGCGTCCTGGCGTGTATGTAGATGCCCAGGTGGGCGAGATCTGAAAAAGGTAACGGCTGGTCGCGGCCGAAGGAAACGAGCCGATCCGCCACGGCCCGGCGGAGCTCGATGCCGTCAGTTCTACACTCTTCCAACCGAGCGTGGGCTTCTCCGGGACCGGCATGTAGTAGGTATAGAGGAGCCAGAAAAGGAGCGGCTCTTGTCCGGGGCGGCGGACCACCTCGACGTCACCGAGCGAGGTACCCGTGAGAGTATTGGTCTGTAGGCCGTGGGTTACCTGTGCGAAAGGCTGCAACGTCCGCGCCTCGGGTAGCTCGCCAAGAGTCCCGGTCGGAGACCG
The DNA here is from genome assembly GCA_963790365.1 of uncultured delta proteobacterium. Classification (GTDB taxonomy): domain Bacteria; phylum Desulfobacterota; class Binatia; order JACPRU01; family JACPRU01; genus CAWBOU01. Next base: position 31,502 of record CAWBOU010000061.1, read on the forward strand.
TCGTGGAATCGGGATGTCGATTTCGGAGACCTGCCCCCGACGGAGATCGCCGATCCCGAACAAAGAGCCTGGAAAGCCGTCTTTCGGACCGTTCGGATCGCCTTCAGGGTCATACGTGAGGCCACTGCCACCGTAAGACCAAGTGCCATTCGCGGGCTCCGCGGGGACACGAAACGCCCCGAGATACTCGAGATCGACCTCGGGTTGAATTCTCGCTGCTTGCAGCGGCGCCGCGAGCAGCACAGAGGCGACGAGAACGACGAGTCGAAAGCTCATCGGGGGATTGGGGCAGCAGACCCGGACTTCTTGACCACGGGCGAAGCTCACCTCGGGAGAGGCAGCGTATCCCGTATCGGGCCAAAATCGAACTCCCCGAGGAGGCGTTCGACCCGATCCGCGGTCCGCCCGAGATTCCGATAGTGGCGAATCCGGTTGGCGAGCGAGCCGTCGAGCCGCGGTTGCTCGGGATCGACCTCCCATGGATGCACGAAGAGAACGATCGGTCGGCCGGCGGACGCGATGCGGCGTAGCAACCAGCGGAAGAACGGGAAAGGGTACTGACGGAGATACCCGCCGCCGCACACCGGGATCCGCACCCCGCCGAGCAGGGCGGTCGAGGGGGGGATTTCCCAGATCTTGCCGGCGACCGTCTCCCGTTCGTGAGGCCACGGACAGGACCCGGGCATCCCATAGCGATCGTGGAGCACCGGGATGATGCTGGAGTCGTAGGCGTAGCCCTCTTCGACGAGGATCGGCAGGGCCCACTGCGTCGACTTGGTGATCGTCAGACTCGGTGCGCGATACCCATGGACCGGAGCGCCGATCAGATCCTCGAGGACGTGCTTGGCGCTTCGCACATCCGCCCGAAAGCGGTCGGGAGTCATCTCCGTCAGAAGCTCGTGCGCATAGCCATGAGAAGCGACCTCGTGCCCGGCGGCGGCGATCGCTCGCACGAGCCCCGGGTGTCGCTCCGCAATCCAGCCGAGCACGAAGAAGGTCGCTCGTGCGTCCTTGGCGGCGAGAGTGTCGAGTAGGCGTCGGGTCGCGAAGTCGACGCGGGCCTCGTGGCTCGACCAGCGTTCACGTCGCGCGGGCGAGTCGAAGTTGGCGACCTGGAAGTACTCCTCGACGTCGACGCTGAAACAATGCGGCGTTCGGCGAGCGGCCGTTGGTTCCACTGATGGCGCGCGCACGAGGTCGCCGAATTAGGCGGCGGGGCGCTCGGCGCGGGGGGCGACCACCTCGACGGGTTCGGGCTCGTCGAAGGGCTCGGTGCGAGGCGCGAAGAAGACGACCTTCGCGGTCTTCAGGACGATGTGCAAGTCCATCAGAAGCGACTGGTTCGCGATGTAGTAGAGATCGTACCGCATCTTCTCCGTCTCACCCGCAAGATCCTGAGCGTATCCGCTTTGCACCTGCGCCCAGCCCGTGAGCCCGGGGCGTACCATCGAACGCAGTGAGTAGTACGGGATCTCGCGAGTGAAGAGGTCGGAGTTGGTGACCGGGTGCGGCCGGGGCCCAATCAGGTTCATGTCGCCGCGGAAGATGTTCCAGAACTGCGGCAGCTCATCGAGACGGAACTTGCGCAACCAGTACCCGACCGCGGTCACGCGGTCGATGTTGTCCTGCTCCCACTCCGAAGCCCGTTTCGCGGTCTCTCGCATCGTGCGGAACTTGAGCAGGCGGAACGGCTTTCCCTGAAGACCGATTCGCTCCTGGACGAAGAGGATGGGGCCCTCCGAGGAGAGTCGCACCGCGAGCGCGAGGAGCGGGAGAATCGGCGCGCACAAGACGAACGCCAGCACCGCGAAGCAGAAGCTCGCCACGCGAGCGATCGTGTGCTTCCAAGCGGGCACCGCGAGCCGTCCCGCGAAGAGCAGATCGCTCGGCGTGAGGCTCTCGATCGCGAGCTTTCTCGACAGCTCCTCGTAGAAGCGAATGCCGTTCTCGACGCGAACGCCGCGGGACCGCCAATCGAGGAGCTCGGTGACAGGCAGGCGGTTGCGCCGTTCGGCGAGAGCGACGACGATTCGATGCGGCCGAAAGCGCGTGACGGTCTCACGCAGGTTCTCCATCCCTCCGACCACGGGGGACGCGAGCGGTGTCCCATCGTCTGCGCGAGCACTGTTTTCGGTGACGAAGCCGACGACGCTGGAGGGCCCATCGGCGCGCGAGCGAAGCTCGGCCGCGATGCGACGCGCGATCGGGCTCGACCCGAGAATCAGAATTCGCTCCTCCATCATGCGGCTGTGGACGAGCATCCACGTCGCGAGCTGAACGAAGGCGGCAGGGAGAGCGATCAGCGGGGCGACGAGAGCGATCGAGGAGACGAGCTCGTCGGTCGGACGAAGCGATGCGATCGCGAGGTAACCGAGTCCGATCAGGACGGCCGCGAAGCAAAGGGCTCGACAAAACTTGAGCGCCACGGCATCGAAGTCGGCCTTCCGGCGAAAATCGTAGAGCTCACCGTAGTAATACGCGATCGCATAGGCTGCGAACGGGAACGCCACATGCTCGAAGCTCAGCGCTGGCGGGTTGCCGGCCATCAGGGCAAGCAACGAACCGATCGTGCTGATCGCCAGCACAATCAGAAGCGCGACCGAGCCGGCGCCCACTCCTTGGATCACGGCGTGCACCTGCCTTCGTGTGACAACGTATATTTTTCCCTCGGGTGAGCGATCACCTTACCGCGGGAAACACTTCGCCAGTCAATTAGACAAAGATCGAACAAGTCGAACGTCGCTCTCTGTACACGCTCATCTCCACGTCGAGTTGGGGGCGGGTGCCCAGGGAGCAAATTGCATGCCCGTGGACGCGAGAGTCCGTAGGCGGTCTTCGTTGCGAAATTGGGAGACGCGCCTTTCGGGACGGTGCCGATTTTTGGCAGCACGGAACAGGACGGCGGCTGGAGTGACATCCCTCGTCACCGAGCGCGCCCATCGGCTGCGCTCAATAAAACGCAGCGGCGCCCGCGAGAGACGCGGCTAGGCCCCTACAACCCCGCTCAGCGAAGCCAACCCAGGAGCCGTCTCATTCGGCTCGTTCGCGACTCTTCCGAGCCATGGTGGCTGTAGTAGTAGCGGTACGCCCGACCGCGGGCGAAGCCGTCCGCCCCGTTGAAGATGACTCCGGGCACCTTCTTCGGGTCGAGGATGCGGAGCGTGTCATCGATCGCTTCTCGTGGAGTCTGATGTGCGGAAGCCACGAGCAGGAAACCGTCGACCCAGGTGTCGATGACGCGGCAATCCGCCAGAGGAAGGACGGGCGGGGTATCGACGATCACGAAGGTATAGCGGCGGCGCGCTTGGTCGACGAGCTCCGCCATCGTCGGCGACTGCAGAATCTCGTACGGCTGGCCCGCAGCCCTCCCCGCGAAGAGCACCTCGAGGTGTCCCCAGGGCGTCCGCCATGCGAGTTCTTCGAGCGCGGTCCGCGAGGCCGCAACCGCTTCGCGGATCCCCGGTTCTCTGCCCGTCAATCCGAGGCGTTCGGAGATCGCGGATTTGCGCAGGTCTGCGTCGATGAGCAGCACCGGGTTGCGTCCCCCCTCGGAAAGGGCGACCGCCAGATTGATCGCGATCAGGGTTTTGCCGTCGCCGGCCAGGGGACTCGAGACCGCGAGGACCAACGCACCCGCCTCCGGGACCATTCGTTCCACGTAGTTTCGTAAGCCACGGAACTGCTCGGCCTCGGGAGACTCGGGTTCGGTCAACATCACGAGGTGCTCATCGACCCGAAGCGAGGCACTCGCGGCGCGGTCTCCGGTGGGAGGCGGAAAGTCGACCGGCGCAGGCTCCGCCGAGCCGGGGGCGGCAGCGGGGTGCCCTTCGACGGCGGGCTCCGCTTCGCCTCTCGCGCGCTGGCCGTCGCGCTCTGCCTGGTCTAACGCCTTGAAAAAGTTGCTCAAGAAAACCACCGTTCCAGCCAGCTGCCCGAACGCCTACTCCCGTTCGCGGCGAACATGCCGGACCCGTCTCCCGATTCTACACGCTCGTTGTATGCGATCGCGAGATTGACCGTGGCGGTGTCGATTTCGGTCAGTTGATCCCCGTAGCCGAGCACCAAGCTGTGATCGCACACTCGGTTCAGAACTCGCGGTATTCCTTTGGCATAGCGACATATGCGCCGCACCGCCCTCGGCGTGAAGGGAGTGAACACCCGAGGACCGGATACGCGTCGCGGCCCCGCAATCACGGCGCGAGCCACCGAGATCCGATGGGCGATGTACTCGATCGACTCCTCCCGTGTGAGCGGTGGAATCATCGCCCGAATCGAGATTCGCTGCCGGACCTGACGAAGCTCGTCCGTCTGCAACTTCGCCGCGAGCTCCGGTTGGCCGACGAGCACGATCTGCAGCAGTTTCTGCGAAGAAGTCTCGAAGTTCGAGAGCAGACGCACTTCCTCGAGCGTCTGCGGGGAAAGATTCTGCGCCTCGTCGAGGATGAGGACGGTGTCGCGGTTCCGCCCTCGCTGTTCGATCAGAAAACGATTGAGCGCCATCATCCGCTCGGCACGGCTCGGTCCCACGTCCTTCACGCCGAAATCCTCCAGGACGTAACGGAGGATGTCGTCGAACTCCATCAGGGTGTGAAAGACGAGGGCGGTTTCGAACGTGGGCTCGAGGCGCTCGAGGAGCGTTCGCAACAGAGTCGTCTTCCCGCTGCCGACCTCCCCGATCAGCATCAAGAACCCGCATCGTTCGCGCAATCCGTACTCGAGCTGGGCGAGCGCCTCGCGATGGCCCGCGCCGAGGTAGAGAAACCGTGGATTCGGCGTCTGCCGGAACGGACCCTCCCGTAGCCCGTAGAAGTCGAGGTACATCTCGGATCACCCGACCTTCAAAAGAGCAGGCCGACGAGCCAAGTGTTGTCCTTTGCGAGGAAGTAGCAGCCTACCGAGACGACCAAAACGATCGCCGCGGTCGAGGTTGCCAACGCGACCGACTTCACGAACGAGCGCCGGCGGTCCTCCGGAGTCACGACCTGGCAGAGCGTCATCACGACGGGGACCCGCATCGCTTCGCGAAAATCGTCGATCGAATGGAACGAGCTGTCGAATGCCTCGCTGATGAGAACCGACGCCCCCGCTGCGGCGAGGGCAACGAGCACACCGACGACGGCGAGTGCGAGCCGGTTCGGAGCGGAAGGCCGCTCCGGTACGATGGCGGGATCGAGCACTCGGAATTGCTCGCCCTTTTGGGACTGCTCCATTCGCTCCGCGAGCCGGGCCTCCTCGTAGCGCTTCAGCAGAGACTGATAGACCTCTGACGTGGTCTCGTAGTCTCGGTTGAGCGCGAGGTATTCCTCCTCGCGTTTTGGCGCATCCTCGACTCTGCCCTGATACTGTTTCATCGCGCGCTTGAGCGCCTGTTCCTCGGCACGCAGCCCGGCGAGCTCGGCATCCGCTTTGCGCACTTCGGGGTCGACGAGCGGTACGGCCGCACGCGCGTCACCGCTCACGGACGCCGCCGGCTCCGCGAGCCGGCGCTCCAAGTTCTCGATCTCGGCCTTTAGCTGAATGACGTCGGGATACTTGTCCGTGAATCGCTTCCGAAGCTCCTCGAGCTCGAGCTTCCGTTTGAAGAGATGTGCCTCGAGCGATTCAGCGCCCCCCGAGGCGGTACCGCCCGCCGTGGCTCGCTGCCGGCGGAGCGCCTCGCGCAACTCCCGCAGTTGGGCTTGGCGCTCGCTGTTCTGCAGGAGCTGGCCGTTCAGACGCTCGAGCGCCGCGAGGTTGGCAGCTTGCTGCTGGGGTAGTTGGCCGATGTGCTTCTCTTTGAACTCCCGAAGCGCCCTTTCTTGCTCTTCGAGCTGTCGCTTGAGCTCCTGCTCGAGCTGTCGTTCGAGGAAGCTCGTCGTTCCCGTCGCCTGCCGCTCGCGTATCTTCAGGTCCTCGGTGATGTACATCCCGGCGAGCTCGTTGGCGACGGCGGCGACCGCGTGAGGGTCTTGTCCGCGGTACGAAACGGCGAACGAGGTCGTCGTCTCCGAGCGCTTCCTCGAGCCCGCACGAAGCTCGACCTTGATGTCGCTTCGCATCCAGGCAACGACGACTTCCATCGGGAACTGTTGTCGAAGCTTCTTGTAGAGACCGTGCTTCTCGACCAGAGCGAGGAGATTCGATCGCCCCATGATCGTCTGGCTGATGACGTTGAGGCGACGATCGAGCTCACCGCCGACCGTAGAACGAACGAGCTCGGTAGGAACCTGTTGCCGTTCGACGAGGAGAAGCGCGGACGCCTCGTACGTGTCCGGGAGCGCCACCGCGAGCGCCGCGGTCACCGCCACCCCGGTGGCAAACAGAGCGCTCGCCAACCAACGCCGGCGCCAGAGCTGCGCGAGCAGGCTCTGGAGCCCGAGCGACCCGGAACCGGATAGGACCGGAAGGCGAGGCGTGCTCACGGTACGTTCACGATATCACCCGACTCCAGCGTGAGATTGGTACCCTCCTCGCCTCGCAGCGCACCCTTGTAGTCGAATTCGATGCGCTGACTCTTCCCTGCCTTGTCGGTACGAAGAACGACGATCCCCGAAGGAGAAGCGAACTCGGAAAGGCCACCTGCTCGCGCGAGCGCCTCGAGCACCGTCGCGCGAAGCCCTTGGATCTCGTACTGCCCCGGGCTTCGGACCTCGCCCATCACCGAAACCATGAAGCCACGGGCTTCCTTCACGAGCACGGAGACCTCGGCAGCGGGAATGTACTCCGCGAGCCGCTCGATCAATCGCGCGCGAAGCTGCGCGGTCGTCAGCCCGGCGACGTCGACTTCGTTCAACAACGGGAGGGTGATCCGGCCGCCCGGCTGGACCTTCACGGCGCGGCTCAGCTCCTCGTTCTTCCAGACCAAGACCTCGAGCACGTCCCCCACCTGAATGACGTGGGAGAGCCCGGGCGCGTCTTCGGAATGGGGGGCGGTTGCGGCGGTCCCACCCGTCTTCGGTTCGGCGGCCGCCGCTTCGGTCTCCCGGCGGAGTCGCTCGACCTCGGCTTGCGAGGCCCGAAGATCAGCTTTCGCCTTCTCGAGCTCCACGTTGGGCATCGACGGCGCGCAGGAACAGACGAGCGCGAGCGCGACGGCCGCAAAGGCCGATTTAGAGCGCAAGCATATCTCCAAGGATCGAACCTCCTGGCACCTGCGGATCACCAACCGGGAAGACCACGCGTAGAAACGCGGCAACGACGTTCCGGCGAACGATCTCGGAGCTTCCGGACTCGACCGATGCTCCTGCGAGGCCGATGTCACCGTCCTGTTGGAGAAAGTTGTAGCCGGCGCCGAAGGAGAGCCAGGTGAGAGCCACATAGCTCGCGTGGACGCCGGCGCGAAACGCCTCGGTGTCCGACTCTTCGCCTGAGCGCTCCGCACGCGTATACGAGGCGTCGACGCTCGTCAGGAACTGCGGCGTCGGCTGGTACCTGACATCGACGTGGCCGAGATCGCTGTCGAGGACATCGCCCTCGCCTACGCTCGTGGTCTGTGTTCGCCGATAGGAGAGGCCGAACCCCCAGTCACGGAGCGTGTACGCGAGAACGGCGCCTGCTTCGGGTGCGACGTCACCATCCGAGAATCGCGCGCCGCCCTCGATCCCGGCGCGGAGAAACTCCGTCAGCTGGCGCGACCAGTGGGCCATCACGGAGTGGCTCGAACGGTCCTCTCCGTTCTCTCGCGTCGCGCCGACGTCATCGGCCGGCTCATCATCGAATGAGTAATTTCGAAAGCCGTAGGACAGGCCGACCACGTCCACTTCCGTCAGAGCATGATTGACGCCAAACCGGGTCGAATTGGCGGTGCTGGTCGCGGCTCCGCGCTGCTCGGTACGGTTGAATTGGTAACCCGCCGTGAGGCTCGTTCGTCGGGTCAATCGGTACGCCAGCGAAGGGCTCGCGTAGACTCTCGTGGCCCGCCGCCGACTCGCGAGCAGGCCGCTGTCCGTCGGCACCTGCGCGGACTGGCTACCGAGAGCCGCGGGAGCAGCGATGCCGGCGTTGGCGAGAACGTCACCGCCCGCCGAGAGCGAATTCAAGTTGGAGCCGGTCGACGATTCCGAGTAGCCCGCAACGATGGATCCCGAAAGCCGCTGCGAAATCGCGGCCGTCCCGCCGGCCGAGGCGCTATGCTGCGCGCCGGCAGAGCTGAGGTCGGAATGCTCGGCGTAGATGTCGGCAGCGATCCCGTAACCAGCGAACAGCGAGAAGCGCTTGCCTTCGTAGACGACGGACACGGCGGGCCGAATCCGGGTGATGAAGTCCTCCTCCTTGCCCTCTCGAACGGCGGGGTCTTGCGGGTCCTCTACCGTCGGGTCGGGACCGTCCTCGGGGGCGAGAAAGATGTTATCGTTGTAGATCTCGACGACGGAGACTTCCGGAATCAAGCCGAAGCCCGCCGCGAGCACCCTGGAAGGAAGCAAGGCACAGAACGCCACCAGGGCTGCGACGGCTGGCCCGCAAACGCGATCTCCGGACATTCTTGCCCGCTGATCCTACCTGGCCCCGTCGAGGAGGCAAAGCGATTCCCCGAAGGAATCGCGAAGGATGGGAATCGGCGCACCTCGCCGCCTTGACGGGAACGCCGCGTCCGCACCACCTTGCGATTTTCGGGGTTTCGACCCCTGAGGAGGGTCGTATGAAAGGACGCGTCTTCGTCGTCTCGGCCGCTTTGCTCGCGGCACTGCTGATCCCGGCAACCGATTCGTTCGCGCGCGATGGCGATCGCCGGACCATCCGTTGCGAGTCCGAGGCGGAGCGCCATGCTTACTGCCGCACGAATACCCACGGTCGCGTCGAGCTGCGGAAGCGCCTGAGCAAAGCGCCCTGCATCGAATACGAGACCTGGGGAGCCGATCGCGATGGCGGCGGGATCTGGGTACGGAACGGGTGCCGGGCCGAGTTCTCGGTGTCGGAGAACCGCTGGGGCCGTGGCGACGACGATGACGACCGCGGTCGTGGGCGGGGGCGCCGGCGGGATCGTGATGGCGACGTCCGAGTTCGCTGCAAGTCGAACGACTGGGCATACAACCACTGCGCCGTCCGTGACCCGCGACGCGTGAGGATGGTGCGCCAGGTGAGCGACACGCGCTGCGTCGAGGGCAGCAACTGGGGCACCGATCGCCGCGGGATCTGGGTCGACGACGGCTGCGAGGCGGAGTTCGAAATCGATCGCTGAGCGCCGCGCACCTCGATCAGAACGCTCACGACGGCGACGCCGTGAAAAACACGGCCGCCGTTTGACGACGACGCCGCGCGTCGCGTAGAGCCTCCAGCCCGGAGCGGAACCGATGAGCTGGTGGATGTGGGCGATCCTCGGAATCTGCATCGCCGCGGCGGAGCTCGCAACGCCCGCCGGATTCTGGCTCGTCGGCGTCGGCATCGGAGCTGCGCTGGTCGCGCTCGTCGTCGCCCTCGGTCTCACCTCCTCGGCGATCGTCGAGTGGCTCATCTTCGCCGGCGCCTCGGTGGCCGCGGTGTTCGGTCTCCGTGCCGCGTTCGGCGGACAGCTCGCGTCGGCGGAGTCGACGCGCCGTGACCTCGCCGACGTGGTCGGCGAGGTCGTCGCGGTCCGCGCCGACATTCCTCCGGCGACGGTCGGCCCGGTCGAGTTCCGCGGCACGGTGTGGCGGGCGCGAAACCTCGGCGCCGAAGCGCTCGCGCCGGGAGCTCAAGCCCGCATCGAGAGCGTGGAAGGCGTCACCTTGAACGTTCGCAGGGTCTAGCCCGTGGGCGGAAACGGAGAATAGCGATGACCGGTGGCCTGATCGTTACGATTCTCTTCGTCGCGCTGGTGATCTGGGTGATCCGCCAGACGGCGGTCGTCGTCCCGCAACAGACGGCGGTCGTGGTCGAGCGCCTCGGCAAGTACAGCAAGACGCTCGGCGCCGGCTTCTGGATCCTCGTGCCGATGCTCGACGTGCGCCGCTACACGCACACGCTGAAGGAGCAGCCGCTCGACATTCCGGAGCAGGACTGTATCACGCGAGACAACGTGCAGGTGCACGTCGACGGCATCGTCTACTACAAGATCGTCGATCCCGAGCGCGCCTCGTACGGCATCTCGAACCTCGAGTTCGCGATCAGCCAGCTCGCCCAGACGACGCTGCGGAGCGAGATCGGCAAGATCGACCTCGATCGCACCTTCGAGGAGCGGACGCAGATCAACCACCACGTGGTGAGTGAGATCGACAAGGCCTCCGACGCCTGGGGCGTCAAGGTGCTCCGCTACGAGATCAAGAACATCCGCCCACCCCAAGGCGTGCTCGACGCGATGGAAAAGCAGATGCGCGCCGAGCGCGAGAAGCGGGCGAACATCCTGCAGTCGGAAGGCGAGCGTGATTCGGCGATCAACCGCGCCGAGGGCAAGAAGCAGGAGACGATCAAGGACTCGGAAGCGGCGCGCCAGCAGCAGATGAACGAGGCGGAGGGCGAAGCGCAGGCGATCATCGCCGTCGCGCAAGCGACCGCCGACGGCATTCGGAAGGTCGCCGAGGCGATCAAGATGCCGGGCGGCTTCGAGGCAGTTCAGTTACGCGTCGCGGAGCAGTACGTGACGGAATTCGGCAAGATCGCCAAGACCGGCAATACCGTCGTCGTGCCCGCGAACCTGGCCGATGTGACCTCGATGATCGCCCTCGCGACGAGCGTGCTGCGGCAGGGCCAGGGCCCGGGCGGGAACCCGTAGCCGGGCGAAGTCGACGTCGGGAGTCGCGGACGGGGCCGAGCCCGCAACACCCCCTTCAGGGGGTCGGGCGACGCCCGGGGGGTGACTACTCAGGGCGTCGGCGTGCAGAAGATCGCGTTCGTGTGCATCGTGTCGAGGTACTCGCGCACGCTCGCGATCTTGCCGCCGCGCACCTCGATCAGGAAGTGGTACTGGTTGTTGTAGACGCGGCCGTTCTTGAGCTTCACGTAGGACTCCGCCTCGACTGCCACGCGATCGCCTTCCGCCGTCACGCCCTTCGGCGTGATCTTGATCGGCCCGGTGCACGCCTCGGCGATGCCGTTCAGAAGCTCGCGGAACTGCTGCTTGTCGCGCGTGCCGGAGAGCGGGAACGAGCCCGCCACCCACCACGTCCCTGAATCCGCCATCAGCGCGAGCGTCGCCTCGATGTCGCCGCTCGAGAACTTCTCGAAGAAATCGAGCACGAGCTTCTTGTTCGCTTCACTCATCGAAATGCCCTTCCCTGATGTTCACGAACGATAGTGCGGGAGCACCTGCTCGCCGAAGATCCGCATCTGCTGCTTGACGACGTCGAGCGGCAGCATTCCCTGGTCAGAGAGCCAGGCGAAGTATTCGGGATTGCCCGCCTCGACGAGTCGGTCCATGCCCTTGCGGACCTCGGAGACCGAGCCCGTGTACGCGTAGTCGTACTTCTTCATCCGATCGATCGTCCATTCGCTCGCCGGCAGCGGCGGCTCCTTGCCCATCTCGCCTTCCTTGCGGAACGCTTCCCAGAACCCGAACGTGCCCCAGAACTGCTTCCAGAGGAGCCCGACGAGACCCTGCTCGGCGAGCTGCCGCACTTCCTGGTCGCTGCCGAAGTAGAACTGCCGGAGCACGCCGACGTTCTGGCCCCGCTCGAGCTTCCGCCCGACGCTCGCAGCGGTTTCGACGTACGCGTCGCAGAGCTTCGAGAAGACCGGCGGATCGGACATCAGGATCATCGGCACGATGCCTTCCTTCGCCGTCCAGCGAATCGTCGCCTCGCTCACCGAGAACGCCTGGAACACCGGCGGATGCGGCTTCTGGTACGGCTTCGGCACGACGGAGATCTTGTCGATCCGGCCGTCCTTCATTTCTCCGACCGCACCGTACGTCTCGGTCCACTTCTGCGGCGGCCACGGCGTGCCCTCTTCGTACGGATAGGGATACTGGTAGAACTCGCCCTTGAAGCGGAACGGCTCGTCCTTCCACGCGAGCTTCAGGATCTGGAAGACCTCCTCGAAGGCGCGCCGGTTCGTGTTGTCGACGTCGCTCTGGTCGGAGACGGTCGCGCCGACGTGGAGCTTCTGCCCCATCTGGTTCAGCCACCGCGTCTGGTAGCCGCGCGCCATGCCGACGAACGAGCGGCCCTTGGTCAGTTGATCGAGGTAAGCAATCTCCAATGCGAGCCGGAGCGGATCCCAGCCCGGCAGCACGTAGCCGATCTGCCCGACCTTGATCGTCTTCGTGTGCATCGCCACATAGAGCGAGACGAGCGGCATCGAGCCGATCTCGAGCCCTTCCGTCGCGAGGTGGTGCTCGGGAAAGCACACGCTCTCGAAGCCGAGGTCCTCGGCCATCTTCGCGAGCTCGACGACCTCGTCGAACATCTTCTGCCAGCGTTCGGTGCGATGCGCGATCGGCCGCTCGCGCAGCCGCTCGTCGAGCGTCGCCGGAATCGCGGGGAGCGGGAAATAGATGAACTTCATTTCGCGATCTCCTCTCCCGCGGCAGGCACCAACCGCAGAGTCATGGTGGGCGACGTGAGCCCGAGCTTCCGGAAAGGCTGACCGAAGATGTCGGTCCAGTACTTGTTCGCCATCGCGTCCGCGACCTTGTCGAACATTTCCGGCGCCTTCTCGTAGCGCATCTCGTGCACGTTGCCGCTCGCGTCCCGCATCTTCATCGCGGGCGCGCTCGTGTGCTTGTCGACTCGTGTCGCGGCGCGTGGCCCGAGGCGGAAGTAGACCGCGTCGTCGATCACCACGAACCAGACGGTCGACCAGTGCTCGCCCTCGTCGGGCGCGACCGTGAGGAACTCGACGGTGCCGTCGTTCGCGAATGACGCGGGATTCCATGCAACCGCGGTCGCGGCGAGAAGAAGCGAGAAGACCCCAGCCATCACGGGTGTCGTCACTCGCGCAAAATAGGCGACGGGTTCGGCGCGGGCAACGACGCGGCGGCCCAGCGCCGGCGATCAAAAGATTCGGCTTGACGGCGCACCTGCCCACAAACCATACCGCAGTCTAGTCTACGGTTTCATCGTGAGCGCGGAACGGAATTCCATCACGATCGGGCGCCGCCTGAGCGCCGCGCAGGTGAAGCGACGCGAGCGCTTGCTGGCGGCGGCCCGGGCGCTGGCGACGGACGGCGGCTACGAAGCCGTCACCATCTCGACCGTCTGCATCCGCGCCGGCGTGACGCGCGCGACCGTCTACCACTACTTCGGCTCCAAGGATCATCTCCTCGCCGAAGTCATCGCCCAGTGGATCCGGGAGCGGCTCGACGAGGCGCGCCGGCATCCGCCTTCCGGCCGCACCCCGCTCGAGCGACTGCAGGCGACGTTCCGGTGGGTGCTCGAGGCGATCGAGCGAGAGCCGAACCTCTTTCGCGCGACCGCCCGCGCGTTCGTCTTTCCCGATCCCGGCGTCACCCAGACACAGCGGCAGCTCTCGTCGCTCGTGGTCGGCTATCTCGAGCTCGTTCTCGGCTCCGATCGCGAGATCGATCTCGCCGCGTTCGGCATGGTCATCGGTCACGTCATGCTGTCCTCGCTGATGCAGCTGAGCTCCGGACGCGGCAGCACCGACGAAATGCTCGCCGACCTCACGACGACGGCACGGCTGCTCCTGAAGCCGAAAAAGCATGCGCGACGCTGAGACCATCCGCGTCACGCGAATCGTCATCGCCGCCGCCGCATTTTTCATGGTCCCATCGTGGCTGTCCGACGTCGCTGCGCAGAACGAACGCACGGTCGAGGAGATCGTCGTCACGGCTCAGCGCCGAGAACAGGCCGTGCAGGAAGTCCCGATCTCGATGTCGGTTCTGAGCGGCGAGTTCCTGAAACAGCAGAGCGCCACCGACCTCGCGGACGTCACTCGCTACGTGCCGAACCTCCGCATCGTCGAGCAAGGCAGCGTCGTCCAGTCGTGGATCCGCGGCTTCGGCACGGACGCGTTCAACCTCGGCTTCGATCAGGCCGTCGGCATCGTCGTCGACGAGGTTCCCTACGGCCGCTCGCAGTATCTCCAGGTCGGCTTTCTCGACGTCGATCGCGTCGAGGTGCTGCGCGGTCCTCAGGGACAGCTCTTCGGCAGGAACACGACCGTCGGCCTCTTCAACCTGACGACCGCGCAGCCGACCGACGAGCTCACCGGCACGATCAGCGTCGAGTACGGCGAGCTCGACCGCCAGCACGCGGAGATCGGGATCGGCGGACCGCTGATCCCGGGGATCGTGAACGTGCGCGTCGCCGGAGTCGTCGATCGGCGCGACGGGTACATGGAGAACACGACGAGAGCGATCGTCCCGGACGCCGACGACCCGCTGCAGTCGCGCGACCGCAAGGGTGGCCGGATCAAGCTCGCCTTTCCGGACTTCCTCGGCGGCGACCTGACGCTCAGCTACGAGCGGCACGAGACCGAGATCGAGGGCTTCGCGAGAGAGCTCACGATCGTGCCAGCGAAATATCGTCCGCTCTACCTCCTGTTCGATCCGCAGACGGACTTCGAGCCCGAGAACTACGTGAGCTCGCTCGACGCGCCGTCCTTCCGGATCTCGAAGGTCGACAGCGTCGTCGCCAAGGACAGTCGCGAGATCAGCGACTGGGCGGTCGATACGCTGTTCGGTTGGTCGCGGCTCGATACGAAGAGCGAGCTCGATACCGACGGGTCGCCGTTTCTCGATCTGAACTACGGGCTCGACGAGATCGGCGAGCAGACGACGGCCGAGCTCCGCGTGACGTCGCCGATCCTCGCCGGGCTCCTCGGGCTCCCCGGTCTCTTCGGCGTCTCGCTCGGCGAGAGCGACTTCACGGCCGGCGTCTTCTACCAGCGCCGCGTGCAAGATCCCGCGGTGAATCGGCTCCACATCAACAGCGCGGTCGTCGGGACGATCCTCGCGCTGAGCGGGGTGCCCAGCGACATCGGGAGCCTCCTCGGTGATCTTCCCGTTCCGGCCGGCACGCCGCCGGACGTGAGCGCGTTCGACGAGCTCCTCACGATCACCGGCGCGCAGACGGCGAGCTCCTACGCGGGCTTCGGCCAGATGGACTGGCGCTTCGCCGAGCGCTGGCACCTGCTCTACGGGATGCGCCTCAGCTACTCCGACAAGCGCGCCGACTTCGAGAGCACGATCGACCCCGCGAGCGCGGTCGTCATCCCGCTCGCCGCGGAACGGTTCACCGCCGGCGGCAGCCACAGCGAATTCCATTTCACCCCGAAAGTCGGCGCGAAGTACGACTGGAGCGACGACCTCAATCTCTACGCGACCTGGGCGACGAGCTTCCGCGAGGGCGGCTTCTCGGGCGCGCCCGTCATCGCGGATCTGTCCGTCGCGCGATTCGAGCCGGAGACCGTCGAGTCGTGGGAGATTGGCACGAAGATGCGGCTTCTCGACGGTGCCGCGGACCTCGGCTTCGCCGCGTTCTGGATGACGCTCGAGAATTTCCAGCTGCAGACGATCCAGCCCGGGAGCTTCGTTCCCGAGCCGGAGATCATCAACGCCGGGTTGCTGCGCGCTCGCGGATTCGAAGCGGATTTCTCGTGGCTGCCCGCGGATTGGCTCACGCTCCGCGGCGGGCTCGGCTTCAACGACAACGAGTACCGCGACTTCCGCTTCGGAACCTGCTCGCAGGATCGGCCCGACACGGATGGGGACGGCGACGCGCGCTGCGATCTGACGGGCCGATCCGTCGACAACGCGCCGAAGTGGACGATCAGCCTGACGCCGAGCGTGCGGATTCCGCTCGCATACGGAGTCGACCTCACGGGCACGGTGACGACTCAGTTCGTGGACACGCACTACCTGTGGGTGACCGTCGACCCGCGGACGCGCGAGGAGTCGCACTTCCTCGTGAACGGCACGCTCGGCCTCGCGAGCGAGTCGCAGGGCTGGTCGCTCGGCGTGACCGTGGAGAACCTGACCGACGAGACCGTCGCCGTCGGCGCCGGCGAGGTGCCGCGGATGAACGGAGCCTTCAATCGGGTCTACGCGCCGCCGCGCCTCGTCTTCGCCGGTGCTCGCTGGAGCTTTTGAACGTCAATCAAGGAGTGAAGGAATGTCCGATCACGATGCGATCATCATCGGCGCGGGGCACAACGGGCTCACCGCCGCCGCGATCCTCCAGCGCGCGGGGCTGAAGACCGTCGTCCTCGAGAAGAACAAGTACACCGGCGGCATGGCGTCGACCGTCGAGCTCTTCGACGGCTACCGTTTCGAGATCGCCGGCTCCGTCCTCTTCCCGATCCCCGACGTGATCATGACCGACCTCGGCCTCGACACGGTGCCGACGGTCGACACCGAGATCATGGCCGTGAACATCGGCCGGCCCTCCGACGAGCCGATCATCATGTACTCGAAGCCCGAGAAGCTGATGGCGCACATCGCCGAGCGTCATGGGAACGACGCCGTGATGGGCATGGCGCAGATCATGCAGTGGTGTTGGGCGCCGGCGCGCGCGGTCCATCGTTTCGAGTGCCTGAAGAAGCCGCCCACGCTCGACGAGATGATCGCGAGCGCGACGAACGACGAGGAGCGCGACGCGATCCGCACGTTCTTCTTCGGCAGCTCGATGGACGTGATCGACCGCTTCCTGCCGGACAAGGAGCGCCATCGCATGTTGCGCGGGCTTCTCGCGTTCCTCGCGGTGCAATCGACGTATCGCGGACCGTACACGCCGGGCTCCGCCGCGTGCCTCGCCTTCGGCTTCGCGTCGCCGCCGGAGGTTCGCTACATGCGGAAGATCGAGGGCGGCATCGGCGCGCTCACGGATCAGGTGCAGCGGCTCTACGAGGGCGCGGGCGGTGAGGTGCGATTGAAGACGCGCGCCGCGCGCATCGTCGTCGAGAACGGGCGTGTCTGGGGAGTCGAGACGGACCGAGGGGAGATGCTCCCCGCGCCGATCGTGATCTCGAACCTCGATCTCGACCAGACGCTCCTCCACCTCGTCGGGCGCGATCATCTGCCCGCCGACCTCCAACGCCGCGTCGAGCGCATCGACCACCGCGCCGCGTACGTACAGATGCACTTCGCGCTCTCGGGCAAGCCCGAGTTCGTCGGCGACTACGAGTTCCTGAACGAGGGCGAGGCGATGGGCACGCTCGGCCTCTTCGGCGGCCCAGAGGATCTGCAGCGCGACTACGAGGGCGCGATGCGTGGCCTCGTCCCCGAGGAGCCGTCGCTCGGCTTCCAGATGCCGAGCTTGTTCGACCCCGACCTCGCGCCGCCCGGGCATCACGCCGCGTCCGCTTACGGCATGTACTTCCCCGTCGAGGCGCCGGAGGCCGAGCACGGGCGCCTGAAGCGCGAGATGGGCCAGCGCATCATCGACAAGCTCGCCCGGCTCGCGCCGAACTTTCCCGACTTGATCCTCCATCAGACGACGTTCGCGTCTTTGCATTACGAAACCATGTTCGGTGCGACCGGCGGCGACTTCTGCCAGGGGCTGATCCATCCGGAGAATCTCGGGCCGTACCGTCCGGGGCCGCGCGGTTGGATCGATCTTCCGTTGCCGATCGAGGGCCTCTATCTCGCCGGCGCGGCGTGCCACGGCGGCCCGGGCGTCACGTTCATTCCCGGCTACAACTGCGGTCACCAGGTCTTGCGCGACGTCAGCAAGTGAACGTCCTCGTCACCGGCGCGACGAGCGGCCTCGGCCTCGCGAGCGCGCGCATCTTCCGTCGTCGTGGCGATCACGTGATCCTCGCGACGCGGAGCCCCGAAAAGACCGAGGCGGTCGTCCGCGAGCTCGGCGCTTCGGTCTCTCACGTCCCTGTCGACCTCTCGTCGCAGGCCTCGGTGCGCGACGCGGCGAAGCGGGTCCTCGATCGCTACGACCGTCTCGACGTGTTGATGAACAACGCCGGCGTGATCGGCGTCCCTCTCGCGCGGACGGTCGACGGCTGGGAATCACATTTCGCCGTCAATCATCTCGGCCACTTCACCCTGACGAACCTCTTGCTCCCGTTGCTGCTCCGCACCCCGGGATCGCGCGTGGTCGTCGTGTCTTCCTCGATGCACAAATTCGGTCGCATCGATCGAGCCGATCTCCTGTGGGAGCGGACGCGCTATCAGCCGTGGCGCGCTTACGCGCGCTCGAAGCTCGCGAACCTGCTCTTCCTCCGCGAGCTCGATCGTCGACTCGCGGCGCATTCGCCATCCGGCACGATCGCCGTCGGCGCGCATCCCGGAGTAACGCCGACGAAGCCGAAGGACGCGACGACGTTTTTCGGCCGTGCGCTGATGGCGGTGGTCGGACAGCCGATGGAGATGGGCGTGCTGCCGCAAATCCACGCCGCCACGGCGGACGTCCCGCGCGGCACGTACTGGGGCCCGGCGAGATGGGCAGAGCTGAAAGGGCCCCCCGGCCCGGCCAAGCCGTCGCGCCGCGCGCAGAGCGATGCGGATGCGCGCTGGCTTTGGGAGCGAAGCGCCGAGCTGACCGGCGTCGGCGCCTTCTGAGCAGCGAGCTCAGAAAAAGGCGAGCGTTCGCACCTCGATGCTCTCGCGCGGCGGCGCATCCGCCGGCGCGTTCGGATCGTCGAACGCGGAGTGCGCGGTGAAGCGCGCGCGGTCGCGCTCGGAGTCGTAGCACTTGATCAGCATCGCCTCGTTCGGCTGCATGCGCGAATAGTAGAACCAACGATGCGCGTCGCCGTAGCGGAGCGAGTACACCTCTCCCGTCCGGTCGCGATAACGGAGGTCCGTCTGCACGAGGTCGCCGTCACCGATCGACCGCGCGTCGCAGACCGCGAGCGGGGTGTCGAAGACGGGACGCTGAATCGGGCGCCACACGTTGATCACCGCGAAGCGGCGGCGGAGAAGCTCGTCAGCCTCCGCGGGGAGGAGGTCGCGAACGCGCTGCGGGCCCGACTTCTCGGTGTAGTCGTTGTGTGCGAAGCGCACCGGCTTCTCGGAGAGGTCCTGCGCGCGCTCGGCGCGCGGGCCGCTCCGGAGGTTGTGATCGAACGCGAGCACGCGCCGCGCTCCGGTGACGTCGGCGACGAGCTTCTCCATCTCCGGATAGTAGACCGCGCGGATCGCGCGCTGATCGAAGAGGTCGTCGACCGAGGTCTCGTGCGCGACGAGCGTCACACCCTCGACGTCGAGCCTGCCCGCGGACGGCAGCTCGCGCGCGTCGTGGATCGCGACGTTGCGAGCGTCGGCGCGAACGTTCCGCCACGCCTCACCCGCGGGCGGCTCGTAGAGGTAGTAGTACGGCCGCTCGGGCATGTCGCGGAGGTAGTTGATCGTCGCTTCGACCATCGCTCACTCCTTCGGCTTGCCGCCCTCGAGGCCGTTCTCGCCGTACTGATCCGCCGGACCCTCGCCGCCGGGGCCGAGCCGGCCGCCGGCGCCGAAATGGCCCTTGCCCGGCACGTGGTTCACCTCGACGCGGACCCCGTCCGGATCTTCGAACAGGATCGAGTAGTAACCGGGTGCGAAGCCGCCGTCCTCGGGCGGATGCACGATCCGCACGTGCGGCTCGCCGCGCAGGAACTCGTGGATCGCGTCGACGTCTTGCCGACTCCGCGCCCGAAGACAGAAGTGATGAAGCCCGGCGCGCTCCTGATCGAAGCGGCCGCCGGATGCGGGATCCTTCGGCGCCGCGGACGAGGATGCCTGTGCGGCTGCCGATGCAGTAGACGATGCCGTCGCCACGGATCAGCGTCTGCATCTCGAGGAAGTGACAGAACCGCTCCCAGAACGGCACGCAACGCTCCGCGTCGTTCACGGTGAGCTGGATGTGCGCGATCCCGTTGAGCTCGACCCCCATAGAGCTTGCGTGGTTCAGCGGGGGAGGTGAGTCAAGCCGATCGAACGATTGACTCTGCTGGCGCGAGCGGAAACGAAGGACCGTGAGCCTCGACCGCACGCTCCCCTCCGTCGTCGCCAAGATCGCCTACCTCGACGCACCCGACGGCCGCGCCGGCTACCGAGTGTGGCCCTCGTCGACGGGTCGCGCGCCGGAAAGTCCCGCGAAGCGTCACTACGAAATGCGGATCCGCGACTGCCGCCCCGTCGCGCGCGAGCTCTCGCTCGACCGCGAGGGCTTCGAGCACGCGAATCATGCCTCGCGCTTCCGCGATTTCTACGACGACGAGCTCGTGCGCCGCGATTATTACCCGGAAGCAGCGGAGCTGCTCCGAGAGGCGACCGGCGCGCTCGCGGTGCTGCCGTTCGACCACAACGTGCGGAGCAAAGTCGGCGCCGCGGAGGGTCGCGTCGGGATCCGCGCTCCGGTCGACATGGCGCACAACGACTACACCGAGAATTCCGGGCCGCGGCGCACGCGCGAGATCCTCGAGGAGGCGGGGCGCGCCGATCTCGCCGGCCGGCGCGCGGCGCTCGTCAACGTGTGGCGCCCGATCCGCGGGCCGGTGAAGGACGTCCCGCTCGCGGTCTGCTCCGCGGACAGCGTCTCGCCGGACGACTTCGTCGACACCGCGATCGAGCACTACGGCGAGGGCGACCTCGTGAACCCGCGCCACCGCGGCGAGATCTATTCGTTCCGATACCGGCAGGACCACCGGTGGTTCTACGTCTCGGACATGGAGCCCGACGATGTCCTGTTCCTGAAATGCTTCGACTCCGCGCGCGACGGACGCGCGCGCTACACGGCGCACACCGGCTTCGCGAACCCCGAGGCGCCGCCCGATGCCGTACCACGCGAGAGCATCGAGGTGCGGACGCTCGTCGTGTTCGACGCCCACTGAGTTTCTTCGAGGAGGACGCACGGATGAACGTCGGTCTCATGTTCTCGTTCCGCAATCCGCCGAAGTGGAAGAAGCCTTGGGCGGACGTCTACGCCACGCAGCTCGAGCAAGCGCGGCTTTCCGAAGAGCTCGGCTACGACACGGTCTGGCTGACCGAGCACCACTTCGCCGAGGACGGCTACTCGCCATCGCTCCTGACGATCGCGGGCGCGGTCGCGGCGACGACGAAACGGGTGCGCATCGGCACGTTCCTCCTCCTGTTGCCGCTGCACAACGCGGTCCGCGTCGCGGAGGACGCGGCGACCGTCGACGTGATCTCGCGCGGCCGCTTCGACCTCGGCATCGGCAAGGGCTACGCGAAGCACGAGTTCCTCGGCTACGGCATCCCGAGCAAGCAGCGCGCGTCGCGCTTCGAGGAAGGGATCGACGTCCTCCGCGGCATCTGGATGGAGGATCCGTTCTCCTACCAGGGCAAGTACTACCAGCTGCAGGACATCCGCCTGACACCGAAGCCCGTGCAGCAGCCGCATCCGCCGCTCTGGATCGGCGCGCTGAATCCCAAGGCGGTCGATCGAGCCGCGCGGCTCGGTCACCACTTCCTCGGCATCGGCGACACGTCCGTCTACGACGACGCGCTTCGCCGGCACGGCCGGAAGCCCGAGGACTTCAACGTCGCGCAGCTCGTCTGGGTGCACATCGCGCCCTCACGGAAGCAGGGCTGGGACGAGGCGCAGGAGCACGTCCACTGGATGCTCACCGTGTACGGCAAGTGGCTCGAGGAGGCCGGTGAGATGCAGGGACCGCCGTCCCTCTTCAAGCCGCCGGCGGCGAACGAGCTCCGCGACACGAAGGAGCCGCTGCTCTTCACGCCGATCATCGGCACGGCCGAGGAAGTCGGTCAGGCGCTCGACGACTTCTGCGCGAAGAACCGGACGACCCACCTCGTGCTCGGCATGCACATCCCGGGGCTCGATCCGAAGGTCACGCAGCGCTCGATGGAGACGTTCGCGCGCGAGCTCTTGCCGCGCTTTCAGAAGAAGTAGAAAGCCCGCTATTGCTGGCGCCGCCCGCGATCCTGGATCGCGCGGCGGCGCGCGGCGAGCGCCGCGGGGTCGAAGCTCTTGAGATGCTCGCGGCTCGCGCGGCGCTCGTGCGCGAGTGCGTCGCCGAGCGGGAGCGCAAAGCCTTCATCGATGAGCCGCTTGTAGCCGCGCATCGTCGCGGGTCGCACGAGAGCATGTCCTGCGCGAGCGCGCGGCAGGCGGGCATCAGCTCCGCGGGCTCGACCACGCGATTCACGAGGCCCCACTCCTCCGCCTGCTCCGCCGACAGGAAGTTTCCCGTGAGCGAGAGCTCCTTCGCGCGCGAGATTCCGATCAGCCGCGGCAGCTTCGCGCTGAGCGCCCAGCCCGGGAGGATGCCGACGCGCGCGTGGGTGTCGGCGAAGCGCGCGCCGCGCGCGGCGATCAGGAGGTCGCACGCGAGCGAGATCTCGAAGCCGCCGGTGACGGCGACCCCGTTCACGGCGCCGATGATGGGCTGACGCGTCGCCGCCATCGCGCCGACGATGTCGTCGTCGCTCTTCTCGTCCATGAGCCCCGTCGGCCGCTCGCCGCCGAGCTCCTTCAGATCGACCCCGGCCGAGAACGCGCGCCCGGCGCCGGTCAGGATCACGACGCCGACATCGCCGTCAGCGGCGATCTCCCGAAACGCGGTCACGAGCACGCACCGGAGCTCGCGAGACAGCGCGTTCATCGCCTCCGGACGATTCAGGGTGAGGGTGGCGATTCCTTCGCTCTTCTCGACCAAGAGAACGTTCGACATGGGTCCTTTCTACGACGTAGATCCACCCCGGGGGAATGGTGGGAGCCGGGGGAATCGCTCGCGCGGCGGCGCTCGCCGCGTGCGTGCTCGTGCGCGCGGCGGCGGCGCAAGACGCCGAGCCCAAGCGTACGCGAACGATCGAGGAGATCGTCGTCACGGCGCAGAAGGTCGAGGAGGACGTCGTCCGCGTGCCGATCTCGATCACCGTGCTCGACGGCGAGCGGCTCCGCGACGCCGAGATCGTCCGCTTCCACGAGCTCGCGAAATACACGCCGAACGTGTCGCTGCCGAACGGAACCTGCTGCGGGCCCGTGTTCATTCGCGGCATCGGCACGCCGTTCGGCTTCACCGCGTTCGACCCGACGGTCGGCCTCGTGCTCGACGAGCTGCCCATCAACCAGAACGTCTACTTCTCCGAGCCGCTCTACGACGTCGAGCGCGTCGAGGTGCTGCGCGGCCCGCAAGGCACGCTCTTCGGCCGGAACGCGACGGCGGGGCTCTTCAACGTGACGACCGCCTCGCCGACGGAAGAGCTCGACGGCTACCTCTTCGGTCACGTCGGCGGTCTCGAAACCCGTGGGCTCGAGGGCGCGATCGGCGGCCCCGTCGGCAGCCTCGGCGACATCGCGCGGTTCCGCCTCGCGCTCCTCGCTTCCGACCAGGCGGCCGACGTCAAAAACACGTTTCGCGGCGGCGCCGAGCCGGCGGTCGGGCAGCGCGCCGCGCGACTGAAGCTCGACCTTCATCCCCTCCCCCACCTCGACGTCCGGCTCCTCGCCGAGCACGCCGAGACCGACGCCGACGTCGATCTCTATCAGCTCCACATGCTGTCCGATTCCTCCGTCGAGCTCCTTCGCCGCTACGATCCGCGCTTCGAGGACGACGGGTTCGACCATCGCCACTCGTCGGACCACCCGTCGAACATGAAGCGCGAGACCGATCGCCTGCAGGGGAGCGTCCGCTTCGACGCGGGTAAGCTCGGCCCGCTCCGAGACATCACGATCGTCGCGGTCGGCGGCGCGACCCGCTTCGACTCGGAGG
The DNA here is from genome assembly GCA_963790365.1 of uncultured delta proteobacterium. Taxonomy (GTDB): domain Bacteria; phylum Desulfobacterota; class Binatia; order JACPRU01; family JACPRU01; genus CAWBOU01. Next base: position 54,989 of record CAWBOU010000061.1, read on the forward strand.
TGCCGAGCGACTTCGACTACTCGCCCGCCGACATCCTCCGCTCGAGCGCCGACGCCGAGTACGACCAGCGCTCGGCGGAGCTGAGGATCTCGACCGTCTTCGGTCTCCCCTTCCTGCCGGGAGACTTCGAGCTCCTCGCGGGTGGCTTCCTCTTGCGCTCGAGCTTCGCCTCGGAGTTTCCGACGGTCCTCGGCGAAGACGCGGAGGAATGGTTCCTCTCCGCGCCGGGATTCGAGCTCGTCACCGGCGAGCCGCCGCCGGGCGGCATCGGCTTCGGCAACTTGAGCGCGGTCGCCGCGGCGCTCGGCCTCGAGGTCCTGGGCCTGCCGCCGGTCGCCGCGGGCGACGGCCTTCGCCTCGAGCTCGATCAGAAGACGACGTCGAAGGCGTTCTTCGGCGAGACCGCCTGGCGTCCGAGCGAGCGCTGGCGCGTGAGCGCGGGCGCGCGGATCACGGACGAGGAGAAGAAAGGGCGCGCGAAGAGCGACTGCTTCGGGCTCGGCCTCGCCTGTGCCGCGGTCGGCGGCGAGGAATACACCCTCCCCGTGCGCCGGCGCGACGTCGACGTCTCGCCGCGTTTCACCGCGCAGTTCTTCCCCTCGGCGACGAGCGCCCTGTTCGTGACGCGCGCGACGGGCTTCAAGAGCGGCGGCTTCAACAACGTGAGCCTGGTACGCGACGAGATCGTGGTCGAGCCCGAGCAGGCGGTCAGCTGGGAGCTCGGCGCGAAGGGCACGGTCTTCGACGGTACGCTGTCGCTCGCGGGAACGCTCTTCCACATGGACGTCGACGACCTCCAGGTGCAGAACCTCGTCGGACCGCTCGTGCAGGTGCGGAACGCCGCGTCCGCGCGAAGCCGTGGGCTCGAGCTCGACGCGCGCTGGCTGACCCCGTGGGAGCCGCTCATGCTCGATGCCGCGGCCGCGTTCACCGACGCGCGCTTCGTCGACTTCCCGGACGCCGTCGCGCCGCAATCGTCGTCGGCGCGGACGCGGGATCTCTCCGGCAAGCGCTTGCCCTTCGTCCCCGAGTGGCAGGTGAACGCGACGCCGACGCTGCGCGTGCCGCTCGCGGCAGCCCACCTACCGCTCGTTGGCCGCTGGCTTCCGCACGAGCTCGCCGTCACGACCGCCCTCGACGTCGTCTACCGAAGCGGTCTCTCGCCGATCGCCGAGGTCGATCCGATCGTGCAGGAGCCCTCGCACGTGGTGCTCGACGGACGGATCGCGCTGGCAACCGCGGACGGCGCCTGGTCGCTCTCGCTCTCGGCGACGAATCTCACCGACGCGCGGATCGCGGAGTACATGGGCAACAGCGTCACCTTTCCCGCCGGGTACTACGTGATCGAGCGATTCCAGCGAAACTGGTCGATCGGGGTGCGCCATGCGTTCTGACCGGCCCCTCGCCGCGCTCGCACTCGCCTGTTACGCGATCCACGCCGCACGGCATCTCGCGAACGGCGCCCCGGAGCATCTCCTCTGGACCTGCCACCTCGCGGTCGTGCTCGTGGCGGTCGGCTTCCTCCTCGCCTCGCCGACCTGGAATGCGATCGGGCTCTGCTGGTCGGCGATGGGGAATCCGCTCTGGCTCCTCGATCTCGCCGCCGGCGGCGAATTCCTCCCGACCTCGCTCTTCACTCACGTCGGCGGGCTCGTCCTCGCGATCGTCGGCCTCCGGCGCTTCGGCATGCCCGCGGGCGTCTGGTGGAAAGCCGCCGCGCTTTTTGCTGCGCTCCAAATGGTTAGCCGTGCGGTCACGCCGGCCGAGGAAAACGTGAACGTCGCGTTTCGCGTGTGGACCGGCTGGGAGGGCGTGTTCCCGTCGTACGCGATCTTCCTCGCGGTCTCCTATCCGCTCTTGCTCGCCTACTTCTTCGCGATCGAGCGCGTCGCTCAGCGCGCTTCTGCTGGGGGTGCCGGCGAGGCCTGAAGGCGGAACGGCAGCGTCGCGATCTGTCGCGCGACGATGCCGCCGAGGAGATGGAACTCGAGGTAGGCGCGCGCGACGTCGGCCGGATTCGGGATCTCGGCGCGCTCGCCGCGGAACTCGACGAACCCGCGGCCCTGGTCGTAGCCGATGATCAGATCCTCGCCCGGCAGGAGCCCGCGCCACTTGAGCGGCGAGAGCATCTCGATGTCGTCGAGCCCGAACACGAAGAGATCGCGATCGAACTCGGTCTTGAGGATCGGCGTGCGTGCGTGCAGCCGGAGCTGCCACGAGCCGCTCGTGAGCATCTCGGTGAGCGCGCCGCGGCGGATGAGCGGCGCGTTCGCCGGATCGAGCGAACGAAGCTCGACGCGCGCGACCCCGAGCGCGAGCGCCGGCACGCCGAAGCCGATCGACAGATCGACGAGGCGCGCGCCCGCTCGGTCGGGCTGGAGCGTTTTCCCCGCCAGCCGATCACGCACCTGCAAGAGGTAGTTCGCGACCCGCGAGGCGAACGCGGGCTCGAGGATCGTGCGCTCCGCCTTCTCGGGCACGATGCCGACGCGTAGGCCGTCGCCGTCGTCGAGCATCACCTCATAGCGATCGAATTCGGCGCGCCCGATCCGATCTCGCGTGGTCGGATGCGGGTGCACGCTCGCGGTCATGCGCTTGCCCCACTTCGCCACCTTGACGTGGATGCCGAACGGCGAGCGCTCGCCGCCCCCGGCGGTGCCGACCCCGAGGAAGAGGACGTCGCCGACGATCTTTCTCCAGAGGTAGCGGTGCGTGTTGCGGAACGTGATGCGGCGGCGGGCGCGATCGACCGTCACGGTCGAATGCTCGTCGTCGAGCACGATGCGATTGCTCGCGTTCGCATCGCGCGTGCCGACACCGGCGAGCGGGCAGCGGATCGAGCCCGCGAAGTAGGAGACGCCACGCCCGTGGAAGGTCTCGACCGCGTCCTTGGCGGCGAGGGCGGAGCTTCCGGCAGTCACGAGCGCGCCGACCGCGAGCCCCAGTGCTCGGCTGACGAAAACTCGCCACGTGGCGGACCCTCGTGTCGTCATTCGCCCCTTTCCGCGAAGGATTCCGGTGACTTGAGCTTGGCACGGCGGCTGCGCTTTCGCACGCGCAACTCACCCACCGAGGAGGATCCGATGAATGCCAGAGTTCGGTTGTTCTTGTCCTGCGCGGCCATGCTCGCCGCGGCCTGTTCGACCGCCAAAATCCGCAACGACTACGTCGAGAGCACGAATTTCCATGCCATGAAGACGTACGCCTGGGCGCCGCCGCGGCCCGGGCGCGTGGATGGCGTGCGCACGCCGCTCGAGTACCAGATCGAGTCCGTCGTCGATCAGGAGCTCGCCGCCAAAGGCTTCGTGCGCACGAAAGCGGAGCCCGACTTCCTCGTCGCATCGCACGTCGGCGCGCAGCAGAAGATCGACGTCCGCCCCGCGAGCTACGGACCCGGCCCCTACCGCTTCCATCGTCGCGGCGTCGATGTCCACCAGGTTCAGGAAGGCATGCTGATCGTGGACGTCATCGACCCGCATACGCGTCAGATCGTCTGGCGCGGCGTGCTGACGAAGAACCTCGATTCCTATGCCTCAAGGCGCGAGCGCGCGAAGGCGCTCGACGAAGCGATTGCGCAGGTGCTCGCGGATTTTCCCCCGAAGGAAATCTAAAGAAATCTAGTCGAGGTCCTGACCGTTCATGCCGGCGTTCTTCCGCGCCTTCTCCACCAGCTCGTCGACGAGCGGGCCCATCTGCGTTGGGTCGTCGATCGGCGTGACGGTCGGGCCTCGGTGCCAGCTCTCGGCCACGCCGAGCACCTCGCCGGAAGCTTCGAACACACGTCCGCTCACGTGGCCGGACTCCGTGCTCGCGAGCCAGGTGACGATCGGCGCGATCCAGCGCGGATGCATGCGCGCCTTCTGCTCCTCGTCGCCCTTCCCCATGCCGAGGTCCTCGGTGAGCCGCGTGAGCGCGCCCGGCGCGATCGCGTTCACCGTGATGCCGTATCGGACGAGCTCCCGCGAGGCGATGATCGTGAACGCGGCGATGCCGGCCTTCGCCGCGCCGTAGTTCGTCTGCCCGGCGTTGCCGTAGATGCCCGAGACGGAGGTCGTGTTGATGAGCCGCGCCTCGACCTTCTCGCCCTTCTTCGCGCGCTCGCGCCAGTAGGCCGCCGCATGATGCGCCGGTGCGAAGGTGCCCTTGAGGTGCACCTTGATGACGGCGTCCCACTCCGCCTCGGTCATGTTCACGAGCATGCGGTCGCGGAGAATGCCGGCGTTGTTCACGAGCACGTCGAGCTTGCCGAATTTCTCGATCGCCGCGGCGATCATCTGCCGCGCGCCTTCGAAATCGCTGACGTCGGAGCCGTTGGCGATCGCCTCGCCGCCCGCCTTGCGGATCTCCTCGACCACTTCGCCGGCCGGACCGGCGTCGGCGCCGACGCCGTCGCGCGAGCCGCCGAGGTCGTTGACCACGACCTTCGCGCCGTGCGCCGCGAGCATCATCGCGTATTCGCGCCCGATTCCACGGGCGGCGCCGGTGACGATCACCACCCGACCTTCACAGAGCTTCGCCATGTCGTCTCCTTCCGATCCTGTTCAAGAGAACGGCTTGTCGCGCGAGTCGAGGGCTCGTTTCAAGCCGAGCTCGCGCATGCGCTTCATCTCGTCCCGCGCGGTCGTCGTCTGGTGCGCGATCGCGTCGAATTCCGCCGCCGATTGCTCGGCCGCGTAGATCCCCATGTGCTCGAAGAAGCGGTTCGTCGCCGCCTTGTGGAGCGTCAGGAGCTCGGCGGGCACCTTGGCGACGCGCCGCGCGTAGGCGAGCGTTTCTTCCTCGAGCCGATCCTTCGGCACGACCCGGTTCACGAGCCCCCACTCGGCGGCTTCCTGCGCGCTCAGCGAGTCGCCAGTGAAGAGGTACTCCTTCGTCTTCCGCATGCCGAGGAGATACGGCCACATCGAGAGCGTCGGGATCACGCCGAGCGTGCGCCCCGCCGGATGGCCGAACTGAGCATCCTCGGAGGCGAACGCGATGTCGCAGTGGCCGGCGAGCTCGGTGCCGCCGGCGAGGCAATAGCCGTGGATCTGCGCGATGGTCGGCTTCGCGAGGTTCCACAGGCGCTGCCATCGGGCGACGAGCTTGCGGAGCCACCAGCGATCCTCGGTGATCGTGAAGCGCCCGCCCGAGCCAACCGGCGCGGCGAGGTCGTAGCCGGCGCAGAACGCGCGGCCGGCGCCGCGGATCACGAGCACGCTCGCCTCGTCGTCCGCCTCGAACGCGTCGAGCACCGCGTCGAATTCGGAAAGCAGCTGTGGGCTCATCGCGTTCAGCTTCTCGGGACGGTTCAGCGTGAGCCGGCGGATTTTCTCTTCGACCGTCTCGTAGATGATCGTTTCGTAGTTCATCGAAGGCCTCTCGTGTTAGGGATTGTCGCGATGGCAAGCAGCAAAGACGTCCGCGCGATCGACTGCTGGGTGAATCCCATGACGCCCGGGCAGGCGACGTCGGACGCTCCCGAGTTTCTGAAGATCGTCGCGCGCGACACGTTCAAGCGCGAAGAGGAGGTCTTCCGCGGCACGCCGCTCGACGAGATGGTGGCGATGATGGAGGCCGCGGGCATCGAGCGCGGCATCCTCACCTGCGACGTCAACGATCCGGAGCCCGTCGCGGCGATCGCCCGACGGTATCCGGGGCGATTCATCCTCTCCTGCGTCGTTGATCCAATGGGCGGCATCAGCGCGGTGCGCCTGATCGAGCGCGCCGTCAAGGAGTTCGACGTCCGGCTCGTCCGCATGATCCCCTTCCTCTTCAATCGCCCGCCGAACGACAAGGTCTGTTATCCGATCTACGCGAAGTGCATCGAGCTCGACGTGCCGGTCTCGCTGAACACCGGCATCCCCGGCCCGCCGATGCCCGCCGAACCCCAGCGTCCGCTCTATCTCGACGAGGTCTGCCTCTTCTACCCCGAGCTCCGGATCGTCATGGCCCACGGCGCCGACCCCTGGTGGGGCGAGGCGACCCGGCTGATGCTGAAGTACCCGAACCTCTCGATGATGACCTCGGCGTACCTGCCGAAGTATCTGCCGGAGGAGCTCGTGCGCTTCATGAATACGCGCGGGCAATCGAAAGTCATGTTCGCGACGGACTTCCCGTTCCTGCCGTTCGACCGCGCGATCGCCGAGGCGAAGGCGCTGCCGTTCCGCGAGGGTGTGCTCGAGCGCTACCTGCGCGACAACGCGCTCGCCTTCTTCCGCTGGGACTGAGGCCCGCTCAGGCTGCATCGGCCGGCCGCGGACAGTGCTCGCACGGCTCGTCGAGCAGCTTCGCCGCGTGCTGCACCGCGAAGAGCGTGCTCGTCTGCCGGACCGGTTGCTCCTGAAAGATCTTCTTCTCCAGCAGCCGATCCGCGAGCCCCGACTTCACGAGCACATCGTGGAGCGCGGGCCGGACGCCGCAGAGGACGACTTTCACGCCGCGCGATTGCACGCGATCGACGAACGTCTCGAAGACGCTCATGCCGGCGGCATCCGGATTCCGCGCTCGCTTCATCCGCAGGACGACGATCTTCGTCTCGGGGACGATTCGCGACTCGATCGTCTCGAGATGACTCTCGAGGCTCACGACCGAGCCGAAGAACATCTCGCCCTCGAGGCCGAAGATCAGCACGTGGCCGCAGACGACGTCGTCCGCCAGACGCTCGTGGACGCGATCGTTGGCATCTACGACGAACTCGGTGAGGAGCATCTGCCCCGTCCGCGGCACCGCGAGGAGCGCCGAGAGGAACACACCGACGAGCACGCAGAACTCGATCGAGATCGCGAGCGCCGCGATCGCGGTCACGGAGACGATCACGGCGTCGAAGCGCGAGATGCGCAGGTGGTAGCGGAGGTGGGGGATGCTCACCATGCGGAGGGCCGTGACGACGAGAAGTGCAGCGAGCGCCGAGCGCGGCACGTATCGCGCGTACGGCGCGAGGAGCAGCGTCGTCACCGCCACGGCCAGCGCCGACACCACGCCCGACCATTGCGTGCGCGCGCCCGCCTGCTGATTGATCGCCGAACGGGTGAGCGAGCCGGAGCCCGGCATGCATTGGAAGAAGCTGCCGGTGAGGTTGGCGAAGCCTTCGCTCAGGCACTGCTGATTCAAATCCAGCTTCTGCTTCGTGACGGCGGCGATCGATTTCGCCATCGAGATCGCCTCGAGCAAGCCGAGCAGACCGATGACGAGCGCCCCGTTCGCGAGCTCGCGCACTCGGGCGGCATCGAAGTGCGGGAGCGCGAACGACGGCAGCGCCGCCGGAATCTCGCCGACCACTTTCACCCCGTCGGCATCGAGCCGGAACCAGGCTGTGACGAGCGCCGACGCGACGACCACGATCAAGAACTCGGGAATCAACGGCTGATCGAGGCGGTGCTTCAGCCAGCGGAGCGCCAGCAGTAACGCGAGGGACGCGCAGGCCACCACGAGCGTCGGCCCGTGAACCGGCCCGCCTTCCGTCATCGTCTGCCAGAAACGCACGAGGAAATGATCGTGGGGGCCCCCCATGGCCTCGAGCCCCAAAAAGTTCTTCGTCTGGTCGAGCACGAGGAGCACGCTCGCGCCCGCGGTGAAGCCGACGATCACCGAGTGCGAGATGTAGCGCGTGAGGTCGCCGAGCTTGAGAAAGCTGATCGCGAGCTGCACCGCACCGACGAGGAACGCCAACAGGATCGCGATCTGCGCGCGCTCCTCGGGATCGCCGAACGGGCCGACGATCGACAAGAGCGCGATCGATATCGCGTTCGTCGGCCCATTGATGAGCTGTTTCGAAGAGTCGAGCAGCGCCCCGATCGTCGTCATGACGATTGCCGTATAGAGCCCGATCTCGGGCGGCAGACCGACGATCAATGCGTACGCCATCGCCTGCGGCACCGCGACGGCGGCGACCGAGAAGCCGGCGAGCACATCGGCCCGAGCGTCGGCGAGGCCGTAGCTCCGGAGCGAGCCCAACGCGGGCACGCGGCGGAAGACCGCATCGCGGAATGACGGCATTCCGTCTAGAGCTTCCCCGCGAAGCCGGCGATCGCCTCGATCGCCTCGTCGAGGTTCTGCGCCTCGGTCCGCCCGGACTTCGCGCGCGGCTTGAAGGAGTGATCGCCGTCCTCGAGCCAGACGACGCGGACCGATTGCGACAGTGCGTAGGAGGAAACTTCCTCGCGATCGCCGAGCGCGTCGCGCGTGCCCTGCAGGATCAGCGTCGGCGTCCGCAGCGCTTCGAGGTGCGCGACGCGGAGCTTCTCGCTCTTCCCCGGCGGATGGAACGGATAGCCGAGGCAGACGAGCCCGCGCGCGCCGACCTCGTCGGCGACCATGCTCGCAATGCGTCCGCCGAGCGATTTGCCGCCGATCACGAGCCTCGCCCCGCCGCCGAGCTCCGCGATGACCGCGCGCCACGCATCGAGGAGCGTCTTCGGCGGATCGGGCGGCCGGCGCCGCCCCTCCCGGCGCGCCGCCATGTACGGGAACTCGAAGCGCGCGACGCGAAGCCCTCGCTCGGCGAGGCCCCGCGCGATGCGGTTCATGAACGGCGAATCCATCGGCGCGCCGGCGCCGTGCGCGAGCACGATCGTCGACGGGGAGTCCGCCGGCCCGTCGGTGAGGAGCGGAGTCGAGCTCATCGATCGACGAGGTCCGCGCGGAACTCCGGATGCGCCGCGAGCCAGGCCGCCGCGCCGCTCTGCGACTCCTCGTTCTTCTTGTTGATGAAGCGGTAGATCGGGCCTTCGAGGAAGCGGAGCCAGCGCTTCTTCATGAAGAACGACTCGCGAAAATGGATTCGCGTGCGGTTCGGGCCGAGCGGCTCGAGCCGGACCGAGCCCGAGAGCCCGGTCGACAGCATCACGTAGTCGTAGCCGCGATCCTTCTCGACGTTCTTCACGAGCTCGAACGACTCGCCGCGTCCGCCGAACGGCAGCGGATAGACCACCTTGCGGAGGAGCCCGTTGCCGTTCGCGTCGCCCGGCCAGACGATCTCGACCTCGAGCACCGCCGGCGCGAATTCCTTCCAGAGGTCGTAGCTCTGGAAGAGCGCCCAGATCCGCGGCGCCGAGAACGGCATCTCCATGCTGAATTCGTGGTGCCTCATCCCTGATCCAGGAAACGTGGTACTTTGCTCGGCATGGAACCTTACCGCAACGTCACCGTGTCTCGCGATGTCGATCTCGGCATCGTCACGATGAACCGGCCCGAGCGGCGGAACGCGCTGTCCGAGGCACACATGCTCGAGATCATGCGCGCGCTGCGCTCCTTCGGCGACGTCCCCGAGATCAAGGCGGTCGTGATCGCGGCCAACGGCCCCGTGTTCTCGGCGGGCCACGATTTCGCGGACATGGTCGAGCGCGATCTCGAAGCGATGCGGCGTCTCTTCGGCGTCTGCGCCGAGATGATGATGACGATCCAGCGCCTGCCACAGCCGGTCGTCGCGCAGGTGCAAGGCATCGCCACGGCCGCGGGCTGTCAGCTCGTCGCGACCTGCGATCTCGCCGTCGCGGTCGAGGAGGCGACGTTCGCGACCCCTGGCGGAAAAGGAAACTGGTTCTGTACGACGCCGATGGTCGCCGTCTCGCGCGCGATCGGCCACAAGCGCGCGCTCGAGCTCCTCTTCACCGGCGATCCGATCGACGCACCGACGGCGCTCGCCTGGGGCCTCGTCAATCGAATCGTTCCGGCGAAGTCACTCGCCGAGGAGACGGCCCGACTCGCGCGCGCGGCCAGCCGCGGCAGCCGCGAATCGAAGTCGATCGGCAAGCGCGCCTACTACGACACGATCGACTTCTCGCTGGCCGATGCTTACGAGCACGCGAGCGAGGTGATGGCGCAGAGCTCGATGCGCGACGAAGCACGCGACGCCATGCGCGCGTTTCTCTCGAAGAAGCCGCGCGCCTAGCGGCGCGCACCCCCTCAGGGAGTCGGGCGCAAGCCCGGGGGGTGAGGAATTAGTGCGCGGCCTTCGCGAGCGGTAGCCCGAGGCCGCCGCCGCTGCAGTGGTTCGCCGCGTCGTCGGCGAAGTCCGCGACCACGGAGTCGATCCAGTGGTTCACGAGCTCCACCGCCTCGTTCTGTGCCACGGTCCGCGCGAGCGGCGGCATGCGAATTCCGGGCTGCGTCGACTCGATCCGGCTCGCGAGGATCGACTGCGAGGCGGAGCCGGGCTGGATGTCGTAGTTCCCGATGTCCGCCGCGCGGCCCGCCGCGATCGGCGGCTTGCAGATGCCGTGCGACTCGTTCATCGGCTCCTGCGCTTCGTCGAGAGAGAGCCCGGAGTTCTGCGCAGCGCCTGCCGGGTTGTGACAATGCATGCAGTTCACTTCGAGGTAGGCGCGCACGCGGCGATGCACGTCCGCCGGTGAATTCGGAGCCTCGCCGCTGCTGCCCGGCACGGCGAAACGCGCCATCTTCTCGAGGCCGTCCGGCGGCGCCGGGAGATCGAGCAGTCCCTGCTGCTGCAGGAACGTGAGCTGGTTCATGCGACCGACGCCGGGAAAATCGGCGTCGCGGTTCAGGTTCCGCACCTTCGGGCCGATCGGGGCGGCGCCGGCTTCGCGGTCGTCGCCGCCGTGACAGAGCACGCACGCCGCCGCGCTCGGGATTTGATACTGCGGGACCGCCGCGGGTCCGTAGTGCAGGACGTTGCCGCTCGCGTCTTTCACGTCCGGATCGGGGTCGTCGTAGTCGTAGCTGACGCTCTTCGTGCCGCCTTCGATCAGGAGCTCGGCGAAGCGCTGTCCGCTCGCGTCGGTCTTCCAGAGATAGGGGATGCCGATCCACCCGATCGCGCCGTTCGCGGCCTGCCGCTTGATCAGCAGGCGCGTCTCGACGACGTCCTCGTCCGCTCCGTTCCGGAACGCGAACGTCTTCGCGAACACGGTGCCGACCGGGAACCCGAGCGTCGCGGTGTTGCAATCGTAGATGTTGAACGTGTCGCAGTCGGAGCGGTCTTGATACGTCGCCTTCTGCACGCCGCCCGCGCCGTCGGGCGGCAGGTAGAGGAAGCGGTACTTCACCGCATAGTCCGAGAAGAGAATCGTGTTCAGATCGAACGGCACGCCGCTGCCGTTCGGGTCACGGCGCGGGTCTTCCGCGTTCGCAAAGAGCCCGTAGTGCTCGAGCCGCGGACAGTTCACGCGCCCGAGCGCCTCGAAGTTCACCTCACCCGCCGGCGGCGTCACGCAGAGCGCCGCGACTTCCGCATCCGAGGGATGGGGATCCGAGCTCGGGTCGGGGGTGAAGCTGCCGAGGTCCGGCTCGTAGCTCGCGAGCGAATCGGGAGGCGCCGGCAACGGGCAATCCGTCGGCGGCGTATTGTCCGCGAGCTGCAGGTTCGCGGGATCCGTCAGGTCCGTCGACGAGAAGTGGACGTTCGCGAAGGGCGGCACGAGAGCGCCGAGCAGCGTCGTCTGGCGGAACGTGTTGTTCTCGATGCAGATGCCGTTCGCCGGCTTCTTGAGCTGGCGCCTCTCATCGAACTTCCACGCGTTGTATTTGCACGAAGGGCTCGGGTCGTAGAGGTAGAGGTTCGGGCGCCCGCGCTCGTCGGCACGCGGTTCGTCGCGATCCGTCTCGTTCGGGTTCGGCTGCGTGAGCGGGATCCCGTCGCGATCGACGGGTACGTCCTTACAGCCGTTCGGGGAATCGACCCCGCCGTCCCAGATGATCTGCGCCGAGCGGCCGACGTTCTTGACCATGAGGATCAACGGCAAGAGCGACGGGTTGTCGGTGATGCACATGATGTCTTCCGTCGGGCCGGGCAGGCCGGGCGGCAGACCGGGCACGCCCTTGCAGGAGCTCCGCGACAGATCCGGCAGCGCCGGGCTCGTGCCGTTGTCGATGAACGTGTTGTCGTAGATGTGGATGCCTTCCGGATAGAAGTCGTAGCGGGTCGACGACTCGTTCGCGTCCGCGAGCCCGTAGTTCACGATCGCGAGCCCGATCGTCTTGTTGTCACGGATCTCGTTGTCGAAGACCTCGAGCTGGTCGCTCGCGAGGACGAGCATGCCGGTGCCGGAAGGAATGGAGCCGACGATCGCGCCGCGCGGCGCGAAGCTCGGGATGTTGTTCCGATACGACTTGTTCCGATGAACCTTGTTCTTCTCGCCGAACTGCGCCCGACCGGGCAGGTCGAACACGAGGAACCCGCCGACGTTGTCGTGGGCGACGTTGTCGATGAACTCGGCGCGGTACGTGTTCTCGAACTCGAAGCCGGCGACGTTGTGGAACGCTTCCGTCCGCCGCACGAGGATGTCGGAAGACTGCCCGACGTAGACGCCCGCGTCCGACGAGCCGATCGACACCGAGTCCTCGATCAACACGTGGCGACAGAGCACCGGGTAGAACGCGTACGCGCCGTTCTCGCCCCACTTCGTCGGGTTGAAGACGAAGTTCGGCGAAGCCGGGTCGGCGTTCGACCAGCCGACCTTCACGTTCCGGATCGTCACGAAGTCGGACTTGAAGACGCGGAGCCCGTTGCCCGGCGCGTCGTAGATCGTGAGCGATTCGATCGTGATGCCGTCGACGCGATTGATGTTGACGCCGTCCTGCCCGTCGCTGTTCGCAAACGAGAGGATCGTCGCATCGCGCCCCGCGCCGCGGATCGTGATGCCGCGCTTGCCCGTCAGGAGGAGGCTCGTCGTGAACTCGAACTGGCCCGCGCAGAACTCGATCGTGTCGCCTTCGCGCGAGTCGAAGAACGCGATCATCGTCTCGCGCTGCGCGTCGGGCCCCGGACACACTCGGAACGTCTTCGCGGTCGCGATCGGCGCGGCGTTCGAGCCCGTAGTCGGGCCGCCGTTCGAGCTGGTCGGCGCGCGCCCGTGATCGCCCTCGCAGGCGAGCAGACAGGCGAACAGCAAGCTCGCCGGCGAAGCCGCCCGGCGAAGGCCTTTCCCGAAACTGAGCACGAGGTGTTCTTCAACCGGTACCGGGTGAGGCGAGCGCGGGTCAAGGACGAGCTGGACGGACTTAGGTCATGCGCGCGAGCATGTCCCGCGTGACCACGTTTTTCGGCCGTTCGCCGCGGAAGAATCGCTCGAGCTCGGCGAGCGCCGCCTCGCCCATCGCGCGGCGCGTCTCGAGGCCGCCGCCGGCCACGTGCGGGGTGAGGATCACGTTCGGCGCGCGGCGCAGGCGATGCTCGGCCGGAAGCGGCTCGAGCGGGTCCGTGACGTCGAGCGCCGCGGAGATCCGCCCCGTCTCCACCTCGACGACGAGTGCGTCGAGATCGACGAGCCCGCCGCGGGCGACGTTCACGAGAACGGCGTCGTTCGGCAAGAGCGCGAGACGGCGGCGGTCGATCATCCCCTTCGTCTCCGGCGTGAGCGCCGCCGTCAGCACGACGATCGACGACGAGCGGAGAAGCTCGTCGAGCTCGACGACGGCGACGCCCGCCCGTTTCGCCTCGTCCGCTTTGGCGTAGGGATCGGCGGTCGCGAGCGTGGCGCCGAACGGCTTCAGGAGCCGCGCGAGCGCGCGCCCGATCCGGCCGAAGCCGACGATGCCGATCCGCCGCCCGGCGAGCGTCTCGCCTTCCCGCGCGTCGTCCTGGCGCGGAGCAGCGCCCGCATACATCGCGCGGTCGTATTCGCCGAGCCGGCGGACGAACGCGAGCATCAACGCGACCGCCATCTCCGCGACCGGCAGCGCCATCGGGTCCGGCGTGTGCGCGACCGTCACGTGGTCGAGTACCTCGTCCTCCATCCGCGCGCGAAGCTCGCCGCCGCAATGGACGATCAGCTTGACGGAGGATTTTTGCACGAACTGCGTCCGCAGGTAGGGCGATTGCCAGGTCGTGACGAGCGCCTCGGCGCGGGCGAGGCGCTCGTGGAGGTCCTGCGAATCCTCGCGCTCCCCGTAGCGCTCCCAATCGGCGATCTCCTCGAGCCGAGCCACCGAGGGCTGCGGAAAGAACCCGGCGAACAGCGCGTCGCCGGCGAGAACGAGAACGCGTGGGCGCGCCTTCATCGAGTCGTCGCAGAGACGGACACGGCCGCCGGGCCGGCCTCCGCGCGCGTTCGGCCGGCGAAGATGAAGGCCACTCCGAGGGCAGTCGTCGTGAGCGCGTAAAGCCCCGTGATCCAGCGATCTCGCGGGGTCGGGGAAGTCATCAGGATCGCAAAACACGCGAGCCCCATGCCGGTCGTGACCTTGCCGACGATCGCGAGCTGCGCGCGGCCGGTGAGCGCCGCCTGCCCGAGCTCACGCTGCGGGTCGATGGGCGTCGCGAGGAGGGTGAAGAACGTCGCCACACGGGCCGCGAAAGCCCCGCGCGCGCGAATGGCGAGGGCGGGCACGAAGAACGCAATCGTGGTCGCCACGGCCGGAATCGCGATCATCCACTTCTCGCTGCCCTCGGCCTTGCCCGTCACGAGCGCGACGACGAGCGCGGTCGACGCTCCGATCGCGTAGGCGAAGAGCGCGCTCCACCACGGCCCACGAGATGACAAAAGGCCAAACAGCAGCGGTAAGCCGAGCGGGATCAAAAAGATCGACTCGAAGACGAAGAGCAGCGTGAAGACGCTGGTCGCCCCGCCCGCGAAGAGGAGCCCGAGCCCGATCATCGCAAAGCCGACGAAGACCGAAGCGAGGCGGCTGACGCGGAGCATGTGCGTGTCCGTCGACTGCGTCCGCAGATACCCCTGGTAGAGGTCGCGCGCGAGGATGCCGGTGACAATGTGGTTCGTCGCCGAGAGCGAGGCCATGGATGAAGCGAGCATCGCCGCAAGAAGGACGCCGGCCAGGCCGGGCGGCAGGAGCTTCATGCCCATCGCGACGTACGCGGCCTCCGTCGGTTCCTCGAGGCCGTTCGCGGTCGTCGCGAGCTCCGGCAGCACGATCCGCGCGACGAGTGGCGGGAGATAGAAGACGAACGAGCCGAGCGTGAAGAGGCCCGTGCAGAGGAGCGCGATCTTTCGCGCTGAACGCTCGGTGTCCGCGCAAAAGTAGCGCTGCGCGTTCGCGAAGTTGTTGTACCCGACCGTCTGCGAGACCGTGTAGGCGAGAAGGAAGAGCCACCCGTACTCGCCCGCGAACGGATCGAGAAAATTCTCCGGTGCGCGCGCGACGAAGCCGTCGAAGCCGCCGACCGCTTCGAGCGAGAGCGCGGCGAGCACGCAGGCGATCGGGAAGAGGAACATGAACTGGAACATGTCCGTGAAGCAAACGGCCCAGTAACCGCCGAGCGTCGTGTAAACGAGGATCACGAGCCCGCATCCGACCACGAGCTGCGGCACCGGCACGCCGAGCGCGATCGACATGAAGCTCGAGAGCGCGAAGAGGCGCACGCCGCCGAAGATGAGCTGGCTCGGCACCGTCATCCAGGAGAAGACCTTGTGCGTGAGGTCGCCGAATCGGCTCCGCACGTACTCGACGACGGTCGTCACGCGGGCGCGACGCCATCGCGTGGCGAAGACGAAGTAACCGATCACGAACGCCGGCGCGGCGAGGAGCAGCAGGAACACGCCGATCACGCCGTTCCGATAGGCGAACCCCGCGCCGCCCGTGAACGTCCAGACCGAGAAGCCCGACATGAACGACGCCATGCCGGCGACCCACCACTCGATGCGATTGCCCCCCTTCAGGAAGTCCGTGCCCAAGCGCACGTAACGGGTGAAGTACGCGCCGATGCCGGCCATCAGCGCGAGGTAGGCGCAGAGGACGACGACGTCGATGCCGTGGATCCCGGTCCCGATCACCGCAGCCACTCGTCGAGGTGCGCGGCGACGAAATCGTCGTCGTTCAAGTGCGGGTAGGCGCGGCACACGCGCTCGATCTCTTCCGCCTGCCCGGGCGAGAGGCCTTCCTCGGGGTCGAGACACCAATTGCCGGCGAGAAGGCCTTGCCGGCGCAGCACCTCGTGGATTCCGGCGATCGAGCCGCGATAGCCGTTCGCCGCGTCGAAGAACGCGCCGTTGCAGTCCGTGATCTGCACGCCGAGCGCGAGGAGATCGCGCTTCGGCTCGCGCGCCGAGCCGATCTCCGCGAGCAGGCGCACCGCTTCGCGCGTCCACACCGCCCAGTGTCCGAGCAGGCCGCCGACGATCCGCTGCGGATGTCCGTTGAACCGGAACTCGGTGAGGAGGTCGGTGACGATGCTGTCGTCGTTTCCGGTGTAGAGCGCGACGTCACCGGCGCGGCCGGCGTCGGCGACCGCGCGGACGACGTCGATCGTCCGGTAGCGGTCGAACGGCGCGATCTTGATCGCGACGACGTTCGGGATCTCGGCGAACGAGCGCCAGAACGCGTACGAGAGCGGGCGCCCGCCCACCGCGGGCTGGAGATAGAAGCCGAAGATCGGCAGCACGCTTGCGATCTCCCGCGCGTGCGCGAGGAGCTCCTCGTCGCTCGCGTCCCGGAGCGCCGCGAGGCTGAGCAGCACCGAGTCGTACCCGAGCTCGCGGGCCATCGCCGCCTCGGCGAACGCCTGTCGCTGGTCTCCGCAGACGCCGGCGATCTTGATCACGCGCTGCGGGTGGCGGACCACCTCCTCGGCGGCGAGCTCCAGCACGGGGCGGAGCATGCCCTTCGTCCGGATCGCGAACTGCGTCGTATGGACCCCGACCGCGATTCCGCCCACGCCGGCCGCGAGATAGTAGCGCGTGAGGGCGCGCTGGCGGCGCTCGTCGAGCCTCCGCTCGGCATCGAGTGCCAGCGGATGCGCCGGAATCACGAGCCCCGCGCGCAGGCGCTCGCGCACCGGCATCAGATGTCCCTCAGGGAGGATCCGAACGCATGTGATGCGTTCGGATGCCGACCAACGGGAGGCCGGGTCGCCGGCGGCCGGAGGCCGACAAGACCGCGGAAGCGCGGGAGGGTGAGCACTAGAAGACTCCGTCGCGCCGCTCGAATCGCGTCGGCTTGGCGAGCGTCCGGCCGCCGAGCTTCACCCACTCGGCGACCCAGGCGATCCCTTGGTCGAGCGACACGTCGTAGGGACCGTAGAGCTCGAAGGCGCGGCTCGCGTTGCTGAGGAGCGCGTTCGGCGCTTCCTCGCCCTCGAACACGGGCCGTCGCCCGAGCCGCTCGCCGAATCGCTCGCCGAGGTCACGCACCGGGATCGTTTCCGGGCCCGTCACATTGAGAATCGTCGGCGGCGTCGCCGCGAGCGCGAGCGAGCGAAGCGCGACCGCCACGGCGTCGCTCTGCCAGATGACGTTCACGTGGCTCATGCCGAGATCGATCGGCTCCCCGTTCCAGACCTTCCGCGCGACGTCGAGGAGGATCCCGTAGCGGAGCTCGACCGCGTAGTTCAGGCGGAACAGCACCGCCGGCGTGCCCTGCGCCTTCGAGAAGAACTCGTAGACGCGCTCGCGCCCGAGCGCCGATTGCCCGTACTCGCCGATCGGCTCGGGCGGCGTCTCCTCGCGAGCGCCGCCGGTCGTGACCGGCACGAACGGATAGACGTTGCCCGTCGAGAAGACGACCGTCGGAATCCGCGCGTAGCGCTGCGCGACGTGCCCCGCGAGGTAGCAGTTCGTCGCCCACGTGAGCGCCTCGCCGCCGCTCGTCCCGAACTTGACGCCCACCATGAACATCACCGCGGCGGCGTCCGGCAAGTGCTCGACGGCGTCGCGCGAGAAGAGATCGGTCGAAAGGCAGCGCACGCGGGCTTCCTCCAGAGACGCGAGCGTGCGCGGATTCGCGAAGCGTCCGATGCCGATCACCCGCTGCCGGCTGCCCGCCTCGTCGAGCGCACGCCGCGCCATCCGCGCGAGGCTCGGCCCCATCTTGCCACTCGCGCCGACGACGACGAGATCGCCGTCGAGCCGCGCGAGGTCGGCGATCACGCGGGCGGTCGGACGCGAGAGCTGCTCCTCGAGCGCTTCCTCGGTGGTGATCGGCTCAGCCGGCGGCATGCTCCTCACACGATCCTCCGCCCGAGCCCTCTCCCCCGGCTCCGGCGAATCGGAAGCGGAACCGCCCGTTGTCGGTGCGAATCCCCGCGGGCCCGTCGAACGCGAGCGCGGTGTCGGGAAGCTTCCCCTGCCACGCGAGCTCGCGGTCGACGAAGACCGAGAGCGATTCGCCGTCGACCGCCGCCTTCAGGAGATGCGGCTCGCCGACGCGGATCTCCGGCACGGGGCGCGACGTCTCGGGAGTCAGGCGCTGGTAGCCGCGGTCGCCGCACTCCGCGGAGCGGCGCGCGTCCGGGTTCGATTTGACGAGGACCGCGAGCTCCGAGACCGGCTCGATCTTGTAGACGACATACAGAACGTTGCAGGCGTCGCGCGCGCGGAGCTTGAGGGAGATGTCGCGGCGGAGCTCGCCGTTCGCGAGCGGCTTCGTCTCCGCGGTCGGTCCGTCGTAGACGAATTGGACCTCGGCCGACGGCGCGGTCGCCTCGGGCACGACCCCGCGGAACACGGCCGCCTCGACCTCCATCGTCTGGTCGCCGACGTCGCGGACGGCGCCGCTCGTCGTGCAGAGCGCCGAGGGCCCGATGACGGCGAGATCGGGGCCCGCCGGTCGCGCGGTCGATTGGCTACAAGCCGACAGCGCGAGCACGAGCACGGCCGCGCCGCTAAGTCCTCGAAGTTGCTGAAATGCGATGCGCACGGGTGCGGAACCCCGAAGAGGTTCAACACCCGGATCGGGAATCGGGTCAGGGGCGACCGGGCGATTTCGCGAAGCGGTCGCGGAGCTCGGCGCGCTTCACCTTGCCGGCGCTCGTCTTCGGCAGCTCCGGAACGAACACGATCGTGCGCGGCAGTTTGAAGCGGGCGAGGTGCCGGGCGACGTGATCCTGGAGCGCGTCCGGGGTGACGTCGCTTCGGGCGACGATCGCAGCGGCGACGCGCTCGCCCCAGCGCGGGTCGGGGATGCCGAACACGGCGGCCTCGGCGACGGCGGGGTGGCGACCGAGCACGGCTTCGACCTCGGCGGGCGAGACGTTCTCGCCACCGGTGATGATGATCTCCTTCAGCCGCCCGGTGACGTAGACGTAGCCGTCGTCGTCGAGGCGGCCGAGATCGCCGGTGCGGAGCCACGGGCCGTGAAACGCTGCCGCGGTCGCGGCAACGTCCGCGTGATAGCCGCGCATCACCGTCGGACCGCGGAACACGAGCTCGCCTTCCTGCCCGTCGCGTACGAGATCTCCTTCGCGCCCGAGCACCGCGAGCGCGAGCGTCGCGTGCGGGCGGCCGACCGTGCCGGGCCGCTCGAGCGCTTCGCGACCGACGGTCATCGTCACACCGTCCGTCGTCTCCGTCTGTCCGTACGCTTCGACGATGTCCGCACCGCCGAACCGCGCCGCCAATGCCTCCTTCACCTCCATCGGCGTGAGCGCGCTCCCGACCGAGACCTTGCGGAGGCGGACGCTCGCGGGCACGTCGCGCTCGAGCAGCGGGCCGACCATCGCCGGCACGAGCGGCAAGTCGGTGATGCCCTGCTCGGCGAGCGATGCGACGAGCCGATCCGGATCGAACTGTCCGAGCACGACCGTGCCGCCCGAGAGGAGCCGCGCGAGATAGTGCGAGACGAAGACCGGTAGGTGGCAGAGCGGGCTCACGACCGCCGCGACCGAGTCGAGCGCGTCACCGCGCGTCTTCGCGACCGCCATCGCCGACCAGAGAAGAGCCGCGTGCGTGATCTCGACGCCCTTCGGCAACCCCGTCGTGCCCGAGGTGAACGCGATCGCGGCGAGCTCCGGCTCGGGCGCGCCCGCGAAGAGTGTCTCCTCGATCGCGAGCTCAGTTCCTCCTTGGACCGCCGCGAGGACTCGCGCGCCCGAGCGCTCGCAGAGGAGCCGCTGCTCGTCGCCGGTGAGCCGCGGATTCAGCGGCACGAGGACGGCGCCCGCGCGCCAGAGGCCGAACACGGCGGCGACGTCGGCGAAGCGATTCGCGATGCGGAGCGCGACCCGGTCGCCGTTGCCGACGCCGGCGGCGGAGAGCACCGCGGCGAAGCGCGTCGCCTCGCTGTCGAGCTCGGCGAAGGTCCGTCGCGCCGACGACTCGATCACGTGCGCTCGCTCGCCGAAACGGAGGCTGGCGATCTCGAGCGCGGCGTCCGCTCTCACGACGACGCTTCCGCGAGCGTGGCGATCGCGCGTTCCCGGAGCTTGCCCTTCTCCACCTTCTGGCTCGCGCTCACGGGGATCTCGCTCTCAGCGCAGACGAACACGTGGCGCGGCACCTTGTAGCTCGCGAGCTCGCGACGGCAGTGCTCGAGCAGCTCTTGCTCGTCGAACCCGAGAGCTGCCGGCACGACGAACGCGGCGACGTTCTCGCCGCGCACCGGATGCGGCACGCCGACGACGTACGCGCGCGACACCGCGGGATGGCGCTCGAGCGCCGCTTCCACCTCCGCCGCGGCGACGTTCACGCCCATCGTCTTGATGACGTCCTTCAGGCGCCGCGTGAAATGAAGGCAGCCGTCGGTATCGACGAAGCCGAGGTCGCCGGTGTGGAAGAACCCCTCGGCGTCGAAGCAATCCTCACGCGCCATGCCGTCGTAGCCGAGCATCTGCGCGGGCGAGCGCACCCAGATCTCGCCTTCCTCGCCGGTCGCGAGCTCTTTGCCGCTCTCCGGGTCGCAGATCCGGAGCGTGACGCCGGGCATCGGCCGGCCGAACGTCCGACGCACTTCGCGCGGATCCGTCGAGCGGCCGGCGACGCACATCGTCGACGTCTCGGTCATGCCGTAGCAGCCGATCGCGCGATGGTCGGGCTGGAGGAAACGGTCCGCGAGGTCGAGGTTGCCGCCGACGCCCTTCACGAGCGAGAGGCGCGAGCGGTCGAACGACGGGTGATCGATCATCTGCGCGCCGTGATTCCAACCGATCATCACCGTGCAGGCTTCCTTCTCCAGCCGAGCGAGCCCGGCGCCCGCCTCGAACACTTCGTTCAGCACGACGGTGCCGCCGTGGGAGAGCGTCGAGATCGCGCAGAGGCAGAAGCCGCCGCTGAAGAAGAGCGGGAGCGCGGTCCAGGTGCGATCGGCAGGCTCGATGCCGATGTGCTCGCCGAGCCAATACGCGTTGTGCGTGAGCCCGCCGTGCGAGAGCACGACCGCCTTCGGCTTCGCGGTCGATCCCGACGTGAAGAAGATCGCGGCGGGATCCGTCGCGGTCGGCAGGTCGCCGCCGATCGCGGCGGATTCGAGATCCGCGAGGCGATCGAGAAACACGACGCGCGCCTCGCCGGCGACTTCGCGGAGAATCTCCTCGTAATCGCTCTTGCCGAAGCGGCGGATCGCCACGATCAGGCGGACGCCGCTCGAGGAGATCGCGTGGGCGAGCTCGTGCGGGCGGTAGAGCGTGTTCAGCGCGACGATCGTGCCGCCGGCGCGCGCGATGCCGAACGCGGCGCCGAGCCACTCGGGGCGGTTCGGCGCGAGGAGCCCGACCCGCGCTCCGCGGCGGACGCCGAGCCCTGCGAGGCGAGTGGCCGTGCGCTCCGCTTCCGAGGCGAGCCGCGCGTACGACCACCGCTCCGTCTCGCCGGCGATCGCTTCGTGCTCGCCGAAGCGCTGGCCGAGATATGCGACGAGACCGCCGAGCGTGCGCGGAAAATCCGCCGGAATCTCGCTCGTCACGAGCGACGTTTTAACGGCCGTTCACCGGAACGGTCAAACCGGAATCGCGGCAGGCGCGGGTGAGCGGGCTCGACGCCGAAACGCTCATCGCCGGCGGCGATCCGCCCGACGATCCGCGGCGCGACGGTGCCGAATCGCCCGCCGTGTGGCAGATAGAGCCACTTCGGCAGCACGGGATGGATACGGAGATCAGGGAACGCCTCGCGGAGCTCGTCGTGGAACTCGCGCTCGGTCGGGAACAGCAGGCCCTGCCACGGCTCGCGCCGATCCGCGAGGACGACGACGAGCCGGCCGCCGACGTAGCACGCGACCATCCCGAACATCGGTTTCGTCACGAACGTCGGGTCTTCACGGAGCGCCGCGACGAGTGTCGCGAACCGGTGCCGGTCGAGCGCGGACGCAACCGCCTGCGGCGAGCGTCGACTAGCGATACATCTCCTCGATCAGGTCGGCGAACTTCTGGTTCACGACCTTGCGCTTCACCTTGAGCGTCGGCGTGAGCTCGCCCGTCTCCTGGCTGAACTCGTGCGGCACGACGCGGAAGTACTTGATGCTCTCGTACGACGCGAGGTGCTGATTCACCGCGTCGACCTCACTCTTCACGAGCTCCTGCACCTTGGGGTGCGCCGCGAGCTCCGCGTCCGCGCCCGAGATGCCCTGCCCCTTCGCCCAGCGCCGCACCTCGTCCATGTCCAGGCAAAGGAGCGCCGTGCAGTATTTGCGATTGTCGCCAATCAACACGGCCTGGCTGATGTGCGGCTGCGTCTTCAGCATGTTCTCGACGTTCTGCGGCGCGACGTACTTGCCGCCCGACGTCTTCATCAGATCCTTCTTGCGATCGGTGATGCGAAGGAAGCCGTCGGCGCTGAGCTCGCCGATGTCACCGGTGTGGAACCACCCCTCCGCGTCCCACGCTTCCGCCGTCGCCTCGGGCCGCTTGAAGTAGCCGAGCGCGACGTTCGCGCCCTTCGCGAGGATCTCGCCGTCCTCGGCGATCTTCAGCGTCACGCCCAGCACGGCTTTGCCGACGGTGCCGAAGCGGAACGCGTCCGGTGTGTTCGCGGTGAGCAGCGGTGTCGTCTCGGTGAGACCGTAGCCTTCGAGGATCAGCACGCCGATCGCGTGGAAGAACTCCTGGATCTCGCGCGCGAGCGGCGCGCCGCCCGAGATCATGAAGCGCACGCGCCCGCCGAGCTGCTCGCGAATCGTCGAGAAGACGAGCCGATCGGCGATCGCGGCTTGCGCCTCGATCCAGATCGGCGGCTGCTTGCCTTCCTGGAGCGCACGGCTCTTTTCGCGGCCGACCGCGAGCGCCCAGTCGAAGATCGCCTTCTTCGGGAAGCCGGCGGCGGCGGCCGTCGACACGATCCGCCCATAGATCTTCTCGAAGATGCGCGGCACGGACGGAATGTAGTGCGGCTTCGTCGCGCGGATGTCGTCCGGGATCGTCTCGATCTTCTGAGCGAAGGCCGTGACGAGCCCCGCCGACGTGCCGAAGTACTCGTTCGCGCGCGCGAAGGAATGCGCGAGCGGCAGGAACATGAACTCGATCTCGCCCTTCCGGAATCCGCCGATCGCGTCGAGCGCGCGGATCGTGGCGAGGTGGTTGCCGTGCGTCTGCACGACGCCCTTCGGCGGGCCGGTCGTGCCCGAGGTGTAGACGATCGTCGCGACGTCGCCGCGCTTGATCGCGCGGATTCGGCGCTCGATCTCCTCTCGCCCACCGCTCGCGAGCGCGGCGCGACCGCGCTCCCGTAGCGACGACACCGAGCCCTCGCCATCTCCATCGATCTGGAAGACACCGCGCAACGCGATGCGGGAGTTCTGGGCGTCGAGCTCGAAGCCTTTCTCGGTGACTTCCGTGATCTTCTTCCGCTGCACATCGTTCTCGACGACGCAGAACACGGACTCGGAGTTCCAGAGGATGTAGCCGCACTCGGCCGGCAGGTTCGACGGATAGATCGGGATCGTCACGGCGCCCGCCGCGAGGATTCCGAAATCGACCTCCATCCACTCCGGCCGGGTCCCCGAGAGGAGCGCGACCTTGGTGCCCGGCTCGACGCCCGACGCGACGAGCCCCGCGGCGATCTCGAGAACGGCGCGCTCGTGCTCCGCCCACTTCACCTCGACCCATTCGCCGCGCTTGACGATGTAGCGCACCTGCTCGGCGAGCTCGCGCGCGCGCGCGAAGAACATCTCCGGCAGACTCTGGAACTCGGCCATCGTCCCCCTCCGCCCTTCGCTAGCCTTTCGCAGCCGTCTCGTGGAACGTGACGAGCTCGATGATCTCGTAGTGCCGCTTGCCCTTCGGCGTCTCCACTTCGATCTCGTCGCCGACTCCCTTGTTCATGAGCGCGCGGCCGAGCGGAGAGCCCATGGAGATGTCACCGGCTGCGGCATCGACCTCTTCGGGAAAGACCAGCCGATAAACGGAGCGCTCGCCTTCGTCGGTGTCCTCGACGGTGATTCGGCTCCCATACGCGGCGACGCCATGGGGAATCGACGCCACCGTGTAGAGAGAAAGCTCGCGGATCCGTCCGCCGATCTGAGCGATGCGCGCGTTCACGAACTCCTGCCGCGCCTTCGCCGCTTCCCATTCCGCGTTCTCCGACAAGTCGCCATGAGCACGCGCTTCCTCGAGCTCCTTCGGAAGCTTGTGGCTGAGCTCGTGCTTGTAGTCCTCGAGCTCCTTCTTCAATCGCGTGACGATGGGCAAATCCACGATGATGTCGAGCCTCCTCGCGAGCGAGCCGACGACCATACCGGGTCGATTCGACCGCTTGCAACGGGATACCGGGAACGAGGCGAGCGAGCATCCCCTCAGGGGATCGGGCGAAGCCCGAGGGGTGATGAACTAGCGCAAGGCCTCGTTCGCCTTCTCGTGAGTCTTGTCGCCGCGGTAGTTCGAGGCGGCGCCGCCGAGCCAGGTCGGGAGCTGCAGGGTTCCGCCGTAGTACTCGAAATAGGCGTACACGAGGAACGCACCGACGACGCTGCCGATCAGGAAGTTCTTCATTTCGCGAGACCCGTCACCTAGGGTTGGTCCGTGAGCTGGACGAGGCGTAGCACATCCGCGGTCGCTTCCGCGATGGTCGCCCGGGTCGCCGACCTCCTCTTCCCCTGGCGCTGCGCGAGCTGTGGCGACGACGCGGCGAACGCGCTCTGCGACGCGTGCCTCGCCCGCATCCGCTGGAGCGCGGGACCGCGCTGCGATCGTTGTGGCCTCGCGTTCGGCTCCGGCCCGGACCATGGCTGCACGAGCTGCCTCGCCCACCCGCCGGCGTTCCGGAGAGCGCGCTCGCTCGTCGACTACGCGCGGCGGAACGACGGCGCCGATCCGATCGGCGACGCCCTCCGAGCGTTCAAGTATGGCCACCAGCGGGGCGTCGGCTCGTTTCTGGCCGAGCTCCTCGCCGCACGGTTCCCCTACGAAGCGGACGAGATCGACGTGGCGGTCCCCGTGCCCCTCCACCGTTCGCGGCTCCGCGAGCGCGGCTTCAACCAAGCCGTCATCCTGGCCCGCGGCCCCGCGAGGCGATTCGGCTTCGAGACGTCCGTGCGGAACCTCGTACGCGCGCGACCGACGCCGGCGCAGGTGGGGCTCGCCGAGCGCGAGCGCCGCACGAACCTCCGAGGCGCGTTCCGCGTGCGCGATCCTCGCGCCTTCCGCGATCGTCGTGTTCTCCTCGTCGACGACGTCGTCACGACGCTTGCGACCGCGGACGCGTGTGCGCGCGCCCTACTCTCCGCCGGTGCCCGCTCGGTCGACGTGCTCGCCCTCGCGCGAACGCCGCTCCGATGAAGAGCGATCGCGAGCATTGGGATTCCACCCACGCCCGCGGGCACAGCGGCGGGCCGTCTGCGCCCGCGTCGTTTCTCGCCGAGCATGTGGACCTCCTTCGCGTCGGCCGCACGCTCGATCTCGCGTGCGGTCGCGGCCGCAACGCGCGGTTTCTCACGGAGCATGGGCATCGCGTCGTCGCCGTCGACGTCTCGCGCGAGGCGCTGACCGATGCCGGGCTGCGCTCGCCGTCGATCGTCCGCGTGCAGATGGATCTCGACGCCGCCGCCTTCCGCGTGGGCGCGCTCGACGGCATCGTGTGCGTGAGCTTTCTCGACCGACGCCTCTTCGCGAGCTTCTCGAGCTGGCTTCGTCCGGGCGGGACGCTACTATTCGACACGTTCCTCGTCGATCAGGCGGAGCTCGGCCATCCGCGGAATCCGGACTTTCTGTTGCGACGGAACGAGCTCCTCGAGCTCCTCGAGCGCCTCGCGCCTCGCTTTCGCGTGCTGCGCTACCGCGAAGGGATCGTCGACGAGAACGGCGTGCGAAGCGCGCGCGCGGGCATCGTCGCCGAGAAACCATGAGGGGACATGAGGGGACGGATTTGAAATCCGTCCCCACGTGGTAGAAGGCCGCCGTGCCGCGGCGCGCGTCTCTCAGTTATCGCAAGGCCGGCGTCGACATCGATGCCGGCGACGCGCTCGTCGATCGGATCGGTCCGCTCGCGCGACGGACGAGACGCCCCGAGGTGCTCGCCGGCATCGGCGGCTTCGGCGCGGCATTCCGCGCGCCGCGCGGACTCCGCGATCCGGTCTACGTGGCCGGCACCGACGGGGTCGGCACGAAGCTCCGCCTCGCGTTTCAGATGGATCGCCACGACACCGTCGGCATCGACCTCGTGGCGATGAACGCGAACGACGTGCTTACTCTCGGCGCGGAGCCGCTCGTCTTCCTCGACTATTTCGCGACCGGGAAGCTGGACGTCGACCGTGCCGAAGCCGTGCTTCGTGGCATCGCCGAGGGTTGCCTTCAGGCCGGCTGCGCGCTCGTCGGTGGCGAGACCGCGGAGATGCCGTCCTTCTACGGCGACGGGGAATACGACCTCGCCGGCTTCATCGTCGCGGTCGTCGATCGCAAGAAGATGATCGACGGCAAGCGGATCCGTCCGGGACACGTGCTCGTCGGGCTCGCGTCGTCGGGGCTCCACAGCAACGGCTTTTCCCTCGCGCGCCACGTGCTCGATACGCGGCGGATCCCGCTCGGGCGGCGAGTCGCGGAGCTCGCCGCGACGCCCGGCGACGTGCTTCTCCGTCCAACGCGGATCTACGTGAAGCCCGTGCTCGCGCTCCTCCGCGAGGTCGCGGTCCACGGCCTCGCGCACATCACGGGCGGCGGCATCCCGGGAAACCTGCCGCGCGCGCTGCCGAAGGGTACGCGCGCTCGCGTCGAGCGTGGCTCGTGGCCCGAGCCGGCGATCTTCGAATGGCTTCGCCGCACCGGGCCGATCGCCGAGAGCGAGATGGACCGCACGTTCAACCGCGGCCTCGGCATGATTCTCGTGATGCCGGCGCGCGAGGTGGATCGCGCGCTCCGGAAGCTTCGTCGCGCGGGTGAGCGTCCGTACGTGATCGGCGAGATCGTGCGCGGGGAGCGCGGCGTCGAATACGCCTGAGGAGGGTCGCATGGCGAACGCACTTCTGCCGCTCGGCGTCCTCGCTTCGGGCAGCGGCACGAACCTCCAGTCGATCATCGACGCGGTCGAGGCGAAGCGCGTGCCGGCCGAGATCTGCGTGATCCTCTGCAATCGTCCCGGCGCGCGCGCGATCGAGCGCGGCCGCGCGCACGGGCTCCCGGTCGAGCTTCTCGATCACAAGGCGTTCGCCAAGCGCGAGGAGTTCGACGCGCGCCTCGTAGAGGTCCTCCGCGAGCGCGGCGTCGAGCTCGTCTGTCTCGCGGGGTTCGACCGGCTCATCACGCCGACTTTCATCCGCGCCTTTCCCGGACGGATCCTCAACATCCACCCGGCTCTCTTGCCCTCGTTCAAAGGCCTGCACGGCCAGCGGCAAGCGCTCGACTACGGCGTCAAGCTCGCCGGCGCGACGGTGCACTTCGTCGACGAGGAGACGGATCACGGCCCGATCGTGATTCAAGCCGCGGTCCCCGTGCTCGACGGCGACGACGAGGAAGCGCTGCAGAAACGCATCCTCGCGGAGGAGCACCGCATCTACCCGGAAGCGATCCGCCTCTTCGCGGAAGGGCGCCTGCGGATCGAGGGGCGGAAGGTCCGGGTTCTCGACCCTCCTACGCGGGCGAGCGGCGCCGTGGCGAATCCGCCGCCGCGCTCCTGAGCGGACCTCCGCACGCTGCCCGAGTAAACCCTAGAGTTGACAAAAGTAAACTCCTGGGTTTACTCGTGAGTGCGTCATGCCGCTTCATCGCCGAACCGAGCGGAAGCGAGCGGCGATGCTCGCCGCCGGTCGCCGAATCTTCCTTCGCCACGGCTACCGCGACTCGAGCATGGACGTGATCGCGCGTGAGGCCGGGGTTTCGAAGCGGACGCTCTATGCGCACTTCGAGTCGAAGGAGAGTTTGTTCGTCGCGATCATGCAGGAGGCCGGTGAGCAGATGGTCGCACCGATCTCTCGAGGCGATCCGAACGCCGACGTCGAGGCGACGCTGACGGAGCTCGCGAAGCAGTTCGTCGGCCTCGCGCTCTCGCCCTGGGTGAATGCCCTCCATCGAGTGGTCGTCGCCGAGTCGATGCGGTTTCCGGAGATCGGTCGGCTCTACTACCGCGTCGCCCGGAAAAAGCTTTGGGACGTGATTGCCGAGTACCTCGAGGAGCAGGCGAGACGAGGGAACCTCCGCATCGAACGACCGCGTCTCGCCGCCGAGCAATTCTGCGCGATCCTGAGCGGTCATCCGCACGTGCGACTGCAACTCGGCGTCGACCGCAAGCGGTCGGCGAAGGCGCTCGCCGACGACGTGAAGTATGGGGTCCGGCTGTTTCTGGACGGATGTCGGGCGGAGAAGCGACCTCGATGATGGACCGTCGACCAGAGGTGGTCGCGCTCTCGCACGTCGGCGAATGGCTGATTGACCATCGGAGGAGCGTCGGGATCGTCGCGCTTTTCCTGACTGCGTTACTCGCGATCCCCGCGCTCCGCGTATCGACGACGACGCGATTCGACGATCTCCTCCCCTACCGTCACCCCTTCGTGAAGGTGCACCAACAATGGGCGCCGCAGTTCGGGGGCGCAAACAACCTGACGATCCTCATCGAGGCGAAGGAAGGCACGATCTTCACGCGGGCCACTCTCGCGAAGATCTTCCGAATCACCGAAGCCGTCGACCGGCTCCCCGGCGTCAACCACGATCAGATCGATTCGATCGCCCATCGCTCCGCGCGCTACCTAAAAATGCAGGGCGGCGTCATCACGATGCCCGTCGTGATGTTCGGTCCGCCGCCGACGGAGTGGCACGTCCAGGAGGTTCGCGGGATCGTTCATCACGCCGAGAACCTCCACGGGATTCTCGTCTCGCTCGACGATCGGGCGGCGCTCGTGCGGGCGAATTTTCACGAGGGCGCCGTCGACTATGCAGCGCTCTTCGAGCTCGTGAACGAGCGCATCCTCGAGCCGTACGCCGACGAAGAGACCGACGTGTGGATCGCCGGCGAACCGCGGCTGTACGGGTGGGTGTACCACCACACGTCGGAGATCGTGTGGATCTTCGGGGGCGCGGTCGTTCTCCTGTGGATCCTCTTGCTCCTCTACTTTCACGACTGGCGCGGGGCGTTGCGGCCGACGCTCACCGCCGTCGTTTCCGCGATCTGGGGACTCGGCGCGATCGGGCTTCTCGGTTTCCCGCTCGACCCGCTGGCGATGGTCATCCCATTCTTCGCCACCGCGCGCGCGCTCAGCCACTCGGTGCAGATGCACGACCGTTACTACGAGGAATATCGTCGCACCGGGTGGAATCAGCGCGCTGCGATCGTAGCCGCATTCGCCGAGCTCTTCGTGCCGACGCTATCCGGCATCGCGACCGACGCGCTCGGCATGCTCGTCCTCGTCCTCGTGCCGATCGTGCTCATGCAGCGGATCGCGATCTGGTCGTCGATCTGGGTGAGCTCGGTCGTCGTGTCCGAGCTCGTCTTGAATCCAATCATCTATTCCGCGCTCGCCCCACCGAACCGCGAGCACGTTCTCGCCCGTGAGCGCGGCACGTTTCAGCGGCTCATCGACGAATGGGCTTCGCTCGTCATCCGCAAGCCGGTGCGACGAGCGATCTTCGCCGCCTGGCTCGTCGTGCTCGCGGCCGCCGCGTCTCAGTGGAGACACCTCACGGTCGGTGATCCGACGGCCGCCTCGCCGATTCTGTTCGAGGATTCGCCCTACAACCGCTCGCACCTGCGTGTGCAGCACTTCTTCGGCGGAGTCGAGCCTCTGATCGTCGTCGTCGCCGGTCGGGAGAAGGAGATACTCAACGATCCCGAGGTCGTCGAAGCGATGGAAGCACTTCAGGTCCACGTCGGCGAAGATCCCGACATCGGCTACTCGATATCGCTCGCCGACGTCGTGAAGGCGACCCATATGATCTACTACGATCTCGAGCCGCGGCAGGGCGTGATCCCGTGGCGACGTGGGCCTGTCGCGAGCCTCTTCTTCTTCCGCTTCGCGGGCTCTTCGGTCTCGGAGATCGCGCGCTACGTCGACCTCTCGTACACGAACTCCCACGTCACATTCTATTGCCGCAATCACCAAGGCGACACGGTTCGGCGGATCCTCGACAAGGTGAAGAGCTTCGTCGCGAATCCGCCGACAGACAAGGCCGATTTCCTCCTCGCCGGCGGGCTCGTCGGCGTGACCGCCGCGGCGAACGAGGTGCTCGTCCAGAACGATCTCTTGATGAACGTGCTCGGCACCGCGGCGATGTTCGTCGCGATCCTCTTCACGTACCGGTCGTTCGCGGCGCCCGTGCTGATGCTGATTCCTCTCTTTTTCGCGAACGCCGTCGCGAACGCCTACATGGGGTTCCGGAACGTGGGGATCAATCTTCAGACGCTCCCGGTGATCACGATCGGCATCGGCTTCGGCATCGACTACGGCGTCTATATCGCGAGCCGTGCGATCGAGGAGTTCGGTCCGGATCGCGACGTCGCGCAAGCGGTGTCACGGGCAATCGCTACCGCGGGGAAGGCCGTTACGTTCACTGCCGGGTCGTTCGCGATCTCGACGCTCACTTGGCTCGGCTCGAGCATCCGCTTCGATCAGGAGATGGCGTTGCTCTTGTTTCTGTGGATGACCGTGAGCTTCATCGCGGCGATGACACTGATCCCAGCGTTGCTCGTCGAGCTCGAGCCGCCGTTCCTGCGGAAGAACGCCGAAGGCTACCGCACGGCCGCATAGAAGCGGGCCAACGTACGCGGCGAGACACCAGCCGCGTAGAGCCCGCGAATCGTCCACATGAGGAGGATCGTGCGGACGACGCCCCGATCGCGCCAGCGTCGCCCGGAGGTCGTCACACGCTCGCGGAGGCACGCGATCCGCCCCGCGCGCCGTAGCGCGATCGATAGCGCAAGGTCCTCCATCAACGGTTGATCTGGGTAGCCGCCGAGCCGCTCGAACACGTCTCGGCGAACGAAGATCGCCTGATCCCCCGTGAAGCGCCGGGTCCAGCGCGAGCGAAGGCTGATCGCCGAACCGACCATCCGGTAGAGAAAGCCCGGTTCGTCGAGCACGACGTCAAAGCGTCCGCCGACGACCTCACAGTCGGCGAGCGCACGCACGATCGCCGCGGCGAAGCCCGTCGGCATCCGCGTGTCCGCATGCACGAAGAGGAACACGTCGCCGTTCGCCGCCGCCGCGCCGGCGTTCATCTGCGAGGCGCGGCCGCGCGGAGCGTCGATCACCCGATCGGCGAGCGGCGCCGCGATCGCCCGCGTGCGATCCGAGCTGCCGCCGTCCGCAACGATCACCTCGCGAACCTCGGGCTCGCGGAGACGGCCGAGCGTCGCCGCGATCGTCGCTTCCTCGTCGAGCGCCGGCACGACGATCGAGATCGGCGCGCTCATTTCTCCGACGGCGCTTCTCCGGGGGCGGCGTTCAACCGCCAATCGAACTCGAGGAAGGCCGGAACCGCTTCTTCCTCGGTCAGCGCGTCCGCGGCGTCCTCGTCGTCGAGCCGTTTCGCGACCCAGGCGCCGATCGATCCCGCCTCGCGCATGAAGTCTGGGCGGTACCAAGAGAATAGCGGCGAGAGCGCCGGCCGACTCCCGATCGTGCGGTTCTTCTCCGGGTCGTTGACGAACTCGCGCGCCGCGCGCGCGAGCTGCTCCTCGAGTCGATCGGCCTCGAAGGGCTCACGCGCGAGCGCGGGCGAGCCTTTCGCGCCGTTCGCGAGGGCGAGGTGGATGCGCGGATCGGCGGCGGACCAGCGCGCGAGCTCGGCATGGATCCCGTCGAGCGTACGGCGCTTGGCGCCGACGTCGATCTCCAGCCACGAGTAGAGGCGCGCCCGACCGCGCACCGTGTCCGGCCGTCCACCGTGCAGCACGCCCCAGAGCACGCCCGCGTTGTAGGCGTTGATCCAGAGCGCGACGGATTCGGCACCGTCGAGGCGGTCGAGCTCCGCATGCGCGAGCGAGGCGACGAAGGTCTCGAGCCGCTCGCGGTCGACCGCGTCGAGCGTCCGATACGCGACCTCGCCCTTCTCACTGACGCGCGCCGCGAGGATCTCGCGCCAGAGATCGAGGCGCACCTCTTTCTTCGGCGAGCTCGACTCGTCGGCTCGCGCGCTCCCCGCGGCGATCGTGGCCGCCGCGAACACGATCGCGAGCGCCCGCTTCACGGCGCGTCGCCGCGAATCCACGCCGCGAGCTCGCCGTTCGCGTCGAGCGCCGCGAGCTCCTGGTACCCCCCGATCGACTCGTCGCCGATGAAGATCTGCGGCACCGTCCGCCGCCCCGTTTCCTTGACGAGCCAATCCCGCGCTTCGTCGTCAGCCGTCACGTCGACTTCCTCGAACGCGATCTTGCGGCTCGCCAGGAGCGCCTTCGCCATCCGGCAGTACCCGCAGTAGCTGGTCGTGTAGATCTTCACGGGAACCGACATTCGCTTCCTTTCGTCGATCGCGGTAAATCCCAGAGACGATGAGCGACGCGTTTCAGCGCCTCGTCGAGGTCATGCATCGGCTTCGGCGGGAGTGTCCTTGGGACCGCGAGCAAACTTCGCAATCGATCCTGCCATATCTCATCGAAGAGACCTACGAGGTGCTGGAAGCGATCGAGGACGGCGACCCCGACGAGGTTCGCGGCGAGCTCGGCGACCTGCTCCTCCAGGTGCTCTTCCATTCCGAGCTCGCGAAGGAACGCGGAGAGTTCGACGTCTACGACGTCGCCGAGACGATCGCGCAGAAGATGATTCGCCGCCATCCTCACGTCTTCGCCGGCAAGGAAGTCGCCGACGCCGACGCGGTGCTCGCGCAATGGTCGCGGATCAAGCAAGCGGAGAGAAGCGCGGAAGGCGCGAGGGCCTCGGTTCTCGATGGCGTGCCGCGCTCGCTCCCCGCCCTGCTGCGCGCGGAACGGCTCGGCGAAAAGGCCTCCCGTGTCGGCTTCGATTGGCCGAACGCCGCGGCGGTCCTCGACAAGGTCCGCGAAGAGCTCGGCGAGCTCGAAGCGGCCATCGCCGAGGGCAAGCCGGAGCGGGTCGAGGCCGAGCTCGGCGACTTGCTCTTCGCGCTCGCGAGCTTCGGGCGGCGGTCGGGATCGAGCGCCGAGCTCGCGCTCGGGCGGGGGCTTCAGCGTTTCGAGGCCCGTTTCCGGGCGGTCGAGCGCGCCGTTGCGGCCTCCGGCCGGGACATCCACGACCTCACGCTCGAAGAGCTCGAAGCTCATTGGCAGCAGGTCAAGTTGACCGAGCTCTAGGCCGCTGGTATCTGAGGCCGCTTATGGCCACGCACAAGTCCGCCGACAAACGTCATCGCCAAAGCCTCAAGCGCCAAGCGCGAAACACCGCGCTGAAGGCTCGGCTTCGCACCCTCGTGAAGAAGGCCCGCGCCGCGCTCGAAGGCAGCGATGTCGGCGCGGCGGAGACGCGCGTCGCCGAAGCCGCCCGTGCGCTCGACAAGGCCGTCGGCAAGGGCGCGCTTCATCGCAACAACGCCGCCCGGAAGATCGGGCGCATGAGCGCGCGGATCCACGCGAAGAAGAAGGCGAGCGCGTAGGGACCTCTTCCAACGTCTCTCCCCCCTTGGGGAGAGACCGCGCCGAAGGCGCGAGTGAGGGGGAGGAAACCCCTGCACCGCGCGGGTCTCCCCCTCACCCGAGCTTCGCTCGACCTCTCCCCAAGGGGGAGAGGTAACGTCAGCTGAGCGCGGGCTCGTCCTGCCGCAGCAGACCCGCGAGCGTCCGGACGAAGATTCGCACTTCGTCCTCCGTCCCCACCGTGACCCGTAGGCAGTCCTGGAGCCCGGGCTGCGCGAAGTGGCGTACGAGGATGCCGCGCCGTTTGAGCGTCTGCTGAATCGGCTCGAGGTCTCGCCCCGGCATTCGCGCGAGCACGAAGTTCGCTTCCGACGGGAGGACGATGAAGCCCATCGCCTCCAACTCCGCGGTCATCGAAGCGCGGGTCTCGCGGATCCGCTCGACGTTCCGCTCCATCCAGCGGAGGTCGCGAAGCGCGGCGGACGCGGCGATGATGCTCAAGCGGTTCACGTTGTAGGAGTCCTTCACCTTCGCGAGCGTCGCGATCACGGATTCGTGCCCGAGCGCGAGGCCGATGCGCATGCCGGCGAGCGAGAAGGACTTCGAGAACGTGCGGAGCACGAGGAGATTCGGGTGCTCGCGGAGGAGGTCGACGCAGTTCTTCGCCGCGAAGTCGACGTAGGCCTCGTCGACGACCACGAGGCGGTCCCCGCGAGCTTCCGCGAGACGCGCGACCTCACTGGGAGGCACCGCCGTTCCTGAAGGCGAGTTCGGGTTCGCGAAGAAGAGGAGGCGCGCGTTCGCGTCGAGCAGCGCCTCCGGGAGCTCGAAGGCGGGGCCGAACGGCACACGGATCGCCTCGGCTTCGTGGAGCTCGACGAGCGTGTCGTAGAGACTGTACGTCGGCACCGGATACGCGACGGGATCGCCGGGATCGATGCACGCGCGCATCAACAGCGAGAGGAGCTCGTCCGAGCCGTTGCCGACGAGCACGTTCTCGATCTTCACGCCGTAGACGCGCGCCGCACGATCGCGCAGCTCGTCGGCCATCGGCGTCGGATAGAGTCGCAGGGAGGGTGTCAGCGCCTCGGCGAGCGCCTCGAAGACGCGCGGCGACGGCGGATACGGATTCTCGTTCGTGTTGAGCTTGATGGTTCGCCGGTCCCGCGGCTGCTCGCCGGGAACGTAGCCGGTCATCGCCCGTACGGTCTTGCGGAACATCGAAACGTTCCCTTCCTTATTCAGCGCCTGCCGATCACGCGATTCCGGCGGACTTCTTCGAGCGCCTCGATCCGCGCCCTCGCGTCGTCACCCTCGGGCGTGCCTTCGGCGAACGCTTCGACCACCTTCTCGTAGTCCGCCGACGCCTGCTCGACTTCTCCGCGGAGCTCGCGCGCGCGCGCGAGGTGATAAAACCCGCGCGGCGTGTCGCCGGCGCGCCCGTAGCTCTGGCCGAGATCGCTTTCGGCCTCGTCGAGATAAGGCGCGAGCTCGAGAGCGCGCGCGAGCTCCACCCGGGCGCCGGTGAAGTCTCCCTTCCGGAGGAGCGCGGTGCCGAGAGTCGCGTGCGCGACCGCATCGTCGGGCTCGGTCTCGACCCGCCCGCGGAGAACCCGGATCGCCGATTCCACGTCGCCAGCGCGAAGCGCGGCGAGGCCGATCGACGTGTCGAGCTCGGGCACGCCGCGGCTCTTGGCGGTCTCGAGCGTATTCCGAGCTCCCGCCGGATCCCCCTGATGGAGCATGACGATCCCCTGCAGCGCGAGCGCGTGGGACTCGTCTGGCGCGATCGCGCGGAGATCCGCGGTGCCGGCCGAGCGCCCGTCGGTCAGCGCGCGCACGGCCGTCTGCATGCGGAGATAGCCCCACGTCGGCTTGATGCCGCCCGCCGGGGCCTTCTCGTTGCGGAGCGACGTTTCGAGGTTCGTGATGCGCTCGTCCGTCATCGGATGCGATTGCCAGTACGGCGGCACGTCCACCGTCATCGTCCGCCGTTCCTCCCACAGCCGCTTCATGAACGAAACCATGCCGTGAGGCTCGAAGCCCGCCGCGCGCATCACGCGCATGCCCGTGAAGTCGGCTTCGCGCTCGAACTCGCGTTGATACGAGAGCGAGACGGCGCCGCCGGCGCTCGCGGCCGCCGCGGCGAGCGCGGGATGGACGGCGGCGAGCAACATCGCCGCGAGCGAGGCATAGGAGAAGAGCGCCGTCTTCTCGTGCTGCCGCACGATGTGGTGCGCATGCACGTGAACGATCTCGTGCCCGAGGACGGCCGCGAGCTCGGAGTCGTTCGCCGCGCGGAGGATCAGGCCGGAGTGGAGATAGAGGAAGCCGCCGGGCACCGCGAACGCGTTGAGCTGCGCGTCGCGCACGACGGAAATCCGATAGTCGAACGGCTGGGGTGCCTCGAGCACGGCGATCATGCGCCCGCCGATCCGATTCACGAACTCGAGAATCGACGGATCGCGAACGAACGGCATCGAGCCGCCGGCTTCGAGGGCGAAGCGCTCGCCGAGCTCGCGCTCCTCCGTGAACGACGTGCTCGCCCGAGCGGGTGCGGCGAAGGCGAGAACGGCGGCGAGGAGGAGAAATGCGCGCCGCGGCCGTTTCACCGGCCGAGGACTTTCGCGGCGTCGCGGGCGAAGTACGTGAGGATGAAGTCGGCACCGGCGCGGCGGATCGAGGTCAGCACCTCGAGCATCGCGCGCTCGCCGTCGATCCATCCGCGCTCGGCCGCGGCGCGCAACATCGCGTACTCGCCGCTCACGTGGTACGCCGCGCACGGCACGCCGAAGCGGTCCTTCACGCGACGGATCACGTCGAGATACGGCAGCGCCGGCTTCACCATGACGATGTCCGCGCCCTCTTCGAGATCGAGCGCGACTTCGCGGAGCGCCTCGTCCGCGTTCGCCGGATCCATCTGGTACCCGCGCCGATCGCCGAACTGCGGCGTCGATTCCGCCGCCTCGCGGAACGGCCCGTAGAACGCGGACGCGTACTTCGCCGCGTACGAGAGGATCGGCAGATTCGCGAAGCCCGCCGCGTCGAGCGCGCGCCGGATCGCGCCGACGCGGCCGTCCATCATGTCCGAGGGCGCGACGACGTCCGCGCCGGCGCGGGCATGCGCGACGGCTTCTTTCGCGAGGATCTCGAGCGTGCGGTCGTTGTCGACGACCTCGCCTTCGAGCACGCCGCAGTGCCCGTGGTCGGTGTACTCGCAGAGGCAGACGTCGGTGATCACGACGAGATCCGGCACGGCGTCGCGGATCGCGCGCACCGCTTGCGGGACGACGCCGTGATCATCGAACGCTGCGCTCCCGACCGCGTCCTTCGTCGGCGGGATGCCGAAGAGGATCACCGCCGGAACGCCGAGCTCGCGGAGCTCTTTCGCCTCCCGGAGAGTGCGATCGACGGAAAGCTGTGCAACTCCTGGCATCGAATGGATCGGCCGAGACACGTCGCGACCCGGCACCACGAAGAGCGGCTGCACGAGGTCGCCGACCGAGAGCGTCGTCTCGCGAACGAGCGCGCGCAGCGGTTCGCTCGAGCGCAGACGCCGCATGCTCTGGACGGGGAACGCCATCGGTCTTTCAGCGGTTAACGCCGGCCCCCGAGGGAGTCAACCAAGGCTTCGACGAGGCCGTCGACGTCTGCGTGCGCCGCCTCGACGGTGACGGAAACGCCGCAACGACGAAGGGTTTCGGAGGTGACGGGACCGATCGAGGCGACGACGACGTCGGCGAGACGCGCGCGCGCCGGCTCGTCGAGCAGCTCGAGAAACCCCTCCGCCGTGCTGCCGCTCGTGAACGTGACGGCGTCGATCGAGCCCTGCCGCAGCATCTCGAGCACGCGCTCCGGAAGCGCGGCGGCGCGCTCGGATCGGTAGAGGGGCGCGTCGACGACAACGGCACCGGCCTCGGCGAGCGCGCGCGGCAGCACTTCGCGCGCGCCGGCCGCTCGCGGCAGCAGCACCCGCCGGCCCGCGACTTCGCTCGCGAGCCGCGCGGAGAGGCTCTCGCCGTCGAACTCGGCCGGCACCGCGTCGGCGCGGAGGCCGCGCTCGGCGAGCGCCTCCGCCGTCGCCGATCCGATCGCCGCGAGCCGAGCCCGGCCGAGCGCGCGCACGTCGGCGCCGGCATCGAACAGCTTCCGGAAGAAGCTCTCGACGCCGTTGCGGCTCGTGAACACGATCCAGTCGAACGTCTCGATCTCGCCGATCGCGCGGTCGAGCTCTTCCGTCTTCGCGAACGGCACGATCTCCGTCGCCGGCGCCTCGATCGCCTCCGCGCCGAGCCGTTCGAGCCGCTCGGCGAGCCTCGCCGACTGCTCACGCGGCCGCGTGACGAGAATCCGCCTGCCGAGGAGCGGCCGGCGCTCGAACCAGGCGATCCGCTCGCGCAGACGAACGACGTCGCCGACGACGAGCAGCGACGGCGTGCCGACGGCGGCGCTCTCGACCGCCGCGACGAGGCCGCCGAGCGGCGCCACGACGACTCGCTGCGCCCCGGTCGTGCCACGGTGTACGAGCGCGGCCGGCGTCTCGGCGGCGCGCCCGGCGCCGAGGAGGCGCCGCACGACGTCGCCGATGCGCTTCCGCGCCATCAGCACCACGACGGTGTCGATGCGGGCGAGCGCGCTCCAGTCGAGGCTCGTGCTCGCGCCGGGCGCTTCGTGGCCGGTGACGATCACCGCGCCGGAAGCGACCCCGCGATGCGTGATCGGGATCCCGGCGTACGCCGGCACCGCGATCGCCGACGTCACGCCCGGCACGACCTCGAACGGAATGCCCGCGGCGGCGAGCACCTCGGCCTCCTCGCCGCCGCGGCCGAAGAGGAACGGGTCGCCGCCCTTCAGGCGGACGACGACGCGGCCGGCGTGCGCCGCCTCGACCATGCGCGCGTGGATCGCGCTCTGCTCTTCGTCGCGTCGCTCGGCGTCGCCGTGCTTGCCGACGCACACGAGCTCCGCGCCCGCTCGCGCGCGCCGCAGGATGCGCTCGTCGACGAGCGAGTCGTAGAGGACGACGTCCGCCTCCGCGAGGCACTCCGCGCCGCGCACGGTGAGGAGGCCGGGATCGCCGGGCCCCGCGCCGACCAATGCAACGCGGCCCCCACCTCTCCCCTTTGGGGAGAGGTCGCCGGCGGAGCCGGCGGGTGAGGGGGAGCCCCTCGCGGTCATGATTGCCCGAGCTCCGCGAGGATCTCGCCGGCGCCGCGCGCGAGAAGATCTCCGGCGAGCGCGCGGCCGAGCGCCGCCGCGTCGGCGACTCGGCCGCTCGTCTCGCCTTCGACGACGCGCGTTCCGTCGGGACGAGCGACGAGCGCGCGCAGACGAAGTCACCGCCGGCGATCGTCGCGTGCGCGGCGAGCGGCGTCTTGCAGTCGCCGCCGAGCGCCGCGAGCACGGCCCGCTCGGCGACCGTCGCCGACGCCGTCACCGGATCGTCGAGGCGCGCGACGAGCGCCGCGGTCGGCCCGTCCGGCCGCGCCTCGAGCGCGAGCGCACCCTGCCCGATCGCCGGCAGGAACCGATCGACGTCGAGCGGCTCGGCTTCCGCGAGCGCGATGCCGAGCCGCGCGAGCCCGGCCGCCGCGAGCACGATCGCGTCGACCTCGCCGGCGCGCCACTTGCCGAGCCGCGTGTCGACGTTGCCGCGCATCGGCCGCACGTCGAGGTCCGGCCGCCGGGCGCGCAGCAGCGCCGCCGGCGGAGGCTCGCGGTCCCGACCCGCGCGCCGGGCGGCAGCGCATCGACCCCGCCCTTGCCGCGCCAGACGAGCACGTCGCGTGGATCCTCGCGCGCCGGCACCGCGACGATCGCGAGCCCGTCCGGCAGCGAGCCCGGCAGGTCCTTCATCGAGTGGACGCCGACGTCGACCGCGCCCGCGAGGAGCGCCTCCTCGATCTCCTTCACGAAGAGCCCCTTGCCGCCGATCTCGGCGAGCGGCCGGTCGCTCACGCGATCGCCGCTCGTGCGGATGCGGACGAGCTCGACGGTGAGCGACGGATCGAGCTGGCGGATCCGTTCCGCGACTTGCTCGCTTTGCGCGACCGCGAGCGCGCTTCCGCGGGTGCCGATCCGCAGGAGGCCGCTCACCGCGGCCGCGCCTTGTCGAGCCCGAACAGGCGGCGCGCGGCCGAGAGGTCCTCGTCGGGCTCGTCCGTCTCGGGCCGGCGGAGCTGGGAGAGCGGCTCGTGGAGGATCTTCGCGACGATCGCCTCGCCCATCGCCTCGATCGCGCTCCGCTCCGCTTCGCCGAGATCGGGCAGCGAGTCGAGCGTCTTCGCCGTTCTCGCTGGCGGATCGCTTCCACCTTCTCGCGCAGCGCGACGATCGTCGGCACGACGTCGAGCGCGCGGAACCAGCGCCAGAACGCGTCGACCTCTTCTTCGACGATCGCCTCGGCGCGCTTCGCTTCCTCGGCGCGGCTGTCGCGGTTCCCCGAAGCGACGCCCTGCAGATCGTCGATGTCGTAGAGGTAGACGCCGTCGACGTCGTTCGTGCGGGGATCGAAGTTCCGCGGCACGGCGAGGTCGATCAGGAACATCGGCCGGTGCGCGCGCTCGCGTTGCACCTCCTGCAGCAGCTCGAACGTGAGGAGGTAGCCGGTCGCGCCCGTCGAGCCGATCACGAGGTCGGCGAGCTGCAGGTAGCGCCCGAGATCCTCGAACGGCACGGGCGTACCGTGGAACTCGCGCGCGAGC
Source organism: uncultured delta proteobacterium (assembly GCA_963790365.1). Classification (GTDB taxonomy): domain Bacteria; phylum Desulfobacterota; class Binatia; order JACPRU01; family JACPRU01; genus CAWBOU01. The sequence goes on from CAWBOU010000061.1 coordinate 95,193, forward strand.
TCGACGGCGCGATCGAACGTGCGGTTCGCGAACATCAGCGAGCCGACGCCGTGCGACTGGAGATGCCGCGCGACGAGCTCCGCCATCTTGCCCGCGCCGATCAGCATCGCGGTCTTGTCCGCGAGCGTCTCGAAGATCTGCAGCGCGAGGTCGACCGCGACCGAGCTGACGGAGACGCTCCGCGCCGCGATGCCGGTCTCGGTGCGCACGCGCTTCGCGACCGAGAACGCCTTGTGGAAGACGCGGTGGAGGACGGCGCCGGCCGTGCGCGCCTCGGCGGAGAGGTCGTAGAAGCTCTTCAGCTGGCCGAGGATCTGCGGCTCGCCGACCACCATCGAGTCGAGGCTCGACGCCACGCGGAAGAGATGGCGGACGGCGTCGCGGTCGTGATGGACGAAGAGATGCTCCGCGAGGGCCGTCGGCGCGACGCCGCGCTCGCGCGCGAGGAACTCGCCGATCGCCCCGGGTACGGCATCGTCGTCGCCCCCGAACGCGAGCGCTTCGACTCGATTGCAGGTCGAGACGAGCGCCGCCTCCTCCACGCCGTCGATCGCCGCGAGCCGCGTGAGCGCCGGCGCCAGCGTGCCGTTCTCGAACGCGAGCCGCTCGCGCAACTCGACCGGCGCCGTGTGATGGTTCAGGCCGACGATCCAGAGCGATCGGCCGCGGCTCACGACCCGAAGCTCCCGCCGTGACGGCCCGGGAAGAGGAAGTTCGCGCTCACGAACGAGGCGACGAGGAGCGCGAACCCGACGATCGTGAGCGTCGCCGCGCGCCGGCCGCGCCAGCCGCCGGAGACGCGCCCGTGGAGCAGTGCCGCGTAGAGCAGCCAGGTGAGGAGCGACCACGTCTCGCGCGCTTCCCACGACCAGAATTGGCCCCACGCGAAATGCGCCCAGATCGCGCCGGTGACGATGCCGAGCGTGAGGAACGGAAATCCCCAGACGAGCAAGCGGTAGTTCAGCCGGTCGAGCGTCTCGAGCGAAGGAAAGGCGCCGCCGCTCCGCGGCGGACGCTTCGCCTTCAGGCGCTTGTCTTCGAAGAGGTAGACGAGGCTCGTCGCGAACGCGAGCGCGAAGACCGCGTTGCCGAGGAACGCGAGCCCGACGTGCACCGGCAGCCAGGCGCTTCGCAGCGTATCCGGCAGCTCGCCCGTGCCCGACGCCACCATGTAGGCGACGAGCGTCAGCAGGAACGCGAGCGGCGCGATCACGGCGCCGACGACCGACAGCTTCCGACCGCGATCGAGCGCGAGATAGATGACCGTGAGCGTCCACGCGAGGAACGAGAGCCCGTCGTCGAAGCTCGCGACCGCGATGTGGCCGATCGCCACGGAGCGCACGAGGATCTCGATCGCGTGAACGACGGCGGCCGCGAGGAGGAGGACCGGGCCCGCGCGGCGGAGCGAATCCCGCTCGACGATCGGGTGCGCGACGAAGCAGACCGCGGCGCCGAAATAGAGCGCGAGGACGATGCGGAAGAGATGGATCATCGGAGCTCGACTCCGAGCGTCGCGAGATCGATCGACGGATCGACGACTTCGGCGAGCAGGCGATCGATCGCCGCCGCATTCCTCGCCTTCACGTGACGCTCCAGGTCCGAGCTCGCGAGGTTGCGAAGCGCGTGGTGCCGCTTTTCGGTCGGCCACTCTTCCTTGCGAAGCCGTTCGCGGACGCGACGGTGGATGTCGAGCACGACGGAGAGCTCTTCGCCGCAGAGCTCGCCGATGCGATCACGGAGCCGCGCGGCGAGCGCCGGCGACCCGCCCGAAGTGCCGACCGCGACCTGCAGGTCTCCGCGATCGAGGATCGCGGGAGCGATGAAGCCGCAGAGCTCGGGCACGTCGATCACGTTCAGCCAGACGCGCTCGGCGCGCGCCTCGCGCGCGATCGCGGCCTGGGTCTTCGCATCCTCGATCGCCACGATCGCGAGATCGTAGCCGCGAAGGTCACCCGCCTGGTAGGCGCGACTCTCGAGCCGGATCCGCCCGCGCCCGGCGAGGTCGCGGAGCCCCGGCTCCGGCTCCGCGGTGAGGACCGTGACGCGTGCGCCCGCATCGAGCAGACGATCGATCTTCCCGGCCGCCGCCGGGCCGTTCCCGACGATCAACGCGCCCCGTCCCTTGAGGTCGAGAAATGCTGGATAATACGGCACAATTTCGCAGAGCCTAGCATCGCCGCGAGGCTCGGGAAACGCTCCTGTGACGACCATCCTCCACGCCGACATGGACGCCTTCTACGCTTCGGTCGAGCAGCTCGATCGGCCGGAGCTCGCCGGCCTGCCGGTCATCGTCGGCGGCCTCGGCACGCGGGGCGTCGTCTCGGCGGCGTCCTACGAGGCGCGGCCGTTCGGCGTCCGCTCGGCGATGCCGATGATCGAGGCACGGCGTCTTTGTCCGCACGGGATCTTCCTCCCCGGACGCATGGAGCGATACGTCGAGCTCTCCGAGCAGATCCGCGAGATCTTCGAGGAGTTCACGCCGATCGTCGAGCCGCTCTCGGTCGACGAGGCGTTCCTCGACGTGACCGCCTCGATCCGGCTCCTCGGCGCGCCGATCGAGATCGCCCGCGCGCTCAAGCGCCGCGTTCGCGAGGCGGCTTCGCTCACGGTCTCCGTCGGCATCGGGCCGACGAAGATGGTCGCCAAGATCGCAAGCGCGCGCTCGAAGCCGGACGGGCTTCTCGAGGTTGCGCCGGACGAGGTCTCCGCGTTCCTCGGCCCGCTGCCGCTCGATTGGCTCTGGGGCGTCGGGCCCGTGACGCGGGAGCACCTCGTGAGCGGCGGCCTCGTGACGATCGGCGACGTCCGCGACGCCGACCCCGCGCTCCTGCGAAAGCTCCTCGGCCGGCAAGGGCTCGAGATCCAGGCGCTCGCGCACGGCCACGACGACCGTCACGTCGAGGCCGACCGCGCGCGGAAGTCGATCGGCGAGGAGAACACGTTCTCCGGCAACGTCGGCGACGGCGACCTCGTCCGCGACACAATCCTCGCGCACGCGGACGCCATCGCGCGGCGCCTCCGCACCGAAGGGCTCCGCGGCCGCACGGTGACGCTCAAGGCGAAGCTCGCGCAGCGCCTGTCTCCCGGGAAGTATCCGCTCGTGACTCGGCGGACGACGCTCTCGTCACCGACCGACGACGGCCACTTGATCGGGCGCGAGGCGCTCGCGCTCTGGAAGTCGATCGCCGAGGGCACGTCGATCCGCCTCGTGGGCGTCGCGATCAGCGGGCTCGAGCGGCGCGAAGCGGCCCAGGTGGATCTGTTCGAGCCGAAGCCGACGAAGCGGCGCGAAGCGCTGAACCGCGCGCTCGACGCGATCGCCGAGCGCTTCGGCGAGAACGCGCTCGTGCGCGGGATCGGCACCGTGGATCGCGCGGCGCCGACGGAGGCGATCAAACGGCGGCGGCGAAAGCCGGAGGAGGAGTAATCTCGGCGGCCTCAGCCCAAAGGGGAGAGGCTTAGGAGCGCGGGATCTTCAGGACGCGGCCCGTCTTGATCCGGCGCAGGTTTCCCAGGGAATTGTGCGCTTTGATCTTCTGGACCGTGGTGCCGTAGAGGCGCGCGATCGCGCCGATCGTCTGGCCGCTCCTCACGCGGTGGCTGACGAAGCTCGAGCGCTTCGCGGTCGTCGTGCTCTTGGTCTTGGCGGAGGCGACCTTCTTCTCGCTCTTCTTGCTCGCGACCCCGCGCTTCGCGCGTGACGGCGCGGGCTCGGCTTTCTCGCTCACGGAGGCGACGGCGACCGCCGAGGAGCTGCCGCGCGGCGGGATCTTCAGGATCTGGCCGGCGCGGATGCGATGCGACTTGAGCCCGTTCGCGGACTGGATCGCACGCGTCGTCGTACCGTAACGGCGCGCAATCGCGCCGATCGATTGCCCGCGCGTGACCTTGTGCTGCGACCAGTAGACTCGCTGGCTCGCGAACCGCTCGCCGGCGCCGAGCTTCGCGTACGCGGTGCGGAAGTCCCTACCCTTGCCGTGAGGCAGGCGGAGCGTCGTGCCCGCCGGAGCGTGGAGCTTGCCGTCGAGAACTTCCGAGAGCAGCGACAGGTTCAGCTCCTGGAGCTCGTCGGTCGAGCAACCGCAGGCCTTCGCGAGAGCGGTGAACGGAATGTAGCTGTCGAGGCGGACCTCGTCGTAGCGGAGGAGCGGCTCGTCGGACAGTTTGCCGAAGTACTTCTCTTTGTTTTGTTCGACATGAAGGGCCGCGACGAACTCGGCGTAGAAGTTCCGCGAAGCGAAGCCGAACGACTTGCCCTTATAGCGGCGGACGATCACCGCGATGTCGTCGCTGCCCGTCGTGCGCACCGCCTTGGCGATGCCGCCGCGGCCATGGTTGTAGGCGGTCAGCGCGAGCGGCCACTTGCCGAGCATCTGATAGTCGTCGCGGAGGTGGCGCGCGGCGCCGTCGGTCGCGAGCAGCGGATCGCGCCGCTGGTCCACCGCTTCGTCGATGTCGAGGTCGTAGATTCGCGCGGACGCCGGCATGAACTGCCAAACGCCGGCGGCGCCGACCTTCGAGTACGCCTTCACGTTGAACGTCGACTCGACGAGCGGGAGTCGCGTCAGCTCGATCGGCAAGCCGTAGCCGCGGAAGACCTTCTCCATGTGCGGCAGGTAGCGTTGCGAGATCTCGAGCCCGCGGCGGAAGCGCTCCTTGAGCCCGGTTTGCGAGCGGAGCCGCGCGCCGGCCTCGCGATACTTCCGGTTGCCGTCGAAGTCCGCGACGAGCGCGGCGATCTCGCGACCGCGCGCGTCGAGCCCGCTCGTGCTGCCGCCCGACTTGTGGAGCTTCTCGAGAACGCCGCGTGTGCGCTCGATCTCCCGATCGACCTTCTGGCGACGCGCCTTCCGGATCGCGCCTTCGCCGGCGCCGTCTTCGGGCAGAGGCGGGAGATCGATGATCGCGTAGATCTTGTCGAGATGGCGATCGTCGTGGATGACCGCCTGGTTCTCGGAGATCTCGGCGAAGATGCGCTTCCAGAACGTGATCTGCGGCTTCAGGCTCTCCGGCTCTGGAAAGTCTTCGGAAGCGGCGAACGCCGGGGGCGAGGAGAGAACCGCGAGCGTTGCGATCAAATTGATCGCAGCAAGCCACCACCGCCCATGTGACCGCGTCATTTCCTCGATTCGCTCGCTGCGCGCACTATAACAGAGCCGATTCGACGGGAGCAACGAACTGCGACGTAAGAACTCGAGAAGAGCGCTCGCCGCCGCGATTAGCGTCGTCGCGTTCGCGTGCGCGACGCGCGACGCGGTCCCGGAGCGACTCGTCGTCGCGATCGAGGCGGCCCCGCGCGGCATCGATCCGCGCTTCGCGACGGATGCGAATACCGCGCGGATCGCTTCGCTCGTCTTCCGCGGCCTCACCCGCGGCGACGGGACGGGGCGTCGCCTGCCCGATCTCGCTCGTGAATGGAACGTCTCGGCCGACGGGCGGTCGGTCACGTTCCGCCTCGGCGAGGCGCGATTCCACGACGGCTCCCCCGTCGGCTCGAAGGACGTCCGGGCGACGTTCGAGTCGGTGCTCGACCCCGCGACGGCTTCGCCGAAGCGCGCCGGACTCGAAGCGATCGCGGCGATCGAGACGCCGGACCCCGAGACGGTCGTCTTCCGGTTGCGCGAGCCGTTCGCGCCGTTTCTCGAAGCGGCCGGCCTCGGCGTCGTGCCCGCACGCGAGATCCGCGGCCGGGAGCCGGTCTCGATCGGCGCCGGGCACTTTCGGCTCGCCCCGAGCGGGTCGGCGGAAGAAACCCGCCTCGTCGCCGCGACGCCGGGCGCCGGCCTCGGCGAGATCGTCTTCCGGGTCGTGCCGGACGACACGGTGCGCGCGTTGGAGCTCGAACGGGGCAGCATCCACCTCGCTGAAAACGCGATCGAGCCACAGAACCTGGAGCGTCTCTCGCGCCTCGAGCACCTCTGCGTGCGGCGGGCTCCGGGGACCACGTTCCACTACCTGGGCCTGAACTTGCGCTCGGCCCCGCTCGACGATCCCCGGGTTCGGCGCGCGATCGCGGCGGCGATCGACCGTGACGCGATCACCCGCTCCCTGCTCGCCTCGACCGCAAAGCCGGCTACCGGCCTCTTTGCGCCGGGGCACTGGGTCTACGAGCCGAACGTCGCCCGCCATCCGTACGACCCCGAGCGGGCGCGGCGAATACTCGACGAGGCGGGCTGGGTCGACCCCGACGGAGCCGGCCCGCAGCCCCGCTTCACGCTCGTCTACAAGACGACGCCACTCGAGTCGCGGCGCCGGCTCGCGGCGGCGATCCAGGCGTATCTCGCGGCCGTCGGGATCGGCGTCGAGATCCGCTCCTTCGAATGGGCGACGTTCTACGCGGACGTGCGCCGCGGCGACTATCAGCTCCACTCGCTTTCGTGGATCGGCGTCGAAGACCCCGACCTCGTCCATCACCTCTTCCATTCCGAGCAAATGCCACCGCGCGGCGACAACCGCGGCGGCTACGCGCGCGCCGAGGTGGACGAGCTGACGACCCGCGGGCGGACGACCCCGGAGCCGGACGCGCGGCGGCCGATCTACGCCGCGGTCCAGCGGCTCCTCGCCGAAGACCTCCCGCTCGTGCCGCTCTGGTGGTCGGACACGATCGTCGTGCACGACCGGCGGCTCCGCGGCTTCGTGCCCGCGCCGGACGGCGACCTCGGCTCGCTCACTTCCGCATCGCTCGTGGCGAGCCCGAGCGAGGGCTGCCCACCGTGACGAGCCCGCTCGGCCGCAAGCTCCTCACGCTGCCGGCGACCGTGCTCGGCGTCGTCACCGTGGTGTTCCTGCTCGTGCACGTTCTTCCCGGCGATCCCGTGGATGCCATGCTCGGCGAGCAGGCCGCGGCAGCCGACCGAGAAGAGCTCCGGCGCGCGCTCGGTCTCGATCGGCCGCTCGGCGAGCAGTTCGTCGCGTACCTCGGCGGGCTCGCGCGCGGCGATCTCGGCCGCTCGCTCCACGGCAACGAGCCGGTCGCGTCGCGCATCGCGGCGCGCTTGCCGGCGACCGCCGTCCTCGCGCTCGCCGCGGCGACGTTCGCGCTCGCGGTCGCGCTGCCGCTCGGCACGCTCGCCGCCGCGCGCCCGCGCGGCGTCGTCGCCGTCGCCGCGAGCCTGCTCTCGGTGTGCGGCGCGGCGCTGCCGAACTTCGTGATCGGTCCCGTCCTCGTGCTCGTCTTCGCGGTCGGCCTCGGCTGGGTGCCGGTGTCGGGCGCGGCGAGCCTCGGGAGCCTCGTGTTGCCGGCCGTCACGCTCGGGCTCGGCATGGCGGCGATCCTCACGCGGCTCGTCCGCACCGCACTTCACGAGACGCTCGCCGCGGACTTCGTGCGCACGGCGCGCGCGAAGGGCCTCGCGGAGGGGACGGTGCTGCGGCGGCACGCGCTCCGGAACGCGCTTCTCCCGGTGACGACGCTGGTCGGGCTCCAGCTCGGCGGCCTCCTCGGCGGCGCGATCGTCACGGAGACGATCTTCGCGTGGCCCGGGATCGGCCGCCTCGCGCTCGAAGCGATCCAGTCGCGCGACTACCCGCTCGTGCAAGGCTGCGTGCTCGTGATCGCGCTCGCGTACGTGGCCGTGAATTTCGCGACGGATCTTCTCTATGCTCGCCTGGATCCGAGGATTCGCCTCGGCGCGCGGGAGATCGGGTGAGCCTTCGTCTCGGCCTCGCGGCGTTCGCGGTCCTCTTCGCCGTCGCGGTCTTCGGTCCGCTCGTCGCGCCGGACGATCCGACTGCGATCGATCTCTCGGCGACGCTCGAGACGCCGAGCGCGCGCCATCCCCTCGGTCGCGACGGGCTCGGCCGCGACGTCGGCAGCCGGCTCGTCTACGGCGCGCGCCTCTCGCTCGCGGTCGGCTTCGCCACGGTGGCGATCGCGCTCGTTCTGGGTACGGCGATTGGCCTCGTCGCGGGGATGGCGGGCGGGTGGGTCGACGAGGGGCTCATGCGCTTCGTCGACGTGCTCCTCGCCTTCCCCGGCATTCTCTTGGCCATCGCCGCGACCGCCGTCCTCGGGCCGAGCCTCGTCAACGTGACGATCGCGCTCGCCGCGATCGGCTGGACCGGCTACGCGCGACTCGTCCGCGCGGAGACGCTCGCGCTCCGCGAGCGCCCGCACGTCGAGGCGGCGCGTGCTCTCGGCGCCGGCTGGGCACGCATCACGATCCTCCACATCTTGCCGCTCGTCGCCGGACCGCTCGCGGTGCAGGCGACGTTCGGCCTCGCCGGCGCGATCGTCGCCGAGGCGAGCCTCTCGTTTCTCGGTCTCGGCGCCTCGCCGCCCACGCCCTCGTGGGGCTCGATGCTCGCCGAGGGGCGCGTGTTCCTGCTCGTCGCGCCGCATCTGACGGTGTTCCCGGCGCTCGCGGTGTTCTCGGCGGTGCTCTCGATCCACCTGCTCGGCGAGGGGCTCCGCCGGAGGATCACCGGCGAGCGCTGAGAAAGCTGCCCGACGTCTCTCCCCATTGGGGAGAGACCGCGCCGCAGGCGCGAGTGAGGGGGAGGCAGGCTTTGCGCGCTCGGGTCTCCCCCCTCACCCGGCCCTGCGGGCCGACCTCTCCCCAAATGGGGAGAGGTGACTCGGGCTCAGCGCTGGCAGGACGGGCAATAGAAGCTCGAGCGCCCGCCGTGCACGCGGCAACGGATCGCGGTCCCGCAGCGGAGGCAGGGCTGGCCTTCGCGGTCGTAGACCCAGAGGAGCGTCTGGAACTCCCCCGGTATGCCGTCCACGTCGAAGTAGTCGGAGAACGACGTGCCGCGGAGCTCGACCGCCTGCTTCAGGACCGTCGGCGTCTCGAGCGCGACGCGTGCCGCCTCGACGCGGCTCAGGCGATGTCCGCGACGCGTGGGTCGGACGCCCGCGCGGAAGAGGATCTCGCTCGCGTAAATGTTGCCGACGCCGGCGACGAGGCGTTGATCGAGGAGCGCGGCTTTGACGTCGCGCTCGGTGTCGCGGAGGCGCGCGGCGAGCGCCGCCGCGTCGAACGCATCGTCGAGCGGCTCCGGACCGAGCCCGCCGAGCTCGGCGAAGTCCTCGAGGCGACCGAGCCGCATGAGCCCGAATCGCCGCGGATCGCGGAACGCGAGCGCGCCGACGCCGTCGATCGCCACGCGAATATGCTCGTGAGTCTCGAACGGCGCATTTGCGTCGATCAGCAGGAATCTCCCCGACATCCCCAGGTGAACGAGCCAGACGAGATCGTCGCCGACGTCGAGCAGCAGATACTTCGCGCGGCGCGAGACCTCGCGGATCGTCCGTCCGCGGAGGCGCCGGAGCCGCGTCGCGTCGACGGGCGCGCGGAGCCGCGTCTCGCGAACGGTGACGTCGCCGATCCGCGCGCCGCGCACGCGGCGTTCGAGCCCGCGTCGGATCGTCTCGACCTCCGGGAGCTCGGGCATGATCAGCGGGCTCCCATCGCGTCGGCGAGGCGGGCGAATTCCTCGAGCGATAGCGTCTCCGCGCGGCGCGCGGAATCGATGCCTGCAGCGTCGAACGTCGCCGCGTCGACGCGACCTTCGAGCGCGCGACGGAGCATCTTCCGCCGCTGCGAAAACGATGCGCGCACGAGCGCGCGGAACGTCTTCTCGTCGCGCGGGCGGACGCGCGGCTCGACCGTGAGATCGACCTCGAGCACCGTCGATTCGACCTTCGGGCGCGGCTTGAAGGATCCCGGCGCGACGCGGAACAGCGTCCTAGCCCGTCCGCGAAGCGCGACCGCGATCGCGAGCGGACCGTAGTCGCCGCCGCCGGGCCCGGCGATGATGCGCTCCGCGACCTCACGTTGGAGCATCAACACGAGCTTGTCGAAGCGGCCTCGCTCTTCGATCAAGCGAAGGAGGATCTGGCTGCCGACGCTGTACGGCAAGTTCGCGACGACGCGCCACGGGCGCTCGGCGCCGAGCGCGGCGTCGAAGTCGACCTCGAGCGCGTCGGCCGTGACGACGGAAACGGCGGGCGAATCGGCAAAGCGGCGACGGAGCCGCTCCGCAAGCGCGGCGTCGAGCTCCACGAGCGCGAGCGCCGCAGCGGACGCCGCGAGCCGTTCCGACAGCGCACCGAGCCCCGGGCCGATCTCGACGATGCGACGACCCGTGACGTCCGCAGCGGCGACGATGCGCGCGGCGACGCGCTCGTCGACGAGGAAGTTCTGGCCTCGCCGGCGGCTCGGACGGAAATCGAGCTCTCCGAGAGCCTCCCGCGTGCGGCGATGGAGCGAGGGAGGGGCCGACTTCACGAGGGGTCCGTCTCCGCAATCCGGACCGAGCCGGTGAGTCGAGCGTCGAGCAGCGCAAGGAAGAGCCCCGAGGAATACTCGGCAGTGGTCTTCCGAGGGGCGATGACGCAGCGATGCGAAGGCGATCGGCTCATCCGGCGACGGGAGAGATTGCGGGGACGGGCCCCAAGGGCAGGCTCGCGATCGCATCGAGCGAAAGCGGGTCGCGCTCCCCGCGCGCGAGGCGGAGGCCGCCGGCATACGCGATCATCGCCGCGTTGTCCGTGCAGTAGCGCGGCGACGGGAAGAACACGCCGAGCCCACGGTCCCGTCCCGCCTCGTCCATGCTCGCGCGCAGGCGCGAGTTCGCGGACACGCCGCCCGAGACGACGATCCGTTCGACGCCGAGCTCCGCCGCGGCGGCCGTCGTCGTCGTGACGAGCGAGTCGACGACCGCCTCCTGGAAGCTCGCTGCGAGATCGCGAAGCGCGCCGTCCGAGAGGCTCGCGCCGTCGAACGAGGGGCGACCGGCCGGCACGTGCGTGCGGCTGCCGCGCAGGCATTCGCGAAGCGCGGTCTTGAGCCCGCTGAAGCTGAAGTCGTGGCGCCCGCTCTTCACGACCGCGCGCGGGAACCGCACGGCTTGGGCGTCGCCCTCGCGGGCGAGCCGATCGATCACGCGCCCGCCGGGAAAGCCGAGGCCGAGCATCTTCGCGCCCTTGTCGAACGCCTCGCCGGCGGCGTCGTCGACCGTGCGCCCGATCCCGCGATAGCGGCCTGCCGCCTCCGCGAGCACGAGGCTCGTGTGACCGCCGGAAACGAGGAGCGCGAGATACGGGAACTCGACGGCCTTCTCGAGGAAGATCGCGAGCAGGTGCCCTTCGAGGTGATTCACGCCGACGAGCGGAAGATCTCGCGCGAACGCGATCCCCTGCGCTGTCGAGAGACCGACGAGGAGCGAGCCGACGAGCCCCGGGCCGCGCGTGACCGCGATGCCGTCCACCTCGTCGAGCCCGATCCCGGCCTCGTCGAGCGCGCGATGGACGACCGGCAGCACGTTCTCGAGGTGGTGCCGCGACGCGAGCTCCGGCACGACGCCCCCGAACGGCCCGTGGATCGCATCCTGCGACGAGACGACGTTCGAAGCGACGACACCGTCTTTCAGCACGGCGGCCGCCGTGTCATCGCAGGAGCTTTCGATGCCGAGGACGATCATCACGTGGACCCGAGCCTAGCGGGATAGCGCAACGCCGGGAGGAGATGCCACGGGGGTCGGCGCGGCGAGCGGGTCGGGGGCGCTGGAGTGGATCGGACAGGGAGCGATCGGCTCCTCGCCGGCGAGGAAGCTCTCGCGAATGCGTACGGGGCAGAGTGGCGTCGCGAGGCCGCCCGTTGCGGGATCGACGTCGAGGGACTGGATTCCCGGCGGCACCAGGAACGGCACGGTCGTGCGGTCGGCGAGCACTTCCTTCATGAAGTCGATCCAGATCGGCAGCGCCCCTTGCGAGCCGGTGAGGCCCGCCGCGTCCCCGTGATCGAAGCCGACCCACACGACGGCGACGAGATCCGGCGTGAAGCCCGCGAACCAGGCGTCGCGGCCGTCGTTCGTGGTGCCCGTCTTGCCGGCCACGGGCGCCTGGATGCCCGCCGCCCGGATCGCCCGCGCGGTGCCGCGATCGACGACGCCTTCGAGCAGCGTCGTCGCGAGATACGCGACGCGGGGCGAGACGACTTGCGCCGCGCTCAGCGTGGCGCGCTCGAGCGGTTCGCGATCGGCATCGAGAACGCTCCGAATGGACATCGCCTCACTGCGAAAGCCGAGGCTCGCGATCGCCGCGTAGGCCTGCGCAACCTCGAGCGGCGTCGCGTCGATCGCGCCGAGCACGAGCGACGGGACGACCGGGGTCACGACCGGGAACCCGAGGCGCGTGGCGAGCTCGCGAATCCGCGAGAGGCCGACCTCCTGCGCGATTCGCGCCGTCGCCGAGTTGAGGGACTGCTCGAGCGCGATGCGAAGCGTCGTCTCGCCGAAGAAGCGCTTGTCGAAGTTCGAGGGGGTCCACGACTGCCCTTCGTACCGCCATTCGAACGGCGCATCGTCGACGTGACGCGTCGGCGGGAAACGGCGACCGCCGGTGCGCTCGTCGTCCTCGAACGCGGCGAGCGCGACGACCGGCTTGAAGATCGAGCCGACCTGCCGCCGCGCCTGCGTGGCGCGATTGAACTGGCTCTCCGCGTACGAGCGACCGCCGACCATCGCGCGGATCTCGCCGGTCGTGGGCTCGAGCGCGACGAGCGCCGCCTGGAGGCGCTCGCTCGAGGGACGCTTCGCCCACTCGGGATGCTCCTTCTCGAGACGCGCGAGCCCGCGCTCGACCGCGGCGGCGGCAGCGGCCTGGAGCGGAGCGTCCAGCGTGGTGAAGATGCGGAAGCCCTGCGACACGAGCTCTTCCTGCTCGTATCGTCCTTCGAGCTCGGTGCGGGCGAAGTCCACGAAGTACGGCGCGAGCGCCGGCTCCGGACTCGGCAGCCGCTCCGGGAGCGGCTCCGCCACGGCGGCATCGAACTCCGGCTGATCGATCTTGCGGTCCTCGAGCAGCACGCTGAGCACTTGTTTCCGCCGCGCCTGTGCGCGCGCCGGATCGCGCGTCGGCGCGAAGCGGCCCGGAGAACGGATCAAACCGGCGAGCGACGCCGTCTCGCCGAGCGTGAGGTCGCTCGGCTCCTTGCCGAAGTAGAACTGCGCGGCTTCGACCACCCCGTGGACGCCCATCGCGCCGCGCTGACCGAGATAGATCTCGTTGAGATACAGCTCGAGGATCTCGAGCTTCGGATAGCGGCGCTCGAGGAGGAGCGCCATCACCGCTTCCTTCACCTTGCGGCGGACCGTTCGCGCCGGCGTGAGGAAGATGTTCTTGATGACCTGCTGCGTGAGGGTGCTACCGCCCTGCACCACTCTCCCGGAGCGGAAGTTCGCGAGCAGCGCGCGAAGCACGCCCCGGGTGTCGACCCCGTGATGCTCGAAGAAACGCCGATCCTCCGCCGCGAGCACCGCGTTCACGAGCATCGCCGGAAACTCCGTCACCTTCATGGGGCGGCGATCGCGCCATACGCCCTCGTAGATGCCGGCGACGAGCTCGGGCTCGAGTTCGATGGATTGGAGCGCCTCGCCGCCGTCGAGCCGATCGATCGCGGAGACGAGCCCGAGTCGAAACGAGATGCGTGCCGGAACGCCGACCGATCGTCGGTCGGGATAGTCGAAATCGCGAAGGTAGACGTCGACCGCCTCGCCGACCCGCCGATACGTCCCCTTCGACTGCGGCTCCCCTTCGACGCGTTGGTAGCCGAGCCGATCGAGCCGCGCCGCGAGCTCCGCCGGCAACATCGACCGTCCGAGATAGACGACCGAGGACTCCGCATAGATCCGCGACGGGAGATTCCAGCGGCGCCCGGAGAGGCGCTCGACGAGCGTCTGGTCGAGCTCGCGGATCTTGCCGATCGCCCACCAGCCGGAAACGACCACGGCGGCCGTCGCGAGTGCGACGGCCGCCTCGACGATATGGCGGGTTCTCGTCCTAGCCCTTCGGCTTCAAGGCGAGGAAGATCGTGTTATCGCCTCGCTTGACGAGGAGCAGCACGCTCTTGTCCTTCTCCGTCGTGCGCACCGCCTTGCCGAAGTCGGCGGACGTGGTCACCGGTTTGCGATTGACCTCGAGAATGACGTCACCGCGGCGGAGCTGCGCATCGTCCGCCGGGCTGCCGGGCTCGACCGCGGACACGACCACGCCGCTCGTCGAGCGGTCGAGGCCGAGCGACTCCGCGATCTCCGGCGTGAGATCCTGGACGCTGAGACCCATCTCGTCGTTCGCGGTCGGCTCACCGGGGGCCGCGTCCTCGTCTTGGAGCTCCTTGATCTTGACGGTGAGGTTTTCTTTGCCCTTGCCGCGGAGCACGACGACCTTGACGTCGCGTCCGACCGGCGTACGGGCGACGAGGAGCGGCAGCTCGGTCGAATCCTTGATCGCCTTGCCGTCGAACTCGACGATCACGTCACCGACCTTGATGCCGGCTTCCTTCGCCGGGCCGTCCTTCATCACGTCGGCGACGAGCGCGCCTTCCGCATCCTTGATGCCGAGCGAGTCGGCGATCTCGGGCGTGACCTTCTGGATCAGCACGCCGAGCCAGCCGCGCACGACTTTCCCCTTCGCCTCGAGGTCGGGGATCATGTTCTTCGCCATGTTGATCGGGATGGCGAAGCCGATGCCGATGTTGCCGCCGGTGCGGCTGAAGATCGCGGTGTTGAGACCGACGACCTCCCCCTCGAGGTTGAGGAGCGGGCCTCCGGAATTGCCGGGATTGATCGACGCGTCGGTCTGAATGAAGTCGTCGTACGGGCCGGAGCCGAGATGGCGGCTCTTCGCGCTCACGATGCCGGCCGTCACGGTGTTCTCGAGGCCGAACGGATTCCCGATCGCAAGCACCCACTCCCCGACGTTGAGACCGTCCGAGTCGCCGAGCTTGGCGGCGACGAGGCCGTTCGCGCCCTCGATGCGAAGCAACGCGATGTCCGTCTTCTTGTCGCGCCCGAGGACCTTCGCCTTGAACTCCTTCGCGTCGGAGAGCTTGACGATGATCTCGTCCGCGTCCTCGATGACGTGGTTGTTCGTCAGGATCAGGCCCTTCGTGTCGATGACGAACCCGGAGCCCAGGCTCTTCTGCTTGAACGGCCGACGCTGTCCGGGGCCGAAGAATCGCTCGAACGGCTCGAAGAACTCGCCGAACGGATCGCCGGGCGCGCCGGGGGGCATGCCGCCCGGGCCGCCGCCGCCGGGACCACCGGGACCACCCGGGCCGCCAGAGCCGCCGAACTTGCGGGTCATGGAGGTCGAGATGTTGACGACCGACGGAGAGAGCGACTTCGCGAGCCCGACGAAGTTCGGCAGAGCGCCCTGAGACGGAGGCGGCGGTGCCTCCGTCGTCTTGCCGTCTTCGCCGAACAGATTGATCGCGCGCGACACGGCCGGGCCCCCGAGCACGACACCGAGGGTCAGACCGATCGCAAAAATCAAAGGCCGAGATGCGGCCCGCCAACGACGCTGGTTCACTCGAAAGACCTCCCTGGGGGAAGAGTGGAAGAACGGTGGAAAGGGCGGACGCTCAGCCGCGGACCTTTTCGACGTACCGCATTCTGAGGTCGTAGAGGACTCCGTCGAGGAGCCCCGATTCGGTGGGGTCGAGATTGCCGCGCGTCTTTTCCTTCAGCATGCCGAGGACGTCGATCAGCTCGCGCGCGGCGACGAGATCCACGTGTGAATGTCCTTCGGCGTCTTGCAGCTCGCCGAGGCACATCAGCGCCTGGGAGCTCAAGCTCATGAGAAAGGCGCTGAACGTGATCGGGGGCAGGTCTTCCCCGAGGCTCGGGCTAGCGCCGGGCGTCGCGGTGGAGTCGGGCTTCGCGGCGGCATCGGGCGCCGGGCTCTCGGCCTTGGCCTCGGCCTCGGTCTCGCCCTCATCGTCGCGCGTCTCGCCGCTCTCGGTGAAGCGACGGCGATCGCGAACCTGGAAGCCTCGGTCGTCCTGATCGGTCATTGCGGTCTAAGGAACTAACCGAGCCCGACGCGCATCTCCCGCAGCCGGCGGATCCGCTCCTCGGTCGGCGGGTGCGTGCTGAAGAGGTTCGCGAGGAACTGGCCACTCAGCGGATTCACGATGAACATGTGCGCCGTCTGCGGCGAAGCCGGCATCGGCATCCGGCCGGCAGCGATCGCGATCTTCTGGAGCGCCGAGGCGAGCGCCTGGGGATTGCCGTTCAAGCGCGCGCCCGTCTCGTCGGCCTGGTACTCGCGAGAGCGCGAGACGGCCATCTGGATCAGCATCGCCGCGATCGGCGCGAGAATCGCCATCGCGAGCGCGCCGAACGCACCACCGCCGCCGTCGCGGTCGTCGCGGCTGCCCAAGCCGCCGAAGATCGCCGACCACTTGACCATGTTCGCGATCATCATGATCGCGCCGCCGAGCGTCGCGGCGATCGAGCTGATCAGGATGTCGCGATTCTTCACGTGACCGAGCTCGTGGGCGAGCACGCCTTCGAGCTCTTCGGTCGAGAGAAGCCGAAGAATCCCCTGCGTCACGGCGACGACCGCATGCTGCGGGTTGCGGCCGGTCGCGAACGCGTTCGCCGACTCGTCGGGGATCAGGAACACGCGCGGCATCGGGATGCCCGCGCGCTGCGCGAGCGTCCGCACGATGCGATAGAGATCCGGCGCCTCGCTCTCCTCGATCGGCTTCGCTCGGTACATCGCGAGCACGATCTTGTCCGAGAACCAGTAACTGCCGAAATTCATCACGATCGCGAGCACGAAGGCGATCTGCATCCCGGACCTGCCGCCGAGCATCTGCCCAAAGAAGAGAAGCAGGCCGGTGAGGAGCCCGAGGAGGAGAGTCGTTTTGAGAGCGTTGGTCATGGTGTTCAGAACACCTCTCGGGGGAAGAGGTGGGAGGCTAGTGACGGCCTCCCATGATGTCAAGGTAACGCGCCGCGAGACGCGCGTGTAAGTGCTTGCCAGACCAGCAAGACCGACGAAGGAGGCGCATCCGCGAGATGGCTCGTCCACGGCTCGAGCTCGAGCGTATCCAAACGATCGCCGAGTGGCCGCCACCGTACGGCGTCGCTCGCCCCGAAGAGCGCAACGCCACGGAGGCCGACCGCCGCGGCGAGGTGCGTCGGTCCCGAATCGTTGCCGAGGTACGCGTCGCCGACGGCGAGAATCGCGGCGAGCTCGGTCGGAGTTCCCGGCGCGAGAACCGGAGCTCCCGCGCGTCGCCAGGCGTCGATCTCGTCGCGCTCGGCAGGACCGAGGAGGACCGCGGCGCCGCCGAGCTCACGTTGCCAAGCCTCGATCACCGATCGAAAGCCAGTCGACGACCAGCGTTTGGGAGTGCCTCCACTGCCCGGATGGACGAGGAGCAACGGGCGATTATTCACGGCTTCCCGGAGATGGGCGCGAGCTTCGGCTCGCGCGGGCTCGGGAATCTCGAGCGAGATTCGCGGCTGCGCGATCGTTTCGACGCCGACCGCGCGGAGAAAGTGGACGGCCGCGTGCACCGCCTCGCGCGGGCGAAACGGCGAGACGCTTCCGGTCGCCCCGACCCAGCGCGCCACGTTGCGCTCGAGCGCCGGATCGCCTGAGCCGGTGAACGACCGGATCGCGGAGAACGCGCCGAAGAGGGCGTCCGCTTCCGGCGAGGGCTCCGGCGAAAAGAGCCAGCTCGCCGCGCGGCCCTCGAGCGGCCAGACCTCCGCGATCCCGTCGAAGCGCGCGAGGCCTGCGAGATCCGCCTTGCAGAGCAACGTGACCGGTCCTTCGCTTGCATCGCGGATCGCACGCAGTGCCGGGAGGAAGCACACGAAGTCGCCGAGCGCGCCCGGGAACACGACGAGCGTGCCCGCCCGCGGCGTGGTTTGACTCAAAAAACCCCCGCCGATATCCTTCGCGAACGCGACGAGGGACGCACGTCTGACGCCCAACGACGTCGCGTTCCTCCATGGCCACACCCTGTCAAGTCGCTCGCTCCGAGGTCGAGCTCATCGGCCGCACTCCCGTGCTGCGGCTGCGCCGTCTGCCGGGCCCGAACGACGCCGAGGTCTGGGTCAAGCTCGAGTCGATGAATCCCGGCGGCTCGGTCAAGGATCGCATCTGTCTCGCGATGATCGAGGCGGCCGAGCGAGAAGGCAAGCTGAAGCCCGGCGCGACGATCGTCGAGCCGACGAGCGGCAACACCGGCATCGGGCTCGCGCTCGTCGCCGCGGTCCGCGGCTATCGCCTGATCCTCACGATGCCCGACACGATGAGCGAGGAGCGCCGAAGCCTCCTCGCCGCGTACGGCGCGACGCTCGTGCTCTCGCCCGATACGAAGGGCATGCACGGCGCGATTCAGCGCGCCGAGGAGATCCAGCGGCAGAACCCCGAGTACTTCATGCCGCAGCAGTTCTCGAACCCCGCGAATCCGGAAGCGCATCGGAAGACGACCGCGAAGGAGATCCTCGAGCAGCTGCCGCAGATCGACGCGTTCGTCTCCGGCGTCGGCACGGGCGGCACGATCAGCGGCGTCGGCGGCGTGCTCAAGGAGAAGATGCCGGGCGTCCGCGTGATCGCGGTCGAGCCCGAAGCGTCGCCCGTCCTTTCCGGCGGCGAGCCTGGTTTCCACCGCATCCAGGGAATCGGCGCGGGCTTCGTGCCGAAGAACTTCGATCGCAAGGTCGTCGACGAGATCCTCCAGGTGAGCGACTCCGACGCCGCCGAGACGACCCGGCGCATCGCGCGCGAGGAGGGCATCCTCGTCGGGATCTCGTCCGGTGCGAACGCGGCGGCCGCCATGCGGGTGGCGGAGCGCCTCGGCAAGGGCAAGATCGTGCTGACGGTCTTCTGCGACACCGGCGAGCGCTACCTCACGACCGAGGTCTTCCAGGCCGAGGGCATTTGAATGCTCACCCCCCGGACTTACGTCCGACCCCCTGAGGGGGTGGTGGCGCCCGACGCGGAGATCAACGCTTCCGCGGCGCTCGACGGCAAGCTCGAGCGCCTCCGCGGCTCGCTCAGCGGGCTCGGCGAAGCGATCGTCGCGTTCTCCGGCGGCGTCGATTCGAGCTTCCTGCTCCGCGTCGCTCGTGAGGTCCTCGATCGACGAGCGATCGCGCTCACAACGGTGTCGCCGACGAATCCCGACGAGGACACGAACGACGCGATCGAGCTCGCGCGCGAATGGGACGTCGAGCACGTCGTCGTGCACGCGAACGAGCTCGAGATCCCCGGCTACCAGGCGAACCCCGTCAACCGCTGCTACTTCTGCAAGACGAACCTCTACGAGATCGCCGAGGCCGAGGCCGAGCGCCGCGGGATCCGCTGGATCGTCGACGGCGTGAACCTCGACGACCTCGGCGACTACCGCCCGGGGCTCAAGGCCGCGAGCGAGCACCGCATCCGGCATCCGCTCGCGGATGCCGAGCTCTCGAAGGCCGAGATCCGCGAGGCGAGCCGCCGGCTCGGGCTTCGCACGTGGGATCGTCCCGCGAGCCCTTGCCTCTCGTCGCGCTTCCCGTACGGCACGCCGATCACGCCCGAGGGGCTCGACCGCGTCTCGCGCGCCGAGAAGGCGCTTCACGCGCGCGGCTTCCGCGAGTGCCGCGTCCGCTTCCACGAGCGCCTGGCGAGGATCGAGGTGCCACTCGGCGATCTGCCGCGCCTGCTCGAGCCCGCGATGCGCGAAGGCGTCACGCGCGAGCTTCGCGAGATCGGCTTCCGCTTCGTGACGATCGACCTCGAAGGCTTCCGCAGCGGCAGCCTGAACCGCGATCTGCCGCCCGACCTTCGTAAGCCCTAGACGAACGAAGGGGGAGCCGGCCTGCGCCTGCTCCCCCTCGCGGCTGGGATCCCGAGCGGTCCCCGGCGGCGACGAGCTTGGCCGTCGCTGCCGCAGCCGCCAGAACTAGTGCCGGATGAAAATCGTGTTCAGCTCGTCCAGGATCTTCTCCTCGGAATGCGAGCGGGCGATCGCGAGCTCCTTCACGAGCAGGTTCCGCGCCGTATCGAGCATCTTCCGTTCGCCGAAGGAAAGCTCCTTGTCGTTCTTCAGCACGAGCAGATCACGAAGGACTTTGGCGATCTCGAGGATCGAGCCCGTCTTGATCTTCTCGGTGTATTCCCGGTAGCGCCGGTTCCACGTCTGCTGATCGACCTCGACCTTCTTCTTGTCGCGGAGGACGCGGTAGACCTTGTTGACCATGTCCTTGCCGATGATGCGGCGGAGGCCGACGGTGGCCACGTTCTCCGTCGGGATCATGATCGTCATCTCACTGTCGACGATGCGGAGCATGTAGAACTTCTTCTGGGTACCGGAGACGTTGCGCACCTGCATGCTCTCGATGACGCCGACGCCGTGCGCAGGGTAGACGACCTTTTCGCCTACCTTGAACTCCGCGATCTTGAGCATTCACTCCTCCTTCGAAGGTTGCGGTTCGGAAGGGGCTGGAAAGCTCGTGTTTTAGCCCACTTACGGGCTTGGGTCAACGACGTTCGGAGGAGGTTTCGAGGGTTCCGACGAAGCGGTTGACGTCGTCGATGCCGGCCTCTGAGAGAAAGGCCCCGATTTCCCTGACGATTCTCCGGCCGGCATCGGGATCGTAAAGATTCGCGGTCCCGACCTGGATCGCGCGGGCTCCGACGAGAAGGTACTCGAGCGCATCCTCGCCGGTCATGATCCCCCCCACGCCGATCACCGGAACCGAGACCGCGGCGACGACCTGGTGCACGGCGCGGAGGCTCAAGGGCTTGATCGCGGGGCCGGAGAGGCCGCCGGTCACGTTCGTGAGGATCGGCCGGCGCGTGCGGAGGTCGACCGCCATGCCGACGTAGGTGTTCGCCACGCAGAGGGCGTCGGCGCCCGCCCCGGCCGCTGCCCGGGCGAACTCCGTGATGTCGGTCACGTTCGGCGAGAGCTTCACCCACAGCGGCAGCTTCGTTGCGCCGCGCGCGATGCGAACGACCTCGGTCGTCCGCTCGAGGTCGGTCGCGATGATGCGGCCCCATTCGCGCTTGTTCGGGCTCGAGATGTTGATCTCGATCGCCGCGATGCCGGGGACACCGTCGAGCACGGCGGCAATCTCGCCGTAGTCCTCGACGAGGGTCCCCCAGCAGTTCACCACGACCGTCGCGCCCGTCTCGCGGAGGCGCGGGAGCTTGTCGCGAACGAAAGCCTCCACGCCGATGTTCTGGAGGCCGATTGCGTTGAGCATGCCGGCGGCGGTCTCCACCATCCGCGGCGCCGGGTGCCCCTTCGAGGGTTTGGCGGAGATGCCTTTGACGACGATCGCGCCGAGCGCCGCGGGATCCGTCACGCCTTCGTATTCGACTCCGTACCCGAAGGTTCCGGAGGCCGCGATCACGGGATTCTTCAGACGCAGCCCCGCGCCAACCTCGACCGCGAGCTCAGCCACCAGCGACGTCTTTCTCCATCAGGAGGGCGTCTTCACCGCCGCCGTAGTAGTTCCGCCGCTCGCCCACGCGGCGAAAGCCGAGGCGCTCGTAGAGCGCGATCGCAGGAAGATTGTAGCGGCGGACTTCCAACGTCACCCGCGCCGCGCCCTCTTCCGTCGCCTCGTCGAGCACCGCCTCGACGAGCCACCGGCCGATGCCCTTCCGCCGCCAATCGGGATGCGTGGCGACGTTCAAGATCTGCACTTCGGCCGCGACCAGCCAATGGCAGACGTAGCCGACGAGACGCCGGCTCCCGTCCGCCTCGCTCCAGGCGAGCCAGAGCCGCGAATGCGCCTGGCGAGTCTCTTCGAGGAACGCGTCGAGCGACCACGGATGCGAGAACGATCGACGCTCGATCTCGAGCACGGCCGCGAGGTCGTCGCGGCGAGCCGGCCGCAGCACGACGTCGCCGAAGCGCCGTTCGCGATTCGCTCGGCCTTCGGTCCGCCGCTCGCCGCGCGCTGCTCTCACCAGCGCATCAGCGCGGAGGCCCAGGTGAACCCGGCGCCGAACGCCGCCAGGCAGACGAGCGAGCCTTCGCGAACCATGCCCGCGGCAATCGCCTCCGAGAGCGCGAGCGGGATCGAGGCCGCGGTCGTGTTCCCATAGCGCTCGATGTTGTTGAACATCCGCTCTTCGGTGAGGTTGAAGCCCATCGCGACCATCTGGCTGATCCGAAGATTCGCCTGATGGGGGATGAGGACGTCGAGCGCGTCGATCCCGAGCCCGTTCTTCTCGAGCGCTTCGTTGATCACCTCGGTGAAGCGGGTGACGGCGTGCTTGAACACGTACTTGCCGTCCATCTTCGGGAAGATCGCGGGGCGATCGCCTTCGAGCATCTCGGGCTTGAGGCGCGGACGCGATCGGCTGGAGGCCGCTTCCAGCCAGAGCTTCTCGGCATACTTCCCTTCCGAGTGGAGATGCGTCGAGAGAACACCCCTCTTCGGGTCGTTCTCCGCGGCGACCACCACGGCACCCGCGCCGTCGCCGAAGATCACACCGACGTCGCGCCCGCGCGTCGTGAGATCGATGCCCGTCGAATGGATCTCGCCGCCGACGAGGAGGACGCGCCGCGCTTTCCCCGTGCGGATGTACTGATCCGCGATCGAGAGCCCGTAGAGGAATCCGGAGCACTGGTTCTTCACGTCGAACGCCGGCATGCCGGAGATCCCGAGGCGCTTCTGGAGGACGCAGGCGCTCGACGGGAAATCGTAGTCCGGCGAGAGCGTCGCGAAGATCACGAGGTCGACGTCCGCCGCGCGAACGCCGGCTTGCTCGAACGCGCGCTTCGCCGCTTCCGCGCCAAGGTCGGCGGCGCCGGTGTCCTCGGCGACGTGCCGCCGCTCCTTGATGCCAGTGCGCTGCTGGATCCAGTCGTCCGTCGTGTCCATCAAGCGCGTGAGGTCCGCGTTCGTGACGACGTGATCGGGAACGTAGGCACCGAGGCCGATGATGCGCGAGTTCGGCATGCTCTAGAGGCGAAGGATCGCCGCTCCCCAGCATTCTCCCGCGCCGGCGGTCGCGAGACAAACGACGTCGCCCGCCGCGACGCGGCCCGCTTCCCGGTCGCGACAGAGGGTGACGCCGAGCGACGCGCTCGCGACGTGGCCGCCTTCGCGGCCCCCGACGGACGAACGCTCCCGCACGCCGAGCGCGTCAGCCACTTGCTCCGCGACGTCGGGGAAGACGTGCTGGAACACGTATCGCGCGACGTCCTCGCGGTGGAGACCGGCCGCCGCGAGCGCTTCGTCGACGACCGCGGGAATCTTCTCGAGCGCGCTCCGCCGCACGTAGGGCTCGTCGATCCTCGGATAGTGCTTCCCCTCCGCAAAGTCGCTCGGCACGAAGCGAATCGGCAGGCGGCGGCTCGAAGGGAACTCGCACCAGAAGCGATCGAACTCGGTCGCGTCGCTGTGCACCGCGGTCGCGAGGATGCCGTCGCCGTCCCCGCCGAGGACGAAGACCGCGGCGCCGTCACCGTAGCGCGGGGTGACGTCCGCCCCGCGCGGCGTGAAGTCGAGACCCGACGAGTGGACGTCGCCGCCCGCGACGATGATCCGCCGATACTGACCGGAGCGCAGGAAGCGATCCGCGACCTCGAGCGCGAACACGAGACCCGCGCACTGCGCGCGAACGTCGAGTGAGCCGATCGTCCCGCAACCGAGCTTGTGCTGCAGGTAGCAGCCCGCGCCCGGGAAGGTGACGTCCGGGGTCATCGTCGCAAAGATCAGGAATTCGAGATCCGTTGCCGCGAGCTGTGCGTCCGCGAGCGCTCCAATCGCAGCACGAGCGGCAAAGTGGGACGGCCCCTCGCCCGCACCCGCGTAGAAGCGGGACGCCACGCCGGAGCGCTCGCCGATCTCCTCGGCTGATCGGCCGAGCTCGCGGGCGAGCTCGGCGTTGTCGACCCGCCGCTCGGGCAGGTCGTATCCCATGCCGAGGATCTTCGGCACTCGGGATCAGTCCTTCTTCGGGAGCACGACCTCGAGAATCTTGTCGCGATAGCGATGCCGGAATCCGCGAACCGGATTTCCGAGGTCGAGCTGCTTGGTGAACTCCGGAGGGAAGGACGGCGCGACCGCGGTGAGCTTCTTCACTCGCTCATCGACAACCCTTCCCCGAACCACGACGGATCCGTTCGCGAGCGCGAGGTCGTAGTCGTAGTCGGGCATGTCATCGCCGAGCCCGAGCTCCCACTTGAGACCCGTCGGCGGCAGCAGGCGCGGGAACTCCAGCCGCAAAAAATAGGCTCGGCCCCAGTCCTCGAGACGGTAGACGTCTCCGTAACGCCGATCGCGCTCCATCTTCTCGTCGAAGTTCCCACCGTAGAAGCCGTTGAATCCGACCGCGCCGACCTGCTGCGCCTTGTTCGCCGCCCACGGGCGAGCGGAGCGACCAAAGGGGGCCCGAGCGCGTCACTTCGGGGAGAATGCGCCCATGGTTGGAACGTCGACCATGACGGGATTCGTTTTGAGGGCGTTTGAGGCTCGAATCCGGCTCCCAAGAGACTCGCTGAGCCTCACATTGGGAGACCGTCTGGTCATCGATGAGGCGCGTGTGGGTGGCTTGGCTTGCGAGTCGCTCTTCGACGGTTCTCTCTCCCGGGTGGTCCCAGACCGAGATTCGGACGCAGGACGGTGAGCTTGTAGCGAGTCTTCACGGGATCACGCTTGTCGTAGAGACGCCCAACCAGGCTCTCGATCAAAACAAGGCACCTGAAACGGTTTATTTTGCTTTCTCAACCGCCAGATGAATAATCCCGGCTTACCAATCTTCGAAGTTCATTTCGGGATTTTTTCCGCGGTAGAACAAAATCAACACTGCCTGAAGCTAAGCACTAAGAGGCATGTCGCTCACTTCGGCAAGACGTTGAGCAAAGGTTATTCCTCCCTTTTGCCTTGATTTGCTTGCATCCCTCAGTACCGTCGCCATCATACCCGGAGAGGATAATGCCGATCGCACGCGCCCCCATGGCCTCCGCCAAAGAAATAAAAAACAAATTAACCTGAGCGTTCCTCTTTCGTGCGCGGGGAGACGACTTTGAAGGTATAGCTCTTAATCAGAAGATCCGCGTTCGGAGGAATCACGTAGACGTGATTCGCTGGATCGGCATAGCCGTGCAAGCCAGTATCACTGGCATTTTGTGTGACGCGACAGAATCTGAGCCAACTCACTATTGGCGTGGGGCAGAAGATGGCGAAACAATGACAAAGGCCATACCTGTATTAGATGGCAGGGCGTCCAAGAGCGCCTTATAGGCTTCAAGGCCTCCCGCGGAACCGCCGATGCCGACAATGAAGTTAGGATGCAGTGTTTCCATGCCTTACGTCGCTGCTCCAGACTTCTATCTGACCCCTTCTTTACTGTTGAACGTTTTTGTGTCTTGCGAAAGTGCTCTTACCGATCATCTTTTTCTCTGGGGTCCGCGTCAGCATCCATCGGTGCTATGGCAATTCCATCATCACTCAAAATCAATTTGTGGACGTCACTGGAGTGGCCCATGCCACGAGACTTAACAATGTAAGTCCACGAATGCGTCTTCTTACCCGCATCTTCTTCCAGTTCTCTAACCACGATCCAGGTATCAATCAAAGACGAGACGCCGATTTCGCCGCTCGTGTAGTTTTGTGCGGTTGAAGAGACAAGACTGGTAAAAAATCCGGTGATGCCCTTGGATTTTAAAAGATCAATCATGCGAGTAACCATGGATTGAATTTCGCGTGGGCTTCCCCTCTCCAATGAGACTTGTCAGGGGGTCGATGACAACGGACTGTGGTTTGAATTCTTCAATGGTCTTGTACAAATCGAGCAAATGCATCTCCAAACCAAGAAAGGAGGGCCTGGTCGCCACAATCTTTAAGAGTCCTTTTTTTACCCATGGTTCAAGATGAAAACCTATGGAACTCATGTTTTGAATGAGTTGCCCTGAAGATTCTTCGTAAGACAAGAAAAGACACCGCTCTCCACGTTTACACCTTTCTACTGCGAATGCAGCCGCGAGGCTGGTTTTTCCGGTGCCTGCGGTACCTGAAGCGAGATCGTGCTGCCTCTGGTGTAACCTCCACCCTGGAACATTTTATCTAAGCGATGGAATTCCCGTCGAAACTCTCTTGTCTGTGCCGGGTTGATCGAGTCCCGCAGAAGTGATAGGAATGACTGAAAGTCCATTTTATCAATGACGAAAGGATACTCGTTTGTTCCATGATTTGAACCACGATATTTAATGACACGAATTCTACGGACGGAAATTTGGTCAGTTACTCTGTTATCCAGGAAAATGATGCAATCGGAAACGTACTCCTCCAGGCCATGACGAGTATAAGATTCTGTCCCGGCTCGCCGGTAACGATTGCCGTAACTTGCTTTTCCTTAAGCCATCGGAAGAGTCTTTTTATCTCCACGCGAAGAATGCCGGCATCTGTGATGCCCGCAAAGAGAGATTCGATAGAATCCAAAACAACGCGTTTGGCGCCAATGGAATCGATGGCATGTTCCAAACGAATGAGTAGTCCTTCGAGATTAAAGTCGCCTTCTCTTGAATGTCTCTGCGCTCCAAAAGAACAATGTTCAACCAGAATCCTTTTTTTGTGAAACAAGCCCCTGTAAATCCAGGTTGAGAGAGGCCACGTCTTTATAAAGTTCATCTTCTGTCTCTTCAAAGGACATGAAGATGCCTGGCTCGTTGTAATCGATCGCGCCATTGATTAGAAAATCAATCCCCAAAAAGGTTTTTCCAGAGCCAGCGCCTCCACAAACCAAAGTGGTTCTAATTCTTCGGAAGCCCGCCTTCTGTAATTCGTCAAAGCCTTTGATGCCGGTGGGGCACTTGTCAATTGACCGTGATTAAAGACAATTGTTTTCTGGGAGAGTTTAGCCATACAATAGTCCTTGGCTCCTAATAATAGGACGAGTCCTTGCTGGTTCTTATTTCGCAACACTTCATAACATGCTGCGCGGTCACGGTTGGTGATAAGCCATTTGTTGATCTGGCATCCTTGGGGGCGAAGATCTCCACCAGTCGCCGGCGAGTGGCTTGGAGGCGCTGTATCACGACGGCCACGGTGTGTTTCACTCGATAGGAAGTCTCGCCCGACGTTGACCCGTGTTAAATGGGCTCGCTAGGGCTTGCAGGGGCCTCCGAGGGACCGAGCTGGCAGCCAGGCCACCCCCCTCGGAGCCTCGAGCCCCGAGGCGCACCCAACTACTCAACTGGCCAGCGGCACGCAGGGGCGCCGGGTCCTGGCCTCCAGCCTTTTGGCGGTACACCTGGGGCCCCCCCAGGAGGGTCCCAGTGATCACAAACCAGCAGGCCAGGAGTCTTATGTCGTTGGTTCAGAATGGTTTACCCGTCTTCGCCGCCGCGGCCCGGTAGCCCCCGTGAATGCGCCGCGAACATGTCCAGATCGCTCGCCACCAGATCCGTGGACGTCCCCGCGCAGTTATAGCAGATCAGGTTTCTTCGATGCCTCGGCGAGCTGGGAGTGGATGACCCAGCAATAAGATCCTTCCCTGTTCCCGTTTCCCCGATGAGCACGTTGAGCTCGCTCCGTGCAGCAAACTCTATCTGGTCTCGTACCCTTGCCGCGCTGGCGCTCTCACCGAGGAAGCTCTTGAAAAGAGATTCTTTCAGGGTGAGTCCTCTGCAAGGACCGCATGGATCCCAGGGCAGCCACTGCGAGCCTGGCGAGGACGCCCTTCGCATCCCACAAGGCACCTTCCCAGTGCATGTGCACGTACGTGACCCGCGCCGCGTCACTGACAACGCGCGCTCTGCAATTCCGGGTCTGCCTGCGACCGGATCCAGGTTCCACCTGTCTGCGGAGCACCCTGCAGAATGCAGCCACCACTGGGGTCTTCAGCTCTCCCAGGCTTCCGGCGCTGTTCCGGATCGTGCTCGACACAGAGCTCCGCGCACTCTGGGCAGGCGAGGCTTTCTGCTGCCTCCTGGATGCCTCGAGTCCGAGACTCTTCCCGGACTTCCCGTCGAGCGGGTACACACCGCGCATATCGCCCTCCTTGCCGGCGGCCCACGAGGGACCAGGCGGGCCTGGTCACCCGTACCGACGAAACCCTGCGATGCTCGAGGAGATTGAGGAGGCCGGGCAGGGTAGCGAGCCCGGTAGGGCGGGGACAAGGTTTTCTTAGGCGGCCGGTCGGCCCGAAGGGGGTTTTGAGCGTAAACCGTATCAGCAGCGACTTACGCCCATTCTCCCGTGCGGTTTGTCACTGCCCATCACCCGGCACCCGCGCGGAAGCAAAAGCGGAATCCGACACCCTCCCCCACTTTCCGCACCGACACATCGCCCGGGGTGGCCAAGTTGTAGGTTACTGGCTCACTTTAACCACTAGGCGGATGACGAGCGACGACGGTCTCCTCCGCGCCATTGGCCGGCGACCTCGCCGGAGAGAGCCGCGAAGAGGAAGAGAGCCACTTCCCGCTTCCGGCGCGCCCTGATTCCCATTCCGCCACCACTCAACATCCGGCCGCATGTCATACTTTGTTGCGGAACACGTAAGCCACGACTTACCAGCTTTACTTACGCCAACCTCTTGTCCCAGGCCTGCCCTTGCCCCGCCCCCCATCCCCGGCCGCCTCCCGCATTGCCCGCCTTCCCTTAACCGGAGGATCTCCGCACGGCTCCTCCGTCTAAGTTAGCCAAGGAGGACCAGGTACTTTCTTGGCCGAGCACGGCGAGTCGTTCCACGAATCGCTGTGGACGCCGGCGATACTTCGTATTTCGACTTAGTCGAAGCGGACCGTTTGGATCCTTGCCAGGAGCTCGTCGAAGCTTTCCTTAATGATCCACGGATTCGCGGCACGGTGTTCCCCGGTCTTCGGTGGGCGGTTGAGGTCGTCGTAGCGCTCGCGCGCGGACTCCATGGCCTTCGAGTAAGCATGGCTGAGGTCCTCGTTTGTGACCTCCAGGTAGCGGAGGGTCATTTCTGAGGTTCGTGGTGACCGAGGGTAGCTTCTATCAGCGGCGAGGAGATTGAGGCCGTTTTGCAGGAGCTCGGTGGCGTAGGTGTGCCGGAGGCGAGGTGGACGTTGTGCGTGATCTCAAGGGCTTTGGAGACGGATTTCAGCTTCTGGTAGAAACTACGGCTCAGAGAAAGCCGTTCCTCGTGTTCGTGAAATACGGCATTCATCCTGAGCGACAGGTATCCGGATCCCAGGTGAGTGGCCTCTTCACCGGGCCGTCGGCGAAGGATCCGGACGAGGTCAGCGGTTCCCTATCCATCGGAATCACCCTCTGGGAGCGGTGCTCCCCGAGGGGAACACGGAGGGAGTAGCGCCCGTCGGGAGTCTCTGTCGGTGCCGAGCCGCCCATCCCAGGCGGCAGAGCTCCCCGACGCGCAAGCCCGTCTTGCGCGCCAGGAGGAGTCCCAGGCTGAGAAAGCTGCGTTCGCTCCTGAGTCCCTCCATCAAAGAGGGCGTCGACGTCGGGTGGGAGGGGCTTTGGTAAGTGGCGTTTGGTGAGGTGGGAAATCGTCCCCTCGGAAGAGGTCCGCGGGTGGACTCTCGCGGGCCACCCCCACTCAACGAATGTCCTCGAGGAAACGGCGTACGTTGTAGATGTGCTTTCCCCGGCGCTCGCTCGTGAAGGGGGGTTGAGCCATTGCGAGGTTGACGAGCCATCCCTCAATGTGGGGCTGGCGCTCGAGCCTCGCGAAAGAGTCGAGCTCCGGAGAGCGCCGCCGGAGGAAATCCATGAAGCGCAGAACCGTACACCGGTACTGAAGAACGGTGCTCGGACGCGAGGTGGTGCCGCGCAGCTCAGCGAGATAGCGCTTGAGGGCGTTGTGGAAGGGAGTATCGGGGAAGAGGTGATCGAGAGGCACATTGGGCCGCTCGCGCGGGGGCGTTCTCGCCCACGCCAGGTTCCGCCGCCGGGGCGGGATGTCCGCGGCCCGGAAGAAGAGACCGGGCTGATTAATGGGGCCAACCCCATTTGCGCAAGTCCCTGAAGAAGCGCCGGGACGCGGAAGACCAACCTGATAGCGCGTCATGCTTGTGTAGGGCGGCTCTCGCTTGGCGAGCTTCTCGAGCCAGCCCTCCACGTGAGGAGATCGCTTGAGCTTACCCAAGGACTCGATTTCGGGAATGGCAGAGGCTGAGGAACTCGAGGAAGGACATGATGTGGAGGCGGCAGCGAACGTGACCCGTCGTGCTACCAGAGGTCGCTACGTTTGGCGAGGTAGCGATCAAGGATTTCCTGGAAGGGGCTTCCCATCTCGTGAGCGCTCGGCAAGGCGCCTCAGGGCACTGGTCGAACTCCGCGCGGACATCCTCGGCGGAGAAATTGACGTAGCGAAGCGTCGATCCCGATATTCGTGTGCCCCATGAGCCGCTTGAGGACGACGAGCGACATCCCCTCCCGGACCATGTCCGTGGCGAAGGTGTGGCGGAGTCGGTGCGGGTTGCCCTTTTCGATGCCGGAGCGCTTCCTGTGATAGCGGAAGAGCTCGCGGAGTCCCGCCGCCGTCATGGGCCTCCCGCGTCGTGGCGCCTTGAGGTTGACGAAGAGGAGATCATGCTTCGTGCGAGGACGCTCGAGATCGAGGTATGAAGAGAGCGTGCGCCGTACGTAGGGGGCGATGGGCAGGATCCGATCCTTGTCGCCCTTCCCCCAGACGCGGATCTCCTCCGCGGGCATGCTCACGTCCCCGAGCTTCAGGGAGAGAACCTCGCGCGATCGAAGGCCACAGAAGAAGCATCAGCGTCCTGCGCATGGCAAGATCGCGGGAGGTGCTGAAACTCTCGAAGAGCTGCACCACCTGATCGCGGCTCGAGAGGGACGACAAGGCATTCGGGCACCTTCACGCGGAAGAGGGGATGGCCGAGGCGACGCGAAGCGTACATGCCGACACGAGACCTCTCGACGAAGAGCGGAATCGGCTGGAGCGGTGTCCCCGCGCCCCCGGGGAGCTCGCGGGCGGTGTGGAAACGGTAAAGCGACCTCGCCACGATGAGCCTGAGATTGATCGAGCGCGGGGCCGGAAGCTTCTGGCCTTTGCCCTCCTCGCGAAGGTGGCGGATGTAGGCCGCGAGATTAGCCTCTGTCAGCTCCTCGATCGAAGACGCAGCCTTCCGCATCCACTTCCAGAAGCTTAGCAATGCGTAGGCGATGTCCGGCACTGGTCGGGGTCGAGAGTCCCCTCAAGGGCCATCGCGTCGAGTAATCCATTCACCTCCGCGATCTCCTCACCCTTCTCGTCGATCAAGCGATAGCGGGAGACGTACGGCGGTGAACGGCAGGTGACGCGGCAATCAGCCATGGGACTCCTCCCCGAGGAGACTCGTGAGTATCACTCCAATCGAGACGCCCGGGCCTACCCCGCGCGCGGCGCGGGGACGGGACGCCGGAGCACCAGTCCTTTCCGGAAGCGAGAGGACCTGATACAGGGGGGCCTTGTAGGCGATGAAGGCTCCGCTCGCAGAGCGAGGTGCGTGCGGACTCGATCTCCTCCGGGGTGAGCTTCAGGTAGCGCGAGATCGAGCGCGAGGAGTAGTAGCTGAGCCCCTGGTGATCACCGACCAGCACGAGGAAGAAGTAGAGGAGGATCTCGCAGGGCTCGAGCCGTTCGAGGTGGCCCTCGCGGATCAGGCGGATTGTGGACCGAGCCGAAGGACCTCGGGACCTTTCGCGCACGCTCTGGCCAGAGCAGCCGTTTCGCCGGCGGACTGATGGTGCGAGGGTAGCCATTGGATGCCCCGGCCGCGATCCGGGTCCGGGGGATCGGCGTGGCCCCGGCTCAGGTAACGCGGGGGCCTAAAAAGACGCAAAGGACAATCACTTCCGAGAGCAACGGGTCTTGTATAGCGGCACTTGGAGGCCCCGCCAAGAAGGGCTTAAGTGCTTTCTGGATAGGGGCTTGTAGCGATA
>CAWBOU010000062.1:0-107146 GCA_963790365.1 uncultured delta proteobacterium
GTGTTCGCGGGCGACGAGCTTCGCCTGCTTCTGCTTCGGCTGATCGCCGACGAGCCGCGGCACGGCTACGACCTCATCCGGGCGATCGAGGAGATTCAGCCACGGCGCCTATGCGCCGAGCCCGGGCGTCGTCTATCCGACCCTCACCATGCTCCAGGACATGGGGTTGATCGAGGAGGCGAAGAGCGAGGGCACGCGCAAGGCCTTTGCCGCGACCGAGGAGGGCAAGGCGCACCTCGAGGAAAAGGCGGAGGAGGTCGACGGCCTGTTCGTCCGCCTTGAAGGAGCTGGGCGTGCAACCGCAAGGCCGACGCCGCGCCGGTGGCGAGCGCTCGGTCGAGCAACCTGCTCTCCGCCCTCTGGCATCGCGTGACGCGCGAGGAAGCCGACGAGGAGTGATGCACCAGATCGCCGCGATCCTCGACGACGCGGCGCAGAAGATCGAACGCCTGACCTGAAGCCAGGCCGGGACGGAGCGGACGCCGTGCGCAGCCCCCGCGACGTGGCGTCCGCTCCGTCCCTATTCCGGTGTCGGAACCGGGCTCGGCAGTTGCCGACCGCCCTCTGGTGCTGGCGAATGATCCGAAGATAGGCGTCGACCAGCGCCTGGTTGACCTCGTCCCAGCCATAATGGTGGCTCGCCTTGCAGCCCGCCCGTCCGGCCTCGCTCCGCGCTTGCGGGCTCGCGGCAATAGGCGCCGAGCGCCGTCGCGAAGCCATCGATCGCGCCGGCGCGGACGAGGCGGCCGGTCACCCGATCCTCGACCAGGCTCTCGCTGCCGGTGGCCATCGCCGCCACCACCGGCAGCCCCGCCGCCATCGCCTCGAGAGTGACGTTGCCGAACGTCTCGGTGACCGAGGGGTTGAACAGCACGTCCATCGACGCCACCGCCCGGCCGAGTCGCCGCCCTCCTGGAAGCCGGCGAACACCGCGTCGGGCAGCCGCCGCGCGAACCAGTCCTGCGCCGGCCCCTCGCCGACGACCAGCACCTTGTGGCGCACCTGGCGCCGCTCCAGGCAGTCGATCGTCTCCGCGAAGACGTCGAGCCCCTTCTCCATCACCAATCGGCCGACGAAGCCGATCACCGGCTCGTCGTCCGTTATTCCGAGCCCGCGCCGCCACGCCATGTCGCGGCGGTCGGGATTGAAGATCGACCGGTCGATGCCGCGCGTCCAGATGCCGACATTGTAGCTCATCCTCTGCTCGCGAAGCAGCTGCGCCATGGAGACGGCGCGACAGGCGCGTTCACCCGTAGCTCGAAAGGACCGCGAGCTGCATGAAGATGCCCGTCAGAAAGGCGTCGATTGCGATCGCGGACCACTTGCGAACGCCGATCGGAGGGCTCGCCGATGCGCGATCGAGCCAAACATGCAGCGCGGCGGGCCACTTCACGTTGCGTGCGAGAAGCCAGCGCGACAGAGAGCCGAGCTGCGACGCAGCGGCGACGATCGCGACGCCGCCGATGACCGCCGCCCCGCCGACGCCGGCCAAGAGCACGGAATCGACGGGGAGATCGTCGATCCGCAAGAGCGCGAGCAAAGCGAGTGATGCGAGCGCCGCGATTCCGGTACCGCGCTCGATGAGCGACGCGGCCAGCGGTCCCGCCGCCTCTTGCCTCATCATCGCCAAACGGTATGTGCGCACCGAGTCTGCGCCCACGCTGCCACCGAGAAGCCACCCCGCCGCCATGCTCTCGAGGTAGACGGTCGCCAGAGTGAGGCGAGCGACGTGAATGTCGAGTCGATCGAGAATTCGCCCGAGCCGCACGACTCGCAGCCAGAACACGACGAGGAACATCGCGAACGCGGCCGCCAGGGTCGTCGGCTCGGCGGCCGAGATCGCACGAGCGACCTCGACAGGGCCGTAGCTCGCGACGAGGATCGCAACGATCGCCACGCCGAGGGCGAGACGAATCGCCTGGCGGAGCGCCGGACGCGCCATTCCGCCTATCTCGCGCGCTTACGACCGGCGAGAGTGAAGCAGTTGATCCGGTCTCCGATGCCGAACCACAGCACCTGACTCATCATCCGTGACACCGGCCCCGGACGAGGGAACCGGCGAACTTCGTCTCGAGGCGGCGCACCGAATACCGTGGTGGCGACGCCGCTCATGCCGTCGCCGATCGCGCGTACGATCGGGTATCCCGCAAACGTCGCGCGAAATTGCCGATACTCGGGAAGCGCGAACGCGTAGAGGTAGTCGCGCATGCGCAGCGGGGCGAACGAGCCGATGTAGTCGACCCCGCAGTCGTCGAACCAGCGAAGCACTTCCCCGCCCGAGTGAAGGCTCTCGTGCGGGAAGCCGAAGATGTCGTACGAGATCAGCTCGTAGTTCGTCTCGTGGTAGCGCTTGTTCATCTTCCGCATCGTGTTGAAGAAGAGGCGCCGTCCGATGCGAGCGCGGCGATCGATGTCGTCGCCGCCGAGAACCCTGCAAAGCGCTTGCTTCCATCGCAGGCGGAGGCGGCTGAACGAGCTGTAGAGGCTGACGATGACGATGCCGCCGGGCTTCGTCACGCGGCTCAACTCCCGGAAGCCTCGCGCCGGATCGCCCGTATGGTGCAGCACGCCGACCGAATAGGCGTAGTCGAAGCTGTCGTCCGGGAACTCGAGGTTCAGCACGTCCATGCGGCGGAACGTCGCGTTCGTGATGCCCGCTTGTGCACGCTTCTGCTCGGCGAGAGCGAGCGACCCCTCCGAGAGGTCGACGCCGGTGACGGAGGCTGCCCCGTTCGTCGCATACCAGAGCGCGTACTCGCCCGTTCCACAACCCAACTCGATGACCCGCTTGCCGCGGAAGTCCTCCGGCGAGACGCCGAGCATCCGAAGTCGCCACCCCATTTCTTCGTCCGCCTGCCGAGTGCTCGGCCAGGGGTGGCGGGTGTACATCCCGACGACCTGTTCGCGGATGTCTTCGATCCGTCGTGTGTTCTCGGCGGCCTGCGGCATCCGCGGGAATGTACGCGAAACGCCGAGACCGTGCTACAGCCCCGCGTCGCTGCCGAGCTCGTTCGCGGCGCGCGTCAGCATCGCCACGACCAGGGTGACGTCGAGGCTCGTCGGCTCGTTGAACCGTTTGCGAACCGACATGCGGGAGACTCGGACGGGCACCGGCCCACGCTTGAGGCGCCAGAGAAACTCGGTGAGCTTTTGCAGACTCACGCCGGAGAGCTTCATCTCGACGGATTCCTCCGTCACACCGCCCTCGAGCGTCCGCGAGGAGGGGCTCATCGCCGCAATCCGCTCGCGCTTGAACGCGAGCGCGCCGACGCCGTCGAGGAACGCGAAGAGCGAAAAGTCGGCGGGACGCGAAGACGGATTCACGTAGAGGAGATCCGCGTCCTCCTTGAGGCTCAGATACGTGTTGCGAAGACTCGCGACCTCGGCGAGCTCCCGTTCCTCGGCCGCGACCTTCTTCGCCAAGCTGTCGCGCATCGAATGCAGACCCGAAACGACGAGGGCCACAATGACGAGTGCCGTCGCGGCCCCGGCGATCGCGACGAGGCGTCGTTCGCGGGGCGCGAGACCCGAAAGCGCGCCGCGAATCGCGGACAGCGCCGCGCTCGCCGGGTTGCCGTTCACGCCGCGGCGGATTCTCGTCCGGCGCCGAAGAATCTCCGGTGCCAGAGCGCGAGGTTGAGGAGCGCCCAGAGCAAGTGGTTGTGGTTCTGGCGGCGGGAGAGGTGCTCGCCCCAGATCCGGTCGAGGGTGGCCGGCTCGATCCTCTCGCGTACGACCTCGCTCTCGGAGATCGTCGCGCGGGCGTAGTCGCGTAGCTCCTCGCGCAACCAGTTCTTGATGGGCAGGCTGTACCCCTGCTTCTTCCGATACAGGATCTCCTTCGGCAGGTGGGGCAGCATGGCTTCTTTGAGGATCGACTTCGTCTCGAAGCCCCTGAGCCGCCATTCGGCTGGCAAGCTCGTCGCGAACTCGACGAGCTCGTGGTCGAGAAACGGCACCCGCACCTCGAGCCCGGTCGCCATGCTCATCTTGTCCACTTTCATGAGCACGCTGTCCGCCATGGTCATCTTGAGATCGACGTAGACTTCGCGATCCAAACGATCCGTCGACGGACACCGCCCTGCCCATTCGGCGACGAGCCGGAACGCGTTGCGGTCGACGCGCTCGAGAAACGAGGCACGGAAGAGCACCTGCGCAAGCTCCGGCGGGAGAAAATGCTGCCAGCGCATGTGCTCGCCACTCGCGTCGAGCCGGGCGCCGTCGACGAATCGCTTGAGGACGTTGATCGGACCCTTCTTCTGCTCCTGATCGGGAAGGCGTGCGGCGAGCGGCTCGATGACATGCCGGCGGAGGATCTTCGGCAAGCGTGCATAGTAGAGCGCCGTCGCCCGGCTCGCGCGGAAGCGGTCGTAGCCGACGAAGACCTCGTCTCCGCCCTCACCCGAGAGACAGACCTTCACGTCCTGCCGCGCTCGTTGGCAGAGAAGGAAAAGCGGCACGGTCGAGAGGTCCGTCATCGGCTCGTCGAGATGCCAGACCGCGCGCTCGACGTCGTCGCTCGTGACGGGCCGGATCATGACGTCGACGTGATCCGTCGCGAAGATCTTCGCGACCTTGTGCGCGTAGTCGAGCTCGCTGAAGGAAGGATCGTCGTAGCCGATCGAGAACGTCTTCGGCGGCTTGCCCGTCAGGTGGGCGACCATGGCGACGACGCTCGAAGAGTCCACGCCGCCCGAGAGAAAGACGCCGAGTGGCACATCGGCCATCAGCCGCCGGCGGACGGAGCGCTCGAGGAGCTCGAGGATGCGCCGCTTCGCCTCCTCCCACGAGACGTCCACACGCTCGAAGCGGAGGTCCCAATACCGCCGAGTGGAGATCTCGCCCTTCTCGAGCGTCAGCGTGTGGCCGGGCTGGAGCTTGTGAATCCCCGCGAACATCGTCCGCGGTCCGGGGACGAACTCGTAGCCGAGATAGTCGTAGACGGCCTGCTCGTCGACGACGCGTTCGACGGCCGGATGCTCGAGGAGCGCTTTGATCTCCGAGGCGAACACGAATCGCCCGGCGCGCCACCAATAGTAAAGCGGCTTGATGCCGAGTCGGTCTCGGGCGAGGAACAGCCGATTCGCTGCGCCGTCCCAGATCGCAAATCCGAACATGCCGAAGAGCCGCTCCACGCACCGCTCGCCCCATTCCTCGTAGGCGTGAAGGATCGCCTCGGTGTCGGAGTGGTCACTCGACCAACGGTGACCGAGCTTCTCGAGCTCGGCGCGGAGCTCCATGTGGTTGTAGATCTCGCCGTTGAAGACGATCCAGAGCTCGCGTCCCGCGCGCGGACAGTCCTTCGTGGTCATCGGCTGCTGACCGCGCGCGAGATCGACGATCGCGAGGCGGCGCATCGCGATGCCCGCGGAGCGGTCGACGTGCACGCCCCAACCGTCCGGCCCGCGGTGCTCCATCGTGTGACACATCCGAGTCAGACGGTCGCGGTCGACCGCTTGCCCCGCGGGCTCGAGCATTCCGACGATTCCGCACATTCGACGAAGACCGAATCGACTACGCGAAATCCGCTACCCGGGAAAGGGGCTGATTGACTTCGCCCACGGAAGCCGTTCTAGAGGCAGGATATGTCAGAGCGACTGCGGGCGGCGTGGGCCCGCTGGAAGAAGATCGCCGAGGCGATCGCTCACGTTCAGGCGCGGATCATCTTCGGGCTTCTCTACGTGATCGTCGTCGCACCGTTCGCGATCGGCCTCCGCATGCTCGCCGATCCACTCGATCTCGTTCGCCGGCCGGGCACCTCTCGCTGGAAGGCGCTCGATCGTCAGACGCTGACGCTCGCCTCCGCTCGCCGTCAGTAGTTGTTGATGCGCATCCTCGGCATCTCCTGCTACTACCACGACTCGGCTGCGGCTCTGATCGAAGACGGCCGCGTCGTCGCCGCCGCCGAAGAGGAGCGCTTCTCGCGCAAGAAGCACGACTCCGGTTATCCGGAACAGGCGATCCGCTTCTGTCTCGAAACGCGCGGCCTCACCCCGGCGGATCTCGAC
The DNA here is from genome assembly GCA_963790365.1 of uncultured delta proteobacterium. Lineage (GTDB taxonomy): Bacteria > Desulfobacterota > Binatia > JACPRU01 > JACPRU01 > CAWBOU01. The sequence continues at coordinate 6,009 of CAWBOU010000062.1, forward strand.
TACGTCGTCTTCTACGAGAAGCCGTTCGTGAAGTTCGAGCGCATCTTGACGACGATGCTCGCGAGCTTTCCCCGCTCCTTCCGCGCCTTTCCCGACGCCATGACCACTTGGCTCGGCGACAAGCTCTGGGTGCAGGACCACTTGCGCCAGCGCCTCGGCATCGAGAAGGACAAGCTCCTCTTCGTCGATCACCACGCCTCGCACGCGGCGAGCGCCTTCCTCGCGTCGCGCTTCGACGAGGCAGCGATTCTCACGGTCGACGGCGTGGGCGAGTGGACGACGGCGAGCTTCGGCGTCGGTGATGGCGGCAACGTCCGCCTCTTGCGCGAGATCCGCTTCCCGCACTCGCTCGGGCTTCTCTACAGCGTCTTCACCGCGTTCCTCGGCTTCGAGGTGAACGAAGGCGAGTACAAGGTGATGGGGATGGCGCCGTACGGCACGCCCCGCTACGTCGACGACGTCTGGAAGCTGATCGATCTCCACGAAGACGGCTCGTTCGCGCTCGACATGAGCTACTTGGCGTACCACTACTCGCGCGACACGGGGTACGGGCGGAAGTTCATCGATCTCTTCGGCGAGCCCCGCAAACCGGGACTGCCATTCTTCACCTCGAGCTCCGGCTACCCGAGCTACTTCGGCGCCAAGCCCGGGAACTACGACGAGCTCTGCCGCGCGAACGAGCACTATGCCGACGTCGCCGCGAGCGTGCAGAAAGTGACCGAGGAGGTCCTCCTCGGGATGGCACGCGCGCTCCATCGCGAGACCGGCCGCACGCGCCTCTGCATGGCGGGTGGCGTGGCGCTGAACAGCGTCGCCAACGGGCGGATCATGCGCGAGTCTCCGTTCCGCGAGATCTACGTGCAGCCGGCCGCCGGCGATGGAGGCGCCGCCGTCGGCGCCGCGCTCTACGCCGCGCACACGCTGCTCGGCGCCCCGCGCAACGGCTTCGTCATGGACCACGCGTACTGGGGACAAGCGTTCGACGACGGAGCCGCACGCGAGGCGCTCGTGCGGCGCGGAATCCGCTACGAGCACTTCACCGACGAAGCTGCTTTGCTCGATGTGACGGCCGGCGATCTCGCGGCCGGTCGAGTCGTTGGCTGGATGCAAGGACGCTTCGAGTGGGGGCCGCGTGCGCTCGGCAACCGCTCGATCCTCGCCGATCCGAGACGCGCGGAGATGAAGGACGTCGTCAATACGAAGATCAAGTTCCGCGAGCCGTACCGACCGTTCGCGCCTTCCGTCCTGGTCGACGAATGCGAACGCTTCTTCGACCTCCCGGAGGCGCGGCGCCACGACCCCGCGCGATTCATGCTGCTCGTCGTGCCGGTCAAGAACGACGCCGTGCCGGCCGTCACGCACGTCGACGGCAGCGCTCGCCTGCAGACCGTCTTCCCCGATTCGAACCCGCGCTACTTCGAGCTGATCCGCCGCTTCGGCGAGGCGACGGGCGTGCCGGTGCTCATGAACACGTCCTTCAATCTGAAGGGCGAGCCGATCGTCACCACTCCGGACAATGCGCTCAACACGTTCTTCGCGAGCGAGATGGATACGCTCGTGCTCGAGAACCACCTGGTGCGGAAGGCTTCCCATTAGCTTTCAACGTCGAAACCGGCGCTCGCGCCCCGTTTTTACGCTCGCTTTGACATCGCCCGGCGGCGCCTGCTAGCTGCCCCGCCTCATGCCCGGTGACGGGCGGAGAGGGAGCGGGGGTCCGTGGAATACCGACATGCGTTCGTCGTCGCGACGTTCATGCTCGTCGCGGCGTGCGGCGGCGGAGGGGGCAGCGACCCCAGGCTGCCGCTGCTCGAGGATCAGAATGCCGACGGTCGACTGATCGTCATCGCCTTCGGCGACAGCATCACGCGCGGGGTCGGCGACGGGGCCGGCCCGACGTCGATCGGCGGCGGCTACCCGGCGAGGCTCGGCCCGCTCCTCGTCGCCGATGAGCTCGCCGAACCGTCCGAGCCGCCGCTGCTGACCCCGGAGATCGTGAACCAGGGAGTCCCCGGGGAGCGCATGACGGAGGGTCGACCGCGGCTTCAGAGAATCCTTCCCGGAAGCGGGGCGGACTACGTGATCCTGCTCGAAGGCATCAACGACATCGGAGAACGGCAGACCGACCGAGCGCTCCGCTTCCTCCCCCAAATGGTCGGCGACATCTTCGCGAACGGGGCGGTGCCGATCCTCGGCACCCTCCCGCCGACTTGTTGCGCTCACGCGAACCAGGCGCCACCCTCGGAGATCGGACGCTACAATGGGGCGATCATCGGGCTCGCGCAGGCGAACGGCCTCATCCTCGTCGACTTCAACGTCGGGTTCATCGTCCCCCCCAAGACTGCGTTCGATCCCGCCGACGGGCTGATTCACGCGCCGGAGGGACTCCACCCGACGCCGCGCGGCTACGACGCGATGGCGGCCGCGATTCTCGCTGGACTCCGCGTCGGCCCGCTATTGCCGCCGCCGACGCCGAAGAGCTGAGCGCTCCGGGCGTCGCCCCCGCGAGTCGCGGGCCAAGTGTCTTGGCCCGACATTCATGCTACCCACGTACGCTTCGACCATGACCTCGGATACGAAGAGATTCGGCGATGTGCGCGGGAGGATCTTCCGGTCGGATGGCTCGAAGGTCGAGCGCTACATGGACCTCGTCGTCGGCCGGCGCGGCTGGGCGGCGCTCCTCGCGTACGAGACGATCGTGCTGTTCACGGGCGGCATTCGCGGTGCGCTCGGCCTGGCACTGCGATCGTGGCTGTATCCGCTCCTTCTCGGCTCCTGCGGGCGCGGCGTCGTCTTCGGTGCGAACGTGAGTCTCCGACACCCGCACAAGATCCGCCTCGGCGACGACGTCGTGGTCGACGACAACTGCGTTCTCGACGCGAAAGGCGAAGGCAATCGCGGGATCACCGTCGGCAACCGCGTGTTCATCGGCAGGAACTCGATCCTCACCTGCAAGGACGGCGATCTCGAGATCGGCGACGACGTGAGCATCGGCTTCAACTGCACGCTCTTTTCCGGCAGCAAGGTTCGGGTGGGCTCTTCGACGCTCGTTGCCGCGTATTGCTTCCTCGTCGGCGGCGGACACGAGTTCGACGGTCTCGACATTCCGGTGATCGAGCAGGATCGTCCGTCGAAGGGGATCGAGATGGGCGACAACGTCTGGCTCGGCGCGCACGTCACCGTCCTCGACGGGGTACGCGTCGGCAGCGGCGCGATCGTCGGCGCCGCATCCGTCGTCGGCGAAGACGTGCCCGAAGGAACGATCGTCGCCGGCGCTCCCGCCCGCGTCATCCGCCAACGAGCGGTCGCACGCATGGAGGAAATTCGATGAACGTCCGCAACTCCCTGCGGCGAACCGCGAGCAGACTTTCGATCGTGGGCGAGCTCTTCACCTTCCTGTGGGAGCAAAAGCTCTGGTGGATGATCCCGATGGTGACGGTGTTCGTCCTATTCGGGCTCCTCTTGGTCGCGACCCAGGGGTCGGCGCTCGCGCCGTTCATCTACACGCTCTTTTGAACCGGACGCGGGTCATCGCAATCTCAGGTTCCGGCGTCCTTGCAGCGATCGCGAGCGTCGTCCTCGCGACGTGGGCGTACTACCGATTCGTCCCCCCGGCCGCCGGCGCCGCACACCCCGAAGAGGCCGGCGCCTTTGCTGCGGCCGCCGCACAGTTCTCGGGACGAATCGTTTGGTCCTCGAACCGATCGGGAAATCACGAGATCGTGCTTCTCGACGTGCAAAGCGGTTCCCCCCGTCTCGTCACGCTGACCAAGGATCCGCACGTCGATACGTTTCCCCGCTTCACGCCGGACGGATCGAAGATCCTCTTCAATCGCAGTCGGCGGCCCTGGGTCTCGGCGCGCGACACCGACGCCTGGGACGTGTGGATCATGAACGTCGACGGCAGTGGAGCACGCCGGATCGCCGAGCACGGCTATCACGCCACGTTCGCCCCGAGCGGCAAAGCGGTGATCTTCACCCGCGGCAGCAAAATCCTACGCGTGAAGCTCGATGGTGGAGAGGAGCGGGTTCTCTTGGATGCCGCGGAGGGCCTCGGGGAGCGGATTTACGAGCCGGATCTCGCTCGCGGGCGGCTCGCCATCACGGTCCGGGGTGGCCGCCGAACATTCGGCGTCTACGATCCGGCACAAGCCAAGTACACGAAGTTTTCCGGGCCTTCCTGCCAGGTCGCCTGGTGGCCGGGTGGGGAACGTCTCTACTGGATCGAGAACACCGGCCACGGCGGAAATCGCGTCGTGTCGGGCGATGCGAAGGGCGGCGACGCGCGAACGCTGATCGATCTGCCGGGCAAGTACAGCCACGAGTACTTTCCGCGCGTGAGCCGCGACGGACGCTGGCTCGTGCTCGGCGCCTCTACCGGCGGGCACGAGCACGACCGGGCGGACTACGAGATCTTCCTCTGGAAAGTGGGCGAACCGGCCGAGCGCGCTCGCCGTCTCACGCACCACAGCGGGAACGATCAGTGGCCGGACGTCTTCACGGCGGAGGCGGCTCCGGTCACTTAGCGCGTCGCATGCCCGCAAACGGGGCGTGCTGTACAAAGGTCACCTTCCAACGTAGAAACCCCGCCCGATGCCGCCGAGAACACAGTCGCCGACGAAGCATGGAACGCCGCGAGGCGGAGTCGGCGGGCGCCCGCCCAAGTTCCGCGAGCCGCGCAGACCCGTCACCGTCACGCTGCCCGAGCGCACGCTGAACGTGCTGTCGTCCGTCGATGCAGACCGCGCCCGAGCCATCGTGAAGCTCGCCGACAGGGTCGACGGATCGAACGGTGACCACAAGGCGGTCGAGATGGTGCCGATCGGCCGTGACGCAGCCGTCCTCGTCATCGGCCTCAGCAAATCGCTGGCGAAGATCTCCTGGCTGCGACAAATCGAGATCGCGCCGGCCCGCCACCTGATCTCGATCGAGCCGGGTACGCCGATCGACTCGCTCGAGGTCGCGCTCGCCGATCTACTCGACGACGACGATGACATGCACGATCGACCGATCGTCGAAGAGCTGTTGGCTCACGTACGGCGGCAGCGGCGCGACCAATCGATCAGCAAAGAGGAAATCCTCGTGATCCGCTCCGCTCAGGCGAAGCGCGGGCGGTCACGGAACTCTGACCGAAAGTCGATCGGCTAGCTCGATTCCTTTCCGTCGATCTCCGAACATCGCGGTGTGGCGCTTCAGCTTGCGCCCCGTATCGGGGTTCCAGAGCCCAACCTCGACGCGATATTCGCCGGGACGAACGTCGGCGGGCACGGGAATGCGATGGAACCACGGCGTGACCTCGAGCGGGTCGCGCTCGAGTCGGAGATAGTCGGCAAGCCGCCGATCTCCTCCAAATGCGACGCGCCCTTCGTCGTCCAGGAAGTGAATCCAAACGACGAGGTCCCCCAACGCCGCGCTCGCCGGGGGCGCCGCGAAATAGAGGTCGAGGCCGATCTCGCCTCCCCGTCTCACGACCTGACCGTCGAGCCGATAGCCGACGAGCTGTAGGCCGCCGGCGAATCCCGCGCGGACCGGTCGCAGGCGTCTCGCTTCTCGACTCGCGTCGATCTCGCGCATGCGCGCGGGGTCGTCTTCGCTTCGGAAGCGAGGGTCGAGACTCGCGAGACCTTCGAGCGCGGGTGCGAGCTCCGGCCGCAGGGCGAGAGCCGCGCGAAAGACGCTAGCCGCGCGTGCCCCGTCGCCGGCCGCCGCGGCTTGCTGCCCGAGAGCCACGAGCGCGGGATACGATCCACGAGAGAGCTCGACGTGCGGAGGACTGCCGCCGACCGCTACCTCGGCGAGCGCCACGAAGCGCGCCGCCATCGCCGCCACATCCGGCTCGATGCCGATTCTGTCGAGAACGACCCCTGCCCCCTCACGTACTTCCAGCTCGAGTCTCGCCTCGGCCGCGCGATCGGCGATGTCCAGGACGAGCTCGTGCTCGAGGTATCCGCTCGCTGCCCGAGCTTCACGCCGCTCGGTCGCGCGAGCTCGTCCGAGGCGATCGACGACCGAAACCGTGACGGTCCCTGCTCCGCGCATGCGCCATCGCACGCGATAGATGCCCGCCTCGAGCACCGGCAGCGGAAGAAGCGCTCTTGCAGATTCGAGACGATCGCCGGAGTCCCGCGATCCGAGCGCGCGACCACTCGATGCGTCGCGGTCCTCGACCACGCGAAACCCGTTTTGCCGAAGGTCTTCCGCCTCCGCGGCCACGTACTCGAGATGCTCCAGGTAGCTCAGCACGCCGCCGTACGCGCGATCGAGCTCCTCGCGAGTGCGAGAATCTCCGAAGCTCTGGATGCGCTGGAGCAATCGCTCGCGTTTGCCGGCGCGCAGCTTCGTTCCACTCGCGTCGGCGGCGACGAGCGCGAGCGCGGCGACGGAAACGTCTCGCGATCCACGAGCCGCCTTGCGGAGCGCGACCGATGCCTCGGCGAGCTGGCCGGCACGGAACAAGGCGACGCCGCGCTCGAGCGGTGAGGTCGCGATCTCGACCCACGCCCGCCCGGTCATCGATTCCGCGGCGAAATGGTAGAACGCGGCGTCGCGATCGAACGGAAACCTCCGACGCGGCGATTCGACGGGAATGAGCCGGATCTCCTCGGGACCGAGATCCACCTCCGAATCGCTCCCGGCGAACGAGACCCGAACTCGAGTCGCCATTCCGCCGCCGCGGAGCACGAGCAGCGCCTCGCGCAGCGGCTGGGTCGAGACGAAAACGCGCCGGAGGGGCCGGCCGGGTTGGAGCTCGACGACTTTCGCCGAGCGGTAGAAGGGCTCGCGTCCCTCGAAGATCACCTCGTTGCCGCTCTCGGCGGGCAATTGCGGCAGCATCGGACGCACGAAATCCGGGGCGAGGAGGGGCGTCTCGAGGGAGACCTCGAGCCGTGTATTGCGAAAGGCGTCCAGCGAAGCGCGCTCGAGAAAGAACGTCTTGAGCGGAATGACACCCGGCGGGAGCGGCTTTCGACGGAGGTCGCTGACGACGTAGACGCGGCCCTGCGCCCCTTCGCTCCGCGTCGGAGCCCATTGAAAGCCGTAGCCCTTGCTCTTCACCGCAAAAGTCTCCGGAACGTTCTCGCGCGTCCATTCGCGCGCGAGGAGGCGGGTATCCGGCAGGTCGTAGAAGAAGAGCTCGCGGGCGGTCGTCAGCGCGAGCCAGACGATCGAAACGGCCATGAGAGCCACGACCGGCACGCGCCGTCGCGGATCGCTCGCGCGGAGCCATGGATCCAGAACGACGACGGCGATCAGCAGCAACGGCGCGCTCACGATCACGTGATTGACCGCCGGCGCGAGTGGGCGGAAGGCGATACCGACGAAGAAGTAGACGACCGGCATCGCATAGAGCACGGCGAGCGCTGAGCGGTCGCGGCGAAGCCGTGCGAGCCCGAGGGCGGCGACGGCGGCGAGGGGCCATCCGAGTGCCCACGCGAGAAGGGGCGGATTCCGCACCATCGAGAACGTGAAGCGGGCGATCATTCCTCCCTGTGCTTCTTGGGGAAGCCGGCTCGGCCTCGCCACCCACTGCAGGAAGTCGAGGATGTCGCGAGTGATCTCGAAGGGGTGCGTCAGGAGCGGCGGAATCGTCAGGCAGAGACCGATCACTCCCGCCGCGAGCACCACGGCCGTGCGTCGGAGAGACGCCGCCGAGAAGAGGCTCCGCCATCCGCCGACGTACGTCACGTGCGCGACCACCAAAGCGAAGAACGAAGCCGCGCCGTGGTACTTGGCGGCGAAGGCCGCCGTCGAGCAGAGCGTCGCCAACACGTAGTCGCGGATCCGCCCGTGCGCGCGAACGCGACACGAGAAGAGCAGCGTCAAGGCGGCAAAGAATGCGGCGGTCGCATCCGAGTTGGCTTCGTGGCACGCGACGACGTCGAGTGGGGAAAGCGCCATGAGCAACCCGGCGACGATCGCGACCCGTGGACCGAACGCCTCGAGCGCAAGTACCGTGAGGACCACCACGGCGAGTGCCGAGAGCGTGACGTTGAGATAGCGCGCGAACCAATGCAGGAGCACCCGCTGGGGCACCGGGTCGACCCGGCCACGAACCCCGGTCCATGCGAGCACCCCGTTCGCCACCGAGCGGTAGGCGCGGTAGCTGAGCTCCACGAGATGGCTGTTGAGATAGGGATACCCGTCGACGTCGTGGTTCCCCGTATGGAAGTAGTATTGGCCGCGCAGGAATCGCTGCGCCGCCGCCATCTGCTTCGGGCTGTCCGGATGATAGACGTAGCCCTCCGAGAGATCGTGGGAGAGGCCGGAGGAGCGGAGCGCGAACGCGAACACGAACAGCGCCGCGAGCGCGAGCCTACGCATCGCGGGGAGTGGGGAAGCGAACGTGTCGGTGGTAGAACGGCTCGAGCGAGAGGTCGTCGAAGCAGGAATCTGCACGGGTTGCGGAGCCTGCGTCGCGCTCGACTCGAGTGGAACGTCGCAGATGGTGGACGCGCCGCTCGGACCGCGCCCGGCCTTCGGGAAGGACGTAGAGCTTCCCGCCCTCGCGTGGGATGCCTGCCCGGGAAAGGGCATCGACTATCCGCGCCTCTACCGCGATCACTACGAGTGCCTGCCGGCGAACTGGCTTCTCGGAAACGTCGACACAGTTCGCAGCGGATTCTCGGCGGACGCGGACATCCAGAAGAACGGAGCGTCCGGAGGCATCCTGTCGCACGTACTCGTTCACCTGCTCGAGTCGCGAGCGATCGACGGCGCGATCGTCGTGCGTCAAGGCATTCCCGATCCGGCTTCCGCTCGCGTCCACATCGCCCGATCGCGCGCCGAGATCCTGGCTGCCTCGCAATCGGTGTACGTTCCGGTCTCCGTTCTCGACGTCCTCGGTCGACTCGAGTCGGCCGAGCGCTATGCCATGACGTGTTTGCCCGATCAAGCAGCGAGCCTGCGCGTTCTCCAGCACGCCGGTTTCGCGCCCGCCGAGCAGGTCCGCTACGTGCTCGGCCCGTACACCGGCACCGCGCTGTACCCGGAAGCGATTCGCTGTTACCTACGGTCGAAGCGCGTCAGCGACGACGATGCGATCACGAGCCTTCGTTGGCGGGCGGGCGATTGGCCGGGGCATCTGGAGATCCGCATGCGGTCCGGTCGCATCCTGCGAAGCCCTAAGGTCTACTACAATTATCTGATCCCCTTCTTCGTCACGCAGGCGAGCTTGCAGTCGATCGATTTCGCCAACGAGTTCGCCGATCTCGCGGTCGGGGATGCCTGGTCGCCGAAATACGAAGCGGCCGGAATCGGGCGCTCGCTGCTGACGACCCGGACGCCCGCGATGGAAGCGGTGATCCGAGAGATGGAAGCTCGTGGGCTCCTCGTCACCGAGCGCGAGGATCCACTCCAAGCGCTCGAGATGCACGGCCACATGCTCGACTTCAAGAAGCGCGGCAGCGCGATCCGCAATCGCATCCGCGTCTTCTTCGGGCTCCGCGCCCCCGACTACGGCATTCGGCCGGCATGCATCCCGGCGTCGCGCGTGCTCGTCGAGCTCGTGGTCTTCGGCCTGTTCGTCGTCTGCGGCACGCGCCCGGCACGCGCGCTCGCCGCGCTCGTACCGGAGCGGATCCTCGGACCGCTCTTCGACCGCTTGCGGCTCGGATGGAAGCGGCTCAGTCGGCCGACCAAGCGCCGCGGGCTTCGCGATCTCACGATGGAAATCCGTTCGTCGCCGTGAGCTCCCTCGCGGAAGTCGAGCGCTCGCTCGCCGAGTTCACGCTGCGGATGATGCCGCGGATCCTCTCGCAGGCGTGCCGCGATCCGGACTCTCCGACCTACGGTACGTTCGACCGCGACTGGTGGCACTACCGTATCCGCGACTTCCCTTCCGTGATTCTCCAGCAGGGCGGTTACACGGTGTGGCTCGCGTCGCAGCGAAACGATCTCGCCGAATGGCGAACCGGCCTCGTCGATCTCGCGCGCGCGTCCGCCGCGTTCTGGCAACGGCGCGCGATCCGGCGCGGAGCGTTCGAGGAATACTACCCGTTCGAGGAAGGCTATCCGCCGCTCGCGTTTTCGACCCTCGCCATCATGAAGCTCGTTCGCGATGGCGTGGTCGGCCGCCAAACGGTCGAGCGCGGGGCGGCACGGGCCGCGGATCAGCTTCTCGACCGCTTCGAATCGAAAGCGGCCAATCAGCAAGTCGCCGGGCTCGCGGCGCTCGCGCTGCTTCGCGAGCAGTATCCGCACCTCGTGGCAGCCGACGACTTCGCGGGGATCGCCGAACGCACCCTCGCGTTGCAGTCCACGGAGGGCTGGTTCGAAGAATGTGGGGGCCCGGATCTCGGCTATCTCTCGGTCACCCTCGACTGCCTTTGGGATCTCGTCGATGCGACCGGTGAACCGCGATTCCGAGCCGCGGCGTCGCGCGGGCTGACCTACCTTCACGCGCTCGTCGACGTCGCCGGCGGAACGATCGGCATGCACAACGCGCGGAACACGGACTACGTCGTCCCGTACGGCCTCACGCGCTTCCTCGACGGTGATGCGCGAGAGCGCGCCGCCGCGACGGCGACGCTCGTCACGTTGTTCGCCGACTCGAAATCGCCCCGGCACTTCCTTCACGCGCTCGACGACCGCTATCTCTGTCACTACACGGGGCATTCACTGGTCCGCGCTTGCTCGACCCTCGAGAGGGAAGCCGCCACGCAATCCACGTCGAACGTCGCCGATCGGACTCCGGATGACGGTCGCCTCTTCCCCGGAAGCGGGCACTTCCTTCTCCCTGCGAGCTCCCGCCGACGGGGCGGCCTGATCGCTTCGCTTCGCAAGGGCGGAATCACCACGCTCTTCGCCGGCGGCGACACGGTCTCCGATTTCGGATGGCGCGTCACGACCGGCGACCACCAGTACGTCAACCATTGGTGGTCTTCGCGGTGGACCTTCCAGCACACCGGCGACAAGCTCTACGTCGAAGGTCCGCTCGTGCACCACCCCGAGCGGCTGGCGAGCCCGGCCACGCACATCCCGCTCCGCGTGGCGAGTGCGCTCCTCGGCCGACGCCTCTTCGGGCCGATTCGCGAGCGCCTCGTCTTCGAGGCGCGCCCGAGCCCGTTCCACTTCCGGCGAATGATCACGCCCGGTCGCGACGGCTTCACCGTCGACGACGAGATCGAGGGCGTTCCCGCCGACGCCGTGATCGAGCGCGCACCACGGGCGTCGAAGCGTCACGTCGCGAGCGCAGACAGCTTCCACGTCGAGGACTTGAACCGCACCGGCCGAACTCGCGTCGAAGAGTCGTGCGAGCGAAGCGGTGGCCGCTTCCGCGCCACGACGCGCTACGCGCTGCCATGAAGCTCATCATCCAGATCCCCTGTTACAACGAGGCGAAGACGCTTCCGGCGGTCGTGCGTGATCTGCCCCGCCGGGTCGCGGGCTTCGACGCGGTCGAATTCCTCGTCGTCGACGACGGCTCGACCGACGGAACGGCGGAGATCGCCAAATCGCTCGACGTCGATCACGTGCTTCGCCTCGGCAGTAACCGTGGTCTGGCGACCGCGTTCACGAGAGGGATCGACGAGGCGCTCCGCCTCGGAGCCGACGTCGTCGTCAACACGGACGGCGACAACCAGTACTGCGGTGCCGACATCGAGCGACTCGTCGCCCCGCTGCTCGAGAACCGCGCCGACGTGGTGATCGGCTGCCGTCCGATCGTCGACCATCCCGAGTTCGGCTTGCTGAAGAAGGCGCTCCAGCTGCTCGGAAGCTTCACGTTGCGACGGATCTCGATGACCGAGGCGCGCGACGCGGCATCGGGCTTCCGCGCGTTCTCGCGCGAGGCCTGCCAGCGGCTCTATCTCCACTCGAAGTTTTCACATTGCATGGAATCGCTGATCCAGGCGGGTGCGAATGGTCTTCGCGTCGCATCGGTCGACGTCCGGGTGAATCCCGCAACGCGCCCTTCCCGCCTCTTCCGTTCGACGCTCCAGTATCTCTATCGCTCGGCGGCCACGATCATCGCGATGTTCGTGCTCTACCGGCCCGGTCGTTTCTTCACCTGGCTCGCCTCGCCGTTCCTCACGATCGCGCTCGGCCTCGGCCTCCGGTTCCTCTATCTCGTCTATTGGGCCGCGGACGCGCACTACGGTCGCACGTATCTCCCGTCGCTGATCCTGCTCGCGGTCTGCAGCGTCGTCGGCTTCCTCCTCCTCGCGCTCGGCATCCTCGGCGAGCTCACGAAGGCGCAGCGGCGTCTCGCGGAGGAGCAGGTCTACTTGCTCCGGAAGGCGACACCGCCCGGAGCGTCGGACGCGTGACCGACGCCGCCTCGGCAAGGCGCCAGCGCGCCGGCACGATGGCCAAATTCCTCGCCGTCGGCGTGCCCGCGTTCTGCCTCGCGCTACCGCTCAACTACGCGCTCGTCGAGATGCTCGGCATCGGCCGCCCCGCGGCGTACGCGGTGACGTTGGTGGTCCAGGTCACGATCAACTTCTTCCTTTGCCGAGCATTCGTCTTTCCCCAGCGCGGTGAACGGTCGGTCGCTCGAGAGTTCGTCGAATTCCTCGGCAGCATTCTCGGCTTTCGTACCGCCGACTGGGTGACCTACGTGTTCCTCGTCGAGGCCGTCGGTCTCCCGTTTCTCGTCGTTCAGGTCGCGAACGTCGCGATCTTCGCGCTCGCGAAATACGCCGTCGCGGAACGTATCTTCCGCTACGATCCCGCAGCGTCTCCTCGCGAGCCCTAGCGGGAGCGAGCCTCGTCGGGCGGCGGGTCGCCCCGGCCGCCGTCCTCGAGCAGTAAGTATCGGGAACGGATCGCCGCCGTTCGCGAGGCATCGGGGTCGACCGGGTCGAGCCATCGGGCATCGATCGGCGTGCGATCGAAGCTCGAGTACCATTCGCCGAGGCCTCGTCGGATGAACGCGTCGTCCCGAGGCTCGATGCCAAGCGCCACGGCGAGCCCCTGGAAGAGCGCGGCCGCCGCGATCTTGTTGCCCTCTTCGTTCCAGTGTTGATCCCGCCGGAAGTAGAACGCCCTGGGCGGCGCGTTCGCGGCGGCGAAGAGGGGACGCATGTCGAGGGTGGCGATCTCCGCCGCGCGCAGCAACTCGGGCACCGCGGGATCCACGTCCCCCTTCGGGTGAAACGCGACGAAGAAGCGCTGTCCGCGGCTCTCGGTCTCCTGCTTCAGCTGGAGCACAAGCGCGCGGAACAGCGCGAGCGATACGGCGCGAATCTCTTCTCCCTTCCCGCTCTTCGCTTCGTCATAGAGCGCCGCGCGACGGCGCTCCTCCTCGGTCATGTCGACGACGGTTCGCCGCTTCCAGCCGCGATCGAGCTCCAGCCGCTCGCGAAGAATCGCCGACGACTCGAGGAGGAAGTACGTGAGATGGAAGCCGCGGACCGCTTCGACGACCAGGCTGCGCTTCCGGACCGGCAGATAGCGGAGCGACCCGTCCGGAGCGACGGCGAAGAGGCCGTCCGCCACGACGTCCATCAGGTCGTTCGGCGTGAAGAGATAGACGACGACGTCGAGGTCGAGCGGCACGCCCTCGTCCACGTACTGAAGGTACACTTGATCCGTGCCGTAGCCGTCAGTGCCGAAGTTCAACACCTCGAACAGGCGACCGGTCTGGTTCAACAGGTAATCGAGCGGCTCGGTGAACGAGTACTGCACCGGCATCCGCAGATTCTCGGTGAACGAATCGCCGAAGAACCCGATTCGCATGGTTCCCGCAGGCTTCTGGACCGCGAACTCGCGGTGCTGGCGGAGCCCGAGGGCGTTGTGGATCACGCGGTGCTTGCCCCGGCCCTTGTCGGGATGCCGGCGGATGCGATCCGTGCTCCGCGGGTTCGCGTGGATCCGGTAGCGGTGGCGCTGCATACCGGCGTCGACGACGTCGCCGAGATCGGGCCGGACGAGCCGAAGCGTCGCCTCCACGAACAGGAGCGTCGCGGCGAACGAGGCGGCGACCAGCGCAGCACGGAAGGCGAACAGGCGTGCGGTCCGCATCGAACCGCTCATTGAGCATCGAACGACGAGACGAACAAGGGACTCGAGTTTCGACGGAAAAATGCGGCGCTTGACGAGATTCGGCGCGCGAACTATTCAGTTTCTCGATTCGATGGTCATCTTGATCTTCGCGGTCGTCGGAGCGCTGGCCTTCACCGCGGAACGGCTCGCTCCGGCCCGCGCCTCACAGCCGATCTTCCGCCGAGGCTTTCTGACGGACGGATTCTACGTCGTCGTGAACATCGCGCTTCGGTTCGCCTTCACGGGGACGGTTGCCGTCGCGGTGGAGGCCGCCGGGCGCCGCTGGCTGCCGACGAACATGGTGGCCGTGCTCCGCGACAAACCGCTCTGGCTGCAGGCGGTCATCGTCATCCTCGTGATCGATATCTTTTTCTACTGGATGCACCGAGCCAAGCACCGCTGGAACTGGTGGTGGCGACTCCACGAGACGCACCACAGCTCCAGAGACCTGGACTGGTTTTCGAGCGTCCGCTTCCACCCGCTCGAGAAGATCCTCGACCGAACGATCTACGCCGCACCGCTGCTCTTCTTGGGAGTCCAGCCGGAGGCGCTCGTCATTCTCGCTGCCGTGGATTCCACGGTCGCGAGCTTCAGCCACGCGAACGTGCGTTTCGGGATCGGGCCCCTGATCTACGTCTTCGTCGGACCGGAGATGCACCGCTGGCACCACGCGCGCGCACTCGAAGCGCAGGGCTGCAATTTCGGGAACAACCTCTCGATCTTCGACTGGATCTTCGGCACCGCATATCTGCCGGGCCGTCGGCCGGAAGAGTTCGGCGTGGACGACGACGCCTACCCCGAGGGGAACATCGCCCGGCAGTTCACCTATGCTTTCCGACCGTTCCCGGTGGCGGAGCCGGCCGGACGGCCGAATGAGATCAGCGCCGCCTGAGGCGGCCATCGCCGCGCCCCGGTCCCGGGAACGCGGCCAGCGGATTCGCGCGATCTCCTCGGCGACCGCGCTCCCGCCCGCGGCGGTCGTCGCTTTCGTCGCGCTCGCCGCATGGAGACGATCGGTCGCCCTCGATCCCCCGTCGCTCTTCGTCGACGACACCTGGGTCGGGTTCATCGTGCGGTACGCGAGCCTCGGCGACCTCTTCGTCTACGCCGCGACCGCGCCGACCGGCTTCTCCGCGATCCTGAAGGGCTTCGCGCAGCTCGTCCCCGATCCCGAGCTCGGGCTCCAGCTCTACCCGTTCCTCTGCGGTCTCATTCTGATCCCCGCCGTCGGTTTGCTCGCCATGCGCCTCACGGGTTGGGTGAGCATCGGCGTTCTCGCCGCGGCGCTGACCTCCGTGGATCCCATGATCGCGATCATGTCGACGCACGTGAAGCAGACGGCGAGCGACGCCCTCGTCGTCCTCCTTCTCGTGATCCTCGGGCTGCCGCACATCCGCGACGCTTCGCCGCGGCGGCTTCTCGGGCTCTCGGTCGCCTCCGCCGTCGCTGCGGTCGTCTCGTACGTGAGCCTTGCCGCGAGCATGCTCCTCCTCCACCTGCCACTCGCCGCGGCGGCCCGCGAGTGGCGTCGCGACCGGCGACGCCCTCCATGGGCGGCGGTTGCCGTCGTCTTCGCCTTCGACGCCGCGATGCTCGCGTTCTATTGGCTCCGCCTCCGACTCCAGATGCGGAGCGACGTGGAGGCTTACTGGATCGGCTGGTTCCTGCCGACCGGCTCGCTCGCCGCCGCCGCCGAATTCGCGGCACGGCGGATCCCCGCAGCGCTGACCGGTGGATCACCGCAGTTCTTCGGTTGGCCAACCGCCGAGCGTGTCGTCGCCGTGGTCATCGGGATCGCGATGCTCGCAGGAATCGTCAGCCTCTTCGCGCGCGAGCGGAGCCGCTTCCAAGCGGCCTTCTTCCTCCTCTTCTTCGCGGGTCTCCTCGCCGCGTCGGCGCTCCACCTCTACCCGTTCGGCGGACGCCCCTTCTTCTTCACCCACCCGCTCTGGTTGGCGCTCGCCGCGGCAGGCCTCGGAGCAGTGTGCGACGCGGCCTCGAGCCACATCGCCGGCGCGCGCCGCGTGCTCCCCGCCGTTCTCTGGGTCCTCGCGATCGCGACCGTCCTCGCGCCGTGGAAGGAAATCCACTACGCGAAAACGCGTGCCGCCGAGGTCGTGCGATATCTCGACGAGCATGTCGCGCCGGACGAGCTCGTGTACCTGAGCCCGCAAGCGCAGCACACGGTGGGCTACTACACGACGCGTCCGATCGAGCCCGTCTTCGACAATGGAGGCGAGAAGTTCACGTTCCGCGCCGTCGGCTGGAACGTTCTCGTCCAGCAGGTGGAGGGTAAACCGGTCATCCCGCCGGAGCGCCTCGTCGACCAGCGTCGCGTCTACCACTTCGCCGCCCGCGGCGGGCGACTCAAGCCGCACAACTGGAAACCGCTCTGGAAGAAGCTCACCCGAGCGGGATTCCGACACGTCGAGGCGCGGAAGGAGCTCGGCACGCGCTTGAACGTGTACGAGCGTTGAGGCCTTCTCCGGCTATGCATCAGGGTCTCTCGATCGCGCTGATCGCTCCCGTCTTCGACGAGGAGCAAAAGATCGGCGAGGTGCTCCGACGGACGCCGCGATCGGTCGTCGACGAGATCGTGGTCGTGGACGACGGCAGCACGGACCGATCTCCCGAGGTCGCCAGGAGCCACGGTGCGACCGTGATCGCGCTCGGGCGGACGCTCGGCGTCGGGGCTGCGATCCGGGCAGGGTTCCGCCATGCGCTCGCCCGGGGGTACGACGTCATGGTCGTGATCGCGGGCAACAACAAGGACGCTCCCGAGGAGATCCCGCTCCTCCTCGAGCCGATCGCCGCGGGACGCGCAGACTTCGTTCAAGGGTCGCGCTTCCTCGGCCGTCGCGATTTCGGGCCGATGCCGCTCTACCGGCGCGTCGCGACGCGGCTTCATCCGCTTCTCTTCTCGCTGGCCGCCGGGCGCCGCGTGACGGAATCCACGAACGGCTTTCGCGCGATCCATCGGCGCGTGCTCGAGGACCCGCGGATCGATCTCGACGCGACGTGGCTCGATCACTACGAGCTCGAGCCGTTCCTGTACCTGCAAGCGATCCGCCTCGGCTATCGCACGGCCGAGGTCCCCGTGACGAAGACCTATCCCCCCAAAGAGCTCGGCCAGACGAAGATGCGCCCGCTGGTGGACTGGTGGTCGATCTTGCGGCCGCTTTTCTGGAGAATCCGCACGTGATCAACGTCGCCGTCCTCGGAGCGGGGCACTGGGGCCCGAACCTGATCCGCAACTTCAACGACGCGGAGCGCAGCCGCGTCGCCTGGGTGAGCGACCTCGACGCGGACCGCCTCGCGGCCGTGGGACGGCGCTACCCCGGCGTCAGTCTCACCGCGGACGCGAGCCAGGCGATCGCCGATCCCGCGGTCGACGCCGTCGTCGTCGCCACGCCGACCCGAACGCACTACGCGCTCGTCCGCGCAGCGCTCGAGAGCGGCAAGCACGTGTTCGTCGAGAAGCCCCTCACCGCGAATCTCGGTGAGGCGGAGGAGCTCGCCGCGCTCGCCGAGCGTACCCGGCGGGTGCTCCTCGTCGATCACGTGTTCCTCTACAATCCCGCCGTACGCCAGACGAAGGCATACCTCGACGCCGGCGAGCTCGGGGGCGTGCGGTATGTCTCGTGCGTGCGGACGAATCTCGGACCCGTCCGCGTCGACGTGAACGCGAGCTGGGACCTCGCGGCCCAGGACGTCGCGATCCTCGACTACTGGCTCGGCGCGCTGCCGCTGCAGGTCGCCGCGCGCGGCGGCACGTGGCTGAACGCGGGCATCGAGGACGCGGTCTTCGCCGTGCTCCGCTACCCGGGCAACGTTCTCGCGCATCTCCACTGCTCGTGGCTCCATCCGCGGAAGACGCGCGAGATCACGGTCGTCGGCGATCGGAAGATGCTCCGCTACGACGACCTCGACTTCGTCGAGCCGCTTCGCCTCTACGACAAGCATGTCGCCGAGGAGCGGACGAAGGCCGCGTTCGTCGATACGATCGAGGGCTTCCGCTCGATCGTCCGGGACGGCGACGTGCTGATCCCGCGGGTTCAGATGGGTGAGCCGCTCCGCGCCGCGTGCGAGCGCTTCCTCGACTGCATCGAGCGCGACGAGAAGCCGCTCACGGACGGCCGGCTCGGCGCCAACGTCGTCCGCGTTCTCGAAGCGATCGAGCGGTCCATCCGCGGCGGCGGCGCCGAGGAGGCGGTTTGAGCGCGGCCACGGTTCCTTTCGTCGATCTCGCGCTCCAGCACCGAGAGATCGCGAACGAGATTCGCGGCGAGCTCGATGCGCTCGTCGCGCGCTCGGCGTTCATCCTCGGCGACGCGGTCGCGTCGTTCGAGCGTGCATTCGCCGCGGCCGTCGGCGTCCGGCACTGCGTGGGTGTCGGTAGCGGCACGGACGCGCTGGAGCTGGCGCTCCGGAGCCTCGGGATCGGCTCCGGGAGCGAGGTGATCCTGCCGGCGAACACGTTCATGGCGACACCGATGGCGGTGCTGCGCGCCGGCGCGATGCCGGTGATCGTCGACTGCGATGGGGAGACGCACCTCATCGATCCGAGCGGCATCGCCGCGCGCGCCGGAACGCGGACGGCGGCGATCATCCCCGTCCATCTCTACGGGCAGATGGCGCCCGTGGAGGGGATCGCGGCGGTCGCGCGGCGGGCGAATTTCGCGATCGTCGAGGATGCCGCGCAGGCGCACGGCGCGCGGCGAAACGGCGTGGCCGCGGGAGCCGCCGGACGGATCGCAGGAACGAGCTTCTACCCGGGGAAGAACCTCGGCGCGTGGGGAGACGGCGGGGCCGTGTTGACCGACGACGACACGCTCGCGGCGGCGGTCCGCCGGCTCCGGAACTACGGCTCGGAAGAAAAATACGAGCACCCCGAGCCGGGCTTCAACAGCCGGCTCGATGCTCTGCAGGCCGTCGTGCTCCACGCGAAGCTTCGTCACCTCGCCCGCTGGAACGAAGAGCGGCGAGCCGCCGCCCGGCGTTACGACGAGCTCCTCGACGGCGCGCGCGACGTGCAGCTGCCGCGGACGCTCCCCGGGAACGAGCACGTCTACCACCTCTACGTGGTGCGCGTGCCGCGGCGGGACGACGTTCGGCAGCGGCTTCGTGCCGTCGGCGTCGAGTCGGGCGTCCACTACCCGAAGCCGGTTCATCTCCACGGCGCGCTCGCGATGCTCGGGCACGGCCCGGGCGATTTCCCGAACGCGGAGCGCGCCGCGGCGGAAGTGCTCTCGTTGCCGATGTTCCCCGGCATCACCGCAGAGCAGCAGCAGCACGTCGCGGCCGCGCTCCGGAAGGCGGTCGCCGCTTGAGCGCCGGTCGGCCGGTCTTCGTGCACCCGAAAGGGATCTGCGAGAGCGACACCATCGGCGCCGGGACTCGCGTGTGGGCATTCGCCCACGTGATGCCGGGCGCGGTCGTCGGCACGGATTGTAACCTCTGCGACCACGTGTTCGTCGAGGGCGGCGCCCGCATCGGCGACCGGGTCACCGTGAAGAACAACTCCCTCATCTGGGACAAGGTGACGATCGGCGACGAGGTGTTCGTCGGGCCGAACGTCGTCTTCACGAACGACCTCGTCCCGCGGGTGGCGTTCAAGCACACCCCCGACGAGTTTCTCCCGACGGTCGTTCACCGCGGGGCGACACTCGGCGCGAACGTCACGATCGTCTGCGGGCTGACGATCGGCGAGCACGCGTTCGTGGGCGCAGGGTCGGTGGTCGTCGACGACGTGCCGCCGCACGCGCTGCTCGTCGGCAATCCGGCGCGTCGCATCGGTTGGGCCTGCGAGTGCGGCGCCCGCCTGCCGCGAAAGCTCGCGTGCCATTGCGGACGGAGCTACCGCCGCACGCGCGCCGGTCTCGTCGCACTCTGAGCGGCTTCGAAGCCGCGGTCCGCCATCCAGGCGGGCACGAGCGTCACCGTCGCCAGGCGGATCTCCGCGTCTCCCGCGATCCGAACGGCTGGCTGCACCTTCTCGAGCTTCGTCGGCACGGTGAAGCGAATCTCGATCGGGAGGTATTTGTCAGGCGTGGCGATCGCGAGCGCGGGGACGCGCTTCGCACCGAGCATCGAGCGGGAAGTCTTCGAGAACACCTCGAGGAACGCCGCCGCGTCGGCTCCCCGGAGATCCTGCGCGCGGAGCTCGAACCGCGCGACCCAGACGCCGCCTTCGAGATCGAGCGGCATCAGGAAGAGGTACTCGCTGTGGTCAGGGCGCGCCCGGCCCGCGGTCGCGACACCGCTCGACGCGGCCGGATCGTCGATCACGCTTCCGACTCTCCGGTGTCCCCGCCCGGCGGAGATCGAATGAATCCGGAACGGCACGTCGGGGACGCCGCTCGCGTCGCGCGGACGGACGGCCAGCCTCGCGACGGGAAAAGGCACCTCGGGACAGGGTCGGACGAAGCCGAAGAAGTTCCGGCCGGGAAACGTGCTCGCGGCGGGAATCGGCAGCGAGACCTCGGGGCCTGCACCGTCGATCGTCCCGAGGGGAACGCCGTTCACCTCGACGCGCGGCGCGCATTCGGTTCGCGGCGGCGCACTCCATTCACCGTTGATCAGCAGCTCTCCGGCCACGATCACCGGAAGGTCGATGCCGACCATCGCTCGATCGCCTACGATCCCGCGGGCAGTCGGCCACGCCGCCACCACGGACGGATCCCAGCCGGTTCCGAGCCCTTCGCCCGCGGCAATGTCGGCACTGATCTCGGCCGGAACGAAGAAGGGCGGCGAAGGCACGCGGATGGGGAGCACCCGCTTCGGCACGTAGCTCCGCCGCTCCGGGATGTCGTCGGGCGCTGGGAGCGGCAGCGAAGTCTCGTACCGGCCTAGGCAAGCGAGCTTCGAAAGCTCGCCGTCGGCGACGATCGCAAACGCACCGTGCGCGGCGTCCCGAATCGCGCCGCAGAGCTCGTCCGCGGTTCGAACGCGGCGAAGTCTCTCGCGGAGCCGAAACGCGGACAGCCGCTCGTGCTGCGAGAACGCCTTCTCCTCCGGATGGTACAGCAGCACCGGCACGTCCTTCGATCCGTGCTCGATCGCATAGTCGGCGAACGCCCGAAATTCGCCGCGCGTCCATCGGATCTCGCCCGTAGTCCCGTACACGCGCAAGTACGCAGGCGCGAAGGCGGCCGCGATGCCGATCACCGCGAGGGCGTCGCGGAGCGACGGCCGACCGAGGGGAAGGCTCCGGACGACAACCGCGGCCCCGTGACCGACGAGCACGGCGATCGCCGGATAGGCGGGGATCACGTACCACGGGTACTTCATGCTCGCGGCCGTGAAGAACGCGACGCCCACGATCGCCCAGACGACCGGCAACCACGTTTCCGGGCTCGGCCGACGGATGATCGACGCGATCGAAGGAATCGCGAGAACGAGCCAGATGCCGAAATGCTGCCAGACGAAGCGAACGTAATAGGCCGGGTCACTGGCAAGGCCGCTCCCGACGATCCGTCGGCGGTACTCGAACGTATACGCCGAGGCGAGCTCCTCCCTCGCGAGGAGCGCCGCGGGAACGAGCCATGCGAGCGCGATCGCGAGGGCGATTCCCGCCCAGATCCAGACCCGCGCCCGAAGGAGGCCGCGCAAGCGGGTCGTGACGGCCTCGAGCGCGAACACGACCGCGAAGAGCGAGAAAGCGGCGAGTCCCTTCGTGAGGAGCGCCGCGCCCGCGAGCATCGCCGACCCGACCGTGCGCCGGATCGTCGGCGGGCCGCACGCGTACACGATCGCGCTCGCCGAGACGAAGAACCAGAGAGCACTGTCGTGGACGTTCGTCCGAACGCTGTGGTCGAAGAGAAACTCGGGAATCGTGACGAGCGCGATCGTCGCGGTGAACGCCGCGATCGGTCCGCCGAGACGGTTCGCGTACCAGAAGAGGAGCGCGAGCGTGCCGAGCCCGAAGATCGGGTCCCACATGCGAACGATCGCCTCGGTGTCCCCGAATATGGAAAGCGTCGCCGCGACGAGCCAGAGCTTCAGCGGTGGCTTCCGGAGATCCGGCTTTCCGTCGAGCCGCGGCACGATCCAGTCGCCGCTCTCGACCATCTCGATCGCGCGCGTGGTCGTCCGCGCCTCGTCGATCTGTAGGTTCTCGAGGCCGAGGTCCTTGAAGAGAAGGAGCGCGCACGCGGCGAGCGTGACGACGCCGAGAGCGGCGATGCGACTCATCGCGAATCGAGCGAGGCGGATGCGGCGTCGCGCGGAACGAGCCACCCCCGCCGATCGAGCGCCGCGGCGAGCCGTTCGCCGAGCAATCGGTGACCTTCCTTGCGCGGGTGCATCGCGTGCACCGCCCATTCCTTCGGCACGCTCTTCGGAGGAATCGACTCGATCGTGTTCTCGGCATCGATGCCCACTTCTTGGACGATCTTCGCGATCTCTCTCCGGATCGGCCCGAAGATGAGCGTGTGGAAGCCCTTTGCGGCACCGAGGTCGCGCAGCTCGGCGAGCGAGGCACGCACTCCTTCGATGTCGATTCCGCCGGCGATCTCTCGGCTCGCGCGCTGCCGATCGCCGTCACGCAGATCGCGGACCCCGCCCGCGGCCAGCTCGGCCAAGCGCGCCGGAGCGAAGATCAGCGTGAAGAGAAACGAGACGTCGGTCCGCGAGAAATCGCCGTTCTGATAGAAGAAGAACGGCAGCGAATAGTCGTTGTCGCACCACGCGATGATGACGACGTCGGGGTCGTACGCGAGACCCTTGGCCCGCACGGTCGCGACCTCGAGCTGCGTGTTGTAGCCCGGCACGCCGAAGTTGAGGACGTCGTAGAGCACTCCGTCGCCGCGCGCGGCGAGCGTGTCCTCGAGGACGGAAAGATAGTCCTCGCCTTGCTCGACGTTCCACCCGAACATGCCGGAATCCCCGACGCCGATGATGCGCACGCTCTTCGGCGAGCGCTGGTGCGGATAGTCTCGGCTCTCGCGGAGCCCCTCGGCGTTCGTCACCACGCGGCGGTGACCGAAGTCGAGATCGAGCTTCGGCTTCAGCTCGTAGACGAGGCTCGGCTCGTCGCTCAAGCGGATGATGTGGGCGAGCGGGTGCGAGCTTCGCACCGGCACGTCGGCTCCCGACTCGCCGAGGCCGCGGAGTCGCTCGAGCGAGTTCTCGCTCAGCCAGTTCCGGAGGTAGAGGCGCACGCCGAGCTCGAGGAGGATGCCCGAGAGCAAGACGGCAACGACCGCCAAGACGATGCGACCGAGAACCCGGCTCACGTCACGACCCTTTCGTCCATTCCACGTAGTCGACGTCCGCCGACTCCGGTGCAATCGCCACGATCCGCGCGCAAAGGACGGCGTCTACCGGAACCTCGATCGACGCCGTCGTCAAACCCCAGGATGGCCGGCCTTCGACGGAGAGCTCGCCGAACCGCTGGCGCCCGTCCGCGGACTCGACCCGAACGAGAAGCGGTGCACCTCGCGACCGCACCGCGAGGCCGAGCCGGCCGGCGGGCGTCCAGCGATACGGACCGTCGCGCGCGACCGCTCCTGGCGGAGCGCCAACGACCGCATAAGCTCCGCCGGACGCTTCGGCCGCTTCGCGATCGAACCCGGCCACGACCGGCAGGCGCTCGGCTTCGATGCGATCGGCATCGGCGCCCGCATCGCTCGACTCCGCGAGAACCCAGTCCGCATCCAAGCTCTTGCCGGCATCGTTCCACGTCCGGAACTCGATGGGCCGCGTCTGATCGAGCGAAAACGCGACGTCGACGGTCTCCCAAGTCGCCGAGCTGACTTTTCGCTCTGCCAGCTGCATTCGGCCTCCGTTCGTGGTCGCCTCGACGAGACCGTCGCCACGAACCCGAAAACGCACCGTGTACGCTCCTGGCGGAAACGATCGGAACGGTCCGAACGTGTTGGGGCCTCTGGCGCGGGTGCCGTGCTGAATCGTCCCTCCGGAAGCGCCTTCTTCCGCGAGCGTCGTGTCGGGTGCCACCCGCAAAGACTCCGCTTCGAAGAACGTGCGGATGGGCCACCCGATGCGGATCTCGTGCGGCTGGAAGGCGCCCTCACGACGCTCGAACAGAAACGCCCCGCCGTCCGCCGCCCGCTCGATGAGATTCGGATCCCGGCGCAGCGCCTCGAGCGAACGGCGATAGCCAAAGATGCTCACCTGGCTCGCGAACACGTCCGCATGGAAAGTAACGAACTGCACGCGCAGCTCGTCGAGACGGCGAGCGATTGCTTCCGTCAGATCGCCGACGTTCAGCGGCTCGAGCACTCGGAACACGCGTTCGGCATAGTCGCGCCCGTGCGTCGGACTGTAGCCGTTGACGATCGGCACGCCAGTGCGCGTCGTCCAGAACTGATAGATCGAAGAGTAGGCGCTGTCGCCCGGCCAGATCGGGATCTCGAGGAGATTCGTGCCGCGTCCCTCTGCGCCGACGATCGCGTACGCGCGGTTCTCGGTCGGTAGCCGGCTGAGCCCGAGCGGCAGGCTCGAAAAGTCGAACGCGAGGAGCGCGAGTGCGAGGACAGCCGCGGCGAGTCCCCGCCGCCCACCAACCTCGCGGACGAGCCGGTCGAGCCCGAGGCCTCCGGCGAGCGCGAGCAGCAGCGCGGCGACGAAGAAGAACTTGGAGGTCTGGCGGATGAACGCGAAGAACGGCACGCCCGCGAAGGCGGCAGGAAAGTACGGGAGCCACACCGGAGCGTGAAGACCGAGGGCGAGGATTGCGAACAATACGGCAACGGCGACGAGCCATCTTCCCGCCGGCCGCGTGAGGCTCGCAGCCGCGAGCCCGACCACGACGACGCCCGGATAGAGTTGATGCGTGAGATGCCCGGACGAGCGGGCGAAGAAATCCTCGGGCCGCGAGGAGAACAGCCGGACTTCACGGACCTTTCGCCCGACGGCGGACGTCGATCCTTCGAGGACGCTCGCCTTGAAGTGAAGCGCAAAGCCGCCGGCGACAAGGAGACCGACGGCGAACGGCCAGAGTGCGACGAGCCGCTGCGCGAAGTCACGGCCCGCGGGACCGCGCGCCAGGCGTGCGATTGCAACCAGGAGCGGCCGCTTCGCGACGACGAGCGCGCTGCCGCACGCGACGGCGAGAATTCGACCGCCGTATGGGATGTCGAGCCACCACTGGAGCGGATACAGGCCGAGGCCGAGGAGCGGAAGAAAGGACGTCGCCTCCGAATCGCCGGCCGTTTCGCCCGCCC
The DNA here is from genome assembly GCA_963790365.1 of uncultured delta proteobacterium. GTDB lineage: Bacteria > Desulfobacterota > Binatia > JACPRU01 > JACPRU01 > CAWBOU01. Next base: position 31,175 of record CAWBOU010000062.1, read on the forward strand.
GCGCTCTGGCCTCGACCGTCACCCGCCACACGACCGCGAGAGTCGCGCTCATGACGAGCCAGATGAGCAGGGCATCCACCGACGAGAGCGTCGTTTCTCGACGAGCGACGTAGGCGCCGTAAGCGAATGCCGGACCGAGCCCGGCGATGGCCAAGCGAGGCAACGCCGGAACGAGCGGCGGCCGTTCACGCCACTCCCCGAGACGAAACGCCGCCATGAGCAACCACATCGGCAGGAGAAAGCCGAGAAAGTAGAGAAAGTGGGGCTCATTCCACGCGAGGAACAGGGCAAACGCTGCGGCTACGGCCGCCGCGCGGGGGCTCTCCCGCCACCAGGCTCGTTCGAGCGCAGCGAAGATTCCAGGCACGAGAAAGAGAACGAATCCTGCGGGATGCCCGTGGGCGAGGGTCGCCACACGATAGGGCAGCAGCGTCAACGCCGCCGCGGCGAAGGCGGCGCCTGCGGTCTCGAGCCCGAGCCGGCGCGCGAGCGCGAACGTCGCGAGCGCGATCGCCGGGAAGGAAGCGAAAACGAGAGCGTTGTAGGCAACGGTGTTTCCGAGCGGGGAGATGAGCGCGAACACCAGGGAGAACGGCAGAAAGAAGAACGAGAGGCGCGGATTAGGCTCCGGGGCCGCGAATTGCAGGGAATCGCGGAACCACGGAAGCTCTCCGGCGATCATCCGCGGGACGAGCGACAGATAGTAGTAGAACTGGAGGGGATCGCCCGGGACGAGATCCTGGAACCTTCGCTCCGGCCCGATGCCGGCCCCATAGGGAATCGCCTCTCGCAGGTGGAGCACGAGCGGAAACGTGACGGCGAACGCGGCCGCGAGCGCCGTGATCGTCACCGTCCAGATCGCTCTCCGCGACATCCGACCTGCTCTATCGAACGAAGGATGGAGGCTCAACGGAGTCGATCGCATCCGACCGGCTCAACGCAGGCGGACGAGGAGGAGCCGCGAGCGCTCACGGCTCTGCGTGGCGAGCGGGCTCGTCTCCACGATTTCTCCGCCGGTGCGCAGCGCGGGCGGCATCTCTGCCCAGTCTTCCTCCCAGACGAAGACCCAGCCCGGCCGCGGAAGCCGCGCCGGATCGACGTATTCCACCGGCACGTGGCGGCGCAGATAGAAGAGCACGCCGTATTCGGGGCGCTTGTAGAACGCCGGCGGCGCGCCGTCCGCGAGATGCCTCGCCGAGCGCTTGGCGAACGGCTTGAACGTCTTCACGGAAGCCTCGGCAGGACGGATCATCGCCGTGCCGAAGAGCACCATGACGATCGCCACGACGCCGACGAGCGCCGCGAGCACGTCGAAGCGCCGGCGGCGCCACGACACGATCAGCCCGCCCGCCAAGGCGAGCGCGACGAAGCCGACGAAGAGCGGGGGCTGGCCGATCGCCGCCGCAGTCGCCGGGATGTTCGCGCGGTCCCGCGGATGGAGGTATGGCAGGACGAGCTCCCACGGCTCGAAGCCGAGGCTCCACGCGAGCGCGAGGATGCCGACGACCGCGAGCGGAACCGCGACCATCGTGGTCGTCACGCCGAGCGCACGGTCGCGGGAACGCCCGTTGCGCAGCCACTCCACGATCGCCGCGCCGATCAAGACCGCAGCCGGCGGATAGAGCGGTAGGATGTAGTTCGCGCGCTTGCCGTCCGCGAGCGAGCAGAGGACGAAGACGACCGCGATCCAGCTCGTCGCGAATCGCGCGAGCGAGGCGCGTCTGCCCTCATCCCGCCAACCCTCGCGGATCGCGAGCGGCAACACGAGAATCCACGGGAACATGCCGGCGAGAATCGTCGGCACGTAGAAGAAGAGGCCGTGATCGCGGCTCGGTCCACCGTCCTCGATCGGCAGGAAGCGAAATACGTTCTCCGCGAGGATCTGCTTCTCGAAGAACGCTGCGCCGCCGTGCGCGATGGCGGCGGCGTACCACGTCGAGGCGAGCAGCAGCGCGGCGACCGTCGCGAGGAGCGCCTCGGCCGAGAACGCGCGGCGAAGCTCGCGCCGCCGGACGAGCTCGACGCCGAGCACGCCGAAGAAGAGGACGAAAGCCGCCGGCCCTTTCGCGAGCACCGCGGCGCCGAGCGCGAGCGCGCCGAGCGCGAGAAAGCGCCGCGAGCCGAGGGCGAGCCAGCGCTCCGCGGCGAAGAGCGCCGCGGTGAGAAGCGCCACGAACAGCGCGTCCGTCCGCGCCATGCCGGCCCATTCCACCCATTCCGGAGACGTCGCCACGACGAGCGCGGCGATCGCCCCCGCGGGCTGACCGAACACCGCCGCGCCCGCGAGAAACGTCGTCGCGACCGCGAGCGCCGAGGCCAGGACCGATGGGACGCGGATTGCGACCTCGTCGATTCGAAGCCCGAGCGCACCGGCGATGCCGAGCGTCACCCAATGATAGAGCGGCGGCTTCGCCGGAATCTCCTCGCCGTTCCGCCGCGGCAGGATCCAATCGCCGCTCTCGGCCATCTCACGGACGACGAGGCCCTCGAGCGGCTCGGCGATGTTGTGGATCGGAACCGAGATGCCCGGCAGGATGATCGCCGCCGCGAGGAACGCGAGGCCCGCCGCCGAGAGAAGCCGAGTGATCACTTCGCTCGCTCCCGCCGCTCCGCGTACTCGCGCGCCTTGCGCCGATCGAGCACGACGGTCGATTCCGAGATCTCGCGAAGCGCGGCGCGGCCCGGCCCGAGATACGACGCGAGAACGCGCAGCCGGTCGGTCGCCTTCACGCGCCCGCGGAGCAGATTGTGGAGCTGAGCCAGATTCTTCAGCCGTCGCCGGTGGGAGACGTGGCCGACCTCGCGGAACGTCTCGAGGTCGATCAGCCAGAATTCGGGCGGCGCCGGCGGCGTGTCCCGCACGAGAAAGTTGTTCGCGTTCGCGTCGCGACTGTAAAAACCGGCATCGTGCAGCCGCCGGAGCTCGCTGCCGGCGGTGCGCAGAAACCGATGGCGAGCGTCCCTCGGCCCACGCTCGACGGACTCGAGCCAGAAGCTTCCGGCGGGTACCCCGCCGGCGACGGCCGCGCTCACGAGATAGTCGTCCGAGGGTAGCCCCCAACGGTACGTCTCGACCAGCGCGAGCAGCGTCGCGGGGCGGAAACCGCGCGCGGCGATCCGCGCCGCGACCTGCCAGGAGTGGCGCGCCGGTCCGCGGCCCCAGAGGCTCTCGAGCCGGCGATACCACGCGTACGGTTTGAAGCGTTTGACGTAGACTTCGCGGCCCTCGACGGACACCCGTGCGACGGCGGTGCGGCGGTGGTCTTTCAAGACGTGCGCCGACGGCGAAGCGAAGAGCTCCTCCGGCTTGGCGAGCGTCTGGCCGAGCGACGTCCCTGCGAGCGTCGCGGCGAGCGTGACGACGCGGCTCATCGCGCGAGCGCCCCTTCGAGCCGCTCGACGACCTCGGCGGCTCGGATGCTGCGCATGCAAAGCCGATCGACGGGACAACGGCGGAGATAACACGGATGACACGCGACGACGCCGCTCACCGCGAGCGCTTCGGAGCCCCAAGGCGCGGAGCGAAGCGCGCTCGTCGCACCCCAGAGCGAGACGACCGGCACGCCGACGGCCGCGGCGATGTGCATCGGCCCGGAATCGGGCCCGAACGCGAGTCGCGCGCGCTCGAAGACCGCGACCAGGTCGCGGAGCGTCGTCTGGCCGACGAGATCGAGCGTCCCGGCCGGCGCGCGTGTCGCGACCTCTCGGGCGAACGCGCTCTCGCCGGGACCGCCGAGCAGCACCGCACCGAGACCGTGCCGTTCGTGAACGGCCGTCAGCACTTCCGCCGTCGCCTCGGGCGTCCAGAACCGACTCGGCCACGTCGAGCCGACGAACGCGGCGACGAACGGCCGTGCGAGCGGGTCGAGCCACGCCGCCGCCCGCATGCGCTCCGCGTCCGTCGGGCGGAGGCCGAACTCGATCGGCGCGGGCGGCAGGCCGAGGTGCTCGGCGAACGTGAGGTACTGGCGGAGCTTGCTCGAGAAATTCTCTTGCGCGGGAATCGTCTCCGTCTGAAACAGCCAGTTTGCCTCTTTCGAGTTCTGGCGCGCGAAGCCGATCCGCCGGCGCGCGCCGCTCGCGCGGGTCACCACGCCGCTTTTCAAGTGCCGCTGCAAATCGAGCGCGAGGTCGAAACGTCCGCTCCGGATCTCGCGGAGAAACGCGGGGAACGCGCGTGTGCCGCGCGGCCGATCGAACACGATGCGTTCGTCGATCGCGGGGTGATCGGTGAGCAGCGGCGCCGCGATCGGCTCGACGGCCCACGCGAGGTGCGCGCGCGGGAACGCGCGGCGGACGCGTGAGACGAGCGGCATGGCTCGCACGACGTCACCGATGGCCCCCAGGAGGACAACGAGAATCCGCTCAGGAATCGGTGCCACTCCAGTAGAAAGATTCCAGGCGATCGAGCTCGGCGTCGGGAAAGGCCGTGCCTTCGGGATCGAGCTTCCGCGCCGAGCGCCGCAGGCGTCGCAACGCGGAGCGACGCTTCCAGTCGCCGAGGGGGCGACCGTCGAGCCGCGCGCGATCGAAGTCCAAGAAGAGGAACGAAGGGCCCTCACGGACGAGCACGTTGCCGAGATTCAGGTCGGGATGGCGCAAGCCCGCGGCATGGATGCGGCGCAGGCTCGCGGCGAGCGGCGCGATCGCCGGCGCCACCCGATTCTCGCGGATCCAGCGCGACAACGGCTCCGCACCGCCGACCTCGATCGTCACGAGCCATCCTTTATACGAAGGACCGAACCCCCGCTCGACGATCGCCGCGACGGGCTCGACGACCGGCAGGCCGCGACGCCAGGCTGCCAGAAGCGTCCAAAATTCGTGGAACGGCCGCGGCCGAAATCCGAAGAACGTGCTGCCGAGCCAGCGCATCGCCCCGCCGCGGCGATACGGACGCAGCACGACGCGGCCGCGCGGCGTGTGCACGCTCGCGGTGCCGCCGCGGCCGCCCGCGATCGGATGCTGCTCGACGTTGGGATCGAGCACCCAGGTGACGACCTCTCGCCACCCGCGCCTCGCGATGCAGCGCCGCCCGCGCGCCGAGAACGTGACCGCCGATTCCGCGCGCCACCGCTCTTCCACCTCCCAGAGCTTCGCCGCATGGAGGATCGCCCGGTATCCGGCGAGCACGCTGCTCTCGCCGCCGCCACTCCCCGCGGACCGACGCGCGCGAAACGCGGTCCACGCGCGTCGCAGGGGTTCCCACAGGAACTGGCGCGCCCCGACCGTCTCCCCCCGCTCGAACGCGACCCGCGACGACTCGGTCGTTTCGTGATTCAGCGCGGAGACGATGTCACTCCACGACGGCTGCGCCATCCGAGTGGCTCGGACCCCGTGTTACCCCTGTAACGGTTTGGCCTCGTCGATCAGCATGATCGGGATGTCGTCCTCGATGCGGTAGACGAGCTTGCACGAGCGGCAGATGAGCCCGTCCTGCGCCGGGGTGAGCTCGAGCTCGCCCTTGCACTTCGGGCAGGCGAGGATCTCGAGCAGCTCCTGACGAATCGACATTATTTCCTCCCACACTCGTAGGGACAGACGCTGTTCTCAGCGCCTGTCCCTCATGGTTTCCCGTAGAATTCTTGGATCCACTCCCACTCGTGACGGAGCCCGGCCTCGAGCCCAACCTGGGGGCGGAACTCGAGATCCTGGCGCGCGCGCGGAGCAGTCGGCGGCGGTGTGTCTCACGTCGCCTTTCTGGCGCGCCTCGCGACGAACGTCCAGCGGCCGGCCGGTGATCTTGCCGATCGTGGCGATCACGTGATTCAGGCTGACTTCCGAGCCCCCGCCGATGTTGTAGATGCCACCGGCCGGGCCTCGCTCCGCCGCCGCCACATTCGCGGCGACCGCATCCGAGACGAACGTGAAATCGCGCGTCTGCTCCCCGTCGTCGAAGAGCGAGACCGTCTCGCCACCAAGCGACGCCTTCAAGAAACGATGGAACGCCATGTCCGGGCGTTGTCGCGGCCCGTAAACGGTGAAGTAGCGGAGCGCCACGGTGTGGAGGCCAAAGTTCCGCCAGTAGAGCCAGCAGAGGTGCTCGGCGGCGAGCTTCGTGACCCCGTACGGCGAGACCGGTCGCGGCAGGTTTCCCTCGCGCATCGGGAGGTCCGTCGTATCGCCGTAGATCGACGACGACGAGGCATAGACGAAGCGGGAGACGCCCGCGTCGCGCGCCGCCTCGAGGAGGCGCTGCGTCGCGAACACGTTGTTCTCGGTGTAGACGTGGAAGTCGCGACCCCAGCTCGCACGGACGCCCGCTTGCGCGGCTTGATGGAAGATCCATTCGACGCCTTCGACGAGCGGGCCGAGGTCGGCTCGCGCGAGATCCGTCTCCGCGAGCCGGAAGCGACGCTCGCTTCGCAGGCGCTCGAGATTCCGCTCTTTCGCCGGCCGCGGATAGTAGTCGAGGAAGCAATCGACGCCGATGACCTCGTGTCCGTCGGCGACGAGACGCTCGCTCAGATGCGAGCCGATGAAGCCGGCCGCACCGGTGACGAGGCACTTCACGCGCGATCCCGCCGTGGACCCTCGGCCGCGATCCGTTCCTCGATCCGGTCGAGCAGCTCCTCACCGCCGTCGACGTCCATGCTGACTCGCAGGGCCACCAACTTCTCCTTCGCGAAGGGAAACTTTTCGAGTTTTACCAAGTCCTTCTCCGTCGTCACAACCAATCCAGATCGCGACTGCGGAGCGAGATCTTCTTCCAATCCTCGAGGTTGTACGCGTGATGATCGGGAAATTCCAGGAAGTCCTCGATGCGCGTCTCCCATCGCATGGACCTCCTGGTAGAAGCTCTCCGGATGCCCGACGCCGACGATCGCGAACGCGCGGCGCCCCGCGAGCCGGCCCATCGGGAGCTCCTCCCAATGCCCCGCCATCGGCGTGACGAGCGCGTTCACGCGGATCTCGCCGTGGTAGAGGGGGCGAGCTCGAAGGCGGCTCTCGAGCGCTGCTTCCGCGCGCGGTGAGAGCCCGCCCTTCTGACGAGCACGGCATCCGCACGCCGGAGCGCCGAGCGCGGCTCGCGCAGGCGACCGGCAGGCAACGTGACGGAGGCATCGACCTCATCCGAGCGGAGCAGCACGAGGTCGAACTGTCGCGCGAGCGGCAGATGCTGGAAGCCGTCGTCGACGACGGCGACGTCGATGTCGAATGCGCGCACGGCGAGGCGCACGGCATCGGCGCGGCGGCGCGCGACGACCACCGGCCCGCCGAAGCGACGTGGAGCATCAGGCTTCGTCGCCGACCTCGTGCCAATCCTCGCTTGCGGGGACGTCCGGCGCGGGCGCGGGCCCGACGACCGTCGCGCGCTTCCGCCGCCCGCCGTGGCCTCGCGAGACGATCGCGACACTTGTGTCCACGTCGCCGCGAGGCACTGCGCGAGCCAGAGCGCCGTCGGCGTCTTGCCCGTGCCGCCGACGGAGAGGTTTCCGACCGAAACGACCGCCGCTCCCGTCAGCGCGCCCCGGCGGAGCCGCAGGAAGTACAGGAGCGACTTCGTCCGCGCCGCGGTCGCGTAGACCGCCGACAGCGGACGGAGACCATAGTGGACGAGACCGGGAAGAAGCCCTTGCCGCTTCCACACGCGCTCGCGGAACGGGACGTCGCGCTTCACGGTTCGCCGCCGGCAGATAGCGGTCGATCGCCGCGACCGTCGCTGCGCGGCGAGGCCGCCTCCGCCCGCCGCCGTCGCCGCGCGCGGCCCGCGCCGCTCGCGTTCGTGCGGGTCGTCGAGAAGCGCGTCGACGCCTGCGCGAGCCGGTCCTCGTCCGTGACGCGGATGCCGCCGCCCGAGCCTCGAGGCGGGCCGCTGCGTCGCGCACGTTGTCGAGATGCGGTCCGAAGACGACCGGCACCCCGCCTGCGCCGGCTCGAGCAGATTGTGGCCGCCGATCGGCGCGAGCGTGCCGCCGACGAACGCGACCGTCGCGCGAGCGTAGAGCCCGGCGAGCTCGCCGAGCGTGTCGAGCAGCAGGACCGGCGGCTCGTCCTGCCACGGCGCCCGCGAGTCGCTCCGCCGTACGCACGGGAGGCCGTGAGCGGTGACGCGGTCGGCGACCTCGTCCACCCGCTCGAGGTGCCGCGGCGCGAGCACGAGCGCGGAGCGCCGGGTGGCGCTCGCGCAGGCGGCGGAGCGCGCCGAGACAGATCTCCTCTTCGCCCGGACGCGTCGAGCCCGCGACCCAGATCGGACCCGTGCCGCCGACTTCCACGCGGCTCTCGACGGCGACGCGATCGCGCTTGAGGCTGCCGAGCACGGCGACTCGTTCCGTGGGCGCGCCGAGCGCGACGATCCGCTCGGCGTCTTCCGCGGTCTGCATGCCGAAGAACGCGACCTGCGAGAGCACGCGCTTCACGAACGGCCGCGCGAGCCGATAGCGCGCGAACGAGCGCGATGAGATGCGCCCGCTGACGAGGAGCGCGGGAACGTCGTGCCGCGCGAGCCCGCGGAGGAGATTCGGCCAGATCTCCGTCTCGGTGAACACGTAGACCTCGGGCCTGAGCGTGGTCGATCGCGCGCTCGATGCAGGCGCTCCAGTCGAGCGGCGCGAGCACGGCCGCATCGATGCCGGCAATACCGCTCGCGAGCGCGCGGCCGGTGCGCGTCGTGGCCGAGGCGACGAGCGGCCGCCCCGGCAGGCGCTCGCGGAGCGGCGCGACGAGCGGAGCGGCCGCGAGCGTCTCCCCGACGGACGCGTTGTGAAGCCAGATCCCGCGCCGGTTCCCGACCGCCGCCGCGACGGATTCCGGATACGAGCCGAGGCGCTCGCGCTCTTCCCGATGGCGCGGGAGCCGCAGCGCGGGGAACGTCAGCGCCGCCGCCGGCACGAGAGCCAGGTTGTAGAGCCAATACATCCGCTGACGCCGTAGGTAGACCGTGGCCGAGAGGGCCGCAAATGAATCAACCCTTGGCCCTGCGCTCCGCTTCCTCGGTCAGCGCGCGGAGCGTCTCCTCGAGCTTCGCGCGCGCGGCCTCGACGGTCTCGTCGCTCGCGTCCTTGTCGACCCGGACCGGCTCGCCAAGGGCGATCGCGACCCGCGTGAACGGCATGGGCACCTGAAGCGGTCCCAGCTCTTGCGGGACTCGAGCTTCCGGCGCGGCGCCGCCGCCACCGGGAAGATCCGCGCGCCCGTCGCCGCCGCGACGTAGAGCGCGCCCGCCTTCACGACGTGCCGTGGGCCGCGCGGACCGTCCGTGGCGATGCCGACGTCGAGCCCCGAGCGGTGCGCCTCGATCAAGCCGCGCTGGCTCGAGATGCCGCCGCGCGACGCGGAGCCGCGCACGGTTCGGAGGCCGAACGCCTCGACGATCCGCGCAATGATCTCGCCGTCCCCGCTCCGGCTGATCTGGATGCACAGCCCCGGGCCGCGATACGGCGCCTGCATCATCGCGAGCTGGCCGTGGAAGAACGCGAAGATCACGCGCTCCGGGCCCCCCATCACCCGGAGGATCTCGTCGCCGTCCGGCCCGAACCGGAGGCGAACCGTCTTCAGCACGAGGCCGTAGACGACCTTGCCGAGGAAGGTGAGGACCGCGAGCCGAAACCGCCGCCCGAAGGACCCCATCACTCCGCGGCCGCCGCCACGGGCTCGTCACGGAACTGGAGATCGTGCAGCCGGCGATACTCGCCGCCGCGGTCGAGAAGCTCCGCGTGCGTCCCTTGCTCGACGATGCAACCGCGCTCGAGCACGACGATGCGGTCGGCCTCGCGGATCGTCGAGAGCCGGTGCGCGATCACGAGCGCGGTGCGGCCCTCCATGAGCCGCTCGATCGCCTCCTGCACGAGCCGCTCGGATTCGCTGTCGAGCGCGGACGTCGCTTCGTCGAGGATCAGGATCGGCGCGTTCTTGAGGAGCGCGCGCGCGATCGCGATCCGCTGGCGCTGTCCGCCCGAGAGCTTGAAGCCGAGCTCGCCGATCACCGTGTCGTAGCCGTGCGGCAATCGCGCGATGAACTCGTGCGCGTTCGCGGCACGCGCCGCGGCTTCGATGGGCTCGAGCGACGTCTCGACGTCGCCGTACGCGATGTTCGCGCGAACCGTGTCGTTGAAGAGGAACGTGTGCTGCGTGACGACGGCGATCAGCGAGCGGAGCGAATCGATCGTCACGTCGCGAAGGTCGCGGCCGTCGATCGTGATGCGCCCTTCCGACGGATCGTAGAAGCGCGGCACGAGGTCCGCGAGCGTCGACTTCCCCCCGCCGCTCTTCCCGACGAGCGCGAGGATCTCGCCGCGGCGGAGCTCGAGATCGAGCTCGCGGAGCACCCAGTCGGAATCGTAGCGAAAGCTCACGCGCTCGAACCGGATCCCGTCGCCGAGCCCGGCGACCGCCGTGGCGCCTTCGCGATCGACGACCGTGCTCGGCGTGTCGAGCATCTCGAAGACGCGCTGCGCGGCCGCGATCCCCTGCTGGATCACGTTGTTCGTCTTCGTGAGGCCCTTGAACGGATCGTAGAGGAGGATCAGCGCCGTCAGGAACGCCATGAAGTCGCCGGGCGTGCGGCCGCCCTGGATGACGCTCGTCCCGCCGTACCAGACGACCCCGGCGATGCCGAACGAGGCGAGGATCTCCATCATCGGCGTGGTGAACGCCTTGATCCGCGCGGCTTTGATCGAGAGGCCGACGAGGCGCTCGCTCTCCGCGTCGAAGCGGCGTCGCTCGTACTCCTCCATGCCGAACGCCTTGACGACGCGGTTCCCCTGGATCGTCTCCTGGAGAAGCGCGGCGAGATCACCGAGCGTCGACTGCCCCTGCCGCGTGACCCTGCGGAGGCGGCGAGAGAGCCGGAGGAGCGGCGCGACGGTCAACGGGAACACGACGAACGCGATCGATGCGAGCACCCAGTCCATCCAGAACGCGACGACGACCAGCGTGATGAGCGACGTGGTGTCCTTCATCAGCGAGGCGACCGCCTCGGTGAGCGCCGAGCGCATGAGCCCGACGTCGTTCGTCATCCGCGAGAGCAGCGTTCCGGTCGCATGTCGGTGGTAGAAAGCGAGCGGCATCGCGAGGAGGTGCCCGTTCAGCTGGCTCCGCACGTCCGCGATCACGCGCTGGCCGATCCACTCCATGAGAAAAATGTGTCCGAAGCTCATCACGCCGCGGAACACGAAGACGGCGACGATTACCGCGGGCAGCGCCTGAAGCGCCCATTCCTTGCGATGCACGAAGACGTCGTCGAAGACACTCCGCACGAGCCACGGCATCACACCGTTCGTCGCGCTGTAGAGGATCATGCAGATGACGGCGAGCACGAAGCGCGGCCAGACGTAGGGCCGGAGATACGCGAGGAGACGCCGATAGATGCTCACGCGCCCGCTCTCTCCGCGAGCTCGAGCCCGAGCTCTGCCGCGCGCCGCGCGGCACCCGACGAGCCGAGCGCCTTCCGCACCTCGCCGAGATCGTCGGCGATCCGACGGCTCACCGCGGCGTCATCAAGGATGACGGCCGCCTCAGCGGCGATCCGCTCCCCCGTCGCCTCCTCCTGCACGAGCTCGGGCACGATCTTCCGGCCCGCGATCAGATTTACGATGCCGATGAACGGCACACGAACGAGCAGGCGGGCGAAGAAGAACGTCGTCCGAGAGACCTTGTACGCGATCACCATCGGGCGCCGGAGGACCGCGGTCTCGAGCGTCACCGTGCCGGAGGCCGCGAGCACGAGCGCCGACGCGGCGATGAGATCGTGGACGTCGGTCTCGACGATTCGCACAGGGACCTTCGCGGCAACCAGCAGACGCTCGACGAGCTCGCTCGAGATCGTCTGGGCGAGGCCGAGCGCGAACTGGAGATCGCGCCCGGGCGCGAGGCGCTCGATCGCGCCGAGCATCTCGGGGAGGAGGAGCTCGACCTCGCGCTTGCGGCTTCCCGGGAGAAGCGTCACGAGCCGCTTCGCGGGGTCGAGCCCGTGCCGCGCGAGCGTCGCCGCCGGGCTCGCACTCGGCCGCACTCGATCGATCGCCGGGTGTCCGACGAACGCGACCTTGTCGGAGCGCCCGTAGACTTCCTTCTCGAATGGAAAGATCGCCGCGAGCCGATCGACGCGCCGGAGGATCTTCTTCACGCGCCCGCGCCGCCACGCCCAGACCTGCGGGCTCACGTAATAGAGGACCGGCACGCCGAGACGATGGGCGACGCCCGCGAGCGCGAGGTTGAACTCCGGGAAGTCGATCAGCACGAGGAGATCGGGCCGCGCCTCGCGGAGCTCCCGGCGAAGCCTGCGATACGCGCCGAGGATCGCGCCGCCGCGGCTCGCGACCTCGGTGAGCCCCATCGTGGCGATCTCGCCGATGTCGAGCAGCGTCTCCATGCCGTTCGCGCGGGCGCCCTCGCCGCCGATGCCGCGGAACGTCGCGGAGGGCGCGAGCCGCCGGAACTCCGCGACGAACTCGGCCGCGTGCGTGTCGCCCGACGCCTCCCCGGCGACGAGCAACACGTGGAGCGGCCGCGCCGGCATCGACGCCGCCTCCGCGTTCACGCCTGGCGCTCCAGCTCGGTGCGGAGGCTCGCGAGCACCTGATGCGCGACCTCCATCGCCTGGAGCCCTTCCCGTCCGGAGACGAGCGGCTGCTCCCGGCTCCGCACGCAAGCGAGGAAGTGGCGGATCTCCTCGCGGAGCGCGTCGCCCGATTCGACGGAGCGCTCCTCGACGTCGATCGCCGGCAATCCGCCGTTCTCGCCCGGTAGGCGGCGGCAGATCCGCATCGCCTTCTCGTCGTAGTCGACGGAGATGTACATGTCCTCCTGGAAGATCCGGAGCTTCCGCTCGCGCTTCAGCGAGACGCGGCTCGCGGTCACGTTGGCGATCGCGCGGTTTTCGAAGCGAAGCCGAGCGTTCGCGATGTCGACGGTCGACGTCACGACGGGCACACCGACCGCTTCGACCGATGCGACCGGCGAGCGCACGATCGAGAGGATCACGTCGAGGTCGTGGATCATGAGGTCGAGCACGACGTCGACGTCCGAGCCCCGCTCGACGAACGGCGCGAGCCGATGACATTCGAGGAACCGCGGATGCGTGAGGATGTCGCCGAGCGCGCGGAACGCCGGATTGAAGCGCTCGAGATGTCCCACCTGGAGAATTCGGCCGAGCTCGGCCGCCCGGCGAACGAGCGTGCGCGCTTCTTCGAGCGTCGCGGTGATCGGCTTCTCGACGAGCACGTCGATGCCGCCGTCGAGGAGCATGAGCCCGACCTCGGCGTGTGACGGCGTGGGCGTCGCGACGCTCGCGCAGTCGACCCGGCCGAGGAGCTCGCGCGCGTCCGTCAGCGCTTCGCAGCCGTGCTCCGCGGCGAGGTCGCGTGCGCGCTCGGCGTTCGCGTCGACGATCGCGACGAGCTCGACGCCGGGCTCCGACGCGTATTTCTCGGCGTGGAACTTGCCGAGATAGCCGACGCCGACCACGGCGGCGCGGAGCAAATGAGTCTCAGTCATGGCCGGTGGTGGCGAGCGTCCCCTCCTCGACCCCCACCACCGCGATCTTAGCCGCGTCCGCTCGTTCGAGGAACTCCTCGCGATCGAGGATCAAGGTCTTGCCGGCCTCGAGCGCGAGCACCCTCGCGCCGACCTCGACCATGGTCGCGATCGTCACCGGGCCGACCGCCGGCACGTCGAAGCGGAGATCCTGCCCCGGCTTCGCGACCTTGACGACGACGGAGCCGCCCCGCGCAAGCTCGCCGCCCCGGCGAATGCAGGCGTCCGTGCCTTCGATGCCCTCGACCGCAAGCACGACACCGTTCTTCAGGACCAGGCTCTGCCCGACGTCCCAGCGCCCGACGTCCTTCGCGATCCGGAAACCGAGCGCGATCTCCTTCCAATCGGCGCGCTTCGGCGCCGTGCGCCCGAGCGTGCCCGAGCCCGCGACGATCTCGGTCAGGTAGGTCGTCGAGGAGACGACCGCGATGCCTTCGCGTTCGAGCTCCGCCGCGATGCCGCGGAGGAGTGCGTCGTCGTGAAAGCTCCGCTGGCGCGCGAGGAACGTCGCGCCGCGAAAATCCGGCCGGAAGCCGGAAAACAGCCTGACCTTCTGGATGCCGCCCGCCATCACCACGCGACGGACCTCCGCTTGCTGGAAGGTGCGGATCATCCGCCGAGCTCGCCGACACGAATCCACACGACCTCGTCCGCGAGGCGATCGAGCGACTCGTCGGTCTCGCCACGATGGGCGACGGCGACGACGCGAACTCCCTGGCGCCGCGCGGTCGCGGCGAAGATCAGCGGAAACCGACCGTTCCCGGCGATGAGCCCGATCGTCTCGGTGGCGGCCGTCGCGTTCACTCGTCGCCGTCGTCGTCCGCGGCGCTGCGCACGCGCGGCCGGCAGACACCTCGCTTCGACCCGGCGACGAACTCGACGAGACGAGCCACCTCGGCGACGTGACCGAGCTCGCTCCGGACGCGGCCGACCGCTTCGGGGAGCGGCGTGCCACCACGGAAGAGCGCGCGGTACGCGCGCCGGATCGCGCGGATCGCGTCCGGCGCGAAGCCGCGCCGGCGAAGTCCCTCGGTGTTGAGCCCGACGAGCGCCGCGCGGTCACCGTGCACCATGCAGTAGGGCGGCACGTCCTGCGCCACCATCGCGCCCGCGGCGATCATCGCGGACTCCCCGAGGCGCGCGAATTGATGGATGCCGGAGAGCCCGCCGACGATGACGAAATCGTCCACGGTCACGTGACCCGCGAGCGTCGCGCCGTTCGCGAGAATCGTGCGGTTGCCGACGTGGCAATCGTGCGCGACGTGAGAGAAGTTCATGAAGAGGTTGCGATCGCCGACCGTCGTCGTGTTCCCGCCACCCTCCGTGCCGGGATGCAGCGTGGCGAACTCGCGGATGATGTTCTCGTCGCCGATCGCGAGCGTCGAGGGCTCGCCGTGATACTTGAGATCCTGCGGCACGGCGCCGACGGCGGCGAACTGGAAGATCCGATTCCGCGCGCCGATGGTCGTGCGGCCTTCGATCACCGCGTGCGGGCCGACGGTCGTCCCGGCGCCGATCCTCACGTGCGGGCCGATCACGACGTAGGGGCCGATCTCGACGTCCGCGGCGAGCTCGGCCGCAGGGTCGACGATCGCGCTGGGATGCACGTTCGCCATGGCTTACGCCGAGCCGCCGAGGTTCGCGGGCGCCGTTTCCATCGTCATGAACTCCGCCTCGGCGACGCGCTTCGAATCGACGAGCGCCCTGCCCCGCATCTTCCAGAGCGGGCCGCGCTTCTGGATGCTCTCGACCTCGAGACGAAGCTGATCTCCCGGTACCACCGGTTGGCGAAACCGCGCGTGCTCGATGCCGACCAGCACGACGACGGAGCCCGCGGCGATGCCGTCGCCGGAGCACGCGGCGAGCAAGCCGCCGGCTTGCACGAGCGCCTCGCAGATGAGGACGCCGGGCATGATCGGCCGCCCCGGGAAGTGTCCCTGGAAGAACGGCTCATTCACCGTCACGTTCTTGAGCGCGACGATCCGCTTCGAGTCCTCGACCTCGAGGACGCGGTCGACGAGGATGAACGGATAACGGTGCGGGAGCCGCGCCAACACCCCTAGGATATCGACGCCGAGGACGTCGACGTCCCCCACTTCACTTCTTCGGGGAGGCCTTTCGCTTGGCATTGTACGCGTCGATGATCTGGTCGGTGATATCGAGGTTCTTCGTCGCCCAGAGAACGACGCCGGTGTTCGACGCCTCCAGGATCAAGTTGTAGGGCGACTTCTGGCCGTATTCCAGGAGCACCTCCTGGAGATCGCGAAGAATCTCGGCGGTCAGCTCGTTGTCGCGCGCCTGGAGCTCGGCCTGCGAGTCCTTGTACGTGCGCTGAAAGTCCCGGAGCTTCCGCTGGTAGTCCTTCTCGATGTTTTTCCGCTCCTCTTCCTTGAGGACGGCGACCTTCTTCTCGGCATCCGCCTTGATGCGCTCGAGGTCGTCCTTCTGTTTCTGCAGCGAATGCTGGAGCTTGTCGACGTCGGTCTTGAACTCTTCCTTGGCGCGCTTGCCCGAGTCGCACTCGTTCAAGGCGCGCTGCAGATCGACGGTCGCGATCTTGATTTCTTGTGCCGAAGCGACGACCGCGCTCGCCAATAGAGCGACGATCGCTAAAAACCACCGATTCATTCCGACCTCCGTGGAAAAGTTTTTCCCGCTCCGGGGCTCGCCGTGAATCACAGCGGCGCGCCGAAGGAGAATTGGAAGACGCTCGATTTCTCACCCGACTCGCGGTCGAGCGGGTAGCCGATCTCGATCCGGAGCGGACCGATCGGCGACAGCCACCGAATGCCCCAGCCTACCGATTCGCGCAGGTTGCCGAGGTCGAGCCCCTCGGGCTCGGAGAACGCGTTGCCGACGTCGATGAAGATCACGCCGCGAAGCCCGAGCGCCTCGATCACGGGAAAGATGAGCTCACCCGTGAAGACGACGAACGAGCTGCCACCGACGGGCGTCGTATCGATGACGTTGTTGTTCGGGTCGAAGACGGGTTCGCGCGGACCGAGCGTGCGCGCGCGGAAGCCGCGCACCGAGTTGATCCCGCCCGGGAAGAAGCGCTCGAACAGCGGAAGCTCGCTGCCGCTCCGGCCGCCGTCGCCGTAGCCCCAGCCGAATCGCCCGCCCGCGGACGCGACGAACGTGCCGAGGCTCGGATTCTTGTAGAACGGATAGAACCATCGCGAGCGGCCTTCCACTTTCAGGAAGTCGCTCTCGCCGCCGAGGCCGGCGACCTCGACGGAGATGTCCTGCACCGATCCGTCCGTCGGATCGAATGGATGGTTCAGCGTGTTCCGCACGAGCGTCGGGATGATGCTCGACGTGAGCTGGCGGCCCTCTTCCGCCTGGATGCTCGGCACGCGGAAGAAGTCGTCGAGATCGCCGATGTCCGATTGATCGAGCTGATACTCGAGACCGAATCGGACTTCGTCGAGCGAGAAGCCGAGGAAGCGCTCGAGCCCGAGCGCCGTGAACGGATAGAGGAACTGCACGCTGAAGCCGTTCGCCTCGCGCGTGAAATCGTCGAACTCGAGGCGCGTCCGGAACGCGCTGAATGACGCCGTGAAGAACGTGTCGAGGAAGTACGGGTCGATGTAGTCGAGAGTGAAGTCCTGCCGGATCGAGCCGAAGTCGATGTTCAACGAGACGCGGTCTCCGGTGCCGAAGAGATTCGTCTCCTGCAGGCGGCCGTTCAGGATGAAGCGGTCCGCGGAGCTGAACCCGGCGCCCGCGGTGAACGCGCCGGTCGGCGCTTCCTTGACGTCGATCAGAAGGTCGATCTGGTCCGGCCGATCCGAGCGCTTCGTGTTGAGGTTCACTTCCTGGAAGAAGCCGAGGCGCTGGATGCGGCCGCGGCTGTCGCGGAGGCGCGTGCTCGAGAAGCGCTGCTGTTCGGAGACTTTCAGCTCGCGCCGGATGACCTCGTCCTTCGTCTTCGTGTTGCCGGTGATCTCGATGCGGTTGAAGTAGACCTCGGGGCCCTTGTCGATCTTGAAGTTGACCTGGACCTTCTTCGATTCGGGATCGACGGCCGTGAGCGGCTCGACGTTCGCGAACGCGTAGCCCTGGTCGCCGTAGAGCTCGGTGATCGCGAGCACGTCCTTGCGCAGTGTCGAGGCGTGGAAGACGTCGTCGATCTTCGTCTCGAGCTGCGGGAGGATCTCGGTCTTCTCGCCGATCACGTCGCCGGTGATGTCGACCGCGCCGACGCCGAATTGATCGCCCTCGTCGATCTTGATCGTCACGACGAGGCCGTCTTCCTTCCGCTCGACCTGCGGCTCGTCGATGCGGACGTTCACGTAGCCGTTGTCGTAGTACCAGGCCTGCAGGCGCTCGACGTCGGTCTTCAGGACCTCGTTGTCGAGATTGCCGGCGCCCGTCGCCCAGGAGAGGAACCACTCCTCCTTCGTCTGCATGATGCCCTTCAGGCGGCGCGCCGAGAAATTCTCGTTGCCCTCGAGCACGATCTCGTCGATGCGGACGATCTTCCCTTCGTCGATCTTGAACGTGAGGACGATCTCGCCCTTCTCGTTCTTGTCGCCCGTGGTGAACGTGATCGACGCGTCGGGATAGCCCTTCTGATCGTAGAGCTTCTTCGCGGCCTCGATGCCGCGCTGGACCTTGCTCAAGTCGAGGATCGTGTAGGCGCGGACCTTCAGCGCGCCCTCGAGATCCTCCTCGCTGACCTCGTCGTTGCCCTCGAGCTTGACCTCGCGGATGAGCGGCCGTTCGACGACGCGGAAGATGAGCACGCGCTTGCCGGCTTCCGACTCGACGCTCGCCTGCACGTCGTCGAAGAAGCCCATCGCGTAGATCGACCGCACGTCGCGCTCGATCGCTTCCCGATCGATCGCGGGGCCCGGCCGCGAGCGGAGCCGCGAGCGAACCGCCGCGGTCTCGACGCGCGAATTGCCGAGCACGCGCACCTCGTCGATCGGGCCGGCGGCGGGCACTGCTTCGGGAGCGGGCGCCGGAGCCGCCTCGGCTGCCGGAGCGGGTGCGGGCTCGGGGACCGGCGCCGCGCTCGGAGGCACGGGCTCTTCGGCCGCGGGCTCGTCCATCGCAGCATCGTCGGCCGCAGCGTCGTCGGCTGCAGCGTCGTCGGCTGCAGGCGCGGCGTCGGCATCCGGCGTGGCTTCGTCGTTCGCCTCGGACGGCAAGTCCGCAGCGTCTTCCGCCACCGCCCCGACCGCAACCGCCAGCAGGAGCACCATCCCACCCGCGACGCGGCGAATTTGTTTCGCCGTCCAGCCCACGAAATCCGTTGCTCGTACCAGATGGACTCTCCGCTGTACAGGCGTCGTTCCGGGCTAAATCTGCACCGAGACGAGCTTTCCGCCCTCGAGCTTGAGCGTTCGCGAGAGCGACCGCGCGAGCTCGACATTGTGCGTGACGATGACGAGCGCGACGCCGCGCTCGCGATTCAACTCGAGGAGAAGCTGGTGAACTCCGCTGCCCGTTGCCGGATCGAGATTGCCGGTCGGCTCGTCGGCGAGCAGCACTCGCGGACCGAGAACGACCGCACGCGCAACCGAGACCCGCTGCTGCTCTCCTCCGGAGAGCTCGCCCGGCTTGTGCTCGAGCCGATGCGCGAGGCCGACGCGCTCGAGAATCTCCTTCGCGCGCGAGCGCGCGCGATCGAAGCTCTCCCCGCCGACGAGCGCGGGCATCATCACGTTCTCCTCGGCGGTGAAGTCCGCGAGGAGATGGTGGAATTGGAAGACGAAGCCGATCTCGCGATTTCGGAACCGCGCGAGCGCCTCGGCGCTCATCGTCGCCAGATCCTGTTCGCCGAAGAGCACGGTGCCGGCCGTCGGCCGATCGAGCGCGCCGAGCAGATGAAGCAACGTCGACTTCCCGACCCCCGATTCCCCGACGATCGCGATCGTCTCGCCGGGCGCGATCTCGAAATCGACGCCTTCGAGCACGCGCACCATGCGCCCCGCGTCGGCGTAGTGCTTGACGAGATCCTCGACCCGCATCACGGCGCGCGGCGGCGTCACTCATATCGAATCACGTCCACCGGGGCGATGCGCGAGGCGCGCGACGCCGGATAAAGCGTAACGAGGAAGCAGATCAGGATCGCCACGCCGCTCACCGCGGCGAAGTATTCGGGCACGAGAACGACCGGCACCGTCTGCACGAAGAACACGCCCTTCGGCAGCGGCAAGCGGTACTTCGAAATCAACCAGATCAGCACGAGGCCGACGACGTTCCCGACGACCGTACCCAGGACCCCGATGACGAGGCCTTTCAGGACGAAGATTCGCGCGATCGAGCCGTCCGTGGCTCCCATCGACTTCAAGATCGCGATGTCCTTCCGCTTCTCCATGACCACCATCACCAGCGTCGCGAGGATCGAGAAGGCGGCGACCACGAGCATCAGCGAGAGAACCAGGAAGTAGACGACCTTCTCGAGGCGCAGCGCGATGAAGACGTTGCGGTTCATCTGCATCCAGTCGCGCGCCTCGTAGGGGAAGCGCAGGACATCCTTCTCGAGCCGTTCGCCGATGACCCCGGCCTCCTCGAGGTGGGTGACCCGGATCTCGACGCCCGAAACCCCGGAGATGCCGAGCAGCGACTGCGACTCCTTCAAGCTCGCATAGACGACGCCGGCGTCGAACTCGTACATGCCGGAGTCGAAGACACCGACCACGACGAAGCGACGCATGCGCGGGATCATCCCGACGGCCGACGGAGCACCGATCGGCGAAAACACCGTGACGACGGCGCCGAGCCCGGCGCCGAGCTGCTGCTTCAGCTCTTCGCCGATCACGACCCCGGGAAGCGACACGCGCCGCCGAGCCGATTCAGTTTCCTTCGATGGTCCTCCACCTTTCCCGCCGCGCGGCGGCTCGACTTCGACCTCGTGGAGCTTGCCCATGTCCGCGAAGTTCCCCTCTTTGAGGTAGCTCGCGATGTCGACGACTTCGCTCGCACGCTCGGGCTCGACGCCGCGAAGGAACACGCCAACGACCGCCGAGCGATGCGACACCATCGCCTGCGCGTAGACGAACGGTGCGGCGGCGCTGACGCCCGGCTGCTTCGTGATCTTGTCGACGAGCTCCTGCGGCTTCTCGATCGGCCCGCCGTAGTTCGAGATCACGATGTGCGGGTTGAAGCCGAGGATACGATCGCGGAGGTCCTTCTCGAAGCCCGTGGTCACCGCGAGCGCGACGTTGAGCGTCATCACCGCGATCGTCACGCCGAGGATGGAGATGACGGTGATGAGGCTGACGAACGCCTCGCGCCGCTTGGCGCGAAGGTAGCGCAGGCCGACGAAGAGCTCGTAACGCAACGTCGAGCCTACTCGCGGACGGCCGGACGCAGCAGGGGGAAGAGAATCACGTCACGAATCGACGTCTGATTCGTCATCATCATCACGAGACGGTCGACGCCGATGCCCTCGCCGGCGGTGGGCGGCATGCCATGCTCGAGGGCGAGGAGGAAATCCTCGTCCATCGGCTGCGCTTCCTGATCGCCGCCGGCAAGCGCGCGCACCTGCGCCTCGAAGCGAGCGCGTTGATCGTCCGGGTCGTTCAGCTCGGAGAAAGCGTTCGCGAGCTCGCGGCCGCCGACGTAGAGCTCGAACCGATCCGTGAAGTCGGGCTCGGTGTCGCTCCGCCGCGCGAGCGGCGAGACTTCCACGGGGTAGCCGACGACGAACGTGGGCTGCACGAGCTTGTCCTCGGCGAAGCGCTCGAAGAGCTCGAGGAGGATCTTCCCCTCGCCCCACCCTTTCCCCAGCTTGAGCCCCTCGCGCTCGGCGAACGCGCGGATCGCCGCTGGGCTCGCGAGATCCGCTTCCGACGCTCCGGCGTGGCGTTTCACCGCTTCCCGTAGCGGGAGCCGCTCCCACGGCGGCGAGAGATCGATCTCGTGCTCGCCCCACATGATCTTCCGCGTGCCGTGGAGATGCTCAGCGAGCCCGACGAAGAGCTCCTCGGTAAGCGCCATGAGATCGCGGTAGTCCGCGTAGGCGAGGTAGAACTCGAGCATCGTGAACTCGGGGTTGTGCCGCGTCGACACGCCCTCGTTCCGAAACACGCGCCCGAGCTCGAATACTCGCTCGACGCCCCCGACGACGAGCCGCTTGAGATAGAGCTCCGGCGCAACACGCAGGTAGAGCGGGATGTCGAGCGCGTTGTGGTGCGTCGCGAACGGCCGCGCCGCCGCACCGCCGTGAATCGACTGCATCACCGGCGTCTCGACTTCGAGGAAGCCCCGATCGTTGAAGAATCGGCGGACGTAGTCGAGGATCTTGCCGCGCTTGCGAAAAACGTCGGCGACGTCGGGATTCACGATGAGATCGAGGTACCGCTGGCGGAATCTCGTCTCCACGTCGGCGAGGCCGTGCCATTTCTCCGGTAGGGGCCGGAGCGCCTTGCCGAGGACACGGAACGATTTCGCGGCGAGCGTGAGCTCGCCCGTCTTCGTGCGAAACGGCGTGCCCTCGACGCCGACGAAATCCCCGAGGTCGGCGAGGCGATACGACTCGAAGCCCTCTTCGCCGAGCAGGTCCTTCTTCACATGCACCTGCAAGCGTCCGGTGCGATCCTGCACGTGAAGGAACCCCGCGCGGCCGAAGTCGCGTAAGCCGACGATGCGACCCGCGAGCGCGACCGGCTCCGTGTGCTTCTCGACGGTCGCGGCGTCGACGCCGTCGAAGCGACGCTGCACCTCGGCGGTCGTCGCCGAAGGACGGAAATCGTTCGGAAAAAGTGGGCCGCCTCGGGCCCGCAACGCCTCGAGCTTTCGCCGGCGAGCGGCGAGCAGATCACTGGCGTCGTCGACCATGCTAGGAGTGGTTATGGGGCCGGCCGCTACTTTTCAACTCGACGTTCCCCCAGCACCGACGCGGGATCGCGCGGCTCGCCGCGCCGGCGGAGCTCGAAATAAAGGCTCGGGGTCCCCGTCGCTCCCGTCGAGCCGACCGTGGCGATCGCCTGCCCGGCGGTGACGCTCTCGCCGGCCGTCGCGAGGACCTCCTCGGTGTGGCCATAGATCGAATGCCAGTGCCCGCCGTGATCGACGACGAGAATGCGACCGTACCCCGGAAACCAATCCGCGAAGACGACGGTCCCCGGCGCGACCGCGCGCACCGGCGTGCCGCGCGCCGCCGAAAGCTCGACGCCGTTGCGCGACGGCTCGGACGATCGCACCTCGTCGAGCGGCCAGCGCCATCCCGTCGGCGCGGCCGCGCGCGACTTCGACGGCGGCGGGCGCCGGCGGAGGAGCTCACGCAGGCGCTCGGCCGCGGACTCGAGCTCGCGCACGAGCTCGTCCTTCCGTTCGCCTTCCATGCGGAGGCTCGCGAGTCGACGCTCCTTCTCGCGCTTTTCCTTCTCGATGCTCGCGACCGCAGCCGCGCGCTCCTTGCGCAGCGAGACGAGGCGCGTCTCCGCCTCCTGCGCCGCCGCGCGCTCCGTCGCGGCGACCTCACGATTCGCGATCACCGCGAGAAGAAGCTCGCGGTCGCGCGCGGTGATCGAGCCGACATACTGACGGTGTCGAACGCGCGTCTCACGGTCCTCAGCCGCCTCGAAGAGGAGCGGCCCGAGGCCCCGCCGCGTGATGCGCTGGAGCCCCGGCGCCCGCGCGAGCAACGCGGCGTCGAGGCGCGCCCGGTCACGGTCGAGCCGCGCGAGCTCCGCCCGAGCCCGGCGGCTCCGCTCGCGCGCCTTCTCGACATCTCGATCGACGCGTGCGAGCTCGGCACGCGACTTCTCCGTGCGCCGGTCGAGCGTCTCGATCTCGCCGAGGACGCCGGTCGCCGTACCGCTGATCTCCTCGCGCGCGCGCTTCGCCTCGCCGAGCTCGCGCTCCACCGAACGGAGGTCATCTCCCGCGCGGGCGCCGCCGGCAAGCGTGACGAGCACGACGACGCCGAGGAATCGTCGCCCGCGGGTCACAGTGGAACTTCGCGGAGGAATCTCCGCGCTGAAGCGAGAGCGCCGAGCGCCCCGAGCACGGGCCCGACGAGCGCGAGCGCTGCGAGCGCGGCGGCGTCGAGGAACCGCACCTCCGTCACGAACGGCGCGAGCAACGTGGCACCCTCGAAACCCTCGACAAACGCGACGTGGAGACCGAGGATGCCGAGGATGCCGATGGCGGCTCCCGCGGCGCCGACGATCGCCCCCTCGATCGCGAACGGCGCGAGCACGAACGTGTCGCTCGCACCGACGAGGCGGAGCACTTCGATCTCGTCGCGGCGAAGGAGCGCCGCGAGACGGGCCGCGTTGCCGACGACGAGGAAGGCGCCAAGCCCGAGGATCGCGCCCCAACCGCCGAGCACCCACGCGGCGAGCCGCTCGAGCCGCGCGGCGCGATCGAGCCAATCGACCGCGGATTCCACCGACTCGACGCCCCTGAGCTCGCGCAGGCGGTCGGCAAGTGCGCGAACGGCGGACGGCTCGAGCGCCGAAGCGCGCAGGCGCACGATCAACACCGGCGGCAGCGCCTGCGCGGGATCCACGTCGGCGAAGGCGTCGCCGGCGTCACCGAGCGTGCGGCGGAGCTCGGCGAGCCCCGCCGCAGGCGAGATGATGCGCACGGATTGCACCTCGGCGAGCGCCTCGACCTCGCCGCGAAGACGGTCGACGGCCGCGCCCGCGCTGCCGCGAGCGGCGAAGATCGTCAGATGATCCGTCTCGTCCGCGGTGCCGAGGAGCGCCGCCCTCGCGTTCACGGCCGTCCACAGCAGCGCCGCGAAGAAGAAGACGGCGACGGAGATCGTGGCCGCGGTGACGATCGCCGGCAGGGGCGCGCCGCGGAGATTGCGGAGCGCGCGGCCGACCGTCGCGAAGGGCCGCGGCCGCCTCACACGGTCTCCTCGTCGGGCGCCTCGCCCACGTCCGAGCCGCCCGCCACGAGCTCGCCCTTCTTCAAGACGAGCACGCGGCCTTCGATCTCGCCGAGGAGCCGAGCATCGTGCGTGGCGACGACGACCGTCGCGCCCTCGGCGTGCGCGCGTCGCACGAGCTCCACGACGCGATCGGCGGATTCCTCGTCGAGATTCCCCGTCGGCTCGTCCGCAAGTAGGAGCGCCGGACGATTCACGAGCGCACGCGCAAGAGCGACGCGTTGTTGCTCTCCAGTCGACAACGAAAGGGGATACCGATCGACCAAGTCCTTCAGACCCAGCTCGCGGAGCAGCGCGAACGCGCGGGAGCGCGCGGCCCGGCGCGATTCGCCGACGGCTTCGCCGGCGATCGCCACGTTGTCGAGCACGGTGGCGCCGCGAAGGAGCTTCGCGTCCTGAAAGACCATGCCGATCCGCCGCCGGAGCTCCGTCACGCCGCTCCGGCCGAGACGCGCGAGGTTTCGTCCCTCGATGAGGATCTGGCCGCGGGTCGGGCGCTCGGCGCCGAGGAGCAACCGGAGGAGCGTCGTCTTGCCGGCGCCGCTCGGCCCGGTGAGGAAGACGAACTCCCCCCGCGCGAGCTCGAGGCTGACGTCGGTCAGCGCCTGGAATCGCGGCGGGAAGACCTTGCTCACGCGATGCAGACGGACCACCGACCCAACCTCCGCCTGCGTTCTAGCACGCCGGCCTCCGTTTTCGTCGTGGGCGACCACAACCTGCGGCGCTTGCGGGGCGGCACGAAAAGCTCTTCAGAGTGGCGGCAAATTCTTGGCCCCAGTTCCCGATTTGAAACTCCAAGGCGATAATGTTCTGAAATCTTTGCGTACCCTGTCATTCGCAATGACCCGGCTGATCGGGCGTAATCACTAGGATTTTAAGGGAATAGTCCGTGATGAAACACACCGCAGTTTTTGTGGCATCGAGGTTGCTCAACTGCTGGTCGCGATGATCGAGCGCCTCGGAGGGGAGAGCTGATGGACTGGAGAGAGTTGAGCGCGCGGCGCTGGCCGATCGGCGGCGTGATCGCCGCCGTACTGGTCGTCGCCTGGTACATGGTCTCCTACGCACCGCAGCGCCAGGTCCGCGCCGATCTCGAGATCCGCGAGCAGAGGCTCCAGGGCGAGCGCGATTCGCTCGATCAGGCGATCGCCGAGGCGAAGCGCCCCGCTCCCGGAGGTGAGGCACGGCCCGTCCGTTACGCCTCCCCAAACGCGACCGCGCTCGCGCCGGTCGACCGCCTGAAGTTCTTCCTCGAGAACATCACGGTCCCGGCGAACGATCTCGATCTCAACTACTTCACGGTCACCCCGCTCGCGCCGGTCACCGGGCCCTCCTACGAGGAGATCCCGTTCTCGATCGCGGTCTCCGGCAACTACGCCTCGCTCGCCGACTTCCTCTACCAGCTCGAATACCAGCGTGACTTCGTCGTTCGCGATCTGAATCTCTCGCAGACGACCGGCGGCGTTCGCGCCGACTTTCAGCTCGCCGCGCTGTTGCCGCGAGGCGCGCAGGCGCCGCGCGCACCCGAGCCGAAGGACCCGGGCGCCCCGACGAGCCTCGAGCTCGCTCGCGATCCGTTCCTCCGCGCGCCGGCCGTGCTCGTCACCGGCGCGGACGGACGGAAGGTGTTCCTGAACGTGCCGCCCGGGCTCTCGCTCTCCGGCATTCTGAACGGCGGCCAGCGCATCGCCGCGATCATCAATCACGAGCCGTACTCCGTCGGCGACGTGGTCGACAACAAACGCATCACCCGCATCACCCGCGACGGCGTCGAGATGACGGACGACGCTCGCACGTACTTCCTCGAAATGCCGCGGCCGAATCTCAGCTTGCCACAGCTCAAGTCCTCCAAGGAGGCTTCCCGACGATGAACCGCACCGGACGATTTCTCTGCTCGCTCGCGGCCGCCCTCGCGCTGACCGCGGGTGTCGCCCGCGCCGATTTTCCGCGCGGGACGGTCTCCCTCGACCTCCGGGACACCGACGTGCGCGACGTCCTGCTCCTCTTCGCCAATCAGTACAAGGTGAACATCATCGTCGGCGAGGAAGTGAAGGGCAAAGTGACGCTCACGCTCCACGACGTGCCGATTCGCACGGCCTTCACCTCGATCCTCGACAACGCCGGCCTCGGCTATCGCCAGGCGGGTCCGATCCTTCGCGTGAACTCGCTGAAGCAGATCAAGGAGAACCAGGCGATCGAGCCGCTCGTCACGCGCGTCGTCACGCTCAACTATTTCACGACGCGGTTCGGCGCACGGAGCACGACCGGGGCGTCGAAGCTCGGCGCCGCCGAGGGGCAGCAAGACGACGATCTCGGGCAGCTCAAGGCCTCGCTCGAGAAACACCTCTCCGGCGCCCCCGGCAGCTCGGTCACCGTCGTTCCTCGGACGAACTCCATCATCGTCACCGACATCGGCTCCCACGCGGACCGGATCGTCTCCCTGGCGACGCGCCTCGACGTCGAGACGCCCCAGGTGCTGATCGAAGCGAAGATCTTCGAGATCGATGCGAACTACAGCCGCGCACTCGGCGTGACGACGAACTTCAACTCCGCGCGAACGGTGAACACCCAGGTCGGCGGCGGCGGCGCGTCGAACTTTCCCGGCGCGTTCGGCGGCACCTCGATCGGCGTGACTCCGGGCGCCGCCGGTGCGCTCGCCGTGACTCCCGGCGCCTCGGCGTTCGATTTCTTCCTCCGGAATCTCGGCGGCAGCGACGTCGCCAACCTGCAGATCATCCTCCAGGCGGCCGAGGCGAACGGCCTCGCCCGGATGCTCGGCATGCCTCGAGTGACGACACTCAACAACAAGGAAGCGATCGTCTCCAGCGGCCAGCGAATCCCGTACACGACGATCGGCTCGATCGCGGAGCAGGGCGGCACGAACCTCGTCGCGACGGTCGAGTTCATCGACGCCGCGCTCGAGCTCGCGGTGACGCCCCACGTGACGGGCGACAGCAAGGTGATGATGCGGGTCCGCGCCACACGGAACTCGGCGGACTTCTCGAATACCGTTTTCCAGAACCCGACCATCAACACGCGCGAAGCCCTGAACGAGGTTCTCGTACCGAACGGCGAGACGGTCGTGATCGGCGGCATCTACACCGAGGATTCGCTCCGCAACGCGGGCGGCACCCCCTTCCTCCAGGACGTCCCCGTGCTCGGCCACCTCTTCAAGAACAACAACCGCGAAAAGAAGACGATGGAGCTCGTGTTCCTCATCACCCCGCGGATCGTCTCCGACCCGAGCGTCATCCGAGCTTCGGCGGCCCAGATGCGCAACCTCTCGCCCGAGATGGCGGAGGAAGTTCCGCCGCTGCCGGCGCCGGTGGCTCCGGCCGCGCCGTTGGCGCAGGCCCCGGCGACCCGATAGGCTGACCGAATCAGCCGCGAGAGAGGATCCCGTGGCGGAGACTCAGCGATTGTCCGAGACGGAAGGACCACGCCCTCGCTTGGCCCGGCACGAATCCCTCGGCCACATCCTCGTCCGCCGCGGCCAGCTCGATCCGTCGGCGCTGGAGCGCGCGATCGCCCTCCAGCGCACCTCGGGAGGCCGGCTCGGAGACATTCTCGTCACCGAGAAGCTCGTCGGCATCGACGACGTCGTCTCGGCGCTCGCGGAGCAGCTCGGCATTCCGGCGCTCCGCTCGACGGACGCGATCGTGCCCGAGCCGAGCGCGCTGGATCTCCTGAGCTCCGAGCAGGCGACGAAGTTCCGCGCGCTGCCGCTCTCGCTTCTCGAAGACGGTCGGCTTCGCGTGGCGATGGCGGACCCGCTCGACCTCGTCACTCGCGACGACCTCGCCAAGGCGACGGGCAAGAAGATCGCGCCGACGATCGTGGCCGAGGAGCCGCTCCTCAAAGCGATCCACGCGACCTACCTCGCGCGCGGCGGCGGCTCGGAGCTACCCGGGGGCGAGACGCCCGCGATCGGCAGCTCGTCCGATCCGGCGGAGATCAACCTCGACGATCTCAAGGTGCTCGCCAACGACGCGCCGATCGTCAAGCTCGTGAACTCGCTCATCTCGAAAGCGATCCGCGATCGCGCCTCGGACATCCACGTCGAGCCGCAGAAGAAGCGGCTGAAGATCCGCTACCGGATCGACGGCGTGCTCTATCCGCTCGCGACGCGTCTCTCGCGAGCTCTCGCCGGTCGTGACGTCGCGGCTGAAGATCGTCTGCAACATGGACATCGCGGAGCGCCGGATGCCGCAGGACGGTCGGTTCGCGGTCGTGTTCGACAATCACGAGTTCGATCTCCGTGTCTCTTCGCTGCCGGGGATCTTCGGCGAGAAGATCGTCCTCCGCATCCTCTACAAGGACGCCGTTCGCTTCGACTTCGACGAGCTCGGCTTCTCGGCGGATGCGCAAGCCCTCCTGCGGAGGCACGTGTCGCGCTCTCAGGGCGCGATCCTCCTCACCGGTCCCACGGGCAGCGGGAAGACGACCACCATCTATGCCTGCCTCTCCGAGATCGAGCGCGACAAGCGCAACGTCGTGACCCTCGAGGACCCGGTCGAATATCAGCTTCCCGGAATCCACCAGGTCCAGATGAACGCGAAGATCGGCTTCACGTTCGCCGCCGGCCTCCGCACCGTCCTCCGTCAGGATCCCGACGTGATCATGGTCGGCGAGGTTCGCGACAAAGAGACCGCCGAGATGGCGATCCGGGCGTCGCTGACGGGTCACCTCGTCCTTTCGACGCTCCACACGAACGACGCCATGGGGACGATCACGCGCCTCGTGAACATGGAGATCGAGCCGTTCCTCGTCACGGAAGCGATCAGCCTCGTCGGCGCGCAGCGGCTGGTTCGGGCCACGTGTCGCACCTGCGCCGCGCCGTACACCCCGGAGGAGGGGCTGCTTCGCCGCTTCGGCCTCGCTGCCAGCGATGGCCGCTTTCTCAAGGGTGCCGGCTGCAGCGAGTGCCGCGGGATCGGCTACCGAGGGCGAATCGCCATCCTCGAGCTCGCGGAGATGACGCCGGAGCTGCGTCTCTCGATCCTCGAGGGGCAGCACGCGCAAGCGCTGCGCGAGGCCGCCGTCGCACGCGGGATGGTGACGCTGCTTCAGGACGGGATCGCGAAGGCGAAACAGGGACTGACGACGCTCGACGAGGTCTTGCGAGTCTGCGCGGAGAACTGATCACGATGGCCACCTTCAAGTACCGGGCAAAAGCTGCGAACGGCGCGACGATCACCGGCGTGCTCGAAGCGGAGGGGCGCGCCGCCGCATTCGGCCAGCTCTCCAGCCGCCGACTCGTCGTGCTGAACATCGAAGACACGGCGGCGAAGAAGCGCTCGAGCATGGTCCTCTTCCGCCGGCAGAAGGTGAAGGCGGATCAGCTGATCTTCTTCACCTACCAGCTCGCGGCGATGCTTCGCGCCGGCTTGCCGATCGTGCGCTCGCTCTCGGTGCTCGAAGAGGAGATGGGCGACCCCTACTTCCGCGAGGTGATCCATACCGTCCGCGAGAACCTCGAGGGCGGCGAGGGATCCTTCTCGGGAGCGCTCGCGAAGTTTCCGAAGGTCTTCAACAAGCTCTACGTGAACCTCGTTTCCGCCGGCGAGCAGAGCGGCAATATCGACGAGGTCCTACAGCGCCTCGCGCAGTACATGGACAACATGCTGCGCCTGATGCGGAAGATCCGCAGCGCCCTCGCTTACCCGGTAATCCTCGTCGTCGTCACGGTTGCAGTGGTCACGCTCCTGATGGTCAAGGTGATCCCGGTCTTCGAGGAGGTCTACGGCGAAGCGAACGTCGACTTGCCGTCGGTCACGCTGGCGGTGATGAACACGAGCCGATTCATGCGGTCGAACCTCCTCACGATCTTCGGCGGCCTGATGGCCATCGTCGTCGCGTGCATGTGGATCTACCGCACGCCCCCGGGCCGCAAGGCGTTCCACAAGATGTTCCTCAAGATCCCGATCATCGGCGAGCTCATCCGCAAGAACCTCCTCGCGCGGATCGGCCGGACACTCTCCGTGCTCGTGTCCGCCGGCATGCCGATGCTCACCTCGCTTCAGCTCGTGAAGCAGGCGACCGGCAACGTCCTCCTCGAGGAGGCCGTCGAGCGTGCGGCGAAGGAGATCGAGCGCGGTGAGAGCCTGTCCACCGGCCTCCGCGGCTCCGGCCAGTTCTCCTCGATGTTCGTGCAGATGGTGAGCGCGGGCGAAGAGACCGGCAAGCTCCCGGAGATGCTCGCCAACCTGGCCGACTTCTACGAGAACGAGGTGAACGTGATGGCCGACATGCTCTCCAGCATGCTCGAGCCGATCTTCATCGTCGTCGTCGGCGGCACGATCGGCCTGATCGTCGTGGCCATGTATCTGCCGATCTTCCAGCTCGGACGCGTCCTCGGCTGAGAAGAACCGCGCCGCGGCTCCGCCCGGCAGGTTTGGGCGCGGCCGGAGAGGCTGTTAGCATGGGCACGAGGTCACTCGAGCCCGATGTCTCTGCCGATTCCGCTGCCGGAGATTCTCCAGGAGTGGACGGCTGCTCAATGGCTGCCGTTTCTGCTGCTGATCCTCGCGATCTTCATCTGGCGTCGTGCGGGGTTCATCTTCGCCCGCCTCGAGGCGCAAAATCGTAAGCTGAAGCGCGGCATCCGCGGTTACGAGCGGATGGAGCAGGAGCACGTCGAGCTCAGCCAGGAGAATCGCGAGCGGAACGCGTTCCACGCCGAGCTCGGCCCGTTGATCACCCGCCTCAACCTCGAGCGAACCGCGCGCGGCGTCTGCGATCTGATCGTCGAGTTCACGGCGCGCGTGCTCGGAGCTTCCGAGGTGTCGCTGTTCCTCGTCGAGGGCGGCTCGCTCCTCGGCATGAGCGCACGCGGCGTCTCCGCTCGCGCGCTGCGCGTGCGGATCGGCGAGGGACGCGTCGGCGCGATCGCCCAATTCGGCCGCGTTTTCGCGCTCGACGACTTCCGCAATCTGGATCCGGAGACGCGGGATCGCCTCGGCGCGGGCTCCGGCGCGATCGACACGGTCGCCGGCGCGCCGCTCGTCGCGCACGGCGCCGTGATCGGGGTCTTGAACGTCGGCGGGACGGTGCGCGCGACCGCGAGCATCCATCGCGAGATCCTGTCCGTCGTCGCCCATCTCGCGGCGACCACGGTGGAGAATCAGCTCAACTTCGAGCGCCTCGAGCGCGAGGCCACCACGGACGGGCTGACCGGGCTCTCGAACGTCAGGAACTTCAAGGAGAAGCTCCGCCAGGAGCTCGCGCGTGCCACGCGTTACGGGCGCGTGCTCTCGGTCTTCCTTTTCGACATCGACAACTTCAAGCAATACAACGACCGGAACGGTCACCCCGCCGGAGACGACTGTCTGCGGCGGACGGGTGAGCTCCTCCGCCGCTCGACGCGCGCTTCGGACCTGCCCGCTCGCTATGGCGGCGAAGAATTCGTCGTGCTCCTGCCCGAGACGGATGCGGCCGGCGGGCTCGCGTTCGCGGAGAAGATCCGGAGCGCGATCGCGACGCACGACTATCCGCATCGCGAAGCCCAGCCGCTCGGCTGCGTCAGCATCTCCGGCGGAGTCGCCTCCTATCCGCGCGACGGCGCCGACGTCGAGGCGCTGATCGCCGCCGCCGACAAGGCGCTCTATCGAGCCAAGCACTCGGGACGGAACCGCGTCCTCCCAACCGACGTCAAGACCGCCTCGTCCGCGACGCATGATCCCGCAGCTCTCGTCTCATGATGAAACGAACCCTGCGGGCACAGCCGAAGCAGGGACAATAACTCCCTGCAATCCCTGAGTTTCTCCCCATACTCTTACCGCTGGACTATGGTACGAGCGTTGCATAGCTTGGAGAGTGCCATGACATCCACGAGACGCTCCCCCGGAGAAGCCGGCTTCAGCCTGCTCGAAATGCTCATCGCCTTCGCCATCATGGCGACGGCGGCGACGTCGCTCTTCCTGCTCGGCGCGACCACCGCGGTCGGCAACACGCGCAGTAAGGAGCACGCGGCCGCGAGCGCGCTCGCCGTCGACAAGATCGAAGAGCTGCGGAACACGCCGTTCGACGACGCTGCGAGCGGCTCGGACGTGCCGGTCTCGGGTAGCACGTTCGCGCGGGCGTGGACGGTGACCAGCGCCACGGTCTCCGGCGTGCCCGCCAAGAACGTCACGGTGACCGTGACGGGCGAGCCGGACATCACCGTCGCCCTCACGACCACGTTCGTCGACCCGCCGATGATCACCACGGATTATTTCGAGGGCTTCCCGACCGCGATGGTCCGCAGCTGGAGCCAGCGATGACCCGCGACGCGCGCTTCGGCGGACAGGCCGGACTCTCGTTTCCCGAGCTTCTCGTCGTGTCGGCGATCCTCGTCACCCTCCTCGGCCTGCTGCACACCACATTTCGCTACCAGGCGATGTCGCAACGGCGAGAGTCCGCGAAGAACGTGACGCAGACCGATCTCCGCGTCTGGGTCGAGCGCATGGTGCGCGACATCCGCGTCGCGGGCTACGATCCGCACGAGATCAACCGGACGACTCCCACGTTCACGATCGTCGCGCTCTCGCCGACCGAGATCCGCTTCACGAGCGACTTCGACGGCGACGGCACGCTCGATTCGAACGCACACGAGAACATCGGCTACCGCCTGAACGGCAACACGCTCGAGCTCTGGCGCGGGGGATCGAGCTGGCGCACCGTCCTGCAGGGCGTGAGCAATCTCACGCTCACCTGTGCCGACGCGCAGGAGACGTCGCTCACTTGCGCCGCGTCTCCGCAAAGCATCCGGCGCAGCGTCTCGGCGATCAGCATCGCGCTCACCGCTCACGCTGAAACCGGCGGCGTGCCGACGATGGCCGCCCCCGTCCTCAGTCAGAAGGCAACCGCGGAGTTGAGAAATGAAATCTACTAAGGGTTACGCGCTCCTGTCCGTCATCACGATCCTCGCGGCGCTCCTCGTCGCCGGCGTCGCCGCCGTGCGCATGACGCGCCGAGAGCTGCGGGGCACGGCCGACAGCGTCGCCGCTCGGAAGGCGTTCTACGTTGCCGAAGCCGGCGTGCAGCGTGCGCTCGCGCGGCTCTCGCAGGATCGCGCCACGGCGGCGACCTCGACGGGGTACACGTTCTCCGCGTCGAACCAGGCCGTCGGCGAGGGCGTCTACTCCGTTTCCGTGATTCAGGATCCGCTGTTCCCGACCGACACCACCCGGAAGCAGATCACCGGCGTCGGCACGGCGACCGGCCAGCAGGCGACGGTCGTCGCACACGCGGTGGTGCAGACCGCGCCCCCGTCGACGATCTGCTTCACCGACACCGGCACGTGCAAGATTCAGTCGGTCATCGCCCTTCCGGCCCTCGTGAATCTCTGGACCGGAGACATCTTCAGCAACAACAACGCCGCCATCGAGACGGTAGTCGGAGCGGGGATCCGCGCCGGGATGAACGGTGGCGCCCGGAGCCGGATCGACGCCAGAAACACGTTCAGCGACGGGCTCGTCACGGGCCTCGGCGCGATCGGTCTGAACCTGCTCTCCACGACAGGCGCCGAGTTGCGCACTGGGGTTCAGTTCTCGCCAACGGGCGTGCTCGGCAGCGATTTTCTGCACTTGTTCGGCCTCCACTTCGCGAACGGCGGAGGCGGCCACGGCCAGGTGTCGCCGCCGACCGCGCGCGCTTTCCCCAAGGTTGACTGGGAGAGCCTCCGACACGACTCGCGCACCACGATCGTGAACGCCGAGAGCGTGCCGAGCGGCAGCTGGGACGCGACGAGCGGCACTTGGATCGTGGGCTCGTTGCTCGCGCCGGCGGTCGATGCGGATCGGATCTACTACGTCGAAGGCAACGTGCACATCACTTCGCTGCAGCTCCTCAAGGGCGCGAAGATGACGATCGCCGCGCGCGGCTGGTCTGCGGTCGAGGCGCTGAGCGTGGTGAACGCGGGGCTCATCGCCGGCAGCCAGCAGGACATCCGCATCATCGCCCAGAAAAACAACACGATCGGCTTGGACCTGATCTCGTACTCGCCGTTGACCCTGCAGACCACGGTCAACGCGCTCGGGGCCGGCCTCGGGGCCGCGGCGGGAATCGGGCTCAACATCGCGAGCGTGGCAACGACGAACCGTCTCTTCGCCTACTCCGAGACCGGCGACGTATGGGCGAAGACGTCCACGCTCTCGGTGCTCAGCACGACGCGTGTCAGCATGGTCGCCAAGAACAACGCGACCCTTGCATTCGCGGGCACCGTCGCCGCCGGGGTGCGCTCGTACCAGTAGCCGCCGGCTGACCAAATCGAAACGCCTGGCCAGATTGAAACGGGAGGAATTCCCTCGGTGGTGAGCTGCGGCCTCGAAATCGGCGACCGAGACGAGGTTTCCTCTCGACGCGTCGCACCGTGCGAGCCGGACCGGAACTTGCTCCTCTCTGGTTCGGGGCACGATTGCGATGCAGAATATCCACGGACTCTCCTTCCTCGAGTCGCTGATCGGCGTCTCCGTGGTGGTCCTTCTGCTCCTCGGTGTCGGGGGGATGGTTGGCAACGAGCCCGGGCTCGCCACCGATGGTCCGGACTATCGCGAGGCGTTGTCGCTGGCCCAGGCCGAGATCGAGGTCTTGACCACCCTCGCGCCCGAGGAGGTCGCCCGGCAGATGCCCGTCGGCGAGCGTGTCGCGGTGATCGGCGGCTCGCTCCTCCCCGAGCGCGACCGGCGCGGCGCGATCTCGATCGACGGCCACAAGGTCTCCTGGCGAGCGACGTGCGACGGCCTCAAGCTGGCTCCGGGCGATGCCTGCCCCGGCATCTATCGCCGCATCGAGCGGCTCGAATCCGCGTCGCCTCTCGACGGCGGGTATCACGTGACGGTCGTCGTCGCGTGGCCGGGCCCGGAGGGCGACGACGCGAAAGACGCGCTGCGCCGAGTCGATCTGCAGGCGCGCGTCGGCTGAGTCTGGTACGAGGTCTCTCGTGATGAGAGACCTCCTGCGACGGTTCCTGAAGGGCCAGCAGCCCTCGGTCGTGGCGCTCGAGATCGCGCCTGCCGCCATCCGCGGCATTCACGCGCGACGCGACGGCAACGAGCTCGTCATCGACGGCTATCGCATCGCTCGCGTCGATGCGGAACAAACGCTCGAAGACGCGTGCCGCGACGTTCTCGCGCTCCGTCTCGATCACGAGCCGGTGGCGATCGCGATCGCGAGCCCGGAGGCCGCGATCCGGCAGACCGAGATGCCGCCGATGACGCCGAAGGAGATCCAGGAGGCCCTCCCGTGGGAGGCCCGCCGCCAGATCGCCGGCCTCGCGGACGATGCGGTGCTCGACGCTCAGGTGCTCGATCGTCCGGACTCGGGACCGATGAACGTGTTGATCGTGGCCTTCCCGCGCCGGCTCTACGACGATCTCGCCTCGCTCTGGTCGTTGCTCGGGATCGACCCGGCGTTCGTCGACCTCGCGCCGCTCGGCGTGATGAACGCCGCGCGCGACGAGCAGGGCGAGGCGCCGCAAGCGATCCTCGACCTCGGCAACGGT
Organism: uncultured delta proteobacterium; assembly: GCA_963790365.1. Taxonomy (GTDB): domain Bacteria; phylum Desulfobacterota; class Binatia; order JACPRU01; family JACPRU01; genus CAWBOU01. Next base: position 66,991 of record CAWBOU010000062.1, read on the forward strand.
ACCGGGGCGTTCTCGATTTCCTCCCCGACGGGCATCCTGCTCTTTCGCGACCTCGCACCCCGGGTTGCCCGGCTCGATTCGCTGCTCGGGAACGCCTTCTCCCTCGGCGACGAAGCGGTCGAGACTCTCAAACGAACCGGCAAGCTCCCCGGCGGCAACGCCCCGGCGAAGGCCTCTCTCGAAAAAGCGATCGGCGAGGTCATCTCCGATCTCGGCGAAGATCTCCGCGCGGGCGTTCTGTACCTCGAGAACCGCACGGGCGGCTCGATCGACCGCGTGCTCCTGACGGGCACGACCGCACACTTTCTCGAGCGCAACGGCTTGACCGACGCGATCACGGCGGTTTCGGGTCTCGCGTGCGAGCGATTGAATCCGTTCCGGCGTTTCCGCCTCGGCCTCGTCGACGAGCTCGGGCTCAAAGGGAACGCTTTCGATCTGGCCGCCGCGGCGGGAGTCGCGGCGCGGCAGCTGACGTCCTGAAGGAGCAGAGGAGAACCCATCCATGTTCGAGATCGATCTCAAGCGCGGCAGCCAGAGGCCGACCGGCGGCGACTGGAAGGCCGACTTGGTGGAGAACGCGCGGCCGTTCCTGCCCGTCGCCGGCATGCTCGCCGCCGTGATCGTCGCCCTCTGGGTGATCGGCGGGCAGCTCGGCGGGGAGATCGAAGAGCGACGGGCGCGAGTCACGGAGCTCGACAAGTCCGTCGTCGCGAAGCGCGCGGAGCTCGCGTCGCTGGCCGGTCAGCGCGGCACCCTCGCGGCGTTGTCGGCGAAGGAAGTCTACTGGTCGGACCTCCTCCGGCTCGTCGCCGAGAAGATTCCCGACAAGCTCTGGCTCTCCGACGTGAAGATCGTCACGACGGCGCCCCCGAAGGACAATCCGAACGCACCGATCGTGCGGACGCTCCAGGTCCAGGGCGGCGTCCTGTCCGCGGCGAGCGAGGGCAACCTCGACGTCATCGCGAAGTTCATCGACACGCTCCAGAGCGACCCGCGCTACAAGGACACGTTCGCCGAGGCGAGGCTCCAGTCCGTGTCGCGTGGCGGCGAGCCTTACACGCTCGTGTTCCTGATCACCGCGCCCTTCCGACCGGCCTAGTTTCAGCGGGAGGGGACGCACCTCCTCTCTCGCCGGCTGCTCCCGACCCCGCCCGGCGCTCGGAGGAACGTCCCCCGCCGCGCCATAACACCTACGGCGTTCTGGCGCGAAAAAGAGCGAGCGCGCTCGTGTAGCCGTGGAGGAAGGTCCGCTCGCCGACCGGGCCGATCTCGCCGTTGCAGAAGAAGCCCGCCAGCGGGATCGCGCCGAGCCTCTGGCGGATGAGCTCGCTGTCGTGATCCGGCCGGCCGTAGAGGCCGGTGCCGCGCCCGAGACAGGAGAACAGCAGCGCACCGAGCGGCTTCTCCTCGCCGAACCGCTGCCGGACCCCCTCGAGATGTGCCTCGAGATCGCTTGCCGAAGCGCGCGCGTCGCGGAGATGAAACTGCACGACGAGCCCCTCGTGTAGCGGCGCGGCGACGGCGATCGCGCCGCTGCTCGCGTCCGCACCGACGATGTTGCGAACGAGAAAGTCGCCGGCGCGGTATTCCGTGCGCTCCTCGTGCATGGCGATGCCGACGAAGAGCGAGTGGCGGAACAGCGCGCGGTCTTCCGATGACAAGCCGTCGTAGACCTTCCGTAGCGCTTCGAGCGCCGGCTTGCCGTCGACCGCGTAGAGCAGGTTCTGTTGCACGCGCGTCGCGAACATCGGGTCACCGATCGGACGACAACCCTGCGCGACGACGGACTCGATGCCCACGGAGCCCGAGACCGCGAGCGCGACGGCGCCCGACGAGAGCCGGCGGTCGTCGAGAAAGAGCGAGTTCCCGGTGGGCGGCATGCCGCCGCTCGCCAGGCCCCCCACCTTCCGGCCGGTGGGAAAGGCGAGATCGAGGCCGCGAACCAGCGACTCCGAATCGAACGTGAAGGGATCGCCGAGCACGACGAAGTCCGGCGCCGACGAACGCTCGAGGCCGACGAGATCGAGCCAGGCCGCCGCGTCCGCCGTGGGCAAAGGGAGCGCCGACGACTCGAGATGGAGGAGCTCGAGCGCGGCGCCCGGCAGCCACGCGGCGGCGACCGCGAGCGCAGGCCGGTCTTCGACCTCGCGTCCGTCCCCGATGACCCCGCCGCCGGTGCAACCGACCAAACGCCGTGCGCCGAGCGCACGCCGCACGCGCGAAGCGAGATCCTCGTCCGCGTGCGCGACGCTCGCGAACAGGAACGCGAGATCGGGCCCGCCTTCGTCCCCGGCGAGAGCGCTCGAGACCTCCGCGATCGCGGCATCGGTCTCGCGGGCGGTCGAGATCGCGCTTCGCCACCGCATATCTTCCGTATAGCAGAGCCTCACGAATTGCGCGCTCGTGCCGGCGTCTCGTAGACTCCGCGCGATTCGACTCCGGGAGGACGCCATGGACCTCGACCGCAATCGCTTGCTCGACGCCTATCGGACGATGAAGACGATTCGTGTCTTCGAGCAGACGCTGAACGAGCTCTCACAAGCAGGGAAGATCCCCGGATTCTTGCATCTCTACGCAGGCGAGGAAGCCGTCGCCGCCGGGGTGTGCGCGCATCTCCGTGATCGCGACACCGTCGCAAGCACGCACCGCGGTCACGGTCATTCGATCGCGAAAGGCGTAGAGCTCGGCGCGATGATGGCCGAGCTCTACGGGCGCTCGACCGGCATCTGCAAGGGCAAGGGCGGCTCGATGCACATCGCCGACGTCGACAAGGGCATGCTCGGCGCGAACGGCATCGTCGGCGGCGGCATCCCCCTCGCGGCGGGCGCGGCGCTCACCGCGAAGGTGAAAAAGACCGGGGGCGTCGCGATCGCGTTCTTCGGCGACGGCGCGACGAACGAAGGCTCGTTCCACGAGACCGCGAACATCGCCGCGATCCTGAAGCTGCCCGTCGTGTTCGTCATCGAGAACAACGGCTACGGCGAGGCGACACCCGTCGAGTATCACGTCGCGATCCGCGATCTCGCCGTGCGCGCGCAGGGCTACGGCATGCCGGGAATCGTGGTCGACGGCATGGATTTCTTCGCGGTGCTGGAGACCGCCGGCGAGGCGATCGAGCGAGCGCGTCGCGGCGAGGGCCCGTCGCTCATCGAGTGCAAGACATTCCGTTACTACGGGCACTACATCGGCGATCCGCTCACGTATCGGACGAAAGAGAGCGTCGACAAGGTGCGCCGCGAGCGGGATCCGATCGATCGCTTCGAGGAGCGGGTCGTGGGCGCGAAGACGGTCGCCGAGGACGACCTTCGCAAGATCGACCAGCAAGTGCTCGACGCGATCGGCGCGGCCGTCAGATTCGCCGAATCGAGCCCGTTCCCCGATCCCGCGAAGGACCTCGAGACCGACGTCTACGTGAGCTACCGGAGCTGACCATGGCAGCAACACGCTCGATTCCGTTCGTGCTGGCGATCAACGAGGCCCTCTTCGCCGCAATGGAGAAGGACGACAATGTGATCCTCCTCGGCGAGGACATCGCCGGCGGCGGCGGCAAGGAGCACGGCGTCGAGGATGCGTGGGGCGGCGTGATGGGCGCGACGAAGGGGCTGATCGGCCGCTTCGGCGCCGAGCGCGTGATCGACACGCCGATCAGCGAGACCGGCTTCGTCGGCATGGCGGTCGGCGCCGCGGCCACCGGGCTCCGCCCGGTCGTCGAGCTCATGTTCATGGACTTCATCGGGGTCTGCCTCGACCCGCTGCTCAACCAGGCGGCGAAGCTCCGTTACATGTTCGGCGGCAAGGCGCGCGTGCCGATGGTGGTGCGGACGATGGTCGGCGCCGGGCTCCGCGCGGCCGCGCAGCATTCACAATCGCTGCACGCGATGACCGTCGCGATCCCCGGCCTGAAGACCGTGATGCCTTCGAACGCGTACGACGCGAAGGGCCTGCTCCTCGCCGCGATCGAGGACGACGATCCGGTGATCTTCTGCGAGCCGAAGAGCCTCTACACGTCCAAGGGCGAGGTGCCCGAGGGGTACTATACGGTCCCGATCGGCTCGGCGGCGATCGCGCGCCCGGGCAAGGATGCGACGATCGTCACGTGTGGAAAGACGGTGGAGACGTCGCTCGCTGCCGCGAAGCTCCTCGCTGGCCAGGGCATCGACGTCGAGGTCGTCGATCTTCGCTCGCTCTCCCCGCTCGACGAGGACACGATCCTCGGCTCGCTCGCGAAGACGGGCTACCTCGTCGTCGCCGACGAGGCGCCGGCCCGGTGCAGCATCTCCGCCGACGTCGCGGCGCTCGTCGTCGATCGCGGCTTCGATCTGTTGCGGGGTCCCGTGAAGCGCGTCACCGCACCGCACACACCGGTGCCCTTCAGCCCGATCCTCGAAGACGCGTACCTGCCTTCCGCCGAGCGGATCGCTGCCGCGGTGCACGCCTCGCTCGAGACCTGAGCCGCGAAGTGTTCACCCCCGGACTTGCGTCCGACCCCCTGAGGGGGTGGCGCGACATCAGGAATCCTTCCCAGAGGTTCCCTAGGTGGCGACCGCGATCACCATGCCGCGCCTCGGCCTGTCGATGGTCGAGGGCACCGTCACGGAATGGAAGGTCGACGTCGGCGCGACCGTCGAGCGCGGCCAGCAGATCCTGATCGTCGAATCCGAGAAGGCCGAGGTCGAGCTCGAAGCCTTCGCCTCCGGAAGGATCGCCGCGGTCTACGTGCCTGTCGGCGAGACCGTCGCGATCGGCGCGCTCCTCGGCGCGATCGTCGAGCCCGGCGAGGACTTCGATGCCGCGCGCTTCGCGGCGGAGTTCGTGCCGGAGACGGAAGGCGCGCCGGCGACGGCGGCGCCGTCGAAAGATCCACCTCTCCCTTTGGGGAGAGGTCGCCGCGAAGCGGCGGGTGAGGGGGAGACAGGCTCGGCTTCAGCCGGGGCCGAGCCGAAGGCGGCGCCCGCCGCGCGCGCGCTCGCCAAGAAGCTCGGCGTCGACCTCGCCCGCGTGCGCGGCAGCGGACCCGGCGGCCGGATCCTTCCCGCCGACGTCGAGCGAGCGGCGGCATCTCCCTCAGCCGAGACGGGCACCGAGCTCGACGGCGAGATCGTCGGCCAGGGGCCGGCGATCGTCTTCGTCTCCGGCTTCGGCGTCGATCGCAGCGGCTGGCGCTGGCAGGTCGACGCGCTCCACGGACGGTTCACGGTCGCCGCGTTCGATCACTGCGGTGTCGGCGCGTCACCGGCCGTGCAGCGCGACGCGACGATCGCGGACCTCGCGGATGACCTCGCGGCGACGATTCGCGCCCGCGGGCTCGACCGGCCGACGCTCGTCGGCGCGAGCCTCGGCGCGGCCGTCGTTCTCGAGCTCGCGCTCCGTCACCCCGCCCTGCCCGCGCGCCTCGCGTGCCTCGCTCCGGTCGTCCTGCCGGATGCACGCTTCGCTGCGACTCTGAAATCGTGGGCCGATACCGATCAGCCGGAGGACGAGCGCCGCATTCGCGCGATGCTGCCGTGGCTGCTCGGGCGCACGATGCTCGCGAGCGCCGGCAAGCGGGCCGCCGCCGCAGCCGCGTTGCGCGCGATGGCCGCGCGGAATCCCCCGGCGACTCTCGCGGTCCACGCCGACGCCTTGCTCGCGTGGCTCGGCACACGGACCGACGAGCTCGAGCACATCGCTCTGCCGACGCTGATCCTCGCCGGCGAGGAAGACCTGCTCACGCCGCTCGAACAAGCGCGAGCGGTCGCGAGCCGAGTGCCCGGCGCGCGGCTCGAGATCGTGCTCCGCGCGGGGCACGCGCTGATGGTCGAGGAGCCCGACGCCGTGAATGCCGCGCTCGCGGCCTTCGCGGGCGGAGCGCCCTAAGCGGCCGCCGACGACGCCTCACGGACGCTCGGTAGCTTCTTCAGCTCCGGCATCACTTCCGCGGCGAAGAGCCGCATGTTCCGATCGGCTTCCGCGTGCGGCATGCCCGCGTAACTGAACACGCCCACGAACGAGTCCGCGCCCACGCGGTTCCGGATGTCGACGATCTTCTCGTAGCACTGCTCCGGCGTGCCCCAGACCTGCAGGTTCATGAAAAACTCGGAGACGTCCTCCCCGCCGCGGTCGTTCACCATGTCCGTCATCTTCGTGTAGTACTCGTAGCCCTTGAGCTGGCGGAAGTGATCGTTCGCGAGCTCGTAATGGCGAAGCACCGTGTTCCAGTACCCGACGATGTACTTCTTCGCCATTTCGTACGCGCGCTCCGGGTTCGGATCGCAGAACGTCCAGCCGGCGGCGATCGTCGGCAGCGGCTCGCCGCCGTTCACCTGGCGATAGATCGCGCGGTACTGCGCGAGCTCCTCCGCGACGGACTCCCAAGGCTTCTGCGGGATGATGAGGATGCCGATCCCGAGCTCCGCCATGATGCGCGACGACTCCGGGGACACGGCCGCGGCGTACGTGCGACCCCGGAAGGACTTGAACGGACGCGGGCGGATGTCGCGACGCGGCTGCTGGACGAACTGGCCGTCGAGCTCGCAGTAGCCGTTCTCCAGGCCATCGAGGATCATCTTCGCGTTCTCGACGAAGCGGTCGCGCGATTCGCCCATCGGCACGCGGAAACCCTCGAACTCCACGCGGCCGAGGCCGCGCCCGATGCCGAGCACCACGCGGCCGTCGCTCATGTGGTCGAGCACCGACACCTGCTCGGCGACGCGGATCGGATCGTGCCAGGGCAGCACGACGACCATCGAGCCGACCTCGATGCGCTTCGTCCGCGCCGCGAACCAGGTCAGGTACTGGAGCACGTCCGGACACATCGTGTAGTCCGTGAAGTGATGCTCGACGCCCCAGATCGAATCGAAGCCGAGCGGCTCGACTTGCTCCCCGAGACGAAGGTCGTCCTTGTAGACGTCGTAGTCCGTTCGCGCATCGAGCGGGTTCTGGAAGATGATGGCGGCGCCGACCTTCATGGTCCGTTCCCTCCGGTTGCGTTCCTTCCGAAAATTTGAATAGTATTCAAACGGCTACCATGCCCCGCGGACGCTTGCAACGATCGCTCTCTCCAACGGACCGTGACCGCCGCGGTGCCATTCGCTACGCGCTCTTCGAGTGCATCCGCGACAAGGGCTACGCCGCGACGAGCCTGGCCGACGTCGCCGTGGCTGCCGGGATTTCCGCGAGCCATCTCCTCTACTACTACCCGAGCAAGGACGCGGTGCTCGAGGACCTGTTCGCCGTCGCCACGCGCAACATGCGCGACGACGTCGCGAACCTGCCCTGGGACGCGCCGGCCGAGGCGCTCGAAGCGCTCGGCGAGTACTTCTTCGGCGGCCGTGCGTTCTCGCGAACCGAGCAGGCGACGATGCTCCAGTTCTGGGGTCTCTCGACCCACTACGTCCGCCTGCGACAGACAAAGGGCGAGTTCGACGCGGACGTTCGCGAGCGCCTGACCACCGTGTTTCGCAAGGTGAAGCGGACGACGGGTCTCTCGGCCCGCGACGCGGCAGAAGCGACCTACGGGCTGCTCGCCGGCCTCTTGAGCACGAGCTACTTCGTCGACGATCTCGAGCTTTCGCGGGCACGTGACATCTATCGGCGAACCGTGGCCCGCCTTCTCGGCGGAAAGGACTGACGAGATGGAATTCGGCGTCATCATCGCGACGAAGATCGACGACTGGCAGATCATCCCGTACGCGGAATCGCTCGGCTACCACCGCGCCTGGGTGCCGGACTCGCAGATGATCTGGTCCGACTGCTACGCGGTGCTCGCGCTCGCCGCCCAGAACACGAAGCGGATCCACCTCGGCACCGGCGTCGCGATCCCGGGCACGCGGATCGCGCCGGTCACGGCTCACTCGATCGCCTCGATCCAGCAGCTCGCGCCCGGACGCGCCTTCCTCGGCATCGGTACCGGCCACACCGCGATGCGCGTGATGGGCATGGATCCGATGCCCGTAAAGGAATTCCGCGAATACCTGCGCGTCGTTCGGACGCTCCTGCAGGGCGGGGAGGTCGAGTACACGCTCGGGCGGCGTCACGCGCGCGATCCGCTTCCTCCACCTCGAGCACGGCTTCATCAATCTCCGCGACCCGATTCCGATCTACGTCGCGGCAAACGGTCCGCTCGCGCTTCGCGCCGTCGGCGCCTTCGGCGACGGCCTGATGTCCATCAACAACGACAACCCGGCGATGCTCGCGAGCCAGCTCGAGCTCGTGCGCGCCGGTGCCGCGAAGATCGGCCGCACGCTGCCCGAGGACTTCCACACCGCGTGCCTCGCGACGGCGGTCGTCCTCGAGCCGGGCGAGCGTCCCGACTCCGAGCGCGTGATCGACGAGTGCGGCTCGCAGGTCACGGCCGCGCTCCACTTCGTCTACGAGCTTTTCCTGCAGACGAAGAGCGAGGAGGTCGTGCCACCGTATTTCCGTGGCGTTTTCGAGGAGTACTGCGCCTACGTCGACCGCATGCATACGCCGCCCGAGAAGCGGTTCCAGCAGATCCACACCGGCCACTGCACGTTCCTCGTGCCTGACGAGCGGCGGTTCGTGACGAAGGCGGGAATCCAGGGCGTCTGCTTCGTCGGCACGCCCGACGAGATCATCGACCGATTGCGGACCGCGGAGCGCGCCGGTCTCCGCGAGGTGACGCTGCTGCCGCCGATGGCGTACGCGCGGAAGGTCTACAAGGACTTCGCCGAGAAGGTAATCGCGCGCTACTGACCCCCTCAGGGGGTCGGGCGAAGCCCGGGGGGTGAGGACTAGATTCCCGTCGCGTTCGATCGCGGCTTTGCGGCTGGCGAGCTCGGCCGGCGTGACGAGACCGTGCTCGACGACGAGACGCTCGAGCGCGGCGAGCCACTGGCGATAGTACGTCTCCGTCTGGTCCGCGTCCGGGTCGCCCGGCGCGGCGCCGACCGCGTCGATCAGGCGCTGCTGGAACTCCGCCCAGGGGAACGCGCCCTTGCCGTGAAGCGCGACCGCAATGCCGAACGCGCGGCTTTGCCACGGATCGGCGAACACGAGCTCTCCGTTCTTCCGCGGCAGCGCGACCTCCCCGCCCATGCGGGTGATCGAGGGGTCGACCTTTGCGCTCACCGCGGCGACTGCGGCTTGGTGACGCCGATCATGCAGTCGCGCGTGACGAGCTTGGCGAGCTCGTCCTCGCCCATTCCCTCCGTGCCCGCCGGGCGCTCGGGGAGCACGAAGTAGCGGATCTCCGCGCTCGAGTCCCAGACACGGACGTCGACGTCGGCTCCGAGCTCGAGACCGAACTCGGCCATGATCGAGCGCGGCTCTCGCACCGCGCGGGCTCGATAGGCGGAGCTCTTGAACCAGGTCGGCGGCAAGCCCAACACCGGCCACGGGTAACAAGAGCACAGCGTGCAGACGACGAGGTTGTGGACGTCCGGTTTGTTCTCGACGACCACCATGTGCTCGCCCTGCAGGCCGCCGAAACCGAGCTCGCGCATCGCCGCGGTGCCGTCGGCGAGCAGCCGTTCGCGGAATTCCGGATCCACCCACGCGCGCGCGACGACGCGCGCGCCGTTCAACGGCCCGATGTCCTTCTCGTAGAGCTCGACGATGCGGTCGACCGCGTCGCTCGCGAGGAGCCCCTTCTCGACGAGGAGCGTCTCGATCGCCCGCGTCCGCGCGGCGACATCGGTCGGCGGCGCCGGATGATGCCCTTCGCCTCCGTGATCATGATCATGGTCATGGTCGTGATCGTGATCGCTCATCGCCGTGCCTTCCGCTTCCGCGTGGGCTCGAGGTAGCTCTCCCAGAGGTCGACACGAACCTCGCCTTTTGCCTCGCCGCCCCACACCTCGCTCGCGGCGAAGCGCACGTTGTAGAGGGGCTCCGCATCGGGACGGCCGTGCGCGCTCGCGTCCGGGAGCACGTGCGTGCCGTGGGAGATCTCGATCGTGCCTTCGAGGCCGCGCACGTAGCGCGGGCACCGCGTGTGTCCCGTCGTGCTCATGCGGCGGACGCGCACGCGGTCGCCCGGCTGGAAGCGCGGGGAGCCGGCCGGATCTCGCGTCGCGGGGAAGCCGACGCCGACGCCCTGGACGAGGGCGGCGGCGAACTGCGGGTCCTCCGCGCGTGGAACCGCGGCCTGGCTGGCGGGAGCCTTCGCGACGCGCGCGTCGATCTCTCCCGGTTGGACGATGCCCTTCTCGAGAAGCACGCGCTCGATCCCCGCGAGCCAGTGCTCGTAGTAGCTCGTCGCGAGATAGCGCGCCGGATCCATGCGCTCGATCGCGTGCCTTGCCTGGTCCAAGTTGCAGAGGCCGCGCGCCATGCCGGTCATCATCATGCCGAAGACGCGCCGCTCCCAGTCCGAGTGGAAGATGGGCTCGTTCTTCTCGCGCTCGAGCTTGCCGAACCCCTGCACGCCGCCGAGATCGTGAACCCCGTCCATGATGGCGTCCTACCACGAGCGGCGAACGCTCGCGACCCGCGTCGCCCGCCTACTCGATCAGCTTCTGACGCAGCGCGATCGCGACCGCCTGCGCGCGGTCGGAAGCACCGAGCTTCTCGTAGAGGTGCTTCAAGTGGCTCTTCACGGTCTCCTCCGAGATCGAGAGCCGCTTGCCGATCTCGCGATTGCTCTGCCCCTCCGAGACGTACTCGAGGATCTGGATCTCGCGGAGCGTCAGGTTCGCGCGCTGCGCATCCACCTTCGCGTCCGAGGCGAGCCGGCGGAGAATCGGGCCCGCGACCTCGGGCTGCAGGAAGCCGCCGCCGCCCGCGACCGCGCGAACCGCACCGATCAGCTCTTCCTTCGAGGCGCTCTTCAACACGTAGCCGCGCGCGCCCGCGTGCATCGCCTCGTACACGTAGGCCGGGTTCTTGTGCATGGTGAACACGATCACGTGCGTCTGCGGCGACACGCGGCGGATCTCCGGCAGCGCCGCGAGGCCGGGCAGGCCGGGCATCGCGAGGTCGACGATCGCGATCAGCGGCTTCAAGCGGCGCACCTCTTCGATGGCTGCCTTGCCGTCGCCCGCCTCGCCGACGATGCGCATGTCGGCCTCGGCCTCGAGCATCACCCTCACCGCTTGGCGCACGACGGTGTGGTCGTCGACGAGGAAAACGGTGATCTCGCTCATCGGCTCACGCCGCCCCCCCGAAATGACGGCGGCCGGCGCCCCGCAGCGGAGCGCCGGCCGCATGGATGATTCTAGAGGAAGAAGTAGGTGAACCGCAGATACGTCGTGTCGCGGTCCGCGTACTTGTTGAGGAGGAGGAAGTTCTCGTCGCGCATGCTGCCGAGGTAGAGCACGCTACCGAGCCGGATCTGGATCTCCTCGTTGAGGAAGTACTGCGCCTGCAGCCAGGCCACCGGGAACTGCGTGTTCGTCTCGTAGGCGAACGCGAGGGTCGGGCGCAGCTTATCGTTCATGAAGAACCCGGTCATGATCCACGTGAGGATCGGGTTGAAGTGTTGGTGGCGGTTCGTGATCGAGAAGTTCTGGCCGAGCTGGCTCTCCACGTGCGCCCAGTACTCGTGGAAGAACTGGAATGTGAAGAACCACTGGTCGGTCAAGAGACTGCGCGCGAGCTTGACGTTGTAGAGCCAGCGCGGCAGCGCGCGGTGCTGGAACGGGGCTTTCAGGTAGTCGAAGCCGATCATGCTCCGCCAGACCTGCGTCTTCGTCCAACCACCCGTGTCGAAGTCGCGCTGGTTCGGGAATTGCCCCGCGCGCGTACCCGCGAGCGCCGGATAGAGCGCGCGTGGCTCCTTCGTCGAAAGCGACTGCTCCATGCGCCAGATGAAGCCGGTGTACTCGTAGTCGTTGTACGTGAGCGTGCCGCCGATGATGTGCGTGTGAGGGTAGTGGAGCGGGATCGGTACGCACGCCTGTCCGAGCGAGGCACTCGGGAAGGGATAGCCGTACGCGCTCCGACCGAGCGGAGCGCCGGCGTCCGGATTCGTCACCGGCCCGACGATCAGCTTCGGCGTGCTATTGTTGATGCAGTCCGCGAGCGCGACCTGGTTCGGGGTGAGGCCCTCGGCGTTCCGCACGCCGAGCATCGTCTGCGTGAAGTTTGCGCCGGTCTCGAGAAGGACGTCGGGATCGATGGGCACGTTGTCGATCGTCGGCGGAACATCGGTGACCGCGAGGCTCGACGGCGCGAACAGCGTGTCCCAGCCGATGCCGGGCGCCGGGATTTCGGCGCGCTTCCAGATGTAGTTGAGGGTGAAGTAGAGACCGCCGCTCGAGGTCTGGCCCATGAAGCGGATGCCCGCCATGCTGCGGTTCATCGGGTCGATCTCGTGCCAACCGTCCTCCGACAGGTTCACGCGATCGCCGTACTTCTGGTTGCCGAGATAGATGAAGTCGGCGCGATCGGAGACGGCACCGCCCGCGGGTCCCTGGATGATCCCGAGATCGCTGAGCAGACCGCCGACGAGCCCGTCGAGGTTCGTGTCGCCCTGGTCGGGTGCCGTCGCGTACTCCGGCCCGACCGCTTCGATCTCCCACGGATGACGGCGGCGCGCGAAGGGGATGTCGTGCGGCCGCTTGCAATCGATCCGATTGCCGGCGCCGCAGTGGAGGCCGTCGAACACCCGCCAGCCGTTGCCGAGGATCAGCTTGTTCGTGAGCGGCCGGCCGTCGGGTGAATAGAAGGCCTCGACGTCGACGCTGTGAACGAACGGCAGTCCTTCGCCGATGTGCCAGAGCGCCTTCGCGATCCAGAGCGGCTCGCGGTACTTGTCGAGGTCGTCGCCGACGAGGCCCATCTGGTCGAGCCGGAGCGGGTTGATGACGTCGAGCGAGCGGAAGAAATCCGCCTCGCCCCATACGATCTGCTGCCGCCCGAGCCGGAACGAGAGCGGCTGCAGCGCGCCGTTGAACTCGATGTCGAAGTACGCCTCGCGCGGATGATTGCCTTCCGGGAAGCGGAAGTCCTCGCGATCGTAGCCGCGGTCTTTGTAGCGATCGCGGATGTCGAAGATCGCGTCGTAGCGGCCGCGCCAGAGCAAGCTGAAATCGATCTTCCGGAAGAACCCGTCGCTCTTCGACGGGATGATCCGGTAGATGCCGCCGAGCTGCAGCTCCTGACGTTGCTGCACGTAGTCGAAATCGCTCGTACCGTCGTGCTGGATCGTCGACTGGACCGAGACGTCGCCTTGCACCTTGAACTGCTCCGTCTCGTAGATCGCCTCTGCCGGCGCGACGGCAAGCAGCAGAGCACCACTCACGACCCATGCGGCGAGACTCCTCGAGCCTCTTCTCATGGCTGTCCCCTCCTCCTTGTTGTGCGAACCCGCTCCGCCCCCCGCCCACCGGAAGCTCCAAAGGACACCACGATGCGAGATACTGCCTCGTGAGGTGAGCGGAGATGCCGGCCCCATGACAAACCGCCGCTCGGCTGTAAAGGAAACCGCCTGACTCTTTCGGTACCGGGATCCCTCTTTCGAGGGGAGCGAACCGGCTTGGGGGCTTCAGAAGCCGGCGCTCTTGATCAGGTAATTGATCGTGAAGTTATCGGGCGTGTTCCATTCCTTCGGCAGGTTGAAGTACCAGTGCTTCACTCCCACGTTCGGGTAGAGGTATCCGTCCGGGCAGTCCCATTTCGACGTGTGGTTGAGCTGGAAGTCGACCACGCTGCCGTGCGTCGAATAAATCTGTTCCCAGCCGTACTCGTGCTGCTCGGACGTCCCGCTCTTCACGACCTTCATGGAGCCGTCGGCCGCCTTCTCGATGCTGTTCGGGGTCTTGCCGACGTCGGCGGCCTGGTGCCAGGAGCGCCAGAGCTGCCCGCCGTGATCGTAGGACTCGTTCGTCAGCGCCATCAGCGACTCTTTGTCGATGTAGAGGATGCGTTTCGAGAACGCGTACTGATTGAAGCCCGTCGGGCTCCCCTCGACGATGATCGTGTCGCGGAGCTCGTGCGGGAGGCACCAGATGAAGGACTTGATGCCGCTCTGCCCATCTGGCTGGGCGCACCACGCCTCACGCTGGGCGTAACCGCCGCTGTGCCACGTCGAGAGGATCTTCTTCTCGCCGAGGTACTTGAACGTCCAGAACGAGAGCTTCGAGTTCCAGACCCAGACCGAATCGATGTCGATGTCCGTGCCCCAGAACGCGTCCGAGCGGTTCGCCATGGAGAGACGGCGGACCTTCCGGAGCTCGGGCAGGTACATGTAGCTGTCGTCCGGAACGTCGGGCGACTGGTAGCGGAAGTTCAGCACGCCGGCGCCCCGAAGATCGTTCGGGTCGTGAAGCGGCCCCCACTGCTCCGAGTAGCCCATCGCCGGGTCGTGCGTGACCGCCGGCTTCGGGTCCATGTGGAGCCGACCGCGCCATTGCATGCGGCGCCAGAAGTTCGAGCCGAAAAAGCGCTCGCGCTCGCCCTTGGCGTTGACGAGCTCGAGGTTCCACCCGCAGCCGACGTTGTCCGTGTAGGTCGTCTTCTGCTCGTGGTTCCACATCCACTTCGTGCCGGCCTGCGCGTCGTTGGGGTCGATGTTCGGGAACGGCGCGCCGGCGACGTAGTTCTGCATGTCACGGCCGTCGGCCGAGAGCGTCACCTGGCCGGAGAACTTCTCCGTCGCCTCCTTGTACTTCGGCGGCCACTCGTACTTCCGATACTCGACGACCGGGATCTCCATGCCGTGGCGGACGAAGTACTCGAGCGTCGGCGTCAACGCTTCCTTGTACTTCTCCATGTTGTCCTTCGTGACGGTGGTTCCCGGCGTCGGGAGCTCCGCGAACGACGGAGCGGCCGTCGCGAGCACCAACGCGAAGCCGGCGATCACGCGCTCGAATCGCATTCGATGTCCCCCTCTCTTGCTCGCACCGCCGCGCCCATCGCGGACGGGTCTGTCCCTCGAGTGGGCCGGTTCTCGCTCCGAACCTCCCCGGACGACAATCGACCGTAGGATGGAGGCGGGACGGTTCCCCGAGGCAGACGGGGTACCCTCACGATGGGGACGAGCTCACCCTCGAAGGAAGGAGGACGCTATCCCCGATTCGGGGGAGACGGCGCGGGGAGCTGCTCGCGCGCCTTGGCGATCGCTTCCTCGAGGATCCGCCGATCGCCGACGTGATTCGCAAGGAGGAGGATGAGCTTCGCGTCGACGAGCCGTGCCTGCGCATCGTCGAGACCGCGATGGAGCTCGACGAGCGCCTGGTAGACATCGTCCGGAGCGTCGAGGCCGAGGTCGGTTTTCAAGCACCCGCTCATTCCACGCCTCCCATCGCGCGCGCGAGGGCCGCCCGCACGCGCGTCGCATCCCAACGCCGCCATCGTGCGGCGACGTGCTGATCCGGTCGCATCAAATAGACCGCGCCCGCCGCGGCATCGTAACGCTCGCGCGCGAGCGCGCTGGCCTCGTCTCCGGGAACCGCGACCGCCTTCGCCGGCGGATCCGCGATCGGCGCGCCGCCCGCCGCGGGGAAGTGCAGCAACGTGAAGCCCGACTGCAGCGAACCGAGCAGCCAGCGCCGATCCGCGAGCGGCGCATCGAGCGCCGGCGCTCCGGGGACCATGGCGCCCTCGAAGCGATCTTCGTCCGGCGTGGATAAAGGTGAGCCATGAAGCACGGCCGGCACCGAGAGCCGCCCGCTGTTCACCATCCGCCGCGCGAACGGGCACGTCTCGGCGAGCTCGAGCACGGCGTCGCGAAGCGCGCGGCTCGCGGCGCTCTTCGGCGTGATGAAGTCGGTCGCGCGCGTCGAAGCGAGGATGTTCTCGTCCGCTGCCGGAATACGCTCGGCATCGTAGCTGTCGAGCAGCGACTCCGGCGCGAGCCCGCGGATCACGAGCGCGAGCTTCCACGCGAGGTTGTCCGAGTCCTGAATGCCGCCGTTGCCGCCCCGCGCGCCGAACGGCGACACCTGATGCGCGGAATCGCCGACGAAGATCACCCGGCCGTGCCGAAAGCGGTCGAGGCGGCGGCATTGGAACGTGTAGACGCTGACCCATTCGAGCTCGAACCGCGCGCTCTCGCCGAGCATCTGCCGGATGCGCGGCACGACACGCTCGGGCCGCCGCTCCTCTTCCGGATCCGCATCGGCGCCGAGCTGAAGATCGATCCGCCACACGTCATCCGCCTGGCGATGGAGGAGCGCGGAATGCCCGCCGTGGAACGGCGGATCGAACCAGAACCATCGTTCCGTCGGGAACTCGGCCTTCATCGACACGTCGGCGATCAGGAATTGGTCGTTGAAGACCTGCCCCTTGAAATCGAGCCCGAGCGCACGCCGCACGTGGCTGCGCACGCCGTCCGCGGCGACGAGGTAATCGCACGCGAGGCGATAGCGGCCGTCGGGCGTCCCGATCTCGAGCGTGACGCCGTCATCGCCCGCCGCGACCGCGAGGACGCGGTTCCTCCAGCGGAGCTCGACGCCGTCGAGCTGCTCGGCACGCTCCACGAGCACCTGCTCGACGAGGTACTGCTGCAGATTCACGAACGCGGGAAACCGGTGGCCGGGCTCGGGCTGGAGATCGAACTGGAAGACCTGCCGATCGCGGAAGAAGACCTTGCCGCGGTTCCAGGTGATCCCGCGCTCGACGATCGGCGCGGCGCAGCCGAGCCGATCGAAGATCTCGAGCGTCCGTTTCGACCAGCAGATCGCCTTCGAGCCGCTCGAGAGCGTGTCGTCCTCCTCGAGGAGCACGACGTGAATCCCCTGCAGGACGAGGTCGATCGCGGCCGCGAGGCCGACGGGTCCGCCGCCCGCGACGACGACCGGAACGCGCCGCGCTTCCGTGTGATCGAGCTCCGGCGGGCGCCGGTACGCGTAGACGGGGATCTCGTGCGTGCCCATGAAGACGATTCAGGAAAGCGCGCGCTCCACCCGCTGATCGATCGCGCCGAAGATCGAGCGGCCCGCCGCGTCGAGCATCTCGATCCGCACCCGATCGCCGAAACGAAGGAACGGAGTCTTCGGCGCACCGGTCTCGATCGTCTCGATCATCCGCCGCTCGGCGAGGCACGAGACGCCGCGCGCGCGATCGCGGTTCGAGACCGTGCCGCTGCCGACGATCGTCCCCGCGCGCAACGCACGCGTGCGCGCGGCATGCGCGATGAGCTCGGGAAAGCCGAACTGCATGTCGGCGCCCGCGTCCGGATCACCCATCCGCTCCCCGTTCACCCACGAGCGGAGCGGCAAGTGAACCCGCGCGCCGTCCCAGGAGCTCGCGAGCTCGTCGACCGTCGCGACCACCGGGGAAAGGCTGCTCGGCGGCTTGCCGTGGAAGAACCCGAAGCCCTTGGCGAGCTCGGGGGGGATCAGATTCCGGAGCGAGACGTCGTTCACGAGAAGGAAGAGGAGGATGTCCTCGCCGGCATGGGACGGTGCCGTCCCCATCGCGACGTCGCCGACGATCACGGCGACTTCGGCTTCGTAGTCGCAGCCGTGAGCCTCGTCCGCCAGCGGGATCGGCTCGCTCGGTGCGAGGAAATGATCGGAGACGGCCTGGTACATCAGCGGATCGGTACGAAAGCTCTCCGGCATCTCCGCACCGCGCGCGCGCCGCACGAGCTCCATGTGATTGAGGTAGGCGCTGCCGTCGGCGAACTGGAACGCGCGCGGCAGCGGCGCGGAAAGGTCCGCGACGTCGAGCGGGAACGGCGCGGCAGTCCCACCGCGCTCGAGGCGATCCGCGATTTCGCTCAGTCGAGGCGCAACGGCCGCCCAGTCGTCGAGCGCCGCCTGGAGCGTCGGCGCGACCTCCGGCACGACGACGGCGCGCGACAGATCACGCGAGACGACCACGAGCGTGCCGTCACGGCCGCCGCGCCGCAGTGAGCCGAGCTTCATTTCGTCTTCCAGGAATCGACGTAGCCCGCCCACTCGACGGCGGCCGCCGCCGGCGCGACGTCAAGCGCGTCGCGCGCATCGATCATCACCGCGACTTCGTCCGTCTCCTTCTTCGCGTGTTTCGCACCGGCCGCGAACGCCTTCGGATGCGGGCCGTGCGTGAATCCGCACGGGTGCAGCGTCATCATGCCCGGATGGATGTTGTCGCGGCTGAAGAACTCGCCGCGGTGATAGAAGATCAGCTCATCGTAGTCGTCGTTGTTGTGGAAGAACGGCACTTTGAGCGCGCCGGGGTCGCTTTCCATCGGCCGCGGCACGAACGTGCAGACGACGAAGCGGTCGGCGACGAACGTCGTGTGCGCGGACGGCGGCAGGTGTACGCGGTGGCTCATGATCGGCCGGATGTCGCGCCAGTTGAGGCGCACCGGCGCGAGCGAGCCGTGCCAGCCGACGGCGTCGAGCGGGTTGAACGGATACGTCACCGTCGAAAGTGCGCCGCGGCGGCGAATCACGACCTTCCACTCTCGCTCGCCTTGCTGCGCGCGAAACGCGTCGTCGATCCGCGGCGTGTCGAGGATCGCCGGGTCGAAGATCGCGTGTTGGCCGGCGAGACCCCGCTCGGGAAAGCGATAGCTCTGGCTCGTCGCCTCGACGAGGAGCAGCGACGCCGCCTCGCGGCACTCGATCCGCCACATTGTCCCGCGCGGCAGGAGCACGTAGTCGCCGTCGCGGAACGAGAGATGCCCGTAATCGCAGAAGAGGTCGCCCTGCCCTTCGTGCACGAAGAGGAGCTCGTCACCGTCGCCGTTCCGCGCGAGATCCGGCATCGCGCCCGAAGCGCGCCAGTAGCGCACGCGAACCGACGCGTTCGCGACGACGTCCGCCGCGTCCCACGGCATCGAGCCCGCGCCGTCGGCGCGCACGAGGTCGAACGCGCGCGGCCGGAGCGGCCCCTCCCACGACGTCCAACCGGTCGGCGGGTGCCGGTGATGAAACTGCGTCGCGGGACCGAAGAAGCCGTCTTTGCTGATCTCGCGCTCGTAGGTGCCGTCCGGCATGTCGGCGTGCGCTTGCCGCGACGCCGTGCCCTCGACTCTCGGAAACGGGATCCAGCTCTTCATGGGCGGGAGAGTACCACTTCGAGTCAGTCCTCGGCGAAGAACCTGCGACGCGCCGCTTCCGTCGGGATCCAATCGGGACCGGCGAGCGGCGTCTCGACGATGCGACTCTCGTCTCGAAGAACGGCCGGCAGCGCGCGGGCGCGCCTCGCATCGGCCTCTGCGCCGACTTGGAGGAAAAGATCCGTGAACCAACCGTCGGCGAGTCGCACGCGTGTGGAATGCTCGTCGTGCGCGACGGCATACTCATGGCCGGCTCGGTCCACGTCGGCGTTTGCGGCGAGCGCTTCGCCGAGAACCCGCGCGTCACGGAGCGTGAGCGCCATGCCCTGTCCCCAGGTCGGATCGCGCGTTGCAGCGGCGTCTCCGATGAGGGCCACGCCGTCCCCGTAAGGATGCGGCACCCATTCGTCGGTGGCGTCGAACGTCGCGAGCGGTCCATTCGCCTCGACGCCGCGAATCCACGCTTCTGGCGCGCCGATCTGGACGATCGTGTCGACGAAGCGCGCGACGTCCTTCTCGCCTTGCAGCCGGCCGACCTCGCCGTCGGCTGGCGAGCCTACATACGTCCGCGCGCAAGCGGAAGGCTGAGGGAACAGATAGCCGATCAAGCCGCGCTCGAAGTCGAGCCACGTGGAGATCGCGTCCGTCGGCGCCGCGACGTTCTCGAAGAAGACTCCCCCGAAGAGCCGGCGCGGGCGTTCGCGCTCGGTCGCGAAGCCGGCCCACTTCCTCATCGGCGACTCGCGACCGTCACAGCCGACGACGAGCGCGGCCTCGACCACGCGCTCGCTCCCTTCGTGCAGGACGGTGACGCGCGCGGGGTGCCCCGGCGACACGGCCGTGACACGCGCTCCGCGGACGACGTCCGCCCCCGCCGCACGCGCCGCCTCGAGCACCACTTCCTGCATGTGCGGATGATAGAAGCAGAGCACGCCATGTCCGGTGCCGCTCGCCTCCGGCATGTTGCGGCAAAGCGCTGGCCGTCCGCCTACGTGAAACGTCCACGATGCGAGCCGATTCGCGAGCGGCTCGAGAAGGCCGAAGAGCCCGACCCGCTCCGCTTCGACGCATCCCCAGGGGACGAGTGCCTCGCCGCGAACGCGGTCGCGAGACTCCGACGTGCGCTCGACGACGAGAACACGCCGCCCGGCGTCAGCCACCACCTTGGCGAGCGCGGCGCCGCCGATCCCGCCGCCGACCGTGACCACGTCGTAGGACTGCTCCACGCTCTCCCGATAGTCGATCCATCCCGTCCGGCACAGTCCCCGCGCAGGGGACAGACTGTCCGCGGCGCGGCCCTCCTGATACGAAGAGCCGTGCGCCGCGCCGAGGGAAGAAGAGCGCTCGACGTCGAGACCGCGCCTGCCTGGGGAACCAGCGAGTGGCTCGGAAGCCTCACGAGCCTCTCCGGCGCCGTCGGCACCGTGGCGTTCGAAGGTGCGCTCCTCGAGACCGTCAACCGCGTCGTCGCGGTCGATCACTGTACCGTCTTCACGTTTCACCGCCGGCTTGGGCGTGGCCACCTGCTGACGACTGGACGCCTCGATCCACGAACCTCGCTTCGGCTCGCCGAGGACTACGTCAGCGGGTACTACGCGGAGGATCCGAACTTCGGGCGCATCCACTCGGCCGGCCCCGCCGGCGCGGTGAGCGTCGTCGGCTTCGATCCGAACGCGCTATCGAAGCGCTACCGCGAGCGCTTCTTTCTCGAGAACGATCTCGTCGACAAGATGTCGACCATCACCTGGCAGCCCGAGGGCGTCGTCTACTGCAACTTCTATCGGGTCGGCGCGACCGGCCAGTTTCGCGCTGGGGAATCGACGCGGCTCGGCGAGGTGCTGCCGCTGCTCACGCAGATCATCGCGCTTCACCACCACACGATGCCCGCGCTCGGCAGCCCGGCAAACGCATCCGATCCCGAGGAGGAGATCCGCCGGCTCGATTCCCTCCTCGGTCCGCCTCTCGACCGCCTCACGGCGCGGGAGCGCGACGTTTGCCTCCGCGCCTTGCTCGGTTACAGCTCCGAAGCGATTGCGCTCCGGCTCGAGATCGCGACGTCCAGCGTCGTCACTTATCGCAAGCGCGCGTATTCGAAGCTCCGCATCTCGTCGCAGAACGAGCTCTTCGGGCTGTTCCTTCGCTCACTGAAGACGTTCGCGATCTAGTCGTACTCACCCCCGGGCTTTCGCCCGACCCCCTGAGGGGGTGCCGTGACTTCCGGAACCTTTCGCAAAGCTTCCCTAGGTCAGCGCGGCCAGACCGCGGGGAAGAGGTCGCCGCCGAGCGCCTGCCCCTCGCGGAGCGCGACGAGCGGCTGGAGCGACGCGAACTCCGGCGACGCGAGAAAACTCGCGGGATGGGGATGCCAGCGGGTCTCCTCGCCCACGTAGCGAAGCGACAGCGCTCGTCGACGTCGCGATGCCGTGCCGTTGCCGGTCGCGAAGTGAAGCGTGAGCGGGTGATGCAGGATGACGTCGCCTGGCTCCACGTTCCAGGCGAGGATGCGATGCGCGCTCGCATCGCTCTCGACGTCCGGGACCGGCTCCAGACCGCCGGCCGCGACGTGCTTCTCGAACCTTCGATCGGGGTCGACGCCGAACGGTCGGGGCGAGAAGCTCCTTCCCCAGAGGTGCGACCCAGCGAGGTACTGCACGACGCCGCTTTCGATCGTCGAGCGATCGAATGGCACCCAGATCGACACGATCTGCGAGCCGCGCAGCGGCCAGTACGGCAGATCTTGATGCCACGGCGTGGATTGCTCGGTGCCCGGCTCCTTCACGAGCAGCTGATCGTAGAAGAACCGCACCGTCCGCGAGCCGAGCACCTTCGCGGCGAGCTCCGCCATCGGTGAATTCCGCATGAAGCCGTCGAAGTCGGGATCCCGGCGCCAGAGGAACAGATCGTCGCGGAACCGCCCCGGCCGGTCTCGCGCTTGGTGGTCGAAGGAGAATTCCCCTCGTCGCTCGAGCACCCGGTCGACCGCGCGGCGCATCGTCTCGATCCACCGCGCCTCGACGACGCCACGAATGACCGCCGCTCCATCGCGATAGAACGCCAGAATCTCCTCGTCGCGGATCTCGTCGACGAGACGTGTCGCGTGGTTCATCGACGCCTCCTCTTGCCGGTCCGGAGTCGCAGGCCAACGAGCGGAACCTCGAGCATCTCGCGGAGCGTCGGCTTCAGCGTCTCCGGCGAGCGGCGGCCGCTGCCGAACCAGCGCAGCAGGAAGTTGAAGTAGACGGCCCAGAGCGTGTGGCTGAGCATCGCGGGCGAGACGTCGTGGGTGATCTCGCCGCGCTCCTGCGCGCCGGCGATCAGCTCCTCCATGCGGCGATGGAACGCGTCCATCACCTCCTTCACGCCGTGTCGCGCCCCGACTGCGAACGGGATCTCGCGCGTGAACACCCGGGCGAGGTCCAGGTTCTCGACGTTGTGCGCGATCATCACTTCGAACACGTGCATCACCTGGTCGAGGACCAGTCCGCGGGGCACGCTGCGAAATCCCTCGGTCATCGCCTCACCGACCTCGTCGCGGAAGCACATGACGAGGAGGTCCTCCTTGCTCTTCGCGTAGAGGAAGATTGTGCCGACGGCGACGTCCGCGGCGGCAGCGATCTCGCTGACCGAGGTCCTTTCGAAGCCCTTTCGGCCGAAGAGCCCGCGGGCGGCGGCCTGGATACGCTCGAGCTTGGCGGCTTCGTGACGTTCCCGCCGTCCGGCGGGCAGCTTGGTCGCGAGGTTTCTGAGCAAGCTCATAACTGAATCAATTCAATATTACGCGAATCGAGTCACGTCAATGCGTCCCGACGCGCCGCGCTCAGTACCGGACGACGCTGCGGATCGATTCGCCGGCGTGCATGAGATCGAACGCGCGGTTGATCTCCGCGAGCGGCATCACGTGGGTGATCAGCGGATCGATCTCGATCTTCTTCTCCATGTACCAGTCGACGATCTTCGGCACGTCGGTGCGGCCCCTCGCGCCGCCGAACGCGGTGCCTTTCCAGACGCGACCCGTGACGAGCTGGAACGGGCGCGTCGCGATCTCGACGCCCGCCGGCGCGACGCCGATGATGACCGAGACGCCCCAGCCCTTGTGGCAGCACTCGAGCGCTTGGCGCATTACCTTCACGTTGCCGATGCACTCGAAGCTGTAGTCCGCGCCGCCCTTCGTGAGGCTCACGAGGTACGGCACGAGATCGCCCTCGATCTCGGCGGGATTCACGAAGTGCGTGACGCCGAAGCGGCGCGCGAGCGCCTCGCGCTTCGGGTTCAGATCGACGCCGACGATCATGTTCGCGCCGGCGAGGCGGCAGCCCTGAATCACGTTCAAGCCGATGCCGCCGAGCCCGAAAACGACGCAGTTCGCGCCGGCCTCGACCTTCGCGGTGTTGATGACCGCGCCGATGCCGGTCGTGACGCCGCAACCGATGTAGCAGACCTTCTCGAACGGCGCGTCCTCACGGATCTTCGCGACGGCGATCTCGGGCAGCACCGTGACGTTCGAGAACGTCGACGTGCCCATGTAGTGGAGCACACGCGCGCCGCCGAGCGAGAAGCGGCTCGTGCCGTCCGGCATGAGCCCCTGGCCCTGCGTGGCGCGGATCGCCTGGCAGAGGTTCGTCTTCCGCGACAGGCAATACTCACATTGGCGGCATTCCGGCGTGTAGAGCGGGATCACGTGGTCGCCCTTACGGAGGCTCGTCACCCCCGGCGCCAACCTCGACGACGATCCCCGCGCCCTCGTGACCGAGGATCGCCGGGAAGAGTCCCTCCGGATCCGCACCGGAGAGCGTGAACTCGTCGGTGTGGCACACGCCGGTCGCCTTGATCTCGACCATCACCTCACCGGCCTTCGGGCCCTCGAGATCGACGGTCTCGATCGTGAGCGGCTTGCCCGCGGCGTGGGCGACGGCGGCGCGAACCTTCATGAGTCTTCCTCCTCGCCGGATTCGTCTCGTCGAAGCAGCGCGGCCGGTCAAGATGGGCTCTCGTCCTCAATCGAGGGGACACGCCCGATTTGACGCCCTCGCGCGGGCCGCGCGACAACCGTGTATGAGCGCAAGCCCACCGTTCCGCGCCGATCACGTCGGCAGCCTCCTCCGTCCCCGCGCGCTGAAAGACGCATTCCGCGCCCACGCGGAGGGGAAGCTCGACGACGCGGGCTTTCGCGCGGTGCAAGACGCGGCGATCCGCGACGCCGTCCGCCTCCAGGAGGAGGTGGGGCTTCATGCGATCACGGACGGCGAGTTTCGCCGCACGGCATGGTCGGCCGGCTTCGTCTGGGCCCTCGACGGCCTGGCACCGCGGCCGTCGCTCTTCGAGTTCACGGATCAACGAGGCGACGTCGTCCGCTGGGACACGTGCTTCGCCGAGCGCCGCATCTCGCGCACGCGCGGCATCACCACCGAGGAATTCTCGACGGTCCGCTCGCTCACGAAGGAGACCGCGAAGGTCACGATGCCCGCGCCGAGCTTCCTCCACTTCTTTCGCGGCCAGGAGTGCGCGGACCGGCAGGCGTATCCGGATCTCGACGCGTTCTTCGACGACCTCGTCGCGATCTATCGGGCGGAGCTCGCCGATCTCGCCAAGCTCGGCTGCCGCTACGTGCAGCTCGACGAGGTGCCCGTCGCGATGCTCGGCGACGACGGCGTTCGCGAGAAGGTCCGCGCGCGCGGCGAGGATCCCGACACGATCCTTCGCCGCTACGTCGACGCCGTGAACCGGATCCTCGAGGGGCGACCGCCGGGCATGACCGTCGCGATGCATCTCTGCCGCGGGAACCTCCGCGGCCACTGGATGGCGTCCGGCGGATACGACGCGGTCGCCGAAGCGCTGTTCGGGGGCGCGCGCGTCGATGCGTTCCTCCTCGAGTACGATACGCCGCGCGCGGGTGACTTCTCGCCGCTCCGGTTTCTCTCGAACGGGAAGCGCGCGATCCTCGGGCTCGTCAGCTCGAAGACGCCGGCGCTCGAGCCGCTCGACGTGCTCCGCCGGCGGCTCGACGAGGCGGCGAAGGTCGTGCCACTCGAGCGCCTCGGGATCACGCCGCAGTGCGGGTTCGCGAGCACGGTGGCCGGCAACCCGCTCGGCGAGGACGACCAGCGCGCGAAGCTCGCGCGAGTGGTGGAGACGGCCGACGCCGTCTGGGGAACCGCTTAGGCCTCCCCCTCACCCGCGCTGCGCGCGGCCTCTCCCCAACGGGGAGAGGCGAAGGGATCCACCTCTCCCTTTGGGGAGAGGTCGGCCCGAAGGGCCGGGTGAGGGGGAGACCGTCTCTGCCTAGGCGGCTTCCACGATCATCGCGATTCCTTGGCCGCCGCCGATGCAGAGCGTGGCGAGGCCGCGCTTCACGCTCCGCCGCTTCATCTCGTGAAGCAGCGTGACGAGGATCCGGCACCCGCTCGCACCGATCGGATGGCCGAGCGCGATCGCGCCGCCGTTCACGTTCACGCGCTCGGCGAGCCAGCCGAGCTCCTTGCCGACCGCGAGCGACTGCGCCGCGAACGCCTCGTTCGCCTCGATGAGATCGATCTGCTCGAGCGCGAGGCCTGCCTTCTCCAGCGCGCGGCGCGTCGCCGGCACCGGGCCGATGCCCATGATCCGCGGCGCGACGCCCGCCGTCGCATACGAGCGAATCCGCGCCAACGGCGTGAGCCCCGCGCTCTTCGCACGCTCCGCCGACGTCACCACGACCGCCGCCGCGCCGTCGTTGATCCCCGACGCCGTACCGGCGGTGACGCTGCCGTCCTTCTTGAACGCCGGGCGCAGCTTCGCGAGCGTCTCGACCGTCGTGTCGGGACGGAGGTGCTCGTCCTGATCGACCTTCGCGGTGCCCTTCCCTTTCGGCACCTCGATCGGCACGATCTCGTCGCGGAAGAGACCCTTCGCCTGCGCCGCCGCCGCCTTCGCCTGGCTCCGCGCAGCGAAGTCGTCCTGCTGCTCGCGCGAGATCCCGCAGTCGACGGCGAGGTTCTCCGCGGTGATGCCCATGTGGCAATCGGTCATCGCACACCAGAGGCCGTCCTTGATCATGTGGTCGAGGACCTCGCCGTGGCCGAGGCGGTAACCGGTGCGCGCCTTCGGCAAGAGATACGGAGCGCCGGACATGCTCTCGAGCCCGCCCGCGACGATCACGTCCGCGTCGCCGGCGATGATCGCTTGGGCGGCCATCGCCACGCTCTTGAGACCGGAGCCGCAGACCTTGTTGATCGTCGTCGCCGGCACGCGATCGGGCAGGCCCGCCGCGATCGCCGCCTGGCGCGCCGGGTTCATGCCGAGCCCGGCGGAGAGGACGTTGCCCATCAGCACTTCTTCGACGTCGGCGGCGGCGATGCCGGCGCGACGAATCGCTTCGACGATCACGGCGGCTCCAAGACGGGTTGCGGGAACTTCGGCGAAGGCTCCGCCGAAGGCACCGATCGCCGAGCGGACGGCCGAGACGATCACGACTTCGCGGCTCATGACGACCTCCTTGCTTGCGTCAACGAGCGTGGCCCACAATCGGCGGCCACGCAACGAACCCACCGAAGATGAAGCCGGACGTGGAGTAGGTGGGGGTCACGCCGGCGGCTTCGATTGCAGCGCCGACCACATCTCGATGTCCCGTTCCGCCGTCCAGATCCGCGGATCCGCGATGCCAGACGCCTCGTCGTAGCAACGGCTCACGTCGAACGGCAGGCAGTGCTCGTAGATCACCCACTTGCCGTACTTCGGCGTGAGCCGCGTGTGGGTCGCGTCGAACACTTGTTTTAGGTCGTGCTTCGCACCGACGCCCGTCTTCACCTCGTTCTGCACGTCGATCACGAACTGCCGCGTGCCGTCGATCGCCGCTTCCGCGGCGTCGCGCGACAGCAGCGCGTCACCCCGTCCCGGCACGAGCCGCTCGGCACCGAGCGCGCGCACGCGCTCGAGCGTCTGCGGCCAATCGCCGAAGTACGCGTCGCCGGCGTACGGCGTCGCGCCGTACTCGACGAGGTCGCCGCTGTAGAGGATCTTCTGGTCGGGCAGCCAGACGATCGTGTCGCCGCGGGTGTGGCCGCGGCCGAGGTGCTGAATCCGCACTTCCTTCTTGCCGAGCCACACCGTGAGCGAGCGGTCGAACACCATCGTCGGCCAGGTGAGAAAAGCGAAAGGTTCAGGATGTCAAAGAAAAAGATTCGGCGCGCCGCGACGCCGCTCGCGCTGGCCTTCCTGCTGGCCGGGGCCGTGCTCGCGGGCGGCGGGGTGCGCGCGGGGCTGGCGCAGGGCGCGAAGCCGGCGGCGGCCGTCAACCCGAAGAGCGCGGCCGTCCAGCAGGCGACGCGCGAGGTCTTGCGCGAGACGAGCGAGCTGCGCGGGCTGAAGGTGGTGCGCGAGGTGGCGAGCGGCGCGCAGTCGCGGCCCGAGATCGAGCGGATGCTCATCGCCAACCTGAACGAGAGCACCACGCCCGAGGAGATGCGCGCCTCCGAGGTGGCCCTCAAGAAGTTCGGCCTCGCCCCGGCCGACTTCCAGCTCCGGCCCTTCATCATCGCCGTCCTGACCGAGCAGATCGCCGGCTACTACGACCCCAAGCGGCAGACGTTCTACCTCGCCGACTGGGTGGACCTCGAAGGGCTACAGCCCGTCATCGCCCACGAGCTGACGCACGCGCTCCAGGATCAGCACTTCAACCTCCGCCTGTTCGAGAACTGGCCCAAGCACGACTCCGACGCCGAGCTGGCCGCGCAGGCGCTCGTCGAGGGCGACGCCACCGTCCTGATGATGCAGTACGTCATGAAAAACCCGGCGCGCGCCCTCGCGCTCTTCAAGTCGATGGGCAACACGTCGAGCGAGCAGCTCGACCGCGCGCCCCGCGCCCTGCGCGAGACCCTGATGTTCCCCTACGAGCACGGCATGACGTTCGCGGCGCAGGTGCACCGGCGCGGCGGCTGGCCGCTCGTCTCGCAGGCTTACGCGGAGCTGCCGAAATCCACCGAGCAGATTCTCCACCCGGAGAAGTATTTCACGAAGGAGGCGCCCGTCACCGACATCGCCTGGCGCGACGCGTCGGGGCAACTCGGCAAGGGCTGGCGCGTCACCGACCACGACGTGAACGGCGAGTGGGGCTACTACCTCATCCTCGACGAGTTCCTGAAGTCGAAGTCGGAGTCGCTGAAGGCGGCGGCCGGTTGGGGCGGCGACCACTACGTCCTCTACGAGGGGCCGAACAGGTCGGACGTGCTCCTCGCGCAGTACACCCACTGGGACACGGCGCAGGACGCGACGGAGTTCTTCAACGCCTACGTCAAGCGCACCGAGCGGCGGTACAAACACGCCGAGGCGACGCCAGGGCCGGGCGCCAACTCCGCGACGCGCTCCGCGTGGACGACCGCTGAGGGCGTCGTCGTCGTCGAGCGGCGCGGCCAGCGCGTGATGATCGTCGAGGGCCTGCCGAAGAGCTACAAGCCCGAAGTTCTCGACAAGCTCTTTTCCTAACAGTCCTTCTTCCTGTAGCGCCTCCCGCGCTTTTGCGTGAGATTTGATTTCACGCAAAGGCGCGGGAGGCGCTTTGTGCTTCATCGCCTGAAACGGTCGCACGCCGCCGGCCGGCGCGCCCCCGGCCGGCGAGCGCATTGTCTTGCCTCGCGCTCATGTGCTATTTTTCAGCCATCTTCAAGCTCTGAAATCAGGTTCGAGACCGGCGGCGGGCCACTCCTTTCGGGGGCCGGCCTGCGGCATCTTGCTGTGACGAAGTCCGAAGCGATGACGGCATCCACAGAGACGCGCACACGCCTGCGCCAGTTGACCGCCGAGCTGCGCGCCCTCGAAGCGCGCCTGCGCGAGGGCGGCGGCGAGACAAGATCGAGCGCCAGCACGAGCAGGGCAAGCTCACCGCGCGCGAGCGCATCGAGCTCCTCTGGGATCCCGGCAGCCTGCTTCCAGGAGATCGGCCTGCTCGTCGCATAGGACCGCTACGAGGGCGCAGGCCCCGGCGGCCGGCGTGGTCACGGCGGTCACGGAGCGTCGGCGGACGGCCCGTGGTCGTGGTCGTCGCAACGACGCGACAGTGAAGGCCGGAGCGTGGTGGCCGGAGACGATCACGAAGATCCTCCGCGCGCAGGAGATCGCCATGCGCTCGCCGCGTGCCGATCGTCTATCTCGTCGATTCGGCGGGCGTCAATCTTCCCTACCAGGGCGGCGTGTTCCCCGGACAGTACGGGGCCGGCGCGGATCTTCTACTACAACTCGATCATGCGCCGCTACCTGAAGCATCCCGCAGATCGCGGCCGTCATGGGGCCGTGCATCGCCGGCGGCGCGTACCTGCCCGCGCTCTCCGACGTCATCCTCATGGTCGAGGGAACGTCCTTCATGGGGCTGGGCGGCCCGAACCTCGTCAAGGGAGCCACGGGGCAGACCGTCGACGCGGAGGACGCTCGGAGGCGCGCGGATGCACATCGAGCATCAGCGGCGTGGCGCACTACCGCTGCGCCGAACGACGAGGCCTGCCTCGAGCGGATCCGCGATCTCGTCGCGCGAGCTTCCGCACGCGCCGCCCGCCGGCGGCGCAACGACTGGACCGCCGTCGCCGCGGCGCGAGCCGTCCGAGCTCTACGACATCCTGCCGCTGGACCATCGCCAGCCCTACGAGATGCGCGAGGTGCTCGCCTGCCTCCTCGACGCGGCGCAGCTGGGACGAGTTCCAGGCCGACTACGCGCCCCGAGATGATCTGCGCTCACGCGCGCGGCTGCACGGAATGCCGGTCGGGCGTGATCGCCAACTGCGCGCGGCATGTTCCGGCGCCGAGGGCGAGCCCCCGCAGCTTCGGCGGCATCGTCTACACCGAGTCGGCCGAGAAGGTGGCGTACTTCATCGAGACCTGCAACCGACACCGGACGCCGATGCTGTTCGTGCAGGACGTGTCGGGCTTCATGGTCGGGCGCTCGAGGCGGAGCACTAGCGGCATCATCCGCGCCGGCGCGCGCTTCGTCGAGGCGATGGCGACGGCGACCGTGCCCAAGATCGTCCTCACGCTCAACCACGCCTCGGGCGCGGGCTACTACGCGATGGCGGGGCAGGGCTTCGACCCCGACTTCATCTTCAGCTGGCCCACCGGCCGCATGGGCGTGATGGAGGGCGAGTCGGCGGTGATGGCGATCTTCGGCCCGCAGCTCGAAAAGCTGAAGCGCGCCGGGCGAGGAGCCGGACGAGGAGCTGAAGCGCGGAGATGGAGCGCGTCCGCGCCGACTACGAGCAGCAGCTGGACGCGCAGTACGCCGCCGCGCGCGGCTTCGTCGACGCGGTGATCGCGCCCGAGGAGACGCGCGACGCGCTGGAGCTGGCCCTGCGCGTCAGCCTCAACTTCGACGGGCCGCACCTCGGCGCCTTCGTCCTGCCGCCTTCGCTCGCCTGAGCGCGCCGGCGGGCGGCAAAGTCTTTTGGTGGGGCGTAGCTCTGTGGAAACAGTGTCGTTCGAAGGCACTTTGGACAGGCGGCGCAACCACCTTGAACAGGAAGAGCATCGCAAGTCGGGCCAGGAAACTTCGCGGCCCTGTGCGCCGCACTCGCTTCGTCGCGCCGATCTCGGCGCGTCGCGAGACTTTCTGACAGCAGACGGAGACAATCAGCATGAACAGAAGAAACGCAAGGAATCACCTTCCTGCTCGTGGCGGCGGTAGTCGCCGCGCTCGCTTGTGGTCGTCGCCAACGGCACGGGCGCAATTCGCAGAACACGAACAGCAGCACGACGAGGCCGACCACGCAGAACACAGCGCGCCCAGGACACCGGCACGGCCAGACGGAGGACACGGCGGCGGCACGAAGAAGACCTGTCGGGCACATACGGGGGCCGCGTCAGGAAGTCGGGCGGCCACGAGATGAACGGCCCGGCGACGCTCACCATCACGCGGCAACACCTTCACGCATCGAGCCGAGCGGCTCGATGACGCACCGGGCTCCATCTACGCCATCACCACGCGCGGCTACATGGGCGCGGCGCTGAGCTTCGGGGCCTGACCGAGACCGCGACCAGACACGCCGCTGGCTCTCCGTGCGCGTCCGCAGTGGGCGAGAACCTTCTCGCTCACGCCCGTGCCGGGCGCGCGCAACAAGTGCTGGTTCACGAGCAGCAAGACTCGGCTGGGGAGGCGGACGGCTCCGCTGCGGCGGCGGACACGAACGGCGCCCACCAACGCGTTCGCCTGAGGGCGAAGACCGTAGGCCACGGATCAAACGGATGAGACCGACGCAGCCGGATTCTAAGCGGCGGTAGTCCGCCACACTCGTTCATCCGGGGCCGCCGTCTTAGCCCGCAATTTGCTTCGCCTTGCGGCCGCGGTGAGTCTAAACGTGTTTCTTTATCAAACTTCACGTTTCATAATCGCAGCGATTCGGAGTCGAATGAGAGAGAAGATTCGCATCGCCTGCGGGCAGGGCTTCTGGGGCGACATGCTCGACGCGCCCGTGCGGCAGGTCGAGGGGGGCCCCATCGACTACCTGATGCTCGACTACCTGGCCGAGGTCACGATGTCGATCATGCAGAAGCAGCGCGCGCGCGACCCACGGCGCGGGCTACGCGCGCGACTTCGTGCCGCTCATGCGCGACATCCTGCCCGCTTGCGTCGAGCGCGACATCCGCGTCACGGCCAACGCCGGCGGCGTCAACCCGCGCGGGCTGCGCCGAGGCCGTGCGCGACGTGGCGCGCGAGCTCGGCCTCGGCGGAAAGCTCAAGATCGGCGTCGTCACCGGCGACGACATCATGGACCGCCTCGACGAGCTGCTCGCGCGCGGCGTGGAGCTGCGCAACATGGACACGGGCGAGCCGCTCTCCGACCGTGCGCGAACGCGATTCAGAGCGCGAACGTCTACCTCGGCGCGTGGCCGATGGTCGAGGCGCTCGAGGCGAGGCGCGCGCGTCGTCATCACGGGCCGCGCGACCGACACGGGGCTGACGCTCGCGCCGCTGATCCACGAGTTCGGCTGGCAGCGAGACGACTGGGACCGGCTCGCCGCCGGGACGGTCGCCGGCCACATCATCGAGTGCGGCGCGCAGTGCTCGGGCGGCAACTGCCAGTTCGACTGGGAGTCGATCCCCGACCTGGCCAACGTCGGCTTCCCGATCGTCGAGGCGCGTCCCGACGGCACGTTCGTCGTCACCAAGCACGACGGCACGGGCGGGCGCGTCTCCGTCCCTTCGGTCAAGGAACAGCTCGTCTACGAGATGGGCGACCCGCGCGAGTACATCACGCCCGACTGCGTCGCCGACTTCACCTCCATCCGACTCGAAGACGGCGGGCACGGACCGCGTGCGCGTCCACGGCATCAAGGGCAAGCCCGCGACCGAGTTCTACAAGGTCTCGATCAGCTACTCGGCGGGCTTCAAGGCCGTCGGCACGCTCGTCTACTCTTGGCCCGACGCCTACAAGAAGGCGCGCGCCGCCGACCAAATCCTGCGCGCGCGCCTCGAACGGCTCGGCCTGAAGTTCGACGAGATCCTCACGGAGTTCGTCGGCGCGAACGCCACGCACGGCCCGCTCGCGGGCGAGCCTTCGCGCGGACGCGCCCGAGGTCCAACTGCGCGTCGGCGTGCGCGGCGCAGGATCGCGCGGCGGTCGAGCGCTTCACGAAGGAGATTGCGCCGCTCATCCTGACGGGGCCGCCCGCCGTGACGGGCTTCGCCGGCGGCCGCCCGAAGGTCGAGGAGATCGTCGCCTACTGGCCCGCGCTCATCCCGAAGACGGAGATCGAAGCCGCGCGTCGAGGTGGAGGAAGTTTGAGCGAGAGGGAAGACGCGAAAGAATTGGACGCGAAGCTGCAGACGAGGCTGCGCTCGCGTGGGTGGCGTGTAAAAGAGCTCGGAGACAGTGGCCGACTGTCGCGTGTTCCGCGTGCGGCGGGACATAAGCGAAGACCCGCGCGACGGGCGCGCGCACGACTTCTACGTCATCGAAGCGCCCGACTGGATCAACGTCATTCCGGTCACGCCGGACGGGCACGTAGTGTTAATCGAGCAGTACAGGCACGGCACGGGGGAGTTGACGCTGGAGATTCCGGGCGGGATGGTTGACCCGGGCGAGAGCCCGCGCGAGACGGCCGCACGCGAGATGCTGGAAGAGACGGGCTACACGGCGCGCGAGTTCATCGCGCTCGG
The DNA here is from genome assembly GCA_963790365.1 of uncultured delta proteobacterium. Taxonomy (GTDB): domain Bacteria; phylum Desulfobacterota; class Binatia; order JACPRU01; family JACPRU01; genus CAWBOU01. Next base: position 99,975 of record CAWBOU010000062.1, read on the forward strand.
AAGCCTGCACCCCAACCCGGCGATTCAGAACAACCGGATTCACACCTTCCTCGCGCGCGACGCGGAATTCGAGCGCGCGCCCGTCTTCGAGAGTACCGAGCAGACGCGTCGTGCGGCTCGTTCCGCTCGCGCGCGGTTCCTCGCTCATCGCCGAAGGCAGATCACACACTCGCTCGTCGTCGCGGGATTCTACTTGCTGTGGCTGTCGCAAAACGGCCTGCTCGAAGGAAGCGGTTTGAGCATGTCTGAGGGCTACTCGGTTCTCATCATCGACATGACCTACGACCGCGAAAAGGATTTTGTGTTTAGCGGCTTTCCGACCGTCGAGCTGGCGAACGAATTCGCCCGGCGTTGGGTTCGCGACTCGGTCGAAGAGTTGCGGGCCGCCAACCAGACGAGGGAAGAGTTGCGCCGGATGTGGTTCATATTCGGTGAAGACGCGTCAGTGCTCGGCGGCGAACCGCACTACGCCGGGTCGCACGAGCTGGACTTCTTCATCGACCACCCGGCCAACGCCGCCGAGAGGGACTGGTATGAGATAAAGCGGCTGGCAGGGCTGGCCTGAGAGTTACCAGAGATTATGCGAATTCAACTGGTCAAACTCGCGCACGCGCGCTCGGGCGACAAGGGCGACACGGCCAACGTCGGCCTCATCGCGCTGCGCGAAGAGTTCTATCCGCTGCTCGTCCGCGAGGTGACGGCCGAGCGCGTCAAGGGACACTTTCGCGGCATCTGCAAGGGCGCGCGTGGAACGCTTCGAGCTGCCCAACCTCGGCGCGCTCAACTTCCTCCTCCACGAATCCCTCGGCGGCGGCGGCACGCTCTCGCTGATGACCGACGCGCAGGGCAAAACCTTCTCGACCGCGCTGCTGCGCATGGAGATCGACGTGCCCGACGACGAGGCGCGCTCACTCGGCCTGCTGCTGAAAATTTTTGTTATGACCGATTCACTCTCAAGTCGTCGAATCGTCGTTCCGCCACGGCTACGCGCAGGTCGGCGACGTGCGGCTGCACTACGCGGAGAGCGGCGGGGGCGACCGCCTCGTCGTGCTGCTGCACGGCTTCCCGGAGTGCTGGTACTCTTGGCGGCACCAGTTCTCGGCGCTCGGCACGCGCTTCCGCGTCGTCGCGCCCGACCTGCGCGGGCTACAACCTGAGCGACAAGCCGCCGGACGTCGCCGACTACCGCATCGAGAAGCTGGTTGACGACGTGACGGGACTGATCCGACATCTCGGCGCGCGGCGGGCGGCCGTCGTCGGCCACGACTGGGGCGCCGCCGTAGCGTGGGCCGTCGCGCAGCGCACCCCGAGTACGTCTCGAAGCTCGCCGCGCTTCAGGTTCCGCCCGCCGCCGTCTGGAAGAAGAACATCTCGCCTCCGGCAGATCCTCCAGAGCTGGTACATGTTCTTCTTCCAACTCCCGGAGATGCCCGAATGGTTGATCAGTCGCGACGACTTCGCCGGCCTCGAAACGATGTTTCGCAAGGCCACGCGACCGGGCACTTTCAGCGAAACCGACATCGCCATCTACAAGGAGGCCCTGCGCAAGCCCGGCGCGCTGACCGCCGCGATCAACTACTATCGCGCGAACTTCTTCTCGATCTTCGCCGGCGGAGGAGAGAGACAGCTCTGGGCCGAGCCGTTTTAAGATCGCGTCCCCACACTCTTCATCTACGGTGAGCGCGACCAATTCGTCATTCCCGACACGGTGCGCGGCATCGGCGAGTTCGTCGATGCGCCCTACCGCGAAGTGCGCCTCGCGCGCGCCGGCCACTGGGTGCAGCAGGAGTACCCGGCGGAAGTCAACGCCGCGCTCATCAGCTTCCTTGAAGAATGAAAGGGAATTGAATCATTGACTCATCGGTTCATTGATTCATTAAGAACTATTCATTCTTTAATTGAATCAATGAGCCGATGAGTCAATAAATCAATCTATCTCTCCCGTCCCGCTCATGGCCCACACCGCCCCGACCGGCGGTCGAGCCTGTCCACGCGGTCGGCGCTCGACCGGTGCACGGCGCCGATCAGCGCCTCCACCGCGGCGTCCGCTGGGGGATCCAGCCGGTCCAGCTCGACGAGCTCGACGGGCGAACGGGCCGGCCCAGCACCGGGGCAGCCGGCTCGCCCTCCCCGAGCGGGGGGCGCCTGCTCGTATCTCGGCCCTCCCCGCACGGGAGGGCCCTGCTCATCTCGCCCTCCCCGAGCGGGAGGGCCCTGCTCATCTCGCCCTCCCCGAGCGGGAGGGCCCTGCTCATCAGGTGGCCGACGGCCACCTCCGTGAAGCCCGACCGTGCCAGCGCCCCGAGCCAGTCGTCGACGGCCGCGACGTCGTCGGCCGGCCTGGTCTCCACGGTCCCGACCCCCGGCGGTCGCCCACCGCGGACGAACCCGGGCGAACGCCTCCATGGCCTCGACGCGCGCCGCGGCCACCCAGGTCGGCCCGCAGCCGGGGCGCCCACGTCGTCGCCGCCAGGTCCCGCCGTGCCGCTGCCCGCGTCGAGGCGCACCCAGCCCCGGCCGACCTCCTTCCCGCCGGCCACGAGCACGGCGGGGACGGTCGACGAGGAACCCCGCGCCGCCGGGACCAGTGCGTCGGGCACGTCCGCCCACCGGCGCCCGTCGGGTGCGAGCACCGGCGACGGTCGTCACCGCCGGACGGCGACGTCGCCTCGAACATCGAGTCCACGGCGGCCCGGACGTCGTCGGCATCGAGCCCGATCGCACCGGCGAGCGGGGCGACGAGGTCCACGCGGCCGGCCGGCAGGTCGGGCAGCAGCCGGTACCAGGCCGTCCCGAGCGCCGCCAGCCGGCGCTCGTCGAGGTGGCGGGCGAAGAGGCGCCGCGCTTGACCCCCGCCCACACGATCGACAGGCTGAGCGATGGGCCGTCCCCGATCGGGTGCCCTCGTGGGGCCAGAGCGCCGGCACGTACAGCGCGTCACCGGTTCGCAGCTCCACGGCCAGGCGCGGCGGGTCGGGGGAGCGGCGCAGCGGCGGCGCGTCGCCGGCTGCGGGGCGCCCGAGGATCATGAGGTGGTGGTCGTCGGGGAGCGCCTCGGGCGGCCACACCGACCACCGCGGGCCCCGGCCAGCTGGACGACGAACCCGTCCTCGTGCCCGCTGTGGAACCCGATCCCGCTCCCCGGGTCCGACCACGTCGCCACGGTGTCGTCGTGCCGCCACGGCAACTCGACGGGGAGGAGCGAGCGGAGCCGGCGCACGTCGGCGTCGACCGCGTCGACCCGGTTGAGGAGCTGGGTGACCGGCCGGCCCCTCCGGCGGAGCGCGGCGCCCCGCTCGAGGAGCTCGTCGACCGGGACGCGGGCTGCGCCGGCGGCGCCGGGGTCGCCCTCGCCGACGAGCCGGTAGAGGCGGGCGACCCCGTGGGCGGCACGCACCACCCCGCGAAGGCGGCGGCGGGGTCGGCCGGGAGGCGGTGCCGGGGATCGCTCCGGCGGAGCACGACGGGGCGGCGGCGCCACCAGCTATCTGGGCAGCCACTCCGCCTGGAGGTCGTGGTCGGGCAGCAGCAGCGCGTCCACGGCGGGTCAGGGGGCCGAGCCGAGGGCCGACTCGGCCGCCGCCTGGAGCTCGAGGTGCTCGGCGATGCCGAGCACGGGCCGAGCTCGTGCAGGGTCGCCCCTCGGCGAGCCGGTCGGCGTGCTCGAGGGCCTCGGCCAGCAACCGGTACGGCAGGTGGCGCAGGCGGATGCCGAGCACCGACGCCCGCTGGCGGGCGGCCGCCTCGGCGCCGGACAGGGGGCCGGGTGCGTCCGCCCAGGCGTGGATCCGGCGGACCAGCCGCCGCGAGGTGTGCTCGTGGCGACCCAGGTACTCGTGGAGCAGGCGGCGCACGCCGGCGACGGCCGGGTCGTCGTAGGCGATCGGCACGAGGCGGTGCGGCGGCAGCCGAACGCCGTGGCGCTCCTCGTACCGCTCCCTGGCGGCCGCGCCGGGGTAGAGGCGCAGGTCCGAGAACACGCAGTCCGCCGGGAACGTGCCCACCAGGTGCGTGCGCTCGAGGAACCGGTAGTTGGCGACGAGGTCGGCGAAGGCCATCTCCGGCTCGAACATGATGAAGTCGAGGCCGGCGCGATGTGCTCGGCGGCCGGCAGCGTGAGGGCCCGCTCGTTGACCTCGACGTCGGTCCACTTGTTGAACCGGTCGAGGCTCGCGTCGTTGCCGGCCTCGATGCCGACCTCGAGGAAGGCGCACCCGAGCCGGGCCAGCTCGGGCAGCACGTCGGCGTGGCGGACGATGTGGTCGGCCGTGGCCGTCCCCGACCACGTGATCGACGGGTCGAGGGCGTGGATGGCCCTGGCCAGCTCGACGGTGCGGCGGCTGCGCACGAACAGGTTGGCGTCCTCGAACACACGTGCCCGAACGGCTCGTCGTCGTAGCGCTCGCGCAGCTCGGCCATGAGCGATGGCACCGAGCGGGCCCGCCACCGGGGGCTCATCACCACGATGGAGCAGAACGAGGCACCGCTCGGGCAGCCCCGGCTGCTGACGACGGCGATGGTGCGGACGCTGCGCCCGGTGCGGGGCTGGGTGAAGCGGAGGTAGGGCGTCGACGCCACGACGTCGACCACGGGGTGGGCCAGGCCGTCCTGGTCGAGCAGCCCGTCGGGCGTCGCGCCGGCGTCGTCGGGGTCGTAGGCGACGCCCGGGACGGCGGGGCCGGTCGGCGCCGCTCGCCCACCCGTCGACCAGCGCCGCGAACGGCAGCTCACCCTCGTTGCGGATCACGGCATCGACCTGGGGGAAGTCGCGCAGCACCTCCCGCCACAGGATCGAGGCGTGGTAGCCGCCGAGCACCACCCTGGTGGACGGCGACGACGAGCACCGTGTCGACGATCGCCATCGTGGCGAGGAAGGTCTCGGTGTAGGTGGTGAGCCCGAGGACGTCGTACCCGTCGAGCAGCCCGATCGCCGCGAGGTCGCTCGCCGAGGGGGTCCAGGTCGACGGCGAGGTCGTAGACGTCGACGTGGTGGCGGCGCGGAGGCGGGCCTCGCTCGCCAGGTAGCCCAGCCCAGCGGGACGGTCAGGCGGGAGTCGTCGGCCGACGTCGGATCGGGTGGGTTGACCGAGCGGATGCGCGACCGCGGGTGCGAGGGGTTGGGCGGGGTCCGCCGGGCCGGGCGCTCGTCCGCGACGCGGTGGGGTTCGGTGAGCAGGACCGGCGTCGCCGTCATCCCGCCGCCTCGACCAGCAGGCCGCGGTCGGTCAGCTGACCGACGAACCGGGTGACCGACCGGCGGGCCTCGTCGACCTCCCAGCCCCAGGCCGCCGCCAGCGTCGCCGCCGCCTCGTCCACGTCGCCACCGGCCTCGGCGACCGACAACCACGCTCCCGACCACGCCGGTTCAGCCGCACCAGGCGCCCGTGCCGGGGCACGAGGTAGACGACGGTCTGCTCCACGACGACCTCGAGGTCCGGGGGCGGACGACCCTCACGACGCCAGCACCGCCGGCACCGTGGCCTCCGCCAGCCCCGCCGGCACCGTTCCCCGCCGGCTCCGCCGGCACCGGTTGGGCGAGGCGGCGGGCCTCGGCCAGCAGCGACGCCGTGCGCCTGGTGGTGGCCGACGAGCGCATCACCTCGCCGGGTCCGCCCCGGCCAAGCCCGAGGGGTCACCGGCGAGGAGCTCCTCGGCCAGGCGGTACGGGAGGTGGCGCAGCCGGACGGACAGCGAGCGCGACCGCTGCGTCGTCGAGCCCGGTGTCCCGTCCCCGTTCGCGAGGGCGGGGCACCAGGGCCTGGATCTCCTTCAGGTACGTGCCCCGCCACCGGCTGATCGCCCCGTGGATCACCGCGACCTCCGGCACGACGAACGGGGGCCGCACGTCCATGTCGTGGGTGGCCCGGAGCCCGAGCTCGGCGACGCAGCGGTCGTGCACCTCGGTGCCGGGGTAGATCCGCACGGCGTTGAAGATCGGGTCGGCGGGGAGGTAGCCGAGCAGCTCGGTGTCCCGGAGGAACTCGAGGTTCTCGACCAGCTCGGGCACCGTCGTCCACGGGTCGAACATGATGAAGTCGAGGTCGAGCCGGATGCCGTTCGCCCGCAGCAGCTCGATCGCGGCGCGGTTGTCGGCGACCGTCGTCCGCTTGCCCATCCTCGCCAGCACCGAGTCGCTCCCCGAGTCGATCCCGATCTGAGGAATGCGCACCGGGGGGCGATCTCGGCGACCACGTCGGGGTTGGCGCGGATCTTGTCGGCCGTGGCCGTGGCCGACCAGGTGAGCTCGGGCCGCCAGGCGGCGATGGCGGCGTCGAAGGCCCGCACCCGGCCGGCGTGCACGAAGAAGTTGGCGTCGAGGATGCCGACGTGCCCGAAGGGGCCGGCCGCTGTCGAGGTCGCGCAGCTCGGCGATGACGTTGTCCACCGACCGGAACCGCCACCGCGGGTTCATCACGATGATCGAGCAGAACGAGCAGCGCTTCGGGCGCCCGCGGCTGGTGGAGATGAACGCCGTCGGCGCCGGCCCCCCCGGCTCGGCGCCACTCGGTGGTGTCGCGCTTGGGCTCGACCACGAAGTCGCGGGCCGGCGGCGGGAGGTCGTCGAGGGCCAGGGGCGGCGTGAGCCCGGCGTTGCTCCTGACGCCCAGCCGCGGACGTGCCGGGGCCCGCCAGGTGAGCGACGGGACGGCGCCCAGGTCGGGCGCGCCCGACGCCAGCTCCTCGGCGAGCACGCGAACGGCTCCTCGCCGTCGTTGCGGATCACGAAGTCGACGGCCGGCTCGGCCACGAGCAGCTCGGTGGCGCAGGGCGTGGCGTGCGGCCCGCCGAGGACGACCGTCGCGCCCGGGCGCCGGGCCTTGACCCAGCGGGCCACGTCGATGGCGGCGCCGATCGTCTTCGTGTAGGCGGTGATCCCGAACACGTCGTGGTCGAGCAGCCCGGTCGGCACGAGGTCGTCCAGGCCGCTCCTCCCGCCACCGACCGCGCACAGGTCGAACAGGTCGCAGCGCACGCCGGCCGCCCGCAGGTAGGCGGCGATGGAGCAGAGCCCGAGCGGCGGCGGCCCCTGCTCCGCCGGGTCGGCGCCCCGGACGGGATCGGGCGGGTTGATCAGCGCCACCGACGGCATGGTGCCGGTCATGTGGTCGTCCGTTCCACGTCGGCGCCGTCGATCCGCCGGGGGGCTCGTCGCCCTCCTACGCGACGGGTCC
>CAWBOU010000063.1:0-10119 GCA_963790365.1 uncultured delta proteobacterium
AGGGGAGACGATCTGTTCGAAGGACCGTTCGGACACCTCCTGGAGGAGCCCGACGCTGAACTCGCGCCCGACGACGGCGGCGATCGAGAGGACGTCGTGCGTGCTCGGGGAAAGCGGGCCGAGACGCTGGCGCAGCGCGGCCTGGAGCCCCGGAGGAATCCGAATGTTCTTCAGCGTGCCGGCAGCGCTCGCCCCGAGGCCCCGCGCGATCTCCTGGACGAATAAGGGATTGCCGTCGGTGGCTTCGTGAATTTCACGAACCAGCGCAGGCGACGGCGACGCGCTCGGGGAAGAGGGCAAGAAGCGGGCGACGGCCGCTTCGTCGAGGCCGAAGATCGGCAGGTGCGTCCCTTCGCGGACGAGGTCGCTCATCACCGCGGCAGCTTCCGCGCCGAGACCGGCGGCGGGCTCGCGTGCCGCCGCGACGACGAGAAGGCGCATGTCCCGGAGCGCGCGCGCCATGAAGCGGAGCAGCAAGAGAGAGGGCAGGTCGGCCGCGTGAAGATCGTCGAGGACGAGGACGATCGGCTCGCTCGCCGAAGCTTCGGCGAAGAAAGAGACGATCGCCTGAAATTGCTCGAAACGCTCCTGCTCGGAATCGGCGCCGGGCGGCGGCGAGACGCTCCCGAGCTGGCTCGCCGGCGGCACCATCTTGGAGACCGCCGCCATTTCGAACGGCAGCGCCGCTTCCAGCGAGGGTCGGTCGCGACCGCGGAGATAAGCGCGGAGGATCTGGATCCAGCACCAGAAGGGCGGCGCGCCCTCACCCTCCCAAGAGCGGCCCCACAACGAGACCGCGCCGCGCGTACGGATCGTCTCGGTGAAGCGATCGACGAGACGAGTCTTGCCGATGCCCGCCTCGCCGGTCAGCAAGAACAAGCTGCCGCGTCCGGCGATCGCGGCATCGAGCGCTGCCGAGAGCTCCTCGAGCTCGCGGTCTCGCCCGAAGAAAGGACTGCGCGAGGCCGCGAGTGGGCGCTTGGGTGGATCACTCGCCATCGGTGAAGAACGAACCAACGGCGCGGGGCGATCGGAGCTCACGCTCCTTGCGAACGATGGCGGTCACGGGATGCTTGCAATAAACAAGCGCAACCCTCGACCGTCAATGCACGAAGTTTTTAGGCGGAGCCTCCCATTTCGGCCGCGGCGTAGAATTGCGCCGCCCAGCGACGAAAGAGCCCGATCGGTCCGTCGCCGGCGGCGAGCGGCGGGCGCTCGACGTACCGCTTGTGCTCCCAGATCGGAAAGTCCTGCCGGAGGTCCGCGGCATAGCCGCGCATCGCGAACGGCAGCACCACGTTCGCGAGCAGCGCCGCGGGAAGCGCGCGGAGCGCGCGCGGTCGGCGATCTCCGAACCGGCCCTGCAGGCCGATTCTCAGGTCCATCTTCCCGGGAGACGTCGGCGAGCCGAGCACGTAGTGACGGAGATCGAAGTCGAGCGCCGGGAGGCGGCTCCGAACGACCGACCAGCCGAAGCCGTGCGCCTCGATGTCGAGCTCGACTTCGAGCGGCGGCGATCCCGGAACGAGCCCGCGCGGCCGCGAGAACGCGAGCCCGGCGGTGAAGACCGGACCGACGGCCTTCGGTTCCTCGCGCAAGCGCGGCTGCCGATAGCCGTGAACCAGCGGGAGATGGCCGTAGTCGACGGTGTTCTCGACCGGGTCTTGCGGATGTCCGGCGATCGAGAACGTGCGACGCCGGATACTCGTCCATCCGGAATGATCGAGCTCCGGCACGTGCCACGCCGGCGGCGCTCCGCCGACGCCGTGCCAGGCGAGCACCCATCCGGATCTCTCACAGACGCGCCACGAGGCGAGACGCGCCCGCGGGGGCGTCTTCCCGCCGTATCCGGTCGCGACGCACGCACCGCCGCCGTCGAATCGGAAGGCGTGGAACGGACAGACGATGGTTTCCGCTTGGACGCGTCCGCCGTGACCGAGATGAGCGCCGAGGTGCGGGCAGTAGGCGCCGACTACTGCCGGCGTGCCCGATTCCCCACGGAAGAGCACGACGTCTTCGCCGGCGAGCCGGCGAACGAGCACCGCACCGCGCGCGAGCTCGCGTGACTCCGCCACGCAGTACCAGCTCGACGGGATGGGTCGGTCCGCCGTGGCGATGCTCGGCTGGACGATCGAGTCGTCGTGCCCCTCGTCCTCGCGGGGCGCCGTCGCGATCGCTGCGCTGGTCGCGCTCGCTCTCATGCAGCCTATGCGAAGAACCCGTGCGCGCGGACTTCCTCGGGCAGGTGCCCGAGGTCGAACTCGCCGATCGGCGGCAGGTCGTCGGCGACGTAGGCGCAGATCTCGCGATACTCGGGGCCGATCGAAAAGCCGTGCTTCACGAGCGGATAGATCGACCGCGCGAAGCTCACGCCGAGTGAGCCCGATGCGTAGCGGTTGAACGTCACGTGGCCGATCTCGTCGATCATGACGTTGAAGATTCGCTCTTCGATCGCGTCGCGGACGGCGGGATGATCCTTGAGGATCCTGCGCGTCGCTTGAAGGACGGCGTTCACCGTGTAGAGCGCGACGCCCTCCGAAGCGAGGATCACCGAGTTGAAGAGGCGACCCGGGACTAGCGCGAGGGCGGCGATCTTCATCCGGAGCATCGGGCGAACCCGCGGCATCTCTTGGACGTCGACGCCGAAGTACTGCCCGGCGCCGACGAGGAGGCGCGTGTGATACTCCTCCTCCGTCAGGGCGACCTGCTCCAGGAAGGCATGTCGAGCGCCGCTCTCGTGACGCCGCCGGCGGCTCTCCCGCATGACGTCGACCGCGTATTCTTCCGCCGCGTTCACCTTGCTGAGGAGAAGGAGCAGCTTCGTCACCCAGTCGGTCGGGACCGATGGATCGTAGCGGTCGTACTGGCGGAGGAAGAGCGCCTCGTCGAACGGTCCGTCGTACCGAACGCTCGAGGATCCGAGCTCGGCCATGTGGGTCTCGCGCTTCGAGAACGCGAAGCGCCGGAGATCCATCTGGCCGTTCCGGCGATCGAGAAATCGGCGGTATTCGGCGAGAATGTTCTCCGTCTCGGGCTCATCGACCGGCTGGTAGAGGCTTTGCCGGCCGGCGAGGAGCGGGGTGTCCGTCAGCTCGAGTCCCATCATCATCCCATTCCTTCGAAGGAGAGGGGCTATCCGGGACGTAGCGACGCTACTCCGTGCCCCTCAGGCGCGGAGTCGCCACGCCTCGCGGCCGGCGGCATGGTTCGCCGCGACGAAGCCCCAGGTCATCGCCGCGCCGAGCGTCAGGCCCGAGGACGGGTAGCTCTCCGAGACGAGCGGCGCGGCGCAGTTCCCGACGGCGTAGAGGCCCGAGATCGGTGAGCCCGTCCCGTCGACCACCTGGCCGAACTCGTCCGTCGCGGGACCGCCGAGCGTGCCGAGATCGCCGGGGAAGACGCGAAGCGCGTAGTACGGCGGACGCCGCAACGGCTCCAGCGGATTTGCCGCGTCGGGATCGGCGAGACCGTAGTTGCGCGCGAAGGGCGACTCCCCGGCATGGAAGTCCTCGTCGCGTCCGCTTGCGACCATCGCGTTGTAGCGCGTGACGGTGTCGCCGAGCGCGCCGTTCGGGATGCCGAGCTTGCCTTCGAGCTCGGCGAACGACCCGGCCTTGACGAGGTAGCTTCGCCGGAGCTCGCGGCCGAGCGCCCAGTCGGGAACCGCCATCCCCGGGAGGACGGCACCGGCGGGGAACCGGCGGCGGAAATTGCGGTCGAAGACGAGGTAGCAAGGCACCCGCGCCGGGTCGGCGAGGAGGGCGTCACCGAGCTCCTTGAAGGGAGCGGTCTCGTCGACGAATCGCCGGCCCTGACGGTCGACGAGGATGCATCCGGGCGCGCAGCGCTCGACGATCAGCGGCCACGCGGGCGGCGCCGCGTGCGGCAGGGTCGTCGTGCACCAGACCGCTTGGTCCGTCCCGTCGAGCTTGGCGCCGCACGCCTCGGCCATCAGCAGGGCGTCGCCGGTGTTCGCCTCGTGCGCGGCCGACCACGAAGCGCTCGTCGGCTGCGGCAGGAAGCGCGCGCGGAGCGCGTCGTTCCGTTCGAATCCGCCGGCCGCGAGGACGACCCCGAGCTTGGCCCGAACCGTGACGAGGCCCTCGGTCGCGTGCTCGAGTCGGGCGCCGACGACGCGACCGCGGTCGCGCAAGAGCTCGCGCGCGCCCCAGCCGAGCCAGAGCGGCACGTCGAGCGAGGCGAGCGCGAGACGAAGGTGCCCGACGAGCGCCGCGCCGAGCGTGAGGAGCGGATCCCGTCCCATCCGCAGGTGCGCCGGCCAACGGCCGACCCAGCGGAGGAGCCGCCACGTCGCGGTCAGCCGGCCGCGCAAGCTGGCGCCACCGACCAGCGTGACGTCGTCACTCCGCTCGATGATCGCGCTCGTGCCGAGCGAGCGCATCTGCGGATGGGTCGGGCGGAGCTCGGCGAACCGGGCGCCGAGTCGCCGGCCGTCGAGTGGCGCCGGGCAGAGCGTGCGGCCGCCCGGGCGATGGCCCTCGACCGCGAAGTAGTCCGGGTAGTCGGGCAGCAGCACCCAGGGAACCCAACCGCCGTCCGCGAGAAAGCGCGCCATCTCGGGCGCCGAGCGAACGTAGCGCTCGAGCCGGCGCCGGCGCACGGGATCGCTCTCGAAATGACACAGATAGTCGAACGCCGCTTCCGCCGAATCCTCGAGCCCGTGCTGCGGGATCAAGTGGTTGTTCGGCACCCAGACGACGCCGCCGCTCATCGCGCTCGAGCCGCCGTATTGCGAGTGTTTTTCGACGACGAGGACGTCGAGGCCCGCGGCGCGCCCCGCGAGCGCGGCCGTGAGCCCACCCGCCCCACTGCCGATGACGAGGAGATCGACCGCGTGAGTCCGTGCCGACGCCTTCACGTTGGAGAGGGGCTATCCCTCGGGTAGCGTCGCTACGCGGCGGATAGCCCCTCCCGGGCATGGGGATCGGGGACGCTCGAGGCACCGGGGTCGTCGCCGTCACCGGCGCGACCGGCCACCTCGGCGGGAACCTCGTCCGCGCCTTGCTCGCCGAGGGGCGCCGCGTCCGGGCGGTCGTCGAGCCCGGCGATCGCGAGCCGACGCTCGACGGCCTCGACGTGGAGCGAGTGACGGGCGACGTCCGCGATCCCGCGTCGCTGGCCGCGGCCTTCGACGGTGTCGAGATCGTCTACCACCTGGCGGGCTACGTCTCCCTGATGCCCGGCCGGGAGGAGAAGCTCCTCGCGATCAACGTCGAAGGGGTGCGGAACGCCGCCTCGGCGTGCCTGGATCGCCGGGTCAAGCGCCTCGTCCACGTGAGCTCGATCCAGGCGCTCTCGCCGTTTCCGGCGGATGCCGTGATCGACGAGTCGCAGCCGACGTGCCTCGGGCTCGATGTTCCTCCCTATGACCTCTCGAAGGCCGCGGGGGAGCGCGAGGTCGAGGCGGCCTGCGAGCGTGGGCTCGACGCCGTCGTCGTCAGCCCGACCGCGATCGTCGGACCGTACGACTTCCGCCCCTCGCGCCCCGGGGCGCTGTTTCTTTCTCTCTGCCGGGGTCGTCTTCCGGCGACCGCGCCGATCGGTTTCAACTGGGTCGACGCTCGAGACGTCGCCGCCGGCGCGATCGCCGCCGAGCGACAGGGACGACGCGGCGCCCGCTACATCCTCGGCGGGCACTGGCGGAGCCTCCGCGAGATGGCGCGAGAGCTCGCCAAGGTGACCGGCGTCGCGGCTCCGCGGTTCGAGATCCCGTTCGCGCTCGCGCGCGTGGCCGCGCCACTCTCCGCGGCGTTCGCCGCGCTCAGCGGCGGCGACACGATGTTCACGCCGTACGCGGTGCGCGGCATCCGCCACTATCGGCACGTGTCGATCGAGCGGGCGAGCCGTGAGCTCGGCTATCGGCCCCGGCCGATCGAGGAGACCGTCGCCGCGATCGTCGGCTGGTTCCGCGAAGCCGGCCTGTTGCCCGCGGCCGACGTCGCGGCGGCAACATGCGTCGAGGCCGCCCTGTCGTCCGACCGATGAACCGCGTCGTCGACACGATCGCACGCGCCGTCACCGGGGCGCCGTGGCTGGTGATCGCGCTCGCGGTCGCGGTGAGCATCCCCGCCGCCATCTTCGCCTCGCGCGTGACGATCGACGGCTCCGCCGAGAGCCTCGTTCGGCCGGACGACCCCGCGATGCGCTTCTACGCCGAGGTTCGCGACCTCTTCGGTGACGAAGGCGTGGACGCGGTCGTTCTCGTCGGCGAGGACGTCTTCCAGCCGGCGACGCTCGAGAAGATTCGCCGGATCGACGAGCGGATCGGCGAGGTCCGCGGCGTCGACCGCGTGCGGAGCCTCGCCACGCTCGAGGTGGTGACGAGCGCGGGAGACGGCAGCGTCGCCTTCGGTGCCGCGATGCCCGAGACGCCGGCGACGCCGGAGGGCATCGAGCGTTTGCGCGGTCTCGTCCGCGAGCATCCGCTGCTCGGCGGAACGTTCGTCTCTCGTGACGGCAAGGCGGCGATGCTCCTCGTCGAGTACGAGGCGATGCCGGAGGCGGAGTTCGTCAAGAGCGGGATCGTCGAGAGCTTGGAAGCGATCCTCGCCGACGAAAGCGGCCCCGAAGAAATTCGCCTCGTCGGCATGCCGGCGCTGCGTGTCGCCTCCGCACGCACCATCAAGCGCGATCTCGGCGTGTTCGGCGTCGCCGCCGCGGCGGTGATCGTCACCGTTCTGTGGCTCTCGTTCCGGAGCCTTCGCGGAGTCGCCGTGCCGCTCGTGACGGTCAGCTTCGGGATTCTCTGGATGGCGGGACTGATGGGCGCGGTCGGCGCACGGATCGACTTTCTCGGCATGGCGCTGCCTTCGCTGCTCCTCGCGATCGGCAGCGCGTACGCGACCCACGTGGTCGCGGGGTACTACGACGAGCTCGAGCCGGGGCGATCGCCGCGCGAGACGCTCGCGCGCGTTCTCGGTCACGTCGCGTTGCCGACGTTCGTGAGCGCTTTGACGACGATCGCCGGGTTCGCCTCGCTGCTCGCGTACCGCGTTCCGGCGATCCGGAGCTTCGGCGCGTTCATGGCGGTGGGCATCGCCGCGCTGTTCGTGCTGGCGCTGACGCTCGCGGTCGCGCTGCTCGCGGTCCTCCCCCCGCCGCGCCGCCGCATCGTGCGCTCGACGCCCGAATGGCCATGGCTCCGGCGAGTGCTCGACGATCTCGTCGGGTTCGGCATTCGTCGCCGCCGCCTCATGCTCGCCGTCGCGCTGGTGCTCGTGGTCGGATTCGCGGTCGCGATCCCGCGGATCGAGCTCGACTCGAACTACACGACGGCGTTCCCCGCGAGCTCGCCGGAGCGCCTCGCCGCCGATCTCGTCGATCGCCACTTCGGCGGCAGCGTCAATTTTCTGGTCACAATCGACGGGTCGGGGCCGCGGTCGGTCGCCGGCATCGAGATGCTCCGGCGGATCGATGCGCTCGAGCGCTTCATCGAGCGCGTGCCGGGCATCGGCGACACCTCGTCGATCGTGGACGTCGTGAAGCTCGTCCATCGCGCGCTTCACGACGACGATCCCGGCGCGCTCGTGCTTCCCGACTCCGACGCGGCGGTCCAGCAGTACTTGCTCCTCGTGCCGCCCGAAGCGACGGAGCGCTTTGTCCTGCCCGACGAGTCGCGTGCCGTCGTTCACGTTCGATCGTCGTTGCGGAGCTCGCGCGATCTCGGCGAGACGTTGCGCGCGATCGAGGCGTTCGCTCGCCAAACGTTCCCTCCCGACACCGTCGTCCGCACCACGGGGTGGGTGCCCCTCACGAATCAGACGGCGGACGAGCTCGCGATGGGCCAAGTTCAGAGCGTCCTCGTCGCGCTGGCGGTCGTGTTCGTCGCGATGGCGATCTTCTTTTCGTCGCTTCGGCTGGCGGTCGCGGCCATGCTGCCGAACCTGGTGCCGATCGTCGTCTACTTCGGACTGCTCGGTTGGACGGGCATCCCGCTCGGCATGTCGACCGCGCTGATCGCTTCGATGGCGCTCGGCCTCGGCGTGGACGAAGCGGTGCACCTGCTCTCGGATTTCGACGCCGCGCTCCGGCGGCATGGCGACCGCGTGCACGCCATCCGCGAAGCGATGAGCACCGTCGGCCCCCCCGTCGTGTTCACGACCGTCGCGCTCTCGCTCGGTTTCCTCGTGCAGGCCTTGTCGGGGTTCGTGCCCGTTCGGCAGTTCGGAGCTCTGTCCGCGTTGAACGTGTTCACCTCGCTGTTGGCCGACCTTCTCTTGCTACCGGCCTTCGTCGCGAGCCTTCGGTTCGCGAACCAAACCAACGACCTCGCGCCGTCGGCGCGGGCCGAGAGCTCCTCGGCACCGCTCGTGCCGACGCTCGGGTGAGGAGACGAACGATGAGCGCTCGCGGTCCGCTCCCGCTACGGGGATCCGATGCCGAGGTCTGGAGCGACGGCGACGCCGGCTCGCGACCCTGGGACGAGCGCTTCGACGTGGTCGTCGTGGGCTTCGGCGGCGCCGGCGCTTCCGCGGCGATCGAGGCCGCGCGAGCCGGCGCGGAGGTCCTCGTCGTCGATCGATTCGACGGTGGTGGCGCAACGGCGATGAGCGGCGGCGTCATCTACGCGGGCGGTGGCACCGAGCTGCAGACGGCCGCCGGCTATGATGATTCCCCCGAAGAGATGCGGCGATATCTCGAGCTCGAGAGCGGCGACGCCGTCGGGCCGGAGACGATCCGGGCGTTCTGCGAACGCAGCCGAGGAAACGTGGAGTGGCTCCGAGCGCTCGGTGTGCCGATGCCGCCGAGCGGGAAGGCGCTGAAGACTTCGTATCCGCCTGACGATTGCACGCTGTACTTCTCCGGCAACGAAGCCGCCGCGCCGTATCGCGCGGCCTCACGTCCGGCGCCCCGCGGTCATCGCGTGCTCGGCGAGGGACGAACGGGCAACGTGCTCTTCGAGCGGCTCCGCACGGCGGCCGAGGCTGTCGCCGTGGTGCGCCGACGCTGCCTCGCGGAACGCCTCGTCGTCGACGACCGCGGCGCGGTTCTCGGTCTCGAGCTCTCGGAGCTGCCTTCGCGCCGCGTGATTCGCGCGCTGCACACGGCTCTCTGCCGGCTCGGCACGTACTGCGGCGTCATGCATCGCGGCTCGACGATCCTCTTTCAGCGCCTCCTCGTCGCGATCGAGCGGCGCTTCGGGCAGAGACGGCTCGTCCGCGCGCGCGGCGGCGTGGTCCTCGCGACCGGCGGCTTCGTCTACAACCCGGAGATGCTGGCCGCGCATGCGGCGCCGTATGCGAGCGCGACGATGCGACTCGGAACGATCGCCGATCGGGGAGACGGCGTCGCGCTCGGTCAATCCGTCGGCGGGGTCACGGGCGAGATGGGATCCTGTTGCGCGATTCGCTTCATCGATCCCCCGTCGGCGCTCGTCGGCGGGCTTTTCCTCGACCGTCGAGGCGAGCGAGTGTGCAACGAGGAGCTCTACGGTTCCTCGCTCGGGAACGCGCTCGCGCGACCGGAGCACGACGGCCGCGGCTGGCTCGTGTTCGACGCCGACGTCGCCGCGGAAGCGCGACGCCAGCTCTTCGGAGGCGGGTTGACCCTTTTTCAGCTCGCCTTCGGAGCGGCGAACCTCTTCCTCAATCGACGGCGAGCCGGCTCGATCGCCGCGCTCGAGGCTCGGTGCGAGATGCCGAAGGGAGCGCTCGCGCGCGCCGTCGAGCTCGCCAACGAAGACGTCGCGCGGCAGAGCGACCGCGCCGGGAAGAGCGCGGCGCGGCTCGCCGTGATCCGCCGGGCCCCGTTCTACGCCGTCAACATGGACCTCGCGAACGTGCTGTTCCCGACTCCCACGTTGACGCTCGGCGGTCTTCGGACGGACGGGGTCGCGGCACGCGTCGTCGATGCGCAGGGGAAGCCGATCACGGGTCTCTACGCCGCCGGTCGAACCGCGGTCGGAATCTCGTCGCGCTCGTACGTCAGCGGTCTATCGCTCGCCGATTGCATCTTTTCCGGGCGAAACGCGGGCGCGGCCGCCGCGGTCCGCACGCGCAGCCTCGCGCGGGTGACGGCGTCCGCGATCTCGCTCGCAACGAAGCTCGAGCGCGGCCTCCGCGTCGATTCGACGGAGCTCGCGGAATCCGCCTGATCGCG
>CAWBOU010000064.1:0-11913 GCA_963790365.1 uncultured delta proteobacterium
ATGTCTCCATCAGCGCGGGCGCGGTGCCGACGAGGATCGGGAGCGCGAAGTAATAGACGACGAAGAAGATCATCGCCGGCACGATGAAGCGCGCCTGCGCGCGGCGCAGGGCGCGGAAGTCCTCGTGGGCGGCGATCGCGTCCCAGTCCGTCATGGTGCGCCGGGGCAATGGCCGAGACCGGCGCATGCGGATCAAGCGGCGGGGCCGTCCTCGAGGAGACGGGCCGAGAGGATGCGCGCGGTGTTGAACACGCGCTGGTCCTGACGCAGCCGGCAAAACGCGGTCAGATAGCGGCCGTCGAAGCTCGCGGGCTCGATCACGCGGCGCGTGACGCCTTGGAAGCCGTCGTATTCGATCTCCATCGGTGTCCGCTCTTCGACCGCGGCGACGAGCAGCTCGCGGATCTCGTCGGAATCGCGGACCTCGACGAGCACGGGCGGCTTCGGGCGGGCGGAGCGGGCGCGAAGGACCTTCTCGACGAGCGCCTCGAGCTCGCGCGCGCGCTCCTGGGCGAGCGAATCCTCCTGGCGCGAGAGCTGCAGCGCGAGCGTCTCCTCGAGCGCGGCCAGCGCGGAGAGGTCGACGTCGGGGTCGACCTCGCGCGCGAGCTTCGTCGTCGCGCGCACCGCGGCGTAGACCTCCTCGAGCTCGCGGCGCGTGAGCGAAACCTGCGCGCCGTGGGGTGTGACCTGCACCTTCTCGGCGCCACCTGCGTGGACGCTGTAACCGGCCTTGCGGAGCTCCTTGTGGAGCCGCGCGAGGTCGACGTCGGAGGTGAGGAACGCGAGGTGGTCGCCGAGGCGTCGCTGGATGTACGGCGCGAAGCGAGGATTCGCCTCGAGCTCGCGCAGCAGCGTGCGTTCGCGCGCCTCGATGTAGGGTCCGGCGATGCCGATCCGTACTTCGCCGTGCCGGCCGGCGCAGTCGGCGACGAGCTGCTCGACGGTCGTCGGCACGCCGGTCGCGCTCGCCTCGCGAAGGAAGGCGAGGAGCTCGTCCGCCGTCCAGCCGCGGTCGAGCGCGTTCATCAGCGAGTCCCACGTGATCGTCATCGACGTGTAGACGTCGACGGTGCGGAGGTCGGCGAGCCGCGCGAGGTTCAGGTACGTCTCCGGCTCGGTGTCCGGCGGCACGAGCACCTCGAGGTTCGGCTGGATCGTCACTTTCGCGTCCGGCGCGGAGAAGCTCGCGCCGAGCCCGCGGGAGACCGCGTCCCAGTCCTCCGCGAGCACGCGCCGCCCGAGCGAAGTCACACGGAAGCCGTCGCCGTCGGCAGGGCGGCGGCTCGTCGGCTCGACGACGCCCAGCCACGTGAGCGGCCCGGCGAGCATGCGGCGGATCGCGGCGGCGGTGCTCAGCCGTCCGCCGTAGGGCGAGAACGCGGATTCGTCGCCGTCGCGCGGTGGGATCTCGACCGGTGGGGGAGGCGGCTCGACGACGTCGCCCGTACGGCGGCGTCCCTGAAAGCTTCGATCGAGCCGCGGAAGTAATGTCGCGAGGTCGATCGAGTCGCCGCTCCGTCCGGCGGCAAGCTCTTCGCAGAGCCGCCGGCGGCGCCCTTCGAGCGAAGGATCCTGCGAGACGTATTCTCGCCGCACGAACGAGAGTACGTCGGGATCCTGCAGCGACTCGTTCCAGAGCGGCGTCCGCAGCCAGAAGTGATAGAGCGAGCGGAGCAGCCGCTCGGGGCCCCAGAGGCGGGCGAAGTTCGGGCGGCTGACTTCCCAGCGCTCGTCGCCTTCGAAGAGCACGCGTCGGTCGACGAGAAAGAGCCCGAGGAAGGCCGCGAACTCCTCGTCGCTCCGCCGGAGGAGCGTCGCGATCCGTTGGAGCGTCTTCTTGCCGATGCCGCCAGTTGCGACGCGCTTGGCCGAGAAGCGCTCGAACGTGCCGACGAACGTGAGAAGGTCGCGAGCAAGCTGGTCGAAGGACGCGCTTCGCTCGATCGGCGGAGTCGCCGCGCGCGCGACAACACCGCCGCGCGCGCGCGGGCGGCCGGCGGGCTTGCGGGTCGCCGGGCTCAGGCGTCCTCCGCCGGAGCGATCACGTTCGCGGCAGCGGGCGGCGACCAGACGCGGATCTCGTATTGATAGCCCTGCTCGGTCAGGAAACGCTGCCGGTTCTGTGCGAACTCCTGGTCGCGCGTGTCCCGCGTGACGAGGTTGTAGAAGCGCGCCTGGTTCGCGCCCTTCTTCGGGCGGAGGATCCGGCCGAGGCGCTGCGCTTCTTCCTGGCGCGAGCCGAACGTGCCCGAGATCTGGATCGCGACGTTCGCGTCCGGCAGGTCGATCGCGAAGTTCGCGACCTTGGAGACGATCAGGAGATTCAGATCGCCGTCGCGGAAGCGCGCGTAGAGCTCGTCGCGCTCGTTCTGCGGCGTCTTGCCGGTGATGATCGGCGCGCTGCGTGCCGGCGGCGACCGCTTCGAGCTGGTCGATGTACTGGCCGATGACGAGCACCTTGTCATCGCGATGCTCGGCGAGGAGGTCGTGGATCAAGTCGAGCTTTCGGGGATTCGTCGAGGCGATCCGGTACTTCGCCCGCGCATCCGCGACGGCATACGGCATCCGGAGCTCGTCGGCCAGCGGAAGTCGGATCTCGGTGCAGCGCGCGGTCGCGATCCAGCCCTCGCTCTCGAGCTCCTTCCACGGCACGTCGTAGCGCTTCGGGCCGATCAGCGTGAAGACGTCGTCCTCGCGCCCGTCCTCGCGGACGAGCGTCGCGGTGAGCCCGAGGCGGCGGCGCGCCTGCAGCTCGGCGGTGGCGCGGAAGACGGGCGCGGGCAGGAGGTGAACCTCGTCGTAGATGATCGAGGCCCCAATCGCGCTCGGAGAAGAGATTGAAGTGCGCGAACTCCTCCGCGCCGGGCCGGCGATAGGTGAGGAGCTGGTAGGTGGTCAGCGTGACGGGGCGGATCTCTTTCTCGTGGCCGCTGTACTCGCCGACCTGGTCGGCGGTGAGATCGGTCTTGTCGAGCATCTCGTCGCGCCACTGGCGAAGCGCGCTCACGTTCGCGGTGAGGATCAGGGTGTGCGTCTGGAGCAGGCCCAGCGCGGCGATGCCGACGATGGTCTTGCCGGCGCCGCACGGCAGCACGATCACGCCGGAGCCGCCGCGGCTCGAGCCTTCCGCGTGGAACATCCGCACCGATTCGCTCTGGTAGCGCCGAAGGCCGAAGGGCTCGCCCTCGAGCGTCTGCTCGCGGAGCGTGACCGCGAGCGGGGTGCCGTCGACGTAGCCGGCGAGATCCTCGACGGGAAAGCCGGCCTTGAGGAGCGCCTGCTTGAGCGCGCCGCGGGCGTTCCCGCGCACGGCGATCCGGTGCTCATCGATCACGCCTTCGAGGCAGGGCTCGACCGCGCGGACGCGGGTGATCTCGGCGACGAGCGCGGCGTCGTCGGAGGAGAGGACGAGGCGCCCGTCGTCCTCGCGCGCGAGCTTCAGCTTGCCGTAGCGCCCGACGATGTCCTCGACGTCGAAGCGGACGTTCTGCGGGATCGGATACTTCGAGAACGCTTCGAGCGTCCGGAGGATCTCCTCTGCGCCGAGCCCCGTTGCCGCCGCGTTCCAGAGCGAGAGCGGCGAGATCCGGTACGTGTGGATGTGCTCGGGGCTCTTCTCGAGCTCCGCGAACCGGGCGAGGGCGTCCCGCGCCTCGGCCGAGCGCGGTTGGGCGGTCTCCAGCAGCACCGTTCGGTCGGATTGGACGATCAGCGGGTTCTCGGACCGCGCTTGCAAGTTCCCTCCGACGGACGAGCGAGAACCCTTGTCTATACCAACCGACCCCGCCCGCGGCAATTGCGTGTCCGGTGCTGGCGGGCGGGGGCTCGCCTCCGCTCCATGGCTCGCCGATCGTGCGCGTTTAGTCGGCAGCCGGGTGCCTGGTTCGCGGAAGTAAAGCGCAGTCCGCGCTGAGTGCTCGCATGAAGCTGCCCGCTTCCAGCGGCGAGCCATGGAGCGAGCCAGGCACCCGGCTGCCGGCGTAGACGCTGCTCGGCTGCGCTTTACTTCCGCGGAGGCGAGCCCCCGCCCGCCAGCGCGTGGCACCCGCGGCGCATCGCGTTGACTGCTCGGGGAGCGGGGTTTATGACTTTGCTCATGCCGGGCGCAGATCGAGATTGGCGTCGGTGGCCAGGTGGTCCCCCGCCAGGAGGGCGATGAAAGAAGTCGTCGATTCGCTCCTGCGCGCGGCCTTCGAGAAGGCCCAATTGGGGGGAGAGCTCAAGTCACCGGGTCTCCCCCCTTTCGTTATCGAGGTCCCGAACGATCCCGCGCATGGTGAGCTGGCGTCGAATCTCGCGCTCGCGCTCGCGCGCGGCGAGCGCCGGGCTCCGCGCGACGTCGCGGAGATTCTGCGCCGTAACGTGCCGGTCACCTCCGAGGTCGCAGAGACGTCCATCGCCGGGCCGGGGTTCCTGAATTTCCGGCTCTCGCGGACGTACTGGAGGAACCGCCTCGGCACGGCGATCGCCGCCGGCAAGGACTACGGGTGCGCCGCGGCGGTGACGAAGGAGCGCGTGCAGGTCGAGTTCGTGAGCGCGAACCCGACCGGCCCATTGACGGTCGGCCACGGGCGGAACGCGGTGCTCGGCGACACGCTCGCGCGCCTCCTTGCCGCGCGGCGGGCACGACGTCACGCGCGAATATTACTTCAACAACGCCGGGCGGCAGATGCAGCGTGCTCGGCGAATCGGTCCGCGCGCGGTACCTCGAGCTCGCTCGGCCGGCCGTTCGCGTTCCCGGAGGATGGGTACCAGGGCGACTACATTCGCGAGATCGCCGCGGGCCTCGAGGCGGAGCACGGTCCGTCACTAGCGGAGACGGGGAGGTCGACGCCGTTCCAGGCGGCGGCCGAGAACGCGATCTTCGCCGACATCGAGCGGACGCTCGAGCGGATGCGGATCCGCTTCGACGTTCACTTCAACGAGGACTCGCTGTACCGCGACGGGTCGATCGAGAAGACGCTCGTCGAGCTCCGCGCCAAGGACCTCGCCTACGACAAGGAGGGCGCGGTCTGGCTCCGCACGACCGCGCTCGGCATGGCGGCGGACCGCGTGCTCGTGAAGAGCACGGGCGAGCCCGCCTACCGGCTCCCCGACATCGCGTATCACCGCAACAAGCTCGAGCGCGGCTTCGACCGCGTCGTCGACGTGTTCGGCGCGGACCACATCGCGGTGAGCGAGGAGGTGCGCGCGGGCGTTCGCGCGCTCGGCCTCGACGCCGATCGGATCCGGCCGATCATCTATCAATTCGTCACGCTCGTCCGCGACGGCAAGCCGGTGAAGATGTCGACCCGCCGCGCCGAGTACGTGACGCTCGACGAGCTCCTCGACGAGGTCGGCGTCGACGTCGTGCGCTTCCTCTTCCTCACCCGCAAGGCCGACAGCCATCTCGAGTTCGATCTCGAACCTCGCGAAGAAGCCAGTCGATGGACAATCCGGTCTACTACGTGCAGTACGCGCACGCGCGGATCTCGAACATTCTCAAGGAGGCCGAGGCGGCCGGGCTCGCCGCCGGCGGCGACGCTCCCCTCGAGCGATTGGAGCAGGACGACGAGATGGCGCTCGTTCGGCGGATCGTCGAGTTCCCGGACGTCGTCGCGGCGGCCGCCGACGAGCTCGAGCCGCATCGCGTGACGTTCTTCTTGCTCGAGCTCGCGGAGGCGTTTCACGGCTACTACAACCGCCCCGAGAATCGGGTCGTCGAGCGAGGACGTCGGCTCGAGCCGCGCGCGTCTCGCGCTCGTCTCTGCCGTGCGGCACGTGCTCGCGAGCGGGCTCGGCTGCTCGGCGTGAGCGCTCCGGAGCGGATGTGAGGAACGGGGGGCAGGCTGATCGGTCGCGGGAAGCGTGGAGATTTCGAAGTCTCGGTGGGAGGCATCGTGGTTCTGGGAACGGCTTCCGCGTTGGCCTGTGTGATCGTGTTCTTGCTCGGCATCTACGTCGGCAAGGGAATCGCCGAGCAGCGCTTCGAGAACGAGCAGCGAATCGTCCGTCTGCCGGCGAGCACCGAAGCGACGCCGAGGGAGGACGGCAGCCTCTCGTTCTACGATCGCCTCGGGCAGACGCCGTCGTCCGCACCGGCTGCCGCGGCGACCGCGACGCCGGAAGAGGCGCCGATCCGCGTCTCGCCGCCGACCACGAAAGACGAGCCGGAGGACGAGCCCGAGAAGGCGCCGACGTCGCCGCGCTCCGCGCCCGCGGCGGCTCCGACCGCGATCCGCGCGCCGCAGGTGTCCGCGCCGAGCGGCGGCGAGATCGGCAGCTTCCAGGTGCAGGTCGCGGCGATGTCGGATCAGGGACGCGCGCAACAGGTCGTCCGCGATCTCGCGGCGAAGGGCTACACGGCGTCGGTCTCGCCGGCCGTCGTCGGCGGGCGGACGCTCTACCGCGTTCGCGTCGGCCGCTTCCCGAGCGAGGACGCGGCGCGAAAGGCGATGACGGAGCTTCGCGGGGCGGGCTTCCCGGAGGCGCGTTCTTGCGGCGGAATGACGTGTCCCGAATATGACGAGTTCGCGGCGCTCGCGCGGAAGGGCAACGTCGTCCCGGTCACGCGCGAGATCCTCGCCGATCTCGAGACGCCGGTCTCGGCGTTCCTGAAGATCCACCGCGGCGGCCACGGCTTCCTCCTCGAGAGCGTCGCAGGGCGGCGAGAAGTGGGGCCGCTACAGCTTCCTCGGCACCGAGCCCGCCGCGCGTGTGGCGCGCGCGCGGTCGCGAGGTCGAGATCCGCCGGACGCGACGGCCGCGTCGAGCGGATGCGCGTCGCGGACGACGATCCGCTGCGCGCTCCGCGACTGGCTCGGCGCGTATCGCGCGGTGACGATGCCCGGGCTGCCGCGCTTCAGCGGGCGGCGCCGTCGGCTACGTCTCGCTACGACGTCGTGCGCTAGTTCGAGCGGCTGCCCGATCACGCGCCGCGACGACCTCGAGCTGCCGGACGCGTGCTTCCTGCTCGCCGACAGCTGCTCGTGTTCGACAACGTCGACGCAGAAGATCAAGGTCGTCGCGAACGCGTATCTCGGCGACGGCGTCTCGACCCGCGAGGCGTACGACGCGCGGTCGCGCGCATCGAAGAGCTGGTGGCGCGGCTCGCGAGCCGCTGCCGGTGCGCCGTCCGCCGCGGACGCCGGCGAGCCGTCAGCCGGCGGAGGTCCGCGTCGAACATCACGCGCGAGCGAGTACGAGGCGCATGGTGCGGCGCGCGAAGGAGTACATCCACGCCGGCGACATCATCCAGGTCGTGCTCGCGCAGCGCTTCGAGACGCGCGCTCCGCGCGGCGCCGTTCGACGTCTACCGCGCCTGCGCATCGATCAACCCGTCGCCGTACATGTTCTACCTCGAGCTCGGCGACGACAGCGCTCGTCGGCGCCTCGCCCGAGGTCATGGTGCGGCGTCGAGGACGGCGAGGTGACCGTGCGGCCGATCGCCGGCACGCGCGCCGCGCGGCACCGAGCGAGCGGAGGATCGCGAGCTCGAGCGGCGAGCTGCGTCGCCGATCCGAAGGAGATCGCCGAGCACGTCATGCTGGTCGACCTCGGCCGCAACGACGTCGGCCGCGTCGCGGCGATCGGGTACGCGTCGAGGTCACGGAGCGGCTGGTGGTCGAGCGCTACTCGCACGTCATGCACCTCGTCTCGAACGTCGCGGGCGGCTCGCGCGCCGGGCAGCGACGCGTTCGACGCGCTTCCGCGCGACGTTCCCGGCCGGCACGCTCTCGGGCGCGCCGAAGATCCGCGCGATGGAGATCATCGACGAGCTCGAGCCGGTGCGCCGCGGCGTCTACGGCGGCGCCGTCGGCTACTTCGGCTTCTCCGGGAACATGGACACCGGCATCGCGATCCGCACGGTGGTCATCGACGGACGGGCGCGTCTACGTGCAGGCGGCGCCGGGCATCGTCGCCGACTCGGATCCCGAGCGCGAGCATGCGCGAGTGCGTGAACAAGGCGCGCGGCGCTGATCCAGGCCGCTGCAGCTCGCGGAGACGCTGCTGATGAGCAGCGCCATGATCCTGATGATCGACAACTACGACTCGTTCACCTACAACCTCGTGCAGTACCTCGGCGAGCTCGGCGCCGAGGTGCGAGGTCGACCGCAACGACGCGATCACCGTCGACGAGATCGCCGCGCTCGCGCCGGCGGCGATCGTGGTCTCGCCCGGGCCGTGCACGCCGAACGAGGCGGGCATCTCGGTGCCGACGATCCAGCGCTTCGCGGGCCGAGATCCCGATCCTCGGCGTCTGCCTCGGCCACCAGGCATCGGCGCGGCGTTCGGCGGCGCGATCGTCGCGCGCCGAGCGCATCATGCACGGCAAGACCTCGCCGATCCCCACGACGGGCGGACGGTCTTCCGCGGGCTGCCCGAACCCGTTCGACGCGACCCGCTACCACTCGCTGCGTGATCGAGCGCGACGACGCTGCCCGACTGCCTCGAGGTGTCCGCGTGGACGGCGGAGGGCGAGATCATGGGCGTGCGCCATCGCGAGCTGCTGCGTCGAGGGCGTGCAGTTCCATCCCGAGTCGATCCTGACGCTCGAGGGCAAGCGGCTGCTCGCGAACTTCCTCGACGCTCCAGCCGGACGGCCGGGCGCGCGATGACGATCCGTCGACGCGCATCGCGCCGCGCTCGTCGAGCGGCGCGCGACCTCGCCGAGGACGAGATGCGCGGCCGTCGTCGACGAGATCATCGGCGGGCAGCGCGACGCCGGCGCAGATCGGCGCGCTTGCTCGTCGCGCTGCGCATGAAGGGCGAGACGGTCGACGAGATCGCCGGCGCGGCGCGGGCGATGCGCGCGCGCGCTGACGCGCGATCCGCGGCGCGCCGGCGGGCGTCGCTCGACACCTGCGGCACCGGCGGCGACGGCGCGCGGCACGTTCAACGTCTCGACCGCGGCGGCGCTCGTCGCGCGCGGCGGCCGGCGTGCGCGTCGCCAAGCACGGCAACCGCGCGATGTCCGGCGCGGTCGGCGGCGCCGACGTGCTCGAGGCGCTCGGCGTGCGCATCGACGCTCGCGCCGGCGGTCGCGGCGAGTGCCTCGACGAGTCGGGCATCGGCTTCCTGTTCGCGCCGACGCTCCACCGGCGCATGCGGCACGCGGCCGGCGCCGCGCCGCGAGCTCGGCATGCGCACGATCTTCAACCTGCTCGGCCCGCTCGCGAACCCGGCCGGCGCGACGCCATCAGGTCGCTCGGCGTCTTCGCGGCGCAGCTGGGTCGAGCCGCTGGCGCAGGTGCTCCTCGGCGCCTCGGCGTCGAGCGACGCGCTGGTCGTCCACGGCGACGACGGCCTCGACGAGATCTCGCTCGCGGCGCCGACCACGTGTCGCCGAGCTTCGCGACGGGCAGCGTCGAGCTCGCTTCCGCATCGCGCCGGAGGACTTCGGCTTCGACGCGCGCCGCTCGGCGAGCGTCGCGGCGGCGAGCGCGGCCGACAGCGCGGCGCAGCGTCGCGGCGCGTGCTCGCGGGCGAGGCCGGCCCGCGCGCGCGACGTCGTCGCTGCCTGAACGCGGCCGCGGCGCTGCTACGTCGGCCGAGCGCGCGCCGACGATCGCCGCCGGCGTCGAGCACGGCTGGCGACGCGGTCGATCGGCAGGCGCGCGGCGCCGCTCGAGCGCGTCGCCGCTCCGACTCGCGTCGGAGCCGGCGCGCGTGATCCTCGACGACATCGTCGCCGCACAAGCGGCGACGAGATCGCCGAGCACGCGCGCGGGCGCGCCCGCTGTCGGCGCTGCGGCGACGCCGCTGTGCGCGCAGCCGCGCCGCGGCTTCCGCGGCGCGCTCGCGCGCGCCCGGGCGCGCGGTCATCGCCGAGGTCAAGCGGGCGTCGCCGTCGCGCGGCGTGATCCGCGCGCGACTTCGACCCGGTCGCGATCGCGCGCGCGGTACGCCGCGGCCGGCGCGCGCGGCGATCTCGGTGCTGACCGACGAGCGCTTCTTCCACGGCAGCCTCGACGATCTCGCGGCGATCCGCGCCGCGTCGACGCTGCCGCTGCTGCGCAAGGACTTCGTCGTTCGACCCGTACCAGGTCTACGAGGCGCGCGCGGCCGGCGCCGACGCCGTGCTGCTGATCGTGCGCGATCCTCGACGACGCGCGGCTCGCCGAGCTCCACGCGGCGCGACGGAGGCTCGGGCTCGACGCGCTGGTCGAGGTGCACGACGAGCGACGAGCTCGACCGCGCGCTCGCGCGCGGCGCGCGCTCGTCGGCATCAACAACCGCGACCTCCGCACCTTCGTCGACGAGCGCTCGGACCGACCGCGAGCTCGCGCCGCTGCGTGCCGCGCGGCGCGACTCGTGCGTCGCCGAGAGCGGCATCGAGACGGCGGCGACGTCGAGCGGCTCGAGCGCCGGCGGCGTGCACGCGTTCTCGATCGGCGAGGCGCTGATGCGCGCGCCCGATCCCGGCGCAGCGCTCGCCGAGCTGCTCGGCGAGGCAGTCGTCGACGGTCCGAGTGAAGATCTGCGGCATCACCGCGCCGAGGACGCGCGACGCCGCGGCGGACGGCCGGCGCCGACGCGCTCGGCTTCAACTTCTGCCCGCCGAGCGCGCGTTCGTCGCGCTCGAGCGACGCTGCCGCGATCGCCGCCGCGGTCCGCTCGCGCGTGCGTCGTCGTCGGCGTGTTCGTCGACGCGGAGCGCGACGCGGTGATCGAGCGCGCGCCGCGCAGGTGCGGGCTCGACGCGCATCCAGCTTCACGGCGACGAGAATCGCGCGGATGCTGCGCGGGCTGGGACGTGCCGGTGATCAAGGCGCTCGCGCGTCGCGCGAGGCGTCGACGCTCGGCGCGCTCGCGGCGCGCTACCCCGTCGACTACTGCTCCTCGACGCCGATCGTCGACGGACTCCATGGCGGCACCGGCGAGGCGTTCGATCTGGAGCGCTGCGACGGCGTCGCAGCCGGGCCGGCTGCTTCTCGCCGGCGGCCTCACGCCGGACAACGTCGCCGCGGCGGTCCGTCGCGTGCGCCCGTTCGCGCGTCGACGTCGCGTGCGGCGTCGAGAGCGCCCCGGGCATCAAGGACCGAGCGAAGGTCGAGGAGCTTCATTCGCCAATGCCAAGGCTGCCTGATCGCGCCGGCCACTTCGGCGCCTTCGGCGGCCGCTACGTCGCCGAGACGCTGATGCCCGCGCTGCTCGAGCTCGAGCGGCGTATCGCGCTGGCGGCGCGACGCGTCTTCAAGCGCGAGCTGCGCGACGTCTCTGCGCGACTACGTCGGCCGCCCGACGCCGCTGTACTACGCGCGCGCGACTCTCCGAGCAAGCTCGGCGGCGCGCAGATCTACCTGAAGCGCGAGGACCTCTGCCACACCGGCGCGCACAAGATCAACAACACGCTCGGCCAGGCGCTGCTCGCGCGGCGCATGGGCAAGCGGCGCATCATCGCCGAGACCGGCGCCGGCCAGCACGGCGTCGCGACGGCGACCGTCGCCGCGCTCTTCGGCTTCGAGTGCGAGGTCTACATGGGCGAGCGAGGACGTGCGAGCGCCAGGCGCTCAACGTCTTCCGCATGAAGCTGCTCGGCGCCGACGGTGCGCTCGGTCGAGTCGGGCACGCGCACGCTGAAGGACGCGATCAACGAGGCGCTGCGCGACTGGGTCACCAACGTGCGCGACACCTATTACATGCATCGGCTCGCGTCGCCGGGCCGCACCCGTATCCGATGATGGTGCGCGACTTCCAGTCGGTGATCGGCCGCGAGGCGCGGCGCGCAGATCTGCAGAGCGCGACGGCCGGCTGCCCGACGCGCTGGTCGCCTGCGTCGGCGGCGGCAGCAACGCGATGGGCCTGTTCCACCCGTTCCTCGGCGACGCAGGCGTCGCGGATGGTCGGCGTCGAGGCGGCCGGCGAGGGGCTCGAGACCGGCCGCCACGCGGCGACGCTCGCGCGCGGGCAGGTCGGCGTCCTGCACGG
>CAWBOU010000065.1:0-31445 GCA_963790365.1 uncultured delta proteobacterium
TGTGTGATCGTGTTCTTGCTCGGCATCTACGTCGGCAAGGGAATCGCCGAGCAGCGCTTCGAGAACGAGCAGCGAATCGTCCGCTTGCCGGCGAGCACCGAAGCGACGCCGAGGGAGGACGGCAGCCTCTCGTTCTACGATCGTCTCGGTCAGACGCCGTCGTCCGCACCGGCTGCCGCGGCGACCGCGACGCCGGAAGAGGCGCCGATCCGCGTCTCGCCGCCGACCACGAAAGACGAGCCGGAGGACGAGCCCGAGAAGGCGCCGCGTCGCCGCGCTCCGCGCCCGCGGCGGCTCCGACCGCGATCCGCGCGCCGCAGGTGTCCGCGCCGAGCGGCGGCGAGATCGGCAGCTTCCAGGTGCAGGTCGCGGCGATGTCGGATCAGGGACGCGCGCAACAGGTCGTCCGCGATCTCGCGGCGAAGGGCTACACGGCGTCGGTCTCGCCGGCCGTCGTCGGCGGGCGGACGCTCTACCGCGTTCGCGTCGGCCGCTTCCCGAGCGAGGACGCGGCGCGAAAGGCGATGACGGAGCTTCGCGGGGCGGGCTTCCCGGAGGCGCGTCTTGCGGCGGAATGATCGTCCCGACCCTCGACGAGTTCCTGGCGCTGGCGCGGCAGGGCAACCTCGTCCCGGTCTGCCGCGAGATCCTCGCCGACCTCGAGACGCCGGTCTCGGCGTTCCTCAAGGTCCACCGCGGGCCGCTACGGCTTCCTCCTCGAGAGCGTCGAGGGCGGCGAGAAGTGGGGCCGCTACAGCTTCCTCGGCACCGAGCCGGCGCGCGTGCTGCGCGCGCGCGGCCGCGAGGTCGAGATCGCGCGCGCCGAGCGGCGCGTCGCGCGGCGCGAGCCGGACGATCCGATCGGCGCGCTGAGCGACTGCTCGCGCGAGTACCGCCCGGTGGCGGTGCCCGGGCTGCCGCGCTTCTGCGGCGGCGCGGTCGGCTACGTCGGCTACGACATGGTGCGCGACGTTCGAGCGCCTGCCGGCCCAGGCGCGACGACGACCTCGGGCTGCCCGACGCGTGCCTGCTGCTCGCCGAGAGCCTGCTCGTCTTCGACAACGTCGCGCAGACGATCAAGGTCGTCTCCAACGCGCACCTCCGCGACGGGCGCTCGACCGCGCAGGCCTACGACGCGCGCCGTCGCGCGCATCGACGAGCTGGTCGGCGCGGCTGCGCGAGCCGCGCCGGTCGCGCCGCCGCCGCGCGCACGCGGGCGAGCCGGCGCCGGCGGAGTCCGCGTCGAACGTCACCCAGGCGAGCTACGAGGCGATGGTCGCGCCGCGCGAAGGAGTACATCCGCGCCGGCGACGTCTTCCAGGTCGTGCTCGCGCAGCGCTTCGAGCTGCCGCTCGCGGCGGCGCCGTTCGACGTCTACCGCTGCCTGCGCACGGTCAACCCGTCGCCGTACATGTTCTACCTCGAGCTCGGCGACCACGCGCTCGCCGGCGCGTCGCCCGAGGTGATGGTGCGGGTCGAGGACGGCGAGGTGACGCGTGCGGCCGATCGCCGGCACGCGCGCCGCGCGGCACGACCGAGCGAGGACGACGCGCGCTCGCGGACGAGCTGCGTCGACGATCCGAAGGAGCTCGCCGAGCACGTCATGCTCCTCGACCTCGGCCGCAACGACGTCGGCCGCGTCGCGCGCGACCGGGCACCGTCGAGGTCACGAGCGACTGGTGATCGAGCGCTACTCGCACGTCATGCACCTGGTCTCGAACGTGCGCGGCCGGCTCGCCGCCGGGCAGGACGCGTTCGACGCGCTCCGCGCGGCGTTCCCCGCGGGCACGCTCATCGGCGCGCCCAAGATCCGCGCCATGGAGATCATCGAGGAGCTCGAGCCGGTGCGGCGCGGCGTCTACGGCGGCGCGGTCGGCTACTTCGGCTTCTCCGGGAACATGGACACCGGCATCGCGATCCGCACGGTCGCTCATCCGCGGCGGGCGGGTCTACGTGCAGGCCGGCGCCGGCATCGTCGCCGACTCGGATCCCGAGGCCGAGCACCGCGAGTGCGTCAACAAGGCGCGCGCGCATGATCCAGGCGGTGCGGCTCGCGGAGACGCTCTGATGAGCCGCCGGCATCCTGATGATCGACAACTACGACTCGTTCACCTACAACCTCGTCCAGTACCTGGGCGAGCTCGGCGCCGAGGTCGACGTGCGAGCGCAACGACGCGATCACGCGTCGACGAGGTCGCGGCGCTCGCGCCCGACGGCGATCGTCGATCTCGCCCGGGCCGTGCACGCCGCACGAGGCGGGCGATCTCGGTGCCGCGTCGATCCGAGCGCTTCGCGGGCGCGATCCCGATCCTCGGCGTGTGCCTCGGCCACCAGGCGATCGGCGCGGCCTTCGGCGGCGAGATCGTGCGCGCCGAGCGCATCATGCACGGCAAGACGTCGCCCATCCGTCACGACGGGCGCGGCGCTGTTCGCCGGCCTCCCGAACCCGTTCGAGGCCACCCGCTACCACTCGCTCGTGATCGACCCGCGACGAGCGCTGCCCGAGTGCCTCGAGGTGACCGCCTGGACGGCCGACGGCGAGATCATGGGCGTGCGCCACCGCGAGCTGTTCGTCGAGGGCGTGCAGTTCCATCCCGAGTCGATCCTGACCCTCGAGGGCAAGCGGCTGCTCGGCGAACTTCCTCGCGCTCCGGCGCCGGAGGCCGGGCGCGCGTGACGATCCGCGACGCGATCGCGCCGCCTCGTCGACGGGCACGACCTCGCCGAGGCCGAGATGCGCGGCGGTCGTCGACGACGATCCTGGCGGGCACGGCCGACGCCGGCGCAGATCGGCGGGTTCCTCGGTCGCGCTGCGCATGAAGGGCGAGACGGTCGACGAGCTCGCCGGCGCGGCGCGCGTCGATGCGCGCGCGCGCGGTCGCGGTCCACGACGCGCCGGCGCGGTCGCGATCGACACCTGCGGCACCGGCGGCGACGGCGCCGGCACGTTCAACGTCTCGACCGCCGGCGGCGCTCGTCGTCGCGGCCGCCGGCGTGCCGGTCGCCAAGCACGGCAACCGCGCGGTGTCCGGCGCGGTCGGCGGCGCCGACGTGCTCGAGGCGCTCGGCGTCGGCTCGAGCTGCCGCCGGCGGCGCTCGGCGCGTGCCTCGCGGAGATCGGCTTCGCCTTCCTGTTCGCGCCGGCGCTCCACGCCGGCGATGCGCCACGCGGCGGCGCCGCGCCGCGAGCTCGGCGTGCGCACGCTCTTCAACCTGCTCGGGCCGCTCACCAACCCGGCCGGCGTGCGCCGCCAGGTGCTCGGCGTCTTCGACGCGCCGCTGGGTCGAGCCGGTCGCGCAGGCGCTCCGTCCGCGCTCGGCTCGGAGCGCGCCTGGGTGGTGCACGGCGCAGGCGGCCTCGACGAGATCGCGCTCGCGGGGCCGACCGACGTCGCCGAGGTGGCGCGACGGGACGGTGCGCCGCTCCGGCGTCGCGCCGCGGACTGCGGGCTTCGCCGCGCGCCGCTCGACGGCGCTCGCGCGTCGACGAGCGCGGCGACGCGGCGGCGCGCGTCCGCGCGCGTCCTCGCGGGCGAGCGCGGCCCGGCGCGCGACGTCGTCTGCCTGAACGCCGGCGCCGCGCTGGTGGTCGCCGAGCGCGCGCGCGACGCTCGCGCGCCGGCATCGACGCACGGCGCGCGACGCGCGCTCGACGGCGGCGCGGCGCGCGCGCTCCTCGCGCGCGTCGGCCGCTTCACACGCCGCGCCGGAGCCGGCGCGCGTGATCCTCGACGACATCGTCGCCGCCAAGCGCGACGAGGTCGCCGGCGCGCCGGCGGGCGCGCCCGCTTCCGGCGCTGCGCGACGTCGCCGCTCTACGGAGCAGCCGCGCCGCGGCTTCCGCGAGCGCGCTCGCGCGCGCCCGGGCGCCGGCGGTCATCGCCGAGCTGAAGCGGGCGTCGCCGTCGCGCGGCGTGATCCGCGCCGACTCCGATCCCGTCGCGCTCGCGCGCGGCTACGCCGCGGGCGGCGCGCGCGCGCTCTCGGTGCTCACCGACGAGC
Source organism: uncultured delta proteobacterium (assembly GCA_963790365.1). Taxonomy (GTDB): domain Bacteria; phylum Desulfobacterota; class Binatia; order JACPRU01; family JACPRU01; genus CAWBOU01. The sequence goes on from CAWBOU010000065.1 coordinate 4,003, forward strand.
GCTTCTTTCAGGGCGCGCTCGCGGTACCTCGGCGGCTGCGCGCGCGCCGTCGACGCTGCCGCTGCTGCGCAAGGACTTCCTCGTCGACCCGTACCAGATCGACGAGGCGCGCGCGTCCGGCGCCGACGCGCGTGCTGCTGATCGTCGCGCGTCCGTCGACGACGCGCGGCTCGCGGAGCTCCGCGGCCGCGCGCGGAGGCCGGGCTCGACGTGCTGGTCGAGGTCCACGACGCAGCACGAGCTCGACTGGGCGCGTCGCGGCGGCGCGCGCGCTCATCGGCGTCAACAACCGCGACCTGCGCACCTTCTCACGATCTCGCTGGAGACGACCGAGCGCCTCGCGCCGCGCGCTGCCGCGCGACGTGACCGCTGGTCGCCGAGAGCGGCATCCGACGGCGGCGACCTCGCGCCGCATGAGCGCCGCGGGCGCGCGGCGCGGTGCTGGTCGGCGAGGCGTTCATGGCGGCGCCCGATCCGGGCGCCGCGCTCGCCGCGCTGCTGCGGTCGTGGCTCGTGTGCCGGTCAAGGTGAAGATCTGCGGCGTCGCCGTCGCGAGGACGCGCGCGCCGCGCGTCGGACGCCGGCGCCGACTGCCTCGGCCTCAACTTCTGGCCCGGCCGAGCCCGCGCTATCGTCGACGCTCGGACGCGCGCCGCGGATCGCCGCGGCGGTGCCCCGCGCGTGCCGCTGGTCGGCGTGTTCGTCGACGCGCCGCGCGCGGAGGTCGAGCGCATCGCCGCCGCGCGGTCGGCCTCGCCGCGCTCCAGTCCACGGCGACGAGAATCGCCGGATACTGCGCGGCTGGGCGTGCGGATGATCAAGGCGCTCGCGCGCGCGCGACAGGCGTCGACGCTCGCCGCGCTCGCGGCCGCGCTACCCCGTCGACTACGTGCTGCTCGACGCCGATTCGTCGCGGACTCCCGGCGGCACCGGCGAGGCGTTCCGATCTGGAGCGCGCGATCGGCGTCGCGCCGGGCCGCCTTTCTCGCCGGCGGCCTCCGCCCGGAGACCGTCGCGGCGGCGGTCCGCCGCGTGCGCCCGTTCGCCGTCGACGTCGCCAGCGGCGTCGAGAGCGCCCCGGGCGACAAGGACCGATGCGAAGGTCGAGGAGCTTCATCCGCAATGCCAAGGCTGCCTGACGCCGCGGACACTTCGGCGAGTACGGCGGGCGCTACGTCTCCGAGACGCTGATGCCCGCGCTGCTCGAGCTCGAGCGCGCCTATCGCGAGCTGGCGGCGCGACGCGCTTCAAGCGCGAGCTCGCGCGACGTCTTGCGCGACTACGTCGGCCGCCCGACGCCGCTCTACACGCGCGGCGACCTCTCGCGACAGGCTCGGCGGCGCGCAGATCTATCTGAAGCGCGAGGACCTGCTGTCACACCGGCGCGCACAAGATCAACAACACGATCGGCCAGGCGCTGCTCGCGCGGCGCATGGGCAAGAGGCGCATCATCGCCGAGACCGGCGCCGGCCAGCACGGCGTCGCGACGGCGACCGTCGCCGCGCTCTTCGGCTTCGAGTGCGAGGTCTTCATGGGCGCGGAGGACGTGCGAGCGCCAGGCGCTGAACGTCTTCCGCATGAAGCTCCTCGGCGCCACGGTGCGCGTCGTCGAGTCGGGCACGCAGACGCTGAAGGACGCGATGAACGAGGCGCTGCGCGACTGGATCGCGACCGTGCGAGACACCTTCTACGTGATCGGCTCGGTCGCCGGGCCGCACCCGTATCCGCTGATGGTGCGCGACTTCCAATCGGTGATCGGGGTCGAGGCGCGACGCCAGATGCTGGAAGCGTCGCCGGCCGCCTGCCCGACGTGCTGCGTCGCCTGCGTCGGCGGCGGCAGCAACGCGATGGGGCTGTTCCAGCCGTTCCTCGGCGACGACGTCGCGTCGAGCTGGTCGGCGTCGAGGCCGCCGGGCGACGGGCTCGAGAGCGGACGCCACGCGGCGACGCTCGCGCGCGGGCAGGTGGGCGTGCTGCACGGCAAGAAGACGTACCTGCTGCAGGACGAGGTCGGCCAGATTCGCGGCACGCACTCGATCTCGGCGGGCCTCGACTATCCCGGCGTCGGACCGGAGCACAGCTATCTCCGCGACATCGGGCCGCGTGGAATACGTCTCGGCCACGGACGACGAGGCGATCGCGGCGCTGAAGACTGCTCGCCGAGCACCGAAGGCATCATCCCCGCGCTCGAGAGCGCGCACGCGATCGCGCACGGCGATGCGGTTGGCGCCGACGCTCGCGAAGGACCGCGTGATCCTCGTCAATCTCTCCGGGCGCGGCGACAAGGACATGAACACGATCGCGGCACGATCTCGGGATTCACCCGATGAGCTCGCGGCTCGAACGGAAGTTCGCGGCGCTCCGCAGCCGCGGCGAGGCGGCGTTCGTCCCGTTCCTGAACTGCGGCGATCCGCGATCCCGACACGACGCTCGATCTGCTCCGCGCGCTGGAGCGGGCCGGGGCCGACGCGATCGAGCTCGGCGTGCCGTTCTGCGATCCGATGGCGGACGGCCCGGTGCTGCAGCGGTCGGCGGAGCGCGCGCTCGCGCACGGCACGACGTTGCGTACCGCGCTCGACGTGGTCGCCGCGTTTCGGCGCGAATCGCGATCTGCCGCTCATCCTCTTCGGCTACTACAACCCGTTGTTCCGCTACGGCGTGGAGCGCCTCGCGAGGGACGCGCTCGCGGCAGGCGTCGATGCGATCCTCTGCGTCGACTTGCCGCCAGACGAATCCGAGGAGCTCGATCGGTGGCTTCGCGCCGCGGGACTCGATCTCATCTACCTCCTCGCGCCGACGAGCACGCTCGAGCGCGTGCGTCGCGTGCTCTCCCGCGCGCGAGGATTCGTCTACTTCGTGGCGGTGACCGGGGTCACGGGGGTGCGCGCGACGCTGCCGCAGAATGTCGAGACGCTCGTCGGCTCGGTGCGACGCCTGACGCGCCTGCCGATCGGCGTCGGCTTCGGCATTTCGACGCCGGAGCAGGCAACGAGCGTGGCCGGCTTCGCGGACGCGGTGATCGTCGGCAGCGCGATCGCCCGTGTGATCGAGGAAGCCCCCGCGGGCGAGGTGGTCGCGCGCGTCGAAGCGTTCGCCGCGTCGCTGAAGCAGGGCATCCGTGCCGCGCACGCGGCGCGCAAGTCCGCGTAGCCCTTCCGTGGACGCGTACGCGCGGACGCTCGACCGTCTCTATCGGCTCGACGTCCGCCGCGGCTGGGACCTGAAGCTCGAGTCGGTTCTGGCGACACTCGAGCGGCTCGGCCATCCCGAGCGACGATTCCCCTCGCTCCACGTGGCCGGGACGAACGGCAAAGGATCCGTGGCCGCGACGGCTGCGGCCGTGCTCGCCGCGAGCGGACAGCGGGTCGGTCTCTACACGTCGCCCCACCTCGTCGACTTCCGCGAGCGGATCCGCGTCGGTGACGAGGAGATCGCCGAGGACGCGGTCGTCGCGCTAGTCGAGGAAGCCGAGCGCGCGGCGGCCGAGGCTGGGGTCGAGCTCACGTTCTTCGAGCTCACGACGGTCGTCGCGTTCGCGTACTTCGCCCGCGCGCGAGTCGACGCGGCCGTCGTGGAAGTCGGTCTCGGCGGGCGCCTCGACGCGACGAACGTGATCGAGCCGCGCGCTTCGTTGGTGACGACGATCGGCTTCGACCACGAGCGCTTCCTCGGCGATTCGCTGGCGAAGATCGCGGCGGAGAAGGCCGGCATCTGGAAGCGAGGCGTGCCGGCGGTGATCGGCCGCGTGGAAACGGAAGTCGCGCACGTTCTGCTCGAGCGGGCGGCTGCCGTCGGCGCTACGCCCGTCTTTCGGCTCGGCGAGGACTTCGATCTCGCCGAGGGCGAGGGCGGGCTCGTGTGGCACGGACCGGGCGAGCGCACGATCGAGCGCGTCCGGCCGGCGCTAGCCGGCCGGCATCAGCAAGACAACGTGGCCCTCGCGCTCGCCGGCCTCGCCGCAGGCGGGTGGCTCGCGGGAATCGACGACGCGACCGTTCGCGACGGCCTCGCACGCGTGCGGTGGCCGGGACGGCTCGAGCGGATCGGCGCTCGCCCGCAGGTGATTCTCGACGGCGCGCACAATCCCGCGGGCGCGGCGGCGCTCGCGGCGGAGCTCGCGCGCGAGGCTCCGGTGCGGCTCGTCTTCGGCGTGCTCGCCGACAAGCGTTGGCGGGAGATGGCGGAGTGGCTTGCCCCGCTCGCGAGCGACGTCACGGTCGTCCCGGTCGCGGAGCGGCGCTCGGGCGATCCCACCGAAGTGGCCGATGCGTTCCGCCACGAGCGCCCGACGACGATCGCGGCGAGCGGTCGCGAAGCGATCGACCGCCTGCTCGACGAGGAGGCGGGACGCGATACGCGCATTCTCGTCTGCGGCTCGCTCTTCCTCGTCGGCGAAGTGCGCGCATACCTCGTCTCTCGCGGTCTGGTTCGTTGAAAAGGCGGGGGGTGCGTGTTACCAACCGCTCGCATCGCGATCATCACGCCGCGATTCCGAGAGAGCGCTGACGACATGAATTCGCTTCGGGTTGCGATCGTCGTCGGGCTCATTTCCTCTTTGACCGTCGCGGTCGCACCGGCGCAGGAGTCGGCGCCGGTGGAGGTGCGGAGCTTCGCGGACCTCCAGGTGCGCTCGACCGAGCTCGCGACGGAGATCGTCTTCGGCCTCGCGGACGCCGCGGCCGTCGAGGATCGTACGAAGAAGAAGCCGGGCGACGTCGCGGTCGACGAGATCCGGCTGTTCTTCCCTGGGACCGCTCTCGAGCGGTCGAGACTCGTCTCGGTCGACGATCGGATCATCGAGGAGGTGCGCCTCTTCAACGAGTCGAACGGCGTGCAGATGACGCTCGTCGTGCGGCGGCCCGTCACCTACGAGACCGTCCGGAGCCCACGCTCGCTCCTCCTGCGCGTTCGGCCCGGTGCGGTCCTCGCCGAGGCGGCACCCCCGGACGCCGTGGCGAAGCCGGCCGCCCCGCCGCGACGCCGTCGACCCGAGGACGCGCTCCTCGCGCCGACCCTCGCGCTCGATCCGCTGAAGCCCGGCGAGGGCTTGAGCGTCGACGCGGAGCAGCTCTCCTACGACGAGCAAGCGAACGAGATCGTCGCCAAGGGCAACGTGACGATCGCCCGCGCCGGGTCGCTGCTCACCGCCGACGAGGTCCGCATCAACCGCGAAACGAAGGTCGCGGACGCGATCGGCAACGTCAGGCTGACGGACCCGCAGGGGACGATCCAGACGAGCCGCTTCCACCTCGAGCTCGAAGACGAGACGGGCGAGATGACCGACAGCCGTCTCTATCTGAACGCGAACCAGCTCACGGTCACCGGACGGAAGTTCGAAAAGTCGTACGGCCAGACGTACAGCATCCAGGACGGCTCGTTCACGACCTGTCAGTGCGGCGTCGGCGCGCCCTCGTGGAGCGTCGCCGGCGACGAGGTCGACATCACGCTCGACGGCTACGGCATCGTGAAGGGCGCGACGTTCAACGTGCTCGACGTGCCGGTCCTCTACCTGCCGATCGCCGCGTTCCCGGCGAAGCGCACGCGACAGACGGGTCTCCTCGCGCCGCAGTTCGGCTTCTCGAAGACGCGCGGCTTCACCTATCTCCAGCCGATGTACGTGGCGCTCAACAAGAGCGCCGACGCGACCGTGAGCGTCGACATCGAGACGGAGGCGCGAATCGGCGGGGTCGCCGAATACCGCTACGCGCTCGACGATAAATCCGCGGGCGTGATCGACGTCGGCTTTTTCGACGAGACGCTCCGCTCGGCGCCGAACGACGACATCGTCAACCAGTCGATCGCGGATCCGGACATCCCGGATCAGCGCTGGAGCGTGACCGCGACGATCGCGCAGGATCTCTTCGGCGGCGTGGAGGGCTTCATCGACGCGCTCGCCGTGAGCGACGACCTCTTCCTCCGGGAGATCCCGACGTTCTCGTTCGATCCGGAATACGAGCGCGTGCGGCGGACGAGCCGCTATTCGGCGAGCCGCGCGGGTCTCTACAAGTCTTGGGAGAACGCGACGCTGATCGCGCAGGGCATCTACTACCAGGACTTCATCCAGGAGGACGACCTCACGTTCCAGCGCCTGCCGCAGGTCAGCCTCTTCGCGAACGAGCGCTTCTTCGATCGCAAGCTCAAGTTCCGTTTCTCCGGCGAGGCGGTGAACTTCGAGCGCAAGGAAGGCTTCGACGGGCCGCGCGTCGACGTGCTCCCGTCCGTCGAGGTCCCGTTCCGCTGGCAGGAGTACTTCCGCGGCAGCATCGGCGCCGGCCTCCGCGAGACGGCGTATCACTTGAACAACACCGATCTCCTCGTGCCGCGGACGGAGCAGGGTGGCGTCCGCGATCCGGATCGCGTGGCCGAGCGCACGACCACGGACCTCGAAGATAACCCGACGCGCGAGCTCTTTCAGGCGGGCTTCGACGTCGGCACCGAGCTCTCGCGCGTGTTCGACGTCGGCAGCGAGAACGTGGCGAAGCTGAAGCACACGATCGAGCCCGGCGTCGAATACCTGTTCGTGCCGGACGTCGACCAGGACGACCTCCCGCTCTACGACTTCGTCGACCGCATCAACCAGCGGAACATCTTCACGTACGGCCTGCGCTCGCGGCTCCTCGCGAAGCTCCGGCGCGTGCTGCCGCACTCGACGTATCTGCCGACGCCCGGCGAGCTGAACTCGTACGGCGGCGTCGCACCGTCGCCCTTCGACGACGAGAACACGCGCGGCGGCCGAAGCTTCCTCGGCGGCTTCAACGAGACGAACGACGAAGAGACCGATCCGTACGGCGAGACGCGGAGCGACGCGGCCGCCGCGGTCGCCGGCGTCCCGCCGACCGACGTCGGGGGCGAGAACGGGGAAGCGACCGCCGTCGGCGAGGCCGTCGAGCCGGAATCCGCCGGCAGCATCCACCAGTGGGTCGATTTCGCGATCTTCCAGAGCTACGACCTCGACGAGTCACTGCAGGAGGACCGGAACGATCACTTCTCGGACATCGACATGCGCCTGCGGCTCGCGCCGACCGACTATTTCTCGCTCGGGTACGACACGTCGATCGACTTCCGCGATTCGGATTTCAGCGCGAACAACGTCGGCATGGTGTTGCGGGATCCGCGGCCGCGGCGGGCGAGGGGAATTCTCCAGTCGGGCGAGCGCGCCGCGCTGGCACTCGGCTATCGCTTCGTCGAGGGCAACATCCTCGAGGAGATCAACGGCAGCATGGTCATGCCGCTCGCGGACACGCTGTCGGGCTTCTATCAAGCTCGCTTCGACGCGGTCGCCGGCGAGTTCCTCGAGAACCGCTGGGGCTTCCGCGTTCTCTCGCAGTGCCGCTGCTGGATCTTCGACATCTACGTGACGGACCGCGTGAACCCGAACGAGACGGAGATCCGCGGCCAGCTCACGCTCGTCGGGCTCGGCTCCATCGGTCGCCCGCCGGGTCGCATGCGCTACTAACCCAACGAGGAACCGTATGAAGGGCGTGATCCTCGCCGGCGGCCTCGGCACGCGGCTCCATCCGCTGACCCGCGTGACGAACAAGCACCTGCTCCCGGTCTACGACAAGCCGATGATCTTCTATCCGCTGCAGGCGCTCATCAACGCCGGCATCGAGGAGATCCTCATCGTCACCGGCGGCAACCACGCGGGCGAGTTCTTGCGCTTGCTCGCCGACGGTCGCGAGCTCGGCTTGAAAAACCTCAACTACACGTACCAGCAGGGCGAGGGCGGGATCGCGGCCGCGCTCTCCTTGGCGGAGCATTTCGCGGACGGGGGCAAGATCTGCGTCGTCCTCGGCGACAACATCATCGAGCGGAACATCCAGCGCGCCGCCGACCGATTTCGCCGCCAGCCGTCGGGCGGGAAGCTTCTCCTCAAGAAGGTCCCCGACCCCGAGCGCTTCGGTGTGCCGCAGCTCCGGGGCGAGAAGGTCGTCAAGATCATCGAGAAGCCGAAGAAGCCGCCGAGCCGCTTCGCCGTGACGGGGATCTACTTCTACGACGGCACGGTCTTCGATCGGGTCCGTAAGGTGAAGCCCTCCAAGCGCGGCGAGCTCGAGATCACGGACGTGAACAATTTGTTCATCGCGAGCGGGGAGATGACCTACGAGATCCTCCGCGGCTGGTGGACGGACGCGGGTACGTTCGAATCGCTCCACCGGGCCTCGCAGCTCGTCGCTCGCGGGGGAGCGAACAAGGTCTGAGCGCCGGGGACCGGCTTGTCGCGAGCGGCCACGCCCGCTACAAAGTCGGGATTTCGCTTGCTTGCCGCGCGGACCGCGGCGAGGATTCTGCCCGAAACGCATGAGGTTTCTCCCGACCAAGATCCCGGACGTGGTGATCGTCGAGCTCGACGTGTTTCGCGACGACCGCGGCTTCTTCGCGGAGATCCATCATCGCGACAAATTCGCCGCGGGCGGCATCGAGGCGACGTTCGTGCAGGACAACCATTCGCGCTCGGCGCGGGGCACGCTGCGCGGCCTCCACGCACAGGATCGCCGCCCGCAGGGGAAGCTCGTGCGGACGCTCTTCGGTGAGATCTTCGACGTCGCCGTCGACATCCGTCGCCGCTCTCGTACGTTCGGGCACTGGGTCGGCGTGACGCTCGCGGCGGACGACTTCCGTGCGCTGTGGATCCCGCCGGGCTTTGCGCACGGCTTCTGCGTGCTCTCCGAGACCGCCGACGTCGAGTACAAGTGCACCGACGTCTACGACGCCGAGGGCCAGCTCTCGATCGTCTGGAACGACCCGGACATCGGCGTGACGTGGCCGATCGCGGATCCGATCCTTTCGCCGAAGGACGCGGCGGCGCCGCGACTTCGCCAGGTGGAGGGGCGGCTCGCGTGAAGCTCGTCGTCACGGGCGGAGCCGGCTTCATCGGCTCGGCCTTCGTCCGCACGATGTTGGCTCGGCACGAAGACGTCGAGATCGTCACGCTCGATGCGCTCACGTACGCGGGGAACCTCGCGAACCTCGAGAGCTTGCGCGGCGACTCACGCCACCGCTTCGTGCGCGGCGACATCACCGATGGGAACGCGGTCGACGAGGCGCTCGCGGGCGGCGTCGATGCGATCGTGCACTTCGCGGCCGAGAGCCACGTCGATCGCTCGATCGCAGACGCGTCCGCGTTTCTCCGCACGAACGTGATCGGCACGCAGGTGCTGCTCGACGGCGCGCGACGGCACAAGGTCGCGCGCTTCGTGCACGTCTCGACCGACGAAGTGTACGGCAGCCTCGGGCCCGAGGGCCGGTTCACGGAGAGCTCGCCGCTCGATCCCTCGAGCCCGTACGCGGCGAGCAAGGCGGCGTCCGATCTGCTCGTCTTCGCCTACGTGCGGACGCACGGGCTCGATGCCGTCGTCACGCGCTGCACGAACAACTACGGGCCGTTTCAGTTCCCGGAGAAGGTGATCCCGCTCTTCGTCACGAACGCGATGGCGAACGAGCCGCTACCGCTCTACGGCGACGGGCTGAACGTCCGCGACTGGATCCACGTGGAAGACCATTGCGAGGCGCTCGATCTCGTCCTGCGGCGCGGGCGCACCGGCGAGGTCTACAACGTGAGCGCCGAGAGCGAATGGGCGAACCGCGATCTCACGCGCGAGATCCTTCGCCGCGTCGGCAAGCCGGAGACGCTGATCCGCAAAGTCGCCGATCGGCCGGGGCACGACCGGCGCTACGCGCTCGACGCCGAGAAGCTTCGCACCGAGCTCGGCTGGGCGCCGCGCTGGCGGTTCGAGGACGGGCTCGATGCGACGATCGCCTGGTACCGAAGTCACGAGAGCTGGTGGCGCGCGGTGAAGAGCGGGGAGTATCTGCGCTTTTACGATCAGTGGTACGGTGGGCGGCTCGAGTCGTCGGGGAAGGGCGGCAAGGCGTGAGCGAGCGCGTCGACAAGCCCTGGGGATACGAGATCATCTGGGCGCGCACGGACAAGTACGTGGGCAAGATCCTGCACGTGCGCGCCGGCGAGGCGCTTTCGTTCCAGTACCACCGCGTGAAGGATGAGACGATCCGTATTCTTTCGGGGCGCCTCCGGCTCACGACCGCGGTCGGTGACGGTCCCCGCGAAGAGCGTGAGCTTCTTCCCGGCGAGGTCTTTCACATCTACCCTGGCTTGCGGCACCGGTTCGCCGCGATCGAGGACACGGACATCCTCGAGGTCTCGACGCCAGAGCTGGACGACGTCGTTCGCCTCGAAGACAGGTACGGCCGGACGGAGAAGAAATGAGCTCGAAGCGGCACGCACTGATCACCGGAATCACCGGACAGGACGGCTCCTACCTCGCGGAGCTCCTGCTCGCGAAGGGATACGAAGTCACCGGCATGGTGCGGCGCGCGAGCGTCGAGAACTTCGAACGCATCGAGCATCTCCGCGATCGTGTACGGCTCGAGCAGGCGGATCTCCTCGATCAACTCTCGATGATCGACCTGATCCGTCGGGCCGAGCCGCAAGAGGTCTACAACCTCGCCGCGCAGTCGTTCGTGCCGACCTCGTGGAGCCAGCCGGTTCTGACCGCGGAATTCACGGCGATCGGCGTCACGCGCGTGCTCGAGGCGATCCGCCTCGTCGATCGGAACATCCGGTTCTACCAGGCTTCTTCGAGCGAGATGTTCGGCAAAGTGCGCGAGGTTCCGCAGCGCGAGACGACGCCGTTCCATCCGCGGAGCCCGTACGGGGTCGCGAAGGTGTATGGCCACTACATCACGGTCAACTATCGCGAGAGCTACAACCTGTTCGCGTGCTCGGGGATTCTCTTCAATCACGAAAGCCCGCGCCGGGGTCTCGAGTTCGTGACGCGCAAAGTGAGCGACGGGGTCGCGCGCGTGAAGCTCGGGCTCGCCAAGGACCTCCGCCTCGGAAACCTCGACGCGAAGCGCGACTGGGGGTTCGCCGGCGACTACGTCGAAGCGATGTGGATGATGCTGCAGCAAGACGAGCCCGACGACTACGTGGTCGCGATGGGCGAGAACCACACGGTTCAAGAGCTCGTCGAGATCGCCTTCGGAGTGGTCGGGCTCGATTGGCGGGAGTTCGTGAAGGTGGATCCGGCCTTCATGCGGCCGGCGGAAGTCGATCTGTTGATCGGCGATTCGACGAAGGCGCGGACGAAGCTCGGATGGAAGCCGCGGATGGCGTTCCCCGATCTCGTGCGAGCGATGGTCGAGGCCGACGTCGAACGGCTGCGTCGCCGCTGAGTCGCCCCGGAGCGCCGCGCAGGACCGAGTCATGCGCTTCTTCTTGACCGGGATTTCGGGTTTCGCAGGCGTTCATCTCGCGGAGCGCCTGCTCGAGGGCGGCCACGAGGTGTTCGGCATGGGGCTCGACGGGTGGACGCCGCGGTTCGAGCGCATGGCCGCCGGTCGAGTCGGTCGCGACGCGTTCCTCGAGGCTGATCTGCGAGACGCGAGCGCGGTCCATTCCGCGATCGAGCGCTTCCGGCCGGACGGCATCTTCCATCTCGCGGGAATCACTTCGGTACCGCAGTCCAATGCCGACCCGCGAGCCGCGTACGAAGTGAACCTCTTCGGCACGCTCGCCGTCCTCGATGCGATGAGGCTCGTCGTGCCTCGGGCTCGGGGAATCATGGTCACCTCGGCGGAGATCTACGGCCGGGTGCCCGCCTCGGATCTGCCGATCCGCGAAACCCAGGCCTTGCGGCCACTGTCGCCCTACGGCGTCTCGAAGGCGGCCGCGGATCTCGCCGCGCAACAAGCGCATCTCACCCACGGGCTCGACGTGATCCGCGCGCGGCCGTTCAATCACACCGGCCCCGGCCAGGCGCCGATCTTCGTGTGCTCGGAGTTCGCGCGGGCGGTGGCGGCGGCCGAGAAGGGCCAGGGGCCGGCGGTGTTGCGCGTCGGCAATCTCGACGTCGAGCGCGATTTCAGCGACGTTCGCGACGTGGTGCGCGGGTACGTGGCGCTCTTCGAGCGTGGTCGCTCCGGCGAGGCCTACAACCTGGCGTCAGGCCGGACCTTGACGATCCGCGAAGTGCTCGACCATCTGCTGACGAAGAGCCGCACGAAGATGACGGTCGAGACCGATCCCGCGAAGGTGAGACCGCGAGAAGGGGTCCGCATGCAGGCGTCGATCGAGCGGGCGGAAGCCGATGCCGGATGGCGTCCGGAGATTCCGCTCGAGCAGACGCTCGACGACCTCCTCGAATGGTGGCGTGGCGAGCTCGCTTGACCATTCGCGCCTCGACGGCCTGACGATCGTCCTCCCCGCGTTCAACGAGGAGGCGAACGTCGCGGCCGCGATCGAGGCCGCTCTCACCGCCGGCGAGCGTTTCGCGCATCAGGTCGAAGTGATCGTCGTCGACGACGGCAGTCGCGACGCGACCGCGGAGCGCGCGCTCGCCGCGGCGGGCGGGGACGACCGCATCCGCCTGCTCCGCCACGAGAAGAACCGCGGCTACGGCGGCGCCGTGAAGACCGGCCTCAAGGCGGCGAAGCAGCCTTACGTGTTCTTCACGGACTCCGATCTGCAGTTCGATCTCGGGCAAATCGGCGAGCTGATTCCTCACCTCGCCGACGCGCCGGTCGTCGTCGGCTACCGCGCGAATCGCCAGGACCCCTGGATCCGCAAGCTCAACGCCGAGGCATGGGGCATGCTCCAGCGCCTCGTGTTCGGCATCCGCGTCCGCGACATCGACTGTGCATTCAAGATCTTCCGCCGCGAGGTCGTCGCCGAGATGCCCATGCGCTCCGATGGCGCGTTCCTCTCCACGGAGATCCTCGCGCGCGCGATGGCGGCGGGTCACCGGATCGTCGAGATCCCGGTCCGCCACTATCCGCGACGCGCGGGCGCGCCGACGGGCGCGAACCCGGGCGTGATCCTGAAGGCGTTCCGCGAGATGGCGGAGCTCTGGGGCGATATTCGGTCGCGCTAGTCGATGAGTCGCCGGCGCGCGAGCAGCGTCGCCGCCCAAAAGAACACGAACGCGTAGGCGGCGAGCGCGCCGGCGTGAACGAGCGGGGCGCTCGACGGTGCGCCGACGAGGATCGGCCGGAGGAGCGCGATCGCGTGGTGGAGCGGTAGCGCGGCTGCCACCCAGCCGAGCGCGGGCGGCAGCGAATCGATCGGGAAGAAGACGCCGGAGAAGAGGTACATCGGCGTGATCACGAGCGTGAAGTAGTAGGTGAAGAAGTCGTAGCCCGGAGCGAGCGTCGTCACAACGAGCGCGATCGCGGCGAACGTCAGGCCGACGAGGAAGAGGAGGGGAAGGGCGAAGATCGCGCCGGCCGGCGCGAGCGCGCCGAGCGCGACGGCGACGAGCAGGATGATCGCACTGTGGAACACGCTCTTCGTCGCGGACCAGAGCGCCTCGCCGGCGACGACGTCGTCGACGACGAGTGGTGCGGCGAGCATGCCGTCCCACGTCCGCTGCACTGCCATCCGCGTGTAAGCCGAGTAGAGCGACTCGAACGTCGCGGTGTTCATCGCGCTCGCACAGACGAGCCCCGAGGCGAAGAACGTCAGATACGGCATGCCGGCGACGTCGCCGACGAACGCGCCGAGCCCGTAACCGATGCCGAGCAGATAGAGGAGCGGATCGCCGAAGTTGCCGATGACCGACGGCAGCGCGAACTTGCGCCAGACGAGGAGGTTCCGCGACCAGACGGCCCCGCAGCGCGCGCTGAAGGTGGGGAAGCCGATGCCGCTCATTCGTCGCGGAGCTCACGACCGGTGAGGCGGAGGAAGACGTCCTCGAGGCTCGCCGGGCGGTGAACGACCCGGAGGTCGGGGAGGCTGGCCAGCGCGCCGAGGATCGCCTCGGGCTGCCGGGCATAGAAGAACGCGCTCTCGCCGACCTGCTCGAAACGGTCGGCGCGATGCCGCTCGGCGGCGGCGCGCTCGATCGCGGGAGCGTCGCCGCTCGCCTCGACGACGTAGGGCTCGATGTGGCGCGCGATCAGCTCGCTCGGGCTGCCGGCGTCGAGCACGCGCCCGCGATCGAGCACGAGGACGCGATCGCAGAGACGCTCCGCCTCTTCCATGTAGTGGGTCGTCAGCACGAGCGTGCGACCTTCCGTGCGGAGCTCGCGAAGGCGGCGCCAGATGAGATGCCGCGCCTGCGGATCGAGCCCTGTCGTCGGCTCGTCGAGGAAGAGGAGCCGCGGATCCGCGACGAGCGCGCGCGCGATCGTGAGGCGACGCTTCATCCCGCCGGAGAGGGTGGCGATCGGCGAGTCCGCGCGCGACTCGAGCGCGGCGAAGCGGAGGAGGGCATCGACACGGGCCTCGACGCCGCCGTTCCGGACCCCGAAATAGCGCGCGTAGACCCACAGGTTCTCGCGGACGGTGAAGTCCGGATCGAGGTTGTCGAGCTGCGGCACGACGCCGACCTGCGTGCGCATCGTGCGCGCCTCGGCGGGGATCGGATGCCCGAGCACCTCGATCTTGCCGGCCGTCGGGTGTGACAGGCCGAGGAGCACGCGCACGATCGTCGTCTTCCCTGCGCCGTTCGGACCGAGCAGACCGACGCACTCGCCGGCGCGGACCTCGAGGTCGATACCGCCGACGGCGACGAACGATCCGTAGCGCTTTTCGAGCGCCTCGATGCGAATGACGATCATCGGCGAAAGCTGCGCAGTCGCAGGGAGATAGCGGCCCGCGGAGGTTGATTCCACCTCGGCAAACGGCGATCTTCCGCCGGACTCATGTCTTCGGCCTCGACGGGCGTCTTCGTGCTCGGCATGCACCGCAGCGGAACGTCCGCGGTGGCGAGAATCGTGAACCTGGTCGGCGTTCCGCTCGGCGATCCCGCGGACCTGATGCCGCCCTCATCGGACAACCCGGAGGGCTACTGGGAGAGTCTCTCGCTGGTGAAATGGAACGACGAGATCCTCTACCGGATGGGCGGCAGCTGGGCGGGCCCTCCGAAGCTTCCGCGTGGCTGGGAAAAGGACCTGCGGCTCGATCCGATTCGCGACCATGCCCACGCCGCGTTCGCGGCGGTCTACTCGACGCCGATCTGGGCATGGAAAGACCCGCGCAACTCGACGACGCTGCCGTTCTGGCGAGACCTCCTCGGCGTGCGGTCGCTCGTCGTCTTCGTGTGGCGGAATCCGCTCGAGGTGTGGCGCTCGCTCGAGAAGCGCGACGGGTTCTCGAAGGCGCACGCGATCGCGCTCTGGGAGCGCTCGATGCGGGACGCGCTCGCCGCGTCCGCGGGCCTGCCGACGATCTTCGTGCCGTACGGCGATCTCCTCGAGAATCCGGAGCGATCGGGACGCGCGATCGCCGCCTTTCTCGCCGCGCACGGGATCGCCGCGGAATGGGAGCGCGCCGCGGCCGAGGCCGCAACGTTTCTCCGGCCGAGCCTCCGGCACTCGACGTTCTCCGCGGCAGACGTCGTCGCCGACGCGGACCTTTCCGAATCGCAGCGCGCGCTCGCGCTCGCCGTCGACGAGCTGCGCGGCGCGGTCGATGCGCTGGTACCGCCGCCGCTCCCGCCGGAGACGCCGTCGACCGAGCCGCTGCTCGCGGAACGGGGTCGCGGCGATCGCTTCGAGCGCGACGCTGGCGAGCTTCGGCACGACCTTTGGCTCACGCAGCGCATCGCGGCGGAGACGGGTCAGCGGCTCGCTGACGCGCATGCCGAGATCGGACGCCTCGAGCGTTCCGAGCTCCTGTTGCTGGAACGGCTCACCGAGCTCGCCAGCCCTCTCTTTCCGGAGGATCCGCCGGCGGCGGGAACGCCCGCCGGCGCCTGTCCCCCGTATCGCCCTGATGCCCAGCTGGACAACGCCGCGTATCGCGCCTGGCTCGAGGAGCACGCCGAGCGCCTCGAAGGAGAGCGCGCCGAGCTCGCGCGGAACCTCGAATCGTCGACCACCGCGCCGACGATCGGCGTCGTGGTGCCGGTCTACAAGCCGGACGTCGAAGCCCTGCGCGCGACGGTCGATTCGGTTCGGGGCCAGAGCTATGCGCGCTGGCAGCTTTGTCTTTGCGACGACGGCTCTGGTGATCCGGTGCTCGCGGCGGCGCTCGACGAATGGGCCCGTCTCGAAGCGCGGATTCGCGTCTCCCGCAACGAGAGAAACCGCGGCATCTCCGGCGCGATGAACGGCGCGCTCGCACTCACGGACGCCGACTTCGTTTGTTTTCTCGATCAGGATGATCTCCTGGAGCCGGACGCGCTCGCCGAAGTCGCGCGCGCGATCGCCGCGGATCCGACGATCGACGTCGTCTACACCGACGAGGACAAAGTCGACGAAGAGGGCGAGCGGTACGAGCCCTACTGCAAGCCGGACTGGTCGCCCGAGCTCCTCGCTTCGCAGATGTATCTCGGCCACCTCGTGACGATCCGGCTGAGCCTCGTCGAAGAGGTGGGTTCATTCCGCTCGGAGTTCGACGGCAGCCAGGATTTCGACCTCGCGCTCCGCGTGACCGAGCGCGCGCGCAAGATCGAGCACGTTGCGAAAGTTCTCTACCATTGGCGAGCGACGCCGGGATCGACTGCCCACAAGTACGCCGCGAAGCCGTATGCCGACCGCGCCGCTCGCCAGGCCCTCCGCGCCGCCCTCGAGCGACGTGGCGAGGAAGGCGAGGTCGAGACGGGCCTCGTCGATGGCACTTTCCGCATCCGCCGGCGGATTCGCGGCACGCCGCGCGTCAGCGTGATCGTACCGTTTCGCGACGGCGCGCAGCTCACGGCACACTGCGTTCGTTCGTTGCGAGAGTTCGCCGGGTACGACGAATGGGAAGCTCTCCTCGTCGACAACGGCAGCTGGCAGCCGGAGACCCGCGCGCTCCTCGAACGCCTGAAAGAGGATCCTCGCTGTCGTCTGCTCTCGGATTCCCGGCCGTTCAACTGGTCGGCGATCAACAATCGCGCCGCGACCGAAGCGACGGGCGAGCTGCTCCTGTTTCTCAACAACGACATCGAGGCGTCGTCCTCCGGCTGGCTCGCCGCGCTCGTGGAGCATGCGCAGCGTCCGGAAGTCGGGGCCGTCGGTGCACGTCTGCTGTATCCCGTTGGTTGCGTTCAGCACGCCGGAGTCGTGCTCGGCCTCGGCGGCATCGCCGATCACGCCTTTCGCTATTGCCCGGCCGCGCTGCCGGGATACTTCGGTCTAGCCAAGACGACTCGAGACGTCACCGCCGTGACGGGCGCTTGCATGATGGTCCGGCGCGCGGTGTTCGACGAGGTCGGGGGCTTCGACGAACGCTTTCACGTGGCGTTCAACGACATCGACTTCTGCTTGCGACTCCGTGCGCGGGGCTATCGCGTCGTGTACACGCCGTTCGCGGAGCTCGTGCACCACGAGTCGGTGAGCCGTGGCATCTCCCGCGATCTGCCGGAAACGAAGGAGATGCTCCGTCGATGGCTCCCTTGGATCCGTCGCGATCCGTTCTTCAATCCCAATCTCAGCCTCCGTCGAGCCGAGTTTGCGCTCCGCGGAGCGGACGAGGTCGAACCGTGGAAAAAACTCCTCGAATCGATACCCGAGAGCTAGTGTCGCGCCTTTGGCGCGAGGCCGAGGCGAACGAGAAGCTGGAACGGGGAGGAGGCTTTGCCGAGCTCCCCGATCGCATGCCGCATCTCCAGGGCACGGACCACGTGCAGCATCGTCCCGAGCTGTCGGAGCTCAACCGGCGATACCTGCTGCCGGGACCGATCGATCCCACGCTTCCGGAAGGATCCGGCCCTTGGGCGCGATTGAAGCGTCACATCGTCCGTCTCGCCAAGGACGTCGTCCATTCGATGCTCGACCACTATCTCGCCGAAGAGCGCGAGCTTCTCACGCATTTGATCCGCTTCCAGAACGAGCTCGCGAAGAAGTGTGACCGACTCGAGGATGAGCTGCGGGCGGTCGCGGGCGCGACGCGGGCGGAGCTTGGAGGCGTGAAGGAAGCCGCGCGCAGCGAGCTCGAGGCGCTGAAGGAGCGCATGGCGGCGTTCCACCTGCTGCTCGAGGAGCGGATCGACCGGCTCGAGACGCGCGGGTGAGCGCGTCGATCCGTGTCGCCGTGGTGACCCCGACGTGGGGCGATCCGTGGCGTGAAGAAGACCTGATCGTCGAGAGAGTTGCGGCGGCCCTCGCTTGCGCGGCTCGCGTCGACGTCCTCGTCGCGGGTGGCGGAGATCGTCCTGAAGAGATCTCCGGGGGCGTCGTGGTCCGACGCTTCGCGACGACGAGGATCGCGCGGAGTCGGGGTCGGAGCATCGTGTGTGCTCATCTCGGGCGCGATGAGACCGGGGACTTCGGTGGTTGCCGCTGTCTCGACGGAGTGGCTGCGAGAATCGGCGAGCGAGTCCCGATGCTGCTGCAGCGAGAGCTCGCGCGCGCGGACGGCAGCGACTCTCCCGGGCTCTACGAGCACCTGCGGAACGCGAGTTACGACGCCGTCGTCTTCGCGGGCCTTCGCTCCGCTTCGACCGTGTTCGGTGTGGAGACTGTTCCCCAGACGACGCGTGTTGCGATCCTCGCGCTCGCGCGTCGCGCGCCTGCGCTCGGCTTGTCCGTCTACGATCGCGTGCTCGAGCGAGCCGAGCGCGTCCTCGCGATCACCGCGGCCGAACGGGATCGATTGGCTCGGCGCGGTGTCGAAGCGGCTCGACTCCGCGAGATCGGGTTCGCTCTCCGAGTGCACGAGCTCGCGGCGAGCTCCGAGCCCGTCGTGCCGTCGGACGAGGGACTCCTCGCGGTCGTCTCCGATTGGTCGCGCGGGACCCTCCAGCGGCGCCTCCGCCGGCTGGCGATCGAGCTGCGGGCGCGTCATCCCGACGTACGGATTTGTCTCCTTGGGCGCGATGCCGAGCGCTTCGCGGAAGCGGGCGGGACCGTCGTCCGACATGCGCTCTCATCGATCGACATTTGGCGCTGGACGAGTCGCGCGATCGCGCTGCTCGAGCCCGAAGCCGACCGCTTGCTCGCTGCGCCCGCGCTCGAAGCGATGATGTACGGAACCCCCGTCATCGCGCGCGCCGATTCGGGGGCAGCTCGCGAGCACGCCGAGCGTGGGGACGGCGGAATCTGGTACCGGACGACGGCGGAGCTCGATGCGGCGATCTCCTGGCTCCGTCAGCCGGAGCAACGAGCACAGCTCGGCGAGCAGGCGAGGCGCTGGGCGCTCGACACCTACGGCGATGTCGATGCATTCATCGGCCGCGTCGTGGAAGGGGTGCTCGGCACCGCCGCGCTTGAGGCGGCTCCCGCGATCCGTTAGCCATGCCGGTTCCGATGCCTGAGACTCGACCGACTCGCTCGCGCTGGACGGCGCCCTGGGACACGGTTCGCGAGCTCATGCGCTACCGGATCCTCGTCGTCGCCCTCGTGGGGCGGCAGTTGAAGGCGCGCTATCGGGGGTCGTTTCTCGGATTTCTCTGGACGGTCTTGAACCCGCTTCTCCTGATGGGGGTCTACGCGCTCGTCTTCCGGGTCTACGTGCGGATCGAGGTGCCGAACTACGCGCTGTTCCTCCTCTGTGGCTTGCTGCCGTGGAGCTTCTTCGCGACGAGCCTCTCGGAGGGCGTGAACGCCGTCGTGTCGGGCGGCACGCTCGTGACGAAGTCGTTGTTTCCCGCGCACATCCTGCCGACGGTCACGGTGATCGCGAACCTCGTGAACTATCTGCTGAGCCTGCCGGTGCTCGCGGGGTTCATGGCGTTCTACGGCGTGCCGTTCCACATGAGCCTGCTCGCGTTTCCCGTCGTGGTCCTCCTGCAGACGATGTTCACCTGGGGGCTCACGCTCGCGCTCGCGTCGATCAACGTCCATTTTCGCGACGTGCAGCACATCCTCACGAACGTGCTCGCGCTCTGGTTCTTCCTCTGTCCGATCGTCTATTCGACGGATCACATCCCGGAGTCGATGAGCTTGATGCAGGCGCTGAATCCGCTCGGCGTGCTCGTCGACACCTACCACGGGCTGTTCCTCGAGGGGCGCATGCCGTCGCTCGAGGTGCTCGGTAGCCTCGCCGGGTTCGCGCTCGTGTCGGTCGCCGTCGGTCTCGTCGTTTTCGAGCGCTACCGCGACAGCTTCGCGGAGCTCGTGTGATGGGCGAAGCGGCGCTCAGCGTGATCCGCGTCGCCGGCGTGCGAAAGCGGTTCCGGAAGTACACGACGAAAGGGCAGTACACGACGATCAAGACGTCGCTGCTCGGCCGCTTCCTCGGCCGCTCGCAGCCCGCCCCACACTTCCAGCAGATCCTCGAGGGCATCGACTTCGAGGTGCCGCGCGGCAGCGTGCTCGGGCTGATCGGCCGGAACGGTTCGGGCAAGTCGACCCTCTTGAAGCTCATCGCGGGCATCCTGAAGCCGGATGCCGGGCGCATCGAGGTCGACGGTCGGATCTCGCCGCTGATCGAGCTCGGCGCCGGCTTCCATCCCGAATTCTCGGGGCGGGAGAACGTGATCCTCAACGGGCTCGTGCTCGGCATGAGCCGCGGCGAGATCGACGAGCGCTTCGACGCGATCGTCGACTTCGCCGAGCTCTGGGACTCGATCGACGACCCGGTCCGGACCTACTCGTCCGGCATGTACATGCGGCTCGGCTTCTCGATCGCGATCCACTCGTCGCCGGACATCCTGCTGATCGACGAGATCCTCGCCGTCGGCGACCAGTCGTTTTCGCTGAAGTGCCAGCAATGGCTCGCGGATTTTCTCGGGCAGGGGAACACCGCGGTGCTCGTCAGCCACGACGCCAACGCGATCGAGCGCTGGTGCCACGAGGTCATCTGGCTGGACGGTGGGCGGATACGCGAGCGCGGCGCGGCGGCGGACGTGCTCCGCTCGTATCATGCGACGGTGCGCCCGGAGGGGGACGACACGTATCTCGGCAAGACCGTGCAGCGTCGCCACCGCCCGATGCGGATCGACGGGGTCCGCGTCGTCGACGACGAAGGGATCGAGCAGCCGTCGTTTCGGCCCGGCGAGCCGTTCGTGGTCGAAGTCCACTGCCGGCGCGTCGGCGGCGATCGGCGGCTCGGCCTCACGATCGCGGTGCGGCGCCCCGACGGCCACGTGTGCTTCGTCGCGCGGAGCCTCGACGCCGACGTCCAGGTCGGCGCCGTCCACGGCGAGGGCCGCGTGCGGTGTCGCTTCGGCAGCATCCCGCTCCTCGACGGGGTGTATACAATCGACGTCGTGACCGAGCGCGACGACGAGACGATCATGGGCGAGGATCTCGCCGCGACGGTGCTCCGGATCGAGTCCGGTGAAGTCGACGGGAAGGGGATTCCCGTCGAGCAGCGTTGGGAAGTGGAATGGAAGGCGAATGAAGCCGCGAACCGATGAGCTGATCGAGCGGATCCGCGCGGAGATCGCCGCGCGAAAGGCCGAGGGAGGTGGCGCGATGCCGCCCCCACCGCTCCGCGCCCGAGAGGCGCTCGCTTCGCTCGCCCAGCGTCTCCCGCTCGATCCACGCGAGGAGATTCGCAGTCACCGCCCCGTCGTCGGCCCCATGATCGTGCTCGCGAAGCGGCTCCTCCGCCCGCTCGTCTTCGGGCTCCTCGAGCCGTGGTTCCGGAAGGAGAACGAGTTCCTCCGCGAGCTCGTGCGCTGGGAGGCGGAGGTCGCCGCCCGGTTGGAGCAGCTCTCGAGCGCGAACGCGCGGCGGGAGATGGAGGACGACGAGGGGTGAGCCGTAATCCGCGCGCCCATCTCCTCCACGCGGCGATCGTCCGTCATCTCGAACGCGGCGCGAACGGTGAGGTCGCGCTCCGTTCGGCGCGCCGGCGACTCTCCTACGGCGAGCTCGCCGCCGCCGTCGCGGAAGGCGCCGAGATCGTTTCCGCCCGATTTCCCGCCGGCGCGCGCGTCGTCCTCGCGGCCCGGGATCAGCTCGCGACGGCGGTCGCGTTCTTCGCCGCGCTGGCCGCGCGCGTGACGCCGCTCCTCGCCGATCCGAGCTCGGCCGACGGCGTGCGGAACCTCGCGGATCGCTACGCAGTCGCAGGCGCGATCGCCGAGGCCGCGATCCGCGAGCGTCTCACCGTGCCCTCGCTCGCGATCGAGGACGCGCCGAGCTGGGGCGCGGGCAAGACCCCGGCGCTCGCCCTGCCCGCCGTCGCGCCCGACGAGGCCGCGTTCTGGACGTTCACGTCGGGCACGACCGGTGAGCCGAAGGCCGTCGTGCACGCGCACCGCGGCCCGCTCGCGGCGCATCGCGCGTATGCCGAGGGTGTCCTCGAGCTTTCGGCCGCGGACCGCACGATCGCGACGGGCGGTCTGCCGTTCGTCTACGTGCTCGGCAACAATCTCTTCTTTCCGCTGTTCGCGGGCGCCTCGGCGATCTTGCCACGCGATCTCCTGCTGCCGACGGTCCTCGCCGAGCTCGAGCGCGAGCGGGCGACCGTGCTGGTGAGCGGCCCGTGGTCGCTCGGCGCGCTCGTGCGCCTCGCGAAGCGCGAGAGCTGGACCACGGCCCTTGGGGCGCTCCGGCTCGTGCTCTCGGCGGGCGAGCCGTTGCCGGCGCGGCTCTTCGAAGAATGGCGGCAGCGCTTCGGCTCTCCGCCGCTCGACAATCTCGGCTGCACCGAGATGTTCAACTCTTTCATCGCGAACGGTGCGAAGGACGCGACGGCCGGCTCGCTCGGCCGCGTCGTGCCCGGCTTCGAGGTTCGGGTGGGCGGCGCGGCGCCTCGCGCCGGCTCGAGCGGTGCGCTCGAGGTGCGCGGCGAGAGCCGCGCGATTGCGGTCGGGGGCGGGGAAGGGGGCCGCGCGCCGGCCGAGGTCGACGGCGATTGGTGCGAGACGGGCGACGTCGTCGCGGTCGACGCGGATCACCGCGTGCGGTTTCTCGGGCGCAGCGACGACCGTCTCAAGGTGCGGGGGCAGTTCGTTCACCCCTCCGACGTCGAGCGACGATTGCTCGGCGTCGACGGGATCGCGGAGTGCATGGTCACGGGCGAGGTCGACGAACGCGGGCTCACGACGCTCGTCGTGAGGATCGTCGCGGCGGACGGCGTGCCGGCCGACGAGGCGGCCGCGAGCCTATGGCGCTTCGCCCGGGCGCGCCTCAAGGCGCACGAGCTGCCGGCGCACGTCGAGGTCGTGACCGAGCTGCCGCGGAGCGCGCGCGGAAAGCTCGTGCGGCCGCGGGCGGCGGGGGCTGTAAGGTGAGGGAACGATGAAGATCTCGATCGTGATTCCGGTGTTCAACGAGCGCGACACGATCGCGCAGGTGATCGGCCGCGTCCGCGCGGTTCTCGGCGAGCGCCCTTCGGAGATCATCGTCGTCGACGACGGCTCGAGCGACGGCACGCGCGAAATCCTCCGGCCGGTCGAGGGGATCCGTCTGATCGAGCACGAGGGGAACCAAGGCAAGGGCGCCGCGCTCCGGACGGGGTTCGGCGCGGTCGCCGGCGACGTCGTGATCGTCCAGGACGCGGACCTCGAATATGACCCGCGGGACTACGAGAAGCTGCTCGAGCCGATCATGGACGGCCGCGCCGACGTCGTGTTCGGCTCGCGCTTCCTCGGCGGGCCGCATCGCGTGCTCTTCTTCTGGCACTACCTCGCGAACAAGATGCTCACGTGGCTCTCGAACGTGTTCACGAACCTGAACCTCTCGGACATGGAGACGGGCTACAAAGTCTTCCGGCGCGAGGTGCTCGCGAAGATCCAGATCCGTTCGGACCGCTTCAACTTCGAGCCCGAGATCACCGCGAAGGTGGCGAAGGGGCGCTTCCGGATCTACGAGGTCCCGATCTCCTACAGCGGTCGCACCTACGAAGAGGGCAAGAAGATCGGCTTCGTCGACGGCATCTCGGCCCTCTGGTCGATCATCAAATACCGCTTCATCAACTGACGGGGTCGCGGCGGGCGCGGGGGCTCGCCTCCGCTGCATGGCTCGCCGACCGTACGTGTTTAGTCGGCAGCCGGGTGTTTGGCTCGCGGAAGTAAAGCGCAGTCCGCCCGCTTCGCTCGCATGGAGCAGCTCGACTCCTGCGGCGAGCCATGGAGCGAGCCAACCACCCGGCTGCCGGCGTAGGTTACTGCTCGGCTGCGCTTTACTTCCGCGGAGGCGAGCCCCCGCGCCCGCCGCTCACGCTTTCGCCGCGCGCTCCTTCAAATAGGCGGCGAGCGCGTCCTGCCACGGGCGTAGCGCCGGGAGCCCGGCGCGCTGCAGGCCCGCGTTCGCGAGCACCGAGTAGGAGGGGCGGGCGGCGCGCGCGCCGTAGTCCTGCGTGGAGGTCGGCTGGAGATCGGGGGACAGCCCCGCCTGCCGGAAGATCTCGCGCGCGAACTCGAACCAGCTGCAGGCGCCGGCGTTCGTCGCGTGGTGCAGGCCGAGAAGCTCGGCGCGCGGCTCGCTCTTCCAACGCTCGAGCAGCATCGCCACGAGCGCGGCGAGATCGCGTGTCGCCGTCGGGGCGAGGACCTGATCGTCGACCACGCGGAGCGGCTTTCCCGAGGCGGCGACGCGGAGCATCGTCTCGACGAAGTTCGTCCCCTTACCGCCCGCGCCGTGGAGCCCGTAGAGGCCGCAGGTGCGGATCACGACGTGCGCTCGCGCGCGGCGCGCGAAGTGCTCGCCCGCGAGCTTCGTGACGGCGTAGACGCTCGTCGGTGACGGCGCGTCGTCTTCCCGCCAGGGAACGGTGCCGGGCGCGCCGAAGACGTAGTCCGTCGAAAAGTGCACGAAGAGAGCGCCGGCCGCGTCACTCGCGGCCGCGAGCGCGCGGGGCGCGAGCGCGTTCGCCTGCCAGGCGAGGTCGGGCTCGTCCTCCGCGAGATCCACCTTGTTGTACGCCGTGGCGTTCACGACGACCCCCGGCGCGAGCTCGGCGATCGTGGCGGCGACGGCGCTCGCGTCGGTGACGTCGAGCGCGGCGCGGTCGAGCACGATCGGCTCGTGCGCGCGGAGCGCGAGCGCGAGATCCGCGCCGAGCTGGCCGCGACCCCCGGTGATCACGATGCGCACGATTTGAGGTCCTACGGGAAACCCGTTAGCAGGCCAAGCGTTGAAGATTCTGCATGTCGATCCGGAGACGCACCTCGGCGGAGGCGAGCGGCAGGTGCTCGGGTTGATCCGCCATCTGGCACGGCGGGGACACGAAAACGTGCTCGCGGCGCCGGCCGAAGGCGCGCTCGCACGACTCGTGCCCGCGGCGGACGCGCGGCTCGTGCCGCTCGCGATCCGGAACGACGTGGATCTCGTCGCCGCGTTTCGTCTCGGGCGCGCGGTCGCGCGCGAGCGGCCGCACGTCGTCCACTACCACACGGCGCGCGCGCACAAGATTAGCCTCTGGCTGCGCGCGTTCGCCGGGCGCTCGATCGTCACGCGGCGGATGGACTACCCGATTCGTCGCGGTTTCGTCACGGACCAGCTCTACGGCCGCGCGGTCGCGGCCGTGGCAGCGATCTCGGAAGGGGTGCGGCGCGAGCTGCTTGCCGCGGGCGTCGCCGCGGAGCGGATCCGCGTGATCCCGAGCGGGGTCGAGACGCCGACGGGGCTCCCCGGCGAAGCCGGCCGCCGTGCGGCCCGCGCGCGCTTCGGGGTCGGCGACGACCGCGTCGCAATCGGGATCGTCGCCGCGCTCGAGCGGCGGAAGGCGCACGACGTGCTTTTCCGCGCGATCGCCACCGCGCGGGCGCGGCCTCGTCTCGTCTGCATCGTCTGCGGGGACGGCTCCGAGCGCGGCAACCTCGAGCGGCTCGCGGGCGAGCTCGGAATCGCGGCCGACGTGCGGTTCCTCGGCGAGCAGCGTCAGGTCGCCGACGTGCTCGCGGCGCTCGACGTGTTCGCGCTGCCCTCGCGCGCGGAAGGGCTCGGCGTCGCGATCCTCGAGGCGATGGCGATGGCCTTGCCGGTGGTGGCGAGCCGCATCGGCGGGATCCCCGAGGCCGTGCTCGACGGGACGACGGGGATTCTCGTCCCGGCGGGCGACCCGGGGGCGCTCTCCGCGGCGCTCGATCGGCTCGCCGCGGACGGGGACGAGCGCCGGCGGATGGGTGACCGAGGGCGCGAGCGCGTGGCCGCGGAATTTTCCTTGGCCCGCACGGCAGAGCGCTACGAAGAGCTCTACGGAGAGATCCAAAGGTTGCCTCGCGAGCCCGCTTGAGGAAGAAGAAGCCGCCGACCATGGACCGAGACGAGATCAAGCTCACTCTGAAGCGCCTGTTGATCGACGGCCTCCGGCTCGAGACGTTGAAGCCCGAGGACGTCGACGACGCGGCGCCGATCTTCGTCGAGGGGCTCGGCCTCGATTCCGTCGACGCGCTCGAGCTCGTCGTGCTGGTCGAGGAGAAGTTCAACATCCAGATCCCCGACGAGGACGTCGGCCGCACGGCGTTCGCCTCGATCGACGCGCTCGCCGACTACGTCTCCGGGGAGCTCGCCCGGGCCTAGCGATTGCTCACCCCCCGGGCTTACGCCCGACCCCCTGAGCAATTGCTCACCCCCCGGGCTTACGCCCGACCCCCTGAGGGGGTGGTCGCTTGAACCGCCGCGTCGTCGTCACCGGGCTCGGCAGCGTCAACGCGATGGGAATCGGCGTCGCGCCGTTTCTCGCGGGGTTGCGGGACGGTCGTTGCGCGGTCGGCGACATGACGGTCTTTCCGACGGACGGCTATCGCGTGAAGCGCGCCGCGGTCGCACCGGCCGAGGCGGCGGCCGAATGGGTCGAGGCGCCGCTCCGCCGCCGTCTCTCGCGCTCGGATCGCATGGCGCTCGAAGCGGCGCGTGAGGCATGGCGTGCGAGTGGAGCGGGTGCCGCCGCCTGGGATCCGCGGCGCTCCGTGGTCGTCCTCGGCGCGACGACCGGAGGGATGCTCGAAGCGGAAGAGGTCTATCGCGCGCGCACGAAGGGCGAGATCGCGCGCATGCCGGCGCGCCCGCTCGTCGATTTTCCCGTTCACGTCGCAGCGGACCTCGTCGGCCAGGTGCTCGGCCTCGAGGGGCCGCGATCGACGGTCGTGACGGCATGCTCGTCGAGCGCGACGTCGATCGGCCTCGCGGCCGACGAGATCCGCGCCGGCCGGGCAGACGTCGCGCTCGCCGGCGGCGTCGACAGTCACTGCCGGATGACGTTCGCCGGCTTCAACGCGCTCCAGGCAATGGATCCGAACGTCTGCCGCCCGTTCGATCGAGCGCGGGCCGGGCTCTCGCTCGGCGAGGGCGCCGGCATCCTCGTGCTGGAGGACGAGGAGCGCGCGCGCCGCCGCGGTGCGACGATCCTCGCCGAGATCGCCGGTTACGGCTTGAGCGCCGACGCGCATCACATGACCGCGCCCGACCCGAACGGCGTCGGTGCCGCGCTCGCGATCCGCCGCGCGCTCGCGGATGCCGCGGTCGACGTCGGCGAGGTCGACTACGTGAACGCGCACGGCACGGGCACGCAGCACAACGATCCCGTCGAGACCCGCGCGATCCGGGCGACGCTCGGCGAGCACGCAAGCCACGTCGCGGTCAGCTCCACGAAGTCGCAGGTCGGGCATTGCCTCGGGGCCGCCGGCGCGGTCGAGCTCGTCGCGACCGTGCTCGCC
>CAWBOU010000066.1:0-15285 GCA_963790365.1 uncultured delta proteobacterium
ACGATCTGGCCGATCTTGATGAACGTCGCGCCGAGGTCGTTCGCCACCCGGACGAGCGCGCGGCCGGCGGCACGCTGGCGGCTCTCCCGGCCCTTGCCGCGCAGGCGGATCCGCTCGCGGAGGTAGACCCGGCCGGCGACGACGAGCTCCCAGGCGATATGCAGAAAGCGCCCGAGCGCGCGCGCCCGAGAGCGACGCGGCGGCTCGCCGTTCGTCGGCCCCCCGGGCTCGCGTGCGCTCTGCAACGCGGCCTCGCCGTCGGCGGAAGTCATCGTGAGACTTGGATCCCGTACCACGGCGCGGAGCGCCGCGCGAAGCACTTTCTCAGTGTTCTCGCGGACATCGCGATCGAAGGACGTCTCCTCTGCGGGCATTCCGATGGTCTCGGCAAGGAGGCGCCATGTCGCGCATGGCAATGACACCTGCGAGCTGACGCCCCGAGCTCGTGAAGAACGTGCTCACCAGGCCGATTTCCCGACGCCGCTTTCTGCGTAGCGCCGCGTTCGGCGCCGCCTGGGCGGCGGGGGGATCGCTCGTCGCCTGCGGGGACGGCGACGATCCGGCGCGCCGGTTCTCTCGAAGCGCGGGTCGCCGCGCGCGGCAGACGGTCGCCGTCTTCGGCGGCGGCATCGCCGGTCTCACCGCCGCGCACGAGCTCGCCGAGCGCGGCTTCGAGGTGACGATCTACGAGCGCCGAGCCTGGGGCGGCAAGGCGCGCAGCACGGAGGTGCCGGGAACGGGAACGGAGGGGCGCCGTGACCTTCCCGGCGAGCACGGCTACCGGGTGTTCCTCGGCTTCTATCAGAACCTGGTCGATACGCTGGGGCGGATACCGTTCGAGTCGAATACCAACGGCGTCTTCGACAACCTCGTACCCGCGCCGCAGATCACGGGCGCTCGCGAAGGCAAGCGCGACTTCACCATGCCGATCGGCCAGCTCGACCCACGTGCCTACACACCTCAACAGTTGATCGACACGCTCGCCAGTGCGTTCGTCCAAGGCAGCTTCCCTCCCCAAGATTTCGCGCGCTTTCTCGCTCGCTTCGTCGTCTTCCTCTCGAGCTGCGACGCGCGCCGCCTCGGGCAATGGGAAGAAACCACCTGGACCGCGTTCTTGCAGGCGGATCGCTACAGCGAGGACTTCCGACGCGGTTGGATCAGAGGCTGGTCGGAAGTGATCCAGGCATCGAAGGCAGAGCAAACGAGCGCGCTGTTCCCGGGCTGGATCCTCGAAGCGGGCCTCTACAGCCTGCTCGGCTTCGGCGCGAACGGCGCGACGTTTCGCTGCATGAACCGCCCGACCAACGAAGCGCTGTTCGATCCGTGGGTGGCGCTGCTCGACGGCTCGGCGTGCGAATGCCGCGCCCTACGAGCTAACGCGCCTCGATCTTCGCGACGGCCGAGATCGCCGGTGCGCGGCTCGAGGGCCCGAACGGACCGGTCGCCGTCGAAGCCGACTGGTACGTCTGTGCGCTGCCTGTAGAGCGCGCGCAGCGCCTCTGGAGCGCCGAGATCCTCGCCGCCGACCCCGTGCTTGCGGGCATGCACAGCCTCAGCACCGGCTGGATGAACGGTCTCAAGCTCTTCCTTCGCGAAGAGCGCCCGCTGACGCGCGGCCACATCGCGTACGTCGACTCGCCGTGGACGCTCTCGTCGATCAGCCAGGCACAATTTTGGAAGGACGACTTCGCCACCACCTACGGCGACGGCGAGGCGCGCGAGTCACTATCCGTGGTCATCAGCAACTGGAACGAGCCCGGCGTCCTGTACGGCAAGCCGGCGCGCGAGTGCACGGAGGAGAAGATCGTCGCCGAGGTCTGGGAGCAGATGAAGCGCCACATGAACGATGGTGGCACCGAGCGTGCTCAGCGACGATCTGCTCCACTCCTGGGACATCGACCCCGGGATGATCCGTGAGGCGCGGGCGCCTGGTCAGCGACGACCCGCTCGTGCTGCCGGCGGTCGATGAGCTGCAGTACCGCCCCGACGTGGTGACCGCGATCCCGAACCTGATGCTGGCCGGCGACTACCTCAGGAGCAGTTGGCAGGTCGCGAACATGGAAGCCGCGAGCTACAACGCGCGCCGCGCGGTGAACGCGATTCTCGACGCCTCCGGATCACACGAGTCCACCGCCGCGACGATCGAGCCGTATCGCCCGCCCGAGTGGGAGCCGTTCAAGAAGATCGACGAGGAGCGCTACCGCCTCGGGCTTCCGAACCTCTTGGACGTCGAGCTGCCGGCGCTCGACCACCTCGGCGCAATTCCCGCGCTCCTCTCCTCAAGTGCTCGTATAGTGCCCGGGTGACGTGCCGGTCCAGCTCTTGAACGCACGCACGAACGCGCTCGGCTCCGAGTAGCCGAGCGCGTCGGCGACATCGGCGACGCGACGTCCGCGCGCGAGCAGGGCGACCGAGTAGTCGCGCCGGATCTCGTCGCGGAGCATGGCGAAGCTCGAGCCGAGCTTGGCGAGATGGCGGGCGAGCGTCTGGCGCGACGTGCCGAGACGCGCGGCGATCTCGTCGACGCTCGCGGCGGCGAACGGCTCCCATTCGTGGAGGAGCTTCCGCACGCGCTCTTCGATCGGGTCGCCGGGTCCGCCGTGAAGAAGCCCGCGGAACGAGCCCGGCAGGAAGCTCGCGAGATCGTCCGACCGGCGCACGACGGGCAGCTTTCGTTGTGCGGCGGGGAAGCGGATCTCGGCGACGTCGCCGAAGTCGGGCGGCCGTCCGAAGAGATAACGCGTTTCCGGCGCGAGGTCGCGGAACCGCTCGGGCAGCGTCACGCCGAGGAGCGTGAGGCCGCCGCCGACGAGCCAGCTGAACGCGCGCCACGGCACGAGGAGCGCGCTATGCACGTAGAGAATCGAGCTCGCCTGCGCGGCGGTGCGGAGCCGCGCGCGAAGACGGGCGACGTCCCGCGACGTCTCGAGCTCCCAGAGGCCGCCCGGCTCGAAGAGCCCGTAGAGGTCGCCGCCGATCGCCGCGCAGGACTCGAGATCCGCGCAGCGCGTGGCGGCGCGGACGAACGCGGCGAACGTGCCGAGCGGCACGGGACGCGCGTGATAGCCGAGCCATTCGTCGCGCCCCGCCCGCACGGCGGCGCGGTAGAACGATTCGAACTGCGCGCGCGTGAGCCGCGCGCCGCGCCGGCGGAGAAGCGCAGGGGGGACGGCGCCGGCTCGGCAGATTTCGGCACGGACGCGCGGCGAGAGCTTCAGGCGCGCGAGCGTTTCGCGGGCGAAGCGGGCGGGGATGGTTGGCGATTCGAGTCGTTTCGTCATGGCGGCTGCGACGACTTGTCTATTCTCGTCGGCGATCCGGCGTGCCAATGGAATCCCATGGCAGACAAGGTCACGACCGAGGATCGCGGTGCGGTGCGGATTCTTCGCATCAACCGCCCGGAGCAGCGGAACTGCGTGGACGGCGAGACGGCGGTCGGGCTCGGCCGCGCGATCGAGGCGTTCGGCCAGGACGAGCGCAGCGCGCGTGCTCGTCGTCACCGGGACCGGCGACCTCGCGTTCTGCGCGGGCGCCGACCTGAAGAACGCGGCGACGCTCTTCGGGCACGAATACATCGACAAGGCCGGGCCGATGGGCTTCGCGCGGCTCGATCCGGGCAAGCCGACGATCGCCGCGGTGAACGGCTTTTGCTTCGCGGGCGGCGGCGAGCTCGCCGCCTGGTGCGACATCCGCATCGCGGCCGAGAACGCCGAGTTCGGCTGCCTCTCGCGCCGTTGGGGCGTGCCGTACGTCGACGGCGGCACGCAGCGCTTCCCGCGGATCCTCGGCACCGGCAACGCGCTCTACATGCTGATGACCGGCGTCCGGTTCGACGCGCGCCGCGCCTACGAGATGGGCTTCGTGCAGGAAGTCGTCGCGCGGGGGCTGGCGCTCGACCGTGCGCTCGAGCTCGCGCAGGCGATCGCCGCGTATCCGAACTTCCCGGGCATCCAAGCGGATCGGCGCGCGGTGCTCGCCGGCCAGTCCCTCGAGCTCGACGCGGGCCTCTTGCTCGAGGCGGAGATCGTCCGGCCGCCGTGTGCCTCCGAAGAGATGCGGGCGGGCCTCGCGCGGTTCGCCTCGGGCGCACGCGACACCTCGCCGCGCTCGCCGGGGCTGCCGCGCGAAGGATGGTGACGATGGAACCAACGACGCTCCTCGACGACGCGACCGTCGTGCAACGGCTCTTCGACCACATCGACCACCGCACGACCGACCTCGCCGAAGAAACGTGGCGCGAGCCGGTCGCGAACTATCGCTCGGAGGCGCGCTTTCGCGCCGAGCGCGAGCTCCTCAAGCGCGTGCCGCTGCCGTTCTGCCCGTCGGCGGCGCTCGCGACGCCGGGCGCCTACGTGGCGCGCGAGGCGCTCGGGACTTCGCTCGTCGCCGTGCGCGGTGCCGACGGCGAGGTGCGCGCGTTTCGGAACGCGTGCCGCCATCGCGGCACGGAGCTCGTCAGCGGCAGCGGCTGTGCGAAGGCATTCGTCTGCCGCTACCACGCGTGGACGTACGGCCTCGACGGCGCGCTCCGCCACGTGCCGCACGAGCACGGCTTCCCCGGGCTCGACAAGTCGAGCCGCGGGCTCGTCCCGGTCGCGACCGTCGAGCGTCAGGGGATCGTGTTCGTCACGCAGAAGCCGGCGGGCTCACCCGACGAGACACTCGACGATCTTCCGCCGCTCATCCCGCCGCGGTTCCGGCACCTCGGCACGAGCGAGATCGAGATCCCGGCGAACTGGAAGATCCTCGTCGAGGGCTTCCTCGAGGGCTACCACATCCGCTCGACGCATCCCGGAGACGTTCTATCCGATCCAGTACGACAACCTGAACGTCGTCGAACGCTTCGGGCGGAACAGCCGCCTCACGTTCCCCTATCAAGCGATCGAGAAGCTGCGGAGCGTGCCGCCCGCGGAGCGCACGGCGGACGGCAAATTCACGTACGTCTACCATCTCTTCCCGAGCACGATGGTCGCGACGTTCCCGGGACGGATCCTGCTCGTCTCGATCGACCCGCTCGCGATCGACCGCACGCGCTTCGTCACCTCCATGCTCACGGATCGCTCCGAAGCGGACGTCGACGCGCAAACGAAGCTCGCGCGCGGCCGCGATTTCGTCGCCGCCGGCGCGATCGAGGACAACGAGGTGGCGTGCGCGATCCAGCGGAGCCTCGCGAGCGAGGCGAACGAGTTCTTCGAGTTCGGGCGCTTCGAGGGCGCGATCGGGCACTTTCACCGAACGCTCACGGCCGCGCTCGAAGGCTGAGCCGGAACGGATCGATCGACGTCCACGCGTCCGCGAAGCGGACATCGATGCGTTCTGATTCCGCGCGCTCGAGGACGAAGCGCATCGTCGCTTCGAGATCGTCGACCATCCGCGGCGCCGCGACGAGCGGCTCGTCGAGCGGCCGCGTGAAGTCGTCCCAGTGGATGGGCACGATCCGATTCGGCCGGACGACCTGGACGACCTCGCGCCAGTAGGCTTGGCGATACGCGTCGTCTTTCTGACTGAGTCCCGCGACGCCGAGAAAGACGGTATCGGCCTGCCGGCCGGCGAGCTTGCCCTCGGCATAGCCCGCGCTGCCCTGGACGAGAAGGGTGCGCCCGTCGTGCTCGACGAAGATCGAGTATGCGCCGCCGTCGAGGTAGTCCGTGGCGCGCGCCGGCGGCCGGAGTGGCTCGCGGATCTCGCCCATCGCCATGCCGTGCGGGAAATGGCGCGAGAGGATCATCGTCACGCGGAAGCGGCCGAACGAGAGAGTCTCGCCGTCGGCGACCACGCGAATCCGATCCTCGGGGAGGCCGTCGCCGCGGCCGATGTTCGCGGTCGACTCCGACCCAACGAGTATCGCGCCGGTCCGCCGCGCGACCTCGGGCGCGTCCATCGCGTGATCATAATGGGAGTGGACGGGAATCACCGCGGCGAGTCGCGAGATGCCGGCGCGCGCGAGCGCGGCCGCGACCGCCTCGCGATCGGGGGCGATCGGACGGACCAGTGCGAGAATGCCCGGCCGGCTGAAGAAGCCGTCGGTCAGGATCGCGGTCTCGCCGTCGTCGAAGAGGAGGGTGGCGACGCCGAAGAACGTGACGCGGAGCCCGCTCGCCGGATCCCCGAGCAGCGGCGCGAGAAAGCGATCCCGGTACGGCTCGAGGCTCGGTCGATCGCGCAGCTGGACGACGAGCCATGCGGTCCCCGCGCAGAGGATCAAGAAAGCGATCAGCAGTGCGCGCTTCATCCGCTTCTCTCCACGTGCCGCATGGCGAGAATCGCGAGATCCTCCTGCACTTCATAGAACCGGTCGTCGAGGCGCGCGAGCCCCGCCGGCGTCACCGACGGCGCGGCCGCCTTCGCCAGCAGATCCGCCGTTCGCTTCGCACCGATCGCGAGGAGCGCGGTATGCGCGGCATTGGCGCGGCGGCGACCCTTGTTGTGGAGGTATTGATCGAAGCCGCCGTTGTTGACGTCGGCCTCGAGCTCGCCGACCAGGAGCACGAGACGGTCGGTGGACGAGAGGCGCGCGGGCTTCTTGCCGTACGCTCGCCGTCCGGCCGCCATGTAGCGCTCGTAGAACGCGTCCTGGACGCGCTTGCGCGACTGCTCGCGCGCGGAGAGCGGGCGCGCGAGCTCGCGGACCATCACGGACGAGCTTCGGAAGAGCCGGTTCGAATGGATGCGGATCGTGAGCTCGACGTTGCGCGCGGGGTCTTCGAGCTTCCATGCGCGAGCCGGGCCCTTCTTCTCGAGCACGGTGAGTGGCCGGCAATCGATCCGGGCCGTGTCGACGACGCGCGCCGCCATTCGCACGCCGCCGCCCGCCATCAAGCGCATCAGCAGGTGCTCGAGCTCGGCCCGCGCGCTTTCCGATCGCGGCACACCCCGCTTCTCGGTCCAGATCCGCCGGAGCAGCGCGCCGCAGCGGCGGACGCTCGCGGGCGTCGCGAGGAGCGGCAGGAGACGGCGGACGCGAATCGCGCTCACTCGCGCAGGCTAAGTTTCGGCGCCCGAGTTTTCAAACGGGAGCGCCCACCCCGCCGGCGCCGGCCCCCGCTCCCACGAGCGCTCGCAGAGGAGCTCGCGAGCAGAAGATGCTGCTCACCGGTTCGCAGCGTGCTAGGAGAGGCGGTCATGGCAGACGACGACGTCAAGGCGGAGCTCGAGCGCCTCCGCGCCGAGAACGAGGCGCTGAAGAAAGGATCGCGGCCCGGTGGGCTCGCGATCAAAGTTTCCGAGAAGGGCGGGGTCTCCGTCTACGGGCTCGGGCGCTTTCCCGTCACGCTCTATCAGGAGCAGTGGGATAAGCTCCTCGCGCACACGGAAGAGATTCGCGCCTTCATCGAGGCAAATCGCGGGAGCTTGAAGAAGAAGGAGTAATCCCATGACGACGGAGCTTTGTCGGTTGCTCGGCATCGAGCACCCGATCGTCTGCGCGCCGATGGGCGGCGGCAGCACGGGGCCGGAGCTCGCGGCGGCCGTCTCGAACGCCGGCGGCCTCGGCCTGATGGGGCTGATCGCGGTGCCGCCGCCGCTCGTCGCGCAGATGATCGCGCGCGTCCGCGAGCTCACGAAGAAGCCGTTCGGCGCGGGCGTCGTGCTCGACGTCGAGGGGCACGCGGAGCACGTGGCGATCTGCAGCGAGGCGCGCGTCCCCGTGCTCGTCACGTTCTGGGGCGATCCGACGCCTTACGTGGCGGATTGCCAGGCGCGCGGCATGCGGGTCATCTCGCAGGTCGGCTCGGTCGAGGAGGCGAAGCTCGCGGCGCGCGCGGGCGTCGACGCGGTGATCGCGCAGGCGGTCGAGGCCGGCGGACACGTGCGCGGCACGACGCCGCTCGCCGAGCTGATCCCCGCGGTCGTCGCTGCCGTGAACCCGGTGCCGGTCATCGCCGCGGGCGGCATCGCGGACGCCGCGGGCGTCGCGCGCGTGCTCCGCGCGGGCGCGCAGGCGGCGATGCTCGGCACGCGCTTCCTCGCCAGCGAAGAGTCGGCCGTCGATCCGAAATACAAGCAGCGGATCGTCGCCGCGCGCGCGGGCGACACCGTGCTCACCAAGCTCTTCGACCTCGGCTGGCCGAACGCGGCGCATCGCGTGCTCCGGAACCGCGTGGTGCGCGAATGGGAGGCGGCGGGACGACCGGAGAGCGGCAAGCGGCCGGGGGAGGGCACGACCGTCGGCCGCGTCACGATCGCCGGGCATACGCTCGACGTCCCGCGCTACTCGGTGATGCCGCCGATGATGGGCTTCGAGGGCGACCCGGAAGACTGGTGTCTCTACGCCGGCGAGTCGTCGGCGCTGGTGAACGACGTCAAGCCGGCGGCCGAGATCGTCAAGGAGCTCGTCAAAGGTCTTTGAACGTCTCTCCCCCTTTGGGGAGAGACCGCGCCGCAGGCGCGAGTGAGGGGGAGGCCGTCTCGACGCCGCGATCCTCTCCCCCTCACCCGGCGGCTTCGCCGCCGACCTCTTCCCAAGGGGGAGAGGTGAGGTTCGTCAGTGTAGCTCGATGCCGCCGTCGACGTTGATCGCTTGGCCGGTCACGTTTTCGGCGGTGGCGAGGTAGAGCGCGAGCGCGCCGATGTCGTCGGGCGTCTGCGCGCGAGCGAGCGGGATCATTCCCTTCACGTAGCGCTCCCACGCTTGCTCCTTCGACTCGCCCGGCGCGGCGAGCTTCTCCGCGAGGTACTCCCACATCTGCGTGCGGAGGATGCCCGGGCAGATCGCGTTCACGCGCACGCCGTGGGGCGCGAGCTCCTTGGCGAGCGAGCTCGTGAAACCGACGACCGCGAACTTCGAGGCGCAGTAGTGGGCCATGCCGGGGAAGCCGTTCTTGCCGGCGATCGAGGCGATGTTGATGATCGAGCCGCCGCCGCGCGCCTTCAGCGCCGGAATCGCCGCGCGACACGAGAGGAACACGCCCTTCACGTTGACGTCCATCGTGAGATCCCAGGTCGCCTCGGGCATCTCCTCGACGGGCGCGACGCTCACGACGCCCGCGTTGCAGACGAGCACGTCGAGGCCACCGAGCGAGCGCACGGTCTCCGCGACCATGCGTTCCGTGTCGATTTTCCGCGTGACGTCGGCCTCCACCGCGATCGCCTTTCGTCCGACCTCGCGGATCTCCTCGGCCGTCGTCTGCGCGGCGCTGAATCCGCCGACGGCATCCTTCCCGTACTGCTGCGGTCCCTTCACGGTCTCGACGTCGGCGATCGCCACGTCGGCGCCCGCGCGCGCGAGCGCGAGCGCGATGCCGCGGCCGATGCCGCGTGCCCCTCCGGTGACGAGCGCGACTTTGCCGGCGAGCATGCTCACGCGAGCTCCTCCTTGTGCTGGGAGAGATACCAGGCGCCGCCGCTCGAGACCCCGATCGCGACCGCGGCGTAGACGAGACCGAATACGAGCCCGGGATCGCCGCCCGGCGGCGGGTTCGACATGAAGAGCACGAGGTTCACGACGACGTAGGCGGCGTACGCGATTGCGAGCGGCACCACCCAGCGGCGCTTCGTCCAGACGCCGTAGGCGTAGGAGGCGAGAAACGCGCCGAACAGCGGGCCGGCGACGAGATTCGCCGTGCCCGTGAGCCTCGTGCCGAAGAACACGAACCCGGCGTTGCCCCCAGGATCCATGGATTGCGTGATCGGCTTCAAGAAGTTCGAGATCGCCATGAGCCCCATCGCGATCGCGAGCCCGGTGAGCACGCCATTCCGTTTTGCCATGCTTGCCTCCTCTAGAAGACGACCGGCAGCTCGAGGTGCTCACGGTAGACGAAGTCGCGATGCTCGATCAGCTCGGGCGACAACGCCTCGAGCACGGTCGGATGCTTCTCGTCGTAGAGCGCCCGGAACGCCGTCGCCATGGGACAGTGCTCCGGCGCGAGCGGCCGCATCAGCCCGGCGAAGGCCGCCCAGTAGACGTCGAGCGCGGACAGACGATCGCCGACGAGATATCGCCGGCCGCGCTCGCGCTGGCCGCGGAGCTGCTCGTCGAGCGCGCGCAGGATCGTCGCGATGTGCGCGGGTGCCGCCGCGCCCGCCGCGGGTGAATAGCCGTACTTGCCGCCGACGTGCAGCCAGAACCCGCGATTCGGATCGTTGGGGCGACCCTCGAGGTTTGCGTGAAGGATCGCGATCCGCTTCGACCACGCGAGCCCGTTCTCGCCGCAGAGTTCGTTCGCAAGCCCGAACATCGTCACGCGGTCCGCGATCGATTCCGGGATCAGCGGAGGGTCCGGCTGGAGACGCTCCGCCAATTGAAGCTGCGCGATCCAGGTCGAGCGCGGCGCCTCGTCGTTCCAGATCACGACGGGCGCGCTCGATTGGCCACTCCAATCGCGGAGCTCCTGGTCGGCGCCGTGCTGGCCGAACTCGAGATCGGATCTCCCCGCGGAAGCCGTCACGACCCGCACGTACGGCAGCCCCTTCACGTGGAAGATCCCCTTGCACGCCTCGCGCCACGGTCCGGGGATCGCGTAGGCGCCGAGCACGATGCGGAGACCGGAGAGGCGGCGCGCCTCGGCGATCGAGACGTAGTCGAGCTTGATGTCGGTGGGCTCGATCATGACGTGAGCTGGCGGAGGATCGTCGCGGTGTCGAAGTAGACGCGCTCGCAGACGATCTTCGCGCCGTCGAAGAGGAAGAGCGCCGCCATACGGCAGCGGAATTCCTTGCCCGTCGGCTCGAAGCCCATCAGCGGTCCCCGGTGCGTGCCGAGCAGCCAGAACTCGGCGAGCACGCCGTCGTCCAGAGGATGAAGCGCGATCAGCTCGTTCCGCTGATCCGGAAACGCGCTGCGTGACTCCTGGAAATACGCGCGAACCTCCGCCTCGCCGTCGTGCACGCGATCGGTGGCGATGAGCTCGTAGCGCGGATGCGCGAACGTGGCGATCACGGCGTCGTAGTCGTGAACGTTCTCCGCCTCCATGTGCCGGCGGACGACGGCTTCCCGCTCTGCTCGGAGACTCATATCTTCATCATCCCCCGCCGCGGCGTGGCGGTGCCGAACGTGTCGGCGGTGATCGGCGCGCCCGCCGCGAGCAGCGCCTCGCGCTGCTTCGCGATCGGCGTCCGTGCCGAGAGGTCCTCGAACGGCCGGAGCTTGGCGAACGCCTCGAGCGTGATCGTCCGGTCGACGAACGACGCGGTCTTCGGCCATCGCGCGGGATCGACGCGGTAACGCGCGAGCTCGGCCGCGCGGAAGAACGCGCCGAGCGCGACGTCCGCGAGCGAGAGCTCACCGAAGAGAAAGCCCGCATCGGGGAGCTCGCCCTCGAGGTAGTCGAGGATCTGCGGGATTTCCTCCTCGTGTGTCTGCTTCACGATCGCCGGATCCGTCTTCTCGCCCCAGACGTGCGGGTTGATCGCGACCTGGTTCCAGAGCTTCCAGATGAAGACCTCGCCCATGCGCGTGTCGGCGTATTCCTCGAACCAACGCGCCCTGGCGCGCGCGACGGTGCCGGTCGGCAGGAGCGCCGGCGTCGGATGCCGCTCCTCGAGATACTCGCCGATGACGGACGAGTCGGAGAGCGCGACCCGTTCGTCGACGAGCACCGGGATCCGGCGGATCGGGCTCAAGCGCGAGAAGTCCTCGTTCCCGAAGAACGGCACGATCGGGTCGATCTCGTACGGCACGCGTTTGAGATCCAGGCAGACCAGCACCTTTCGCACGTAGGGCGAGAGGTACGAGCCGACGATCCGCACGGGCGTCATGACGGCGGGATCTCCAAGTCGCCCATCGCGCCCGCGTCGTCGAGCGCGAGGGCTCTCAGAGGAGGTTGATCGCCCAGATGAGCAGGATGATCAGCTGCACGGTGTAGAGTGTCGCACGCACCAAAACAGCGGGGACGCTGACGGAGGCGATGTGCGTCAACGACTGCCCGATGCGGGCGTACAAAAGGTACATCGCGAGCGGGTCCGTCACGTCGAGGCGGCCCGCCACGAACGCGCCGCCCGCGATGGCGGCGACGACGCCGGCGTTCTCGTAGCAGTTGTCGCGCGCGCGAGTCAGCCGTTGGCCGAGGCCCGGCGTGTCCGAGCCGTCCGGCGAGAAGCTGTTCAGCGACTTGCCCGTCGACAGGCTGATGTAGACGCGGAGGAACGCGAGCGTGAACGTGAGCAAGACGAACCAGAGCCCAAACCCCACCATTGCGGTTGCCGTCGGTCCCATGTCGCCCTCCCTGTGGCTCGGGTGCTTAGTGCGCCCGCCGAGCCGAAGCAACGAAAGCGGGCTCAGTCGAGGTCGAGGGCCAATGTCGCGTTGCAGCGTTTGGAGACGTGGCAGGCGGTGTACGGCGTGAAGCCGTAGGCCTGATAGAGCGCGGTCGCGGTCTTCAGCACCGTGTGCGTCTCGAGGATGACGCGGCGAAAGCCGAGCGCCCGCGTGCGGGCGAGTGCGTGGGCGAGGAGGCGGCGCCCGAGGCCCCGGCCGCGCGCGTCGCGCGCGAGGTACATCTTGCGGAGCTCGACCGTCGTCTCGTCGACGGGCAGGAGCCCGACGGTACCGACGATCGTGCCGGCCTCGTCGACGAGCACGTCGAACGCGCCGCCGCGCGCGAGATAAACGCCTTCGAGATCCGCGAAGTCCGCGTCCGCGCCCTCCGGATCGGGCTCGAGGCCGTGCTCGCGGAGGGCCGCGAAGACGAGCGCGCGGGCCGCCTCGCCGTCCGCGTTGGTGGCGGGACGGAGGTTCATCTTCTAGATTCCCGCGCCATGCCCGCCGACAAACCACGAAAAGGCGCCTGGCGAAACCTCGTCGCCGCCGTCGTCATCCTGGTGCCGATCGTCGCGATCCTCGCCTACTCGACGATGCAGGTCGGGGCGCACGAGTGCGAGGTGTGCATGGCGTTCGAGGGTCGCGAGATCTGCCGCACGGTCGCCGCGAGCACCGAGGAAGACGCGCACCGCGGCGCGGTCGACAACGCCTGCGCGCTCCTCACCTCGGGCATGACGAACACGCTGCGGTGCTCGCGGACCCCGCCGCAGAGCGCCCGCTGCCGCTAGCGAAGGGGACAGAGCTATGAGCGCGAAAAATACTTACGAAGTATTTTTCTAACAGGCGTCGCAGCTCTTGCAGGTCGAGACGTCGCAGGGCGGCGTCTCGCGCTCGCGGAGCGCGCGGGCGCGTTCGGTCCAGAGGTAGAGCTTCGAGACCTGGTGGTCGATGAAGTCCCAGGGGAGCTTCTCCGACCACGTCGTCTCGCGGTGCACGAACGCATCCGGATCGACGAGGCCTTCGCCGCTGCGCTTGCCGCCGCGCCCGCCGCGGAGCGTCTGCCACCACGCGCCGTTCGCGCGCGCGATCTCCTCGATCCAGCGACCGGCGCGTCGGTCGCCGCGCGAGAGGAACGTCTGCAAATACGCTTCGCGGGG
The DNA here is from genome assembly GCA_963790365.1 of uncultured delta proteobacterium. Taxonomy (GTDB): domain Bacteria; phylum Desulfobacterota; class Binatia; order JACPRU01; family JACPRU01; genus CAWBOU01. The sequence continues at coordinate 13,354 of CAWBOU010000066.1, forward strand.
CGACTCGCCTTCGACCGAGACGTTTGCCACGCCTTTCAAGCCGCGGCGGACGCGCTCGAGCTTCGCCTTCGCGGTCGCGACATCCACCATCGGATCCCACTGGAACGGCGTCCACGGCTTCGGCACGAACGCGTTGACCGACAGCGTGACGCGCCCGATCCGCCCCTGTTTCCGCCCCCCGTCCATGAACCGCTCGCGGATGCGGCGCGCGAGGCCGGCGATCTCGTCGACGTCGGCATCGGTCTCGGACGGCAGGCCGCACATGAAGTAGAGCTTCAGATCCTGCACGCCCTCGCCGACGAGCATCTCGGCGGCGCCGAGGATCTCCGGCTCGCGGAGGTTCTTGTTGATCACGCGGCGCATGCGCTCGCTGCCGGCTTCGGGCGCGATCGTGACCGAGCGGCTCTTGTTGCGCCCGAGCGCAGCGGCAAGGTCCGGAGAAATGCAGTCGGCCTTGAGCGACGCCGGCGAAGTGCGCCCGCCGCGATCGGCGACCGCGGTCGCGAGCGCGGCGATGCCGGGCAGGCTCGCGATCTCCGCGCCGACGATGCCGATCGTCGAGCGCTCGCCGAGCCCGCGCTCGGAATCTCTGAGAAGGCTCTCTGGTGACCGCGTACGGATCGGCCGGTACATGAAGCCGGCGGCGCAGAAGCGGCAGCCCCACTGGCAGCCGCGGCTCGCCTCGACGAGGAACATGTCGCCGAAGGCAACGTCGTCAGCGACGATCTCGGTCGTGGTGGGGAAGCGGTCGAGGTCCGCGACGTAGCGGCGCCGCACGCGCTCGCTCCCTCGCGGCCCACGCAATTCGATCAACGACTGGCCGTCGTAGACGGGCTCGTACAGCCGCGGCACGTAGACGCCTTCGACGCGCCAGGCTTCCTCGAGGATTCGCTCGCGCGACCAGCCGCGCTCGCGCGCGGCGCCGAGGAAGTCGAGGAACTCTGGCAGCATCTCCTCGGCCTCGCCGACGAGAAAGACGTCGACGAAGTCCGCGATCGGCTCGGGATTCAGGAACACGGCCGAGCCGCCGGCGATCACGAGCGGATGCCCCTCGTCACGCTCGCGCGAACGGAGTGGCAGCCCGGCGCCCGCGAACATCGCCGGCAGATTCAGGTAGTCCGTCTCGAACGAGATCGAGAGTGCGAGCACGTCGAAGTCGCCGACCGGCCGCGTGCTCTCGATCGTCGCGATGCGCTCGTTCGCGAACTGCGGTTCCGGCAAGAACACGCGCTCGCAGAAATGGCCGGGCGTCGTCGCGAGGATCTTGTAGACCGCGTGGAACCCGAGGTTCCCCATGCCGATCGCGTACCGATTCGGATAGGCGAGGCAGACCCCGGTGTGCCCGGCGCGCGCCGGCGAGAAGAGAACCTTCTCGCGCGCGCGGATCGACCGGAAATGCTCTTCTGGGCCCACATCGGAATCGACCGAGGCTAGCAGAGATCAGCGCCGGCAGGCACCCCGGGGCGCGGCACTAGCCGAGACCCTTTCGGTCTCGCTCGAGCGGGATAGCGGAAGCCGCCAGAAGATCGACCGCGGTGCACTTCCGGCTCTGAGCAGGCTCATGGCAGCTTCAGCTCGCGACAGAGCGTACGGAAAGGAAGCACGGTCGCCTTGCCGGTCTCGAAGTGCCGGTCGCCGAGGTGAACCTGGTAGAACCGCGGGATCGAGGTCCGCTCAGTGAAGTAGCGGATCGCCGGACTCACGGCGCGATCGCCCGTCTTGCACTCGACGGCAAAGAGGGGCTTCCGGTCTCGTAGGACGACGAAGTCGACTTCTCGCTTGTCGGTGTCACGCAAGAACCGGAGCTCCATGGCATAGCCGTCGGTGTCCTCGACGAAGTGGCAGTACTTCAGCAGTTGGCTCGCAACCAGGTTCTCGAAGCGAGCCCGCGAGGACGAGTATATGCAACCGACGAGGTACAAGAAGAAGAAC
>CAWBOU010000067.1:0-13397 GCA_963790365.1 uncultured delta proteobacterium
CGACCCCCGATCTGGTCGTCGTGACCGACGCCTCCGCGCGTTTTCTCTCGCGGTGGGGGCTCGTCGCGATCCTCTTCGGGCTCGGCGCGTACAAGTTCACCGCGGTCGAAGCCGCGGCGATCGAGCCGCTCGTGGCGAACAGCCCGTTCATGAGTTGGCTCTACGCGATCACGTCCGTGCGGGGCGCGTCGAACGTGATCGGCGTGGCCGAGATCGTGATCGGCGCGCTCCTCGCCGCGCACCGCTTCGCGCCGCGCGCCGCGGTCGCCGGCGGGCTCGCCGCATGCGCGATGTTCCTCGTCACGCTGAGCTTCCTCGTCACCACGCCCGGCGTGCTCGCGAACGTCGACGCGAGCGGCTTCCTCGTGAAGGATCTCTTCCTCCTCGCCGCCGCGCTCGTCGCGACGACGGAATCACTGCGGAAGATCACGTCGGAGTGAACGAGAAGAAGTGCGTCGCAGCAACGAAGACTGGCTCACCGAGCTTCGCGACGACGGACCGAGCGGTGAGCGCGCGCGCAAAGACCTCCGCGCCGCGCTCGTCGCCGGCCTCGGGCGCGCGCTCGGCGGACGCGCCGTGGGCGAGGTCGAAGACTTCGCGCAGGAGTCGCTCGTGCGCGTGCTCGCGAGCCTCGACGCATTCCGCGAAGACAGCCGCTTCACGACGTGGGCGATGAGCATCGCCGTGCGGACCGCGTGGACGGAGCTCCGCCGCGCGCGTTGGAAGGACGTCTCGCTCGAGGCGCTCGTCGCGAGCGGCGCGGGCGGCATGAGGTACGAGCCGCCGGCGGACGAGCCGGCCGCCGAGAAGGTCGTCGAGCGCGAGCGCGTGATCGCCGCGCTCGACCGCGCGATTGCCGAGGCGCTGACCGACCGGCAGCGCACCGTGGTCGTCGCCGAGCTCCGCGGCATGCCGCAGGCGGAGCTCTGTGCGCGTCTCGGCACGAATCGGAACGCGCTCTACAAGGTGTCACACGACGCGCGGCGGGCGCTCCTCCGCGCGCTCGGCGAGCGGGGCTTCGACGCCGAGAGCGTGCGCTTCGCATTTTCCGGGACGGGGGGCCACCCACGATGAAGCTCACCAAGGACGAGCTCCGCGTGATGCTCGACGTGCTGCTCCGCACGCACGACGGAGAGATCGGCTGCGACGACGCGCTCGCCGGCTTCCCGGCGCTCGCCGAGGCCGAGCTCGCGAAGCAGCCGCTGGATGGCGCGCGCGAGCGCGTGCGCGCGCACCTCGCGCTCTGCCCGGAGTGCAGCGAGGAGTATCGGAGCCTCCTCCTCGCGATCGCCGACCGTATCGACGAGTAGATCGGGCTCTGCAAGCTCGTTCGCGACCCTGCAAGCTCTGTCGGCTGTTCGTCGCGTTTCGCGGTGGAATCCTGCGAAATTCGCGCCTGGCAGCCGGTACGGACCTTGCTAACTCCAGGGGCGGTTTTTGGAGGCCCCTCTGTGAAGAGATTTTGGAACATCCCGCTGCTCGTGTTCCTAACCGGCTGCGCGAGCCTGACGAACCCGCCGGTGCCGGCTCCGCCCGCCGGCTCTTCGCTCGCGGTGCTTCCGCTCGTCGGGCCGAACCACCAGCTCCAGCACGTCGGGCTCACGATCTTCGAGAACGGCTCGGTTTCCTGTCCGGCGGCACCGCTCGACCCCGACCAGCGCGTGCGCGAGTCGGTGAAGCGGTCGGTGGAGACGAACGCGCCGGGGATCCGCCACGTCGAGCTCAAGTGCGCCGGCGGACGCAGCTGCGGCACGGCGGACTTTCCGAGTGCGTACCAGTACGCGTTCCCTGCCGGCCCCGAAACGTTCGGCGTCGGCAACATCAAGGAGGCGCTCCGGACCACGCTCGCGGCGAGCCCCGCGGATCGCGTGCTCGTCGTCTACCGGACGAAGTTCGAGGCGGAAGTGAACCTCGGCGAGTGGGTGAAGGGCGTCGGCATCTTTCACCGCTCGATGCTCGGGCTCTTGCCGCGCGGCTACCTCCACGCGGCGTTCGGCGCGGCGCTGGTCGACGGCAGGACGCTCGAGGTGATCTCGTCGTCGAGCAAGCTCAGCCAGGATGCGCTCGAGGAATCGCTCTGGCCCGGCCCCGACTGCGCGAAGGTGACGCCCACGCAGCGCACCCTGATGACGGCGAAGCTCGGCGATCTGATCGACAAGGAAGTCCGCGTGCTGCTGTCGCACTTCGGCTTGAGCCCGGCGACGGCGTAGGCGCAGCGAACGGGCGGCGCGAGCGTTCGCGTTTCCGGCCGAGAGAGCGCAGGGTGGGCAGTTGCCGAGCTCGATCGGCCCGCAAAGGAGTCTGCATGGTCAAGCGCTCACTGGTCTGCTGCGCCGTCTTCGTCGCCCTCGCGGGATCCTCCGCCTTCGCCGACTCGCACGAGAAGCCGCTCGCGTTTGCCGCGACCGACGCGAGCCTCGCGTGGGGCCCATGCCCGCCGATCTTCCCCAAGGGCTGCGAGATCGCGGTGCTGCACGGCGACCCCGCGAAGCCGAACGCGGACGTCTTTCTCAAGGTGCCGGCGAAGTACGTGATCCCGGCGCACTGGCACACGTCGGCCGAGCGCATGGTGCTGGTCGCGGGTGAGCTCGAGATCGAGTACACGGGCCACCCCGCGACGAAGCTGAAGGCCGGCATGTACGCCTACGGACCGGCGAAGGCGCCGCACGTGGCGACGTGCGGGGACGCGGAGCCGTGCGTCCTCTTCATCGCGTTCGAGGGGCCGGTCGACGCGAATGCGGTCGAGGGCGCGAAGAAGAAGAACTAGCTGCCGCGCTCGGACCCGCCCGAAGTGTGGTAATCCGGCGGGGTCGCATGCCGGAGCCGACCACGAAGTACGCCAAGAACGGCGACGTCCACATCGCCTATCAGGTGGTGGGCGAGGGCGAGCACAATCTCGTGCTCGTGCCGGGGTGGGTCTCGCACGTCGAGTACGCGTGGGAGGAGCCGTCGTTCTCGAGCTTCCTGAAGCGCCTCGCATCGTTCTCGCGACTCATTCTCCTCGATCGGCGCGGCACCGGGCTCTCGGACCGCACGAGCGAGCTGCCGACGCTCGAGCAGCGCATGGACGACGTGCGCGCGGTGATGGATGCGTCCGGCACGGAGCGCGCGACCCTGGTCGGGCTCTCGGAAGGCGGGCCGATGTGCATGACGTTCGCGGCGACGTACCCCGCGCGGACCTCGGCGCTCGTCCTCTACGGCACGTTCGCGCGGATGGTGCGCACGGCCGACTACCCGATCGGCCTGCCGGCCGAGCAGCTCGAGAGCTTCCTCGACGCCATCGAGCAGACATGGGGCACCGGCGCGATCAGCGCCGACCGCTTCGGCCCGAGCGCGGCGCACGACGAGGCGTTTCGCCGCTCGTGGGCGCGCTTCGAGCGCCTCGCGGTCAGCCCCGGCGGCATGAAGTCGTTGCTCCGGATGACGAGCGAGACCGACGCGCGGCACACCTTGCCCGTGATCCGCGTGCCGACACTGATCCTCCACCGCGACGGCGATCGCGTCGTGCGCGTCTCCGCCGCGCGATACATCGCCGAGCGCATCCGCGGCGCGAAGTACGTGGAGCTTCCCGGCGACGATCACTTTCCGTGGCTCGGCGACGTCGACGCGATCATCGGCGAGATCGAGGAGTTCGTGACCGGCGAGCGTAGCGGCGAAGAGGCCGATCGCGTGCTCGCGACCGTGATGTTCACCGACATCGTGGGCGCGACCGAGCGCGCCGTCGCGCTCGGCGACCGCCGGTGGCGTGAGCTGCTCGATCGCCACTACGCCGTCATCCGCGAGGAGCTCGAGCGATTCCGCGGCCGCGAGGTCGACACCGCCGGAGACGGCTTCTTCGCCGCGTTCGACGGCCCGGCGCGCGCGGTGCGCTGCGCGGAAGAGATCGTCCGCGAGATGCGCGAGCTCGGGCTCGACGTCCGCGTCGGCCTCCACACCGGCGAGTGCGAAGTCCTGGACGACAAGCTGAGCGGGATCGCCGTCCACACGGGCGCGCGCGTCGCGGCGCTCGCGGGCGCGGGCGAGGTGCTCGTCTCGAGCACCGTGAAGGATCTCGTCGCCGGCTCGGGCATCCGCTTCGAAGAGCGCGGCGTCGAGCGCCTGAAGGGGATTCCCGGCGAGTGGCGGCTCTACCGGGTCGCCGGCGGTTAGCCGCCGCTGCCGTACGGCCGCGTGATGATCTCGAGGAGATGGCCGTCGGGATCGTCGAAGTAGACGCCGCGGCCGCCGTCGTTCCGGTTGATCGATCCCTTCTCGTGCTTGAACGGGTCGGCCCAGTAGTCGAGGCCGCGCTCGCGGACGCGCCCGAAGATCTCGTCGAACTCCTTCTCGCCGACGAGGAACGCGTAGTGCTGCAAACGAATCGTCTCCGGGACGGTGTGGAAGTCGAGCGAGACGCCGTTGTCGACCTCGACGACGAGGAACGGGCCGAACGTGCGCGGCGCCGGCCGCCCGAAGATCTCGCAGAAGAATGCGGCGGAGCGCTGCTGGTCGCTGCACCAGACGATCGTGTGGTTGAGCTCGACGGCCATGGCGGCGGGTAGCCTACTCCTGCGGCAGAGCCGTGACGAGTGGAACGGCTTGCGTCGCGCGCCTCGAGGCGTAGCCTCGTCGCATGATCATCGACCACATCGGCATCGGAGTCGCCGACTACGCGCGCGCCAAGAAGTTCTACGGCGAGGCGCTCGCACCGCTCGGCATCGCGCTCATGATGGAGATCGAGGAGGCGCAGGCGTGCGGCTTCGGCAAGAGCGGCAAGCCCGACTTCTGGATCTCCGCCGGCGGCAAGTCGACGTCGCCGACGCACATCGCCTTCGTGGCCGCGAATCGCGCCGAGGTGCGCGCGTTCCACGAAGCGGCGATTCGCGCCGGCGCGCGCGACCACGGCGAGCCGGGCCTCCGGCCGCAGTACCACCCGAGCTACTACGGTGCCTTCGTGCTGGACCTCGACGGCAACAACGTCGAGGCGGTCTGCCACAAGGCGGAGTGAATGACCTTGCAGGAAAAGCAGAAGCTCGTCCCCGGACCCGATCACCCGATCACGATCGAGAGGCATCCCGCGCGGGTCGTCGTGACGGTCGCGGGCCGCGTGCTCGCCGACACGCGCGAGGCGCTCGCCCTCCGCGAGGCCGACTATCCGCCGGTCCTCTACGTGCCGCGGAAGGATGCCGACATGTCGCTGCTCGCGCGCACGGATCACGAGACCTACTGCCCGTTCAAAGGCGACTGCGCGTATTACAGCATCCCCGCCGGCGGCGAGCGGTCGGTGAACGCCGTCTGGACGTACGAGGCGCCCTTCGAGGCGGTCGGCGCGATCAAGGACCACCTGGCGTTCTACCCGAACCGCGTGGATGCCATCGAAGAACGCTGAGCCGCGCGATCTAACCGTTTCCTCACCGCTGTCTAACGACTCCGGATTCGGCGCCGGCGTAAGCTCGCGGTCACACGGTCGGGATGGGCCCGACGTGAACCAACGAGGGGAATCGATGAAAACGCGTACCGTGGGTTTGGCTACCTTCGCCCTTGCGTCGGCGCTGGCGGCGCTGGTCTTCGTCCCGACGACGGATGCCGAAACGAAGAAAACGGTTCTCACCCAGAGCGAATGCAAGGACTCCTGCCAGAAGGGTTTGATCCGCTGCCAGCAGAGCGGCAAGTGCTCCGACGGTCGAAGCTGCAACCGAGACGCCTGCTTCAAGGAGCTCGGCGATTGCCAGACCCTGCTCTGCGGCCACCTGCCCACGCAGTGATCCGGGGCGAGTAGGCACGCTCCCGGTCGACGGCTAGGGAGCGTGCCTCGCGCGGCGGCAAGATTCCTAAATCCGCTCGCCGGCATTCGTCGTTTCATGGAGCAGATGACCTCCACGAGCGACCCGATGCCTCGGAAGCGGCTCCTTTTCGTCGAGGACGACCGGGACAACCGCGAGACGTTCGCGATGATCCTCGAGCAGAAGTACGACGTGTTCGGCTACGCGTCGGCCGAGGACGCCATGCTGGCGATCTACGACGTCCAGCCCGACCTGCTGCTGCTCGACATCGGCATGCACCCGGTCGACGGGCTCGAATGTCTGCGGGCGATCCGGGCGATCCCCCGGTACCGCGAGATCCCCGCCCTGGCCCTCACGGCGTACGCGCACGCCGCCGACCAGCAGAGGTTCCTCGAAGGCGGGTTCCAGGGCGTCGTCGTGAAGCCCGTCCTGGATCCCTGGCAGCTGTTCAGGCGCGAATCGACGGGCTCCTGATCGGCGCGCCCGGACTTGACGCGGAGCAAGATCGTGCCTACAAGCTCAGCGGCTCGGTCCAGGGAATCGCATGGGGGCTTCTCGACATGAATCCGGCACGAGGACGCTCGGCGACCTCCTCTACGCGGATCGGTCGAAGGCCCGCCTGTCCGAGCAGCATTGGGTCGATCTCGTGCGGGCCGTCGCGCGCCGCGATCAGGTCGCGCTCCGAACGCTCTGGGAACAGGCTCATCGGCTGGTGTTCACGCTGATGGTGCGGATCACGAACGATCACGCGACGGCCGAAGAGCTGACCGTGGACGTCTTCCACGACGTCTGGCGGCGCGCCGCGACGTACGACCCGGCGAACGGGACGGTGCTCGGTTGGATCATGAACCAGGCACGCTCGAGAGCGATCGACCGCGTGCGATTCGAGCAGCGGCAGAAGCGCACCCCGCGCGAGTTGGACGCCGCGTCGGAAGTGTCGCCGGCGAGCGATCCTGGCGATCTGCTGGACGCGAGCGAGCAGGGTCACCGCGTGCATGAGGCGGTGGAAGCTCTCGCGCCCGCGGAGCGCGCGGCGATCGAGAGCGCGTTCTTCGGCGAGCTCACGTATCGCGAGATGGCGGCGCGATTGGATCAGCCGCTCGGCACGATCAAGACGCGTGTGCGGTCCGGCCTTGCCAAGCTCCGGGAAGCCCTCGGGATGGGGAAGCGATGAGCTCGTCCCGCGAGGACGTGCTCCAACCGCCGGCGTCTCTCTGGAACCGCTTGGCGGGCCGCCTCGCCGTGGAAACCGGTGAGGCCCCCCTCGCACCGCCCACGCCGGTCGCCGAGCCGGAATGGGAAGAGGTGGCGCCCGGCATCTCGGTGAAGCTCCTCGCCACGGACGCCGAGAAGGACCGCGTGAGCATGCTCGTGCGGCTCGCGCCGCGCACCGACTATCCCCCGCACCTCCACGCCGGCCTCGAGGAGCTCCATCTCCTCGGCGGCGAGCTGATCATCAACGAGCGGAAGCTCGTGCCCGGCGACTTCAGTCGTGCCGAGGCGGGGACGTCGGACCATCGGGTCTACAGCGAGACCGGGTGCACGTGTCTCCTCGTCACCTCGCCCGGCGACGTCCTGGGCTGACGCGGGCTCTCCGCCGTGACCGCTATCGCCCCGCGCGCTCCAGCGCGAAGGGGCTGAAGAGCTCCTCGTCGAGGCCCTCGTTCACCTCGACCGAGTCGATCGAGATCGTCGAGCGCTGGCCGCTCCGGAAGTCGATGAGCGAGAGGCTCCGCGGGATCGGTACGCCGCGCTCGGCGCGATAGTCGCCGAGCTCGATCTTCTTCGCCGCCGTTTCCGACGACGGCACGAAGAGCTCGCCCATCCGAAGCGTCGCGTCGGCGCGATCGCGAACCTGCGGGCGCGGACCGCGCGTGGACGCTGGCCTGCGCACCCGGACGGCTCAGGAGAACGTTCGCACCGCGGTCGCGATCCGCGCGATCGTCGTCAGCCAGCAGAGGCCGCCGAAGACGAGAGCCGCCGCCGGGAAAAATCCGGGCGCGAGGCAGAACACGACGAAGGCGAGGATCGTTTCCGTGCCCTCGGTGAGGCCGCCGAGATAGTAGATCGACTTCGGGCCACGCGCGGTGGTCGTGAGCGAGCGCTTCGCGGCGATCGCCGCGAACGCGAGGAAGGAAGAGCCGGTGCCGACGAAGCTGAAGATCAGGAAGGCGGCGGCGAGCGCGTTGTCCGGCCGGGCGAGCGCGAAGGCGAACGCTATAGCCGAGTAGAAGACGAAGTCGCAAACGATGTCGAGGTACGCGCCGCGATCCGTCGGCGAGGTCCGGCGCGCGACCGCGCCGTCGAGGCCGTCGAGCAGACGATTCCCGAGGATGAAGAACAAGCCCGCGACGTAGTGTTCCCCGGCGATCGCGGGAACTGCGGCGAGCCCGACCGCGAAGCCGACCCAGGTGAGCGTGTCGGCGGTCACGCCCCGCGTGGCCAGCGTTACCGCGGCGCGATCGAGCGGCGGGTCGATCAGCGGGCGAATCAGCCCATCCAGCATCGGCGAGCGGGGTGTTCGCGCGGGCGACGGGCGAATGTCAAACCGATGACTTTTGCCCCGCTCGCCTGTCTAAGGAGATGAAAGGAGCACCCGACCATGCCGAACGTGCAAAAGATTTCCCCCTGCCTCTGGTTCGACGATCGCGGCGAGGAGGCGGCGAAGTTCTACACGTCGATCTTCCCGAATTCGCGGATTCTCAAGGTCTCCCGCTACACCGAGGCCGGCTTCGAGGTTCACGGACGGCCCGCCGGAACCGTGATGACGGTCGAGTTCGAGCTCGACGGGCAGCTCTTCACCGCGCTGAACGGCGGGCCCCACTTCAAGTTCAGCGAGGCGATCTCGTTCCAGGTGGACTGCAAGGACCAGGACGAGGTCGACAACTACTGGACGAAGCTCCAGGCGGGCGGCGGCAGCGAGAGCCAGTGCGGCTGGCTGAAGGACAAGTTCGGCTTGTCGTGGCAGATCGTGCCGACCGAGATGAACGAGCTCATGAGCGACCCCGACCCCGCGAAGGCCGGGCGCGCGATGAGCGCGATGCTCAAGATGAAGAAGCTCGACATCGCCGAGCTCCGGCGCGCGCACGCCGGCTGAGGAGACGAACGTGTCGAAGCTCCGCTTCCAGATCTCGATGTCGCTCGACGGCTTCATCGCCGGGCCGAATCAGAGCGTCGAGAACCCCCTCGGCGTGGGCGGCGAGGGGCTTCACGAATGGGCGTTCCCGACGAAGGGGTGGCGCTCGATCCAAGGATTGCCCGGCGGCGAGGACAACGAGAGCAGTGCGGTCGTCGCGGATTCGTTCACGAACCTCGGCGCGCACGTGATGGGCCGCAACATGTTCGGCGGGCACCCCGGCCCGTGGGACGCGAAGAAGCCGTGGGAAGGATGGTGGGGCAAGAACCCGCCGTACCATCACCCCGTATTCGTGCTCACCCATCACGCGCGCGCGCCGCTCGCGCTCGAGGGCGGCACGACGTTCCACTTCGTGACGGACGGGATCGAGTCCGCGCTCGAGCAAGCGCGGCGCGCGGCCGGCGACAAGGACGTATTGCTCGCCGGCGGCGCGAAGGCCGCGCAGCAGTACCTAGCGGCGGGCCTCGTCGACGAGATGGAGATCCATCTCGCGCCCGTGCTGCTCGGCGGCGGCGAGCGTCTGTTCGAGCGCATCGGCGACGATCTTCACGGTCTCGAGCTCGTGCGGACGATCGCGACGCCGCAGGTGACGCATCTCAAGTTCGCGCGGTAGGAGCTGACCTCATGAAGTTTCTCGTCTTGGCGTACGGTGACGAAAAGGACTGGGTCGCGCTCAGCCCGCGTGAGCAGCAGGAGTTCCTCGCGCAAGACGAAGTGCTGCGGCGTCGCGGCGACCTCGTCGAGGCCGTCGAGCCGCACGTGACGACCGTGCGCGCCTGGGATGGTACGCCGACGACCACCGATCGCCCCGTCGCCGAGCTGCCCGCGCCGCTTGCGGGCTTCGGGATCATCGAGGCGGCGGATCTCGCCGAGGCGATCCGATTGGTCGCGGGGACGCCGTGCGCGCGTGCGCGAGGCGCGGTCGAGATCCGCCCGATCATGGTGATGAACGCGGGGGATCCTCCATCAGCGTGACGAACGGGGTAGAGCCGTTCGCGTGCAGCGAGGGCGAGCACGATCGGACGCGGGCTCAGCGGGGTGGCATCTCGCGGAGCTGATCGGCGTCGAGCTGCCGATCCTCCAGGCGCCGATGGCGGGCTCGCAGGGGAGCGCGCTCGCGATCGCGGTCTCCGGCGCGGGCGGTCTCGGCGCGCTGCCGTGCGCGATGCTCGGCGTCGAGGCGATGCGGAAGGAGCTCGAAGCGATCCGCGCGGCGACGACGCGACCCGTGAACGTGAACTTCTTCTGCCACCGGCCGCCGACTCCGAGCGCGGAGCGCGACGCCGCGTGGCGCGCCGCGCTCGCGCCTTACTTCGCGGAATACGGGATCGATGCCGACGCGGGACCGGCCGGCCCGGCACGGATCCCGTTCGACGCCGCGGCGGCGGACGCGCTCGCGGACTTCCGGCCCGCGGTCGTGAGCTTCCACTTCGGGCTGCCGTCGGCGGAGCTCGTCGCGCGGGTGCGCGACTTCGGCGCCAAGGTGCTGTCGTCGGCGACGACCGTCGAGGAAGCGCGCTGGCTCGAGGCGCGCGGCGTCGATGCCGTGATCGCGCAGGGGATCGAGGCCGGCGGGCATCGCGGGCATTTTCTTTCCGGAGATGTGAGCTTGCAGCTCGGCACGCTCGCGCTGGTGCCGCAGATCGTGGCGGCGGTCGGCGTGCCGGTGATCGCGGCGGGCGGCATCGCGGATGCGAGCGGCGTCGCGGCGGCGCTCGCGCTCGGCGCCGCGGGCGTGCAGGTCGGGACGAGCTATCTGCTCTGTCCCGAAGCGACGACGAGCGCCGTGCACCGCGCCGCGCTCGCGAGCGACGCCGCGCGCACGACCGCGATCACGAACGTGATCACCGGACGTCCCGCGCGCGGGATCGTGAACCGCGTGATGCGTGAGCTCGGGCCGATGAACGACGCCGCGCCCGAGTTTCCGCTGGCGGCCGCGGCCATGGCGCCGCTCCGCGCGAAGGCCGAGAGACTCGGCCGCGGCGACTTCTCCGCCTTGTGGGCCGGTCAGAAAGCGAGCGGATGCCGGGAAGCCGCGGCCGCCGAGGTGACGCGCGAGCTCGCGAGCGGGCTCACCGCTTCATCGCCATGACGAGGCCGACCGCTTTGCCGTTCGACAAAACGACGACGGGCTCGAGATCGCCTTTCATGCGGAGGCGGAGCGTGCCGTCGGGCAGCACGCTGCGAAGAAAGTCGACGTAGAGCGCGGAGAGGACGAGGCCGCTCGGCGCGCGATACTTGCCGGCTTCCGCGCGCACGAGCTCGCCGACCGCGTACTCGTTCGGGAGCTCCGCGGCCATGTATTTCTCGATGAGCTTGCCGGTCGCTTCGGGCATCACGTCCTTGGGGATCTCGGCCGGCTTGGCGAGCGCGGCGTCGATCGTCATCGCGCCGTCGGTGACGAACGTTCGGCCGTCGGAGAGCTTCATCTGGCGCTTCCAAACCGGAGCGCCGTCGGCGGCGAAGGCGAGTGGAACGGCGAGGAGCATGAGGAGGACGAGCGCGAAGAGTCGCATGCTTCTCGATAGGATCGCCGCCTACGGGGCGCAACTCGTTTGCGCGCACGTCGTGCCCTCACCGCGGAACGATCCGCCGAAACCGGTGCAGGCGCTGCCGGTCATGTCGAAGCACGATCCGCTGCCCGCAAAGCAACACGCACCGGTCGTCGGCGGCGGAGTGCAGGTGTTGGTCGAACACGTCGTGCCGTCACCGCGGTAGACTCCGCCTTGCGCGGTACAGTCCGCCTGCGTATCGGCCGTGCACGCGGAGCCGCCTCCCGCGCCGCAGCACGCGCCGAGCGGAGGGAGAGTTCCGCAGCTCGTGTCGCCGCAGGTCGACCCCGATCCGGTGAACGAGCCGCCCTCGGCCGCGCAGCCGGTGCTCGTCAGCTGAGCGCAACGGAACGTATCGCCTTCCACGATGCAGCAGGCACCGGTGCCGGGAGGGGCGGGCGCGCAGTTGGACTGCGAGCACATCGTCGGCTGACCTTGGAACGTTCCACCGAACGCTTCGCAGGCGCGGCCGTCCATGTCGTGGCAGGTGAACTCGCCGCCGCCTTGAGAGAAGCAGCAGGCGCCGAAGTCGGGCGGCGGATCGCAGAGCGTGTCGCTGCAGGCGACGTCGTCGCCGCGGTACGTTCCGCCGTCCGCGGCGCAATCCGAGGACGTTGCCACTGCGCACTCGTCCGTCACGCAACACGCGCCGGTCGCCGGAGGAGGCGGCGCGCATGTCGTGGCCGTGCACTGGGTGCCGTTGCCCTGGAAGTCGCCGCCCGCCTTTGCGCACGTTCTGGAGCTCTGCCGACTGCATTCCGATTCGATGCAGCACGCACCGCCGGATGGGGCCTTCGGGCCGGCGAGCACCGCGTTGCTCGATAGGACGAGCAGCGCACCAGAGAGGAAAAGCACCGACCTCGTGAGGACCTTCATGGGGTTCCCCTTTCGACGGTACGGATGCGCGGTCGCTACGGGCTCGCGCAGTCGAGAACTATGGAGCGTGTGCGGGAAAGCCGCAAGCGTCGCGTGGGCGATCGGCTCGCGGCGCCGGTTCACGCGTACGCGACGACGCGAACCGGCTCCGAAAAGCCTGGCGCGCTCAGCGCTTGGAGATGTCCTTCGCCTCGAAGGCCTCGGGCCAGAAGTCGCAAGCTCCCAGACCCTCGAGCGCGAGACCGTAAGGCAGGTTGTCGAGCATGGCGCGCTTCACCTGATGGACCATGGCCTCGCGGGTGAGGCGAACGGTGATCGGCGGCCGCTTGCGCACGAGGCGCGCGAGCTCCCAGGCGCGATCGAGGAGCTTCTCCTTCGGCACGACCTCGCTCACGACGCCGAGGTCGAGTGCTTCCTTGGCCGAGAGCTTCTGGCCGGTCATCAGGAAGTAGCGACCGCGGTTCATGCCGAGGAGCATCGGCCACACGACGTGGACGCCGTCGCCGGGGACGAGGCCACTCGGGAAGTGCGGCGCATCCTGAAAGATCGTGTCCTCCGAGCAGATGACGATGTCGCAGAGAAGCGCCAGCTCGGCGTGGACGGTCGCCGGTCCGTTCACGGCCGCGATCATCGGCGCCTGGATCTCGAGCAGATTCATCAGCAGGCGCTTCGCGTCGGGCAGGACATGCTCGGCCCAGATCTTGGCGTCGATCTTCCCTCCGCCGAGGTCTTCCTTGTGAATGAACGAGTCGCCCGAGCCGGTCAGGACGATGACCTTGTTCTCCGGATCACAGCCGATGTCGCCGAAGCAGTAGCCCATCTCCTGATGAGGCGCGAAGCCCCACACGAGATCCTTGCCGCCGGTGTGTAGCGAGACCTGCAGGATCCCGTCTTCACGGCGGAAGCGGACGTGCTGATACTTCTTCTCGTACTCTTCGAGGGTAGGAACCAACATCGAGAACCTCCGATTGTCGACAGCCGGTGTCTCTGCGCGGCGCGCTGTTTACGCGTACGCGAAAACGCGGATCGGCTCGGAAAAGCCTTTCAATGTCACGCGCGGCCCTTCCGTCA
>CAWBOU010000068.1:0-16528 GCA_963790365.1 uncultured delta proteobacterium
TCGGTGACGATCGCGGCCTTCGCAAAGTGCTCGTTCGGATACGCGACGATCTCGATCGCCGCGCGCGTCGGCTCGCGAAAGCTCTCCTTCACCTTCTCGTAGTAGGCGCGCGCCTCTTCGGCGGTGACCGTGACTTCCTTGTGGTAGCCCGTCGTCAGGAGCTCGACGAACGAGAGATTCGCCTTCTCGTTCGAAAACGTGTAGAGCGCGCGCGCCGTCGTCTCGTCGATCGGCAGAGACGACGTGTAGAGATTCTGGATCTTCCGGACGAGGAGGTCGTCGCTCATCTGCTCCTCGAACTCGCCGGGCGAGAGTCCCTGCGAGCGCACAAACCGGAAGTAGATGTCGCGACGGAACCGCCCGTCGGCGTTGAGCCCTTCGATCTTGCCGATCGCCTCGCGGATCTCTTCGTCCGTCACGGCGAGCCCGAGGCGCAGCGCCTCCTGGCGGAGGAGCACCCGGTTGATGAGCTGATCGAGCGCGCGGTTCCGGAGGTCGAGCGAGCGCTCGAGCTCGGGCGAATAGTTCTCGCCGTACATGCGGCGGTAGAAGCTCTCGAGCTGTCGGGCATACGCGTTCAGCTCTTTCGGCGTGATCGCGTCGTCGTTGACCGTCGCCGCGTAGGTCGGCTCGGCGTCGGAGAACGAGCCGACGCCCCAAAGGACGAAGACCGCGATGATGACGCCGAAGACGACCTTGATCGCCGTCGAGCGGGCATTGCGACGCATGAAATCGAGCATGTCGGGTCCTTTTGAGCGGAGATGGCGGACCGCAGAAGGTACGCGGTAAAAGGCCGGCGTGGAAGCCGATCTCGTCGAGTTCTACGTGCGAGTCCGCCCCGAGGACATCGCATATGTGAAGTTCATCTTCGAGTCCTACGAGACGGTCGGCTTCCTCCGCACCGTGGATCCCCGCGAGGCCGTGCTGATGATCCTCGTCGTGCCGGATTTCCTGGAGGACGGGCTCGGGATCCTGGATTCGCTCGCCCGCGAGATCGAGATGGAGCGGATTCCCCGGCCGGCGGATCTCGGCGACGACTGGCTCGTCCAGGCGCTGACTGTGACCGAGTAAAACGGGAAGCGTTTTACTCGGGTTGGGGACGTTCCTCTCCGCGTCGACGTTCGTGACGACCACGTCGAGAGACGCGAGGAGGAGCGTCGTTCCCGGTCAATCCCCGACTTTCGCGATCGGCACCGGCACCTCGACCGGCACGCGGGCGCGGGGCGCCTCCGGAAAGCGGCGCGAGTGACGCCAGATCCACGCGGCGAGCAAGGCGAGCAAGGCCGCCGAGCAGCCCCAGGCGATCTGGATCCCGTGCGCGCGGGCGACGAGGCCGAGGAGCAAGAGGCCGATGCTTCCGCCGAGCGTGACGAACATCGAACGGAGCGAGAGGACCGTCGCGCGCTGCTCGGGCGTCGCCTGGTCGCTCGTCCACGATTGAAAGACCGGCTCGGTGAGCCCGTAGCCGATTTCCTGGAGGAGCCAACCGCCGGCGGCGAACGGAAAGGTCGTCGCGGCCGCCGAGACCGCGAACGTCGCGCTGCGCCACACGCAGCCGAGCGCGAGCACCCCGTGACGGCCGAGAACCGGAAGCAGCCGCGGCAGGAGCGCGCTGCCGACGACCGACGAGAGGCAGACCGCCGCCCAGATCCAGCCCATGAGCGTCGGGCTCGGTCCGGTGATCGCCTCGATCCGGGGTTGCCAGTACATGTGTGCCGGCAGCACCGCAAACACGAGCATCGCGCTCGCCGCGCAGATGAAGCGGAGCTCGTGCGAGCGCTGGAGAGTGGCGACGCCATCGCGGATCGTCTCCGTGATCGTCGGTCGCCGCGTGGTGACGGCCTCGAAGCGCGGCGGCTCGTCCATCAAGAACGCGGCGAGCGCGCCAGTCACGACGAAGCCCGCCGAGCCGACGAGCCACGGCAACACGTAGCCGTGCTCGGCGAGGTACCCGCACGCGAGGCCGGCCGCGATCATCGAGCCGCGCGCGAGCATCTGCGCCCGAGCGAAGAATCGATCCGTCGGTCGGCGATCGCCCTCGGCGCGCATGCCGTCGACCGCCCAGGCGTCGAGCGAGCCGCTCGCGAGCGTGATGCCGATGCCGTCGATCACCTCGGCGGTCGCGCAGTCGAGGAAGCCCTCGGCGCGCGAGTAGAGTGCGAACGCGACGGCCCGAATCGCGCAGCTCGCGAGGAACGAGATCTTCCGTCCGAACACGTCCGCGACCGCGCCGGTCGGCACCTCGAAGAGAAACGTCGTCGCGAGGAAGACCGCGAGGACGCCGCTCGCTTCGAAGACGTCGAGCCCGCGGGAGAGGAGGAACAGGGGATAGACGGGCGCCAGGAACCAGGAGAAGAGCTGGAACAGCGACGAGAGGAGGTAGTAGTTCCTTTCGGTTCGCGTCACTGCGTGGCGTTGTCGGGGGCGGTGTCGGGGCGCGGCTGGCCGAAGACCTTCGCGACGCCGATCGACGCGACGTAGAGAACGAGGAGGGGCGCCGCCATGAGGAGCTGCGAGGCGACGTCCGGACCCGGCGTCAGCACGGCCGCGACGATGAAGGCGCCGAGCAGCGCATAGCGCCAATAGGCGATCATCTGCCGGTGCGTGACGAGCCCGATCCGCGCGAAGAAGAACGTGAAGACGGGCAGCTCGAACGTCGCGCCGAACGCGAGCAGCATCCGAGAGGAAAACGAAAGATATTCGCTCACGCGGATGAAGGGCTCGATGCCGCTCGAACGGTACTGGGCGACGAAGAACGCGAATGCGGTCGGGAACACGAGCTCGTAGCAGAACGCCGCACCCGAGAGGAAAAAGAACGTCGCGAACGCGACGAACGGCAGGACGTAGCGGCGTTCGTTCTCGTAGAGTCCCGGTGCGACGAATCGCCAGATCTGGAAGAACAGGACGGGGCTCGCGAGGAAGATGCCCGCGATCACCGCGACCTTGATCTTCGTGAAGAACGCCTCCGCGACGCCCGTGCCGATCAGCTTCACGTCCGACCCCGCGGACTGCAGTGGCTCGAGCAGGAGCGCCATCAGCGTATCGATCACGGCGTAACAAGCGAGCGCGGCGACGGCGAGCGCGCCGAGCGCCAGGATCAGCCGCGTGCGGAGCTCCTCGAGGTGCTCCGTGAGCGGCATGGCACGGTCATCCATCGTGCGTCCTTCGCGTGCGGACCGGCGGGATCGCGTGCCGCTCAGGCGCGCGGCGGCTGAGAGCCCGGCTCGCCAGGCGTCGGCGGCGACTCTTCTCCGGGCGTCGTCGGCTCGGTGGGGCTGCGCGCCGTCGTCTTCCGCTCCGTCTCACGGAGCTTCCGATCCGCTTCGCGCGCTTCCTGCTCGAGCATGACGCGAGCGTTGTGAAGCTCTTCCGAGATGCCCGACGTCGCACGCCGGAACTCTCCGAGCGCCTTGCCGAGACCCTTCGCGACTTCCGGCAACCGCTTCGGCCCGAGCACGAGGAGCGCCACGACCATGATGACGACGAGCTCCGGCATGCCGATTCCAAACATGAGCGGTCGCCGACGGTAAGCGAATCGGTTGAGCGTGTAAAGCGAGGTGCGCCGCTCGCTTGCGCGTCCCGCAACGGCCTCGTAACATCCGGCGGTCTTGAAGGATTCTCTGCCGCTGCCGGTCGCGCCAGGGCCCGAGAGCTCGACGTCGGGAAGCGATTCCCCGAGCGCCGAATCGGCCGCGGCGAGCCGTTCCGTCGGCGCCCGCGTCGGCGCCGCGCTCCGCTTCGACGGTCTCTTCTGGCGGAAGTTCGCGCGGCTCGGCTCGGTCTACGGGCCGGAATGGTGGAAGCGCGGCTCGCCCCCCTTCTTCGCGGCGGTCTTCTTCGCGGCCGTTTCGCGGAACCGGCGCGGCGCCGTCGCCAACCAGCGGCGTGTGCTTGGCCCCGGCGCGAGCGCGTTCGACGCGCACCGTGCGGCGTTCCGCGTCTTCAGCTCCTTCGCGTACTGCATGGTCGAGTCGATGGAATACTACGGACCACGGCCACGCCCGCTCCGCATCGACGAGCCCGAGCGCAACTTCATCACCGAAGCGCTCGAGCGGGGCACGGGCGCGATCCTGGTCACCGCGCACGTCGGCAACTGGGAGATCTCGGGCCGCGCGCTCCAGGCGACCGGCCGACCGGTGAACATGGTGATGGCGCGTGAGCCGAACGAGACCACGCAGGACTACGCGGTCCGCAGTCGCGAGCACGGCGGCATACACGTGATTCTCTCGGACAGCTCGGTGTTCTCGGCCTTCAACATGGTCCGCGCCCTACGCCGGAACGAGATCCTCGCGATCCAGCTCGATCGCGGCGCGCCGAGCCCGACGGCCCCGCGGGGCACGCGCGACGTCGTCTTCTTCGGCGAGCCCGCGGCGTTCCAGGAGGGGCCCTTCCACCTCGCGCGCATCTCCGGCGCGCCCGTGATCCCCGTCTTCACGGTCCGCGCGGGCGCGCGCCACTATCAGATTCGCCTCGGAGCGCCGCGCTACGTCTCGCGCGACGACGCGAGCGACGCCACGGCAGCGCTCGAAGAAACGGTCGCGTTCCTCGAGACGACGATTCGGGAAACGCCCGAGCAGTGGTTCCAGTTCGCGCCGTTCTGGCCGGCCGACGCGCCTGCCTCGGCGGCCTCGCCGCCAGGCTCCGTTGCATGAACATCTATCTCGTCTCGCCGACGCACTACGGGCCGCAGGGCGCCCTCCACAAGACCACACGCTACTGGACGAGTGGCACGACGCTTCCGTACCTGAAGGCGCTGACGCCGCCCGAGCACCGGGTGACGATGGTCGATGAGCTCTTCTACGACGTCGATCTCGACAGCGACGCCGACGTCGTCGGCCTGACGGCGATGGGGCCGCAGATCGCGCGCGCGTACGATCTCGCCGATCAGTTCCGCGATCGCGGCAAGAAGGTCGTGCTCGGCGGCACCTGGGTCACGCTGAACACGGACGAAGCAATGAAGCACGCGGACGCCGTCGTCGCGGGCGAAGCCGAGATGGTCTGGAAGACCGTGCTCGACGATCTCGCCGCCGGGCGCTCGCGCGGCGTCTATCGCGGCGAGCGAGTGGCATTCGCTGCGGGATCTGCCGCAGATCGACTATCGCGAGCTTCCGCTCCTCAGGTGGCAGAACTTCCAGTCGAGCTGGTTCTATCGGATGTACTTCCACTGGCCGATCGTCTTCTCGCGCGGCTGCCCGCATCCCTGCGAGTACTGCGCGGTGCAGACGTACTACGACCGCACCTTCCGCACGCGGCCCGTCGAGGAGGTGATCGCCGACATCGAGACGATCCGCTCGCTCGGCGGCGATCGGCTGCTGATCCTCGACGACAATCCGGTCGCGCGGCCGGAGGCGGCGAAAGAGCTCTTCCGCGCGATGATCCCGTACGGGATGAAGTGGGCGAGCCAGTCGACGATCAACATCGCTCGCGATCCCGAGCTTCTCGACCTCGCCGCGCGCTCGGGCTGCGTCTCCCTCTCGATCGGGCTCGAGAGCGTGAACGAAGAGAGCCTCGCCGGCGTGAAGAAGGGCTTCAATCTGCCGAAGCGCTACGAGCGGGATCTTCGGGCGATCCGAGAAAAGGGCATCCAAGTGATCGCGCTGATCATGGTCGGGCTCGACGGTGACGACCTCGGCACGTTCGGCCGCACACTCCAGTTCCTCGAAGACAACAAGATCTCGTTCCTGAAGATGTTCACGCCGTGCCCGTATCCCGGCACGAAGTACCACGCGGACCTCGAGGCCGCGGGACGGATCCTCACCCACGACCTCCGCCAGTACGACTACGGGA
This sequence comes from uncultured delta proteobacterium, assembly GCA_963790365.1. Taxonomy (GTDB): domain Bacteria; phylum Desulfobacterota; class Binatia; order JACPRU01; family JACPRU01; genus CAWBOU01. The sequence goes on from CAWBOU010000068.1 coordinate 5,788, forward strand.
GCCCGCTCGTGCAGCCGCTCGGCATGAGCGCGGACGAGATGATGGACGGCTTCAAGGACGTTTATCGGGCGGTTCTACTCGCTCCGCTCGATCGGCAAGCGCATGCTGCCGCCGCCGAAGGGCGCCTGGCTCGAAACCGCCGCTTACGCCTGGGCGAACTACAAGGTGAGCCGCTTCCTCCGCCGAAACCCCTCGGCCTGGGGAACGATCAGTTAGGCTCTCGAGTCGGATTTGCCCGGCCCGCAGAAGCTGCTACCGTCCCGCTGGTCCGTTCGAGCCACGGCCGCTTGCCCGCCGCACTCTCTTCTCGGAAGGATCCGGCCTTCGTGAGGGGCAATCGTCGGCCGATCGGGGTTCCCGCCCAGAGGAGTGTGAATGCGCGTCTTCCTGATTCACGTCCGTGACCCGCAGTTCTTCGCGATTCCCGCGGCCAGCCGTGCGGCCAACGGGAACCCGCGGGTCATGGGCTTCCCGCCGATCGGCATCATGTCGCTCTCGTCCGTGCTGAAGCGCGCGGGGCACGAGTGCGAGATGTTCGATCAGGCGAATCCGGAGACGCCGAACGAGCGGATCATCGAGCGCATCCTCCAGGAGAAGCCGGAACTCGTCGGCATCTCCTTCCTCTCCACGACGAGCTATCCCTATGCCAAGCTCATCGCCCGCGAGATCCGCGCCGCCGGCTCCACGACGAAGCTCGCCTTCGGCGGCGTCTTCGCGACGCTCAACGCGAAGCTCGTGAAGGCGCAGTGTCCCGAGGTCGACTTCGTCTGCCGCGGCGACGGTGAGGCGCTCCTGCTCGAGCTTCTCGAGCACCTCGACGACGCGTCGTCGGTCGCCGGCGTGACCTGGGCGTCGGGCGGGGAGGTCGTCCACAACGTCGACCGCAAGATCGAGCGCAACCTCGATCAGTGGCCGATTCCCGACCGCGAGAGCCTGCCGCTCGACTTCATCGAGGCGATGCCGCTCGACGTCCCCGCGGTGCTGTCGATGGAGCGCTTCACGACGATGCAGACGTCACGCGGTTGCCCGTGGCCGTGCGCGTTCTGCGACATTCCGATCTTCAACGAGGGAAAGTGGCGCTCGCGGAGCCCCGAGCACGTTCTCGCCGAGCTCCGCGCGCTCGAGGCGCAGGGATACGGCGCCGTCTATTTCGTGGACGACCACTTCCTCCTCCAGCCGAAGCGGATCCAGGCGATCTGCGAAGGCATCGAGCGGGACGGCCTGACGATCGAGTGGGGAATCGAGGGCCGGGTCGATTCCGTCGCGCAGCACCTCTTCCCCGCGATGGCCAAGGCGCACTGTCGAACGATGATGTTCGGCATCGAGAGTGGCAGCCAGAAGATTCTCGACCGGCTCGACAAAGAGCAGACGATCGCCGAGGTGGAGTCCGCGGTCACGAACGCGAAGGCCGCGGGGATCGAGATCGTGCACGGATTCTTCGTGGTCGGGAATCCCGACGAGACCGTCGAGGATCTCCGCGCGACGTTCGATTTCGCCGCGCGGCTTCCGCTCGACACGTTCGGCTTCAACCGCCTCTGCGTCTATCGCGGCACGCCGCTGTGGCGCGAATACGTCGAACGCGGCCTCGTCGACGACGCGACCGATTGGTACAAATACTTCAAGTGTTCGGAGATCGATCCGACGTGCCTTCCCGGTGAGGTGATCAACGCCGAGCGGAACGCGGGCTTCCGGCGACTCTTCCTCCACAAGGTGCGTCACTATCCGATGCAGACGTTGCGCTTGCTCCGCCGTTTCCTCCGCTTCATGCCTGCGCGCGACGTCGTCTACCTGATCGTGAAGCCGTTCCTCGGGCAGAAGAAGGGTGCGACGAAAGCGGAAGTGCTCTCTCGCGCCGTCGAGCATCGCCAGATGAAGGACGAAGCGGCGGCGCTCACGCTCTTGCCCGACGAGGTGCTGGATCGCGTGGCTGCCGCTTCGCGCGCCGAGCGCGAGCGGATCAAGCGCGAGGTGGTGTCGGCTTCGGCGGCCTGAGCGCGTCGATCAGCGCTCGTTCGACGGCCTCCGTCGCGCGGATCACGCCTTCGTCGGTCCGCAAGAGCGCGTGCGAGAGCTCGATCTCGATGCCCGCGTAGCGCTCGCGCGGGAATTCGGCGCGGAGCGACGTGCAGAGCGCGTCCGCGGTGCCGGGGTAGGGATAGTTCGGGCGCGTGTCGAGCGTCTCGCTCATCGCCGCGAGCATGCGCTCCGAGAGCCGCGATTCGAGCTCGTGATCGGGATCGTAGAGGACGCCCGCGAGACCGTCGCGCTTCGAGCCGTCGATCTCGTCCGTGAAGCTGTGCACGGCGAGATGAAGGCAAACATCGCCGGCGTCGACGACCTCGCGCACCGCGCGCCGCACGGCTTCGCGATAGGGGCGGTGATAGCGCCGGAGTCTCTCGGCGCGGTCGCGCGCCGAGAGGCGATAGTTCCCCGGCACGTAGAGCCCGAAGCTCGACTCGGGAATCGCCTGCTCGCTCTCCGGGGAGCGATTGAGATCCGCGAGCACCCGACTCCAACCGCCGAGATACGGGAACACGCCGAACGCCGCGGCGACCTCCTTGGCGACGACGGCCGCTCCCTCGTCCCAGGAGGAATGCGAATGGAGCTCGGGGTGGCCCAAACCGAGCCTCTGGAAGCTCGGCGGAACCTCGGGCGAAGCGTGTTCGCAGCTGACGATCAGGCGGATCAAGGCGACGGATGTTTCCTCTCCCGGCGTCGATTGACAAGGCGGGTGCTCGAAGTCAGAACCGCGCTCCCATGCCGTCCGTCCGTGCCACCATCAACCGCGAGATCTTCCGCGGCATGCTTTTCTCGATGGGCGCGACGGCCGTCGCGATGGGACGGCTCGGCGTGCCGCGCGAGACGATCTGGAGCTTCGCGAAGACGGCGTCGCGCAACCTCTGCCGCATGGTCGGCGTGCGCGTGACGGTGCGCGGCGCCGACCTCGTCGAGCGCGGCGGCCCGTTCGTCTTCACGCCGAACCACCAGAGTCATTTCGACATCGCCGCGCTCCTCGCGCACCTGCCCGGCCACGCCCGCTTCGCCTCGAAGAAGGAGCTCTTTCAGGAGCCGATCCTCGGCCATGTCATGCGCACGATGGGGATGATCCCGATCGATCGCGAGGACCCGATGCAGTCGATCGACGTGTTGAACCGCGCGATCCAGCACGGGCACTCGTTGATCATCTTTCCCGAGGGCACGCGAAGCCGCGACGGCACGCTCCTGCCGTTCAAGAAAGGCGCGTTCGTCGCCGCGATCCACATGCGTCGGCCGATCGTGCCCGTCATCGTCAAGGGGAGCCGCGAGCGCATGCCGAAAGGTGGCTATCTCGCGATCGAGCCGGGGCCGATGGAGATCGTGCTGAAGCCCCCGATCCCGACCGAGGGCCTCGAATACGACGATCGTGATAGTCTCCGGGACGCCGTGCGCGCGATCGTCGAGGAAGAGTTCGACAAACCGATCTCCGAGAGCGAATGATCACCCCCCGAGCATTCGCTCGACCCCCTGAGGGGGCGTGAAGATCGCCGCTCTGATCCCCGCGTACGACTGCGGGCGGACGGTGGGTCGCGTCGTCCGCCGCACGAAGAGCGTCGTTCCTGACGTGTTCGTCGTCGACGACGGCTCGACCGACCACACGGCGAAGTTCGCCGAGAGCGGCGGCGCCGAAGTCCTGCGCCACGACGTGAATCGCGGCAAGGGCGCCGCGCTTGCGACGGGCATGCGCCGCCTCGCAAAGCAGGGCTTCACCCATGCGCTCACGCTCGACGGCGACGGGCAGCACCTCGCGAGCGAGATCCCCGCGCTGATCGAGGAGGCGGAGGCACATCCTAAGGCGATCGTCGTCGGCGCGCGCCGCTCGAATACCGGCGCGGCGGCGATGAAGCGCTTCGGCAACGACTTCGCGAACCTCTGGGTCTGGATCGCGACGGGGATCGAGATTCCCGACACGCAGTCGGGCTTCCGCGTCTACCCGATCGCGAAGACGCTCGGGCTCGGCGCGAGCGGGAGCCGCTTCGACTTCGAGACGGAGATCTTGCTCCGCGCCGCGCGCGCCGGCATCGAGATCCGCTCGGTGCCGATCCGCGCCTATTACCCGCCGCCCGAGAAGCGGCAGAGCCACTTCGATCCGGTCACCGACACCGCCCGCATCATCCGAACGGTGCTCGGACACATTCTGCGGCTGCGCTAGCCTCCCCCTCACTCGCGCCTGCGGCGCGGTCTCTCCCCAAAGGGGAGAGACGTGGGGATCCCACCTCTCCCGTTTGGGGAGAGGTCGCGCGAAGCGCGGGTGAGGGGGAGGCTACCTCTTCTTCAAGGATTCGTTTCGCGCGAGCCGTGCGCGGATCTCCGCCTCGAAGCCGTTCTCCCCGGGCTCGTAGTAGCGCTTGCCCTCGAGCTCGTCCGGCCGGTGCTGCTGGTCGACGACGTTGCCCGCGTGGGAATGCGCGTATTCGTAGCTCTTGCCGTAGCCGAGCTCCTTCATGAGCGGGGTCGGCGCGTTGCGGACGACCATCGGCACCGGCAGCGAGCCGTGCTCCTTCACGTCGGCGAGCGCGCGATTCATCGCCGCGTAGGCCGCGTTCGATTTCGGTGCCGAGGCGAGGTACGCGACGCCCATCGCGAGCGGGATGCGGCCCTCGGGGAGGCCGACGAAGTCGACCGCGTCCTTGGCCGCGATCGCGATGACGAGCGCCTGCGGGTCGGCGTTGCCGACGTCCTCCGCGGCGAAGATCACCATCCGGCGCGCGATGAAGAGCGGATCTTCGCCGGCCTCGAGCATGCGCATCAGCCAGTAGAGCGCCGCGTCGGGGTCGCTGCCGCGCATGCTTTTGATGAAGGCGGAGATGACGTTGTAGTGCTCCTCGCCGCCCTTGTCGTAGCGAAGCGAGCGCTGCTGTGCCGACTCCTCGGCGATTTCGAGAGTGACGGCCCGCGATTTTCGTTGAGCCGCCACGTCCGCGGCGACCTCGAGCGTGGTGAGCGCACGGCGCGCGTCGCCCTGCGCATGCGCGACGAGGAAGGCCGAAGCCTCGGGCGATAGAAGCAAACGACGTGCGCCGAGGCCGCGCTCCTCGTCGGCGAGCGCGCGGTCGAGCAGGCGGCGAACGTCTTCGTCGCCGAGCGGCTCGAGCGTGACGACGCGCGCGCGGGAGAGGAGAGGGCGGATCACCTCGAACGACGGGTTCTCGGTCGTCGCGCCGATGAGCGCGATCGTCCCGCGCTCGACGTGCGGCAGGAGCGCGTCCTGCTGCGCCTTGTTGAAGCGGTGGATCTCGTCGACGAAGAGGACGGTCGGCCGGGCCTCGCGAGCCCACCGCCGATCCGCCTCGTCGACGGTCTCGCGGATGTCCTTCACGCCGGCGAGCACGGCCGAGATCGTCTTGAGCTCGGCGCCGGAGCCCTCGGCGAGGATCCGCGCGAGCGTCGTCTTGCCGCTCCCGGGCGGCCCCCAGAGGATCAGCGACGGCAGCGTCTTCGCTTCGAGAAGCTCGCGAAGCAGTCGCCCCGGCCCGAGCAGGTGCTGCTGGCCGACGAACTCGTCGATCGTCTGCGGTCGCATCCGCTCGGCGAGCGGAGCACGCGCGCCGCGCTTCGGCGGGTCGCTCCGTGCGAAGAGCTCTCCGCTCTCGGCCACCTCTTCGCTGTACTCCGCCGCCGTTGGAGCGTCCAGGTGGGCATGGTACGAGAAGCCGCGTGGGCATGAAGACGATCGGCCTCGTCGCCAAGCTCGGCCCGCGTGAGCCCCTGGCGCTCGCGCGGAAGATCGTCGACTGGCTCGAAGCCCGGAAGCGGAAGGTCGTGCTCGAAAAGAGCACCGCCGAGCGTCTCGGGCGGACGGACGGGCTCGAGCGTGCGGCGTTGCTGCAGAAGGTCGACCTCGTCATCGTCCTCGGCGGCGACGGCACGCTCCTCGGAGTCGGTCGGCTGTCCGGGAAGAACGAGGTGCCGATCCTCGGCGTCAATCTCGGCGGGCTCGGCTTCTTGACCGAGGTGCGGCCGGACGAGGTCTTCCGCGCGCTCGAGCGCGTGCTCGCCGGCGACTTCGAGGTCGAGCGTCGCACGAAGCTCGACGTGCGCGTGCTGCGCGGCTCGCGCACGGAAGCGCGCTTCCAGGCGCTGAACGACGTCGTCATCAACAAAGGCGCGCTCGCGCGCATCATCGAGCTCGCCGCGCTCGTCGACGGCGAGCCGCTCTGCTCCTACCGGGCCGACGGGCTGATCGTCTCGACCCCGACCGGTTCGACCGCCTACTCGCTCTCCGCCGGCGGACCGATCGTCGAGCCCTCGGTCGGCGTGCTGCTGCTCACGCCGATCTGCCCTCACACCCTGACGAACCGCCCGCTCGTGCTCTCCGATCGCGTGCGGGTCGAGATCGAGATCATCGCCACGCACAACGACATCGTCCTGACGGTCGACGGCCAGGAGGGCATGTCGCTCGCGCCCGGCGACCGCGTCGAGCTCCGCCGCGCGTCCGCCTCCGCTTCGCTCGTGCGGCTCCCGCCACGTACCTACTTCGAGGTGCTGCGCACCAAGCTCCGCTGGGGCGAGCGATGAAGAAACCCACCTCTCCCCCTTGGGGAGAGGTCGCGCGCAGCGCGGGTGAGGGGGAGTCGCAGTAGACCGTCTATGCTCCGCGACCTCCGCATCCAGAGCTTCGCGCTGATCGATGCGCTCGAGGTTGCGTTCGAGCCGGGCCTCAACGTCATCACCGGCGAGACCGGCGCCGGCAAGACGATCCTCATGTCCGCGCTCGAGCTCGCGGCCGGCGGCAAGGCCGCGACCGACGTCATCCGCACCGGCGAGGACGAGGCGACGATCGAGGCGGTCTTCGGTCTCGAAGACGCCGCGCGAGCGATGCTCGGCGAGGCCGGCATCGAGGCCGCGGACGAAGCGCTGCTCGTGAAGCGCACGATCTCACGGAGCGGCCGGAATCGGCTCCACCTGAACGGGTCGCTCGGCACCGTCGCCGTGCTCGAGGCCGTCGGTGAGCGGCTACTCCGGATCTACGGTCAGAACGAGCACACGACGCTCCGGCAGGCCGAGACTCACTTGGGTCTCCTCGACGCGTTCGCGGAGCATCCGAAGCTCGTCGCCCGCGCGAGCGAGACGTATGCGGCGTTCCACGCGCTCGAAGAGCGCCTGCGCCATCTCGCGCAGGGCAAGGACGAAGCGCGCGCGCGAGCGGAGTGGCTCCGCTTCCAGGCGCAGGAGATCCAAGAGGCGAGCCTTCAGGCGAACGAGGATGAATCTCTCGCGCAGGAGAGGAAGATCCTCGGCTCGGCCGAGAAGCTCGCCGAGGGTGCGCATTTCGGCGAGGAGCTCCTCTACGCGGGCGAGAATGCCGCCACGGCCGCGCTCAAGAAGGTCGCGCAGCGCCTCCGCGAGTTGGCGGCGACGGATCCGCGCCTCGGCGAGATCGGCAAGCTCGCGGACGACGGCGCCGCGCTCGCCGAGGAGGCAGGCTGGCGCCTCCGCGAGTACGCCGAGGGCGTGAACGTCGATCCCGATCGCCTCGCCGACATCGAGGAGCGCCTCGTCAAGATCGACCGCTTGAAGAAGAAGCACGGCGGCACGATCGAGGCGATCCTCGCCGCCGGCGCGGCTGCCGAGCGCGAGCTCGCGGATCTCGACATGGGCTCCGAAGGCTTCGAGAAGCTCGAGGCCGAGCGTGTCGCCGCCGAGAAGAGCGCGCTCGCGGCTGCGAATGACCTCTCGCGATCACGTCGAGCCGCGGCGAAGAAGCTCGAGGCGCGGCTCGACGCCGAGCTCGCCGAGCTCGGCATGAAGGACGCGCGGATCGAGGTCCGCTTCGAGGAGAAGCCGCTCGGCCCCGACGGCGTCGACGCGGTCGAGCTCTATTTTTCCGCGAATGCCGGTGAGGACGTTCGTGCGCTCCGGCGCGTGGCCTCCGGCGGCGAGCTCTCCCGCATCATGCTCGCGCTCAAATCCGTCGCGCTCGCGGACTCGGACGCGCCGACCGTGATCTTCGACGAGGTCGACTCCGGCATCGGCGGGGCGATCGCGGAAGTCGTCGGCAAGAAGCTCGCCGCGATCGCGCGCGAGCGACAGGTTCTCTGCATCACGCACCTCCCGCAGATCGCTGCGTTCGCCGATCACCACTTCGCCGTCGAGAAGACGACGACGAAGGGCCGCACGCGCTCGATCACCCGACAGCTCTCCGAGAAGGAGCGGGCGGAAGAGCTCGCCCGCATGCTCGGCGGCGTCGAGATCTCCGCCGAGGCCCGCCGGCACGCCGATCAGCTGCTCACGACGGCGCGCCGCTCATCGCGCGCTCGGTAGCGTCGAACGCCGCGAGCTGGGCGGCGAGCGCCTTCTGGAACGCCGGGCGCTCTTCGCAGCGTGCCTCGTAAGCGGCGAGCACCGGCTGCTCCGCGACGAGATCCGTGTGGCGGAGGATGCGGAGGACGCTCGTCATGAGGATGTCGGCGGCCGAGAACGCGCCCGCGAGATGCTCGCGGCCGTCGAGGCGCCCGGCGAGCTCGCCGAGCCGTTGCTGCACGCGTTCGACGGCGCCCGGGCGGCGCTCCTTCGCCCAGCGCTCCTCCGGATAGAAGAGGTCGATCTCGGCGAGACTCATGATCGGCATCTCGATCGTGTTGAGCGCCGCGTACATCCACTGCGAGACCTCCGCCCGCTTCGCCGGATCCTTCGGCATGAGCCGCTCGCTCCGCTCGGCGACGTACTGGACGATCGCGCCCGACTCGAACAGGCGAAGCGCGCCGTCCTCGATCGCCGGGATCTGCCCGAACGGCTGGATCGCGCGGTAGGCGTCGACCGACATCGCGCCTTCGCCGACGAGGGTCACGCGATGGGGCAACTCCGCTTCCTCGAGCGCCCAACGGACGCGGAGATCCCGAACGAGGCCCTTCGCGAAGGGCGGCACGAATGAGAATGCGTAGCAGTTGATCATGTGAATTGGACTCCTTTCGCCTCTAGAGATCATCGATCGGGCGAAAGGATTTTCGACAACCTAGGCAGCGCGGTCGGCGGCTTGTCCGAGGCGCGCCCTTCTGGTTTAACTTGAGTTTCGGCGGCTACGGGGCTGTAGCTCAGTTGGGAGAGCGCCTGAATGGCATTCAGGAGGTTGTCGGTTCGATCCCGATCAGCTCCACTTTGAAAGGCCCTATTTTTTCACCCGGTCAACCCGATCGACGAAAAGCGGCCCTAAGCAAGGGGTTCAGCACCCGGATCCATGGCGCCATCCTAAGCACCCACGGCGCTATCTCCTCGACCGAGCGCACGCATGGTGAGGAGCGCCGGGTCGAAGCGTCAACGATTGTCAGTGGGGCACGGCGTCACTCATTCGCTATCAAGGCGGTCGCAAAGGGCATCCACGAAATCGCTCGCAGATCGTTTGGGTGTTGGCGTACGCGCATCCATTTTCCCCCGATCCATGTAGAGCGGCCAGAACGCTTCGGCCTCTTTAGTGCTCGTAGACGGCCGATCCGCTCGCGAGCATCTGCTTCACGTTGTCCCTCAGCTCTACCGGTTTCACCACGCGCACCCACGGCGCCATGCTCATCACCCATGGCGCGAGCTCCTCGAGGCCGAGGACGCGCATCGTGAGGAGTGCAGTTCCGTCCGGGCGCTTCTCGAGATGCTGCGAGCGATGGAATTGCCGCGGCGCCAGGAACGCAACCGTCCCGGGATTCAGGATCTCGAGCTCGACGTCGAAGGCCTTGCCGGTGTCGTAGATGCCGAACGCGCCCTGCGTGTGCTTCTCCGGCGTGTACTCCTCGGGATAGCTGAAGGTCTCGATCTCGCCCTTGCCGTCGCGCCGCGGCTCGACCTTCTCGATCCGCTCGACCGCGAGGAAGATCCGCCGCTCCTTCTCGAAGCTGTAACCGATCAGGTAGAGGCCGCCCTTGTAGATCGCGAGCGTGTACGGCTCGAACTTGTGGACGTGGACGTCCCCGGCCGCGCGGAGCCCGCGGTAGTGAACGTCGATGCGCTCCTGGCGAAGGAGTGCCTTGACGAGAGCGCCGAGCAGCGGCCGCTGGTCGTCGTATCGTTTCACGCCGAACGGGACGACGTAGAACTTCTTCGCGAGGTGCGCGAGGCCGTAGCGATCGGCGCCGGCGGTCTCTTTGGCGAGCTTCCCGAGCAGCTGGCTCGCGTTCTCGCGGAGCACGGTGCCCTCGAGCGAACGGAGGAGGTTCATCGACATGAGGATTTCCAACGATTCGTCCGGCGCGCCGTGCGCCGGCTCCTTCGGGGTGAAGAAGAGGAACTTCTTGCCGTCCTCGTAGGTCCGGTGTTCGAGCTCTCCGAAGCCACCGACGGCGAAGACCGTCTCCATCGCCTTCACGTAGCGATCGATCGTGCGGTCCGAGGGCGGTGTCGCCGGTCCCTTGCCATGCTTCACACGCAGCATGCTGCGGATGTCCGAGTAGCTGAGGTGCCGCCCGCTCGTCAGGAGGCGAAGTGCCAACTGCGTGATCCGCGAGGCGGTCGCGTATGTCGCGGAGTACTTGGGCGTCGTCTTCGCCGCGCGGTTTACCCGGGGTGAAGGCTTACGACGACCTCCCTTGGCGTTCGCCATGATCGCTCCTCCAGTCTCGATGAAGCGGAACCCCGGCGGGGGACGCAAGCCGCCGCCCTCGTAGCAGGCAGGGAGCGGACGCCGCCAGCCGCTACCTCATTGTGACGGAGAAGCGGAGTGGTGCCCTGCTGGTGTCGGGTGCCCTTGAAGTTCTCGGGGCGGGCGTGCGAAGGCCGG
>CAWBOU010000069.1:0-22079 GCA_963790365.1 uncultured delta proteobacterium
CGCTCGGGATTCGTGTGGAAGATCGTCGACTACAAGTGGCCGGGGATGGAGGAGGCGTTCGCGGGCTTCGATCCCGAGATCGTCGCCGCGCTCGGCGACCGCGAGGTCGACGAGATGCTCCTCGATCCCCGCGTGATCCGTCACCGCGCGAAGATCGAGAGCGTCCGCGCGAACGCCGCGTGGGTCCTGCGGACGGCGAAGGCTCACGGCGGCTTCGGCGCGTGGATCGCCGCGTGGCCGATCGACGACATCCTCGGCCTCTGGGACACGCTCGCCGAGGAAGGATCGCGGCTCGGCGGATGGTCCGGGGCGGTGTTCCTCCGCGAGGTCGGCAAGGACACGTTTCTCCTCACGCCCGACGTGCTGAAAGCGCTGCGGCGCGCGAAGGTGCTGAAAGGTGAGCCGACGACGAAGGAGAAGCGCGCGGCGATTCAGCAGGCGTTCAACGCCTGGCGGAAGGAGACCCGCCGGCCGCTCTGCCAGCTGAGCCGGATCCTCGCGTACAGCGTGCCATGAGGAGCGCCCGGCTCCTCGCGGTCTTCTGCGCGGCCGCGCTCGTTGCCTGCGGCTCGTCCTCCTCCTCTACGGACGCGGACCGAAAGGTCGCGTCCGAGACGGCGCTCTCGTCGCGGCTCCGCGAGATCGAGCTCGAGAGCGAGGTGCTCGGCGGGACGACACGGCTTCGCATCCTCCTCCCCGCCGACTACGACCCGTCTCGCCGAAGCGCTATCCGGTGCTGTACCTGCTCCACGGCGGGGGCGGCGACCACACCGATTGGACGCGCAAGACGGACGTGGAGGCGCTCACCGAGGGAGTCGAACTCTTCGTCGTCATGCCCGAGGCCGGCGGCGCCGGTTGGTACACCGACTGGTACAACAACGGCGCCGGCGGTCCGCCGAAGTGGGAATCGTTCCACATCGGCGAGCTGATCCCGTGGATCGACGCGAGCTATCGCACGGTCGCTTCGCGCGAGGGACGCGCGATCGCGGGGCTCTCGATGGGCGGCTTCGGCGCGTTCTCCTACGCGACCCGACATCCCGACCTCTTCGCCGCGGTCGCCGCGTTCTCCGGCGCGATCGACACGAACCTCGTCGAGCCGATCGCCGCCACCGTCGTCGACGGCATCGCGCTCGCGGGTTATCCGCCGTTCGCGCCGCCCGGCTCGCTCTGGGGTCTCCGCCTGCTCGAGGAGGAGCGCTGGCGCTCGCACAATCCGTGGGACCTCGCCGGGAATCTCGCGGGGCTTCACGTCACGATCCGCACCGGGAACGGGCTTCCCGGCGGGACGAATCCGGGGATCGATCCGCTCGAGCTCGGCGTGCACGAGATGAGCGTCAGCACCCACCGTCGGCTCGACGCGCTCGGCGTGCCGCACGTCTTCGAAGACTACGGCCCCGGCGCCCACGTGTGGCCGCTCTGGGAGCGCGACCTTCATCTCACCTTGCCCGACATGCTCGCCTCGTTCGGCGCGCCGGCGCCGCTGCCGTTCACGTACGTCTCGGGCGAATCGGAGTTCTCGGTCTACGGCTTCGCCGTCCGCTTCGAGCGCGCGGTGCGCGAGCTCTCGCGGCTCGCCGACGTGCGACCGGAAGGCTTCTCGATCACCGGCACCGGCATCGCGCACGTGACGTCGGCGCCCTGGTACGAGCCGGGCGAGATGTACGAGGTGAACGGTGAGGCCGTCGTCGCGGATTCCGCCGGCTGCCTCGCCTTCGACGTCGACCTCGGTCCCTCGAGCGCTTTTCAGCAGTACACCGCGCCCGCGGACCTCCTCCAGGCGATCCTCGGCGACGCCTACTTCCGCACGGTCGACGTCACGATCGGGGGCTAGGTGCCGAGGTACTCCGACTCGAGCACGAGGTCGGTGATCAACGTCTGATATTCGACGTGCGCCTCGTGCTCGACGGTGCGCCAGGTCTTGCCCTCGTTCGCTTTCATCGCGGCCTGATATTCCGGCGCGCCGGGAAACCGGATGTTATCGGCGACCACGATCGAGCCCGGGTGGAGCCAACCGCGCGCGACGATCCGCTCGAGATCCGGCAGATACGCCTGCTTCGCGTGGTCGATGAATACGAAGTCGAGCATCCCCTTGCCGAATCCGTGCTCCGCCTCGAGGCGAGCGATCGTCTCGCCGCCGTCACCGAGCGAGCCGACCACCACGTTCAGTCGGTCGCCGGCGCCCGCGTGATCCCAGATCCGCCGCGCGATCTCCGCGTTCGCCGCGGCGAACTCGATCGAGTGGACCCGAGCGCCTGGCGGCATCGCGCGCGCCATGCGGAGCGCGCTGTAGCCGATGTACGTGCCGAGCTCGAGGATCCGGAGAGGGTTCGCGCGGCGGAGAGCGGCGTCGAGGATCTCGCCCTTCTCGTCGCCGACGTTGATGAGGATGCTCTCGTTGTAACCGAAGTCGTCGATGACACGGATCGCGTCCGCGAGATCGCCTTTTCGCGCCTTCGTGAGAACGGCGTTCGCGACCGCATCCTCGCGCCCGTCGCCGACCTGCCAGGTGCGGACGAGCCCCCGCATGCCGAGCATCATCCGCACGAAAGACCAGCGGAGGAACGGCAGGCGCTTGCCGCCGATTTCGAGCCAATTCATGGGCGTGCTTCTAGCGCACGCCGCGGGGTGCGTCACCGATGGAGCGGCCCGAGATTCATCACCACCCGCTCGGACGCGAGCTTGCCCTCCGCGTCGAAGCGATAGAACGCGACGAACGGGAGCTCGATCTCGCGCTCGGTCGGCTCGAAGCCCAGGAACTCGCCGACGTGCGTGCCGCACAGCCGGCCCTCGACCACGATCTCCTCGTCGGTGAAATGCTCGGCGTCGATCACGTTCCGCGCGGCCCGGAAGGCGCCCGGCGCCTCGGTGAGCCCGATGTAGCCGTGGCCCCAGCGGATGGTCGCGTCATCGGCGAAGGACTGGCGGTTGTAGAGCATCTCGGCGTCTTTCGAGAACGTGCCCATGATGCCCTCGAGGTCGTGGGCGTTCTCGAGTCGGTAGTGGGCGCGGACGAGCGCGCGCCGGCGTTCGCGTTCGGCTTCATCGATCTTCATGGCCGAACCCACTAGGGCTTCTTCCAAGCCGACGGGAAGTGTACGACCGACCTGAATCCGATCATTTGACGCCATGGCCGACGAGCCTCGCCTCCTCTCGCTGCCGATGACGGCCGCGTACTTCCGGCTGATCCTCCGCCGCTTCGGCACGACGCGCGCGCGACGCGCGGCGCTCGTCGCGAGCACGCGCGTTCGCGACGACGCCGTCGAGATCCCCGTGCGCGCGCAGCTTCGCCAGCTCGCGAACCTCGCGCGTCTCGCGCCATCCGATTGGGGCCTCGAGATCGGGGCCGCGCTCGACGGTGCGGCGCACGGCCCGGCCGGTGCGGCGATCGTCACCGCGGAGACGCTCGGCGACGCGCTCGACGTGCTCGTCCGCCACGCGGCGGTGCGCGCGCCGTTCATCGATCTCCGCGCGACACGCTCTCGTCTGCGTTACGAGATCGAGCTCGTCGAGCCGATCCCGCTCGGCAGGGTTCGGACCGCGATGCTCGAGATGGTGCTGCTCAGCACGCAGTGGGTCGTCGAGTCCGCGCTCGGCCGGCGGATGAAGGAGGCGAGGTTCATCCTCCCCGCGCCGCGCCCGCGGCATTGGCGACGGTATGCGGAATTCTTCCATGCCCCCGTCGTCTTCGCCGGGACCCGCGCGTGCGTATCGCTGCCGGCGGCGTGGCTGCGCCTCCCCTGCCCGCTCGCGGATCCCGCGGTGCATCGCAGCGCTCGTCTCCGTCTCGAGGGGATGCGTGAGCGGCGCGCCGGCGAGTTCGTGGACGCCGAGGTCGAAGGTCTGCTCGACACGGGTGACGACGCGGGCGTGCCGATGCGCGAGGTCGCGGCGCGCTTGCGAATCTCGCCGCGCACGCTCGTCCGGAAGCTCGCCCGTCGCGGCGTGTCCTACCGGCGGCTCCGGGACGGCCATCGCCGCCGCCGCGCGATCGAGCTTCTCGCGCGAGGCGACCTGTCGATCACCGAGGTCGCCGACCGCGTCGGCTACGAGGAACCGACGAACTTCGCGCGCGCGTGCCGGCGCTGGTTCGGCATGTCTCCGCGTGGCTTTCGCGCGGGCCGGTGAGCAGACCGCCAATTACCGCCTGAGGAGGTCGCGCGCCTCCGCCAGATCCGGGGTGTGGAAGCCCTCGGTGAACGATTCCACCAGCTCCGACAGCTGCGCGCGTGTTCGTCTGCCCTTTGCCCCGCGCCCGCGGATCCGAGCGAGCGAGGTCGTGGCGCGGAGCTCGAGCGTTCGGGCTCCCTGCCGGCTTGCGCATGCGATCGCCGCGCGGAGTCGTTCTTCCGCGCGTTCGCGTGCCTCGCTCGCCGCCCCGTCCGCGCCGCCGGCCTCGGCGAGCACGAGCTCGGCATCGATGCGATGGATCTCGGGCTCGTGATAGCGCTCCCCGCTAACGGCGATGTGCGCCTTCGATCGCTCGACCAGCTCTCGCGCCTCGGCCAGGCGGCCGGCGCGCGCCATCGCCGCTGCGAGATGAGCGTAGTGTGCGCTTCGCCCGAGAAGCGTCTCCATTTCGGTCATCGACGCGAGGCCCTGTTCGATGTCCGAGATCCCGCGCTCGACTTCGCCTCGTTCGGCGAGCGCCCAGCCGCGGAGAAGCTGGCCGTGAGCCTTCCAAAAGGGCACCCCTTGCTCGCTCGAATATGCGATGACGGCGTCCGCCTCCTCACTGCATGCGTCGGGCTCGCGACGCAGGAGCCGAAGCCAGCCTACGTTGAGCAGGACGTAGACGAGCGTCACCGGATGTCCAAGCGCGCGAGCGCACGCGGCGGCTTGGCGGCTCACCTCGAGCGCTTGGTCGACGCGACCGAAGCTCCACAGAAGGAGCGAGCGGAGCGAGATCGCGGCTGCTCCCGCATCGTGTCCGTAGACGAGCGCGGAGGTGCGATCCTCGGCGGGGTCGTAGAGCGGTTCGCCCTCCTCGAGGTGGTGGTGCGACGCGGCGAGCTCGCCGCGGAAGAAGAGCGTCATCCAAAGCGCGTGGTGACCTTGGAGACGCAGGAGGCGATCTCGGCTCGTGTCGGCGATCCTCTGGATGCGGAGCGCGAGCTCGAGAGCGCGATCGAGCTCGGCGCGCGTGAGGTGGATGGCCCAGAGACCCCAGAGCTCCGGGAACGCCGCCGGCTCCTCGGGCGCCTCGCTCGAGAGCTCCAGCGCCCGCGTGTAGGCGCGCTCCACCTCCGGTGCGGCGTAGCCCCGCGTTGCCATTCGGACCGCGCCGAGCGCGCTCTGCAATCGGAGCTCCTCGCGATCTCTCTCGGGAGAAACGGCTAGGCTCCCGAGCGAAGCGAGTCCCCTTTCGAGATGGGTCTCGGCCTCCGCAAATGCATGGCGGCGCGCCGCTGTCTCGCCGGCCAACCGCCGATAGCGGGCGGCGCGAGCCCAGTCGCCCCCTTCCTCGAAGTGGAGCGCCAGCTCGCCCGCGAGATCGGGGGAGCGCTCACGGTAGGCGTCCTCGAGCGCGAGGCCGATGCGCAAGTGGGAGTCGGCTCTTCGACGGGGCTGCACCGCCGCGGCGAGCGTCTCTCGATAGAGCGAATGTCGGAAGGCGAAGGACCCGGCCACGGTGCCGTTCGGCCATTCCACGGTTCCCGCTTGGCGGATGAACTGGCCCGTCCCGGCCAGACGCTGGAAACGCTCGTCGGCCTCGGCCACGCCTCGGTTTGCTCCGAAGGCAGCGGCCGCCGCCGAGAACTCGACCCCCGCGAGGCTCGCCCCCTCGAGCAGCTCGCGATCTTCCAGAACCAATCGCTCGAGCTGCTGCTCGACCGCGAGCCGGAGGCTCTCGGGCACGACGGCCAACTCGTCGCGCAGGCCCGTCGTCATTTCCCACTCGTGGTCCCGCTCGACGATCGTGCCGCGAGCGAGGAGGTGATCGACGAGCGTCACCAGGAAGAGCGGGTTCCCGTCGGTGCGCTCGCGCAGCAGCCTCGCCGCAGACGACGGAAAGCGGTTTTCCGGAAAGCGGCGCTCGAGATATTCCGCCACGGCCTCGAAGTCGAGCTCCTCGAGGGGGACCTCCGCCGATCGGCGGCTCGTCGCCAGCCTCTGCGCGACCGCTCGCAGCGGGTGATGAGCGAGCATGAGCTCCACCGGGCGGTAGGTCGCGAGCACCAGGAGCCGCGCCGGCTCGCGTCTCGTGGCGAGGAGCGAAAGGAGGTCTACGGTCGAAGGGTCGCTCCAGTGGAGGTCCTCGAGGACGAGGACGAGCGGGATCTCGGTGCTGAGCGCCTCGACGAACTCGGCCATCTCCCGCAGCATCCGCTCGCGGGCCGCGCCGAGCAGCTCGCCGCCGAGCCGGTCGCGATCGTCCTCCTCGATCAGCCACGGGAACTGCGCGAACCACGTCGGAGCGTAGCGACGGAGCAGCGCTCGCGGGCCTCCGACTTCCCGCACCAGACGGCCGACGGCCTCGAGGATCGGCATGTAGGCTTCCGCGGCGCCGAACTGCTCGAGACACTGGCCGCCGGTGATCGCCAGGGTTCGGCGCCGAGCCGCGCCGACGACGAAATCCTCGACGAGCGCCGTCTTGCCCGCGCCGGGCTCGCCGGTCAGGAACACGATCTGGCGCTCGCCCCCGAGCGCGCGAGCGAGCCGCTCCTCGAGCAATTCGACCTCGCGGCGGCGGCCGACGAGCCCGATGGGCCCGGCGGCGGTCGGTGAGCCCCCCGCCGGCCACGCGACGAGCGACCCCGAAAAGGCTCCGCGAGAGGCGCCGCCGGCGGACGCCGGTTCAGGCGCTGGCGCTTCGCTGACGCTCGCGATGAACCGATAGCCGCGGCGATGAACGGTCTCGATGAAGCGGGGCTTCCCGGCCGAGTCGCCGAGGGCGCCGCGGATCTCGGCGATGCGGACCTTCAGCACCGCGTCGGTCACGTGGGTGTCCGGCCACACCTCCTCGAGGAGCTGGTCCTTCAAAACGAGCTGACCCGGGCGCTCGATCAAGACCCGCAGCACCTCGAACGCCTTGGCATTCAGGTGAATCGGACCGGACGCGTCTTCGAGTCGCTGATTTGCCGCGTCGAAGCGAAAGCGATCGAAGCGAAGCGCGGAGGCCATTTGTGACTTCTTTGTGACCGCCCTGTAAGGACTTCCGCCGCGGCCACGCGATACCAGCGTTGGCAATGAGCCCGCAATCGTCCGAACGCGCCTTCGTGATCCGGTTCGAGCCGATCCATGGCGCGCGCGGCCGCCTCCGCGGACGGGTCGAACAGGTAGCCTCCGGCGAGGCGATGCGCTTCCGTTCGAGCAAGGAGCTGGTCGCCTTCATGCGACGCACGCTCGAGGAGAGAACCGTCATGAAGCGCGCGAAAGAGGTCATTGGCGCCGTCGCGGCGCTGCTCCTCGCCGTCGGCGCTTGCATCGCGAACGCCGAGGAGAGGGTCGCGATCTGCCACCTCCCGCCCGGCAACCCGACGAACGCGCATACCATCATCGTCGGCAGGGCCGCGATCGACGCCCATCTCGGTCACGGCGACCAGGTCGGTGAATGTGCCAACGGTTGTCTATTGGACCCCACGCTCTGCGACGACGGCAACGCCTGCACGTCGGATCCCTGCGACGCGAACGGCGAGTGCGGCATCGTGGCCGTCGACTGTGACGATTCGGACCCCTGCACGGACGACGGCTGCGATCCGGCCTCGGGATGCACCTATTCCCCGGCCCGGATTGCGTGGACGACGACATCCCTGACTGACGTGCCGACGTGCGGGGCCGCATCCGGAGGATTGCCATGAGCCGGAAGACGTTCATCAAACATGCGCTTCTCGTGACTGCCACCCTCGCTCTGGGAATCGGCGACGCGCACGCCGCCAAGAACGACAAGAAGGTCGCGGTCTGTCACGCTCCGCCCGGCAACCCGGCGAACGTGCACACCATCACCGTCGGCGAGGCCGCGGTCAGCGCTCATCTCGGACACGGCGACCAGCTCGGCGAGTGTGCCACCGGCTGCCGCTCGGACGCCTCGCTTTGCGACGACGGCAACGCCTGCACGTCGGACTCTTGCGAATCGACCGGCGAATGCGCGCACGCTCCCGTCAATTGCGACGACGGTAACGGTTGCACGCTGGATCGCTGCGACGAAGTGAGCGGGTGCTCCGCGGTCGCCAACGATGGTGTCGCCTGCAACGACGGCAACGACTGTACGAGCGCCGATGCGTGCGTCGGGACCACCTGCGCGGGCACCGACATCCAAGGCTGCTGCGCGGACGACGGGGACTGCGACGACCGATCCGCCTGCACCGACGACGCTTGTCAGGACGGCGCTTGCAGCAACGACCCGGTCCGTTGTCCCGTCGACGACAAGTGCCTCGCCGGCTTCTGCGACGCGAGCGGCGACTGCGACACCACGGCCGTCAGCTGCGACGACTCGAACGGTTGCACGGACGACGACTGCGCTTCGGCCACCGGATGCGTCCATTCCCCGACCACGAACCCACCCGAAGCGGTCGAAGGCTCCTGCCCCGAGAGCGCCGACGACTGCGAGGGATCCGCAACGGCGACGTGCCGCCGCGATGCCGCTACCTGCGACGACGGCGCCGACGGCGATTGCGACGGCGCCGCCGACGCCGCGGACTCCGACTGCTGGTTCTGCGGGGACGGGGTCGTTCAGACGGGTGTGGCGACGCCGGGCAGCGGTTGCAGCTTCGATCAGGTCCGGTTTTCCGAGCAGTGCGACGACGGGAACGGCAACCCCTTCGACGGCTGCGACCACTGCATCATCGTCGACATCACGCCCGATTAGGATCCTCCGGCGGCGGGCGCGGTGAGCGTCCCCTCGCGATAGTCGCGCACCGCCTGCTCGGTCTCTTCGCGGGTGTTCATCACGAACGGGCCGTACTGCACGACCGGCTCGCGGAGCGGTCGCCCGGCGACGAGGATAGCGCGACCGCCGTTCTCGCCGCCGCGAATCACGATCTCCTCGCCTTCGGAGAGAAGCCCGGCGCGCTGCGTGCCGAGCGTCTGCCCGGCGATCTCCACCGTGCCCTCGAACGGATAGACGAACGCCGTTGTAGCTCACGCGGGAGCTCGTGACGGAACATGGCGCCCGCCGGGAGCTCGACGTCGAGATAGATCGGATCCGTCGTGCCGCCGCGGATCGGGCCCGCGATCGTGCGGCCGGCCGCCGCGACGGCGCCGGCAATCACCTTCACGCGCCCGCCGTCGGCGAGCTCGACCACGGGGATCTCGCTCGGCGCGATGTCGCGATAGCCGGCCGGCTTCATCTTCTCCTTCGCCGGCAGGTTGATCCAGAGCTGGAAGCCGCGCATGCGGCCGCTCTCCTGCTGCGGCATCTCGGAGTGGATGATGCCGCGGCCGGCGGTCATCCACTGCACGCCGCCGCTCTTCAGATCGCCGCGGTTGCCCGAGATGGTCCTCGTGCAGCATGTGGCCGTCGAGCATGTACGTCACGGTCTCGAAGCCGCGATGCGGATGCGACGGGAAGCCGGCGACGTAGTCGTCCGGGTTCGTCGGACGAGAACTCGTCGAGCATCAGGAACGGATCGAGTCGCAGGCCGCGGACGGTGCCGAGGCTGCGGCGCAGCTTCACGCCGGCGCCATCGGACGTCGGCGATGCTCTGGATGACTTGTTGCAGGGTTCGGGTCGTCATGCTCGTGCTCCTTCCGTGAGGTGCTCGATCGTCTCGCGTCGCGGCCTCGAGCGCTCCGCCGCGCCGCCGCCTCCATCGCCAAGCCCTTCGGCATAGACGAACTCGACGTCGGTGACGCCGAGGAAACCGAGGAATCTGGCGGAGCTACGAGGTCTCCGTGTCGTAGGGCGTGCCGAGGTACACGCCGCCGCGCGCCGCGAAGACGTACGCCTTCTTGCCCGGTGAGCAGACCTACAGGGCCGTTCGCCGTGTAGCGGAAGGTCACCCGCGCGCGCGCGACGTGGTCGAAGTAGGCTTTCAGCGTCGAGGGCACGCCGAAGTTGTACATCGGCAGGCCGATCACGATGACGTCGGCCTGGCGGAGCTCCTCGATCATGGAATCCGAGAGCTCGACCGCCGCCTGCTCCGCCAGCGTCCGTTCGCCCGGTTTCGCGACGAACGCGCCGAAGCGCTCGGCCGTCAGGTGCGGGACCGGGTTGTTCGCCAGGTCGCGCTCGATCACGCGCGCGCCGGAATGGGCGGCTTGCCAGCGGGAGACGAACGCTTCGGTCAGCCGGCTCGACGCGCCGCCTTCCCCGAAGAGACTCGAGTTCAGCTTGAGGAGTGTTTTCATGCCCGGACTTGTAAGATCGATCTGATGAATAGAAAAGGCGTAAGATTCACTGAAACCGATCGAAGGAACTGATCGATGCCCGGAGCCCCTAAAATCACGCTCGAGCAATGGCGCGCGCTCCTCGCGGTCGTCGACGAGGGCGGCTACGCGGCCGCCGCCGAGGCGCTCCACAAGAGCCAGTCCGCGGTCAGCTACGCCGTCCAGCAGATCGAGAAGCAGCTCGACGTGAAGGCGTTCGAGCTCCGCGGCCGGAAAGCCGCGCTCACGCCGGCGGGGCGGATGCTCCACGCGCGCGCTCGGGTGCTCCTCGACGATGCCGCGAGCGTGGAGCGCGCCGCGCTTCGCGCCTCCGCCGGCTGGGAAGCGGAGATCGGCATCGCCGTCGAGATCATCTTCCCGACCTGGCTCCTGATGAAGTGCCTCGATCGCTTCGGAGAGGAAGCGCCGCACACGCGGATCGAGGTCGTCGAGACCGTCGTCGGTGGCGCGCCCGAGGCGCTTCTCGCCGGCAACGTCGACGTCGCGCTCACGCCGCGCGTGCCGCAGGGCTTCGCCGGCGAGTCGCTGATGCGCCTCCGCTTCGTGCCGGCGACGCATCCGTCGCACCCGCTCTTCCGCCTCCGCCGGCCGCTCACGCTGAAAGACCTCCGCAAGCACCGCCATCTCGTCGTCCGCGACACGAGCGTGAAACGCGACAAGAAGAGCAACAGCGTCGACGCCGAGCAGCGCTGGGTCGTCGGCCAGATGGCGACGTCGCTGCAAGCCGCGCGCATGGGCTACGGTTTCGCCTGGTACCCCGAGGAGAAGATCCGCGAGGAGGTCGCGGCCAGACAATTGAAAGTGCTGCCGCTCAAGGACGGCGGCGACCTCGCGAGCGAGATCTACCTCGTGATCGCCGACCCGGAAGCCGCCGGCCCCGGCGTGCGGCGGCTCGCGGAGATCCTCCGCGAGGACGTGCGCGCCGAGTGTGCGAGAAGCGCGACGGTTGAGGCGCCCGCGCGACGGCGATAGGCTTTCTCTCGTTGAGCTCCGCGCCACAGCTCCCGTCCGGCCTCGTCGCCTTCGTCAAGCGCGAGTGCCCGACCTGCACGATGGTCGCGCCTGTGCTCGCGCGCCTCGCGAAGGAGACCGCGCTCACGGTCATCTCGCAGGATGACCCGGCCTTCCCCGAGGGCACGAGAATCCTCGACGATCGCTCGCTCGAGCTCTCGTGGCGGAACGAGATCGGGACGGTGCCGACGCTCCTTCGCGTGGAGGACGGCGCCGTTGCGGCCAAGGCGATCGGCTGGAATCGCGGCGAGTGGGAAGCGGTCACGGGGCTCCGCGGGCTCGGTCCCGATCTGCCCGAGAATCGCCCGGGCTGCGGCTCGATGTCCGTCGATCCCGATCGGCAGGCCGACCTGCTCGTCCGCTACGCCGGCTCGAAACTCCGCTCGCGCCGCGTCGAGCTCGCCGCGCTCGAGGACGAGCACGAAGCGCTTTTTTCTCGGGGCTGGTCGGACGGTCTCCCCGTCGTGCCGCCGACCGAGCGCCGCGTGATGGCGATGCTCGAGGGCACGACGCGCGCGCCGGACGAGATCGTCGCCGTGGTGCCGCCGGACCTCGTCGAGTGCACGGTCGAGAAGGTCGCGATCAACGCGGTGATGGCCGGCTGCAAGCCGGAGTACCTGCCGGTCGTGATCGCTGCTGTGGAGGCCGCTTGTACCGACACGTTCAACGCGCACGGCATCCTCGCGACGACGATGCCGGTCGGGCCCGTGATCGTCGTGAACGGGCCGATCCGCCGCGCGATCGGCATGAACAGCGGCATCAACGTGCTCGGCCAGGGGAACCGCGCGAACTCCACGATCGGCCGCGCGCTCCAGCTCGTGATCCGGAACGTCGGCGGCGGCCGGCCCGGCGAGGTCGACCGCGCGACTCTTGGAAATCCGGGAAAGCTCGGCTTCTGCTTCGCCGAGGACGAGGAAGGCTCGCCGTGGACGCCGCTCTCCGCCGACTTCGGCGCGGCACCGGGCACGAACACGGTGACGCTCTTCGCCGGCGAAGGCCCGCGCTCGATCGTCGATCAGCTCTCGCGCGATCCCGAGTCGCTCGCGCGGACGCTCGCGGTGAACCTCCGCACGCTCCACCATCCGAAGCTCGTGCTCGTGTTCGATTGCCTCCTCGTCGTCGGCCCCGAGCACGCACGCGTGTTCCGCGAAGCGGGCTGGACGAAGGCGAGGCTCCTCGAGCGTCTCGGCGAGCTTCTGCAGATCCCCGGCGACGAGCTCGTGCGCGGCGCGGGCGGCATCGCCGAAGGCGTGCCCGCGCATTTCGCGGGCGGCACGGTGCCGAAGTTCCGCGACGGCGGGCTTCGCATCATGCACGCCGGTGGACCGGCGGGGCTCTTCTCGGCGATGATCGGTTGCTGGGCGAGCGGCGCGATGGGCAGCGAGCCGATCAACAAGGAGATCAAGGCATGAGTCAGAGAGAATCGGGCACGCGCGTCATCCTCGACCCGACGGGCGAGCGCTCGCTCGCGATCCGCGCGCGCGTCGCGCGCCTCGCGACGATCGAAGGAAAGAAGATCGGCCTCCTCGACATCTCCAAGCCGCGCGGCAACGTCTTCCTCGACGTGGTCGAGGAGAAGCTCCGCGCGCGCGGTGCCGACGTCGTCCGCTACATGAAGCCGACGTTCACGAAGCCCGCGCCCGTCGATCTCCGCCACGAGATCGCGCGGAGCTGCGACGCCGTCATCGAGTCGCTCGCCGATTGAGGGTCCTGCGTGTCGTGCAGTGTGCACGACGTGACCGACCTCGAGGCGCGCGGCCTGCCCTGCGTCTACGTCGCGACGGAAGCGTTCGTCGACGGCGCGGAGCGCCAGGCGAAGGCGCTCGGCTTCGATCCCGCCGTCGTCTTCGTCTCGCATCCGATCCAGGACCGCACCGACGAGGAGATGCGCGCGATCGCCGAGCGCGCCTTCGCCGCGATCGTCGAAGGGATCGTGAAGACGTAAGTGTAACTCCTCACTGAGGAGGTCACGGGTTCGTCCGCTACGCGTCGAAGCAGGAGGTTCCTATGAAAACCCTGCTGGTCGGACGCAACGGAGTGGGCGCGATGATGATGCTGTTGCTGGTGGCCTGCGGAGGAGGCAACGGAGAGGACGGGCTGCCCGGCAACGCGGCAACACGCGCGAATCTCGCGCCGCTCACCGCGGCGGGCGACGACGTGCCGCTCGTCGGCAACTTGATCGCGGACTGCGGCGAGAGCGGCGTTGCGCTCGCGGACGGGCTGATCGAAACGGTGAACGGGCTCGGCGCGCTGCCGGCGTCGCTGCCGACGCTCTCGGAGGTGATCGACCTCACCGATCTCGACAAGGTGCCGATCGTCGGCGGGCTCGTCGCGGGCTCGCAGGGCGGCGAGCTCTTGCCGATTCCGCTCGATTTCGTCTTCGATCTCCTGCCGCTCGGCATCGGCGGGCTCGCGGACCAGCTCGTCGCCGGGCAGCTTCCCGTTCTCTGCTCGACCGTGATCGACGGCTTGCCGCTCGACCTGCTCGAGAATCCCCAAGCGCTCGTCGGCGAGCTCGGCTCACCGACCGCCGCGCTCGGTGTCGTGCCGATCTTCGACGAAGCGAACAATCCGGTCGGCTCGATCTTGACCGTGGTGCTCTCGGGCGTGCCCGCGATCGCCTCGCTCGTCCTCGGACCGCTTTCGGCGATCCCGCTCGTCGGCGGCCCGCTCGCGAGCCTCGTCGGCACCGTGCTCGGACTCCTGTCCGGCGGCGGCCTGCTCGACGGGCTCCTCGGCGGCGGGCTCCTCGGAATCGTTTTCGGCCTCCTGCCGATCTGACGTCAGGGGGCGCTCGACCGGCCGCGGCGTCCGAGCCGCGGCCGGTCGGCGTACGGGTATTCTCTTAGATCTTCGTCCTTGTGTAGCCCCACCCCCGTCCGGAACTCTGACGCTCGAGGAGGGGGAACACCGATGGGGGATCGGTGGGCGGCAAGCCGCCGGAGAGAGGACGATGCAGCACAGGGCGACGGTCTTCGTCGTGGAACGGGACCCCCTCGTTCGCGAGCGAATCGGCGCGTTGATCGACTCCGCGGGACTGTTCGTACGCACGTTCCCTAGCGGCCCCCACTTCCTCGCCGGCTTCGATCGCGACGATCCCGGCTGCCTCGTGCTCCGCATGCGCGGCTCGGGCGGCCTCGAGCTCCAGGACCGGCTGATGCGCCGCGGAGCGGTGCTGCCGATCATCGTCCTCACCGACGCTTCGGAGCGCCCGTCGGAGACCGGGGAGATCCAGCAGCTCCTCGACT
The DNA here is from genome assembly GCA_963790365.1 of uncultured delta proteobacterium. Classification (GTDB taxonomy): domain Bacteria; phylum Desulfobacterota; class Binatia; order JACPRU01; family JACPRU01; genus CAWBOU01. Next base: position 14,586 of record CAWBOU010000069.1, read on the forward strand.
GCGTGCGCCGTGCGATCGAGCTCGATCGCCGCGTGCGCGATCTCCGGCGCAAGCGGGCCGGCCTCGAAGACCGCATCGAACGGCTCACACCGCGCGAGCACGACGTGATGAAGCTCGTCGTCGCCGGCATGGCGAACAAGCTGATCGCGGCCGAGCTCGGCATCAGTCAAAGGACCGTCGAGATCCACCGCGGGCGCGTGATGAAGAAGACGAAGGCCGGCTCGATCGCGGATCTCGTCCGCCTTGCCGAGATCTGGTCCGCCACCGGCAACGGCAACGGCGCGCCGAAGGAAGGCACGATCATTTACTGTCGCGGCGGCGACGGCTGAGCTAGGAAGCCGGGATCATGGCTCATGTGCCCGGCGTCTCGGCTCTCGGCGACGTCCCGCGCGTTCACGGACGCGAGCGCCCCGACGCGCCCGCGCTCGTCTTCGACGGCAAGACCGTCACCTACGCGGAATGGCGCGACCGCTGCATGCGCGTCGCGAACGCGCTCGTCGCGGATGGCCTGAAGCCCGGCGCGCGAATCGCGATCCTCGACAAGAACACCGACGCGTTCTTCGAGGTGTTGTTCGGCGGCGCCGTCGCCGGCGCGGTGACCGTCGCGGCGAACTGGCGGCTTGCGCCGCCCGAGCTTCGCTACATCCTGAACGACGCGAGCGCGGAGCTCCTGTTCGCGGGCTCGGAGCTCCTCGAGCTCGCGGAGTCGCTCGCGCGGGAAGTCCCCTCGATCCGGCGCGTCGTCGCGCTCTCCGGCGAGCGATCCGGCATCGCGCCGTACACGAGCTGGCGCGACGCGGCCTCGGCGAAGGATCCCGAGATCCGCGTCGATCCCGAGTCCGCCGTCGTGCAGATGTACACGAGCGGCACGACCGGGCACCCGAAGGGCGTGCAGCTCTCGCACGCCGCGCTTTACGCGCTCGATCTCCATCGCGCGAGCCATCCCGAGACGAACGAGCCCTCGATGCGCTGGAACGACTGGGGCCCGCACGACGTGAGCCTCGTCACCATGCCCGCGTTCCACATCAGCGGCAGCGGCTGGGGCATCGTCGGTCTCTACAACGGCGCGAAGAACGTCGTGCTCCCGATGTTCGATCCCGGCGACGTGCTCGACGCGATCCAGCGCCACCGCGTGACGAAGCTCGTGCTCGTGCCGGCGGCGATCCAGATGGTGCTGATGCACCCGAAATGCCGCGAGACGGACTTCTCGACGATCGAGTCCCTCCTCTACGGCGCCTCGCCGATCCCGCTCGGCCTCTTGAAGCAGGCCGTGGAGACGTTCCGCTGCGGCTTCGTGCAGCTCTACGGCATGACCGAGACGTGCGGCGCGGTCACGTATCTCCCGGAGGAGGACCACGAGCTCGGCGGCAACCAGCGCATGCGCTCCGCCGGTAAGGCGCTGCCCGGCGTGAAGCTCGCGATCCGCGACGCCGAGGGGCGTGAGATGCCGACCGGCGAGGTCGGCGAGATCTGCATCCACACGCCGGGCCGGATGCTCGGCTACTGGAACCGCGCGGACGACACCGCGAAGACGATCGTCGCGGGCGGCTGGGTCCGCTCCGGCGACGCGGGTTATCTCGACGCGGACGGCTACCTCTACATCCACGACCGCGTGAAGGACATGATCGTGTCCGGCGGCGAGAACATCTATCCGGCGGAGGTCGAGAACGCGATCTTCGGGCACCCGGACGTCGCCGACGTCGCGGTGATCGGCGTCCCGGACGACAAGTGGGGCGAGGCCGTGAAGGCGATCGTCGTCGCCAAGCCCGGCAAGACGCCGGACGCCGCGAGCATCATCTCCTTCGCCCGCGAGCGGATCGCCGGCTACAAGATCCCCAAGACCGTCGATTTCATCGACGCGCTGCCCCGGAACCCGTCCGGCAAGATCCTCAAGCGCGAGCTCCGCAAGCCCTACTGGGAAGGCCGCGACCGCCAGGTGAATTGAGACCTCGCCGTAGGCGAGGTCGTGACCTTGCGGTTCCGACGGCCTGAGCCGGCGGAATCGCAAGAATAAGGCTCCGCCGGCGCCCTAGCCGGCGCTTCGCGTCGAGCCTCCCGCCTCGGGCGCTGAGCCCTGCCCCGAGTTGGCCCGAATCTTGAGTCACATGACCGCACGCCCCCGTAAGGGCGGTAGCGGCAGGAAGAACGTCAAAAAATTGCCGGCTCGGAGTGATTCCGGTGCAGAAAATTGCGATCGCGCTCACGCTGGTTCTTGGCCTTTGCGGTCCGGTTGCCGCCAAAACGCTCGAGGAGCGCGTGCGCACCGCCGCGCTCGCGACCTACGTGCACGGCATGACCGCCGAGATCGCCGAACGCGAGGTCGGTCGCGCGGGTGTCCCCGCGCTCCTCGCGCTGCTCGCCGATCCCGCGTTTCCGCGCCGCGACAACGTGGTCGCGTTTCTCACCTATCTCGGTGACGATTCGACGAGTGACGCCCTCGTCGCCTTTCTTCGCGAGCCGCCGGCGTGGGTTCATCTTCCCATCGAAGATCGATCGCTGCTTCTCACTCCGCATGCGCTCGGGAAAATGGCCGCCCGAGGGCACCGCCGTGCGCACGACGCGCTCCTCGGCATGACGGCGCATGACGGAAACGGCGGCGTGCTCGCCTCGACGGCGGCGCGTTCATGGCAGCCGGCGACTCTACGCGACGAGCTTCTCGAATCCGCGATCGATGCGCTCGCGGACGCCGGAACTGCCGCAGCGGCGACGCGGCTCGACGAAATCGCGTCCGCGCAAGTCGTTCCGGCCATCGATGGAAAGGATTTGCGAGCCGCTGCACGAATCGCGCGCCATCGTCTGCGCGTCGGCTCGATCGGCGGAGCGCCGGGCATCGACCGTGAGGCGACGAGCGCCGCCGAATTCGTCGGTGGCGCGACGACGGGCGCCGCAGGAGCGGTGGACACCCAAAGCTCCGCGCACGATACCGGCCTCGACTATGCCAATCACGTGAGCCACACGAATCCGATGAGCGACGACCGACTGGATCGATTGATGAGGAAAGCCTCGAAGCGCGTCGGTCGTACTCATTTTGCGGGGGACGTCGCCTGTTGTGTCGAGTTCCATCGCAAGGGCACGACACGCTGGTTCGGCAGCCCCGGCGACGGCCTCGACGTGATCGACAACGAGACCGAGCTGGCCGCCGTGCTCGACGATCCGGTCGCGCGCGTGAAGGTCGTCCGCGCCATCAACTATTGCGGCGGCCCCGGCACCAACATCATCGGTTGCGCATGGATGGGCAGGAAGGGCGCGGCCGTCGTCCGCCTCCCCAAGGGCAAGCAGGAGCACGTCCTTTGGATCCACGAATACGGGCACAACGTCGGCCTCGATCACAACACGACGAGCGGCGAATACATCATGCACGGCACGATCTATTCGAATCGCGCCGTCACGCAGGCCGAGTGCAATCAGTACCACGCGCCGGCCGCAGCCAGTGAGTCGAAGGTCGTCTGGATCGGCGCGTGCGCAGACACCGAAGGGGACGGCATCGTCGACAACGTCGACAACTGCCCGTTGATCGTGAACATCAAGCAATTGGACCTCAACCACAACGGTGTCGGCGACATCTGCGAGCTGCTGTAGCTTCGTCGGGAGGAGCGTGAATCAGCGCTTCGATCCCTTCGGGGCAGGGGCGATCGGAATCGCGGCGAGGGCCGCGAGCGCGACGCCGATCACGGGCACCGGATGGTCGGCCGTGGAGGCGAAGAGGACGAGGCCGGCGGTCAGAGGAAACGCCACCGTCGACGCGCTCCGGTGCGCGAGCGGGCGCACCTCGAGCGCCCACACCGTAAGCAGGTAAAGCGCGACGGGAACCGCGAGCGTCGCGCCCGCTGCGGTCGCGGAGAGATGGGTACGGCCGGCGGCGAAGTCGGCCGATACGCCGAGGCCGGCGCCGACGGCCGCGATCGACGCGAAGATCACCAGATGGCCGTAGCCCCACTGGAACGCGCGAAGCGGGGACGTCAGCACGCGGTGCGAGGGCCGGTCGAAATAGATCCACCACATCGAGAAGAGGATCAGCAGCGCCCCCCCGACGAGACCGGCGAGCTCGAGCGAGGCGTCGCCCCCGGCGATCGCGGACTGGATCACGCCGCTCGACGCGAGCACCGACTCGCCGAGAACGATCAGCGTGAGCAGGCCGTAGCGCTCGGCGATGTGGTGCGCGTGCCAAGACGTCGGCCGAGCACTCTCGGCCCAGACCGGCACCAAGAGCTCGCCGCACGCGAGCGCGAGCCAGCCGGGGAGAAACGCACTTTGCGGCACGGCGAGCAGCGCCACCCAGCCGAGCTGGCAGGCGATGAGACCGATCACGTAGCGAAGCGCGGTGCCACGATGCGCGCGATCGGCGCGCGCGGCGCGCAGCCAGAGCGCGACGAGGCCGATTCGCATCACGAGATATCCCGCCACGACGATCCTCCAATCGTGGTGGTCGAACGCCCGCGGAACGCCGGCGGCGATGACGAGGACGCCGGCGATCTGGACGAACACCTTCAATCGATACGGAACGTCGTCGTTGTCGTAGGCGGAGGCGAACCACGTGAAGTTCATCCAGGCCCACCAGATCGCGAAGAAGACGAGCGCGTAGGCGAGAACGCCCTCGCCGACCTGACCTTCCGCGAGGTGGTGGTGGAGACGCGATGCCGCCGGCGTGACCGCGACGACGAAGCAGAGGTCGAACAAGAACTCGAGCGGCGTGGCGACACGGTGAGGCTCGCGCGGATCGCGAGCGATCATCTGACGAACGCGTCGATGCACGTTCAGCGCGCGGCGCGGTGCGTGCCGCTCGCGCGCGACGACCGCTTCTCCGGGCGGCTTTCCGCCTGGAGAAGCGCGCCGCGGACGAACCGCACCGCGTCCTCCGCGATCTCGTCGAGCGTGCGCTCGCCCTTCGGGTCGTACCACTGCGCGATCCAGTTCAGCATGCCGAAGACGAAGAACGCGGAGAGCTTCGGATCGCAGGGCGGGATCGAGCCGTCGGCGACGGCTTCCTTGATGAGACCGACCAGGAGCTCGTTCGTCTGGCGCCGGCCGTCGCGGCACTTCCGCGCGTTCGCGGCTGGAGCGGCTGCGTGCCGACGAGCACGAGGCATCGGCCGAAGCTCTTCACGATCATCGAGACGTAGCGGCGCACGAGCAGCTCGATCTTCTCGAGCCCGGAGAGCTCGCCGTGCGCGCCGTCGCCGAGCGGCGTTTCGACGAGCGACTGGATCGCCGCCGAATGACACTCGAAGAGGATCTCGTCCTTGTTCTCGAAGTAGTAGTAGAGCGCGGGCTTCGTCACCTTCAGTCGCGCGGCGATGTCGTCGAGCGAGGTGCGGTAGAAGCCGCGCTCGTTGAACGCGCGCGCGGCGACCTCGAGAGCGGCGCGGCGCTTCGACTCGTAGGAGCCGCCGCTCTTGGCGCGTCGTCCGGGTTTCTTTCGGCTTGACTCCACGTCGGCAGACATTCTACTGCCCGGTAAGTAAGCAAACCGCAACCGGGGGCGGGGGGTCCTACGAGCATCGATCCGACGAGAATCGCGCGCGCGACGCTGCGCGCGGAGATCGAGGAGCTGGTCGTCGAGAACGCCTATCTGCTCGATCGCGGCCGCTTTCGCGAGATCCTCGACACCTACGCCGAGGATTGCGAGGTCACGCGCCCGCTGCCGCCGTTCACGGATTCGTCGCAGCAAGAAACGGTTCGGGGGCGAGAGGCGGTCGCGGAGCAGTATGCGAACCCGGCGATGTGGCCGCCCACTCCCCGGACGATGCGCCATGTCGTCACCAACCTGCGCTTCGATTCGCTCGACGAGAACCGCGCCGCCGCGACCGTGACGTGGACCGGCTACCGCTACGAAGGCGAAGGGCTCTCCGTCGCGAGCCCGATGGCCGTCGGTGACTACGTCGACGTCTACCGCCGCGACCCCGACGGTCGCTGGCGGATCGAACGGAGGAAGATCGTGATCGCGTTCTTGAACCAAGACCTCCTGGCAGCGGCCGCAAAGCGATGAACGCGCGCTCGGCTCGATCGCTTCGCTCCTGGTCCTCACCGGAAGCGCCTTCGCGCAAAGCGCGGAGTTCCCCGAATGCGCGCCGCCGACCGCGTCGACGTACGTCGTCGGCGCACTCGCGTGCCAGCTCGTCGACAGCGCGCACCTTGGCGCCCAAAGCCCGTTCGGCTACTACGTGCCGCCCTCGTGCGTGCCGACGGCGGAAGATCCGGATCGGCGCTGCCCGGTGGTCGTCTTCTTCCACGGCACCGGCGGCAGCTACGCGGGCCTCCTCGGCCAGACCTTCGTGAAAGCGCTGACGCATCGGCCGCCGAAGAATCCGCTGACCGCGGCGAGCCCGTGGACGATGCAGCCCGACACGTGGGTTCCCGCCGAAGAGCTGCCGATGATCCTCGTCGCGCCGCACAATCGCACGCTCCAGGGCGGCTTCGGCCCGCGCCCGGCATGGACGGCCTCTGGTCCGACTGGAACCCGCGCTACGCCAAGGGCGGCGACTGGCCGCAGTATGCGACGCCGCCGCCGCGCTTCGAATCCTTCATCGTCGAGGAGCTGCTGCCCTTCCTCGAATCGTTCCTCCCGGTCGGCGCCTCGCGCGGCTGGCGCGGCACGGTCGGGCATTCGCAGGGCGGGTTCGGCGCGCTGAAGATCCCGCTCCAGCATCCCGACACGTTCGCCGCCGCCGGCTCGATGTCGGGCGGCAGCCTGCCGTTCGGCCGCTTCGTGAACGTGCCGAACCTCGGCATCGGCCTCCACCGCCGGCACCCGTGCCGCTCCTCCGGCTCCCGGGAATCACGCCGCTCTTCGACTATCCGCCCGAGACGAACTACCTCGTGATCCCGTCGCTCATGCCGGGCTACGGCGATCCGGTCGCGGACGGCGTCAACTACGAGGCGGAGTTTCCGTCCGGCATCGCGGGGAACGGGCGCGCGTGGCAGGACGGACGTCAGGCGATCGCGTTCCGCCTCACCGTCGGCGACGCGATCCCGCGCCGGCTCGAGGACATCACCGACAATCCGCAGGGCTACGCGTCGTCGCAGGGCTACGAGATCCTCACGAACGTGGCGACGCGCGAGATGAAGCGCGCGCTCGACCTCGAGGGCCTGGACAGCGGGTTCCTGCAGAAGCCCGGGCTTCACGGGGGCTCCTACCAGACGCCGTACTACCGCCTGATGCTCGAGCTTCCCTCTGGCGGAGCCTTGAAGAAGCACCCGGACGGCTCGGGCGACGAGGTCTCGGCGCCGGACACGTTCAACTAAGCAAGTCGATCCGTCGCGAGTTCGACGTGTGGGGGTGGCGCTTCACGGTCGAGCGCGAGCCGCTCGAACCCTGAATCTGACCGACGTGAGCTGTGACGGGCTCACGCTCCGCGGCACCGGCGTCGTGCACGTCACCGTGCCGGCCGCGTGCGGCACGGGCGTCAGCGGCGCGCCGACGTTCACGGTCGACCTACACGGCCCAGGCGACGGACGAGCCGCTCTTCGTCGGCGCGTTGCCGATCTACGGGAAGA